>NZ_VWXB01000001.1:0-1118082 GCF_011752635.1 Pantoea sp. Cy-640 | reverse complement strand
TGTGGTGGTACAGCACAAAAGTGGGGGTGATCGACCTGAAGAAAAAGTCGATCACCATGGGTAAAGGATGTTAAAAAGTGTTCACTATGTCCCCGAACACCTGTCTGCCATGTCCCCGGACTGTACACGCGGGAGAGGGATGGGGTGAGGGAAAAATACCGCACCCCAGCTCACTCCTCTTAAAACGTCTCCCAGTTATCATTGCCTGCTGCAGCCAGCGTCGGACGTGGAGCGAGCGCAGGCGCTTTCAGCGCTGGCTGTGGCGCAGCAGTCACCAATGAGGCCGGCGCATCATTCAGGCGGAACACCGCCACCGCCTGCGTCAGTTTACCGGCCTGATCTTCCAGCGAAGCCGCGGCTGAAGAGGCTTCCTCCACCAGCGAAGCGTTCTGCTGCGTCACGTTATCCATCTCGGTCACCGCCAGGCTGACCTGCTGAATACCACGGCTCTGCTCATCAGACGCTGCCGCAATCTCGGCCATAATGTCGGTAACGCGGCGCACCGCTTCGACAATCTCGCCCATGGTGCTGCCGGCTTCACCGACCTGATGCGAGCCGTTACTGATCAAATCCACCGACTCGGCAATCAGCGACTCAATCTCTTTCGCCGCCTGCGCACTGCGCTGCGCCAGATTGCGCACTTCACTGGCGACCACGGCGAAGCCACGGCCCTGTTCCCCGGCGCGCGCGGCTTCTACCGCGGCGTTCAGCGCCAGGATATTGGTCTGGAAGGCGATACTGTTAATAACATTGGTAATCTCGGCAATTTTCTTCGAGCTGCCGGAGATGTTATTCATGGTTTTCACCACGCCGCTCACCAGTTCACCACCGCTGCGCGCTTTGCCAGACGCATCGGCGGCCAGCTGGCTGGCGTGATGGGCGTTTTCGGCGTTCTGCTTCACCGTGGCGGTGAGCTGCTCCATGCTGGCGGCAGTCTGCTCCAGCGCAGAAGCCTGCTGCTCGGTGCGTGATGACAGATCGGTATTACCTGCGGAGATTTCGCTGGAGCCCTGATAAATCGCCACCGCGCCTTCACGGACGGTGCCAACGGTGCGCACCAGCGACGCCTGCATCAGCTGCAGGTTGTGCAGCAGGCTGCCAATTTCGTTGCGACCATAGGCCTGCTCGGGGGCGGTGAGATCGCCCTGTGCGATGCGCTCAATGCGACCCACCGACAGGCGCAGCGGATTGATCACCACGCGGCGCAGGAATACGAAGGTGAGCAGCACCAGCAGCAGCGCGGCGGCAAAAGCCGTAGCCATCGCGATAAAACCGACGCGCGACTGATGCGCCGCTTCGGCGTTAATCGCTTCGGCACGTTCGGTGCGGATCTTAATCGCCTTCAGCAGCACGGCATTATAGGCATCATCCAGCTTGCGCGTGACATCGGTCTCCTGCGCGACAATCCCCTCAAAGCTGCCCTGTTTCGCCGATTCGATCATCGGCTTCAGGCCTTTATCAATATAGGCGTTGAAACTGGTGGTGAGCGGACCGTCGAGCGCCAGGTCAGCCGGCGTCTTCATTTTGCGATCCATATAAATTTTGAAGCCCTCGCGCGCCTGCTTAATGCGCGTTTCGGTGCGCGCCAGATCGGCACGATAGCCATCCATTTCACCGATGCGCGCCGCCGCGCCCGACTGCAGCACGTTCAGGCGTGCGGTTCGCAGATGGTTTGAGCTGTTAGAAATGCCCATGCGCACCTGAATCTCATCGGTGGCGTCATTGAGGGAATTGTTGCTCTGAATCAGAAAGTAGCTGGCGAGTCCAATGCACAGGGCAAAAAGCAGCAGAATGCCACCAAAGATCATGCTGAACAGAGGCATCAGGCGTAGGTTTTGCCAGATGCTGAGCTTATGTTGCTCATCTATCGATGCTGTTTTCATTTCCTTGCTCTCATAGTGGTAAGGGGTTCTGAAAACAAGCATCGGCAGCAGGGGATAAAGGCTTAGCGGGGAAGTGGGATCGCGCTCGCAAAACGCTTAAAAATAATCAAGGCCAGTCGCGGGGACTGGCCTTGACCACAAAGCGTATTATCGTAAGGTGAAATTATCGCACGTTGACATAAATGCCCGAGGTAACATTATCTGTCAGGCGCACCACATGATAAATAACCTGTTTATTGTGCGTTTTGATTTTGCGTTTAATATTGCCTTTATGTGACGAAACAGTTTTCGCTTTGATTTGCATCTTATCCGAAATCTGAATGGTGTCATGACCTGACATCCACATTTTCAGCATATTCGATTCAGTCTGGCTCAATGTCAGTGGATGAATATCCAGCCCGGCAGAAATGCGCGGTGACGCATTGAGTTTCTTTTGCAGGTAGGTGCCCAGCAGGGAGTCCAGCGTCGATGTTTTTATCGATTTTGACGTAATAATCAGGTTCTTACGAACGTAGAGGTATTCCTCAAAATGGATATTCGAGATCGCCATAAAAATAAAGAATAGCGTATCCGGATGCTGCATGATAATAGAACGAATGCGATCGCTTGAATCGGATTCATGAATAAAGCATTCTTCGTTAATAAATACTACGCCCGGTTTTAATTGCTCACACCGTTGTTGCAATTGTTCGATGTCAGACACGGAAGTAATATTTTTCTTTTTGACTCCTTTTGCCGACATATAGTCAGACAAACCCAGGCGTGTGTAGTTACATGAATCCATAATAATCGTTGGCATTATAGCGACCCTCACCAATTTGTTATCCGTTTAAATCAACGATGAATACGCGTTTGCGGTACGAGAGAGATTTCCAAAGACACTTTTTTATTCTGCTCGGCAGACTGGCGTAATGCATTCCTGCGCCATCTTGACTCGTCCCTGACCCGTTCTGCGAAGTTTATTGTGTTACTTCCACGTCACTCTTGTCCCCGCGATAGTGGGAATCGCCGGGAATTTGGTTTATGTGTTTCTTTCGCTCTGTTTTGAGAGCCCTGTCACTATCGCGCAAGTCACAGACAAATCTGATAGGACAATTCTTAAAAACATTTGAATCGCGAAAGTGTGACGTTTCAGCGAGTGTTGACAATGCCGGAAAAAAGGGATTTAGACAAGAAAAATCGCTGTAATATTTTTTTTGTTTAAAAACAGCCCTTTGAGCATTTTATCAACCGATTCACCGGCTTAACCGGCTTAGGAATCGTCTGACTAAAATACGCGAAGCGCCGTTTAATAAGAATAATTTTCACCATAAATGCGCATTTATCAGAATATCCTCAGTTGATTTCTGAAAAATATGGTTCGAAAAATGCACAGAATGTTTTTGATTACTTAACTATCGTATAAGGAGGTTAACAGTATCGTTAATCAACGGGCAGGGGAAAGTTCTGATACAAACTGCGCGAGTAAATCAAAGACTTCACCGAACAGATGTTCACAGAAAGGTGCAAGCAACGGCATCATCATACCCAGACTCAGGATCCCTACCGTTAAGGTGATTGGGAAGCCGATGGCGAAAACCGACAGCTGAGGTGAAACGCGGTTTAACAAACCTAGTGCCAGGTTTAGCGTGAGGAGCAGAATTATTAAGGGTAGCGCTAACATCATGCCATTAAGGAAAATTAAGCTGGCGGCTTTGGTCAGCGCCATGAAGGCGTTGGCGTTGAGTGGCTGATCGTTAATCGGCAATGTGTGAAAACTGTCCACCAGTAACGAGATCAACCACAGGTGACCGTTGAAGGTCAGGAACAGCAACATCGCCAGCATGTCGAGAAAACGGGCCAGCAGCGGCATGTTGATCCGGCTGTTCGGGTCGAGCAGGGTGGCAAAAGAGAGACCCATCTGCAGACCAATCATCTCACCGGCCAGCCGCACGGCAGAAAAAGCCAGCTGCATGGTCAGACCAATCCCCACGCCAATCAGCAGCTGCTGCACCAGCATCCAGAAACCGGCCGGGGTAAATAGCGTCACTTCGACCGGCGGCAGCAGCGGCATCAGAATCCAGGTGGTGACTACCGCCAGTCCAATTTTGACCCGTTTTGGGATCGAACGTTCATTCAGCAGCGGAGCGCTGGCAAACAGCGCCAGCAAACGCACCATCGGCCAGAAGAATTGCGCCACCCAGTGCACCAGCTGGCTGCTGTCGAGGGTGACCATTAGCCGATGATGTAAGGCAGGTTGCTGAACAGGGTACGGATGTAGTCCAGCATCAGGTTGAGCATCCACGGGCCGGCCACCACGGCAGTGGCCGCCACGGCAAGAATTTTCGGGATAAACGACAGTGTCTGTTCGTTAATCTGCGTTGCCGCCTGCAGAATACTGATCAGCAAACCGCTCACCATCGCCACCAGCAGCAGCGGAGCGGCCATCATCAGGGCGATACGCATCGCTTCCTGGCCCATTACCATTACCGATTCCGGTGTCATGTTGCGCTCCTGTCGAGAGAGAGGTGAGGGCGGAAAGCCACTCAGGAGTAAAAACTTTGCGCCAGCGATCCCACCAGCAGCTGCCAGCCATCCACCAGCACGAACAGCATCAGCTTAAACGGTAGCGAAATCGTGGCCGGCGGCACCATCATCATCCCCAGCGCCATCAGTACGCTGGCGACCACCAGGTCGATGATCAGAAACGGGATAAAGACGGTGAAACCAATCTGGAAAGCGGTTTTCAGCTCGCTGGTGACATAGGCGGGCAGCAAAATACGCATCGGCACCGCTTCCGGACCCTGAATCGGCGCGCTGTTGGCGAGACGGGCGAACAGGGCCAGGTCGGCTTCGCGCGTCTGGCGCAGCATGAATTCGCGCAGCGGCTGGGCACCTTTGTCGATCGCCACGTCCATGCTGATTTTGTCCTGGCTGAACGGCAGATAGGCATCGGTGTAAATCTTGTCGAAGGTCGGCGCCATGATAAAGAAGGTCAGAAATAGCGCGAGACCCAGCATCACCTGATTCGGCGGCGCGGATGGCGTGCCCAGTGCGTTACGCAGCAAACCAAACACAATAATGATGCGGGTGAAACTGGTCATCATCAGCAACACCGCCGGAATAAAACTCAGCGAGGTAATGAAGACCAGCGTTTGCACCGGTAGCGACCAGCTCTGGCCGCCATTGGCCAGCGGCTGGCTGATCAAACCCGGCAGCTGCGCATGGGCAGCCGGTGCCAGCAGCATCAGCAGCGGCAGAAGAGGGAGCAATCGACGCATCATTGGGGTTTTCCGGGACGTTTAACCAGGTTCTGAAACAGCTGACGAAAATCCTGCGGCGCTGCGCTGACGGGCAGGGATGCTTCAGGTGGCAGCGGCGGCAGCGAGTGCAGATGGGTGATCTGCTGAGCGGTGACGCCCAGCACTAAACGCGCATCGGCAGTATCAACAATCACCACCCGCTCCTGACGGCCAACCTGCACGCTGGCGCTGACTTTCAGCGCCTGACCGCTCACCGCTTTCGGCGCAAAGCCGAGGCGTTTCGCCAGCCAGCCGCAGGCCAGAATCAGCAGCACGATCACCGCCAGCACGCTACTGACTTGCCCAACAACCGAACTGGTGGATACCACCGGCTGGGCGTGAGCGGGCTGAACGGTTTGCGCGTTTTTTAACATGATTAGCGGCTCAGACGACGCATACGTTCGGACGGAGTAATAATGTCGGTGATGCGCACGCCATATTTGTCGTTCACCACTACCACTTCACCCTGGGCGATCAGATAGCCGTTGATCAGGATGTCCAGCGGCTCGCCGGCCAGGCCATCAAGCGCCACCACCGAACCCTGCGTCAGGCGCAGCAGCTCTTTGATGGTCATCTTGGTACGACCCAGTTCCACGGTCAGTTTGACCGGGATATCCATGATCAGATCGATGTCCTGCAGCGAGCCGCTGGCGGCGCTGGCCTCAAGCGACTTAAATACGTTATCGCCTGGCTCCGCCGCACTGCTGGTCGCCGCCTGCTCGTTCATCGCTTCAGCCCACAGATCGTCCGCAGAGATATCATCGGACGGTTTTTTGCTGTCACTCATTGGGCTGTTCCTCATTCAGCGAATTCAAAATCGGGTTAATCAGATGTTCTACACGCAGCGCATACTGGCCGTTGAGCGTGCCATACTGGCTCGTCAGTACCGGTACGCCGTCGACGTGGGCAATGATGCGGTCCGGCTTCTCAATGGGCAGGACGTCACCAGGTTTCAGTTGCAAAATACGTGACAGACGCAGCGACGTTTCAGCGAAGTGGGCAATCAGCTCCAGCTCCGAGTGCTGCACCTGTTTCACCAGATTGTCGCGCCAGTGGTTATCTTCCTGACGCGAGTTCTCCAGCGGTGGATTGACCAGCAGCTCGCGCAGCGGCTCAATCATCGAAAACGGAATACAGATATTGAACTCACCCACCAGGTTGCCAATCTCCACCTGGAACGGCGTGTTGACCACGATATCGTTCGGTGAGGTGGTGATGTTGGTGAACTTCACCTGCATTTCAGAACGCACGTATTCCACTTCCAGCGGATAAATGGCTTTCCATGCGTCGCTGTAGCCTTCCAGCGCCAGCTTGAGCATGCGGCGAATCACGCGCTGCTCGGTGTGGGTGAACTCACGGCCTTCCACTTTGGTCGGAAAACGACCGTCGCCGCCAAACAGGTTATCCACGGCGATAAACACCAGGCTCGGCGAGAACACCACCAGCGCAGTCCCCCGCAGCGGCTGCAGGTGAATCAGGTTCAGGTTGGTTGGCACCGGCAGGTTGCGGGCAAACTCATGGTACGGCTGAATCTTGATTGCCCCAACGCTGATATCCGGGCTGCGGCGCAACAGGTTGAACAGCGCCATACGGAAATGACGGGCAAAACGCTCATTGATGATCTCCAGCGCCTGCAGACGCTCGCGCACCACGCGACGCTGAGTATTGGGATCATAGGGGCGGATATCGCCATCGGCCCCTTTGGAACTGTTCTCTACTTCCGCACTGTCACTGTCGCCATTGAGCAGCGCGTCAATCTCAGCCTGGGAGAGAATGCTATCGCCCATTAAGTCACCTCAAAATGAAGGCGGTAAACAGCACGTCACTGACTACCTGCGCAGGTTGACCTTTTACCAGCGGTGGCGCCAGCACCTGTTTGATCTGTTCAACCAGGGCCTGTTTGCCTTGCTCGGTTGCCAGCGCGCTGGCGCTCTGACGTGAAAGCAGCAGCAGCAAACGGCTGCGCACCTCAGGCAGGTAGTCATTCAGCCGACGACGGGTATCCTCATCCGGCAGACGCAGGGTAAAGCCTACGTACAGCACGCGATCGGGATCGTTGTCGGGATTGACCAGGTTAACCGTAAACGTATCCATTGCAAAAAATACCGGGGCGGGCGGCGGCTCCACTTTGGCAGCCTCCGGCTTGTCACCCTCGTGTTTATTCATCATTCGCCAGACTGCATAGCCTGCCACGCTGCAAGCGGCCAGCGTTACAATCAGTAACACCGGAATTAGTAATGAACGTTTGCGGCCTTTAGCTTTCGCGTTATCAGACATGTTTGCAGTTACTTCCTGTGAATTATGGGCAAGCCTCTCGGCTTACCTGGACAGATTATCCCGCGTCTTAAGTCAAACAATGGGAAGAAAAGACGCGGGTTTTACGCTTACCTTCAGCGTTTAGTCGCTGTCAGGCAAAGATATCGACAGCGCCGTTGCCGGTCGCGCGCGCCTGGAGGGCTGCCGGGACGGCAATAGGCGTTATCTCGTTGTCACTGTCCTGGGAGAGGGTAAAGCTGCCGTACTGGCCGTCGCGACGTCCTTCCTGCTGGCCCTGATAACTCTGGCCCTGTGCGAAGGCGTCGCTGTTGACGTTACTCTGTCCCAGGTTAATGCCGCTCTCCGCCAGCGCCGTACGCAGCTGTGGGAGCGCCGCTTCCAGCGCGGCCCTCACATGGCTGTGGCTGGAAACCATTGTTAACTGTGCCTGATCTTTATCCAGCGTCAGGCTGATCTGTATCGCGCCAAGGTCTTCCGGATGCAGACGTAACTCGGCGTTCTGCTGGCCGTTACGGCTGAACATCACAATCTGCTGGCTCAGCGCCTGCTGCCACTCGTTGCTGCCCAGCTGCGCATTCAGCATCGGCGTGGAAGGCGCGCTGCTGGTGCTGGCCGTGGTGCTGACCAGCGGACTGGTACTGCTCAGCGGGCTGCTGATGGCCGGCGCGCTGCTGTCATGGCTGCTGAGCATCTCGCGCCGCTCTTCCGGTTTGCTCAGCGTGCTCAGCACCTGCTGAAAACTCTCATCCAGCGTCATACCGCTGTTGCTGGCCGGCGTGCCACTGGCGGCCGCGCTCTGCACCGGGCTATGGCTGACACCGGTCAGGCTGGTCAGCGCATCGCCGCCTTTAGATGGCGGGCTATCCGGCTTCGCCTGTTCCTCTTTCAGCGCACTTTGCAGCGAACTGTTAAGTAACGCAGCGTTTAAACTGGTGCGCGCCTCACCCTGGGTTTCCAGCGCGGTGCTGTTATCCGCTGGCGGGCTGCTGCGGTTTTCGACCACCGCTGGCAACATGGCAAACAGCGCCTGCACATTCTGTAAGTCGCTGGCAGTTAACGAACTTGCTGCGCGCTTGTCATTATCATCGGCTGATTTCAGTCCGGCTTTAGTGTTTTCCGGCTGTAAAAGTGCGTTTAACGCCTCTGGTTTGTCCAGTGCCTGCAGCAGGGCGCTTAATGACGCTTTTGTGACGTTTTTCGCGTCAATTTCTGCCGCCAGATCAGCGGATTGCGCGCCATTTCCCTGCTGCTTAACCAGCGTCAGCAGGCGGTTGCCCAGCTCGGTAATAAATCCCTGCGGCAGGGTGTCAGCAGCGGACAGATTGTCCACTGCCGCTGAAGGTTGCGCTTTGCCGGTTTTGGCAAGCTGTGTCAGCAGTGTTGGCAGCGTGTTCATTCGCCTTTCCTCAATGCGGCCCGTTGGGCAAATTCATCCATCCGTTTCTGATCGAGACGGCTTTCCTGTCGTAATGCGTTCTCTTCCGCGCGGGTAATCAGCGTCTGATAGGCATTCAGCTTCTTATGCTTTTCACGCCAGTTGCTCAGCGCCTGTTCCAGCCGCTGGTTCCACTGATTAAGCTGCTGGCGATGCTGTTCGATGGCTTTTTCCAGCGTCTGAATAAACTGGTGATAATTGCTCCAGCGCGTGCTGGCGATGCCGCCGGACATATCCTGATTGAGCTTATTACGGTACTCATCCTGGTAATCGAGCAGCATGCTGAGCTGCTGATCGGCCTGCTGCTGACCGCGACGCATGTCGCCGAGGTGGATCACCGCCTGTTCCAGATCCTGCTCCGCCAGGTCGCGCAGCGTATCAATCGCATTGGCTGTCTTCATCGCGTTACCTCAAGTCGGGCGGCGTTAGCCGAACATCGCCTGCAGGTGCAAACAGGCATCGTCATAATCGCTGCGTTCAAAAATGCCCTGCTGCAGGAAAGCTTCCATCTGCGGATAGAGCTTAATGGCCCGGTCCAGCATCGGATCGCTGCCTGCGGCATAAGCGCCGACGCTCACCAGATCGCGGTTACGCTGAAAGCTGGCGAGCAACTGCTTGAACTGGCGCGCGCGCGCATAGTGGGTTTCATCAATCAGCGCGGTCATGGCACGGCTGATCGACGCTTCAATATCAATGGCCGGATAGTGACCGGCCTCCGCCAGGCGACGCGACAGCACAATGTGGCCGTCAAGAATAGCGCGCGCCGAGTCGGCAATCGGGTCCTGCTGGTCGTCGCCTTCGGTCAGTACGGTATAGAACGCGGTGATTGAACCGCCGCCGTGAATGCCGTTGCCGGCGCGTTCTACCAGCGCCGGCAGCTTCGCGAACACCGATGGCGGATAGCCTTTGGTGGCCGGCGGCTCGCCGATTGCCAGCGCGATCTCACGCTGCGCCATGGCGTAGCGGGTGAGGGAGTCCATAATCAGCAGCACGTGCTGACCGCGATCGCGGAAATCTTCGGCGATGCGCGTGGCATAAGCGGCCCCCTGCATACGCAACAGCGGCGAAACGTCGGCCGGCGCGGCGATCACCACCGAGCGCGCGCGCCCTTCGGCGCCAAGAATGTTCTCGATAAACTCTTTAACTTCGCGGCCACGTTCACCAATCAGGCCCACCACGATGACGTCGGCTTTGGTGTAACGCGCCATCATGCCGAGCAGCACCGATTTCCCCACGCCGGAGCCGGCAAACAGCCCCATACGCTGGCCGCGACCCACGGTGAGCAGGGCGTTGATCGCCCGCACGCCGGTATCCAGCACATCGTGGATCGGCGTACGCTGCAGCGGGTTGAACGGCGCGGTGATCAGCGGCGCGCGGTAGCCGGTTTCCGGCGCGGGCAGGCCATCCAGCGGTTTGCCGCTGCCGTCCAGCACGCGGCCAAGTAACTCAGGCCCCAGCAGCAGCTGTTTACCGCTGTGATCGCCGTGCACGCGGGCATACACGCGCGCGCCGGGCAGAATGCCGTCGACCTCTTCCAGCGGCATCAGAAACAGTTTCTGGCCGTTGAAGCCGACCACTTCGCTTTCCACTTCGGTAATTGTGCCGTTGTCGTGGCGCTCAATAATGCAGGTGGCGCCCAGCGGCAGCTGCAGGCCGGTGGCTTCCAGCACCAGACCGGTGGCGCGCGTCAGGCGGCCGTAACGGCGCACCGTCTGCACCTGACTAATGCGATCTTCAAAACTGTCGAGCGCGCCCAGCCAGCGCGAAAGGCGTGACGTCATCAGAATGCTCCCGGTGCCGCCAGACGGCACAGCTCCTGCCAGCGCGTGGCGACGCTGGCATCCAGATCGCCGTCTTCGGCGCTGAGTTTACAGCCGCCGGGATGCAGCGAACTGTCGGCCAGCAACCGCCAGCCGTGTAAATCGAGCGTGGGGCCCAGCGTCTGCTCAACGCGCTGCAGATCGTCCGGGTGCACGCGCAGCTGCGGTTTGCCGCTGAACATTGGCTCCTGCTGAATCAGCTGCTGGATCTGGCGCAGCAGGGCGCTGCCATCCACCTGCGTCGCCTGGCCAATCACCGTGCGCGCCGCTTCCAGCGCCAGCTGCATCAGGCGCGACGCAATCACGCTATCCAGCGCTTCCAGCGTGTGATGGAACTCGGTGACCAGCTGCTGCATACGCGCCTGTAACGGAGCCTGCTGCTGCTGGGCATCGGCCAGTCCCTGCTGGAACCCGGCGTCATAGCCGTTTTGCTGCGCTTCGGCGAAGCCTTTCTGATAACCTTCGCTGTAGCCCTGCGTCTGCGCATCTTTACGCATCTGCTGCTGCAGACGTTCCAGCTGCTGCTGCTGTTCATCTTCCTCGCTCAGCACGAGGTCGCTGTCCGGCTCCTCTGCCAGCAGCAGTTCAGGCTCAGGCGGCTGCGGCGCGCCTAAATCATCAGGCTGCCAGCGCTGCCATGCACGGGCGGAAAAGGCATCAGACATAGGTTTCCTCGCCACCACCAATTACCATCTCGCCTGCTTCCGCCAGACGGCGCACGATAAGCAGGATCGCTTTCTGTTCGTTCTCCACCGCGGACATACGCACCGGGCCACGGTTGGCGAGGTCGTCGCGCAGGATATCGGCGGCGCGCGCCGACATGTTTTTGAGGAATTTCTCGCGCAGCGGCTGCTCGGCCCCTTTCAGGGCAATCAGCAGCTGCTCGGACTCCACTTCCTGCAGCAGGCGCTGGATGCTGCGGTCGTCCACTTCCACCAGATTTTCGAACAGGAACATCTCGTCGATAATCTTCTGCGCCAGCTCGCCATCGAAGTCGCGTACTGCTTCGATAACCGCTTCTTCCTGCTGGGTTTTCATCAGGTTGATGATTTCCGCTGCGGTTCTCACGCCGCCCATCTTCGCGCGCTTGAGGTTGGTGCCATCCAGCAGGCCGTTGAGCACTTCGGTCAGCTCCGCCAGCGCCGCCGGCTGTACACCACCGAAGGTGGCGATACGCAGCATCACATCGTGGCGCAGACGCTCGTCGAACAGCGCCAGAATATCCGCCGCCTGGCCGCGCTTCAGGTGCACCAGAATGGTGGCGATAATCTGCGGGTGCTCGTCGCGGATCAGATCCGCCGCCGCCTGCGGTTCCATAAAGTTGAGGGTTTCCATGCCGCTGGTGGTTTCGCGCGTTTCGAGGATATCTTCCAGCAGGCTGGAGGCGCGCTCTTCGCCCAGCGCCTTGATCAACACCGAACGCAGGTAGTCGTTGGAGTTGAGGCTCAGCGCAGCAAACTGTTCGGCATCGGTTTCGAACTCGCGCAGCACTTCGGTCAGCTGCTTGTGCGAAATCTGTTTCATGCTGGCCATCGCGGCGCTGAGGTGCTGCACCTCACGCTGGTTGAGATGTTTAAACACCTCCGCCGCACGCTCTTCGCCAATGGTCATCATCAGAATGGCGCTCTTTTCAGTACCGGTCAGACTCATAGTTCGTTACTCATCCATTCGCGGATAACCAGCGCCACAACGCGCGGATCGTTTTCAGACATATCGCGGATGCGCTGGCTCATCACCTCGGCGCTCATGCGGTTGTTAGATTTGCGCTCCTGGTCCAGCTCGTCTTTATTGATCTGGACGCTGTAAGCGGCTTCTTCCTCACGCGCGGCAGCACGGGCAGCGGCGGCTTCGGCGGCGGCTTTCTCGGCTTCACGTTTACGCAGCAGCTGCGGACGCACCATTTTGCGGTAGAGGATGAAGGCAACCAGTGCCACCAGCAGCCAGCGACCGGCGGTCATCAACTGATCAAAGAACGACTGCTGCTGCCAGAAGGGCAGGTCGCCGCCGGTTGGCTCGGTGGTGTTGAACTGCGAGTTCACCACGTTGACGCTGTCGCCACGCGTTTGCGAATAGCCCATCGCTTCGCGAGTCAAATCTTCAATCTGCTTGATCTGCTGATCGTTCAGCGCCACCGCTTTGCCTTTGCCGTCATCGCGGTAGTTGACCACCACGGCGACCGACAGGCGCTGCACGTCACCGACGTTGAGTTTGGTGTGACGAATGGTGCGATCCAGCTCGTAGTTCACCGTATCGTTGCGGCTGGAGCTGCTCGGGCCGCTGCTCTGCGCGGTGCTGGTCGAGGTGCCGGCATTCTGCGCGTTGTTGTTCTGCTGACCGTTAGCGTTGTTATTGTTCTGCTGCTGCGGGTTGGTGACCGGCGCGGTATTGGCCGGCGCAGGCTGATTCGACAGCGCGCCCGGTACGCCGCCCGGATACGGACTGCCGTTCTGATCGTTGGTGCTGGTCTGGCGTGAGCGAATCGCCGAGTTATTCGGGTTCGCGTTCGGCTGATACTTCTCGTCCGTCTGCTCGCTGCGGTCAAAGTTAATCTGCGCGGTCACCTGCGCATGCACATTACCCTGACCGAGAATCGGATTCAGAATGGCTTCAATGCGCTGCTGATAGCGTGCTTCCACTTCGGAGGCATATTTCAGCTGGGCATCATTAAGATCGCGGCCTTCGCTGTCGGAGCGCGTCAGCAGGCGACCCGCCTGATCGACCACGGTTACATTGCCTGGTGGCAGACCGGCAACGCTGCTGGAGACCATGTGCTGAATCGCCTGAATCTGGCCCTCATCCAGCGCACGGCCCGGTTGCAGGTTCAGCGTTACTGAGGCAGACGGGGATTTTTGCTCGCGCACGAACAGCGTCGGTTTTGGCATCGCCAGATGCACGCGCGCGCTCTTCACCGGTCCGAGCGTTTCGATGGTGCGCGCCAGCTCACCTTCCAGCGCACGCTGGTAGTTAATCTGCTCACTGAACTGGCTGATACCAAACTTCTCTTTATCCATCAGCTCAAAGCCTACCGAACCCCCTTTCGGCAGTCCCTGCTGGGCAAGGCGCAGACGCAGCTCATGCACTTTATCGGCGGGCACCATCAGGGCGCCGCCGTTTTCAGCGAACTGGTAAGGGATGTTCATCTGGGTGAGCTGGGTAACAATCGCGCCGCCATCCTCATCAGAGAGGTTGTTATAGAGAACGCGATAGTCGGGCGCTTTGGCCCACAGCACCAGCGCCAGAACCACGGCGATAGCGGCCGCGGCAGCAACGATTAATGGAATACGCGGATTTGCGCGCAGGCGGGCGAGAAGGTCATTAAAGCCTTTCTTTGCTGTATCCTGTGTGGCGGCTGCACTCGCATTCATGACCAATTCCTGCCTGACATAATTGACCGGGTGTATGTAGGTGACAAAACTGACTCCCTGATACGCATCCCCGCCCGTTGATGCCGTGTTGCTGGCCGACGGGGGAGGGGAAAAAATGAAATTCCAATCTAATGCCTGGCATTATTTGATGAATCGTGTCACTTCGATGGCTGGATAAGCCGGGTTTTTTGCAGTCATTTAGCGCCTTTGTCCTATTGACAGTGTGTTAACTTTTCCTCCGTGAAAAAAAGAACCCTTCATCTATGAGGTACAGGCAATGTCAATTCAGGCAATTGATGGCGTACTGCAGCAGCTGCAGCTGACGTCACTGCAGGCCAGTGGCAAACCGACCGAGTCCGCCAGTCAGCTCGATTTTGGTGCCACCATGAAAGCCGCGCTGGATAAAATCAGCGCCACCCAGACCGCTGCGCGCAGTCAGGCGCAGGATTTTGAGCTGGGTAAACCGGGCATCCAGTTGAATGATGTGATGGTCGATCTGCAGAAATCGTCGATTTCGATGCAGATGGGAATTCAGGTGCGTAACAAGCTGGTCAATGCCTACAGCGAGATCATGAGCATGCAGGTTTAGCGGCGCGCAATAAAAAACCGCCTGAAAGAGGCGGTTTCGTCAGGGTCAGGACAGTGACAATTTCTCGCTGATCGCCCTGTAGCCTTGTTCAGCAAAACGTTGCTGACTGATGGCATCGTTTTTGGTGGGTTCAAACCAGGCACCGTCTTGACGGATAGAGAAAAACCAGATTTCGGGTTCTTCATCGCCGCGCTGTACCCAATAAAATCCTTCCTGCATTATCATGTCCTCCTCACAGGAATATAGTTCAGCTACGCTGCGCTTAACAGCGTAACTGACAATATTCTCACCTGCAGACGAAAACTTAAGCAGAGTGTGACTCTTCCGGTGGCGTCAGTTTGCCACTCAGGAGTTTAAAACCGGCAGATTTAAAACGAGGCAGAGAAAGCGGTATTGGCTCCATCGGGCGATAAAATCCGCGTCCAGCATCCCAGTACCATACCTCAGGCTCAGTTGTGCTGCTGCCTACCCAGTAAAAACCCGTTTCCATTAGTGCTCTCCAGAAATGAATGAAGGCACGCCTTCTCTAATTTCCGCAAAATAATGTCTTAATTAAACTCAATGATCAATCTTGGTTGCCGCTTCGCTTATTAACGCCAGTAGTCAGCGGCCGCGAAAATAACATCCGGTGGGTCGGTCCAGATATCATCGAAGGCAATTTACTGATCCTGATAAGGATCTTTTTTGTCATCCTGACTGTCATCGCGCGTACGCGGGATTTCACCGTGCTCACGAGCGTCATCCTGGGCTGGATGGTCGTCCTCTTCATAAGCGTTACCTGCATGCGGTGCGGCTTCCGGTAAACCTTTGTGCACCTCGCCCTCGTTTTTACGCTCCTTATTGGTTTCGTGTTGTTTCATCTCTCTCTCCAGCAGGGGTTTTATTGTGATGAATTTCAGCTGATCGCTGGCCGTTTCTGGCGACCGTAATCGTTTTCACACTCTACACACAGAACGGCTAAATTGTACAGTTTTGCAAAGTTGTACAAGTTTATGGGGGCTGTATAGAAGTGTGCGAGTCAGCGAGAGGAGAAAAAAATTTTGTTGAGCAGAAAGAGGGGGTTAGCACAGGGTGTGATATTTTATTCAGGTTAACTGCATGATTTTTCCTGTGAAAATGGCGATTTATTGTTGGAGAGAATGGCGAAATTGTTGTGCAGACCTCCTCTGACCACACGAAATGCTAACGGAATTGTTGTACAAGTTTTCCATCTTTGTATAACTTCTCGGTTGTGGCAGTCAGTCACACGTAACGAATGATGCTTTGCATCGCCTCTGAAGGTGTTGTGGATTTCCACTTTCAGAGGCTGCTTTTTTACCTGTGCTGATTCAAAAATTTAACCTGAGTAACCGATTAATCACTGCAGTTTGCACTGCAGCTCACCCGATGAGGCTTGTTATGGAACAGAATGCATTGGCGTCAACAGAGTCTCACCTGTCAGAATATTTCCAGCACGCGGATTCAGAATATGCCAGTGAAAAAGAGATCATTGCGCTGATTTATAAGCAGCTGGCAGCGGTGAAACTGCGTGTGAGCAATAAAGATATTATTCTGGCGCTGCTGGAGCGATTAGAGTCTGAACATGACGTGGTTCAGCTGGATATTTATCGCCAGGCACTGGAACTTATTGTTCAGCGTACCCCTGACGATATTGCCTCCTGAATTCTTGTGTCTGCTGTTCTCCACTCCATTGCCGTAACACGGATGTTAGCTTGCCTGTCTGCTTCGCCCCTTAGCTTAGGGGCATTTATTCTTTTACCGCCTCGTTTATTACCTGAATAAGCCCAGCGTTAAGTGCCCGGTCGCTTCTCTTATCTGCTACAGTAATTAGCTGGAGTAAGCTTTCATGCAAGCAGGGTTACTCATTACGCCAGAGGGCGTATCACTTTATCAGGCACGCATGAATGTCTGATTCGCGGCGCAGGCCGCTGGGCAAACCTATGAATGATGGTTATTACTGGATTAAAGATGGCGAGCGCTATCCGGAAGTGTGGCTGTACCAGAAGCAGTTTGGCTGGTTTCGCCCGTGCAGCGCGGTGCCAATGACGCAGCGCACGTTTGAGCTGATGAAATACGTGGTGCTCAGTGAACGGCTGGAGGAACCGGCACGCGAGACTGAGTGTTAAGCGCGTGACCGCCGTAATGACGGCGGTCAGCGTGTGCAGTTACTTGATCTCCGGCCAGGCCACTGCCGGAAAACCATTAAACTGTGGACGGGCAAACAGATAGCCCTGGAACTGACTGACACCAACCGCTTCCAGCCACATCCACTCCTCGGCTTTCTCCACGCCTTCAGCAATCACCGCGATCTCCAGCGAAGCGCAGCACTTAATGATGGCATGCACAATCGCCTGTTTTGGACCGCTTTTGTGCACGTCACTAATGATTTCCCGATCGATTTTGATCTTATCCGGCTGGAATTTAGACAGCAGCGACAAACCCGCAAACCCGGCACCAAAGTCATCCAGCGCCAGGCTGATACCCGCCGCCTTAAGTTTTCTTACCTCTGCCGTAAACTCTTCGGCACGCGAGATGATTTCATTCTCCGTCACTTCCACCACGATCTGCTCCGGTACCAGACCGTTAACCGCGATTTCCTGCAGCAGGAAATCCACCGCATTCGGGACGGTGACCAGTGACATTGGCAGCAGATTGATGGTCAGCGTCTGCTCGCCGAGGCCGAGATTTTTCGCCAGGTTGAAGGCCAGACTTTTGGACTGAATATCGGCGTGGTAAATCGCATCGCCGCCAAACGCGGAGAAGTACTCCTGTGGTGAACCGCCGTCCGGCGTGCGAATCAGTGCTTCATAGGCCGTAATACGCCGCGAAAAGGGATCGACAATCGGCTGAAACGCAAACCGGCAATCCTGCACATAGTGTTGCAGACTCTCCAGCTGACGCTGGCTTTCCGCATCAGTAATAAATTCCCAGGTATTGGCCGGTGGGATCTCGAAATAGTTCTCTTTTTCCCGCGCCTCAACGAAGGTGCGCAGGAACTGCAGTGCACGGTCGTCATAGGTGAGCTGGTAACGCGAAGTGCCTTTATCCAGCACCGCCTGTAGCACGCTGGATTTATCATGCTCGCGCAGGTCAAACAGCTCCATACCGACGTTACCAAAGCGCCGGGCTGGCGCGAAGTCATGCATCAGCTCAACCAGATTGTGATGGCGGGCGTCGTGGCAGATACGGTCGTAAATACCCTGAACGGCCTGATCGGGCCCTTCAAGCAGCTGGAAGAAATGTCGTCCATCAAACAACAGAATGCCGGTGACATCTGAAACTTCGTTTTTCTTATTGGCTTTGCCAACCATATCCTCCAGCGTTTTGATGGGAACGTGATCGTAGAGGTGGCTGCGATAAAGGATGGTAGTCAGCATGAGATTGTCCGGCGCTATCGTTATTTTGCCTTACATTAACAGCCAGACGGCAGGATCTGTCCAGCGCTGAGACGCGTGATCGTTAACTATTTTATTAAATTCCACTTAACCGAAGCGGTTGGCGGGGCGCGTTGGGTGAAATTTTTACTCAACCGCTGGTCAGCGGCGTGAACGATAAATAAATTCGATTGAAAGGATAAATGAAAAGCGTATCGTTAGCCGGGTTAACCGGAGGTGATAAAGATGTTGCGTGATTATTTGAAGATTGATGAAAGCGATCGTTTAGTTGAGCAGAGCTTGTTACGCCTGCATAACCGGGGACAGGAAGATGTCACCGAATGGCATATTGTCGGTGCCAACGGTGAGCACAAGGGCAGCGTGGCGCTGTTCGATAAACTGAGTAACCGCCGCTCTTACCGCGTCAGTTACCGTATAACGCAAACCGATCTCGAGGGAAGGGTGGTCGTTGATCATCTCACCGACACATTGTGATTTTTGCCGTAGTCTTTTGTTGGATTTAACCCGCCGCGTGGCGGGTTTTTTGCTGCTTCAGCGGCTGCCGCGCCGCCGCATTTCCACCAGCGTGCCAATCAGTTCCAGCGTATTTTTTTGACTCTGCTGCACGGGAAAATCTTCGTTCAGCGGCCGTAACGAGAAAATTTGCTCGTCGTGCATCCGAATAATTCGCACCATCGCGACGTCGTCTACCCGCGCCAGCACCACATCGCCCGGCTGGGGCACGCGTTGCGGATCAAAAATCAACCGGTCGCCGGCGCGATAAGCCGGGTTCATGGCGTCATCTTCCAGCGTAACGGCCAGCGCACTGTCGCTCAGCGCTTCGTCACTGTAAAGAAAGCGGACAGCCTGCTGCTGCCACTGCAGTCGCTGCTCATTCAGCCAGTCCGCGGCCTGCACCAGCGTGACCAGCGGCACGGCAGTGAGAGCGGGGGAAGCGTGCGTACTGGCAAACGGCTGGCCGTCGCCATCAATAATCCACGCCGCGCTACACTGCAACAACTCCGCCAGCCGCAGCAGATGCTCACCACGCGGCACCGTCTCTTCTTTCTCCCACTGCGAAACCGCAACGTGCGACACGCCAATGCCATTGGCCAGCGCCTGCTGCGTTAATTTCAGTGCCTTACGGCGCTGGCGAATGCGCTCACCACCAGATTCTTTTTTCATCATCTTGACAACTCCTCCAGTCTTGAATTAAGTATACTTAAAATCATTATTTAAAGTAAACTTAAATATGCCGCTGGCCGTGATACTGGCGAGGGAGGTCAGCGGGGTGTCCGGCTAACCCTCGCCAGGTGAGAGAGGTAGGGCATGGAGAGTAGTTTGGTCACCAGCGTAGGCGCACTGCTGCTTGGCGGTGGCGCGGCAGCGGTGTTCTGGAAACCCCTGATGGCGGGGATCGCGTCAATCGTCACCAGCAATCGCGCGGGCGGCGAGATCATCACCAGCTACAAAGAGCAGGTGCTGCTTCTCAAGGAGAGCCATGCGCTGATGCGCCAGGAAAACGATGAACTGCGTATCCGTCACGACAAAAACCTGCGGCGTATCTCATCGCTGGAGACCGATCTGCGTTTGATCAAGAACGCACTCGGTATCCTGCTGGCGACCACCGAAGCCGAGCACAGCGATAAGTTTCGCAGCCAGATTAATCAATTGATTACCACTCTGGAGGAGAACCGCGATGGTGCAGATAAACAGTGAACTGCTGGTGCGAAGCCACCGCCGTCATTTGATGCTGGGTGGCCTGCTGATGCTGTTATCGCTGCTGTGTGTGGCGATGACCATTCTGTTTCTTTACGTCAATAACGACGCCAACCGGCGCGTGGAGGAGATTCGCCAGCAGTACCGGGCGATCTCCGATCGACGCGAAGCAAAGGTCGCCGAACTGACCAGCCAGCTGGTCGAGCTGCAGAAAAAGCTGGATGCTCAGCCGCCGCGCAGCGCCAGCCACACCTCAACACCCTCCACGCCGCCGGCCGGGCAGCAAACCGCGCCACAGCCGCGGCGCTAAGGAGGACCAGATGCGTATTACCGAGCGGATCGCAGTCCGTTTGCAGCAACTGCGGTCTTTATTTAGCAATAAGGAGAAAATTATGAGCGATCAAACTGTCATCAACCCAACCAGCGCTGCGGCGCAACAGGCATTGTCACCGCTGGAGAGTTTTGCCAACGAAACGGCCAGCGCGCCGGCTGCCGCTGACAGCGCAGCTGACAGCGTTGCCCAGCCAGCAACGCCGCCGGCAGCCGCAACGCCAGCTGCGCAACCGGCAGCGCCCGCCAGCGCTGAGCAACCGTTTCATGCGGATGCGCCGGTCGATCTCGATCAGCAGCTGGCAACGCAGGATACGCTGGCGAACGGCTCGGCCAGCGCAGGCGCCTCAGCGGCCGCCACGCCTGGTGTGCGCAACGCGCAGGCCGCCGCACCGGTTGTTGCCCCCGACGCGCCAGTTACTGCTACTGCCGCCAGCGATGCGGTGGCGCAGGATATCAGCGCCGGGGTGAAGGACTTTGTCCAGGCCTTCAGCTTTGTTGAACAGGGCGTGCTGAAGCTGGGCAGCGCCGCAAAGGATGAACTGATTGCGCTGGCGAAGAAGTATCTGTAATTCAGGCGGGCAGGGATGCCCTGATCACCCGTTCGCTCGCGTGATCTGCTTTTCCAGTTCCAGTGGGTTTCGCTGCCGGCTGTTAATCTTTTTAGCGGGCGAGCCGAAGTAGATCGACCACGCTTCGGTATCGCGCGTTATCAGTGAATTGGCGCCTACTGCGGTTCCCTCTGCCAGCGTAAGGCCTGGCATAATAATGGATTGCGAACCGACGATAACATGTCGGCCCAGCACCACTTTCCCCGAGGTGACGCCGGTCAGGTGGGCAGGCACGGTGGGATTGGTCATGAATTCCCCACTGTAATCATCACTTTTCGAGTAGATTTTTACGCCCTGCGAAAGCCCCGAGAAATCCGCCATTTCCACACCGGCACCTGCCAGTACGGCGCAGTAACCGCCAATATGAATGTAGGAGCCAAGCGTCAGATACCCATCGCCGGCAGCCACGAGGGTCGAGAATCCGTCGATGCGCACGTGATCGCCAAGAGTGATATTGTGCAGGCCAATAATGGTGCAGTTTTTTGCCACCATGACCTGCTTGCCGACGTGTTTGAAGCCGAAGCTGTTCAGCTCATGTTCGGTGTAATAACCAGGATTGAAAGGTTCAGTCGACACAATGCATTCTCCGGATGATCGGGGCTGGTGTGCCATTATAGGTGCGAAGGCAACAGTCTGTAGCGGAAGAAAAGCGCTAAATCTGACGTCAATTCATCGCAATCAGCCACGAATGGAGACTAAGTTAAGATAATTCTGCAGGCGGCTTCGCTATTATCTGCTAACTTTAATTGCTCAGGCGTTATTTTAACTGGCTTTATCAGCAAAAAGGAAAATAGCATGAGTGATACAGAGGCAATCAAAACCAAAACTGACTACCTGCGTGATGTCACCTCACAGCTAAAAGAGATGCGTCACTATGCGCAGACCAACACTGAGACGCTTTCCAGCCACTGGCTGGCCTTTGATGCTGGGGAGTATAAGGATAAAGAGTACGCCACGCGTTTTGATACGCTGATCAACAAGCAGGGACAGCTGCTGGATGATATCGATCAGGCGATTCAGGATCTGGAAATCGCCATCAATCACAGCGAGCAGGAAAGTTAAGCGCGGCTGCTGGTGGCCTAATCGGCCACCAGCCACATCTCGGCTTCATCGAACATCTCTTCAACAATACGCGCAATCGTCGCCTTGTCGTTTTTACTCATATCGGTTTCGATGGCGTTACGCTC
This sequence comes from Pantoea sp. Cy-640, assembly GCF_011752635.1. Lineage (NCBI taxonomy): Bacteria > Pseudomonadati > Pseudomonadota > Gammaproteobacteria > Enterobacterales > Erwiniaceae > Pantoea > Pantoea sp. Cy-640. Next base: position 1,096,211 of record NZ_VWXB01000001.1, on the reverse strand, counting down.
CATCGGCTTAACCCGCACCTCCAGATCCGGAAAGACGCGCTGCACGCGTTTCTCCAGCTCCTGCAAAATCATTTCGCGCGCGCCCGGTAATCCGGCTACGTTGCGCTTGTCGTAAATCAGCTCCACAAACATCAGGGCATTCCAGTAATCAAAGTGGGAGCGTCATATTACTGTAAATAAAACCAGTGACAAGCGGCAGGGCGGCAATTATTTTCATACGGGTGAAACAGCGCGGCGTAAAGATGCAACGACAGGGGAATAAAGCGGGCAAAAGCAGAGGGCGCACGCAAAAAATCGAACCTCTGGAGGTGGAAATCCAGCAACACCTCCAGAGGCGGTGCAATAGCACCTTTCGTTCAAGGACAATCGACGACAGTCGTCGTGAGTATTAAGTTATACAACTTTTCTCATGTTGTACAACTTTTTCCCCGGAAATTTCTCTCCGATCGCCTTTTTATCAATGCATCGCTTATAACTCGTTCTTAATACAGAACTCTTCCCACGTCATACCCAGCGCTTCTGCGTGAGATTTCAGATAGGTTTCAATTGCTTGTGCAGCAACCGCTTTATCCGGTTCCGCCAGCTGGATGGAGAACAGCATGCCGTCGAGCTTCTTCTGACGCAGAAACGCGGCATAAATGCGCTCGGCGTGCCACGCGCGCAGTTCACGCAGGGACATATTGGCGGCGCGCGCATCACTCTCACTCAGTTCATCCAGCGCGGACTGAAAATCAGGGTGGGCGGTGAAAAATAGGCTGCGGGCCAGGGCGTAATACTCTTCAGGGGTTTTCATTCGGGGGTTCCTGCCGGTCAAATTGCGCGTTAGTGTAACCCGCACACGGCGACTTGTCAGGAACCCCGAATGTTTACTGCTGTGCGGCCTGCAGGCGCGTCACGTCCTGCTGATTTTTTTCCAGCGTTTGGTCCACCGTCAGCTTGCCCTGCAGCAGCGCCGCCAGATTTTGCCCGACGGCGTTACCCATCTGATCAAAGCCAGCAATACTGACGTACTGCACACCGGTGTAAGGTACGGTGTTCAATGTCGGTTGATCGACGGTGGCAGATTCAATCGCGCTGCGCACCTGAGCGGCGTAAGGCGCCAGGCGCTGGTAGTTTGGCTGCTGGTAGGTGGAGTTGCGGCTGCCGGGTGGCACAGCTCCCCAGCCGACGGTATCTGCGACCTGCTGAATATACTGCCGCGAGGTCGCCCAACTGATGAAGTCCACGGCGGCGGCGCGCTGCGGTGAGTTAGCCGGGACCGCCAGCGCCCACGACCACAGCCAGTGCGAGCCGTTGCGCGTAATGCCGCCCGGCGCCGGCGCAAACGCCAGCTTGTCCGCCACCAGCGAAATCTGCGGGTTAATCAGCAGGCCGGCGGCGACGGTACTGTCGATCCACATCGCGCATTTTCCCTGTGCGGTAAGACGCAGGATCTGGCCAAAGCTATTGCTGGCCGTATCCGGCGGACCGTCCTGTTTCACCATCGCCAGATAATCGGTCAATACCTCATGCCACTCTGGCGAATTTAGCGCCGGCTGCCAGCGATCGTCAAACCACTGCGCACCATAGGCGTTGGCCATGGTGGTGAGCAGGGCCACGTTATCGCCCCAGCCGGGCTGGCCGCGCAGGCACAGGCCATAGATTCCGTGCTGAGGATCGGTGAGTTTCGCCGCGAAATTTTTGATGTCGGTCCAGTCGGGATCGTCCGGCATGGTTAGCCCTTTCGCCGCAAACAGATCTTTGCGGTAATAGGTCATGCTGCTTTCCCCGTAAAACGGTAACGCGTACAGCGTTTGCTGCCAGGACAGTGCTTTGCGCACCGGCGTCAGCAGATCGTCGCTGTCATACTCTGGCGGCAGGTTGTTGAGCGGCGCCAGCCAGCCTTTTTTACCCCACAGCGGCGCTTCATAGGTACCCACGGTAATCACATCAAATTTTGCGTCACCGCTGTTCATGGCTGCCAGCACCGCCTGGCGCAGGGCGCCATCATCCATCACGTGCCACTGCAGTTTCACGTCCGGATGCTGCTGTTCGTAACGGCTCGACAGCTGCTGCATGATAGTCATGTCACCATTGGCAATGGTGGCGATATTGAGCGTGGTGGCGGCCTGGCTGAGCAGCGGCAGCGCGGCCAGCAGCGCGATTATGGTACGCTTCATGGCGGCTCCTTATGGCTGCTGCAGGCGGAAGAATGCCATTTTTTCCACCAGCAATCCGGCATGCTGGCTCACCGTCTGGCTGGCCGCGCTGGCCTGCTGCACCAGCGATGCATTCTGCTGGGTGGCACCGTCCATCTGGATTACTGCGGTGTTCACCTGCTCAATACCGCTGGATTGCTGGCGGCTGGCCACGGCGATCTCGCCGACGATATCCACCATGCGCGCCACGCCGTGATTGATGTCGTTGAGCATCTCGCCAGATCGCTGCACCAGCGCGCTGCCGGCTTCGACTTTACCTACGCTGGCATCGATCAGCGCCTTGATCTCCTGTGCGGCACCGGCCGAACGCTGCGCCAGCTGTCGCACCTCTGACGCCACCACCGCAAAGCCACGCCCCTGCTCCCCGGCGCGCGCCGCTTCTACCGCCGCATTCAGTGCCAGCAGGTTGGTCTGGAAGGCGATTTCATCAATTACGCGGTTGATATCCGCGATGCGCTTGCTGGAGGACTCAATCTCCTCCATCGCACTCACCGCGTCGCGCAGTACACCGCTGCCGCGCTCGGCCTGATGGCGCACATCGCTTGCCAGCTCGTTGGCCTGCGCGGCGTTGTCCGCGTTGTGTTTCACCGTGGCGGTCATCTGCTCCATACTGGCGGCAGTCTGCTCCAGCGAGCTGGCCTGCGCGTGGGTACGCTCCGACAGATCGTCGTTGCCATCCGCCATCTGGCGTGCCGCATCGCTCAGTGCATGGGCACTTTCGCCCACCTCGCGCACGATCTCCGCCAGCCGCACATCCATGCGCAGCAGCGCCTGCATCAGTTCGCCCATCTCATCGCGCGTTACCGTACCGATACGGTGATTGAGCTCGCCGCCGGCAATGGCATCCGCCAGCTCGCGCGCCTGGGCGATGGAACGGTTAATCGAGCGGATCAGCAGCCAGCCGGAGACCAGCGCCAGACTCAGTCCCAACAGCAGGATGGCGATCAGGCTATTGCGTGCCAGCAGGTAGTCGCGGTTGCCCTGCTGCCAGGCCGTCTGCGCATGCTGCCGCATCAGCGCATCCAGCTGGTCAATGTCCTGCTGCAGCAACTGGCTGCCGCTGCGCAGGCGGGTTTCAATGACCACCAGTGCGGCGGACGGGTTACCGCCTTTCAGCAGCTCACCGGCTTCATGCAGCGCGCCCTGCCAGCCGTCGAGATGGGTCAGGAAGCGCTGGCTCAGCGGTTTGGTCTGCGCATCAAACGCCAGCTGCTGCCAAGTATGGCGATCGGCGTTGATTTGCTGACCGTACTGCGCAATGCGCGCCAGGCGTTTTTCCACTTCACTGCTGTCGGTCCAGTAGCGCAGCGCATCGAACAGGGTAGCGGATTGCTCCTGCACCATGCGGTACAGGCGTGAAGAGTATTGCAGCGGGAGCTGCTCGTTCTGATAGGCATTTTGCGCGCGCTGATCGGCAGCGCGCAGGCCGATAATTCCCCAGACGGCAGCAATAATCAGTAACAGGCACAGCAGGCTGACAATCGCAGCCAGACGTGCGCGAAGGGTCAATCGCATAACAGCGTTCTCCGAAACCAGGGTGAGTAAGTCGTCAATATTGTTATGGGTGCAGGTGCTTTAGACTTCACATCAGGTTATCGGCGAAGAGTTGAACAGCTTGAGGGCGCCGGAGAAAGAGAAGGGGGATTCCACCGCAGATACCTTGCGTCACGCCGGGAAAACATTATAACGTAGCCGCCATTGATGCGAGTGTAGGGACCGAAGATGAAAAAGTGGATGGTACTGGCCGCGCTGGCGCTGAGCGGCTGTGCGCAAATCAACAGTTATGACGAAGCGGTAAAAACCCCGGCACCGCTGGAGCTGCAGGGTAACTGGCAGACGATGGGACCGCAGAGCAAGCTGATCAGCAGCGAGGCCATGGCCAGCCTGATCGTCAGCGCTGATGGCGCTACCCTTGACTGCCGCCAGTGGCAGCGGGTGATTGCCAAACCGGGCAAGCTGACGCGCCTGGATGATGACTGGGTTAACGTTAACCGTCAGGCGCGCGTGATGCCGCTCTCGCTGGAGAACGGTGAACTGCACTACGATGGCCTGACGCTGCGTAAAGTGGATCGCCCAACCGTCGAGTGCCAGCAGGCGCTGGACGAAGTGGCAAAGCGCCCTGGCGACGCGGTGATTCAGGATATTGAGCCGCAGATTCTCAAGCCGGTCACGGCAGAGAAATAAGGAACAGAGCTGAAATGTTTTTCTTCCTCTCCCGGCTGCGGGAGAGGACATTTCATCAGGCTGGAATGGTTATCGCTTCTGCAATAAATAGCTGTTTTCAAAGCCGGGCAAACTGCCAATCACATCGAACCCATTAAAATAGCCACCCGCGCGTAATAAATCCACAGCAGGACCGACCTGCGGTGAATACTGGTGATCGCGATAATCGTCAAAGACGATAAAACCGCCTTGCACCAGGGTGGGCGAATATAACAGGAAATCGAGCAATACATGGCGGCCTTCGTGTCCGCCGTCAATATGCAGTAATACGGTACGCGGATTAAGGGCCTGCACCCGCTCAATACTTAATTCAGAGTAGCCACGGATGAGATTAACCTGGGGAAACAGCTTTTCGTGATAAAAGCGCAGCTCACTTTCCTGATTTGCCAGCTCCATGGGATCGATGCTGATAATGCGACGTTTATGCTGGCAAATCTCATTCATGAAAGCCGTCGATTTCCCTTTCCATACGCCGATTTCAATGATGTCACCCGCCACATTATTATGCTCGAGTAACCAGCAAAGATAACCCAGGCATTTTACATGGCTATGGAAAGAGAGTTCACGGCGCGCCATGGCCAGCTCTGCCGGTAATTCTGCCTGCGCCTGTGCCAGAGCATCACCGACCTTATCCCAGGTGTCATCGATGAGCTGCTGTATTTCAGGCTCCTGAAAAAAAACTTTTAAATCCGCGATATCGAGCATGTCGTTGCCTTATAAAGAGAGAATACAGCCGGCAAGGCTGAAAAGGTCTGCGTTAAATGTGCCACAGTTGCCATCATTCAAGGCGGTAATAAGGCTCAGTTTAAGGGGGTAATTAAACGCTTAGCATGGCGGGGGCGGTAAGAATCCAGGGAGAACAGCGTCTCCCTGACAGAGAGGATTATAAATCGCTGGGATAAAGCACCTGACTGGAAAAACGACCATAAGCGTTGGTGACTTTCTGTTGCTGCGTGGTTTGCTGGACCAGCGAACGCAGCTCTTCCATGCGGGTCGCCATCAACTGCTTAATTTCAAGCTCATTGTCCATCACCTGCTTCAGCATGGGCCGTAACTGGACACGCAGCGCAGCAGGCAGGGCGGAGGTATCACGGCCGCGCGCTACATGCGTAACGCTGCTTACGTAAGCTGCCTCACTGGCCACTAAATCATCCCAGTGCCCCTGGCGCGCCTGTTTCAACATCTGATTACTCAGGCTGAGCAAACGCTGATACCCCTGCAACAGGTCGTTATCTGAAGTCATGGTTACGCTTCCTGAACGGCGTGAGGACCAATTTGTTTCCACGCGTCGGCAATGTTGCTCAGCAAGCGCTCGACTTCCGCAATCGCTGCCGGATCGTTGTGCAGGTTGGCTTCCAGCAGACGGCGGGTCATGTACTCGTAAAGATTATCCAGATTAGCAGAAATCTCTCCACCGGCTTCATGATTCAGCCCGGCGCGTAAGCCATTAGTAATGATATTAATGGCTTTCGACAGCGCCTGGCCTTTACCGGGAATGTCGCCCTGATCCATCAGAATGGTGGCTTTCTTCATGGCGCTGAGCGCGCCATCAAACAATAAAACCACCAGCTGATGTGGGCTGGCGCTTAACACGGCACTTTCCAGACCGACCTGTGCGTAGGCCTGCGTTCCCGATTTAGCGTACATATTTAACTCCTGTTAACTGCTCATGTTCGCGAACTGTTGCGTCAGATAGTTCTGCGTCTGGGTCATGGATGAGACCAGCGTATTCAGGTTCGTGAACTGGGTCTTGTAGCGCGCCATAGTGGCGGTAATCTGTGCGTTTACCCGATCGTAATCGTCAGACAGTTTCTTCAGCGTTTTATTGATGCCGTCAGTGGCGTTCTGTACAGAGCCATTGCTGCCTAAAATCTGATCCAGATAGTTACTGGTTTGCGTCGCAAAGCCGGTGGTTTTGCCGTCACCGGACAGGAAACTGACCACATCCGCCGATTTTTCATCCAGCGCTTTGTTCAGTTTGGTGCTGTCGACGGTCAGCTTGCCATTCACATCCTGGGTAATGCCGATCTGTGACAGCAGGGAAATACTGCCGCCGCTTTGGGCACTGGTGGACAGCTTGGAGCGCAGGCTGGTCTGAATGTTACGCAGCGTGCCATCACCTAACAGATCGCCATTGCTGGAGTCCTGCGAGGTACTGCCCTGATCCACGGCGGTGTATTTGGTCTGGTTACTGATGGTGGTCTGCAGCGAGTTGTACGCGTCAACATAAGCCTGCACCGCGGCGATCATCGGCGCATTATCCTTGGTGACGGATAAGGTTTCCGGGCTGCCGGTGTTGGTTTTGGTCAGGTTCAGCGTGACGCCTTCCGGCGCATCAGTAATGGTGTTGCTGCTGCGGGTGATGGCGACGCCATTGATGCTCAGTTTGGCATCGGCCGCTTCCACCTGCTCCGTCATACCATTGCTGCTGCCACCTTTGGTAAAACCAATATACTGCGCCAGGGCGCTGTCATCGGTAGAAACCGTCATCTCATTGGTGGTGCCGGTATCACGCGAGGTCAGAGCCAGATAATAGGTATTGTCATCGGACTTGATAATACTGGCGGTAACGCTGCCCTGTTGCTTGTTTATGGCATCTTTAATGTCCGTCAGGCTGGTTTGATCTTTGCTCAGCGTGATGGTCATGGGGTCTTTCTGACCCGGTTGCGTAAGGGTGATGGTGCGCGAGGCGAGGCTGGAATCGCCTAAATCGCCATCTTTACTGGTCGCGCTTTTCGATAGCAGCGACTGCGCTTTAGCCAGTTGGGTGACTTCAACCGAAAAGTTACCGGCCGCCGCATCATTGGCCAGCGTGGCGGTGAACGCGGTGTTGGTGCTGCTGACTTTGGTTGAGGCAATTGCAGATGTGTCTTTGAGCGCTGCGGCAGCTGTCTGGACTTTCGCCAGTGCCGTTTGCACGACGCCCCATGCTGTCAGCTTGGCTTTATAAGAGGTTTGCTGATTTGTAATTGGCGTCAGGTTGGCTTTTTCTGCCGTTTCAAGCTGGTCATACAGATCGCTCAAACCCAGGCTATTACCAGCATTGAGGTTACTTACACTTGCCATGTTGTAATCCTTTATAGGTGGATAATCACTGAGGAGGGTATCGGCAGTGAGCGGAAAAATATTAGACAAAATATAAAAAAACAATGAGGCAAATAAAGAAGGGATAAGGGCCTGTTTTCGGGGTTTAAAAAAATAGCTAAGGTTTTCTCAGGCATCGACGATAACCAAAGCAAGCTGAATGGCCTCGGGCCAAAAGCCCGATAGAATCTCAACTCATTGACTCAAGGAATTTATCATGGCCGTTATCAATACCAACACATTGTCGCTGACCACGCAGAACAACCTGTCCAAGTCACAGGCTTCTCTGGGTACCGCTATTGAGCGTCTCTCTTCTGGTCTGCGTATTAACAGCGCCAAAGATGATGCTGCAGGTCAGGCGATTGCTAACCGCTTCACCTCCAACATCAACGGCCTGACCGTTGCTGCCCGTAACGCCAACGACGGTATCTCTCTGGCACAGACCGCTGAAGGCGCGCTGTCCGAGATCAACAACAACCTGCAGCGTGTGCGTGACCTGACCGTGCAGGCGCAGAACAGCTCCAACTCGGCTTCAGACATCGACTCCATCCAGGCTGAAGTTAACCAGCGTATGGAAGAGATCAACCGCGTAACCTCGCAGACTGATTTCAACGGCATCAAAGTGCTGAACACCGGTTCCGGCTCAACCGACTACAGCTTCCAGGTGGGTTCAAAAGATGGCGAAACCATCGCTATCACCATCAGCTCCAGCGATGGTTACAACCTGGCGAAAGCCGGCACCAGCGGCACCGCGCTGAACACCCGTGCGATGACCTCAGGCGATACCGTTAACGGTACCGCGCGCTCTACTGAAGCAGTTGGTTTTGACGTGCTGAAAGGCGCAGTCACCGGCGGCGCGTCTGGCGCAGCGTCCGGCACCACGCCACTGGCAGACATCGATGCGGCCATCAAATCTGTTGACTCACAGCGCAGCCTGCTGGGTGCCTCACAGAACCGCTTTGAGTCAACCATCACCAACCTGAACAACACCGTGAACAACCTGTCAGCTGCGCGCAGCCGTATTCAGGATTCTGACTACGCGACAGAAGTGTCGAACATGTCGCGCGCGCAGATCCTGCAGCAGGCGGGTTCTTCGGTGCTGGCGCAGGCCAACCAGGTGCCACAGACCATGCTGTCTCTGCTGCGTTAATTCTCTCGCGCACAGACCGGGCCCCGTATGGGGCCCTTTTTTATTTCTGCTGCTGAGATTTTCTTCGATCATTCCTTACCGCTTAATTTTAATGAAATCATCATTAAAGCTTACGCAGCGGCTGCCGATAAATTTTGGCGACGGCGAGAACGCCACGGGTTTTCGACCTGAATTCATCATCAGTTAAGGAATAAACATCATGGCAGTCATTAACACTAACACCTTGTCGCTGACCACGCAGAACAACCTGTCCAAGTCACAGGCTTCTCTGGGTACCGCTATTGAGCGTCTCTCTTCTGGTCTGCGTATTAACAGCGCCAAAGATGATGCTGCAGGTCAGGCGATTGCTAACCGCTTCACCTCCAACATCAACGGCCTGACCGTTGCTGCCCGTAACGCCAACGACGGTATCTCACTGGCTCAGACCGCTGAAGGCGCGCTGTCCGAGATCAACAACAACCTGCAGCGTGTGCGTGACCTGACCGTACAGGCGCAGAACAGCTCGAACTCGGCCTCAGACATCGATTCCATCCAGGCTGAAGTTAACCAGCGTATGGAAGAGATCAACCGCGTAACGTCGCAGACCGACTTCAACGGCATCAAAGTGCTGAACACCGGTTCCGGCTCTACCGACTACAGCTTCCAGATCGGTGCGAAAGATGGCGAAACCATCGCCATCACCCTGAGCTCAAGCGACAAATTCAACCTGGCGAAAGCGGGCACCAGCGGTACCGATCTGAACACCCGTGCGATGACCTCAGGCGATACCGTTAACGGTACCGCGCGCTCTACTGAAGCTGTTGGTTTTGACGTGCTGAAAGGCGCAGTCACCGGCGGCGCGTCTGGCGCAGCGTCCGGCAGCACGCCTCTGGCAGACATCGACTCCGCTATCAAAGCCGTCGATTCACAGCGCAGCCTGCTGGGTGCCTCACAGAACCGCTTTGAGTCCACCATCACCAACCTGAACAACACCGTGAACAACCTGTCATCGGCGCGCAGCCGTATTCAGGACTCTGACTACGCGACAGAAGTATCGAACATGTCGCGCGCGCAGATCCTGCAGCAGGCAGGTTCTTCGGTGCTGGCGCAGGCCAACCAGGTGCCACAGACCATGCTGTCTCTGCTGCGTTAATCGCAAACGCGCAGACTTCAACGGAGCCAGCTGGCTCCGTTTTTTTTTATTTCCGGAAGAGGGTAGCCACAGCTGCGTTGCTAATTTTCTGATTGTTAAGATCTATTTTTTGTCTGCAAAGACGACAAAATCACTATTAAAAAGAGTGAAGTTTTTGCGCAGCCTGTCGATAACTTTAATACGGTGTTGAACCGCAGGCCTGAAGGGCTGAATTATCTCTCTTAATAAAGGAAACTTGCTATGGCAGTGATTAATACCAACACATTGTCGCTGACGACTCAGAACAACCTGTCAAAATCTCAGGCTTCTCTGGGTACCGCTATTGAGCGTCTCTCTTCTGGTCTGCGTATTAACAGCGCAAAAGATGACGCTGCAGGTCAGGCGATTGCTAACCGCTTCACCTCTAACATCAACGGTCTGACCGTTGCTGCCCGTAACGCCAACGACGGTATCTCACTGGCTCAGACCGCTGAAGGCGCGCTGTCCGAGATCAACAACAACCTGCAGCGTGTGCGTGACCTGACCGTGCAGGCGCAGAACAGCTCGAACTCGGCCTCAGACATCGACTCCATCCAGGCTGAAGTTAACCAGCGTATGGAAGAGATCAACCGCGTAACGTCGCAGACCGACTTCAACGGCATCAAAGTGCTGAACACCGGTTCCGGCTCTACCGACTACAGCTTCCAGGTGGGTTCAAAAGATGGCGAAACCATCGCCATCACCATCAGCTCAAGCGATGGTTATAACCTGGCGAAAGCCGGCACCAGCGGCACCGCGCTGAACACCCGAGCAATGACCTCAGGCGATACCGTTAACGGTACCGCGCGCTCTACTGAAGCCGTTGGTTTTGACGTGCTGAAAGGCGCAGTCACCGGCGGCGCGTCTGGCGCAGCGTCCGGCACCACGCCACTGGCAGACATCGATGCGGCCATCAAATCTGTTGACTCACAGCGCAGCCTGCTGGGTGCCTCACAGAACCGCTTTGAGTCAACCATCACCAACCTGAACAACACCGTGAACAACCTGTCAGCTGCGCGCAGCCGTATTCAGGATTCTGACTACGCGACAGAAGTGTCGAACATGTCGCGCGCGCAGATCCTGCAGCAGGCGGGTTCTTCGGTGCTGGCGCAGGCCAACCAGGTGCCACAGACCATGCTGTCTCTGCTGCGTTAATTCTTTCTTACGCAGATCAGGCCCCCAATTGGGGGCCTTTTTTATGGGCGGGATTAACCGCTTTTTTACTGGATAATGGCGCGATTGTTTCCGGGCGCGCCGCGTATTCTGAGCTGAAAGAGACGTCACACAGACGTGAGTTATCGCTGAGGCTGAGGATACAACCGACAATGAACGCGAACGCACTGGTAAGCATAATCATTCCTGCTTATAAAGCCACCTGGTTTGAACTGGCGCTGAAAAGTGCATTAGCACAGGATTACCCTCATTGTGAAATCATCATTGGCGATGATTGTCCTGATGCAAAAATCGAGGATATTGTCACTGCCTGTCAGGAAACCAGTCGGTTTCCTATCCACTACCAGCGTCATCGTCCCGCGCTGGGCGAAATCGCTAACCTCAGTCAGGCTATACGTCGCGCCAAAGGCGAATACGTAAAATTCCTTTATGATGATGATGTACTTCTGCCGCAGGCCGTGTCGCAATTAGTCGCGGCGCTGTCGCAGGTGCCGCAAGCGGTGATGGCGACAGCCAGACGTAATCGCATTGATTCCGTCGGTAAGGCGATGGCAGACGAGATTTACAGTGTATCGCCGGTATTAGAAGACACGATTTTCCATGGTCAGGATATGGCCCGCTGGCAGGCTGATTTCCTGAACAACTTTATCGGTGAACCCAGTGCCGTATTAGTGCGCAGCGCGGCGCTGCACAAGCTGGTGGAGGAGCAGCGCGAGCTGCATGCGTTGATCGATGAAGGGCTACCGTTCATTGCCGATCTGGTGATTTACCTGCGCTTATTACGTCAAGGTCATCTGGTCTATTTACCGCAGGTGCTGGCGCAGATTCGTATCTCGCGTGAGCAAACCAGTCAGGAAGCGCGCCTCGATGGCCACATTGCCAGTCAGTCTCACCAGCGCTTTCCGGAAGAGATCAAAAAACTGGGCTGGTATGATGAGCAGCTGCCGCAGGGCTGGATTCGTCACGCCACGCTGCGCAGCCAGCAGGACTTCCAGCCGTTTGACCTGACAACGGCGCTGCAGAATGCGCGGGTAGAGAGCCATTTTGCCGAGTGGTTCCGTCAACGCACGCTGCGGCCCATCGAACAACAGCTGATTGCACAGCATCTTGCCAGTCAGCCGGTCGCACGTATTGCCGTGGTGATTGATGTGCGCGACGCGACTGAGACCGAGTGGCTGCTGACACAGGCCAGCCTGGATGTCGCTGTGGCCGGCCTGAGCCTGCAGCCGGTGGTGCTGGCGGCACCGTATCAATCGTTTATTCCGGCCTCTGTGCAGCGTATTGATGTGCGCGACAATCAGGTAGTCGCTGCGCTCAACACGCTGACCGAAGAGGGACATTTCGACTGGCTGATAGTATTACGGGCCGGCAGTCAGCTGTATACCTCAGGTTTGCAGGCGCTGGGAACGGTGCTGCCGGAGGTCGGTCATTGCCAGTTGATTTATGCCGATGAGGTGTATCCGGTCAATGGCCGTCCGGTTGGCGCATCCTTCCGCCCTGACTTTAACCTTGACCTGCTGCTCAGTAATCCATCGAGAATGGCCTGCCACTGGCTGTTCCGCCGCGAATTTTTGCAACAGACAGGCGGGTTTGCCACGCACTGGCCGGGCTGTTTTGAACTGGACGTGATTCTGCGCACCATCGAAAGCCAGCCTTTTAACGTGATTGGGCATCTGGCTGAGCCGTTAGTGCAGACCGCCTCATTACGACAGCCGGTGGATGAAGAGCGCGCCCTCATCCGCACCCACCTGCAGCACCGCGGCTACGCACAGGCCGATGTCAGCCTGAGCCCACACAATGTTTATCAGCTGCATTATGGTCACCCGCAGTCGGCCCCGGTTTCCATCATCGTCCTGGTGAGTAATCACCTGGCGAACCTGGTGAGTTGCGTCACCTCGCTGATGGAAAAAACCACCTCACAGAATTATGAATTGCTCCTGGTTTCTGCTCAGGGCGGAAGCGCCGCCCAGGACGAATGGCTGCGCGGTATCGCTGAGATCGACCCGGCGCGCATTCGCGCATTGCAGATTGAGGGCGGTTTTCATCGCGCCAGAATGGTCAATGCCGCCGCCGCTGTGGCCAGAGGCGATTACCTGCTACTGCTGAGTAGCGATTTAGCCATGCTTGATAACAGCTGGCTGGAAAACCTGCTTAACCATGCACAACGTCCGGAAGTCGCTATTGTTGGCGCCCGGCAAATCTACGCAAATGGCCAGGTACGCCACGCCGGTTATGTGCTGGGGATTAACGGTCTGGTGGGTGAGCCGTTCTATGGTGAGAGCCATGAAACCGCGGGACACATGGCGCGTTTGCAAGCCGACCAGAACTACAGCGCGGTGTCAGGCGATCTGATGATGGTGCGTACCGAGGTGTTTCGCGCCGTTGAGGGTCTGGATGAGACGCTGCAGCATTTCGACGATGTCGACTTCTGTCTGCGCGTGCGCGAAGCCGGGTTGATGACGGTCTGGACACCGTACGTGCGTATGCTGCGGCAGGTTAATCCTGAACTAACGATCGACACGCAGAGTCGAAGCCAGGAGGAAGATCGTCAGCTGCAAAAATGGCAGGCCATCGTGACCCAGGATCCAGCGTATAACCCCAACCTGACGCTCAACAACATCAACTTTAGCGTGTCCTCCGACAGCGAACTGACATGGCGTCCGCTTTCGTGGCGGCCTTTGCCGGTGGTTATGCCTTTCATGGCTGATTTTGCCGGTTGTGGTTACTATCGCATCATCAAGCCCTATGAGGCGATGCGTGATGCCGGCCTGGTGGATGGCAAACTCTCCTCCACGCTGATTAATGTTGCCGAGCTCAATCGTTTCGCGCCCGATAGCCTGATTTTCCAGCGTCGGATTGACGCCGAGTTCCATGAATGGCTGGAGAAAGTCAGTAAGCATACGCAGGCATTCAAAATTTATGAGCTCGACGACTACCTGCCCAATATTCCGCTCAAAAACCATCATCGCTCACAGTTTGGCAACGATGTTAAAAAACTGATGCGGCGCAGCCTGAGTTATATGGATCGCTTTGTCGTATCCACCGAACCCCTAGCCGAAGCGTTCGCGGATATGCACCACGATATTGTGGTGCGTAAAAACCGTCTTTCGCATGACTGGTGGGGCAAGCTGCAGTCGCTGCGCAATCAGGGGAAAAAACCACGCGTTGGCTGGGCCGGGGGCTCCAGTCATACCGGCGATCTGGAAATGATTGTCGATGTGGTGCGCCATTTTGCTAATGACGTGGAATGGGTGTTTTTTGGCATGTGCCCGCCAAAGCTGCGGCCTTTTATTCATGAATATCATCACGGTGTAGAAATTGAGCGTTATCCGGCCAAACTGGCTTCGCTTAATCTCGACCTCGCGTTAGCGCCTGTCGAAGATAACTTTTTCAACACCTGTAAAAGTAATCTGCGCCTGATGGAATATGGTGCCTGCGGCATTCCGGTGATTTGCAGTGATGTGGCGTGTTATCGCGGTGATTTAACCGTCACGCGCGTGAAGAACCGCCACAAAGACTGGGTGGACGCCATCAATATGCATCTGCTGGACCCCGCAGCGAGTGCCCAAATGGGCGCCAGGCTGCAGCAGGAAATTCGCCAGGACTGGATGCTGGAAGGCGAGAACCTGCAAAGCTGGTCACAAGCCTGGACGCTGAAGCGTTAATTTTTGACCTGCTGCACCGCAGCGGGTCAATGCAGTTTCAATCTATCTGGATAACACCACACTCTGCGGTCATTCACCGCCTCATCGCTGGCTGAGGCGAATACCTGTTCTGCAGGGAATGACCCGGCTGATAACCTTCAGGGTGAGTTGGTGTGAAAAGGCACTCTGCTGAGGTGAACGATTATGAATAATAAACCTGTGTATGTAACCAGCCCGCTTATGCCACCGCTGGAAGAGTTCATGCCTTACCTTGAACAGATCTGGCAGAATAAAGTCCTGACCAACGGCGGGCCCTTCCATCAGCAACTTGAACAGGAACTGGCACGCTATTTAGGTGTTGAGCATCTCTGCTTATTTACCAATGGCACGCTGGCATTGCTGACGGCGCTGCAGGCGTTGCGTATTACCGGTGAAGTCATCACCACACCTTATTCTTTTGTCGCCACCTCGCATTCTCTGTTGTGGAATGGGTTAACCCCGGTGTTTGTCGATATCGACCCGATAAGCTGTAATATTGATGCCTCCAAAATAGAGCAGGCCATTACACCGCAAACCACAGCCATTATGCCGGTGCACTGCTACGGCAATCCGTGCGACGTGGAGAATATTCAGCGCATCGCTGACCTGTACGGGCTGAAAGTCATTTACGATGCGGCTCACGCCTTTGGCGTCCGTAAAAACGGCAACAGCATATTGAATTATGGTGACTTGTCGATTTTAAGTTTTCACGCAACGAAGGTTTTCAATACCATTGAAGGTGGCGCAATTATTTGCCCGGATGCTAAAACCAAAAAGCGCATCGATTACCTGAAGAATTTTGGCTTTGCAGATGAAACCACCATTGTGGCGACCGGCATTAACGGCAAGATGAACGAGGTGCAATCGGCCTTTGGCCTGCTGCAGTTAAAGCACATCGACCAGGCATTAGCGGAGCGGGCGCGTATTCAGGCGCACTATTATGATTTGCTCGCGGAAATCGATGGCATTACGCTGCCGCATATTCCGGCTGATGTTGAATGGAACTACTCTTATCTGCCGGTGATGGTAACGGAAGATTTTCCGCTGAGTCGTGATGAGCTTTATGCTCATCTGCGTGAGCACAACATTATTGCCCGTCGTTATTTCTATCCGCTGATTACCAGTTTCCCGATGTATCGTGGATTACCCAGTGCTGATGAAGCGGCCTTACCGATTGCACAACAAATGTCTCAGCGCGTGTTATGTTTGCCGGTCTATCCTGGCTTAGCATTGGCCGAAGTTGACAATATTGTGCAAATCATTCACCGCCTGGCTGAGCAAAAGCTAACGAGCCGCGCGTTACCTCTGGTGGGATAATAACAAGGCGTCTGAGACGCCTTGTTTGATATTATTGCAGGGCGGTGATGTCAGGAACAGGCTGAACGGTGGCTGAATCACCGGTTAAGCAGGCGGATTGCACGCGGTTTTGCCAGTCCGAAGCCTCAACCCCCAGCGCCGCTATCCGGGCGGTATTCATTACGCTGTTGACCGGCCTTGCCGCCGCCATCGGATATTGCGCACTGCCAATCCCTTTCACCAGCACATCCCGCTGCGCGGCCACAAAAATCGCCTGGGCGAATTCGCACCAGCTGACCGCCACATCGCCACAGTAATGATAAACGCCGGCTGCTTCCGCGCGGGATGCCAGGGTGATAATCGCCTGTGCCAGATCGCCGGCATAGGTCGGGCAGCCGAACTGATCGTTTACCACGCTGATTTCGCTGCGGGTTTCTGCCAGCCGCAGCATGGTTTTGACAAAGTTTGCACCGTACTCACTGAACACCCATGAGGTGCGAATCACTACGGCGTCCGGCAGCACGGAGAATACGCGTTTCTCACCCTCCCATTTGCTCAGGCCGTAGAAATTAATCGGGCAGGGCAGATCGCTTTCGGTATAAGGCGTTTTTTTACTGCCATCAAACACGTAATCGGTGGAGAGATGAATCAAGCGGGCGCCCTGCTGGTGAGCGGCGATGGCGAGATTTTCCGGGCCGATGGCATTGACCTTCATGGCGCGGATACGGTCGGTTTCTGCCTTATCGACCGCGGTATACGCGGCGGCATTGATGATCACATCGGGACGGAATTTCTTCACCACCCGTTCCACCGCCGGGCGGTCGGTAATATCTAACTCGGCAGAGCCACAGGCTAGCAGCACCCACTCTGCCGGCACCCGATCCAGTAAACAACGGCCAAGCTGGCCATAAGCACCGGTTAACAAAACGCGCATTGCACTAACTCCTGCAGGGAGAGTCCTTGTTGATCTTTTACCGATAGCAGAGGCGTCGCTACCGGCCATTGCACCGCAATTTCAGCGTCATTCCACATCAGGCAGGCTTCATCCTGTGGGTTGTAGTAATCAGTACATTTGTATTCGAAGTCGGCGACCTCGGAGAGCACCACAAAACCGTGTGCCAGACCCGGTGGGATCCACAACTGGGTTTTGTTCTCTTCAGACAGCTCCAGCCCGGTCCATTGGCCAAAGGTGGGCGAATCCGCACGGATATCGACGGCAACGTCAAATACCGCGCCGCGTACCACGCGCACCAGTTTGCCTTGCGGCTGGGTTTTCTGAAAATGCAGCCCGCGCAGCACGTTACGCGCCGAACGGGAGTAGTTGTCCTGCACAAAATCCAGGTCAATATCCAGCAGTTGCTGATAACGCCGCTTCTCAAAGGTTTCGAGGAAGAAGCCGCGGGCATCGCCAAATACTTTAGGCTGGATGATTTTTACATCAGCAATTTTCGTGGTGATGACCTCCATCTCACTCCTCCACCAGCATCTTCAGATAGTGACCATACTGCGTTTTGCCGAGATAGGCGGCGCGCTGCAGCAGCGACTCGCTGCCGATCCAGCGCTTGCGCCAGGCGATCTCTTCCAGACAGGCAATTTTGAAGCCCTGGCGCTTTTCAATGGTATGAATGAAGTGTGACGCTTCGAGTAAGCTCTCGTGGGTACCGGTGTCGAGCCAGGCAAAGCCACGTCCCAGCACTTCGACGTTGAGCAATCCATCGTCGAGATACATCTGATTGAGGGTGGTAATTTCCAGCTCGCCGCGGGGAGAAGGGCGAACTTCCCGCGCCATGGCGCAGACGTTTTTATCGTAAAAATAGAGGCCGGTGACGGCATAGTTCGATTTTGGCTGAGGCGGTTTTTCTTCAATGGACAGCGCGCGGAACTGCTTATCAAACTCCACCACGCCGAAGCGCTCGGGGTCCATCACCTGATAGCCAAATACCGTAGCGCCCTGCGGCCGCGTGACCACATCTTCGAGCTTTTTACCAAAGCTTTGACCAAAGAAAATGTTATCGCCCAGCACTAATGCGCAGTGCTCACCGGCAATAAAAGACTCACCGATGATAAACGCCTGCGCCAGGCCATCGGGCGATGGCTGCACCGCGAACTGCAGATTGACGCCGAAATGGCTGCCGTCGCCCAGCAAACGCTGGAATCCCGCCAGATCTTCAGCGGTAGTAATCACCAGGATGTCACGAATGCCTGCCAGCATCAGCACCGAAAGTGGATAGTAAATCATCGGTTTGTCATAAACCGGTAACAGCTGCTTCGATACGCCGCAGGTTACAGGATGCAGGCGGGAACCTGTCCCGCCCGCCAGCACTATACCTTTCATCATTGCCTTCCTTATTACGCGTCTCTGCTCTCCACAGAGTCATGCTGTGAGCATACGAGCGCGCAGGAATAATTGATGGCGCGAATAACCGATAAAAAAGCGGGCATTGCCGGGGATAAGCGGAAGGAGAGAAAAGCAGCGCGTGGGCATTCCTGCTGAGCTAAATCAAATTGGGCTCTTGCGCGGCAGACGATTTCCCCTTGCGCATCATAACCTCAAAAAAGTAACCATCCTGTTACAGCCCGGGTCAGAACTGCCGATAACCCTCTTCAGAATCATTCCAATTTTTACGCTCTATTTTTCCTGTTTCTGGGGTGTCTATGCGCTTCAATTATGACTTGTTACCGGGTGAGCAACTGACCTTCGATGAGATCGCGCTGCGCTATGCGCAGCAGCATCCGGAGGAGAAGGAGCTCACCGCCCGCGGGTTGCTCAGCCCGTCAACCAGCTACCGCAACCTGGTGATCCGCGCGCTGTTTGCGCAGGAGGAGCTGAACAGTCCGCTGGAGGATCTGCTGTTCGTCTCTGACGATAACGAGCGCAAAAACTACCTGCGCCGCTTCGAGCATTACCTTAAAAACCAGCAGGCGTTTCTCTATTTTCGTCGTAACGATGAAGCGCGTAAAAGCGGACGCTGGAAAGTGATTGGCGAAACCCGGGTGTATGCGATGCTCGATCCCCGCTCGGCGGAAGCGCAAAACCTGCTCAACAGCCGCGGTTTTAAGCTGGTGCTGATGCGTCAGACCGAAGAGGATGAGTACTGGCAGCTGTTCGATCCGCAGGCGCACCCCTGTTTCCCGCTGTCGCGCAAGATCCAGTTTTTAGTGGTGCTCAGCACGCCGCAGCAGAAAATGCCCAGCGCGGTGATGCCGGGTACCGAAGTGGGGCGGCGCGTCAAGGCGAAAGTTTTCCAGCGCGCCAGCCAGGCGGAGTTCAGCGCGGCGGTGAAAGCGCGCTATGGTGCCTGCATTATTACCGGCACGCGCTTAACCGAGCGCCACAGCTGGCCGTGGGTGGAAGCCTGCCATATCGATACCCAGGAGAATGAAGAGGGCTTTCTGGCGGATAACAGCGTCGACAACGGCCTGTTCCTGCGCAGCGACCTGCAGCGGCTGTTTATCAACAAAATGATTAGCATTGACGCAGAAACCGGTCAGGTGCTGTTTAATTCCGCGCTGGAATGCGATGAGTCCATTAGCCCTTTTTATCAGGCGCTTGAGGGCAAAACCTGTGCGCTGTGGGACGCCGTCCCGCCTGGCACAAGGCAGCGGCTGCGTAATCTGCGCTGAACCTGCGCACAATGGCGGTGCGATCCACCGCCATCTATAACAAATTTGAAATAACCTCGCTTTTGCCTGCCTATTCTGCCAATCGAAACCGCTACAGAATTGGATAATCATGCCGATAACTTTATTAACGCAGGGTAGTCAACGTGAACGATCTCTATACCGCCGATGGCGTGATGGATAAACATTCGCTCTGGCAGCGCTACGTTCCTCTGGTGCGGCATGAAGCGCTGCGCCTGCAGGTGCGTTTGCCAGCCAGCGTTGAGCTTGACGATCTGCTGCAGGCCGGTGGTATTGGCTTACTGAATGCCGTGGAGCGCTATGACGCGCTGCAGGGCACCGCCTTTACCACCTACGCCGTGCAGCGTATCCGGGGCGCAATGCTGGATGAGCTGCGCAGCCGCGACTGGGCACCACGCAGCGTACGTCGTAATGCGCGCGAGGTGGCCGGCGCTATGCATCAGGTAGAGCAAGCGTTGGGGCGCGCGGCTACCGAGCAGGAAGTGGCTGAGCGGTTGAATGTTTCGCTGGAAGAGTACCGGCAGATTCTGCTGGATACCAATAACAGCCAGCTTTTCTCGTACGACGAGTATCGGGAAGAACACGGCGACAGTGCGGAACTGGTCACGGAGGGGCATGAGGAAGCCAACCCGTTGCATCAGTTAATGGAAGGAAACCTGCGTGAACGCGTGATTGAAGCGATTGAGGCGTTGCCTGAACGCGAAAAATTGGTGCTCACACTGTACTACCAGGAAGAACTGAACCTGAAAGAGATTGGCGCGGTGCTGGAAGTGGGGGAATCCCGCGTCAGCCAGTTGCACAGTCAGGCGATCAAACGCCTGCGGGCCCGTTTGACGGGAGCGCGCTAACAGACTCAGTTCCTGGGGAACCAAAAATAAAAAAACCGGGGACTCAGCAATGGGAGCCAAAGTTAAAGCCAGACCGTTAAGTCGCTACCTTAAAGACTACAAACACAGCCAAAGCAACTGTTCACACTGTGGCAAAGTTTTAGACCGTATGGCGTTAGTGTTTCGCGGCCAGATCATCAATAAAGAGGCCATCGCACGCATGGACCAGATGATTGACGATCAGGTATGGATGAAACTCCAGCCGGAACTGACGGCGCTGTGCCGTTTCTGCAGCGATATTTTTTGTAATACCCATCCGAATTACTTCGATATCATGGCGTTCAAACAATATCTGTTTGAGCAGACCGAGATGAGTCACAGTACCATTCGTGAATATGTGGTGCGTCTGCGTCGTCTTGATGACATGCTGAAAGCGAAAAATTTCCCGGCAGAAAGGTTACGGGGCAACAGCTGGCATGAGTGTCTGCAAAACGATCTGCCCGATGCGGGCAACAATAACTACCGTATTGCACTGCGCAAATATGACCAGTTCTTAGGCTGGCAGCGCGGCTGAGGGTGATTCAGCCCCGGTTACTGGTGAGCATGCCAGCAACCGGGGCGCGTCGCGATCAATTCCGGATGCGACTTTTCTCATCTTCTGCAACACTGTAAGGATAACTGCACATTGCCCGAATGGAGGCTGCATTGTCCTTACATCTTCTGCACCAGTTTCCCCGTCTTGAACTGCTTGGCGCACCGACGCCGTTAGAGCATTTGCCACGCCTGTCTGATTACCTCGGACGCGATATCTTTATTAAACGTGATGACGTCACGCCGGTGGCGCTGGGCGGTAACAAGCTGCGTAAACTGGAATTTCTCGCTGCCGATGCGCTGCGTGAAGGCGCCGATGTGCTGCTGACCGCCGGTGCGATCCAGTCCAACCACGTGCGCCAGACGGCAGCCGTGGCGGCGCGCCTGGGCCTGAAATGCGTGGCGCTGCTGGAGAACCCGATTGGCACCGACGCCGCCAACTACCTGAGCAACGGCAACCGCCTGCTGCTGGACCTGATGGATGTCGAGGTCGTGATGGTTGATGCGCTGCACAATCCGCCGCAGCAGCTGGCAGAGCAGGCGGAACGGCTGGAAGCGCAGGGCTTCCGGCCTTACATTGTGCCGGTAGGCGGCTCGAATGCGCTTGGCGCGCTCGGCTACGTCGAATGCGCGCAGGAGATTGCCCATCAAAGCGAAGGCGTGGTGGATTTCGCTGCGGTGGTGGTAGCGTCGGGCAGTGCCGGGACGCATGCCGGGCTGGCGGTCGGTCTGGAACAGCTGCTGCCGAATAGCGAGCTGGTGGGCGTGACGGTGTCGCGCAAGGTCGAGGCGCAGCTGCCGGTGGTGGAGCGCATTCGCAGCGCGCTGGCACAGCAGCTGGAGCTGGAAGCGCGTGCGCCGGTAACCCTGTGGGATGACTATTTTGCGCCGCGCTACGGCGAACCCAATGACGAAGGCATGGAAGCGGTGCGCCTGCTGGCGCGGCTGGAGGGCATCATGCTCGACCCGGTCTACACCGGCAAAGCGATGGCGGGCCTGATCGATGGCATCAGCCAGAACCGTTTCCGCCGGGAAGGGCCGCTGCTGTTTGTGCATACCGGTGGCGCACCGGCGTTATTTGCTTATCATCCTTCGGTATGAGACAGCAGCAAAAAAAGGTTTATAATCCAGCGGTTATTACAAAGAGCACATCGCGGAGCGGCACCCTTTATTGCGAGATAAAGCGCGCCGCGCCCAAAATGAGCGTTAATTAACCATAAGCACACAACACATCACAATAATGGGGTAAACATGGCTTTCTCTCCGATTCGTCGCCAGCTGGTGATGGGAATGATGGCGGTCGCACTGGTGGCGGGCGTGAACGTAAAAAGCTTTGCGGCAGAAGATTTGCTGGCGCAGGTCAAGAGCAAAGGTGAGCTGCGCGTCGGGCTGGAAGGCACCTATCCGCCGTTCAGCTTCCAGGATGAAAACGGCAAGCTGACCGGTTTTGAAGTCGAGTTTGCCCAGGAGCTGGCAAAACACCTCGGCGTGAAAGCGGATCTCAAACCGACCAAATGGGACGGTATGCTGGCCTCGCTGGATTCCAAACGTATCGACGTGGTGATCAACCAGGTGACCATCTCCGACGAGCGCAAGAAGAAGTATGACTTCTCCACGCCGTACACCATCTCCGGCGTGCAGGCGCTGACGCTGAAGAAGAACGCGGGCTCCATCACCAAACCGGAAGATCTGTCCGGCAAGAAAGTTGGCGTGGGTCTCGGTTCTAACTACGAGCAGTGGCTGCGCGACAACGTCAAAGGCGTCGATATCCGTACCTATGACGATGACCCAACCAAATATCAGGATCTGCGTTCAGGCCGCGTTGATGCCATTCTGGTCGACCGCTTAGCCGCGCTGGATCTGGTGAAGAAAACCGGCAATACCATGGCGGTGGCGGGCCCGGCGTTCTCCCGTCTGGAAGCGGGCGTGGCGCTGCGTAAAGGCAATGAATCGCTGCTGAAAGCGATTGATGGTGCCATTGCCGACATGCAGAAAGACGGCTCGCTGAGCAAGCTGTCTGAGAAGTGGTTCGGCGCGGACGTCACGAAATAATGCAGGAAAGTTTACAGCTGGTGCTGGATTCAGCACCTTTTCTGCTGAAAGGCGCGCTGTTCACGCTGCAGCTGAGTATCGGCGGGATGTTCTTCGGCCTGATACTCGGCTTCGTGCTGGCGCTGATGCGCCTGTCACGCTTCTGGCCGGTTAACTGGCTGGCGCGTTTCTATGTGTCGATCTTTCGCGGCACGCCGCTGATTGCCCAGCTGTTTATGATCTACTACGGTCTGCCGCAGTTTGGCATTGAGCTCGACCCGATTCCATCAGCCATGATTGGTTTGTCACTCAACACCGCGGCCTATGCCTCGGAATCGCTGCGCGGCGCGATTGCGGCTATTGAGCGCGGTCAGTGGGAAGCGGCCGCCAGTATCGGCATGACGCCGTGGCAGACGCTGCGTCGCGTTATTCTGCCGCAGGCGGCGCGCACTGCGCTGCCACCGCTCGGTAACAGCTTTATCAGCCTGGTGAAAGATACCTCGCTGGCGGCCACCATTCAGGTGCCGGAGCTGTTCCGGCAGGCGCAGCTGATCACCTCGCGCACGCTGGAAGTGTTCACCATGTATCTGGCGGCCTCGCTGATTTACTGGGTGATGGCTACGGTGCTGTCGGCGCTGCAAAACCGGCTGGAAGCGCACGTCAATCGTCAGGATCGGGAGGCAAGATGAGTGCAATTGAAGTCCGTCAGCTGGTGAAACAGTTTCACGGCCAGACGGTGCTGCACGGTATCGATCTCGATGTCGCGCCCGGCGAAGTGGTGGCGATCATCGGTCCGAGCGGTTCGGGCAAAACCACGCTGCTGCGCAGTATTAATCTGCTGGAAGTGCCGGAAAGCGGCCAGGTCAAAGTTGGTGACATCAGCATCGACGCCAGCCTCGGCCTGCATAAGCAGAAGGATAAAGTGCGGCAGCTGCGCCAGCAGGTCGGCTTTGTGTTCCAGAACTTCAACCTGTTCCCGCACCGTTCGGTGCTGGAGAACATCATTGAAGGGCCGGTGATCGTCAAAGGCGAAGCGAAGGCGGAAGCCATTGCGCGCGCGCGCACGCTGCTGGAGAAGGTCGGTCTGCACGGTAAGGAAGAGAGTTTCCCGCGCCGGCTTTCCGGCGGTCAGCAGCAGCGCGTCGCAATTGCCCGGGCGCTGGCGATGCGCCCGCAGGTGATTCTGTTCGATGAGCCAACCTCGGCGCTGGATCCTGAACTGGTGGGCGAGGTGCTCAGCACCATCCGCGCGCTGGCGCAGGAGAAACGCACCATGGTGATCGTCACGCATGAGATGAGCTTCGCGCGTGACGTCGCCGATCGCGCCATTTTTATGGATCAGGGGCGTATTGTGGAGCAGGGCCCGGCTAAAGCGCTGTTCAGCAATCCGCAGCAGGCACGCACCCGGCAATTTCTCGATAAGTTTCTCAATCAATAATCTCTCCGGGCCGGTTCGCTGGCCCGAATTATTTTCCCTTTAGCAAAATATTAAATACCGCGCTTACCTTTTTGACGCATTAATAAATTTATTTCCCGGTGATATAATTAATGCTGGTTTACTCCGCTGCGGAATGTTCTTAATTTCCGCGCGGCATTACGTGCGCGGCGCGGCGTCAAATTATGCCATGAATGCTTAAATAACAGCTATTCACGGCTAACCCGCCGGGCGGTCAATTTATCTCTGGTACTGTAAAGTATTGTTATATCAGGACCAGCGAAAAAGTTTTAGGAGTTTCGCTAGAGTCAGTCCCTGCTGCTTGTTGAATAATCGTTGAATAACCATAAAGGCTTTACTGCCTGTTTCTTCATTCTTCTCCTTTAAGACCTACACCGCAGCAGGAGTCAAAAATATGAATAACGCCAGGAAAGAAGATATTGCATGGGTGAATACCCTGAAAGGGGGGTGCATATTGCTGGTGGTGCTGTACCACACCGTATTACCAGGCTTTGAAGGCACGGTTAAATATCTCAGCGCCGGCTGGATCCCGGCGGAAATATGGGTGCAGTTTAATACGGTGTTATCACCGTTGCGTATGCCCGCCTTTTTCTTCGTCTCCGGCCTGCTTGCCACCAACGGCATTCTCAACCGGCCGTGGAAACAGGTGTTTACCAGTCGCATTACTAATCTGTTCTATCTCTATGTGCTATGGGGCTTTATTCAGTGGTGGTCGATTGTCGGCATTTCGACTGAAATCACCGGCCAGCGTATCTCGCAGAATCTCAACGCGGCTTACGCCGGTTCGCTGCTGGAGTTCCTTAAGCTGACCTTCCTGGCAATGAGTACCTCGTGGTACCTGTACGGTCTGGCGATCTACTTTCTGTGCGCCAAAATCTTCCGCCAGCACCAAGTGGCGCTGCTGGTCGCGGCGGTGGTGCTGAATTATCTGGCGGTGGAGAAGATCATTCCCTACTGGGGACCGCAGAGCGTGGCGCAGTATTTCCTGTTCTTCCTGCTGGGCGCGTTCTGGAGCCCGCTGATGTTGCGCCTGAGTCAGCTGCGCCGCGAGAACCTTCTGCCGTGGGCCGCGCTGGCTGCACTGTCCGGTCTGCACGTGATTTTTGGCCTCGATAAGAGCCTGTTCATGTGCATCATCGCGGTGCTGGTGAGCGTGGCGGCGTGCCGCTGGCTCAACGCGCACTTCAGCATGCGTTACTTCAACTGGATTGGCCGCAACACGCTGCAGATCTACGTTATCCACCGCATTTTTATTGAGTTCTTCGGTATGTCAGCGATTCTGTTTGCGCAGCGCCATCATTTGTTTGAGCAGGTGTGGTTTGCGCTGCTGTGGGCGTGCTTCTATCCGCTGGCAATTGTCGGCATCTGTTCGCTGTGTTCGGTGGCGGTGTGGTCGCTGACCAACCGCGGGCTGGGGCAGTCGCTGTTTGTGTTCCCGACGCTGATTGGTTTGAAACGCAGTAAGTCGGTGGCGTGATGTGCGCTGGTAAGTTTTAAAGTGGTACAAAAACGAGGGCACGTTTCGTAGCGGCGCGATTCATCGCACAATGAATGGCGCCGCTACGGCCTCGTTGCAACTTGCGGTGTCCTTCACCGATCCCCATTGCGCCATCCATGGCGATCCTGCTTTACTTAACCAATGGTCATCAGGCTGGCGTTGCCGCCGGCGGCCGCGGTATTGACGCTCAGCGAGCGCTCAATCAGCAGACGTTCCAGCAGCAGATTGGTCTCGCCGCGGGCAAAGCCCTGCACTGACACAATCGCGCCTTCGCGGGCGGCAATCTGTTCGCACAGGCTGCGCAGCTGATCGGCATCGCCGTGATAGATCACCGCATCAAACTCCGCCGCCAGCACATCTTTCGCCAGCGTGATGCGCGCCTGCACCGCGGCCGGCAGCGACTGGCGCAGCGTCCGGTGCAGCTCGTCATCCTGCCACAGTGCCTGGCTACCGACGCTGGTGACCGCCGCCAGCTGAATCAGCGCATCCTGCTGATTGTCCGCGATACACAGTACCCGATCGCGCGGCAGCAGCGTAAAGGTGTTGCGCTCACCGGTCGGGCCCGGCAGCAGTCGCACGGTTCCGGCCTGGCTCAGCGCATCGTAACGCTGACACAGCGCCAGCAGCTCCGGCTTATCCTGTGCCCAGCTCTGCAATGCCTGATGCGCGCTCAGCAGCGTGGTGCGCACGCTGCTGTCCACCGGCCGTTCGGCATCCTGACGATCAAAGGTGATGCGCAGGGCGCCATCCGGACGATGGGCCAGCAGGCGGTAGAGATAGAGCGGACCGCCGGCTTTCGGACCGGTGCCCGACAGACCTTCGCCACCGAACGGCTGCACGCCGACCACCGCGCCGACCATGTTACGGTTAACGTACAGGTTGCCGACTTTCGCCCCGGCCGTCACCTGCGCAATGGTTTCATCGATTCGGGTATGCACGCCGAGCGTCAGGCCATAGCCCGAGGCGTTGATCTGCTCAATCAGCTGCGGCAGGTTGTTGCGCGCAAAGCGCACCACGTGCAGCACCGGACCGAACACCTCTTTATCCAGATCGCTGACCTGATCGAGCTCAATCAGCGTCGGTTTGATAAAGGTGCCGCTGTGCCACTCTTTGCTGTCCTGCGGATGCTCCTGCACCGCCTGATACACGGTAAAGCCTTTATTGCGCATCGCCTGGATATGACGCTCGATGTTGGCTTTGGCTTCAGCGTCGATCACCGGACCGACGTCGGTCGACAGACGCTCCGGATTGCCCATGCGGCATTCGGCCATGGCACCACGCAGCATTTTCAGCGTGTGGTCCGCCACATCGTCCTGGATGCACAGCAGACGCAGCGCCGAGCAGCGCTGGCCGGCGCTGTCAAACGCGGACGCGACGATATCCACCACCACCTGTTCGGTAAGCGCGGAAGAGTCGACGATCATGGCGTTCATGCCGCCGGTTTCGGCGATCAGCGGCGTCGGACGACCCTGCGGATCGAGGCGGCCAGCGAGGTTGCGCTGCAGCAGGGTGGCGACTGCGGTTGAGCCGGTGAACATCACGCCGCGCACCCGCTCGTCGCCGGTCAGCTGCGCACCCACCGTTTCGCCCTGGCCGGGCAGCAGTTGCAGCACGCCGGCCGGTACGCCGGCATCCAGCATGATCTGCACCGCCTGCGCGGCAATCAGCGGCGTCTGCTCGGCGGGTTTCGCCAGCACGCTGTTGCCGGCCGCCAGGGCGGCGGCAATCTGGCCGGTGAAAATCGCCAGCGGGAAGTTCCACGGGCTGATGCACACTACCGGACCGAGCGGGCGATGGGTTTCGTTATCGAAATCGTCACGCACCATGCCGGCGTAGTAGTAGAGGAAGTCCACCGCTTCGCGCACTTCGGCAATGGCGTTGTTGTAGTTTTTGCCTGCCTCACGCACCAGCAAACCAATCAGCTGCTGCATCTGATCTTCCATCGTCTGGGCGGCACGTTCGAGGATCGCGGCGCGCTCCTGCGGCGGCGTGGCGAACCAGATCGGTCCGGCATTCACTGCGGCATCCAGCGCACAGGAGACCTCTTCAGGGGTAGCTTCCCGCACGCTGCCGACGATATCTGCCGGCGTGGCCGGGTTGATCACCGCGCGGCTGCTGCCGCTACCCAGCTCGCCATCAATGATCGGCTGAGCCTGCCACGGCTGGCTGGCGCTGGAGAGCAGGGCGCTGGAGAGCGACGCCAGGCGGTGTTCGTTGGCCAGATCCAGACCGGCAGAGTTAACACGCTTGTCGCCATACAGATCGCGCGGCAGCGGAATCTTCGGATGCGGCAGGCCAATGGCGCCTTCTGCGACCCCCATTTTTTCCACTGCAGCCACCGGATCGGCCACCAGCTCGTCAATCGGCAGCGTGTTGTCAGCGATGCGGTTGACGAACGAGGTATTGGCGCCGTTTTCCAGCAGGCGACGCACCAGGTAGGCCAGCAGCGTTTCGTGGGTACCGACCGGCGCATAAATCCGGCACGGCCGGTTCAGCTTGCCATCGGCCACTTTGCCCACCACCTGCTCGTACAGCGGTTCGCCCATGCCGTGCAGGCACTGGAATTCGTACTGGCCAGGATAGTAGTTGTTGCCCGCCAGCTGGTAGATCGCCGCCAGGGTGTGGGCGTTGTGAGTAGCAAACTGCGGATAAATCAGGTTAGGCACCGCCAGCAGTTTACGCGCACAGGCGAGGTAGGAGATGTCGGTGTACACCTTGCGGGTGTAAACCGGATAGCCTTCAAGGCCTTCCATCTGCGCGCGCTTGATTTCGCTATCCCAGTAAGCGCCTTTCACCAGACGGATCATCAGACGACGGCGGCTGCGCTGCGCCAGATCCACCAGCGCATCAATCACAAACGGGCAGCGCTTCTGATAAGCCTGAATCACGAAACCGATGCCGTTCCAGCCTTCCAGCTCCGGCTCAAAACAGAGTTTTTCCAGCAGATCGAGCGACAGCTCCAGGCGATCGGCTTCTTCAGCATCGATGTTGATGCCGATGTCATACGAGCGCGCCAGCAGCGTCAGCGATTTCAGGATCGGGTAAAGCTCTTCCATCACCCGCTCATACTGCGCGCGGCTGTAGCGCGGATGCAGCGCCGACAGCTTGATGGAAATGCCCGGACCTTCATAAATGCCGCGCCCGTTGGAGGCTTTACCAATAGCGTGGATCGCCTGCTGATAGGAGATCAGATAGGCTTTGGCATCGCTGGCGGTGAGTGCCGCTTCGCCCAGCATGTCATACGAGTAGCGGAAGCCTTTCTCTTCCAGCTTGCGCGCGTTGGCCAGCGCCTCGGCGATGGTTTCGCCGGTGACGAACTGTTCGCCCATCAGGCGCATCGCCATATCCACGCCTTTGCGGATCAGCGGTTCGCCGCTCTTGCCGATGATGCGGTTCAGCGATTTAGACAGGTTGGCTTCATTGTGCGTGGAGACCAGACGACCGGTAATCAGTAGGCCCCAGGTGGCGGCGTTGACGAACATCGACGGGCTGCGGCCCAGATGGGACTGCCAGTTGCCGTTGCTGATTTTATCGCGGATCAGCGCATCGCGGGTGGGCTTGTCAGGAATACGCAGCAGCGCTTCCGCCAGGCACATCAGCGCCACGCCTTCCTGAGACGAGAGCGAGAACTCCTGCAGCAGGCTTTGCACCATGCCGGCGCGTCCGGTTGCCCCTTTTTGGTGCCGTAGCTTGTCCGCCAGGCTGTAAGCCAGCTGGTGGGTTTTCTCTGCCAGCGGGGCAGGGAGACGCGCCTGCTCCAGCAGCATCGGCACCGCATCGGTCTCCGGACGACGCCACGCGGCGGTGATGGCCGAGCGGCTGACCGACTGTGGCAAAATGTGTTCAGCGAAGTCGAGGAAAGGCTGGAAGCTCTCTTCCGGCACGCGCTCATCGTCTGCGGCATCATTCAGCTGCAGCGGGATCTCCGCCAGCGTTTCTCCCGCTTCCAGCTGGCCGAGATAGTTAAAAATTGCCTGCTTGATCAGCCAGTGTGGCGTGCGGTCAATCTTTTGCGCCGCCAGTTTAATGCGATCGCGGGTGGCTTCATCCAGCTTCACCCCCATGGTGGTGGTTCCCATGATTTCCTCGTCCTCAAAATGTGAATCAACGTCAGCGTGGGCTGCACTATCACTCATGTTGCAACTTTGTGCAACCGTGTTAAATGTGACCCCGGTTGCACGTTTTTAACCGGCTTTTTTGTTAACGCAGCAAAAGCGGCACAGAACTTGCTGCAAGAATCTCGCCAGAGTTGCAACCCACTGCAACAGGACGCCTCCTGGCTAACATCAGGTGCAACTTAAAATGTGAACAGGCGCAACCTGTGAGCATGAAAAATGCAAAGTCAGGTGAAACCCAGGTAACAGCTGTGTTAAATGCATTGTGCGCGTCGCACCTTTGCGGCAGGATACCGCGCCTTATGAGAAATCGCTTTCTCTGGATGCGGTAAAGCCCTGACGTTATCCCGTTCCGGTAACGCAGGAAAAAGATTTCTCTTAAGAGATCAAATAATAAGTGGAGAGACAGATGACAGTAAGTACACCGATGCTGGTGACATTTATCATTTACATCCTCGGGATGGTGTTGATTGGTTTTATCGCGTACCGCTCAACCAAAAACTTTGACGACTATATTCTGGGCGGTCGCAGCCTGGGCAGCGTGGTAACCGCGCTGTCGGCCGGGGCCTCGGACATGAGCGGCTGGCTGCTGATGGGACTGCCGGGCGCGATTTTTCTCTCCGGGATCTCTGAGAGCTGGATTGCCATCGGCCTGACGATTGGCGCGTGGCTGAACTGGAAAATTGTTGCGGGTCGCCTGCGCGTGCAGACCGAGCATCACAATAACGCCTTAACCCTGCCAGACTTTTTCACCAGCCGCTTCGAAGACCACAGCAAAATTCTGCGCGTCATCTCGGCACTGGTAATCCTGATCTTCTTCACCATTTACTGCGCCTCGGGCGTGGTTGCGGGTGCGCGCCTGTTTGAAAGCACCTTCGGCATGAGTTATGAAACCGCACTGTGGGCTGGCGCGGCAGCAACCATTCTTTATACGCTGGTGGGCGGCTTCCTTGCGGTGAGCTGGACCGATACCGTACAGGCCAGCCTGATGATTTTTGCCCTGATTCTGACGCCGGTAATTGTGATTATCGCCGTCGGTGGCCTGGATGATTCGCTGGCCGTGATTGAAGCGAAAAGCCTGGAAAACCTCGATATGCTGAAGGGCCTGAACTTCGTGGCGGTGATTTCACTGCTCGGCTGGGGCCTTGGCTACTTCGGCCAGCCGCATATTCTGGCGCGCTTCATGGCCGCAGACTCGCACCGTTCTATTCGTACTGCACGCCGCATCGGCATGGCCTGGATGATCCTGTGCCTGGCCGGTGCCGTCGCGGTGGGCTTCTTCGGCATCGCCTATTTCCAGAACCATCCGGATCAGGCGGCGGGCGTGAGCGAAAACGGCGAGCGCGTGTTTATCGAGCTGGCACGTATTCTGTTCAATCCGTGGATCGCCGGTATTCTGCTGTCAGCTATTCTGGCGGCGGTGATGTCGACCTTGAGCTGTCAGCTGCTGGTGTGCTCGAGCGCACTGACCGAAGACCTGTATAAAGGTTTCCTGCGTAAAAATGCCAGCCAGAAAGAGCTGGTGTGGGTTGGCCGTTTAATGGTGCTGGTGATTGCGCTGGTGTCGATTGCGCTGGCCTCCAACCCGGAGAACCGCGTGCTCGGCCTGGTGAGCTACGCCTGGGCAGGCTTCGGGGCCGCATTCGGTCCGGTGGTGCTGTTCGGCGTGTGCTGGAAGCGCATGACGCGCAACGGCGCGCTGGCCGGCATGATTATCGGTGCCGCCACGGTGCTGATCTGGAAGCAGTACGCCTGGCTCAATCTGTATGAAATCATCCCGGGCTTCCTGTTTGCCAGCATCGCGATTGTCGTGGTGAGCCTGGCCGGTCGCGAACCGTCGGCTGAAGCGCAGCAGCGTTTTATTGCTGCCGAAGCGGAATACAACACCAAATAACGGTGTTGGCCTGAGTAAAGCGGGGAGCGCGAGTGCCGTGCTCCCCGCACTGTTAGTGTCACGTCCTCTGCGCGCGATTTATCGCCTAATCTGTCACTCCACCCTGACTTTCCCGCATCGCTACCTGACCCGCAAAAGCAAAATTAATTTCGCGCGGTGACTTGTATTTTCATCCGCGATAATGATAATCGATATCGTTCGCACTTTACGTATTTTTACCTAAGGTTTACCCTCCTTAACATTCAAGAGGTTGGTGATGTTCGTTCCCTTTCTCATTATGCTGCGCGAAGGTCTCGAGGCAGCACTCATCGTCAGCCTGATTGCCAGCTATCTCAAACGCACCCAGCGCAGCCAGTGGTTCCCCGCGATGTGGGCCGGCGTGTTTATCGCTGCGGTGCTGTGTCTCGCGCTCGGTATTTTCATCAACGAAACCACCGGTGAGTTCCCGCAGAAACAGCAGGAACTGTTTGAGGGCATCGTGGCGGTGATTGCCGTGGTGATCCTCACCTCGATGGTGTTCTGGATGCGCAAGGTTTCGCGCAATATCAAAGCCACGCTGGAAAAATCCGTCGATCAGGCGCTGCAGAAGCCGGGCGGCAGCGGGTTGCCGCTGGTGCTGATGGTGTTTCTCGCCGTGGCGCGGGAAGGGCTGGAGTCGGTGTTCTTTCTGCTGGCCGCGTTTACCCAGGATGTTGGCTATGCGCCACCGATTGGCGCGGTGCTGGGTCTGGCGACCGCCATCGTGCTGGGCATGCTGATTTACTACGGCGGCGTGCGCCTTAACATGGCGCATTTCTTCCGCTGGACCAGCCTGTTCATCCTGCTGGTGGCGGCCGGACTGGCAGCGGGGGCGATCCGCGCCTTCCACGAGGCGGGACTGTGGAACCACTTCCAGGCGACCGCGTTTGACTTCAGCAACACGCTCTCGACCCATTCGATCTTCGGCACGCTGCTGGAAGGCATTCTGGGTTATCAGGAAGCGCCGAGCGTCAGCGAAGTCGCGGTATGGCTGATTTACCTGATCCCAGCGCTGCTGCTGTTTTTCTTCCCGGCGCGTCCGGCACCCAGCGCTGCACGGTCGGTGCGCTAACTTTTCGCAGGCGCGCGTGCGCCTGTACCTTCATGTAACAGGGATATGACTATGACGATTCGCTTCCGCCGTAAGGCGCTGTTGCTCTCCATGCTGGCGCTGTCCGGTGCCGCTTCTGCCGCTGCCGTACCGCAGGTCACGGTGACGGTCACTGACAAGCAGTGCGAGCCGATGTCGCTCAACGTGCAGGCCGGTAAAACCCAGTTCATCATCAAAAACAACAGCCAGAAAGCGCTGGAGTGGGAAATCCTCAAAGGCGTGATGGTGGTGGAAGAGCGCGAAAACATCGCGCCCGGCTTCAGCCAGAAGCTCACCGCCAACCTGGAAGCGGGTGAATATGACATGACCTGCGGCCTGCTCACCAATCCGAAAGGCAAGCTGGTGGTCAGCGGTGACAGCCAAACCGCCAGCAGCGGCAAGCCAG
This sequence comes from Pantoea sp. Cy-640, assembly GCF_011752635.1. Taxonomy (NCBI): domain Bacteria; kingdom Pseudomonadati; phylum Pseudomonadota; class Gammaproteobacteria; order Enterobacterales; family Erwiniaceae; genus Pantoea; species Pantoea sp. Cy-640. The sequence continues at coordinate 1,062,686 of NZ_VWXB01000001.1, read as the reverse complement.
ACGTGCTGCAGCTGGTCGGGCCGATTGCCGATTACAAAGTCTACGTGATGGCAGAAGTGAGCGCGCTGGTGGCCGGCACCAAAGCCTTTACCGACGCGGTAAAAGCCGGTGACGTGGAAAAAGCCAAAGCGCTGTATGCGCCGACGCGCGTGCACTATGAGCGCATCGAGCCGATTGCCGAACTGTTCTCTGACCTCGACGGCAGTATTGACGCGCGTGAAGATGACTTCGAGAAAAAAGCGGAAGATCCGAAATTTACCGGCTTCCACCGGCTGGAAAAATTGCTGTTCGCCGACAACACCACCAAAGGCGCGGACGCGTTCGCTGGCCAGCTGTATAAGGATGTGCAGGATCTGCAAACCCGCGTCAGCGAGCTGGCCTTCCCGCCGGCGAAAGTGGTCGGTGGCGCGGCAGGCCTGATTGAAGAGGTAGCGTCCAGCAAAATCTCCGGTGAGGAAGATCGCTACAGCCGTACCGATCTGTCCGATTTTCAGGCCAACATCGACGGCGCACAGAAAATCGTTGATCTGCTGCGTCCTCTGCTGCAAAAAGCCAATCCGCAGCTGCTGGCGAAAGTGGACGCGAACTTTAAGAAGGTGGATGGCATTCTCAGCAAATACCGCACCAAAGACGGTTTTGCTTCCTATGAAAAGCTGACCACCAGCGACCGTAATGCGCTGAAAGGGCCCATCACCACGCTGGCGGAAGATCTCTCCCTGCTGCGCGGCACTTTAGGTCTTGATTAATCATGAGTAAAAAAAATGACGCGGCGCAACCGTCGCGTCGTCGTCTGTTACAGGGATTGGGCATGCTGGGTGGCGCGGCGGCACTGGGCGGCGGCTGTCCGTTCCATGCCGCCAGCGCGGCAGAGAGTTTCTCACCCGCCACGGTTGCACCCGATGCGCGCCAGCAGGCGCAACCGTTTTACGGCGCTCATCAGGCCGGCATCCTGACGCCGCAGCAGGCATCTATGATGCTGGTGGCGTTTGATGTGCTGGCCGGTGATAAAGCCGAACTGGAACGCCTGCTGCGGCTGCTGACGCAGCGCTTTGCCTTTCTCACCCAGGGCGGACCGGCGCCGGCGGTGCCCAATCCGCAGCTGCCGCCGCTCGACTCCGGCATCCTGGGTGCGGACATTGCGCCCGATAACCTGACCCTGACGCTGTCGGTGGGTGATTCACTGTTCGACGAGCGCTTCGGGCTGGCCGCGCATAAGCCCAGCCAGCTGCAGACGATGACACGCTTTCCCAACGATTCGCTCGACGCCGCACAGTGCCATGGCGACCTGCTGATTCAGATCTGCGCCAATACCCAGGATACGGTGATTCACGCACTGCGCGATATCATCAAGCACACGCCGGATCTGCTGGCGGTGCGCTGGCGGCGCGACGGCTTTATCGCCGATCACGCTGCACGCAGCAAAGGGCGCGAAACGCCGATCAACCTGCTGGGTTTCAAGGATGGAACCGCCAATCCGGATACGCATAATGCGCAGTTGATGGACCAGCTGCTGTGGGTGACACCGGAACAGCAGGAACCGGCGTGGACGCACGGCGGCAGCTATCAGGTGGTACGCATCATCCGTTTTCACGTTGAAATGTGGGACCGCACGCCGCTGGGCGAGCAGCAAACCATTTTTGGTCGTGAGAAGTTGTCTGGTGCGCCGCTGGGGATGCAGCACGAGCACGACGTGCCGGATTACGCCCGCGACCCTGACGGCGAAATTATTGCGCTGGATGCGCATATCCGGCTCGCCAATCCGCGCACGCCGCAAACCGACAGCAGCCTGATGCTGCGGCGCGGCTACAGTTATTCCTCGGGGATTACCGGGGCAGGGCAGCTGGATATGGGGCTGCTGTTCGTCTGTTATCAGCACGATTTAAGCAAAGGCTTTATTACCGTGCAGAAACGGCTGAACGGCGAAGCGCTGGAAGAATATATTCGTCCTATCGGCGGCGGATACTTTTTTGTTTTGCCCGGCGTGGCGGACAAAAATCATTATCTGGGGCAGCCGTTGCTCGAAGCCTGATTAATTAATATACAGCGCTTGTCCACCGTTCGCGGTGCCAGGCGCTGCTGTTAAGCCCGCCTTAAATTTCTCCTGTCTCGCTGTGATGTCCGAATTTTCTGAAACAGTTTGTTAAATGCCGAATTACCTATCTTACTGAATATTATTATTAATTTAATTTAAGCGCACCGGGCTAGGGCAGCGCCACGCGGGTTTTCTTTGCCGTAAAGTAAAAATAGTGTTGCAAATCGGCGGAAATATGATGAACTTTAGTCATAGCGTCGTCAGTTGTGTGGCTAAGTCCACTGGAGTTCGCGCATGGCCCGGTCCTTATACGGACAGTTAAATACACTTCAGCTAGCGCAGTACGCTGCGGGGGATGGCCTCCCGCGTGAGAATCCTCTTCACTTTTCTTTTATTGCCTTCGAATTCTTTTCCGATGTTTACCGGTGCGCGGCAGCGTTTCGGCGTTGTTGCACACTTTTCTCACTGGCTCGATACGGCTTACAAGGAAGCCAACAAAACCTCTAAAGCGTTCAAATCATCGCCGCGGGTGATCCGCCGCGATAAATGAAACCAACTGTAAGGTGCCACTATGGGAAGACAGAAAGCAGTGATCAAAGCGCGTCGTGAAGCCCGCCGAGTGCTTCGCAGTGACTCTCGCAGTCATCGTCAGCGTGAAGAAGAATCGGTCACTTCGCTGGTGCAGATGGGTGGGCTGGATGCAATTGGCATGGCGCGCGATGTGCGTGACCGGTCACCAATTGAGGCCAGAAACGATGCTCAGGCGCACTATCTTAACGCCATAGAAACGAAACAGCTGATATTCGCGACCGGTGAAGCCGGCTGCGGTAAAACCTGGATCAGCGCTGCGAAAGCAGCCGAGGCCCTGATCAATAAGGACATCGAAAGGATCATTGTGACGCGCCCGGTTTTACAGGCGGATGAAGATCTCGGTTTCCTGCCAGGAGACATCTCCGAGAAATTCGCTCCCTATTTCCGACCGGTTTACGACGTTCTGGTTAAACGTCTCGGCGCTTCCTTTATGCAGTACTGCCTGCGACCCGAAATCGCCAAGGTAGAGATCGCGCCCTTCGCTTATATGCGCGGACGTACCTTTGAGAATGCGGTGGTGATTCTGGATGAGGCGCAAAACGTCACCGCTGCGCAGATGAAGATGTTCCTGACCCGCCTGGGCGAAAACGTCACCGTCATTGTCAACGGTGATGTCACCCAGTGCGACCTGCCCGCCAGCGTCAAATCTGGCCTTGCCGATGCGCTGGCGCGCTTCGAAGAGGATGAGATGATTGGCGTGGTGCGTTTCGGTAAAGACGACTGCGTTCGCTCGGCACTGTGCCAGCGCACGCTGCATGCTTACAGTTAACCTTGAAAAAATAGCTAATCTCAACCCGGCTGCGGCCGGGTTTTTCATTGCTATGCTTACGGGAAGAAAAAGGGCGGAAACGATGAGCGGAGAAAGTCATGCACTCTCTTGATGTGCAGGTGGTAAGGATGGCGCAGCAGTGGGCGGAAGCGCAGCCGGTGTGGCTGTGTACCGTGCTCAGCACGTACGGCTCATCGCCGCGCCCGCCGGGCGCGATGATGGTGATTCGCGCCGATGGGCGCTTTAGCGGTTCCCTTTCCGGTGGCTGCGTCGAGGAGAATTTTATCACCCGCGTTCAGCAGCAGGCGTTCTCTGCCGCCAGTCAACTGGTGCGCTATGGTGAGGGAGGCGACACGCCTGACCGCGCGCTGCCGTGCGGCGGCGTACTGGATATTCTGGTCGAACGGTTGCCTGCCGGTGCCGCTACGCTGCGCTATTTACAGCAACTGGAGGATGCGCTGACCGGCGCGCGTGCCATCACCAAACGCCTGACGCTGCCCCAGCCGTGTCACGCGCTCGAACCGGCACCTTATACCCGCCGCACCCGCACCCAGGTCACTGATGATGAAATCGTTCTGACCCTGAGTGCTGCGCCGCGCCTGATTCTTGCCGGACTCTCCAGCGTCGCCGTTTACTGTGCCAACTTCGCGCTGGCGCTGGGATTCGAAACCATCGTCTGTGAACACCGTGAAGAGGTGCTGAGCAATATGGCGGCCGAACTGGCGCCGGACGTCAAACTGGTGCAGCAGTTTCCGGCGGTGTATCTGGAACGCGAGGGCTGTCATGCCGCTACGGCGATCCTCTCGCTGACGCATGATGCGCGTATTGACGATCTCACCATGATGGAAGCGGTCAATCTGCCGGCATTTTATCTTGGTGCGATGGGCTCGCAGCGCAACAGCGCAAAACGCAAAGCGCGCCTGAGCGCGATTGCGGAGCTGACGCCGACGCAGTTGCAGCGCATTCACGCACCGGTTGGGCTGGATATCGGCAGCAAAACCCCGGCGGAGATCGCGCTGGCAATCATGGCGGATATTGTGCGTCACAAAAATGGGTTAGCGGCAACGGATGCGGTCAGCCCGGTGCACGCAGCGTCTGAATGATCACATCACTCACCCCACCAAAAACCCGGATGCACCAGGATGCCAGCAGACAGGCAAACGGTTATGTCAAATTTTCGCGCCGCAAATAATCAATAAGCTGTGCTTTATGTTTCATGATGTGATCAACGCTTGCGCTTTACCGGTAACATCTTATCTTCAGAGAAGCGTGTACAAACACCTGAACTGAGAAGGGGGTATTTATGGCTAAGCGTCATTGGATTAAATCAATTGAAATTACAGCAATTATTGTCTTCGCGCTGGTGATCGCCTGGCTGGCCGTCACGGGCATCATGTCATCAACCGGCCTCGATCATGCGTGGCCTTATCCACATCAATAACTGAGTCCGGCACCAGGGAAATCAATTACGCTTAAATATAAACAGAATAAATTATCTAACCTGCACACCCGTATCAGCGGCGACAGCGTGTCAGCACACAGGCTTTCGGTGTCAGGTTTGCCGTGTATAAATCAGCGACGTTCGGGAACGCGTTATGCTGTTATTCGAAGTCCGCATGGCGGCTGAACATGCTCTCGCTGGTTTCACCACACTGATGCATGATTTCAAGCACCATGGCGTCACAGGTGATAAAGCAAAGCTGCTCAAAGGCCGAGCCCATTGGCTGCGAGAATCGTCCGGCGCTGCGTGCGTTATCGGTTTTAACGTTGCCGGGTAACACCAACACGCATTTGGCCAGTCTGCCGATGCCTGAATCAGCTTTCAGGGTAATCAGCGCCACATCGACACCGCGCTCAACGGCGTTCAGCGCCAGCGCTTTCAGGCTCGCGGTTTCGCCACTGCCAGAACCAATAATCAATAAATCGCCAGGTCTGGAGTGGGGTGACGAGATTTCACCCACCATGCTGACCGAGAAACCCAAATGCAACAGACGGTTAGCGAACGCGCGGATAGCAATGCCGCTGCGCCCGGCACCCTGCAGGAAAATGTGTTTGGCACTGCGAATTTGTGCGATCAATGCCTGCGCCTGACTCTCGTCTATCTGCCGGGCGTTGTGGGCGAGTTCCGTAAGAATATGGGTGACATGTGACTGAACGGCCATGTTAACGCTCTCCCCTCAGGCAAGGGTTCGTCCCTCTCAGTAAACAGCGAAAAGAGTGGCCGGAACAGGGCCGGTGCTTTTTCAGTCTGGTCATCGCGCATTCCCTCTTAATTCAAAGACATCATCAGTGGATGAAAAGGATACCCTGCAGAATTTCCGGTAAGAGTACACGGTCCGCTGCCCATGCGATATTGCAGCGAAAAGGGATCTTTCGATTATGCGTCCTGTGGCACAAAAGCGGTTGGATAACAGACAAATAAAAATGCCCAGCTATTAACTGGGCACTTTTATATAAATGATGGCGGTGAGGGGGGGATTGATGTCACTCGACACATCCTTGTGCCTCGCCCTTCGGGTGGCTTGCAGCCATGCAAAACGGCTATCCTGCCATTTTGTTACTTCGCTCACCCTGCGGGCAGCGTCGCAGGCTCCGCTGTCCAACTGGTATGCGCCAGTTGTCGAACCCCCCATCGGGGATTCTCATCCCCCCGCGCCTGGAGAATATAAATGAAAAAAGCCCGTACTTGCGTACAGGCTCTTCTCTGAATGATGGCGGTGAGGGGGGGATTGATTCGCTTCGCTCACCCTGCGGGCAGCGTCGCAGGCTCCGCTGTCCAACTGGCATGCGCCAGTTGTCGAACCCCCCATCGGGGATTCTCATCCCCCCCACGTCTGGAGAATATACAAATAAAAATGCCCAGCTATTAACTGGGCACTTTTATATAAATGATGGCGGTGAGGGGGGGATTCGAACCCCCGATACGTTGCCGTATACACACTTTCCAGGCGTGCTCCTTCAGCCACTCGGACACCTCACCACATTTTGTTTGCTGACCGCACTGGGTCAACGGGGCGCTACTATAGGGAGTTCAGCGATAAGGGTCAAGGGCTATTTTCTCCTTTTTTTCTATTCGCTTAACCTCTGCGCAGATTGCCTTAAGCCTCTCCACTTTGCCGCTTTTGTCATCAAAACATTCCTTAACTGACACAAAAGTGTCACCGCATTGTCGCAGACTTGTCGGCGGAAACATTGGGTTATATCTACGGATAAGGATGCTGATAAATGAAACGCTTACCTCTTTTCACGCTCTCTCTGCTGGCTTCACTCACCACCACGTCCGCGCTGGCAGAGAGCGCCAGCTATCAACGCGCCGCCACCGGCGATATCACCCAGCACGGCGGCGCGCGTCGCCTGAGCGGTGACCAGACCGAAGCGCTGAAAGCCTCATTGAGCAATAGCACGGCGAAGAATGTCATCCTGCTGATTGGCGATGGCATGGGCGATTCCGAAATCACCGTGGCGCGCAATCAGGCGATGGGGGCCGGCGGCTTCTTTGCTGGTATTGATGCGCTGCCGCTCACCGGCCAGTACACCCATTACTCGCTGGACAAGAAAACGCATAAGCCAAACTACGTAACGGATTCTGCCGCGTCGGCCACCGCCTGGGCCACCGGCACGAAAACCTATAACGGCGCGATTGGCGTCGATGTCAACGGCACAGATCAGGTCACGCTGCTTGAGCTGGCGAAAGCAGCAGGCAAAGCCACCGGCAACGTCTCCACCGCAGAACTGCAGGATGCCACGCCGGCCGCGCTGATGGCGCACGTTACCTCGCGCAAATGCTACGGCCCGGAAAAAACCAGCGAGCTATGTCCGGGTAACGCGCTGGAGCAGGGCGGGAAAGGATCGATCAGCGAGCAGCTGCTGCAAACCCGTCCCGACGTCACGCTGGGCGGCGGTGCCAAATCCTTCGCTGAGCGAGCTAAAGCGGGTGTCTATCAGGGCAAAACCCTGCGCGAGCAGGCCGAAGTACGGGGATTCCAGCTGGTCGATAATCTCGCCGCGCTGAATGCGGTACAGCAGGCGAATCAACAGACGCCACTGCTGGGGCTGTTCTCGGAGGGCAACATGCCGGTGCGCTGGCAGGGGCCGAAAGCCAGCTATCACGGCAATCTGGATAAACCGGTGGTGACCTGTGAGGTCAACAAAGATCGTCCGGCATCAATGCCAACCCTGGCGCAGATGACACAAAAAGCCATCGACCTGCTCAGCCACAACCGTCATGGCTTCTTCCTGCAGGTGGAGGGCGCGTCGATTGATAAGCAGGATCACGCTGCTAACCCGTGCGGTCAGATTGGTGAAACCGTTGATTTAGATGAGGCGGTGCAGGTGGCGCTGGCGTATGCGCGCGAGCACGGCGATACGCTGGTGGTGGTAACCGCCGATCACGCGCACAGTAGCCAGATCGTCGAAAACGGCACCAAAGCGCCGGGTCTGACTCAGGCGCTCAACACCAAAGATGGCGCGGTGATGACCATCAGCTACGGTAACTCGGAAGAGGATTCACAGGAGCACACCGGCACCCAGCTGCGCATCGCGGCCTACGGGCCGCATGCGGCGAATGTGGTCGGCCTGACCGATCAGACCGACCTGTTCTTCACGCTGAAGCAGGCGATGGCACTGAAGTAAGCGTGTCAGTGCGGGCGGATGCGCAGCACCAGTAGCCCGCCCAGCACCAGTCCGCCAGCGGCCAGCAGCAGCGCGGGGTGCAGGGAAGCAAAAATCTGCACGCTGGCGGCGGAGATCAGCGGCCCGATTAGCTGACCAGTGGCATAGCCTGACGTCAATATCGCCACGGTTTTTGCCACGCTGATATTGGAGACGGCGCGCGCCAGCTGCATCGATAGCTGCATAATCGAAAGAAACCCCAGCCCGACCATCACCGTTGAGATCAGCAGCCCGCTCACGCCCGGGATGAGCACGCCGCTAGCCACGCCCAGCCCCTGCAGGATCATAACCCACGCCAGGCTGAGGCGCGTATTCAGGCGCGCTGAAAACAGCATAATCAGCACCACGCCAGCCACTGCGCAAAGTCCAAACAGCGGCCAGAAAAGCGCTGCCAGCTGACCCTGAACAAACAGGCTGTGCGCCATTTGTGACAAAAACGTCGCGGGTAAAATGTAGCCGAAACCGGCCAGCGTATAGGCCAGCCATAGCCGTTTTACCTCGCGACCCGGTGCCGTCGACGCACTTTCCCGCTGCCGGGCGGGGAGCGACGCGGGCAGCGCGCGCCACACCAGCAGCACGCCAGCCAGCGCTACCACGCCGTAGCATTGCCAGGCGCGTTCGTCATTCAGGTGTAACCGGGTGATAAGCCACGCCAGCACGCCGCTCAGGGTGATGCCGGCTCCCGGGCCGGCAAATACCGCGGCGGACATGCGCGGGGCCTGCTGCTGTGCCAGCACCATCTGCGTCCAGGAGGTGACGATAATCAGGGCCCAGGCACCACCGATACCCGCCACCACACGGAACAGGCACTGCAGCACCCAGGCATGACTAAAGCCGGAGAGCAGAGTCACCAGCGCGGTGGCCAGCAAACCGGCCTTCAGGTAGCGCGCGTGATGGGCGGTCATCCGGCTCACGTGCAGTGCGCCCAGTAGATAGCCGATGTAATTCATCGCCGCCAGCACGCCAGCGCTGGAGAGCGTCAGGTGACCGTTGGCGATCATCAGCGGGATCTGCGGCGTGAGTGAAAAGCGGCCGATACCCATTACCACAATCAGGGTCACCATGCCGGTGAGCATGGTGATCAGGCTCACCCGGGTGTGCCGGACTGCTTGCCGTCCGGTGGAAACTGAATCTGCTGACATACTTTGCTTTACTCCGCTGAGATACCTTACTCTGTCCGGTGATAGTAAATGTCAATCAGTCAGTGAAAAATGGGGTGGTTTATCCTATGACTACAGCTCATACCCATGCCGTAAAATCGCGTGGTGAAGATGTTAAAAACTTCCTTACCCGCCAGCGCGCGCGTATTGATCCGCAGATCTATGGCTTCAGCCAGCAAAACCGGCGCGTCAGCGGACTGCGGCGCGAAGAAGTGGCACAGCTGGCGGCGGTCAGCGTCAGCTGGTACACCTGGCTCGAGCAGGGTCGCGACATCAGTATTTCGCCCGCCGCGCTGCAGCGCATCGGCAAAGTGCTACAGCTCTCGGTCACCGAGCAGGAGTATCTTGAAGCGCTGGTGTTTGGTAATGCGCATTCGCAACCCTTCAGCCATGAATTGCCGCCTGAGGTGAGGGCGATGGTGGACGCGCTGGACCCGCATCCGGCATTTGTGCGCCGCGCCAACATGGATATTGTCTACTGGAATCCGGCAGCGCAGTCGCTGATTGTCGACTGGGCGGCCCTGCCACTGGCGGATCGCAACTCGCTCAAGCTGATGTTCATCAGTGAAGCCTACCAGCAGCGCATTCATGGCTGGGAAGAGGCGGCGCGCCATACGCTGTCGGCGTTTCGCGCCGGTTATGCCGCCAGCAATCAGGCGCAGGAATTCGAGGTGGTGATCGAGGATTTACTGGCGCGCAGCGCCGGGTTTCGCACGCTGTGGAATGACCATGATGTGGGGAAAATTGGCGCGGGCAATAAAACTCTGATTGATGTCGAAGGGAGGATGCAGACATATACCTTTACCTCGCTGCAAATTGAGCAGGCACCGGGTATGCATCTGATCTTCTATCTGGCGCATTAGCGCGGCGTGCGCGGGTCGGGCGCACGCCGCCGGGGAGATTACAGACCGCGCTGTGCCATCAGGCGCGCGAGGTCAACCAGACGGTTGGAGAAGCCCCATTCGTTATCGTACCAAGCAAGGATCTTCACCAGGTTGCCACCAATAACCAGCGTCGATAAGCCGTCGATGATCGATGAGCGCGCATCGCCCTGATAATCGCTGGAGACCAGCGGCTCATCGCTGTAGCCGAGGATACCCTGCAGCGGGCCGGCAGCAGCAGCGGCTTTAAAGGCGTCATTCACCTCTTCGGCCGTCACGTCGCGTTTCAGCGTCACCGTCAGATCCACTACCGACACCACCGGCACCGGCACGCGCAGCGAGTAACCGGTTAAGCGGCCTTCCAGTTCCGGAATCACCCGGCCAAGCGCTTTAGCCGCGCCGCTAGAGTAGGGCACAATCGACAGCGCCGCCGCACGCGCGCCGCGCAGATCTTTCTCTGGCTGGTCGTGCAGCGCCTGACTGTTGGTATAGGCATGGGTGGTGTTCATCAGACCGTGTTCAATACCAAACGCCTGATGCAGCACCTGCGCGGCCGGCGCCAGGCCGTTAGTGGTACAGCTGCCGTTACTCACCACAAAGTGCTGCTGCGGATCGTAGCGCTGGTCGTTGACGCCCATCACAATCGTCAAATCATCATTTTTGCCCGGCGCAGAGATGATCACGCGTTTGGCGCCGCCGTGCGTGATGTGCACCGCGGCCTTGTCACGCTCGGTAAAAAAGCCGGTGGCTTCGATGACGATATCCACGCCCACTTCACGCCAGCGAATATTGGCCGGATCGCGCTCGCTGAACACCCGCACAGGTTTGCCATCAATGCGCAGCTCGCCGTCGCCAGCGCTGACTTCGGCCGGCAGCCGACCCAGCAGGGAGTCGTGCTTCAGCAGATGCGCCAGCGTTTTGCTGTCGGTGAGATCGTTAATCGCCACGATATCGATGTCGCTGCTGCCCAGCGCGGCGCGGAATACGTTACGTCCGATACGGCCAAAACCGTTAATGCCTACCTTGATCATGACTGACTCCTTAGTGAAGTTACTGCAGTCACTGTAGGCCTGGCGTGCACTGGCGTAAACGACAAAAAAGGATCACTTTACGCCATTTTGCGGCTGTGAAAGCGCTGGCGATATTCGTTAGGCGTGAGATGCAGCTGGCGCTCGAAGCTGCGCCGCAGGTTAATGCTGCTGCCAAAACCGGTGGCAATGGCGATGCGTTCCAGCGTCTCGCGCGTCTGCTCCAGCCGTTCGCGCGCCGCCGCCAGCCGCGCTTCTGCCACATAGCGCGCCGGTGAAACGCCGGTTTCGCGGCTGAACACACGGGTAAAGTTACGCGGGCTCATCGCCACCTGGGCCGCCAGTTTCTCCACCGACAGGTCTTCCGCCAGATGGGCGGCGATCCAGCTCTGCAACTGAGCAATCGGCCCCGACTCGCTGACGGACTGCAGGTGAAAGCGGCTGAACTGCATCTGGCCGCCGGGACGACGCAGATACATCACCATATCCTGCGCGATGTCGCGCGCCACGCTGAAACCAAAATCTTCCTCTACCAGCGCCAGCGTCAGATCGAAGCCGGAGCTGACGCCGCCAGAGGTCCAGATTGGGCCATCCTGGATATACAGCGGGCCGCCTTCAACCTGCACGCGCGGATAGCTGGCCTGCAGCGTGTCCAGCAGACGCCAGTGGCTGGTGGCGCGCCGGCCATCCAGCAATCCCGCCTCCGCCAGCAGCATTGCCGCACCGCATATTGACACCACGCGGCGCGCCTGCGGGGCAGCCAGCTTAATCCAGTCCACCACCATGTTGCGTTCTTCAGGGTTATCACCGCGGCCGGTAATCATGATGGTGTCCCAGCGTTCGCGCGGATCGAGTTCAGCCAGTTTGAGGTCGGCGAGCAGATTGAGGCCGGACTGGCCGTGGATCACCTGGTGCGGCTGCGTGGTTGCAATGCTGATGCGATAGCGTGCGCCAGCGACGCCCACCGGCAGGTGCAGGTTGGCGTGCATCAGGATGTCGGCGATACCCGCCGCTTCGAACAGCATGCCGCCGTCCGGGACAATAATCAGAAAGGTTTTCATGGCGTAAAATGTACCTGCACCACGAAAGAAGTCAATGTAGCAAGGGCTATCAGGCGCGCGAGCTGAATACCCGGCCGCGGCCATCAGACGGGGCTCTACCGGCGGCACCGTACAGGCGCTGGTCGGCACCGGCCTGTTGGTTCAGGCGCTATATTTATATAAAATCATGAAGTCGCAAATGATGCTTATATCCCTCATCATGCAGTTAAAAATATCTGCAGACTGAAGCGTTGGATGCCAGATTAATCAGGTGCCTGTTATTTTGGAAGTGAAATGCCAGGGTAGGTTAAGAGAAACACTATTTTATAAAGCATTCCTTTGCCATGCAGTGATAATGACTACGATAATGAGCAGCTGAGTAAATCAGGCTTAAAACCATCAATTATATTCAACCTGCAGAAAAGTCAAACCACGCTCCCGGATAATGCGCGCGGTGCCCAGCGCGTAAGGTAATTCACGCGCGGCACCATTAACCTGCAGGGTTTCGCTCTTTTTAATCCCTTCGCGCGTGCAGTTCAGCGAGACGCTGCGCGTTACGGCATCATCACAGGAGGGTTCAACGATCGCGCCGACGAACGTGATTTGACCGTCGGCGGCAAGGGTGGCGTGGCTGGCAAGTAAAGCTGTCATCGGTAACAGCAATCTTTTCATCACAGAGGCCCTCTGTGAAGTCGGGAATTATCCGGTTATATGTCGTCTTAATGACTAATAGCGCGCCACAGTTGAATATTGCTTAAACCGGATAGATTTATTAGCGGGATAACGTCGGGACAGAAAACAGGCAGATATCGTGGTGGTATAAGCTGCTGAGGGAGAGAAAAGCGGGCTGCGATGAAGGTAATCAGGCGCACCCGACATCGGTGCGCTCTTGTGGTTTATCAGCTGCGGGAAATCTGCGCCAGCGTCACGTCGGCTGACGCAGCGCCTGCGGCAACACCGTCGATAAACAGCGCACGCTGTTCACCGGTGGGCAGGGCAATCTGCAACGTTTGCCATGCCGGCTGATAGTCACCTTTGCGCCGTAACCTGAGGTGAATAGCTGTGGCTTCGCAGCGCATTTCCCACTGCAGCCACAGCGCATTGCCCTGCTGATAGCCCCAGGATTCGCCATCATCTTCGAACAGTTCGCCGTGGCTAACGCCTTTGCCCTGCAATGGATAAAGCTGCAGCGTGCGGCGATCGTCTGCGGCGGCGTCGACGTGAGCAATACGCTCGCTGAGTGGCAGTGCCGCACCTGCGCGCACCAGCAGCGGCTGCGTTTCCAGGGGCGCAGGCAAGGTGATCCACTGACCACCGCTGTACCACTGCTGCGTGGCGAAATCATACCAGCCTGTCTGGTTGTCGGGCAGCCACAGGCGGCGTTCACGCTGGCCAGGTTCCACCACGCTGGCGACCAGCAGATCGCGGCCGAGCAGGAATTCATCACACTCAGCAAAGGTCTGGGCATCGTGTTCATGATCGAGGAACGTCGGACGCAGCATCGGTTCATCGTCCGCATGCGCCTGCCACAGCAGCGTGTAAAGATACGGCAGCAGGCGATAGCGCAGCGCGATGGCCGCCCGAATCGCGGGCGTGACCGAAGGATACATCCACGGCTCATTCACAGTGTGATCGTCATTCCACGAATGAATGGTGAAGCGCGGATGCATGACGCCATTCTGCACCCAGCGCACAAACAGCTCCGCGTCGGGTTTATCGCCCGAGAAGCCGCCGACGTCGTGACCGACGTTATACAAGCCGGACAGGCTCATGCCAAGGCCCATGCGAATGTTGTAGCGTAGCGAGGTCCAGTTGGTGCGGTTATCGCCGCTCCAGGTTTGCACGTAGCGCTGCATCCCGGCGCAGCCGGAGCGCGAAATCAGGAATGGTCGCTGTTCGGGGGCAAAGCGCTGTTGCGCCTCCATTGAGGCGCGCATCATCAGCAGCGGCATCACCGGGCGAATATGCTTGATGGCAATCGGCGTGCCGAAGCCGTGACAGCGCGCTTCGCCGTCCCAGACTTCATACTCGTTGTTATCATTCCAGGTGGCGTCGATGCCTTTTTCCAGCAGCTGACGGGTGACATTCTCCTGCCACCAGGCGACTGTTTGCGGATGAGTGAAATCGAGGTGCGATCCTTCATCATCCCAGAACACCGAGCGCTCTGGCACATCCTCTTCCGAATCGCGGATAAACAGTCCCTGAGCCGCGACTTCTTCATAGCGCGGGTGATCCTGCAGCAGGCAGGGTTTGATGTTGGCCGCCAGGCGCAGCCCGGCATCGTGAAACGCCTGACTCATCGCTTCCGGCTGCGGCACTTTGTCGTAGTTCCAGTTGAACACATAGCGCTTGTTATTGATGGAGGTATAGCCCGAGGAGAGCTGGAAGGAGTCGCACGGAATAGCGTGCTCTTCGCACAGGCGGATGAAGTTCATCAGCTGGTTTTGCGCATCCGGCGCATCGGTGTAGTGCATGGTCGAGCCGCTGTATCCCAGACTCCATTTGGGGCCGAACAGCGTTTTGCCGGTCAGGCGTACGAAGGTTTTGGTGATATCCACCACCCGCTTACCGACAAACAGGTAGTAATCGATATCGCCACTCTCCGCCTGCCAGCGGCGATACGGCTGGTGATAGTTATCCAGCTCGTTACCCAGATCGAACCAGCTGGTGCTGAGGTTATCGTAGAACAGGCCAAAGCTAACGTCGTTACGCCGCGTGAGGGTGAAGGGCACGTGTTTGTACAGCGGATCGGTGGAGGAAGCGTTGTAACCCATGGCATCCAGATTACGCATCTCATAGCGTTTGCCGTTGCGTTGCAGATCGCCGGTTTTTTCCCCCAGACCGTAGTAGCGGTCGTCCGCCATGCGGCGCTGATAGTGCGCCACGCCGTCGCCGTGTGCGTTGATCTGATAGGCGCTGGTGGGGCGATCGCCGGTCAGCAGTTGCCAGTCGCCTGCGGCATCACGGTATTGCCACTCCAGCGCCAGCGGCTGATGCACTATCACGCGCAGCGTGTCGGTACTGATGGTCAGACAATTGGCTTCTTCCTCCAGCGTAAAGCCGGGCAGGCTAAACCCGGCCAGGCTGTCGCGCGGACGCCCTTCCCACGGAACATCCTGTTCCGGCGCAATGCTCCAGGTGCGGTCCAGACTGTAGTTGCCGTGGCGCTTGATCACCACGCGGAACAGACCTTTTTCCAGCACGTACAGGCACAGATGGTGTTTGCCATCGACGTTAAGCACCACATGGTGACGATCAGAATGGGCTAAAGACCAGTTTTTTAAGGTTTTCATCGTTACCTACTTCATTGGGTCGCTGAACGACGCTCAGCAATAAACGCAATCAGGAAGACTGCACCGATCAGGTCAAAGAAGCCCATGGCGACAAACAGCGGGTTAAAGCCGATTTTGTCAGCCGTCACGCCAATCACCAGCGAAAACAGGAAGCTGGAGATCCAGGCAAACGAGCCGCGCATGCCATTCACCGTGGCCATCTGGCCCTTATCAAATTTTTCCACCACCAGCGCACTCAACATGCAGGAAATGATCTGATGACCAAAACCGCCAATCGAGATCAGGGCAATCGCGACGTAGGGGTCTTTGGTCATCGCCACCAGCGCCAGCGACAGCATCAGAAAGGCGCCGGTGACCGAGCTGGCGACAACGGAATTTACCTGCCTGAAGCCAAACAGCCGGGTATAGATGCGCGTCAGGTAGCCGCTGGCTGCACTGCCGAGATCCGCCGCGAGGAACGGCAGCCAGGCGAACATGGCAATCTGTTTCAGGTCCATTCCCAGATCTTTTGCCAGATAGAGCGGTACCCAGAAGCTCAGCACGCCCCATGCCGGTTCAGCCATAAAAGCGGGAATGGCGATACCGTAAAAACGCTTGTTTCTGGAGACGGTTTTCAGTGCTTTGAAGAAGGGCAGTTTGACCGCCGGTGGCTCATTATCCTGCCGAATAAAGGCCAGCTCATCGCTGCTGAGATTCGGGTTACGTTCCGGATCGCGATACAACAGCCACCACAGCACCACCCAGCCCAGAGCCAGACAGCCGGTAAACAGGAACGCGCCCTGCCAGCCGAACGAGGCGTGGGCAAAGTAGATGATGGGAGGCGCCAGCATAGCGCCAATCGAGAAGCCGACGCCGGCCCAGCCGGCCGCGATCGGGCGCTCTTTTTTCGGGAACCATTCACCAATCACTTTGGCGTTGGCCGGCGTGGCGGCCGCTTCAGCTCCGCCCATGACAAAGCGCAAAATGGCCAGGTGCAACCAGCTGGCGGCGCCGGCATGGAACAGACAGGCCAGCGCCCAGATGGTGGCGCAGATGAAGAAGCCGAGTTTGAGGCCAATGACGTCAATCAGCCAGCCGCAGATCGGTTGAAAGAAGGTATAAGCCAGCTGAAAAGCGCCGACTATCCATGAATATTGTTCTGTGGTGATGCCGAGACTGGTTTTCAGCTCGGGGGCCAGAATGCCTAACGAGTTACGGGTAATGTAGTTGACGGTGACACCGGCCAGAAACAGCACCAGCACCCACCAGCGCAGATGACGGATGACGCGTTTCGTGCCGGTTGCGGCAATCCCTGGGTTCAAACTGCGGTTCATCGGATTCTCCATTCATTATTAACAGCATGTGTGAGCAACGTCTGTGACTGCCTGGCCGGAGGTGGAGTCCATACCGGCCAGCGCATCACCCCTGGGCCTTGATTGCCGGGCGTGGCGTGATGCGTCCTGTTTTAACCATCCGCCGGGAGTGAACCACAGTTAGGCCAGGTGGTCGCCAGCCTGATGCGGTATTTGTGATCTGGTTAACCAAAATCATTTATCAGGTTGACTTCCACCGGTGAAAAGCCGAATTTGACGCTGCGCAGGCACTTTTTATGACTCAGAAAGCGCTTTGCTTGTGAAATTGGTCAACCAAAATGAAAGGGCTTTGAGGGTGATGCTCAGGCCCGCAGGAGAAAACGACATGAAGCAGACCTGGCGCTGGTATGGCCCTGACGATCCCGTTTCACTCGCCGATGCCCGACAGGCGGGCGCTACCGGCATTGTGACTGCCCTGCATCACATCCCGAACGGCGAGGTGTGGCCGGTTGAGGAGATTTTGCAGCGCAAAGCGATGATTGAGGCGGCCGGGCTGGTCTGGTCGGTGGTGGAGAGTGTGCCGATCCATGAGGAGATCAAAACCGGCAGCGGGCAGTGCCAAAAGTGGATCAGCCACTATCAGCAGTCGCTGCGCAATCTGGCGCAGTGCGGCATCCACACCGTATGCTACAACTTCATGCCGATTCTGGACTGGACGCGCACCGATCTGGCGTTCGAGCTGCCGGATGGCGCGAAAGCGCTGCGCTTCGATCAGATTGAATTTGCGGTATTCGAGCTGCATATCCTGCAGCGTCAGGGCGCAGAAAATGATTACAGCGCTGACGAGATAGCCCAGGCCGCTGCGCGCTTCGCCAGCATGAGCGAAGAGCACAAGCTGCGGCTGACGCGTAACATCATCGCCGGATTACCTGGCGCGGAAGAGGGCTACACGCTGGCGCAGTTCCGTGCTCAGCTGGCGCGCTATGACGGCATCGACAAAGCCCGGCTGCGCGAAAACTTTGCCACGTTCTTGCGCGGCATTATCCCGGTCGCTGAAGAGGTCGGTATTCGTATGGCGGTACATCCGGACGATCCGCCGCGCCCGATCCTCGGCCTGCCGCGTATCGTCTCCAGTGCCGACGACCTGCAGTGGATGATCGACACCATCGACAGCCCGGCCAACGGCTTCACGATGTGTACCGGCTCCTACGGCGTACTGGCGGAAAATGATTTAGCCGGCATGGTGAAACGTTTTGGGCCGCGCATCTATTTTGCCCATCTGCGCTCAACCCGGCGTGAAGCCAACCCCAAAACCTTTCACGAAGCCGCGCACCTTGGCGGTGATGTCGATATGTTTGCGGTGATTAAAGCGATTGCCGAAGAGGAGCAGCGCCGTCGTAATGCGGGGCAGGAAGACCTGATCCCGATGCGGCCCGACCACGGGCATCAGATGCTGGACGATCTGCATAAGAAAACTAACCCGGGCTACTCCGCGATTGGCCGGCTGAAAGGTCTGGCTGAGATTCGTGGCGTTGAGCTGGCGATACACCGCGCCTTTTTCTGACGCCGATCGCCCTGTACCGCTTGCCCGGCGGACGCGCAGTCGCGCCGGACATTGAGGAGTTCACATGCAACACAACCTTGCCGACGCCAGCATTAAGGTGGCGCGGCCCGCATGGCAGCAGCAGCGGCTGGTGCCGCGCATCGTGCACATCGGCTGCGGTGCGTTTCATCGCGCGCATCAGGCGCTCTATCAGCACCATCTGCTGGAGATAAGCGACAGCGACTGGGGCATTTGCGAGGTCAACCTGATGTCGGCCAGCGGCAGACAGCTGGTGGAACAATTGCGCGCGCAGAATTTGCTCTACAGCGTCACCGAGCAAGGTGCGACGCGTCATGACGTCAAAATCATTGGTTGCGTGCATTCCGCGCTGCACCCGGCACTGGACGGTTGTGACGGCATTCTTAACGCGCTTACCCGCGCGGAAACCGCCATCGTCTCGCTGACGGTAACCGAAAAAGGCTATTGCACTCATGGCGCAACCGGGGAACTGGACAGCACCCATCCGCTGATCGTGCACGATCTGGCCCATCCCCGGCAGCCGAAATCCGCCATTGGCTTTATCGTTGAGGCGCTGCGCTTGCGGCGTGAAGCCGGGTTAGCGCCTTTTACCGTGCTGTCATGCGACAATCTGCGTGATAACGGCCACGTCGCGCGGGCTGCGGTCATCGGTCTGGCACAACGGCAGGATGCGGCGCTGGCGGCATGGATTGAGCAACAGGTCACGTTTCCCTGCACCATGGTTGACCGCATCGTGCCGGCCGTGACGGAAGAGACGCAGCGCGAGATTACCGGGCTGCTGGGCATCGCCGATCCCTGCGGTGTCGCCTGCGAACCGTTTCGTCAATGGGTGATCGAAGATAACTTCGTGGCGGGACGTCCCGACTGGCAGCGCGTTGGTGCTGAATTTGTTCCGGATGTCGCCCCCTACGAGTTGATGAAACTGCGTCTGCTGAATGGCACGCACTCGTTTCTGGCATATCTCGGCTACCTCGGCGGTTGTGAAACTATCGCTGATACCATGCAGCTGCCCGCTTACCGTCAGGCCGCGCTGTCGCTGATGCTGACTGAACAGCGTGCCACGCTGACGATGCCGGCAGGCAGCGATCTGAACGCGTATGCGCATCAACTGCTTGAGCGCTTCAGTAATCCGTCGCTGCGCCATCGCACGGCGCAAATTGCCAGCGATGGCAGTCAGAAACTGCCACAGCGCATGCTGGATTCGCTGCGCTATCATCTGCACCACGGCAGTGACTGCCGGCATCTGCTGCTCGGCATCGCGGGCTGGATGCGTTATATCCTCGGCGAAGACGAAAAAGGCGAGCGCTACCCGGTGGCTGATCCGCTGGTCGCTAAGTTTGAGCGGATTAATCAGCAGTTTCCTTCAGGCCCCGCCCGCGTGCAGGCGCTGCTGGGCATTAACGAGATCTTCGCGGACGACTTACCCGCCAATCCGGCCTTTGTTGCCGCCCTGCAACACACCTATGACCGCCTGTGCCAGCAGGGTGCCAGAGCCGCGGTTGCATCCCTCAATCCGGAGGCCAAATGAAGCGTTTTATGGATGACGATTTTCTGTTGCACAGCGAGGTGGCGCGTCGCCTGTATCACGACGTGGCGGCGGGGATGCCGATCTATGATTATCACTGCCACCTCAATCCGCAGGAGATTGCAGAAGACCGTCAGTTTGCCAACCTCGGGCAAATCTGGCTGGAGGGCGATCACTACAAATGGCGCGCACTGCGCGCGGCAGGCGTGGCGGAATCACTGATCACCGGTAACACCACCAGCGATTACGATAAATACCTGGCCTGGGCGCAGACCGTGCCGAAAACGCTTGGCAATCCGCTCTATCACTGGACGCATCTGGAGCTGCGCCGGCCGTTCGGTATCACTGACACGCTGTTTGGACCGGAAACTGCACCGCGCATCTGGCATGAGTGTGCGGAGAAGCTGGCCACGCCTGAATTTTCCGCGCGCGGCATCATGCGCCAGATGAACGTACGCATGGTGGGCACCACTGACGATCCGATCGACTCCCTGCAGTACCATCGTCAGATAGCTGAAGACAGCAGCTTTGATATTGAGGTGGCACCGAGCTGGCGTCCGGACCGGGTGTTCAAGATTGAGCTGGAAGGATTCAGCGATTACCTGACCCGGCTGGAAGCCGCCGCGGATGTCAGTATCGACAGCTTTGATGCGCTGCGTGTGGCGCTACTGCGCCGTCTGGACCACTTTTCCGCCCATGGCTGCCGCGCCGCCGACCACGGCATTGAAACGCTGCGCTATGCTACGGTGCCAGCCGACAGCGTGCTGGATGGCATCCTCAACAGACGCCGTAGCGGTATGGCGCTGAGCGAGCTGGAGATTGCGCAGTTCAGCACCGCTGTGCTGGTGTGGCTGGGCGCGGAGTATGCCCGCCGCGGCTGGGCGATGCAGTTACACATCGGTGCAATCCGCAATAACAGCACGCGCATGTTCCGTCAGCTCGGCCCGGACAGCGGTTTCGATTCCATCGGCGATCATCCTGTTGCCTGGCCGCTGGCGCGCCTGCTGGACGCGATGGACACCAATGACCAGCTGCCAAAAACCATTCTTTACTGCCTCAATCCGCGTGACAACGAAGTGCTGGCGACCATGGCGGGTAACTTTCAGGGCGCAGGGATGGCGGGCAAGATGCAGTTCGGCTCTGGCTGGTGGTTCAACGATCAGCGTGACGGCATGCTGCGGCAACTGGAGCAGCTGGCGCAGATGGGGCTGCTCAGTCAGTTCGTTGGCATGCTGACCGATTCGCGCAGTTTTCTCTCTTATACGCGGCACGAATACTTCCGCCGCATTCTGTGTAATCTGTTTGGCGAGTGGGTGCGTGACGGCATTGTGCCGCACGATGAAGCCGCGCTGGGCGCGATGTTGCAGGATATCTGCTTCCATAACGCCCGACGCTACTTCACCCTTAACCCACGGTGAAAATCACGCCCTGTGTTATAGTGCAGGGTAGAAAATTTGGCGGCCTAATGTCTGAACCAGCAGAAAAGAGCGTTATGAAACCACAAGCTTCAGCACAGCGACCCTATCAGGAAGTGGGCGAGATGCTTCGCAACATGATTACGCAGAAACAGTACGCGATTGGCGAGCGGTTGCCGCCGGAGCGTGAACTGGCGATGCTGCTGAACGTCACGCGCACGCTGGTGCGTGAGGCGCTGATTATGCTGGAGCTGGAAGGGTTGATTGAAGTGCGACGTGGGGCAGGAATTTACGTGATCAACGACACGCCGGCACCGCGTGCCGCTGCGCAAACCGCCTGCAATGCCGCCGGTCCGTTTGAGATGCTGCAGGCCCGTCAGCTGCTGGAGAGTAATATCGCCGAATTCGCTGCGTTACAGGCGACGCGTGAAGACATCATCAAAATGCGCCAGGCGCTGGCGCTGGAAGAGCGTGAGCTGGCGTCAGGCGCAGTGAACGACAGCGAAAACGGCGACCGCAATTTCCACCTGGCGATTGCCGAAGCCACGCACAACAGCATGCTGGTGGAGCTGTTCAAACAATCCTGGCAGTGGCGCGAAGACAACGTGATGTGGAGCCAGCTGCACCGGCATCTGATCAACACCAACTACCGCAAAAAGTGGCTCGACGATCATAAAAAGATCCTCGCCGCCTTAATCAAGAAAGACGCGCGCGCCGCGAAACAGGCGATGTGGCAGCACCTGGAAAACGTCAAGCAGCTGCTGCTGGAGTTCTCCGATGTGGACGACATTGATTTCGACGGCTACCTGTTTGAGTCATGGCCGCTGTATGCCACTAACGGATCGGATAATTAGCCTGGCGACAGGACTTCAGAAAACATTCGCGCGGCCGCGTTGCTGCCATTCAGTTAATGAAACCGCAATTCGCACAATAGCCGTAGCGGCCCGATTCATCGCCTTGCGTGGGGTTTATTTACCGGGCTCATGAGATTGTTTGAAGCCTGATGGGACATCAGATTGCCGAGCCAGAAGGGAACGTGATGTTGGTTCAAAGCTTTGATATACTCTTGAGGCTATAGTGTCTTACGCAACTGCACTGATGTAGAGAGGGCTTAATGACCAACAACAGAAAAAAAGCGCATTCAGGTTATGCTAAACCTTCTCGCCCCGATATCATTCGTTCAGTAGCGACGTCAACGGCTGTTGAAACCGGCCAGTCCTCAGCTAGCGTCGAGGCTTCACTTGAAGCCGCGCGCAAAAAATTCGCACATCTTCGCCTGGCTTAGTGCCTTCTCAGTGCCCGACTGACCCAGTATTTCATTGGCGCGTAGTCCATTGACATACCAGCATGAATAGCCGAAATATACTGGGTTTTATTCTGCTCCCAGCTTTGATAATCCAGCGGTTTGTATCCTCCCTGAACCGCCATGACATCAGCTAACAGCCGCGACAAACGTCCGTTTCCTTCTCTAAAGGGATGTATAAGTATCAGCTCGACATGGGTAACGGCGATAGCGATGATGAGTTCTTCTTCGTCCATGTCGTTACAGGGCGTGTAATGCGCAAGATACTTGTTGTATTCGTTCAGCAGTTTTGGCAATTGTGCTGAGGGCGCAAACATAAAACCACCCTTACTAATATTGACCGTTCTTTCTTGTCCAGCCCACGCGTAGATGTTACCCAGCCAGCGGCGATGCCAGCTTTTTAGTAGCGCGACGTTAAGTTTCCCTTCGGGAAAGTTTTCTTCAAAAACTGACTGGTAGAGTTGTTCTAACAGAACAAGTTCTGCCTCGTTCATCTCAGTGGAATCGGTGAGCCCCAGCTTATTGGCCATGACCTGCTCGCCAGAGTCTTTTTCAAACTTACCTTCACTGCCAGCAACATGGTATCGGCTCATGAGTGCGCTCTGTAATAATGACAAATGCAGCGTAAGTATATTTAGGTCCATCAGGTTTATCAGCCACTCCTGCCTCGAAACCTTTCGTTCATCAGGATAAGTTAAATTGCTATATATCCAGGGATTACCGTTGGTTGCAGCCAGGCTGTACCTCAATAGCATCAGCCCGGTTGCCCGTTTCGATCAAACAGGTAATGTGGTTCGGTAAGGGGGAGCTATAAGTAGTGCTGCAGCCGAGATTTTGACCAGCCGCCATAAAGAGTGCGATGTGACTGGCGCTGGCAATTTATCCCCGCCCGTAAAAAGCATGTAATATAAAATCCACGCAATTGCGTAGATTTTATAGTTATTGCGCTCTCTATGAGGCTCGGTGAAACCTCATGAGACGGCACATTTCATTTAAACGTTAAACAGGAAGTTCATCACATCGCCATCTTTCACGATGTACTCTTTACCTTCTGAACGCATTTTGCCGGCTTCTTTCGCGCCTTGTTCACCTTTGTAAGTGATGAAATCTTCGAAGGCGATAGTCTGAGCACGGATAAAGCCTTTCTCGAAGTCGGTGTGGATTTTACCGGCTGCCTGCGGTGCGGTGGCGCCAACCGGGATGGTCCAGGCACGCACTTCTTTCACGCCTGCGGTGAAGTAAGTCTGCAGGTTGAGCAGGGCATAACCGGCGCGGATCACGCGGTTGAGGCCCGGCTCTTCCAGTCCCAGTTCGGCCATGAATTCGTCGCGCTCTTCATCTTCCAGTTCGGCAATGTCCGATTCCACTGCCGCACAGACCGGCACCACCACTGAGCCTTCGGCTTCAGCAATCGCGCGCACCTGGTCGAGATACGGGTTGTTCTCGAAACCGTCTTCATTGACGTTGGCGATGTACATGGTCGGCTTCAGCGTCAGGAAGCTGAGATAGCGGATCGCGGCTTTCTCATCGGCGTCCAGCGCCAGCGAGCGCAGCATACCGGCGTTTTCCAGATGCGGCAGGCACTTCTCCAGCGCGGCCAGTTCCGCCTTAGCATCTTTGTCGCCGCCTTTGGCTTTCTTCTGGCAGCGCTGAATAGCACGTTCGCAGGTGTCGAGATCCGACAGCGCCAGCTCGGTGTTGATGACATCAATATCTTCCGCCGGGTTTACTTTACCGGAGACGTGGATGATGTTGTCGTTTTCAAAGCAGCGTACCACGTGGCCAATAGCTTCTGTTTCACGGATGTTGGTCAGGAACTGGTTGCCCAGGCCTTCACCTTTGGACGCGCCTTTTACCAGACCGGCGATGTCCACGAACTCCATGGTGGTTGGCACCACGCGCTGTGGCTTAACAATCTCGCTCAGCTGATCGAGGCGCAGGTCAGGCATCGGCACCACGCCGGTGTTGGGCTCGATGGTGCAGAACGGAAAGTTGGCTGCTTCGATACCCGCTTTGGTCAGCGCGTTGAACAGGGTGGATTTACCGACGTTCGGCAGGCCCACAATACCGCATTTAAATCCCATGATCTTACCTTTCTCACTGAGTGTGCAGCGCTGGCAGACAGCGCCGACTGATTCAAAAATTTTCGCGCATTATACACAGAATTCCCTGCGGCGGCGCGGGAATTGGCTTAGCTGGCTTTGAAGGCGTGCAGGCGGTTCATCGCCTTGATCTTGTCCTCTTTCAGCCACAGCTCGGTGCAGCGCACCGCTTCGTCGACCGCCTCGTCAATCAGCTTCTGCTCGCTGGCCGGTGCCTTGCCGAGCACAAATCCGGTGACCTTGTTACGATCGCCCGGATGGCCGATACCGACGCGCAGGCGATGAAAATTGTTGTTATTACCGAGCTTGCTGATGATGTCTTTCAGGCCATTATGACCGCCATGGCCGCCGCCCTGTTTGAATTTCGCCACGCCTGGCGGCAGGTCCATTTCATCGTGTGCCACCAGAATCTCTTCGGGCGTAATGCGATAGAACGTTGCCATCGCCGCCACCGCTTTACCGCTCAGGTTCATAAAGGTGGTGGGCACCAGCAGGCGCACATCCTCGCCGGCCAGCGACAGGCGCGCGGTGTAGCCGAAAAACTTCGGTTCCTCTTTGAGGGACTGATTATGGCGCGAGCAAAGTAAATCCACATACCAGGCGCCAGCGTTATGGCGCGTTGCCGCGTATTCAGCGCCGGGATTGGCCAGCCCCACAATCAGTTTAATGCTGCTCACGATGTTTATCCTGTCTCGCTGCGAAAGGGCGATAGTTTACTGCCTGCCGGCGGGGATGACAAAGGGCGTAATGGCAGATTAATGACCTGAGGTGACTAATCAATTTCTATCGAAATCAAGGCACTGGCGGTAAAGTTTTGTCAGACATTGTGAAGGATGTGTGATCCTGTACGCATCTTAACCGCCAGCCATTGCCTAAACTTATGGCCAGTTAACCAAACGTGCTGTTTTCTGCGTTGCTGAAAAGGATGGAGGTGAATCATGAAACGTCAACACTGCCGCACCGTCGGTAATGGTTTGATGTGTCTCGGCTTGTTAACCATGGTGCTCGGGGTAGGTTATTCCATTATTAACCAGCTGCCGTCGGTCAACCTGCCGCAGTTCCTCGCGCATGGAGCGATGTTCAGTATTTTCGTGGGTGCGCTACTGTGGCTGGTCGGCGCACGCGTCAGCGGGCGTGAGAGAGTGGAAGACCGCTATTACTGGCTGCGTCACTACGGTGACAAACGCTGCCGTCGCGATCACCACTCAACGCACTAACCGGCTTCAGCCATTGCCGCCTGCGGCGTCTGATAACCTTCGACGCGGTTACGTCCGGCGGCTTTAGCGCGATACAAGGCTTCATCCGCCAGCGCCAGCAGAGCGGGAAACGCCTGATGCCGCTGGCTGGCAGTGGCAAAGCCAATGCTCACCGTATAACCGATGTCGTTGGGTAGCGACAGTTGTGTCGCCAGTCGGATACGCTCACATATGCGCTGCGCCTGCTCACTGTCGCCAGGAAGCAACGCGGCAAACTCCTCACCGCCCAGCCGGGCAAACTGCCCCTCAACCGGCATTAATGCTGTTACCACCTGACAAAAATCCACCAGCACCCGATCCCCCTGCTGATGGCCATAGCGATCGTTAATGCTTTTGAAATGATCGAGGTCGAACAGCACTGCACTGTAAATATAGGGCTGCGGCAAACGTGCGTGGCGCAGCAGCAGTTTTTCTGCGGCCTCAAACAATGCGCGCCGGTTCCAGACGCCGGTGAGCGGATCGTGTAGCGACGCCAGCTTATGGGCGATCTGCGTACGCTCATTGACCATCGCCAGGATAGTGAATGTGAGGCCGATGACGAAGAGGATCGACTCCAGAATCACATACACCGAAAAGCCGGAACCGCCAATGGCACCCGGTACCGGGGTGGCTACCGCATCGTCAAGGAAAATGCGTGCCAGGTGGAACAGTAAGTGGATCCACAGCAGTATCTGCGCGGGCCAGAAAGTGACGGTCAGCGTGGCGCGCGCCTGCCACAGCAGACGAATCAGCGCGGCGGTAAAGATGATGCACAGCAGGCACATGACCAGCACGCGTTTCGGCTGGCCGTAATAGAACTGCGGAAAGGCACAAAGCAGCGCCCACAACAGCGCGCCAGTGATCCAGCTAAAACCGAGTGGAAGGCGGCAAAAAGTACGAAAGGCGTTGAGCAGGGTGCCGTAGGCCAGCAGCATGATGGCATTCCCGACCGCCACCGGCAAAAAGTGCAAACCGGCGCTGCGCAGGCTGCTGAGCAGCACGGCGGCAAACGTCAGTATTAGCGTCAGGGTGGTAAAACCCAGCACCCGGTCGTACTGCGCCCCGACCCAGGCAAAAATCAAAATAATGCTCAGAAACCCCAGCACGTAGAGCTCGCAAATAAACAACGTATAAATGTCGAGTGGCATGGTGGTCGGAGTTCTCAGCAAAAGTGTGGTGAAAAATATCACTAATCACTGGACCGCTAAAGCCCGGATGCGCTTGTCTGATAAAAAGAGTGGAAGGCGGGGAGATTGGCGGAATTTGAGGCCATTTATCGCGCAAATAGTGGCGGCGGAAGCGGCTTTATCGGGATGTTACCCCGCGCACAGGCAATAAAAAACCGGGCAAGGCGCCCGGTTTTCCGCGAACAATTAATGTTCGAACATCGCCGAAATCGATTCTTCGTTGCTGATACGACGAATGGCTTCGGCCAGCATGCCAGACAGCGTCAGCGTACGCACGTTTGGCAGCGATTTCATCTCTTCCGACAGCGGAATGGTGTCGCAAACAATCACCTGATCAATCACTGATTTGCGCAGATTTTCCACCGCGTTGCCAGAGAAGATTGGGTGGGTAGCGTAAGCGAACACGCGTTTCGCGCCGCGCTCTTTCAGTGCTTCAGCCGCTTTGCACAGCGTACCGCCGGTGTCGATCATATCGTCGACCAGTACGCAGTCACGACCGGCAACGTCACCGATGATGTGCATCACCTGCGACACGTTCGCACGCGGGCGACGTTTGTCGATGATGGCCATGTCGGTGTCGTTGAGCAGTTTGGCGATAGCGCGAGCGCGCACCACGCCACCGATGTCCGGCGAAACCACAATCGGGTTTTCCAGACCAATCTGCAGCATATCTTCCAGCAAAATTGGGCTACCGAACACGTTATCCACCGGGACATCAAAGAAGCCCTGGATCTGTTCAGCGTGCAGATCAACCGTCAGTACACGGTCCACGCCGACGCTGGAGAGGAAATCAGCCACAACTTTGGCGGTAATTGGCACGCGGGCAGAACGCACGCGGCGGTCCTGACGGGCATAGCCAAAGTAAGGGATTACAGCAGTAATACGACCAGCAGAAGCCCGACGCAGCGCGTCGACCATCACAACCAGCTCCATCAAGTTATCATTGGTGGGGGCACAGGTGGACTGGATGATGAAAATATCACCACCGCGTACATTTTCATTAATCTGTACACTTACTTCGCCATCGCTGAAACGACCGACAGCGGCGTCTCCGAGGCTGGTGTAAAGGCGGTTGGCAATACGTTGTGCTAGTTCCGGGGTGGCGTTACCAGCAAATAGCTTCATATCAGGCACGAGAAGAACCTCAGGCTTGGCGTCCAGAGAATGAACCGCTCAAAAATAACCGGCGAATACATTTGAGCCTGTTCATACGGGTGTGTTAATGCGTCACATGCAGTGTCTGGAACAGGGTGACACTGTCACGTTTACGCTTAGAGCCCGGAAAGGGTGCGCTGTAACGGCGAGAGATTAAGCCCACGCGCCACAAATCCGCACATCCATTTCGGGGCAAGCTCCAGCACCTGACGAGCAGCGGACTCGGTGTCAAATTCAGCAAACACACAAGCGCCGGTCCCTGTCAGGCGCGACGGCGCGTATTCTAGCAGCCAGGAAAGCAGCGCATCAACCTCACGAAAACGTTTTCTTGCTACCGCTTCACAATCATTGTGAAAAGGACGCTGCAACAGTTCATCTAATGTGCGTATTGGTGAATCGCGCGTCAGTTCAGGATCGCGAAACAGATCCGGGGTAGCGATGCTGACGCCCGGATGGGCCACCAGATACCATTTTTCCGCCGGAAACGCAGGCTGCAATTGCTCGCCGACCCCTTCGGCAAACGCCGCGTGGCCGCGCACGAATACCGGCACATCAGCACCGAGACGCACGCCAAGCGTAGCCAGCTCATCCACGCTGAGCTGGGTGCGCCACAGATGGTTCAGCGCCACCAGCACCGTCGCGGCATCAGACGAACCACCGCCCAGACCACCGCCCATCGGCAGGCGCTTCTCCAGTGCGATCCGGGCACCGGCCTGCGGCGGCAGCGTGCCTTTGTCCGCCGCCGCCGCACGCAGCGCCAGCGCCGCCCGTACGATCAGGTTGTCTTCATCGGCCACGCCGTCGAGCGGCGTCAGCAGGGTGATACTGCCGCTGTCATCCGGGGTAATCTCCAGGGTGTCGCCAACATCGAGAAACTGAAACAGCGTCTGCAAATTGTGGTAGCCGTCTGCACGACGGCCGGTAATGTAGAGAAACAGGTTGAGCTTTGCCGGCGCGGGCCAGGTGGTGATCATTGTGTGGTCCAGCTATCCATGCGCAGTTTAATGCGCTGACCGCCTTCGGTCAGTTCGAGGTTGGCCGGCAGCGGCGGGTTCACCTTGCTGTCGTAATCGCTGATATTCACCTTCCATTGCTGGCCGTTGCGGCTGTAGGTCAGGCTTTGCAGCTGATAATTGTTGTTCAGCTGATAGTCGCTGGCGTCGCCTGGCAAACCCATCATCCACTGACGCAGGTTCGCCAGCGGAATATCCATGCCGGTGAGCTGGGAAATCATCTTCTCCGCGTCGTTGCTGACGTAGCGTTTGCCTTTGTTATCGACAATCTGCACCACTGAACCCTGCGCGTCGAGCTGCAGTTCTGTGCTGCCGAGCGGGTTAGTCAGCAGCAGACGGTAGCGGTCTGCGGCTGTTTGCTGCCAGTTGAAGCGGGCATAAACCTTCTGCTTATCCGACAGATAGGCAAAAGCGCCGCGCGTCTGGTACTGAGTAATTTTCGCTACCGCCTGCTGGTGTTGCTGCCACTGCGGCGATGTCGTGCTGGGACCGGGACCTTGCTGGGGTTTGTTGATGCTACAGGCAGCCAGCAACACGCTGGCAAGGGGCAAAAGGCGCAACAGCTGGCGCGGGGGCAAATGCATCACGTGGTCGTCTCCTCAGACACGTTTTTACGTCGTAACCGGTAACGCTAACCATCCGTCTCTGTGCCGTCAATGGCGATGTCAGGATAATTGCGCACGATCAGTTTAATCTTATTACAGTCATAGGCTTTGTATGGCTTTTCTTGATCTGTTGCATCTTGTAGAATGCGCAGCACAAAACCTGACAATTATTGGGACTTCCCAACCCGAATCACCATGACGCTGCTTGCTCTCGGAATCAACCACAAAACCGCACCTGTTGCGCTGCGCGAACGTGTTTCGTTCACGCCAGACACGCTGGACCAGGCGCTGAACAGCTTGCTGTCTCAGCCGATGGTGCAGAGCGGGGTGGTGCTTTCTACCTGTAACCGGACGGAACTCTACCTCAGCGTAGAGCAGCAGACCGATCTGCAGGAGCAGCTGGTGCGCTGGTTGTGCGAGTATCACGACTTACGTGAAGAGGACGTGCGCAACAGCCTGTACTGGCATCAGGACAACGCGGCGGTCAGCCATCTGATGCGCGTGGCCAGCGGGCTCGACTCGCTGGTGCTGGGCGAGCCACAGATTCTCGGTCAGGTCAAAAAAGCCCATGCTGACTCCTCGCGCGACCATGCGCTGAGCAGCGAGCTGGAACGCATGTTCCAGAAAACCTTCTCGGTGGCCAAGCGTGTGCGCACCGAAACCGAAATTGGTGCCAGCGCGGTGTCGGTCGCCTTTGCTGCCTGCTCCTTAGCCCGTCAGATTTTCGAATCACTTAGCAGCGTTAACGTGCTGCTGGTTGGTGCTGGTGAAACCATCGAACTGGTGGCGCGTCACCTGCGCGAACACAGCGTGCGCAAACTGATGATCGCCAACCGCACGCGCGAACGCGCACAGCTGCTGGCGGACGAAGTGGGCGCCGAAGTGATCGGCCTTGCCGATATCGAAACCCGCCTGGCCGATGCCGATATCATTATCTCCTCCACCGCCAGTCCGCTGCCGATTATTGGCAAAGGCATGGTGGAACGGGCGCTGAAGGCGCGCCGCAATCAGCCTATGCTGCTGGTCGATATCGCCGTGCCGCGCGATGTTGAGCCGGAAGTGGGCAAGCTCGCTAACGCCTACCTGTACAGCGTGGATGATCTGCAGGCGATCATTGAGCAGAACATGGCGCAGCGCAAAGCGGCGGCGGTGCAGGCGGAAAGCATTGTGGTGCAGGAGAGCGGTGAATTTATGGCCTGGCTGCGTGCGCAAAGCGCCGGTGAGACCATCCGCGAATACCGCGCGCAGGCCGACGACGTGCGTGCCGAGCTGCAGGATCGCGCGCTGGCGGCGTTGCGTC
This sequence comes from Pantoea sp. Cy-640, assembly GCF_011752635.1. Classification (NCBI taxonomy): domain Bacteria; kingdom Pseudomonadati; phylum Pseudomonadota; class Gammaproteobacteria; order Enterobacterales; family Erwiniaceae; genus Pantoea; species Pantoea sp. Cy-640. The sequence goes on along the minus strand of NZ_VWXB01000001.1, from coordinate 1,031,507 downwards.
AGGGTGCTGATGCCGAAAAAGTCTTACAGGAGCTGGCACACAAGCTCACCAACCGTTTAATTCATGCACCAACCAAATCACTGCAGCAGGCCGCGCGCGATGGCGACAGCGAACGCCTGCAGATCTTACGTGACAGCCTCGGTTTAGAGTAATCTGGTCTGTCACGACCTATCACTGGGATACCCTCTATTAGATGAAGAGCTCGATTGTTGCCAAGCTGGAAGCGCTGCAGGAACGCCATGAAGAAGTTGAAGCGTTACTGGGTGATGCCGGCGTAATTGGCGATCAGGACCGTTTCCGCGCGTTATCACGTGAATATGCCCAGCTGAGCGACGTCACCCGTTGTTTCCGCGAATGGCAGCAGGTGCAGGAAGATGTCGAGACGGCTGAAATGCTGCTCGACGATGCGGAAATGCGCGACATGGCGCAGGAAGAGTTAAAGCTGTCGCGCGACAAGCGTGAGGTGCTGGAACAGCAGCTTCAGGTGCTGCTGCTGCCGAAGGATCCCGACGATGAACGTCCGTGCTTTATCGAAGTGCGTGCCGGTACCGGTGGCGACGAAGCGGCGATTTTCGCCGGCGATCTGTTCCGCATGTACAGCCGCTATGCCGAAGCGCGCCGCTGGCAGGTGGAGATCATGAGCGCCAACGATGGCGAGCATGGCGGCTACAAAGAAGTGATTGCGCGTATCACCGGTGACGGCGCCTATGGCCGCATGAAGTTTGAATCCGGCGGCCATCGCGTGCAGCGCGTGCCGGAAACCGAATCGCAGGGGCGCATTCACACCTCCGCCTGTACCGTGGCGGTGATGCCGGAGCTGCCGGAAGCCGAACTGCCGGACATCAATCCGGGCGATCTGAAAATCGACACCTTCCGCTCTTCCGGCGCGGGCGGTCAGCACGTTAACACCACCGATTCGGCGATCCGTATTACCCACCTGCCAACCGGCATCGTGGTGGAGTGCCAGGATGAGCGCTCGCAGCACAAAAACAAAGCCAAAGCGCTGGCGGTACTGGGCGCACGCATTCACGCCGCGGAAATGGCGAAGCGCCAGGCGGCGGAAGCCTCGACGCGGCGTAACCTGCTGGGCAGCGGCGACCGTTCCGACCGAATCCGTACCTATAACTTCCCGCAGGGGCGCGTCACCGATCACCGCATTAACCTGACGCTCTACCGCCTCGACGAAACCATGGAAGGCAAGCTGGATACGCTGATCGAGCCGATTGTGCAGGAGTATCAGGCTGACCAGCTGGCCGCACTGGCCGGGCAGGAGTGATGAACGTCCGGCGCTGGCTGCAGCAGGCGCAGGCTGCGTTGTGCGGAGGCGATAGCCCGAAGCGCGACGCGGAGATTCTGCTGGGTTTTGTCACCGGCAAGTCGCGCAGCTGGCTGGTTGCGTTTGATGGCAGCCCGCTCGATGATGCGCAACTGGCGCAGCTGGAGACGTTACTGGCACGCCGCGTGCGCGGTGAGCCAATTGCGCATCTGGTGGGCGAACGCGAGTTCTGGTCGCTGCCGCTGCGCGTCAGTGATGCCACGCTGATTCCGCGTCCGGATACTGAAGTGCTGGTGGAGCAGGCGCTGCTGCGGCTGCCCGCGACGCCGTCCGCGGTGCTTGACCTCGGCACCGGCACCGGCGCCATTGCGCTGGCGCTGGCCAGCGAGCGGCGAGATTGTCTGATTACCGGCTGCGACCGCATTGCCGCTGCGGTTGCGCTGGCGCAGGATAACGCCCAGCGCCTGCACCTCACCAACGCCGGATTTGTGCTCAGCCACTGGTTCGACGACCTGCCCGCCCAACGTTTCGATCTGATTGTCAGCAATCCGCCTTACATTGATGCCGCCGATGAACATCTGCAGCAGGGCGACGTGCGTTTTGAGCCGCTCAGCGCGCTGGTGGCGGAGGAGGCCGGGCTGGCCGATTTACGATTAATCATTGAGCGCGCGCCGCACTGGTTGCAGCCGCAGGGTTGGCTGCTGCTGGAACACGGCTGGCAGCAGGGCGAGGCTGTACGCGCGCTGCTAATCCGTAATGGCTTTCAGGCGGTCACCACCGTTGAGGATTACGGCGGCAATCCGCGCGTCACGCTTGGACAACTTACTTAAGGAAGCACTATGGCCAGCTGGTATCCGCTAATTAAAAATTTCCATCTGCTGACAGTCGCGATCACCATCACACTGTTTCTGCTGCGTTTTTACTGGCTGACCACCGGATCTGCCCTGCTGCAGCGCCGCTGGGTGCGCATTGTGCCGCACGTCAACGATACATGCCTGCTGCTCAGCGGTGCACTGCTGGTGCTGATTACCCACTTTTATCCGTTTACCCCACAAGGAAGCTGGCTGACGGAGAAGCTGTTAGCGGTTATCATCTACATCGCCTTAGGTTCCGTGGCATTGAGTCGTCGCCCGCGCAGCATGGCGACCCGCTGGGTCGCCTGTTTAGTCGCCGTGGTCGCATTATTGCTGGTGATTAAACTGGCGATGACCAAAATGCCGTTATTGGGGATAGTATGACCTCGCCAGTGCAACTTGATTACAGTGAAACACCGTTAAGTGAAGCGGTGATTGGCGCGACCTGCGCCATACGCAATGATTTTTCCGCGCCTTCCGTCCAGCAGCAGCTGGCTGACCTGGTTGAAGAGGCGCGGCGCTATGTCAGTAGCGAACAGGATGCGGATCTGCAGCTCGAGAAGCTGCTCGATCTGTTTTACCAGCAGTGGGGCTTTGGCGGTGCCAGCGGCGTCTACAATCTGTCAGACGCGCTGTGGATCGATAAAGTGCTGAAGAGCCGGCAGGGGACGGCGGTATCGCTCGGCGTGATTCTGCTGCACATTGCGGATGAGCTTGAGCTGCCGCTGATGCCGGTGATTTTCCCGACGCAGCTGATCCTGCGTGCCGACTGGTTCGACGGTGAAATGTGGCTGATCAACCCGTTTAACGGTGAAACGCTCGACACCCATACGCTGGAAGTGTGGCTGAAAGGCAACATCAGCCCGACGGCAAAGCTCTACTCTGACGACCTCGATGAAGCGAAAACCGTCAGCGTAATGCGCAAAATGCTCGACACGCTGAAAGCAGCGCTGATGGATGAGAAGCAGATGGAACTGGCGCTCAACGTCAGCCAGGTGCTGCTGCAAATCGACCCGGACGATCCCTATGAGATTCGCGACCGCGGTTTGATTTACGCCCAGCTGGAGTGCGAGCATATCGCACTGAACGATTTGACCTATTTCGTTGAACAGTGTCCTGAAGACCCGGTCAGCGAGATGATTAAAGTGCAGATCCACGCAATTGAACAGAAACAGGTGACGCTGCACTAAGCGTCCCCCGACATTTAAGGAAAGGGCATGACACAGAAAGTAGTGAGTATCGGCGATATCAAGGTCGCAAACGATCTGCCATTTGTTCTCTTCGGCGGCATGAACGTGCTGGAATCCCAGGATCTCGCCATGCGCATCTGCGAACATTACGTGAAGGTAACCGACAAGCTCGGCATTCCGTATGTGTTCAAAGCCTCTTTTGACAAAGCCAACCGCTCTTCCATTAAGTCTTACCGTGGTCCTCGCCTCGACGAAGGCATGAAAATTTTCCAGGCGCTGAAGCAGGCGTTCGGCGTGAAAATTATCACTGACGTGCACGAAAGCTGGCAGGCGCAGCCGGTCGCCGACGTGGTGGATGTGATTCAGCTGCCGGCCTTCCTGGCACGTCAGACCGATCTGGTGGAAGCGATGGCGAAAACCGGTGCCGTGATCAACGTGAAGAAGCCGCAGTTCGTCAGTCCGGGCCAGATGGGCAATATCGTCGATAAGTTTGCCGAAGGCGGCAACGACAAGGTGATTCTGTGCGATCGTGGCAGCAACTTCGGGTATGACAACCTGGTGGTTGATATGCTCGGTTTCAACGTGATGAAGAAAGTCACTAACAACAGCCCGGTGATTTTTGACGTCACCCATGCGCTGCAGACGCGCGATCCGTTTGGCGCGGCTTCGGGCGGTCGTCGTGCGCAGGTTGCCGAACTGGCGCGTGCGGGCATGGCGGTAGGTATCGCCGGTCTGTTCATCGAAGCGCACCCGGAACCGAACAGCGCCAAATGCGACGGCCCGTCCGCGCTGCCGCTCGATAAGCTGGAACCGTTCCTGGCGCAGATGAAAGCGATTGACGATCTGGTTAAAAGTTTCCCGGAGCTGGATACCAGTAACTGATTTGTCATAGCAACAGCAAAGGCACCCGCGGGTGCCTTTGTAATAGAATGGTAAATTCTGTCGCAGGCGCTTAACAACGAAGGGATTACATAAAGTATCAACTGAAATTGACCGTCAAAACCATCTAAAATATTTCACGTAGATAGCACCCATGGCAATGACCCACAGTAGAGTCAATAACAGTCCATAATGAGGGAAAAGCGCTGTCAAAAGTATTCCACCTGCTACCGCCGCAATCACCGGTATTAGTGAAGAAAAGACTGACTTAACCATGCATAGAACCAGGAAAAGATTCGTTTCATTTTGTCAGTAACCGTTCTACTAATGCCAGTATTTGCTCATCATTTGTTGAGCCGGATTTGTTTAAGTAAATAATTTTAGACATTTCAGGTTCTATGAGATAATAAAGCATTTCTAATTTCTGTTGATACAGATTGAAATAATACTCCGGATCCGCAAATTTCAAATGCTGAGCTGCTGTTGCAGCGATTTGTATTTTCCCATAAAATTTTAACACTGTGACACTATAAAGCGAAGTCCGGTCAATCACATCAACCAGCGAGCTCTTAAAAACTTTAGATTCGGTAACTATGCGCGCGACAAGAAATGAAATGGTGAGTTTTGAAGCTTTACCGCTTGTATAATTAGCCGCCTTTTCAGTAAGTTGGCGCACCAGATTTTGAACATTATGTTCACTGAGACGCGCAGGTTTTTTTCTAAAGTAGATTTCAACCATATCAAGGATGACATCATGTCGTGAAAAAACCTGTGGCAGAGCTGAAAACATACGAACATCTTCACTTCTCAGTCGTTTACATACATCTTTGTAATCATCAAAAACGCAGGAACCATACCAGCTAGCTCTTTCAATTCCCGAGGCAACCGTGGTACTGGCGGTTCGCGTTTCTTCACGCAGTTGCGCCAGTGCTTTTTCAAAATTGAGTGCAATTGTACGATCAGCCTGAAGCTTCAATTTCAGAATTGACGTATGGAATGTTCACTGGAAATAATAAATAATGACTGGCAGCCAGAGTTCATGCAGTCAACATTTTAACTTCTGCGGGTAAACAGAAAATTAGCAATAAACTATTCGATTTAAGGCTTAATTTTTAGCAAATAGCTGGCAGGGCCAGATGTGCTAATGGCTGTTATTAAGCCGTAAAGATATCTTTATCCAGGTGCGCATGAAGGTACGACCGGGCACATGGGTAACAGATCAGACCGGGCACACAGGTAACACTTTTTGTGGTCAGTCGATCCGGATAATACGCTTTTCTGCCCGGTCATAATACGCAAGGATGAGCCTGTCGAAGAGGATGACGTCAATGCCGTCGTCCACTTCCAGGAACCGCACGTACTCGCCCCGTAACGCCGCGCTCAGGAAGGTTCGCCCGTTCAGCCTCAGGTCGCCTTTTTCGCCGACTTTGTACAGCTTCGCCCCCTCCGGATAGCCCACCTCCGGCACTTTTCCGTCCCATCTCCGCGGTGAAGGCGTCCATATTTTCGCGGGCGGCTGCTGCCCGTGCGCCTCATGCGGCTTTTCCTGATTGAACTCGTTCCGCCATCCGCGGCACCACGCCTGCTGCTCCGGCAGCGAACCAAAGACGTCGTGATGGCTCATGGCGACCTTCAGCGACCGGTGCATCCGCTCGTGGCGGGCGTTCTGCCCCGGACAGCCCGGCGCGGTTCTTTCCGGCTGTATCCCCAGCTTTATCAGCCACACGCTCAGCTGCGTCAGCGCGAGGATGCCCGGCGCAACGAAGGGCGAGCCGTTGTCGGTGCGGATAACGTCGGGCAGCCCGCCTTCCAGGAAGGCCCTTTCCATGCAGCCGCGCACGAACACCGTGGTCTCCGACGTGCCCGGCTCGCAGGACAGCAGGTAGCGGCTGTGGTTATCGGTAAGCGTGAAGGGGCGGCACCAGCTGCCGTCTTTCAGGCGGAAGCGCCCTTTAAAATCAGCGCTCCAGACGTGGTTGTTCCTCACGGGCGTCGTGAGACTGCGCAGGTTGCCCGGCGTTCGCTTACGCGGCGTCCGCGGCTGCACCATTCCCGCCGCCTTCAGCAGGTCGCCGATGGTGCTAGCGGCGGGCACGATGAAGTCAGCGCCGTTGCTGAGGAACCAGTGGCGGATTTTTTTTGGCCCCCAGTCGGGGTGCTGCTGGCGGAACTGAACAAGGCGCGCGGCGATGTCGGGGGCGATTTTATCGGGCTGGAGATGGCGGGCGCGGGAGAGATTTTCAAGCGAGGAGAGCTCGCCGGGGTTAAAGCGGCTGAGCCACTTGTAGCCGGTTTTGCGGCTGATGCCGTGGCGGTGACACAGCTGCGTCATGGATTCCCCGCCTGCCTGGCAGGCGAGGATGAATTCAAGGCGTTGCATGGTAACAGTCTCAGTCCAGGGCATAGTGAGTCTCCTCTGCTATGCCGTTTATAACTGTTACCCATGTGCCCGGTCTAAAGTGTTACCCATGTGGCCGGTTTGTACCTGAATGCGCACCTTACATTGTACGGTCGCCGTTCATGGCGACCGATTCACCTGGTGCGCATGAATGCGCATCCTGCGCTGTAGGGTCGCCATTTATGGCGACCGTATCACCCCTATACTCAGTTCAGCGTCACAGCATAATCGTCAGCAGATAACCGGCAAACAGGGCCAGATGCGCTGCGCCGTTGAGCACGTTGGTGCGGCCAGTGGAGAACGAGATGTGGCACAGAATCAGCACCGCGCTCATCACCACCATATGCGGCGGCTCAAGGCCGAAAATCAACTGCTGACCGGTCAGGGTGGCAATAATGGTCACCGTCGGCACCGTCAATGAAATGGTGGCCAGCACCGAACCGAAAAACAGGTTCATCGCGCGCTGCACCTGATTCATCAGCACCGCCTTGATTGCGCCCAGACCCTCAGGCGACAGAATCAGCAGCGCGACGAGGAAACCGGTAAACTGCTCCGGCGCGTTCATTTCAGTGAGCAGCATTTCCAGCGAGTTGGCGTTCATCTTGGTCACGCTAATCACCGCAATCAGATGCACAATCAGCCACGCGGTGTGCCACAGCGAGCTGTGCGCGGAAGGTTTGCCGTGATGCGGGTCGCCATCATCGCTCTCGTCTTCATGCTCGTAAACAAACAGGCTCTGGTGGGTTTTGGTCTGAATCAGCAGGAACACGCCGTACATCGCCGCAGAGATCGCCGCAATAATCAGCGCCTGCGCGGTGGTGAAATTGCCGCCGGGCAGGGCATTGGGAAACACCAGCACCAGAATCGCCAGCGGGAAAATGGCGATCATGTACTGCTTCACGCCGGCCAGGTTAACGTACTGGGTGGCAAATTTACGCCCGCCAAGCAGCAGGGCACAGCCCACCAGTCCGGCGGTAACGATCATGATGATGGAGTAGAGCGTATCGCGCATCAGCGCGGGCGCTGCATCGCCGGTCGCCATCAGCGCCGAAATCAGGCTCACTTCCAGAATTACCACTGACAGGCTGAGGATCAGCGAGCCGTAAGGTTCACCTAACCGGTGCGCCAGAACGTCGGCGTGACGTACTACGCTGAAGGCGCTGCTTAAAATCGCCACCAGCGCCAGCAAATTGATGCCGATCACCGGCAGAAGCGCTGTCTGGCCGCCAAAAAAGCTCAGCACCGCCAGCGCCAGAATCGGGAAAATCAGCGAATATTCGCTGTGTCGGGTCTTCTCATGTCCAGCCATGCGCCATCCTCTTCGGCAAAAAGAACAAAAAAACAGGCAATTGCTGCCTGATAAATATAGTGACTCATCTGACGAAGCGCAGTGTAACTTTTCGCCACTGCTCACGCAGATTTTTTACGCGTTTTTACTTTTTGTCCTTTTTATCTGAACGTAGCGAAATTCGCGTTAATCAGCGAATTAAGCCTTTTCATCAGCAGGTTAATAGTGCGTATTTCTCATCTATCCTGCGTGAAAGGAGGAAGAACAGAACCGAATGATCTGGCCTTATCCTCACTACCCGCCTTTTTTGCTGGCAGAAGTATGAAATAGCAGGTTTGCTTTTTTGCCGTTCTCTTCCAGACTTATACAGGGAACCTGAAACAGGAGGAACTATGCCTTATTCATCGAACCGGGAACTGCCGGACAGCGTGCGCCACGTGCTGCCGGGCCATGCGCAAACCATCTACCAAAAGGCGTTTAACAGCGCCTGGGATCAGTATAAAGATGAAGACGATCGTCGCGGTGATGAATCGCGCGAGCAGGTGGCACATAAAGTCGCCTGGGCGGCGGTCAAAAAAGAGTACGCCAAAGGCGAGGACGACAAGTGGCATCCTAAACACTAGCTTCCGCGCGGGCCACTGCGGCCCGCTTCACACTTCTCCGCGCTTCGTTCAAGAATCCTGCCAGGCAGCCGATGCTATTTACAGATAATTTCCCCTTTGTGATCGGGGTCAATCTTGAAACGTTTATGGCAAATGCATTACTGTCTTGTCTTAAGTCGACGCCGCGGGCGCCGCCTGTAAAATCGCAGATTCAGGGAGCCATAACGACAGGAAGGTCAGCGCAGTAGAGGAGATCGCAGTGTTAACCCGGGAATTCTTACTAAAAGCGGATTGCAAAACTTCATTTGGTGATATTGACGAAGCGCTGCTGTGGAGCTGTGAGAAGCGCGCCGCGTCGCTCTGCGCCACGCTTGCCTGTCGTCCCGATAAAAGCCCGGTGTGGATCTTCGGCTACGGTTCCCTGATGTGGAACCCGGTCTTTGAAGCGGAAGAGGTGGCGACCGGACGGCTTGAGGGCTGGCACCGTGCTTTTTGCCTGCGGCTGACCGCCGGACGCGGCACCGTTGCCGCACCAGGACGGATGCTGGCGCTGAAAGAGGGCGGTTCTACCAGTGGTCTGGCGTTTCGCTTGCCGGAAGCGCGCCTGCATGAAGAGCTTGAGCTGCTGTGGAAACGGGAAATGATCACCGGCTGCTATCTGCCCACCTGGTGTGAACTGACGCTGGAGGATGGCCGCACGGTTACGGCGCTGGTGTTTATCATGGATCCGCGTCATCCGCTGTATGAAGCCGACTCCTGCCGCAGCACCATTGCTCCGCTGATCGCTCAGGCCAGCGGCCCGCTCGGCAGCAACGCGCAGTATCTGTTCTCGCTGGAACAGGAGCTGGGCAAACGCGGCATGCAGGAAGAGGCGTTAACGCGCCTGGCGGCCGAAGTGCGCGCGCTGCAGCAGAGCGCCGCGCGCGGCTAACCTCAATTACCCGGATTAATCAGCCAGGTGCCCGGCTGGTTAATCGTCAGCATCTGGCTGCGCACCTGGCTGCCGTGATGCACTTCAATACGATAGCTGCCTGCCGCCAGATTCAGCGAGGCGAAACCGCTGCTGGCGGGTTTCACATCCTTCGCTTCGCCGTTCAGCACGATATTTTCCCCTGCCTGCAACTGTAGATAAACCGTCGCCATGGTTGGTGCGCTGCTGGCGGGTGCGCTGCTCGCTGATGGGGTCACCGCCGGGGCGCTGCTTGCCGCCACCGGCGGTGCGTCGCTCGGGCGATTGGCTTTCCACACTACGACCACCACGGCAAGCAACGCCACGGCAGCGGCAGCGAGCAGGGCAGGCGACAAACGGCGCACATTGCGCGGCGTTACCGGTTCAATCGCGGCGGCAGCATGATTAACCGCCATTACCTGCGGTTCCGGCACGGCCGCTACCGGCTCCGGCGCGGACTGGCTCTCCACCGGGAAGGTCGTCACCAGCGCTTCGACATCGCTCACCGGCAGATCGATCAGCCGGGCAAAAGCATCAATACTCTGTGGCCGGTCTTCCGGCTTCATCGCCAGCGCGCAGTCGATCGCGTGCAGCAGCGGCAGCGAATACCCCTCAGGCTTGCGCTCCACCAGCGGCTGGTAGTTATCTTCAATGCAGCGCACCACGCTGACCGGCGGCGCGTGGCCGGTGATCAGCGTATGCAACACCGCGCCCAGCGCGTAGATATCGGTCCAGGGGCCCTGTTCGACTTCTCCCTCTTCGCTGTACTGCTCAATTGGCGCGAAGCCCGGCTTGAGCATGATCTCGGTTTCATCCGACAGGTTGCCAATCTCTTTGCGCGCCGAGCCAAAGTCGAGCAGCACCGGCAGCTGATTTTCCTGAATCTGAATGTTATCGAGCGAAATATCACGATGCAGGTAACCGGCGGTGTGAATGGTGTTGATGGCACCAAACAGCGGCGGTAACAGACGGCGAATCCACGCTTCGTCAATGCTGTCCGGGCTGGTGAGCTGCCACTCTTTCAGCGTCATGCCGCTGTAGTAGAGCGTGCCCATGTAAGCCGTGCCGTTCTCTTCCCAGAAACGCAGGACGTGCAGCAGACCGGGATGATTGAAGCGCGCCAGCAGCCTTGCCTCCTGAATAAAGCTGTTGCGTCCGGCATTAAACAGTTTCTGGAAGCGCTCGCCGCGCAGTTCCAGCGCCAGATCCGCACCGCGTACCGCCAGTGACACCGGCATGTACTCTTTGATGGCGATGGTGCGTTCCAGCTGATGATCCCAGGCGCGGTAGACAATGCCAAAGCCGCCGCCGCCAATCACTTCCTTGATTTCAAACTCGTTAAACCGGTAGCCCGCAGGCAGGGCATTGGGGGTATGATTTTCGTTTGCCGACATAGTGAGCTCTCTGAACACGTCCTGTAGCGCCCCGTCACGCCGGTGACGGCAGGCAACAACCGCTAATTAATTAATGTTACGCCAGGCACCAATTGCCGGATCGGCCAGATCGGCGTGCAGGGTGTCAATCAGTAACACAGTCACTTTTTGCTGTGGCATAAACTGCGGCGACCAGATGCCGCGTAAGCTATCAACCCGCGATTTCACCGCTTCGCTATCCGTGCCGGTGTTTTTATCCATTTTAATCAGCAGCGTACCGCTGAAGCGCCAGACGTGCTGCTGAGCATCAAACGGCAGCACCAGCCAGCTATCGCTGGCATCGGGCCGCGTGACAATCATGCGCTGTTTGTTCACCGCTACCACCTCCAGCGGCGTGCGGGTCAGCGTGAGATCGGCGATGGGATAACCCTGCAGGAACGTCACCGTCTGGCTGCGCGTTTTGCCGTCACTCAGCAGCGTCATCGCCGCCGGACCTTCCAGCCAGCCCTCGGTTGAGCAATGCTGCTGCGGGTTCTCAGGAATAAACAGCGAGCCGCCGTTTTCATCCCACCAGGTACGGAAATGGCAGCCGCCGGGCAGGGCGAAGTGCTGCAGCGGCGTGCTGTCGGCCGGACGCGATAAATCCAGCGGCGCCGCGGTATTGGCGCTGGCGCTGGCGGTCGCGTCGTTAAGGATGATCGGCCGCCAGTTCTGCAGTTTTGCCGCGCTACCGTTAGCCAGCACGCTGCCCTCTTTGCTGGTCATCTGCCAGGGGATCTCATCCAGCAGGCCGCACTGGTTCGCCAGCAGCGTACCGACGCGCGGCAGGAAGCTGGTAAGAATGCTGGTGTCGCTGCTTTTACCGGACACGATGCGCAGCGGCAGCGTCTCTTTACACCAGTCGTCGGGCGCATTACTGGCAACGTTATCGATATAGACTTCCAGCGACAGGCTGGGCGAGTAGACCACCCGGTAATCTTCCGCCTGCGCATTCAGGGCCAGTAACAGGGCGGCAACGCCCGGCAACCACAGTTTCATAATGATCCTTGCAATCAATAACGTGACGGCAGAAAACGTGCCGCATCAGCCTGGGAATAAAGCAGCGTCGCGTCCTGCGGTTCGCCAATCCAGATTGCCAGAGCGCTGAGATTGTCGCTTTTAACACTGCGGTTTACGGCCTGTTCCATCAATGCCAGCCACTCTTCGCAGGCGTTTACCATGCGCAGTGCCTGTTCCATTTCGTCGGTGGTGAGGTTGAGCCAGAAGCCGTCGGTACAGACCAGAAATGCGTCACCATCGGTCAGCTCAATCACCTCGCTGAAGGTGGCCGGTCGGGCCGGTTCAATACCCAGCGCATTATAAAGTAAATTACTGTTAATGCCGGTATTTTCATAGCCGGCTTCGCGCAGCTGCTGCGCCAGACTGTGGTCACGCGTCACCTGATGCAGCACCCCGTGGCGGAAGTGATAAACCCGGCTATCACCGGCGTGCGCCCACCATGCGCGCTGCGTTGTGCGGTCAATAAACAGGGCGGCAAGGGTCGTGCTCATGCGCGAAAAATTCGGATTGTTCCCCTGGGCACTGACCAGCGTTTGCTGACACTTTTCTATCGCCGCGCGTGTACTCTCCGGCGTGAACGTGTCGTTTTGCTGCAGCTGCGTCAGCAGGGTATCGCGCACCAGCTGGGCCGCATAATCGCCGCCGGGCAGACCGGCCACGCCGTCGCATACCAGAAAACAGGCTTTCTGTTCATCGACTTCGGCACCAGTGCGATCCTGGTTTTCGTCACGCATACCCTGCTGGCAGCGGCTGGCAAACTTCATCTTCATGCGTCTTCAGTCCGCGTCTGGGAATCTTTGTACTGATTCACTTCCATGTCGTAGGCATGCAGAAAGGCTTCACCAAACAGGGTGTGGAAGTCATCTTCAATCTCGCCCGCGGTGCGCTGATAGTGACGGAGAAAATAGTCCCACAGCGCCGCTTTACGTCCGCCGCTGAACGGCATCTTAGGCAGCACGCCGTCTTTGCGCGCTTCCTCTTCCAGACGCTGCGGATTAAACGACTGCAGCATCGCGGCAATGATGGCGCGAATGCCGGCAATCATCCCCAGCTGATGCGCCTGTAAATCCACCAGCGCATCGCGCACCGCTGCTTCCGGTGGCATAAAGCCAGGCATCTGGCTCTGGTACATCTGCATCAGCACGGTTTTGCCGGAAGGCAGAATTTTAAACGGGTTGTTGGCTTCGTTAAGGATCATCGTCATGTCGGCTTTCACGCCGCGCTTGAGGATGGAGCGCGAAGAGAGCAGGGCAACCGTACCCTGCGAAAACAGGCTGAGCATGCGGCCAGTGACGCGCATCTGCTCTTCGGTGATCGGCGTCTGGTGACCATTATTCAGGCCCATGCCTTCCAGCAGCGCGGCGATCAGTTTGTCCTGATCGGCGCCTGCCAGCACGGCTGGCATCACGGGCGCATCGCTTTGCGGATCGATCGCCAGGCGCGCGTCCGGACGGCGTTCGTGACGCGGACTGTCACTCTGCGGCAGGACTTCCGGTTCCGGCACGCTTTCGTCCTGCTGCATACCCAGCGGATCGGCGGCGCTGTCAGCAAAAAACACCAGCGGATCATCCTGCGGTGCGTTCTGACACGCCGGGTCGCGCACTTCCAGACCATATTCGCCAATCTGCAGCGTATCGCCGTGGCGCAGCCGCACCTGCGAGCCGCGCTGCAGCGCCACGCCGTTCAGCACCACCGAAGTGACGCTGCCCTGGTTGGTCAGGCGGCACTCGCCGTCTGGCGACAGGTGCACCAGCGCCTGCAGGCGCGAGATGGCGCGCGATTCGTCGGGCAGCACCAGGTCGTTATCCTGGCTGCGGCCGATGGTCCCGCCGGGCGGGCTAAACGCGACGGTTTTGGCGGGCACATCCGTATTGCACTGCACAATGGTAAATTGCATGAGTCATCCCGTTAACAAGGCAAGCGCACTGGCCTACTCAAACATCGGTGGATAGAGGCCATTACGTCCCGGCTGGGCACCCGCCGCCGGGTTAAACAATAACGAAAAAAGTTGCGCAGTGAGCGGGCCACTGTGTTTATGCGTGGCGTGGGCAAAGCCGTCACTGCGATTACTCCACCAGTAGCTAATGTGCTGTTGGGGATCAAAACGGTCGGCCACTTCACGCCAGCTCAGGGTGCAGGGCAAATCGTCAAAACCAATCACATCCATGATGTCGCTGCGCTGCTTATCCGGCAGCAGCAGCGGAGCCAGCTGCTGAATCTGCCTCTCCAGCGCGTCCGGGCTGTGGCGATCGCGCACCGCCTGCCACAGCAGCGCGCCGAGTTCCTGATACCAGTCGCCGGAGATCGCCAGCTGTGAAGCATGCCACGCGCTGAGCGGAATGCTGTGGAGCGCCAGCAGCGGCCACGCACGGCCGACGCGATCGCACGAGGGCAGCAGACAGCCCAGCTGCACCTGCTGGCGCAGCGGCGATAGCGGCAGGACAAAATTCCATACCGGCGCGCGTAAAAACTGTTGCGTGCTGGCCTCTTCCTGCTGATGCCAGTGGATTAAGCCTTGTTGAAACCAGTGGCTCCACGGCGTCACCGTGGCTTCACTGAGCCGCTGGCGCAGAAAATCACCGGTGGCCGGTAATTTGCCATACCAGCCCGGCGCGGTGTAACTCGCCATGGTTACCTCACCATTACTCACTGTGTCCGGTCAATCGCTGCGATACGGTGTGTGGCGCAACCGCCAGCATACGGCCATTTTGACCGGCATTTTTCAGATTTTCCGCAAGCTTACGCATCATCAGCGCATTGTCGCGCGCATAAGGCGAAGACTGAATCTGCTGATCGAGCAGCTGGCTAAGGTGCCAGTCAAGCTGCTGCAGATCGCGCGCGCTGACATTGTCCGGCAGCGTGCGCTGCAGATTTTGCATCAGCCAGCCGCGCAGAAATTCGCCGTCATAGTTACGCGGCTGATACAGCATCTGATACGCGCGCAGCGCATTGCGGCTGTAGTCATTGTCGGTGCCGGGATCGTCACGCAGCAGGTTAGTAATTTGCTGGGCCACGCGCGGCAGCAGTAAGGACTTAAGCGCATTTTGATAGAGTACCCATGCGGCATCGCTCACCTGATTACCGCGATACAGTCCAGCGCGCATGGTAAGCGGTGGATTGTCGAGAGAAAAATGCGCCGACAGCGGCAGTTTCACCAGGTTATTTAAGAAGGGTAGCAGATCAAAAATATTATCGGCTGGCTGATGAATAACCTGCTGACTTTGCGCGGTAATCGGCCCGATGCGCGCCGCGACCTGATCGAGATAACGCTGATTCTGCACGTAGCTGGTGAGCCATAAACCGGAGAGCAGCACCAGCGCGCCGGTGAGCGCGCCGTAACCGATCCAGTGCAGCAGCCGGTTACGATACTCCCAGTGACGGTTGCTGCCAGCGAGGCCGCTTTCGCGGAACACCAGGTCACTTAACAGGTCGCGAATAAAGAAGCTCTGGCCTTTGGTACCTGGAATCGGATTACTGCGGTTAACGCTGTCCCACGCGGCAAGGCTCGACTCGCCGGTGTGTGGCAGCTGTAGCTTGCGGTTGAGTTCGCCCATAATGCGGTCAAACGGCAGGCCTTCCTGGGTACCGCTGGTAAAGAACAGGCCGCGCGCCGACCAGGCAATCTCATCCTGATGGCGGGAAAACACCACGTCGAGATATTCGTTGAGTAACGGACGCAGTGAACTGAACTCCTGCGGGAACAGGAAGCTGTCGGCGCGCTGGGTGAGATCGCGCTCACCGGCCATTACGTCGGCCAGCTGCTGCTGCAGACGCTGCTCCAGCTGCTGAAAGCGCTCGCTAAAGCTGCGGTGCCAGTCATCTTTGTGCGGTTTGCCCGGTTCCCACGGGAAGGTGAAGCCCCAGATGGCATCGCGCTGCGGCTTGCTCAGGTTGCCGTAAAAGCTCATAAACCCTTTCAGCAGGTCGGTTTTGGTGACCATCACATACACCGGGAAGTGAATGCCGGTTTGCTGATGCAGCTCGACCATGCGGCTGCGCAGCGCGCTGGCCTGGGCGTGACGTGCCTCGGCGGAATCGGTCAGCAGGTCGGCCACGCTGATGGTCATGATCACGCCGTTGATCGGCTGGCGCGTGCGGTAGCGCTTTAGCAATTTAATGAAGTTATGCCACTCGGCGCCGTCGCGCGCGCGCTGGCTCTCCTGCAGTGCGTAACGACCCGCGGTGTCGATTAAAACTGCGCGGTCGGTGAACCACCAGTCGCAGTGACGCGTGCCGCCGACGCCGCGTACCGCCTCTTTGCCGAGGCTGTCAGTTAACGGAAACTCCAGGCCAGCATTCAGCAGCGCGGTGGTTTTACCGGCACCGGGCGCGCCGATCATCACGTACCACGGCAGCTGATACAGATAGTGACTCTGAAAACGCGCCAGCCAGCTTTTCTGATGCCGGCGACCAAACTGGGTGCGTTTCAGCCGCAGCGCCGCTTCACTGAAGCGCTGGGTCAGCAGCGTCTCGGTCGCCTGGCGATCGGACGCTTCTTCGTGGCTCATCTCCTGCAGGCGATTGAGCAGTTTGCTGTTAAACCAGCCGCGCCAGATGGCGGGAATAAACTGGAACAGCACCCAGCAGAAATAGAGCACACCGACCGCCAGCTGGCGCGGGAATACCGGCTCCAGTGGACGGGTATCGCCCCAGCTCCACAGCGGACCGAGCATCCACAGCACGCAGCTCAGTGCCGTGACGCCAATCAGGCCCCACAGCAGGCGATGGGTTAACAGATGTTGGAGTGATGCGCGCATCACTGGCCTCCCTGATGATTGCCGAGGGTTTCCGGTGCCGCAAACAGGGTGATCTCCACCCGGCGATTGCGGGCGCGGTTTTCATTGCTGTCATTGGGTAAGAGCGGATTGCTGTCGCCGCGGCCTTCGGCTTTAACGCTGTGACCGTCCGCCAGCTGCGTATTCAGCAGCTGCGTGACGGCACGGGCGCGGGCGAAGGAGAATTCATAGCTGGAGGCGAACCGACCATCCACCGGACGATTATCGGTATAGACCGATACCAGCACCGTGCCTTTTACCGTCTTCATCGCGCTGGCCACGTGCGCCAGCAGCGCGCGGCCAACCTGGTTTACCACCGTACCGTCCGGCGCAAACAGCTTGTCCGCAGGGATGATCACTTTGCTGCCAAAGGCACCGTCGCTCACTTCCAGCTGGCCTGCGGCAATCACGTCGTTAAGACGCTGATGCAGATCGAGCAGCGCCTGCGGTGAGGTAGGGCGGCGCCCCGGCATGATTTGCGGCAGCGGGGTTTGGTAGATGGCACGCAGCAGCGGTTCGGCCGCATTGCCCAGCCGCCAGTTGAGCCCGCTGTAGATCAGACAGGCAATCAGCGTAGCCAGCGTGACGCAGGCCCACAGTGGCACCATCGGCCGCGTCAGGGTGCTGACCAGCGGATGCACTTCCACCAGCGGCGTGCGCGGTGGTGGTGCCGGGCGGGTTTCCGCAATCAGCTGCGCCAGCCGTTTACGGATGCCTTCACACTGTGCGCGTCCGCTGTCGCTGCCGCGATAGCGCCCTTCGTAGCCCAGCAGCAGGCAGTAGTGAATCACTTCCAGCAGCCATAAATGCTGCTGCGGGCTTTGCGACACGCGCGACAGCAGCTGGAATACTTTTTCGCCGCCCCAGCTTTCGTTATGAAAGGTCACCAGCATGCCATTGCCGGACCAGACGCCGCGCGTGCCCCAGGGGGTTTGCGCCGCCGCTTCGTCCAGCACACTACACAGGCAGTAGCGTGCACCGATGATCATCTCAAACGGCAAACCCGCCTGCTTGCAGCGTTGCTCGAACTGGCGGATCTCCTCAATCAGCAGCTGACGCAGGCCGGCGGGATCGTCGTGCGTCGCCGCCTGCCGTATACGCACGACGGTATTCAGAATCGGTGCTGCGGCATTCAGCAAAAGGTTATCGTTGCCCGCGACAATGCCATCGCGGGCAAGGGAGTCCTGAGTCATTAAATCTCGATTATCCTGGCAATAACGGAACGGTTAGCCCGCAAAGCAGCGGTGTGCTGCGGGCAATATGCGCCGGATTGCATCATCAGTCTAAGATCCAGGTCGCGGTATCATTGGTGCGGCATGCTTTACTGGCGCCGCCCACGGCCACGCAGACCTGTTTAGTACGACGGGGACGCGGCCGGTCGCTGCGCAGCGTGGCGTCATAGCGGCTACTCTCCACGCCAGCTTTGGGGGGCACGTAGCCTATCAGCTGCCCGCTGGGTTCTTCTGCAATCGCCAGCCAGTTATGCTCGACGCGACCCAGCACCTCAAAGGTTTGGGCGTTATCCAGATAACGCACCACTTTGCCGCCGTAATCCGGCAGGGTCATCACAGAGGCGGCATACAGCGCGCGAAAGCTCTCATTCACCGGGGTAAATTCACCGGGTGCTGCCACTGCATGACGATGAACCAGTTTTACGCCGTTCACTTCGCTGGTGACCAGGGTGTCATCCGTCACGGGCGGTGGAGGCGCTTTACATCCCGCCAGCGTTAAAGCCGCCAGCAGCGTTAGCAAGAGACTCTTATTCACCATGATCCTCAAATTTTCATCAGTATCGCTGCAGAGTTGTATCCGGCACGCACTCAGCGGGCGGGCAGATTATGCAGTGAGAAGGCCACTAAAAAACAGTCAAATTACAGAAAGATAGTGCTGACTTAAGTCTACCTAAGACTTTTGAGAATTCAAACCATTGCACCGCGGCAAATCCCGTGCTACCGGGCGAAAAAACGCCTTAACGGCACGCCGCGATCGTTCTGGCTGGGACGATAGATAAGCTGCATTAATTTATTTGCGTAAGCAAGCGCGGCTGGCGTGCGGCGCGACATTTGCCCCCTGATGGTGCTTAAGGGAATTGGTAAATAAGATTTATCTATTTTTTCAGATAAAAAAAGATTGCGCGGCGAAACAATTTTATGATTTTCGGAATTTCCGGGCGCAGCCGCGTCTGTAACCCAGCCAGTCCGGCACGGCTTTTGCTTGCTCCACCACTTAACCCGTATTGCGCAGCAAAGGTCGCGTAAGCGTTCGCTGATGATTGGCCCGCACCAGGTTAGCGCAGGTCCTGATTTCACTTATGGCTAAATAAACCCATCTTTTTCTCGCTTAATCCGCGCTTTAGACCCGAAGGGTTTTGGCATTCTATGCTCAGAATTCCTGCCAGCTGAGGTATGTCGTGGCTGAAGAGAGCAACGAGGACAAAACAGAATCGCCCACCCCCCACCGACTTGAGAAAGCACGGCAGGAGGGGCAGATTCCGCGTTCGCGCGAGCTGACTTCGGTACTGATGCTGCTGGCCGGGCTGCTGATCATCTGGCTGGGCGGCCACAATATGGCGCAACGGCTGGCCAGCATGGTGGCCACCGGCTTCCGCTTTGACCACGGCATGGTCAACGACGATAAAATTATCGTCTCGCACATCGGCAACCTGGTGATGCAGGCGGTGATCGCGCTGCTGCCGCTGATGGCCGGGCTGGTGATCGTTGCCATCGCCGCGCCGATGATTCTGGGCGGAATCAACATCAGCGGAAAATCCATCAAATTCGATTTCAAAAAGCTCAACCCGTTACCGGGCATTGCGCGCATGTTCTCCGGTCAGACATGGGCGGAACTGGTGAAGGCGATCCTCAAAGCGGTGCTGGTGGCGCTGGTGGCTGGCTGGTATCTGTGGAGTCACTGGCAGGAGATGCTGCGCCTGATGAGCGAATCACCGGTGAATGCGCTGCAGCATGGCCTGTCGATGACCGCCATCAGCTGTGCGCTGGTGATGCTGGGTCTGATCCCGATGGTTGGCTTTGATGTGTTCTGGCAGCTCTACAGCTACTTCAAAAAGCTGCGCATGACGCGCCAGGAAATTCGCGATGAACACAAGCAGAACGAGGGCGATCCGCACGTTAAAGGGCGTATCCGCCAGGCGATGCGTGCCGCCGCCCGCCGCCGCATGATGGCCGACGTACCGAAGGCGGACGTCATCGTGACTAACCCGACGCACTACTCGGTGGCGCTGCAGTATCAGGAAGGCAAGATGAGTGCGCCGAAAGTGATTGCCAAAGGCGCCGGTGACATTGCCCTGCGCATCCGGGAAATCGCTAAAGAGCACCGCGTACCGATTCTGGAAGCGCCGCCGCTGGCGCGTGCGCTCTATCGTCATACGGAAATTGGCCAGTTTATTCCCGGCGCGCTCTATGCCGCCGTGGCAGAAGTGCTGGCGTGGGTCTGGCAGCTGCGACGCTGGAAGCGCGAAGGCGGCCTGATTCCAAACAAACCAAAACATCTGCCGGTCCCGGCAGAGATGGACTTTGCAGGAGAGAACACCAACCATGGCTAATCTGGCCGAAAAGCTGCGTTTACCGGGCAATTTTAAAGACACGCAATGGCAGGTGCTGGCTGGTCCGGTGCTGATCATGCTGATCCTGTCGATGATGGTATTGCCGCTGCCGGCGTTCATCCTTGACCTGCTGTTTACCTTCAACATTGCGCTGTCCATCATGGTGCTGCTGGTGGCAATGTTCACCCAGCGCACGCTGGAATTCGCTGCCTTCCCGACCATTTTGCTGTTCTCAACGCTGCTGCGTCTGGCGCTGAACGTCGCCTCAACGCGTATCATCCTGCTGGAAGGGCATACGGGGGCTGATGCCGCCGGGCGCGTGGTTGAAGCCTTTGGTCACTTCCTCGTCGGCGGTAATTTCGCCATTGGTATCGTGGTGTTCATCATCCTCGTGATCATCAACTTCATGGTCATCACCAAAGGTGCCGGACGTATCGCCGAAGTGGGCGCGCGTTTCGTGCTGGATGGTATGCCCGGCAAGCAGATGGCGATCGATGCCGATTTGAACGCTGGCCTGATTGGTGAAGACGAAGCCAAACGCCGGCGCACCGAGGTGACCCAGGAAGCGGACTTCTACGGCTCGATGGACGGTGCCAGTAAGTTTGTGCGCGGCGACGCCATCGCCGGCATCCTGATCATGGTGATCAACGTGATCGGCGGCCTGCTGGTGGGCGTGGTGCAGCACGGTATGGATCTCGGTCACGCCGGGGAAACCTATACGCTGCTGACCATCGGTGACGGCCTGGTGGCGCAGATCCCGGCGCTGGTGATCTCTACCGCTGCCGGTGTCATCGTTACCCGCGTCAGCACCGATCAGGACGTCGGCGAACAGATGGTGGGCCAGCTGTTTAACAATCCGCGCGTGCTGATGCTGAGCGCCGGCGTGATTGGCCTGCTGGGCCTGGTGCCCGGCATGCCGAACTTTGTGTTCCTGCTGTTCACCGCGGCGCTGCTCGGCCTGGCCTGGTGGCTGCGCGGCCGCGAAATGCAGCCGAAGAAGCAAAGTGAAGCCTCCAGCGTGGTGAAAACGCAGGAGACGCCGGCCACGGTCGAAGCCTCGTGGACCGACGTCCAGCTGGAAGATTCGCTCGGCATGGAAGTGGGCTATCGCCTGATTCCGATGGTCGATCATCTGCAAAACGGCGAGCTGCTCGGGCGTATCCGCAGTATCCGTAAAAAAGTGGCGCAGGAGGTGGGCTTCCTGCCACCGGTGGTGCACATTCGTGACAACATGGAGCTGCCGCCGGCGCGCTATCGCATCCTGATGAAGGGCGTTGAGATTGGCAGCGGCGATGCGTATCCGGGACGCTGGATGGCGATCAACCCGGGCACGGCGGCGGGCACGCTGCCGGGTGAAGCGACGGTGGACCCGGCGTTTGGCCTCGCGGCCATCTGGATCGACAGCGCGCTGAAAGAGCAGGCACAGATTCAGGGCTACACCGTAGTGGAAGCCAGTACCGTGGTGGCTACCCACCTTAATCACCTGATCGGCCAGTACGCCAGCGAGCTGTTTGGGCGTCAGGAAGCGCAGCAGCTGCTGGACCGCGTCACCCAGGAGATGCCAAAGCTGACGGAAGATCTGGTGCCGGGCGTGATTACCCTGACCACACTGCACAAAGTGCTGCAAAATCTGCTGACCGAACGCGTCTCGATCCGCGACATGCGCACCATTATCGAAACGCTGGCCGAACATGCGCCGGTGCAGAACGATCCGCAGGAACTGACCAGCGTGGTACGCGTCGCGCTGGGCCGTGCGATTACCCAGCAGTGGTTCCCGGGCAACGGCGAAGTGCAGGTGATTGGACTGGATGCCACACTGGAACGTCTGCTGCTGCAGGCGCTGCAGGGCGGTGGCGGTCTGGAACCGGGTCTTGCCGATCGGCTGCTGATGCAGGCGCAGGCCGCGCTGCAGCAGCAGGAGATGACTGGTGCGCCGCCGGTGCTGCTGGTTAACCATCCGCTGCGGGCGCTGCTGGCGCGCTTCCTGCGCCGTAACCTGCCGCAGCTGGTGGTGCTGTCCAATATGGAGCTGACCGATAACCGGCAGATCCGCATGACTGCTACCATAGGCGGCAAATAATGCGCGGCGTGACGCTCTCATGGCTGCTGGTGGCGCTGCTGGCGCTGCCGCTAACAGGCAAAGCCGCCAGCGGTGCGTGGCAGGCCAGCGCCAGCGGCCCAAGCCTCGGCGTGCGCGGCAACTGGCTGCTGTCGCCGGCGCTTAAAGCGCCCTCGGCGGCTGCAGGGACTATTTCGGTGGTGAACTGGCGCTACACGCTGAGCCGACCGGCGCCATCAGGTCTGGTGGTGCGGCTGTGCGCCATTCAGCGCTGCGTGGAGCTGGACGGCGCCAGTGGCAGCACGCGCGGCCTCGCCAACGTAGCAGCCGATGAAACGCTGCATCTGGCTTTCGGATTTCAGGGGCAGGGCGCGTTGCCGCCCGGCCTGCGGGTGGTGAGCAGTGAAGTGATGGTCAATTACCAATAGCAAATAGCCAATAAAAAACCCGCCGCAGCGGGTTTTTTTAGGCTTACATTCGCTCGACGGTTTTGATGCCCAGCGTATCCAGCCCCTGCTTCAGGGTTTTCGCCGTCAGCGCAGCCAGCTGCAGACGGCTGTTGCGCACGTTTTCCTCTTCGGCGGAGAGAATCGGGCAGTGCTCATAGAAGCCCGAGAACAGACCGGCCAGATCGTACAGATAAGCACACATCACGTGCGGCGTGCCGTCGCGCGCGACCTGGGTGATGGTCTCTTCAAACTGCAGCAGACGGGTCGCCAGCAGCGCTTCGCGCTCGTCAGTCAGGCTGATATCACCGTGCAGGCTGTCCGCCTCAATGCCCGCTTTGCGGAATACCGAGAGCACACGCGTGTAGGCATACTGCATGTACGGCGCGGTGTTGCCTTCAAACGCCAGCATGTTGTCCCAGTCGAAGATGTAATCGGTGGTGCGGCTTTTCGACAGGTCGGCGTATTTCACCGCGCCAATGCCGACCACTTCCGCCAGCTCTTTCAGCTCTGTCGCGCTCATCTCCGGATTCTTCTCGCTGACCAGCGCATGGGCGCGCTCAACGGCTTCATCCAGCAGATCGGAGAGTTTGATGGTGCCACCGCTGCGCGTCTTGAACGGACGGCCATCTTTGCCCAGCATCATGCCGAACGCATGGTGCTCCAGCGGCACTGACTCCGGCACATAGCCCGCTTTGCGCACGATGGTCCACGCCTGCTGCAGATGCTGATGCTGGCGGGAATCGATGTAGTACAGCACGCGATCGGCATGCAGCGTTTCATAGCGATATTTTGCGCAGGCGATATCGGTGGTGGTGTAGAGATAGCCGCCATCCTTCTTCTGGATGATCACGCCCATCGGTTCACCTTCCTTGTTTTTAAACTCATCAAGGAAGACCACGGTGGCGCCTTCGCTGGTCACCGCCAGCCCTTTTTCGCGCAGATCGGCAACGATGCCCGGCAGCATGTCGTTATACAGGCTTTCACCCATCACATCCTTACGCGTCAGGGTGACGTTAAGGCGGTCATACACCTGCTGGTTCTGACTCATGGTGATATCCACCAGCTTCTTCCACATGGCGCGGCAATATTCGTCGCCACCCTGCAGTTTCACCACGTAACCGCGTGCGCGCTCGGCGAAGGCTTCGTCTTCGTCATAGGTGCGTTTCGCTTCGCGGTAGAAGGCTTCCAGATCAGCCAGCGCGATATCTTCATGGTGCTCGTTCTGCTGCTTCTCCAGATAGGCGATCAGCATGCCAAACTGTGTGCCCCAGTCACCGACGTGGTTAGCGCGGATGACGTGATGACCGAGGAACTCCTGGGTGCGCACCGCGGCATCACCGATGATGGTGGATCGCACGTGACCGACGTGCATCTCTTTCGCCACGTTGGGCGCCGAGTAGTCAATTACGATAGTCTGAGGTGTCACTTCGCTGACGCCCAGGCGTGGCAGCTGCAGCGCCTGCGCGGCCTGCTGTGCCAGCCACTGGCGGTCGAGGAAGATGTTGATAAAGCCGGGACCGGCGATGTCGACTTTGCTGGCGATGCCAGCCAGATCCAGATGCTGAACTACCTGTTCAGCCAGCTGGCGCGGCACCTGACCGAGCTTTTTCGCCACGGCCATGATACCGTTCGCCTGGTAATCGCCGAACTGCACTTTTGCAGACTGACGAACCTGCGGTTCGCAATCGGCCGGTGCGCCTGCCGCCACCATCGCCTGACTGACTTTATCGGAAAGAAGAGCCTGAATATTCACCGCGTTACCTTCATATGCTGAAAAGGCCCGCCAGCTGAGGGCGAGCCGATGTCGTCATCCCGCGTGCGTGTCGGGACGGAAAAAATAAGAGGGGAAGTATACGTGAAATGTTGGGGTGCGTCAGCAATCGGTTACGGCTGCCGGTGGACGCAGGCCCGCGCGCCGGTTAACGGCGGCGCGGGTGGCGACGGGGATTTTTAACGCTTTTGTCTTCACGCACCTTCCAGTGGCGGGAAATTGCAAATCCCATCAAGGCTATCAGGACCGCGACAACAATGAGCATAGACATAGGGCCATTCCTTGTAGTTGTGAAACCCAAATTTATAAGAAAGGGTCAGCTACTGCAATTGATTGACAGGTAAATAAGAGTTATCTCATTGTATTAATTATTGTTAATAATAACAGTTGGTTAAGGCACTTTTATAAAGTAACGTGTGGACCTGATTACGCGATTAATCCGAAAGAGAGGGGCGATTTATGCGGTTTTTGAAGGTTTTTGGCGTGAAATCGGATGAATCCGAGCATTTTGTCAAGCGAAAGCTGCGGCAGCCCTGTTTTTTCATTAATTAAAAGATCTGAACTGAGTTTGAGGTATTTAACGTATGAATCTGGATTTTCCTTCAGAACTGAGTGACTTAAAACAAGACCTGTCCCGATTTGAACAGGCTTTGCAAGACTTTGCGGCACGCCTCGGTCTTGACCTCACGCAGCATGAGGCGGACCACGTAGCGGTGCGCTGTCACCAGTTCGCCACGGCAGAACGCTGGAAAGCCGGGTTACTGCAAATCGGCGATCAGTTTTCCGAAGCGATGATTAATGGACGGCCGATCTGCCTGTTTAAGCTGCATCAGCCGCTGCGCATCGCGGGCTGGCAGGTGGAGGTGATCGAGCTGCCGTGGCCCGGTGAGAAGCTGTATCGCCATGAAGGCTGGGAGCATGTGGAAATTGTGTTGCGTGGCGAGCCTGAAACGCTGGGCATGCGTGCGATGGCGTTGCTGGCAGATGAGGCGCTGACGCAGCCGGGAATCGCGTTTAAAACCAGCACGCCGCAGGGCGAAAAGGAACGTCTGCCCAATCCGACCTTAGCGGTGACGGACGGGCAAACCACCATTAAGTTTCATCCGTGGCGGCTGGAGGAGATCGTTGCCAGCGAACAGGCTTAGCGCCGCGCTGCCACCGCCTGCTGCAGGCGCGATACCGCCTGCTGCAGGGTGGCGCGCGTGCAGCCAAAGTTGAAGCGCACGAAGCGATCGTCGCCGAAATCACGGCCCGGCGAGAAACCGAGACCGTGTTTTTCGAAATACAGCGCCGGGCTGGCGACATCCAGCTGGCTGGCGTCAATCCAGCCGAGGTAGCTGGCCTCTGGCGCGACCATGCTGAGTTCCGGCAGCGCATTTACCTGCTGCACCAGCCAGTCACGATTGGCGCGCAGGTAAGCCAGCTGGTCCGCCAGCCACGCATCACCGTCGCGCCATGCGGCTTCCGCCGCCACCAGCGCCAGAATATCCACACCCGGTACGATGCCTTCACGCACCTGCTTAAAGCGTTTCCGCAGTTCGGGATGAGGGATAATGGCCATGGACGCACCCAGCCCGGCGATGTTGAAGGTTTTAGATGGCGAAATCAGGGTAATGCTGCGCTGGGCGGCGTCTTCGCTCAGCGAGGCAAACGGAATGTGCTGTACGCCAGGCGTTAACAGCAGGTCACAATGGATTTCATCGGAGCACACCAGCAGATTGTGGCGTTGGGCAAAGGCCAGCTGCGCCTCCAGCTCATCACGGCGGTAGACGGTGCCGCCCGGATTCTGCGGATTGCATAGCATGAGCAGGCGCTCGTTGCCCTGCATCTGGCTGTCATCCAGCTGCATCACCCAGCGATCCTGCTGCAATTGCAATGGCAGATTGATCTGAGCGCGCTGCGCCAGCCGCGCCGCCGCGCGAAACGGCGGATAAATCGGCGTCGGTGCCACGGTGCTTTGCGACGACTCGGTAAATGCCCGGACCGATAAATTCAGGCCGCTCACCACGCCCGGCAGCAACACAATCCATTCCGGCTCAATCTGCCAGCCATAGCGCTGGGCTAAGCGGGAAATAGTGATATCAATCAAGCCGTGCGGCGTCGCGCCGTAGCCGAAAACACCGTGGTCGGCACGCTGTTTAATGGCCTCAATGATGCACGGCGGCGAGCGAAAATCGGTGTCGGCAACCCACAAAGGCAGCACATCGCGATCACCATATTTGTGCCATTTCAAACTATCGCTGTGACGACGGTCTATCCCTTGATCAAAATCGAATGCCATAGTGCGCTTTCCACGTAAACTGTCTGAATGAGCAGACTAACTGATGCACTCCTCCCGAGCCAGCAGTCATGAAAAGGAGCAATGTATGACGAAACTGGAAATTTGTTGCTATGGCATCGACTGCGCAATGACTGCGCAGGCGTCCGGTGCCGATCGCGTGGAGCTGTGCAGTGCTCCGCGTGAAGGCGGACTGACACCTTCGGCGGGTATGCTGGAAGCCGCACAGCGTGAACTGACCATTCCGGTCCACCCGATCGTGCGGCCGCGCGGCGGCGATTTTTGTTACACCGCACGCGAATTTGAGGTGATGAAATCGGACGTGGCGCGCATTCGCGAGCTGGGTTTTCCTGGCCTGGTGATTGGCATGCTGGACGAAGATGCGCACGTCGACACGGTACGCATGCAGCAGATTATGGCGCTGTGCGACGGCATGGCGGTGACCTTCCATCGCGCCTTTGATTTGTGTCACAGCCCGAAGCGTTCGCTGGAGGTGCTGTCTGATTTAGGGATCGCCCGCATTCTGACTTCCGGTCAGCAGCAGAGCGCTGAAACCGGAATTGCATTATTACGGGAACTAAATGAACACAGCACCGGTCCAATTATTATGGCAGGGGCAGGCGTGCGCCTCAGCAATCTGCAAAAGTTCCTCGACAGCGGATTGCAGGAAGTCCACAGCTCCGCCAGCCGCGCCGTCGCGTCACCGATGCGCTACCGTAAAGCCGGTGTCTCGATGTGTTCTGAAGCGGAAACCGATGAATTCAGCCGCTCCTGTGTCGATGGCGATGTCGTCGAAGCCATGAAGAGTATGATGCAGATGAGCGTTGACCGGGTCGCCTGACCCGTACCAATTTTGCCGCGCAGCACGCCGAAAACCTGACGTGATGTTTGCAAGTACCAAACCCCAGTTCCTTGCTGGGGTTCTTTTTGTCTGCCGCTTCGCCATGAATAGCGCATTGGTGAAAAAGATGCTTTGATTACTCTTTGGCTTAACGCGCGGATAACGCTGATGAAATCCCTCCCTTACGCTGTTGTGATTCTGCTGTTCCCCGTTGCCGGCGCGGCGCTGGCCGCCAGCAGCACCTGCCCGCCGCTGAGCAAAAACATCACCAGCAGCAACAACTGGATTATGCTGGGTGGCGACGCCAAAGGCGCGGTGCGCCAGGTGGTGGCCGGGGAGTTTGGTAAAGACGTCAACTCGCAGAAGCGCGTGCTCGGGCAGTTTGACCAGTGTGGCGATCTGATGGTGGCTGACATCACCTATGACAAAAGCGAAGGCAACGTGGTGCTGAGCATGGAGCAGCATATCGCGCGCGTGCAGCGCGGCTGGGTGGCTGACTATGCTTATCTGGTTAAAGTGACCCGCGCGGGCAAAGAGGAAGTGGTGGATAACCGGCAGGGCACCATCAGCTGGCAGATGGGGCAACACGGCAACATCATCAGCGCCTCGGATAAATTTACCAGCATGGGAAAAGAGGGCTTTACCGATACCACTTACCGCTACGATAAACACTTCCGGCTGGAAAAAAGTATCGCGCGCGGCAGCGATGCGCTGGCTAACGGCGAGAATACCTGGCGCTGGAATCCGCAGGGGCGGGTGGTGGCATCTACCAGCGCGCGCAGCAAAGAGACCTACAGCTACGATAATCAGTGGCGCGAACTGCGGCTGCACGGCACCTCGACCACGCCGGTCAGCACTTTGCGCTCGGTGGATGAGTGCCAGTTGTGGGACGAGGTGGGCAATTGCACGCTGAGCTATTTGCATGAGACCGAAGTGTTTGCCAAAGGCACCATCGAGCGGCATCTGAGTTCGGCCTACAAATATCAGTACTGGGATCGTCCGGCGACGGACAATTGATGCGCCGTCGCGTATGCTGTTCTGTGCACAACCCGGGAGCCCATCATGACACTGATTATTTCATT
The DNA here is from genome assembly GCF_011752635.1 of Pantoea sp. Cy-640. Classification (NCBI taxonomy): domain Bacteria; kingdom Pseudomonadati; phylum Pseudomonadota; class Gammaproteobacteria; order Enterobacterales; family Erwiniaceae; genus Pantoea; species Pantoea sp. Cy-640. Next base: position 1,002,822 of record NZ_VWXB01000001.1, on the reverse strand, counting down.
CCTTTTCGCCATTACCCTGCTTACGCTGACGCCCGGCTTCGATACCGCGCTGGTGCTGCGTTCGGCGGCTGCGCAGGGCTGGCAGCGTGCCTCGGCGACGGCATTGGGCGTTACGCTCGGCTGTCTGGTGTGGGGCGTGGCGGTCGGGCTGGGCTTAGGCGCGCTGCTGCTGGCTTCGGAAATGGCTTATAACCTGCTGAAAGGCATCGGTGCCGTGTACCTGCTGTATCTCGGCGTCAGACTGCTGCTTAACCCGCGCAGCACGGTGGCCAGCGGGCAGCAGGGGCAAAAGAGGGAAGAGCGCTATCTGACCTGCTTGGCGCGTGGCCTGACCGGTAACCTGCTCAATCCCAAAGTCGGGGTCTTTTACGTCACTTTTCTGCCACAGTTTATCCCGGCCGGCGGTTCGGTGGCGCTGTGGTGCACGCTGATGGCGCTCACCCACATGGTGATTGGCTTAGTGTGGAACGCGGTATTGATTAGCGGCAGCCAGTACTTTGCTGATCATCTGCGCCGTCCGGCAGTGTTAAAAGTGATGGATCGCCTCACCGGCTGCGTGTTTATTGGTTTCGCCGCGAAGCTGGCGCTGTCGCGGCGTTAAGCATTACGGTTTACGCGCCACCAGCACGGCACGCAGCGGGGCGGGATAGCCTTCGGTCGTTTTGCTGCTGTCGTGCGGATCGAGGAACTCCGCCAGCGATTCGCTGGTCATCCAGTCGGTGCGACGCTGCTCTTCCACCGAGGTGATGGCGTAATCGGCGATGCGCACATCAACAAAACCGCACTTCTCCAGCCAGTTTTTCAGCGCCGCCGCAGACGGAATAAAGTAAACGTTGCGCATCTGCGCATAGCGTTCACCCGGTACCAGCACCGCGTTTTCATCGCCTTCAATTACCAGCGTCTCCAGCACCAGTTCACCGTCGCTGACCAGCTGATTTTTCAGCTGCAGCAGATGGTCGAGCGGCGAACGCCGGTGATAGAGCACGCCCATGGAGAACACGGTGTCGAACGCCTGCAGCGCCGGCAGCTGCTCAATGCCCAGTGGCAGCAGATGCGCACGGCGATCGTCACCCAGCAGCTTACGCACCGCTTCGAACTGGCACAGGAACAGCTGCATCGGATCGATACCGACCACCAGCTGCGCGCCGGCACCAATCATGCGCCACATGTGATAACCGCTGCCGCAGCCCACATCCAGCACGGTTCGACCGGCCAGCGAAGAGATATGCGGCAGCACGCGGTCCCACTTCCAGTCGGAGCGCCATTCGGTGTCGATGTCGCAGCCGTAGAGCGAAAACGGCCCTTTGCGCCACGGCATCAGGTTACGCAGCAGCTTTTCGATGCCGGCGCGCTGGCGATCGGTTAACGCGTCATGCTGCGCGCTGACGCTGTGTAGCAGATCGAGCTGCTGCGGCACCAGCAGCGGCAGATTGTCGACCGACTTCTCCCAGTTGCGAAAATGTCCATGCAGGTTTTCACGCTGCCAGGCGGCGACCTGCGCCGGCAACACTTCCAGCCAGCTGGCGAGCGGTCCGGTGGCGATTTGCTGATAAAAACGGCCAAAATCAATCATTTCAACGCCACCAGTGAGCCAAAGTTAAAGCACTGGAACCACAGCTCGGCGTGGGCAAAGCCAGCGCTTTTCAGACGGGCTTTATGCGTTTCCACGCTGTCCGTCAGCATCACGTTCTCCAGCATGCTGCGCTTCTGGCTGATCTCCAGCTCGCTGTAGCCGTTGGCGCGCTTAAAGTCGTGGTGCATGTTGAACAGCAGTTCGCCGACGTCGGCATCTTCAAAGCTGAACTTTTCCGACAGCACCAGCGCACCGCCCGGATTGAGGCCGGCGGCGATTTTCTGCAGCAGCGTCAGGCGCGCGTCCGGCTCAAGGAACTGCAGGGTAAAGTTGAGCACCACCAGTGAGGCGTTTTCGATGTGGACATCGCGGATATCCGCTTCCAGCACCTGCACCGGCGTAGCGGCGCGGAAGGCGTCGATGTGACGGCGGCAGCGTTCCACCATCGCCGGCGAATTATCGACGGCAATAATCTGGCAACCCGGTGCCTGAATATTGCGGCGCACCGCCAGCGTGGCCGCGCCCAGCGAGCAGCCGAGATCGTAAACCTGGCTGTTGGGCTGCACAAAGCGTTCTGCCAGCATTCCAATCATCGAAATGATGTTGGAGTAACCCGGCACCGAGCGCTGAATCATATCGGGAAAGACTTCAGCCACGCGCTCGTCAAAGGTCCAGTCGCCCAGTTTATCGATGGGCGCGGAGAATAGCGTATCGCGGTCAGACATAATGAATTATCCGGAGAGAAAACGGAAAGGGCGCTATTCTGGCAGAAACTGCCGCAGGCTGCACCCGTTTCCCTGCGTTTAGAACAGGCTGGATTGCTGTGGCCAGACGGGCAGCGGGCGCAGCGTCGGCTCCAGCTGTTGCAGCTGCGGCCACAGCGCCTGCAGCAGCGGAAACACCGCGCCCATATCCGGCGTGTGGATGAACAGCAGCGGGTCGCTGTCGTGCTGCCAGTCCGCCAGTTTTTGCTGCCAGACATCAAACAGTGGCAGGCTCTCCTCCACGCTGTCGCTGCCGATAAAGCGCACCATCGGCCGTCCGGCAGTGCGCACCGCGTGCGTCGGCACGCGCGGCTTTTGCGCGCGCGCATGCACGGCGGCCGGGCTGAGCGAGGCAGAGGCGTGCACCGGACGGCTGTCGAGAATCACCCGATTAACCCCGCGCTGATGCAGGCCGCGATTCAGCGCGCGCTCGGCCTCGCCTTTGGCAAAAAAGGCCGCATGGCGCACTTCAACGCCATAGTGAAAACTGCGCGGCAGGCGATCGAGAAATGCCCATAAATCTGTCAGCTGCGCCGGTGAAAAGACGGCGGGCAGCTGCAGCCAGTACTGACCGATGCGCTGGCTGAGCGGATCCAGCAGGCGCAGAAATTCATTCACCAGCTCATCGCAGTTCTTCAGCGCCGCTTTGTGGCTGATGGTGTCAGGAAATTTAAAGCAGAAGCGAAAGGCGTCGTCAGTCATGTCATACCAGCGCTGCACCACTTCCGGTTTGGGCAGCGCGTAAAGCGTGGTGTTGCCTTCGACGCAGCCGAACAGCCGGGCGTAATCCGCCAGGGTTTCGATACCCAATACTTTCCAGTTGGCGTGCTGCCATTGTGGTAATCCAATACGAAGTGTCAAAACTGCTCCTGCCTGCTGTGGCGCGGAAAATGCGCCGTACGTTACCCGGTTTTGCCACGAGCAGGAACCGATCGCGCAGCAAACGCTGACGATTTGTCCGCTTTGCGCGGGATCTGCTTATCCTGCCTGCCATTTTCCATTATAATAGCCGCCTTTTTTGCGGCAGCATCTCAGAAGGTTACGCGGCCTGATGCTGTCTGGCAGCAGCGGCGAAGTTAAAAGGATACGTTATGCGTACAGAATATTGCGGACAGCTCAATCTGTCTCATGTGGGTCAGCAAGTTACACTCTGCGGCTGGGTCAATCGCCGTCGCGATCTCGGCAGCCTGATTTTTATCGATATGCGTGACCGCGAAGGCATCGCGCAGGTGTTTTTCGATGCCGATCATCAGCAGGCTTTCCAGCTGGCGTCTGAACTGCGTAATGAATTCTGTATCCAGATCACCGGTACTGTGCGTGCGCGTGAAGAGAAAAACCGCAACAGCGACATGGCCACCGGTGACATCGAAGTGTTTGCCCATGAGCTGAACATTATCAACCGCGCAGAACCGCTGCCGCTGGATTCTAACCAGACCAACAGCGAAGAAGCGCGTCTGACCTATCGCTACCTCGACCTGCGTCGTCCGGAAATGGCGCAGCGTCTGAAAACCCGTGCCAGAATTACCAGCTTCGTGCGCCGCTTTATGGACGGTGAAGGCTTCCTCGACATCGAAACCCCGATGCTGACCAAAGCCACGCCGGAAGGCGCGCGTGACTACCTGGTGCCGAGCCGGGTGCACAAAGGTAAATTCTACGCGCTGCCACAGTCACCGCAGCTGTTCAAACAGCTGCTGATGATGTCTGGTTTTGATCGCTACTATCAGATCGTCAAATGCTTCCGTGATGAAGACCTGCGCGCAGACCGTCAGCCGGAGTTCACCCAGATCGACGTGGAAACCTCGTTCATGAGCGCCGAGCAGGTGCGCAGCGTGATGGAGCAGATGATCCGTGAACTGTGGCTGGACATCAAAGGCGTCGACCTCGGTGACTTCCCGCAGATGACCTTCGCCGAAGCGATGAACCGTTACGGCTCCGATAAGCCAGACCTGCGTAACCCAATGGAGCTGGTAGACGTTGCTGACCTGCTGAAAAACGTCGAATTCCAGGTGTTCGCCGGCCCGGCAAACGACCCGAAAGGTCGCGTCGCGGCGCTGCGCGTGCCGGGCGGTGCCGCGCTGACGCGTAAGCAAATCGACGAATACGGCAGCTTTGTTGGCATTTACGGTGCCAAAGGTCTGGCGTGGATGAAGATCAATGCGCGCGCCAGCGGTTTCGACGGCGTGCAGAGCCCGGTGGCCAAATTCCTGACACCGGAGATCGTTGAAGCTATTCTGCAGCGTACCGACGCGCAGGACGGCGACCTGATCTTCTTCGGCGCCGACCGTGCCAAAGTGGTGGCGGATGCACTGGGTGCACTGCGCCTGAAAGTGGGCCGTGACCTGCAAATCACCAATGATAAAGCCTGGGCTCCGCTGTGGGTTGTTGACTTCCCGATGTTCGAAGAGGACGACGAGGGCGGCCTGGCGGCGATGCACCATCCGTTTACCTCGCCAAAAGCGCTGACGGCGGAACAGCTGGCGGCCGATCCGACGCAGGCGGTGGCTAACGCCTACGATATGGTGATCAACGGTTATGAAGTGGGCGGCGGTTCGGTGCGTATCCACAGCGGCAATATGCAGCAGACGGTGTTTAGCATTCTGGGCATCAGCGAAGAAGAGCAGCGTGAGAAGTTTGGCTTCCTGCTGGATGCGCTGAAGTTCGGTACCCCGCCGCATGCAGGTCTGGCATTCGGTCTTGACCGTCTGACCATGCTGCTGACCGGCACCGACAATATCCGCGATGTGATTGCGTTCCCGAAAACCACCGCGGCGGCCTGTCTGATGACCGAAGCGCCAAGCGAAGCTAACCCGGCGGCGCTGGCGGACCTCGGTATCCAGATCGCGCCGAAGAAAGTCACTCCAGAGACGAAATAATGGGCTATAAACACCCGGTATCGGTGCTGGTGGTGATTTTTGCGCAAGATACCGGCCGGGTGTTAATGCTGCAGCGGCGCGATGACCCCAGCTTCTGGCAGTCGGTTACCGGCAGCCTGGAGCCGGGCGAAACGCCGGCGCAAACGGCGCAGCGCGAAGTGGCTGAAGAGCTGGCGATTGATATCGCCGCAGAGGGGCTGGTGCTGGAAGATTGCCACAAACAGATTGAGTTTGAGATCTTTCCGCACTATCGCCATCGCTATGCGCCGGGCATTACGCATAACCGGGAACACTGGTTCCGGCTGGCGCTGCCCGCTGAACGCCAGCCACTGCTGAGCGAGCACCTCGCCGCACAGTGGCTGACACCGGCCGCCGCCGCCGCATTAACCCGCTCGTGGAGTAATCGTCAGGCAATCGACGAATTTATCTGAATGCCCGCCACCGCGCGTTTTTCCGGTGGTTTTATCGTTAAATTACAGACATACGGTGTAAGTCGAAAGATTTGCACCGCTAAAATAGAACAGTCAGGCGTCATCGGCGCAGCAAGGTTGTTCACCGCTAACGCATAGCAACCGGAGCGTACATGAGTACGTGAGGATTGCGCGCACTGCCGGGGAACAAGATTGCCAGCAAGATAGCCTGCACCCTGTTAAAGATCGGAGAATATGTAAGATGGCAGGACATAGTAAATGGGCGAATACAAAGCACCGCAAAGCGGCTCAGGACGCTAAGCGCGGTAAAATCTTCACCAAAATCATTCGCGAGCTGGTCACAGCGGCCAAGCTGGGCGGTGGCGATGCCGGCTCCAACCCGCGTCTGCGCGCAGCGATGGACAAAGCCCTGTCCAACAACATGACGCGTGACACCATGAACCGTGCTATCGCGCGCGGCGTCGGCGGTGAAGATGACAGCAACATGGAAACCATCATCTATGAAGGTTACGGTCCGGGCGGCTCTGCGGTCATGGTGGAGTGTCTGAGCGATAACCGTAACCGTACCGTGGGCGAAGTGCGTCACGCCTTCAGCAAAACCGGCGGTAACCTCGGCACCGACGGTTCGGTCTCTTACCTGTTCAGCAAGAAAGGCGTGATCTCCTTCGCGCCAGGCCAGGACGAAGATGCCGTGATGGAAGCGGCGCTGGAAGCGGGTGCAGAGGACGTCGTGAGCTATGACGATGGCGCGATTGACGTCTTTACCGCGTGGGAAGAGCTGGGCAGCGTGCGCGATGCACTGGAAGCCACCGGTCTGAAAGCCGACAGTGCTGAAGTGTCGATGATTCCATCAACCAAAGCGGAACTGGATGCCGAGACGGCACCTAAACTGCTGCGTCTGATCGACATGCTGGAAGATTGTGATGATGTGCAGGAAGTTTACCATAACGGTGAAATTTCTGATGAGGTAGCGGAAACGCTGTAATGGCGTTACGCAAAATCCTGCAATACGGAGACGCGCTATGGCGATAATACTCGGGATTGACCCCGGCTCGCGCGTCACCGGCTACGGTGTCATCCGCCAGACCGGCCGCCAGCTCAGCTATCTGGGCAGCGGCTGTATCCGCACTAACGTCACCGATCTGCCTTCCCGCCTCAAACTGATTTACGCTGGCGTCAGCGAAATCATCACCCAGTTCGCGCCGGATTACTTCGCCATTGAGCAGGTGTTTATGGCGAAGAACGCGGATTCGGCGCTCAAGCTGGGGCAGGCGCGTGGCGCGGCAATTGTCGCAGCAGTCAATCTTGAGCTGCCGGTGTTTGAGTATGCGGCCCGTCAGGTGAAGCAGACGGTAACCGGCATCGGTAGCGCGGAAAAAAGCCAGGTGCAGCACATGGTGCGCACGCTGCTCAAACTGCCGGCCAATCCGCAGGCGGATGCCGCCGATGCGCTGGCCATCGCCATCACCCATTGCCACGTCAGCCAGAATGCGGCGCGCATGAGCGACAGCAAACTGGTGCTGACGCGCGGACGTTTGCGATCCGGTTAGCAAAAGCGTGGCCATTCAATAGGCTGGATATGCATCCAGCCTTTTTTATGATATACATAGCCGACATTTTACCTCCAGCAGGCGCGCGGTTGAGCGCGGTGTGGCAGGAGGCCGATGATTCAGACGCTTACACATACACTAAGGAATTGCTCAGGTGATTGGTCGTTTACGAGGCATTATTCTGGAAAAACAGCCGCCGCTGGTGCTGATTGAGGCGCACGGTGTGGGTTACGAAGTGCACCTGCCAATGACCTGCTTTTACGAGCTGCCAGACATCAACCAGGAAGCTATTATCTTCACCCAGTTTGTGGTGCGGGAAGATGCGCAGCTGCTCTTCGGGTTTAACAGTAAGCAGGAGCGGGCGCTGTTCCGTGAGCTGATCAAAGTCAACGGCGTCGGGCCCAAACTGGCGCTGGCGATTCTTTCCGGCATGTCAGCGCAGCAGTTTGTCACGGCGGTGGAGCGCGAAGAGATCGCCTCGCTGGTGAAGCTGCCGGGCGTGGGCAAGAAAACCGCTGAGCGTCTGGTGGTTGAGATGAAAGATCGCTTCAAAGGCATGCACGGCGACCTGTTTGGCGGCGACTCGGCGTTTACCCTGACCACACCGTCGGCTCAGCAGGATAACAACGACGCCGAGGCTGAAGCAGTTGCGGCGCTGGTAGCGCTGGGTTATAAACCGCAGGAAGCCAGCCGTATGGTCAGCAAGGTTGGCAAACCAGAAGCGGATTGTGAAACCCTGATTCGCGAAGCCCTGCGCGCTGCTATTTGAGGTAATGCATGATTGAAGCCGACCGCCTGGTCTCGGGCAGTTCTTTCACTGAGGAAGAGAGCCTTGACCGCGCTATTCGCCCCAAACTGCTGACGGAATATGTCGGGCAGCCGCAGGTGCGCGAGCAGATGGAGATTTTCATCCAGGCCGCCAAACTGCGCGGCGATGCGCTGGACCACCTGCTGATCTTTGGTCCGCCCGGGCTGGGTAAAACCACGCTGGCCAACATCGTAGCTAATGAGATGGGCGTCAATCTGCGCACCACGTCCGGTCCGGTGCTGGAAAAGGCCGGTGACCTGGCAGCGATGCTCACCAACCTTGAACCGCACGACGTCTTGTTTATCGATGAAATTCATCGCCTGTCGCCGGTAGTGGAAGAGGTGCTGTATCCGGCGATGGAAGATTATCAGCTGGATATCATGATCGGCGACGGACCCGCAGCGCGCTCGATCAAACTGGATTTGCCGCCGTTTACCCTGATTGGTGCCACCACCCGCGCAGGCTCGCTCACCTCACCGCTGCGCGATCGCTTTGGGATTGTGCAGCGTCTGGAGTTCTACAATGTGCCGGATCTGCAGCACATCGTCGGACGCAGCGCCGCCTGCCTGGGGCTGACGCTGAGCGAAGAGGGCGCGCTGGAAGTGGCGCGTCGCGCGCGCGGTACGCCGCGTATCGCCAACCGCCTGCTGCGCCGTGTACGTGACTTCGCCGAAGTGCGCGCCAGCGGCAACATGAGCGGCGAAGTGGCCGCCAGCGCGCTGGATATGCTCAATGTGGACAATCAGGGCTTCGACTATATGGACCGCAAGCTGCTGCTGGCGATCATCGACAAGTTCATGGGCGGTCCGGTGGGGCTGGATAATCTGGCGGCGGCGATTGGTGAGGAGCGTGAAACCATTGAGGACGTTATCGAACCCTTCCTGATCCAGCAGGGCTTTATTCAGCGCACACCGCGCGGCCGGATGGCCACGCAGCACGCCTATAAGCATTTCGGCATCAGCCGCGAAGAGTAACCGGCGTCACGCCGCCGGTTTTTTTGCCATGCTGATAATGAACAGTACCGCAGCACACAGCACCACCGACGGACCGGCCGGGGTGTCGTAGCTGGCAGATAAGGTCAGGCCACCGGTGACGGCAATGATGCCGATGAGCACCGCAAAGCCGGCCATCTGTTCTGGCGAACGCGAGAAGCGTCGTGCCGTGGCGGCCGGAATGATCAGCAGTGAAGTAATGATCAGCGCGCCAACAAATTTCATCGCCACACCAATGGTCAGCGCGGTTACCAGCATCAGCATCAGGCGGGTACGCTGAATGTTTACGCCGTCTACCTGCGCCAGCTCCGGACTGATGGTCATCGACAGCAGCGAACGCCATTGCCACGCCATCACCACCAGCACGATTGCTACGCCGCCCGCCATCAGCGACAAATCATCCGGGGTGATCGCCAGCAAATCGCCAAACAGGTAGGCCATTAAATCAACGCGCACGCCCTGCATCAGACTGACCACCACCAGACCCAGCGAAAGCGCGCTGTGCGCCATAATCCCTAACAGCGTGTCGATCGCCAGATGCGGGCGTCGCTCCAGCCACACCAGCCCGAGCGCCAGGCAGACGGTGACCAGAATCACCGCATAATAGGGATTCACGTTGAGCAGCAGACCAAACGCCACGCCGAGCAGAGAGGCGTGAGCGAGAGTATCGCCAAAATAGGACATGCGGCGCCAGACGACAAAAGAGCCGAGCGGACCGGCCGCCAGGGCCAGCAATACGCCGCCCAGCCAGCCGGGTAATAACAGTTCAATCATGACGGGCCGTTTCCTTTGCGCAGAACAATGCGTCCCTGTAAATCGTGACGGTGATTATGGTGATGGCGGTAGATCGCCAACTGCTGTGCGCCGCGCGGACCAAACATGGCGATAAATTCCGGATGCTGCGAGACGGCTTCCGGCGTGCCGGAACAGCAGATGTGATGGTTGAGGCACAGCACTTCGTCGGTCTTTGCCATCACCAGATGCAGGTCGTGCGACACCATCAGCACGCCGCAGTTGAGCTCGCGTCGCAGTTGATCGATCAAATCGTAGAGCGCCACCTGGCCGTTCACATCCACGCCCTGCGTCGGTTCGTCCAGTACCAGCAGCTGCGGCTGGTTGAGCAGGGCGCGCGCCAGCAGCACGCGCTGCGTTTCGCCACCAGACAGTTTTTGCAGCGGTGACTGCAACAGATGGCCGGCCTGAACCCGCTTCAGCGCCGGCAAAATATCATCACGGCGACTGCCGCGCGTCAGACGCATAAAGCGCTCAACGCTGATCGGCAGCGTCGGATCGATGTGCAGCTTTTGCGGCACATAGCCAATACGCAGCCCCGGCGCGCGGCGGACGCTGCCGCTGTCTGGCGTGAGCAGGCCGAGTACCGTGCGCACCAGCGTGGACTTGCCGGCTCCGTTGGGACCCAGCAGGGTGAGAATTTTGCCCGGCTGCAGCGACAGGCTGATGCCTGCCAGCACCGCGCGCTGGCCAAACTTCACCGAAATGTTTTCGAGTGTAACAAGTGACGACATGATATTTACGGGTTGCATTGGATTTCGAATGTTATAATATCACATTCCATCACCTGGTCACGATGGAATGACGCATTATGTTACACAATAAAAAGCGCCTGGCTTTTACCCTTTCTGCGGCGACATTAAGCCTCGCCACCACGTTTTCCGCGCAGTCTGCGGTGGTGGCTTCAATTAAGCCTCTCGGATTTATCGCAGCCGCCATTGCCGATGGCATTACGCCGGTTGAAGTATTGCTGCCGGACGGTGCCTCAGAGCACGATTACGCCTTACGGCCATCCGATGTAAAACGTATTAAAAACGCTGACTTAGTGGTATGGACCGGTCCGGAAATGGAAGCCTTTCTGACGAAGTCCGCCGGGGAGTTACCGGCCAGTAAAAACCTCGAAATTGCCGCCTTGCCTGGCGTAAAACCGCTATTGATTAGCGGCGGTGAAGATGAGGACGAACATGAGCACGGTCACGATCACGACCATGACTCAGACAATTCTGAGAACCAGGACCCGTCTCATACTCATCATCACCACGGCGAGTTTAATATGCACCTGTGGATGTCGCCGGAGATTGCGAAACAATCTGCTGTTGCAATCCACGGAAAATTATTGGAACTTATGCCGCAAAGCAAAGCCAAACTTGACGCCAACCTGCAGCAGTTTGAGGCACAATTGGCGGACACAGACAAACGGATTGGCGCACAACTCGCGCCGGTACGGAACAAGGGTTATTTCGTTTTTCACGACGCTTACAGCTACTTTGAGAAACATTACGGTTTATCACCATTAGGTCATTTTACCGTCAATCCTGAGATCCAGCCGGGCGCCCAGCGTTTACATCAAATACGAACACAGTTGGTTGAGCAGAAAGCAGTCTGTGTTTTTGCTGAACCACAATTCAGGCCGGCGGTCATCGATGCCGTGTCTCGCGGAACCAGCGTGCGTAAAGGCACCCTCGACCCGTTAGGCATGGGAATCAGCTTAACCAAAGACAGCTACGTGAAATTCCTCTCACAGCTGTCAAGCCAGTATGCGAGCTGCCTGAATGGAGCATAGAGGAATAGGTAAAAGTGCAGCAGATAGCCCGCTCTGTCGCCCTCGCATTTAATAATTTGCCGCGCCCCCACCGCGTTATGCTGGGGTCACTCACCGTTGTTACACTGGCCGTCGCTGTCTGGCGGCCTTACGTCTATCATCCCCGCGATGTTGCGCCCATCGTGAAAGACATCACGCTGGACAAAAACGAGCTGCGCACGCTGCTGCCGGAAGCCAGTGAACCGATCGATCAAACCACGGCGGAACCGGAAGACGAGATCCCGTCGGATGACATCGACAAAGACGTGCCGGTCAATCCCGATCAGCATGACTACACCGTTTCCTCGGGCGATACGCTGAGCAGCGCGCTTAATCAGTACGGTATCGATCTCGGTGACATCAACGCGCTGGTCAGCAGCGATAAGAGTTTGCGTAATCTGCGCGTGGGACAGCAGCTGAGCTGGACGCTGGATGCCGATGGCGCGCTGCAGGACTTCACCTGGGAGATCGATCGGCGTGAAACCCGCACCTATGCGCGTCAGCCGAACGGCAGCTTTAAGATGCAGCAGGAGATGCAGAAGGGTGAATGGCAGAACAGCGTCCTGAAAGGCGAAGTGCGCGGCAGTTTTGCCGCCAGCGCCCAGCGCGCCGGCCTGACCAGCGCCGAAACCAGCAGCGTGATTAAAGCCATGCAGTGGCAGATGGATTTCCGCAAACTGCGCGCCGGCGATGACTTTAGCGTACTGATGTCGCGTGAGATGCTGGACGGCAAGAGTGCGCAGAGCCAGCTGCTCGGCGTGCGCCTGCGCACCGGCGGTAAAGATTACTACGCATTCCGCGCGGAAGACGGCAAGTTCTACGACCGCAACGGCTCCGGTCTTGCGCGAGGCTTCATGCGCTTCCCGACGGTGAAACAGTACCGCGTCTCGTCAAACTTCAATCCGCGCCGCCTCAATCCGGTGACCGGGCGCATTGCGCCGCACAAAGGCGTCGATTTTGCGCTGCCAATTGGTACGCCTGTACTGGCCGTCGGCGATGGCGAAGTGGTGATCGCGAAAAACGGCGGAGCCGCCGGTAACTACGTCGCGATCCGTCACGGTCGCCAGTACATGACCCGCTACATGCACCTGAGCAAAGCGCTGGTGAAACCGGGACAGAAAGTGAAACGCGGCGATCGCATCGCGCTTTCCGGTAACACCGGTCGCTCCACCGGACCGCATCTGCATTATGAAGTGTGGATCAACAACCAGGCGGTCAACCCGCTGACGGCGAAGCTGCCGCGCATGGAAGGGCTGACCGGCAAAGATCGCAGCACCTATCTGGCGCAGGTGAAGAGTTATCTGCCACAGCTGACGCTGAAATAACGTTAATTTCCGGGCAAACGCGCAAAAACCGACGGATTCTTCGTCGGTTTTTTGCTATCTGGCCGGTGAAGATTGCAAAATTACCTGCCGTCACTATTATTGAGCCGTCATTGTCAGAGGCGAGTGCATGGAAACCCGAAAAAAAAATAACAGTGAGTTTATTCCCGTTTTTCAACGTTCTTTTTTAAAGCCGAAATACTGGGGCAGCTGGCTGGCGATTGGTGCGCTGGCCGGTATGGCGATGCTGCCGGCCAGGGTGCGCGATCCGGTGCTGGGCGGGCTGGGTAAGTTTGCCGGCAAGCTGGCGAAAAGTGCGCGCCGCCGTGCGCTGATTAATCTCTACTATTGCCTGCCGGAGCTCAGCGAAGCGCAGCGCGAAGAGATTGCTGATCGTATGTTTGCCACCGCACCGCAGGCGATGGTGATGATGGCCGAGCTGGGGATGCGTAATCCTGAACGCGTGCGCCAGCGCGTTGAGTGGCACGGCCGCGAGATCATCACGGCGCTGCAGGAGAATCATGAGAACGTGATTTTCCTCGTGCCGCACGGCTGGGGCGTGGATATTCCGGCGATGCTGCTGGCTTCGGAAGGCCAGATGATGGCGGCGATGTTCCATAATCAAAGCGATCCGCTGATGGATTATATCTGGAACACCGTTCGTCGCCGTTTCGGCGGCCGCATGCACGCGCGCAACGACGGCATCAAACCGTTTATCGCCTCGGTGCGTCAGGGGTATTACGGCTACTATCTGCCGGATCAGGACCACGGTGCTGAGCACAGCGAGTTTGTCGATTTCTTTGCTACCTATAAAGCGACATTGCCGGCGGTCGGGCGTCTGATGAAAGTATGCCGCGCGCGCGTCGTGCCGCTGTTCCCGGTGTATAACAGCGCGACGCACAAACTGGAGATTTATGTGCGCCCGCCGATGGACGATTTGCTGGATGCCGATGACACCACGCTGGCGCGGCGCATGAACGAAGAGGTGGAAATCTTCGTGCGCCCGCATCCGGAGCAGTATACGTGGATTCTCAAACTGCTGAAGACGCGCAAAGAAGGGGATATTGAGCCTTACGCGCGTAAGGATTTGTACCCGCGTAAATAGCTAACGCGTGCTGAACCGTGCCGCCCGGCACGGTTCGTCATCACTCATTCAACGCTTGTCAGGCGACTGCGCCGCTTGCGCTCGCGCAGGAACAGCGTCACCAGGCCAAACCACAACACGCCGGCGACGAAGTTGATCGCGCTGAACCACGGCGTACCGCCGCTGAAATAACCGCTTTTTGCCACTTCAATCGCTGCCGCCAGCGTCAGAATGCTGATCATCCCCAGCATGGCGGCGATGCTGCCTTTACCTTCGCTGCTGGAATAGAGCGTCAACCGGTACAGCCCGGCGTTGACCATCCCGGCACCAAACGCATACAGGCTAAGGCCGGCGGTGAGCAGCAGGTAACTGTGGCTGTTGAGCAGGTTCGCCACCAGCGCGATGCTCAGGCCGAGCAGAATCGGCCAGGCGGCAAATTTTACCGGTTGCTCGATGGCCACGCGTCCCGCCAGTTTACCCAGCGTCAGGTTACCGGCGATCATCGCCAGAAACACCGGTAATTGCAGCAATGCATACTGCAGGCGGGATAAGCCCTCTTCATGCATCAGAATCACCGGCGACAGCGCCACCCAGGTAAGAATCGGGATGAACACCAGGCCGATGGCGAAGGAGCCGTACATCACCTGCTTATCGCGTGCCAGCCGTCCGTAGCCGCGCGCCAGGTTCGGTAACGCAATGGAGTGGCTGCGATCGCCGGCGGTTTCCGGCATGATGCGCCACAGCACCACAAACGCCAGCAGGCTGCAAATCGCAAACAGCCAGAACATGCTGCGCCATTCGCCCACCGTTAGCCAGGCGGCACCGGCCAGCGGACCCGCCAGCGGTGCCAGCAGCGCCACGTTAGCCATCAGCGCCATCATGCGCACAGCTAACGCTTCGTCAAACGCCTCCTGCACTGCGGCATAGCTTACTGCGCCAATGAAGCACAGGCTGATGCCCTGGATAAAACGCAGCGTAACGAACTGCTCGATGTTGCTCACCCAGGTGGTGAGAACACAGGCGGCGGCAAAGAACAGAATGCCGAACAGCAACACCGGACGTCGGCCATATTTATCCGACAGCGGACCGAGCAGCCACTGCAGCACCACGCCGCCCATCAGATAGGCAGTGAGTGAGGTGGATACCCATTCCGGGCCGACGTTAAACTCGGCGGTGACCAGCAGCATGCCAGGCTGAATCATGTCATGGGCGATGTAGGTCGCGAACTCAAACAGCACCAGCGCGAGCGGAAACAGCAGCACACGCCCGGTGAGTTGACTGATGGGTTGACAGCGGGCCATCTGGCCTCCTTGTCAGTGAAAAATAAAACGCGACTGCCAGGCAGTCGCGTTTGTCCATGTTGTTACAGCCGCTGTCAGGAGGTGCGTAAAACTCAGTCTACGCGCAGGACACGGCTGGTGTTGGTGGTGCCGGTGGTCGCCATCACGTCGCCCTGGGTGACAATCACCAGATCGCCGGAGACGAGGAACCCTTTGTCGCGCAGCAGATTAACCGCATCGTGCGCGGCGGCGACACCATCGTTGTTGCTGTCAAAGAACACCGGCGTCACGCCACGGTACAGCGCGGTCAGGTTCAGGGTACGTTCATGACGTGACATTGCGAAGATCGGCAGACCCGAAGTGATGCGTGACGTCATCAGTGCGGTACGGCCAGATTCGGTCATGGTAATGATGGCCGACACGCCCTGCAAATGGTTAGCGGCGTACATCGCCGACATGGCAATCGCTTCTTCGATATTGTCGAACTGCACGTCCAGGCGGTGTTTGGAAACGTTCACGCTTGGAATTTTTTCCGCGCCGAGACACACCTTCGCCATTGCCGACACGGTTTCCGCCGGATACTGACCGGCCGCCGTTTCCGCCGACAGCATCACCGCATCGGTGCCGTCCAGCACGGCGTTTGCCACATCCATCACTTCCGCACGGGTCGGCATTGGATTAGTGATCATCGACTCCATCATCTGGGTAGCCGTAATGATGGTGCGATTCAGCTGACGTGCACGACGAATCAATGCTTTCTGAATGCCCACCAGCTCCGGATCGCCAATTTCCACGCCGAGATCGCCACGCGCCACCATCACCACGTCGGAGGCGAGGATGATGTCATCCATCGCTTCCTGCGTTGCCACCGCTTCGGCGCGCTCCACTTTTGCCACCAGTTTGGCATCGCAGCCGGCATCGCGTGCCAGACGGCGCGCGTAGTTCATGTCTTCGCCGTTACGCGGGAAGGAGACCGCCAGATAGTCGACGCCAATTTTCGCCGCGGTAATGATATCCAGCTTATCTTTTTCGGTCAGCGCTTCAGCCGACAGGCCGCCGCCGAGCTTGTTGATGCCTTTATTGTTGGAGAGCGGGCCGCCGACAGTCACTTCGGTGAACACTTTTACACCCTGAACTTCCAGCACCTTCAGCTGCACACGACCGTCGTCCAGCAGCAGGATATCGCCCGGAACCACATCTTCCGGCAGGCCTTTATAGTCGATACCGACTTTCTCTTTGTCGCCTTCGCCTTTGCTCAGGTTGGCATCCAGCAGGAAGCGGTCACCGACATTAAGGAAAACTTTGCCTTCTTTGAAGGTTGATACGCGAATTTTAGGGCCTTGCAGATCGCCAAGAATGGCGACGTGGCGACCGAGTTTGGCCGCAATCTGCCGCACTTTATCGGCGCGCAGTTGATGATCTTCCGGGGTGCCGTGGGAGAAATTGAGTCGCACAACGTTAACGCCCGCCGCGATGATTTTTTCGAGGTTGTTGTCGCGATCGGTGGCGGGGCCGAGGGTTGTAACGATCTTGGTTCTTCTGAGACGTCTGGACATGAAGGACTCCGTTGACAAAGTATCGTGTCGATCACAAGTGACACGCAATGGTCACTCATTCTATATGATCGAGGGGCTGTGATTCGACTCACATTGTGAATGTGATGTTAATTATTTTGCTGTGCACGTGATTCCGGTGCCGGCTTTTCAAGGCGCGATGCTTTTAGTGCCTCTTTTACCCGTTTGAGATTCTCGCGGAAAGCGGTACCGCGCTCCAGGGTAAAACCGGTTGCCAGCACGTCAACCACGGTGAGCTGCGCCAGGCGGGAAACCATCGGCAGATAGATGTCGGTATCTTCCGGTACATCCAGCGTCAGCGCCAGCGTGGCTTCATCTGCCAGCGGCGATCCGGGCGAGGTGATAGCCAGCACGGTGGAAGCGTTTACACGCGCCAGGCGAGCCAGTTCTATCATATTTTTGGTGCGGCCAGTATGCGATATCAGAACAAACACGTCATTTGGTCCACTATTTATGCAACTCATGCGCTGGATCACAATATCCTCGGACCAGATGACCGGCAGATTGAAACGCAGAAATTTATTGGTGGCATCATGCGCCACTACCGCCGAGGCGCCAAGACCAAAGAAGGCCACTTTATGCGCCTGTGACAATGCCTGCACAGCCTGAGCCACCACTTGCATATCCAGCTGCTGACGCACGCGGCTGAGTCCCGCCAGCGCGGAATCAAAAATCTTGTGGCTGTAGCGTTCTACGCTGTCATTTTCTTCGACATCGCGACTGACCCAGCTCGGTCCTTTAGCCAGACTCTGTGCCAGCTGCAGCTTGAAATCGGGAAAGCCGCGTGTGCCCATGCGGTGACAGAAGCGGTTCACCGTCGGTTCGCTGACCTGCGCCGCCTGTGCCAGCGTGGCAATGCTCGAGTGTATCGCCTGCTGCGGCGCGGCCAGAATCTGTTCTGCCACTTTGCGTTCTGATTTGCTCAGCGCGGCCAGCTGCGCCTGTATTTGATCCAGCATGTTGTTAACCCGATGACCATCAATCACTTTTTTGCGTTCACCCGTGCGTGAAATCGCTGCCAATTATGCGGAATATACCGTGTAATAGCCTGACGTACGCAGCGGCGGACAAATGTAACCGCGCTTTTTTTGTCATACTTTGATCGCTGCCGGGTTTTCGCCCGACAAACATCGAAACAGAAAAAGGCGCGTTAGCGCACTTCGCAACACGTTAAATGCGCCCCGGCGGTGCAGGATTATCACCTGTAACCGACCGCAGCCGGGTTGTCCTGGCGCGGTGAAAAAAGTACATTGTGCTGTAAGAAAATTACAATAAGGACCCGGCAGGATGAGGACGCTCAGGCCGGGTATATCCTGCAACGAGGAGAGGAAAATGGCGGTAACACAAACAGCCCAGGCATGCGATCTGGTGATTTTCGGTGCCAAAGGCGATCTTGCACGCCGGAAACTGTTGCCTTCACTGTATCAGCTGGAGAAAGCCGGTCAGATTCACGATACCACGCGCATTATTGGCGTGGGTCGCGCGGAGTGGGACAAAGAGGCCTACACCAAAGTGGTGCGTGAAGCGCTGGAAACCTTCATGAAGGAGAAGATTGACGAAGCGCTGTGGGACAAACTCAGCGGCCGTCTCGACTTCTGCAACCTCGACGTTAACGACACCTCGCACTTCTCGAAACTGGGCAAGATGCTGGATCAGAAAAACCGCGTCACCATCAACTACTTTGCCATGCCGCCGAGCACCTTTGGCGCCATCTGTGAAGGACTGGGCGCCGCTAAACTCAACGCCAAACCGGCACGCGTGGTGATGGAGAAGCCGCTCGGCACCTCGCTGGAGACCTCGCAGGAGATCAACGACAGCGTCGGTAAATTCTTCGATGAAAGCCAGGTGTTCCGTATCGACCATTATCTTGGTAAAGAGACGGTGCTCAACCTGCTGGCACTGCGTTTTGCCAACTCGATTTTCGTCAATAACTGGGACAACCGCACCATTGACCACGTGCAGATTACCGTGGCGGAAGAGGTGGGTATCGAAGGCCGCTGGGGTTACTTCGACAAAGCCGGCCAGATGCGTGACATGATCCAGAACCACCTGTTGCAGATCCTGACCATGATCGCCATGTCGCCGCCGTCCGATCTCAGTGCTGACGCGATTCGTGATGAGAAGGTGAAAGTGCTGCGCTCGCTGCGCCGCATCGACCAGACCAACGTGCGCGAGAAAACCGTACGCGGTCAGTACACTGCCGGTTTTGTGCAGGGCAAAAAAGTGCCGGGCTACCTGGAAGAAGAGGGAGCTAACAAGCAGAGCAGCACCGAAACCTTCGTCGCCATCCGCGTGGATATCGATAACTGGCGCTGGGCGGGCGTGCCTTTCTACCTGCGCACCGGTAAGCGTCTGCCGACCAAGTGCTCAGAAGTGGTGGTGTACTTCAAAAACCCGGAAATGAACCTGTTTAAGGACTCTTACGCCGAGCTGCCGCAGAACAAGCTGACGATTCGTCTGCAGCCGGATGAGGGCGTGGATATTGAGATCCTCAACAAGGTGCCGGGTCTCGATCACAAGCACAAGCTGCAGACCACCAAGCTGGATCTGAGCTACTCCGAAACCTTCAATCAGTCGCATCTGGCGGATGCCTACGAGCGTCTGCTGCTGGAAACCATGCGCGGCATTCAGGCACTGTTTGTGCGCCGCGATGAAGTTGAAGCGGCGTGGACCTATGTCGATTCGATTATTGAAGCGTGGAATGCGGATGGCGACGCCTCCAAACCGTATCAGGCCGGCACCTGGGGCCCGGTGGCGTCGGTAGCGATGATCACCCGCGACGGCCGTTCATGGAACGAGTTTGAATAACCGCTCCTGCATCGCTGACTGAGAAGTTTATGATAACGCCCCTGCGCTCTTTGCCAGGGGCGTTTTGTTTTAAGCCAGCAAGGGTTTAGCCATGGTCGCCATGAATGGCGACTCTGCAGACGGATGCGGAATGATGCGCACCAGGCAATCATTCGAAAATGAACCGCGGTTTCAAAAATTGATGATATCCAATAGACGTCCGTCCGGCCGATCTTGTATGGTAGGGCTCTCTTTCTGACAGCGTGAACGCGCGTTGAGCTGTCTCTCCTGAGGAAACGTAATGAAGAACTGGAAAACGAGTGCGGAACAGATCCTGACTACCGGCCCGGTTGTGCCGGTGATTGTCATCAACAAGCTGGAACATGCGGTGCCGATGGCCAAAGCGCTGGTCGCAGGTGGCGTACGCGTGCTGGAAGTGACGCTGCGCACGCCGGTGGCGATGGATGCGCTGCGGGCAATGATCAAAGAAGTTCCGGAAGCGATTGTGGGTGCCGGCACGGTGATCAATACCCAGCAGCTGAAAGAAGTGACCGACGCCGGTGCGCAGTTTGTCATTAGCCCGGGGCTCACTGAGCCACTGCTCAAGGCGGCGGTGGAAGGTCCGGTGCCGCTGATTCCAGGCATCAGCACCGTGTCGGAACTGATGGTCGGCATGGATTATGGTTTGCGCGAGTTCAAGTTCTTCCCGGCAGAGGCTAACGGTGGCGTCAAAGCGCTGGCGGCGATTGGTGGTCCATTCCCGCAGGTGCGTTTTTGCCCGACCGGCGGCATTTCACCGGCCAACTATCGTGACTATCTGGCGCTGAAAAGCGTGCTGTGTATCGGCGGTTCGTGGCTGGTGCCAAACGATGCGCTGGAGAGCGGCGACTGGGATCGCATTACGCAGCTGGCGCGTGAGGCAGTGGCAGGTGCGGCTTCACCCCACTGATCGCGAATAGCGCTGCCGCGTAACTGCAACGCGGCAGCGGTCAATTTTTGCAGGTGGTGATGGCGCTGCGTCACCACCCGGTCAATCAGCCCTGAACCTGCACGGCTGCGGCGCTGGCAATGGCGCGGGCCACGGCATCATCGGTGCTGTCACCGGTCGCCAGCGCGACACCCAGACGGCGCTGCCCCGCGATTTCCGGCTTACCAAACAGGCGCAGCTGCAAACCGGCGCCAAGTGCGGCTTCCACATTCACAAACTGCACGTTGTGGCTATCGAGCTGAGGCAGGATCACCGCCGACGCTGCCGGTCCATACTGGCGAATGCCGCCAATCGGCAGGCCGAGGAAGGCGCGCACGTGCAGCGCGAACTCAGAGAGATCCTGCGAAATCAGCGTCACCATACCGGTATCGTGCGGACGCGGAGAGACTTCGCTGAACACCACCTCGTCGCCGCACACAAACAGCTCCACGCCAAACAGGCCGTAACCGCCGAGCGCTTTCACCACGTTAGCGGCGATGTCCTGCGCGCGCTGCAGGGCCAGTTCGCTCATCTGCTGTGGCTGCCAGGATTCACGATAATC
This sequence comes from Pantoea sp. Cy-640, assembly GCF_011752635.1. Lineage (NCBI taxonomy): Bacteria > Pseudomonadati > Pseudomonadota > Gammaproteobacteria > Enterobacterales > Erwiniaceae > Pantoea > Pantoea sp. Cy-640. The sequence continues at coordinate 981,662 of NZ_VWXB01000001.1, read as the reverse complement.
ACCGTCTTCCTGACGATGGCCAATTGGCGCGCAGAAGTGGATGCCGTCAACCGCGCTGATGGTCAGCAGGGTGATTTCAAAATCGAACTTCACGACGCCCTCGACGATCACCCGGCCCGCGCCTGCGCGTCCGCCTTGCTGCGCATAATCCCAGGCGTGATCCAGCTGGCTGGCTTCGCGAATGAAGCTCTGGCCTTTACCGGAGGAGCTCATTACCGGTTTCACGATGCAGGGAAAACCGATCTCGTGCGCGGCCGCGACGAAACGCGCTTTGCTATCCGCAAACTGATAGGTTGAGGTCGGTAACGCCAGCTCTTCTGCCGCCAGACGGCGAATGCCTTCGCGGTTCATGGTCAGACGTGCAGCACGGGCCGTCGGCACCACTTTTTGCCCCTGCGCTTCCAGCTCCAGCAGTTTTTCGGTGGCGATGGCTTCAATTTCCGGCACCACAAAGTGGGGCTGCTCCTGCGCAATCAGCGCCGCCAGTGCGTCACCGTCCAGCATGTTAATGACGTGGCTGCGATGCGCAACGTGCATCGCCGGGGCATCGGCATAACGATCGACGGCGATCACTTCCACCCCGAGACGCTGACACTCCAGCGCCACCTCTTTGCCCAATTCACCTGAACCTAACAGCATGACACGCGTTGCGGCAGGACGCAGCGCGGTTCCGAGAGTCGTCATAATTTCACCTTAGCAGTCTAATTGCGCGCGCAGTATAAACGAAAACGTTTGCGTACTCACGCATTGCGCACGTCCGGCTTTGCCATACTTTGCCGGCTCTGACGTTAACTGACACAGCGTGCGGCAGCATAGTGAGCGGAAACTTAAACAGGAGTTAAACGATGAGTAACTGGCTGCAGCAAATTCAATCGGTTCTGGCAAAGAAGGGCGGTGACGGCAAATCAGGCGGCCTGAGCGATATGCTGGCCCCCGGCGCGCTGGGTGGCCTGGCGGGTTTACTGGTTGCCAGCAAATCGTCGCGCAAGCTGTTAACCCAATACGGCGGCACCGCGCTGCTGGTCGGCGGCGGGGCGGCGGCAGGCGCGGTGCTGTGGAATAAATACAAGCAGCGCGTGCGGGAAACCCATCAGGATGAGCCTGCGTTTGGCCAGCTGCAGACGCCGCTCGACCAGCGCGCGGAGCGACTGGTTACCGCGCTGGTGTTTGCTGCAAAAAGCGACGGGCACATTGACGATCGCGAGCGCACGGCCATCGAGCAGAATATCCATCAGGCCGGTTACGGGGCGCAGGCGGAAGCGCTGATTCAGCAGGCAATGAACCGTCCGCTCGATCCGCAGTGGCTGGCCGCCGACGTGAAAAACGAAGAGGAAGCGCTGGAGCTCTATTTCCTTAGCTGTGCGGCGATCGATGTCGATCATTTCATGGAACGCAGTTACCTCTCCGCGCTCGGTGATGCGCTGAAAATCCCGCAGGACGTGCGCGACGGTATTCAGCGCGACATCGCGGCGGAAAAAGCGGCCTGAGTCACGCCGGAGGCGGTTTCGGCGGCCTCCGGTTACACTTCGCGTGCGTTTCCGGCTTGGCTTCCTCTGCCAGAAGTGCCACGCTTGCAGGATGTCGTCTTTCAGGGAGAAACTCTGTAATGAATCAGCCGCAAGCGAAAAAAATCCCCCACCACATGACGTTACACGGCGAAACACGCACCGACAACTATTTCTGGCTGCGTGATGATGACCGGCGAAACCCCGAGGTACTGGCTTATCTGGAGGCGGAAAACCGCTACGGTAAAGCGATGATGGCTTCTCAGGATGCGCTGCAGGATCGGGTACTGAAAGAGATCATCGATCGGCTGCCGGCGCAGGACCATTCGGTACCGTACGTTAAACGCGGCTACCGCTATCAAAGCCGTTACGAAGCCGGCAATGAGTACGCGGCCTATTTCCGCCAGCCGGTAGATGCACCCGCCGACCAGCCGTGGCAACTGCTGCTGGATGGCAACCAGCGTGCGGCACACAGTGATTTTTACACCATGGGCACGCTGGATATCAGCCCGGATAACCAGGTGATGGCGCTGGCGGAAGATTTTTTATCGCGCCGCCAGTACGGCATCCGCTTTCGTAATCTCAACAGCGGCAGCTGGTATCCGGAGGTGCTGCGCGACGCGTCCTCCAGCGAGGCGTGGGCCAACGACTCACGCACCCTCTACTACGTACGCAAGCATCCGAAAACGCTGCTGGCTTATCAGGTGTGGCGTCACGAACTGGGGCATCCGCAGTCGGAAGATCAGCTGGTGTATGAAGAGCAGGATGAGTCTTTCCACCTCAGCGTGCATAAAACTACCTCGGAACACTTCATCCTGATCGCGCTGTTCAGCACAACCACCAGTGAAATTCTGCTGATTGACGCGGAATATCCGGACGCACAGCCGCAGGTGTTTTGTCCGCGGCGGCGCGATCATGAATACAGCATCGATCACTACGATCACCAGTTCTTCATTCGCTCCAACCGCGACGGCAAAAATTTCGGCCTGTACCGCAGCGCGTGGCTCGCAGAAGATCGCTGGCAAACCCTGATTCCGCCGCGCGACCATGTGGTGATGGAAGATTTCCAGCTGTTTCGTAACTGGCTGGTGGTCGAAGAGCGCCAGCGCGGAGTAAATACCCTGCGCCAGATTAACTGGGCCAGCGGTGAGAGCTACGGTATTGCCTTTGACGATCCGGCCTATGTCACTTGGCTGGCCTACAACCCCACGCCGGAAAGTGACACGCTGCGCTACGGCTACTCGTCGATGACGACGCCGACTACGCTGTTCGAACTGAACATGGAGACCGGCGAGCGGCGCATTCTCAAGCAAACCCCGGTGCCGGGCTTTGACTCTGCCGACTACAAAAGTGAACACCTGTGGATCACGGTGCGCGACGGCACGGAAGTGCCGGTCTCACTGGTTTATCACCGCAAACACTTTCAGCGCGGCGCCAATCCGCTGCTGGCGTACGGCTACGGCGCCTATGGCAGCAGCATGGAGGCCAGTTTCGGCACCAGCCGCATCAGTTTGCTGGAGCGCGGTTTCATCTACGCGATTATCCACGTGCGCGGCGGCGGCGAGCTGGGCCAGCAGTGGTATGACGATGGCCGGCTGCAACATAAAATGAACAGCTTCACCGACTTCATTGATGTTACCGAAGCGCTGGTGGCGAAAGGTTACGGTAACCCGCAGCAGCTGTATGCCATGGGCGGCAGTGCCGGAGGCTTACTGATGGGCGGCGTGCTGAATATGGCGCCGCAGCTGTTTCACGGCGTGATCGCTCAGGTGCCGTTTGTCGATGTGGTCACGACCATGCTCGATCCGTCGATTCCGCTGACCACCGGTGAATATGATGAGTGGGGCAATCCGGAGCAGGCGGAATTCTATCGCTACATCCGCCAGTACAGCCCGTATGACAACGTGACGGCGCAGGCGTATCCGCACCTGCTGGTGACCACCGGGCTGCACGATTCGCAGGTACAGTACTGGGAGCCGGCGAAGTGGGTGGCAAAGCTGCGTGAGCTGCGCACCAACGATGCGCTGCTGTTACTCTGCACCGATATGGATTCCGGCCACGGCGGCAAATCAGGACGTTATAAATCCTATGAAGGCGTGGCGCAGGAGTTCACTTTCCTGATCGCCCTGGCGCAGGGCACGCTGCCGCCGCGCAGCGATTACTGAGTGTCCTTAACGTATTTGCGCAGCGTCTGCCGCAGCGGCGCGCGCAAATCACGTACGTTTTCCAGCACCCAGCGCAAATAGCCCGGATCTTTACGCGCGATGCTGCCGATGCTCTGACCACGATACTTACCAAACGGGAACACCTCGTCGCTGACCGGCGCCGGCTGGCAGCGACTCACCATCTCGCTGGCGCTCCAGCCGGAGGTTTCCATAATGCGGATCAGCAGCGCGGCGGTGACGTAGCAATCGTACAGCGCGCGGTGCGCGTGCAGATCATCCGGCGGCGACACCTCAAGTTTCAGGCTGTGGCGCAGCGCCTGATTACCGTATTTAATGCCCGGCCACAGCTGGCGCGCCAGCGTCATGGTGCAGATCCATTCGCCCGGCATCGTCGGCAGCATGCGCCGGTCAAAGCTGGCGTTATGCGCCACATAGTGCGGGCTACCGTGATAGCGGCCAATCGCCTCTTCGATGGTCGGTTTGCCTACCACCATGGCTTCAGTGATGCGGTGCACCGCCATCGCCTGACGACTGATGGGCCGATCCGGGCAGATCAGATCGCTCATCGGATTGACGATTTGGCCGTCAATGACATCCACTGACGCCACTTCCACCACGCCGCCCTGCAGGCCACAGGTTTCCGTATCGATTACGCGTAACATAAATTATTTCTGCTTAGGTTCGTAGGGCAGGCGGGAGAGGCTAAGCGATGCCTGGCGATAGGTCATCAGGCGCTGACGGAACCAGTCGCGCAGCGCTTCCGGCTGCTCGCGCTCCACCATCTCGGCGATCACCGGCATGTTGTAGCGCTCTTTAAACGCCACGCCAGCGGCGGCGAGATCGACGTTTACTTTGTCTTTCTCTTCCTGCGACAGCAGGGCAAGGTTTTGGCTCATGCTTTTCTCCTGATAAACAGGGGCAAAAATAATGGTTTCGCCCTGCTGGATCAAGGGAATTGGATCGCACCGCAAGTCTCGACAGCCTAAAAGCAGCGGCGTATCCTGCTGCCACATTTGCGGCGCAGTGCCGCAGTTAAAAGGGAAGACGTGATGATGAAAACTGCATCCAGGCGCGTTATCGCGCTACTGCTGGCGGGCGCGACGCTGGGCTTCAGCCCGCTGGCTCTGGCACATGCCCACCTGAAAGCCCCGGTGCCGGCGGATAACGCCGTGGTGGAGCACGCGCCGCAGCAACTCACCCTGACATTTACCGAAGATATTGAACCGGCATTCAGCGGCGTGGAAATGACCAACGCGCAGCAGCAGCCGGTGGCGCTGGATAAAGCCCAGCTGAATCCGCAGCAGCACGATCAGCTGATTGTGCCGATCGCCCAGCCGCTGGCGTCGGGCCAGTATCAGGTCAACTGGCACGTGCTGTCAGTGGACGGCCACAAAACCAAAGGTAGCTACAGCTTCAGCGTGAAGTAATGAGTCTTAGCGCGTTCTGGATCGGCCTGCGGGCGCTGCATTTTCTGGCGCTGTTGCTGCTGACCGGCAGTGCATTTTATACCGCGCTGCTGGCACCGGCGCGCTACCGACCGGTGCTGGCACAGCGCTGGCGGCGGCTGATGGGATACAGCGCTGTGCTGAGTTTACTCAGTGCGCTGTTGATGCTGGCGGCGCAGACCGGGCTGATGAGCGGCGACTGGCGCAGTATCGCCAGCATCGACGTCTGGCTGGCGGTGCTGGGCACGCGCTTCGGCGCGGTGTGGCGCTGGGTTATCCTGTTTGCCCTGCTCAGCACGCTGGCGCTGCGCCTGCGGGGTAATCTGCGCCAGCAGGCGTTACTGGCTACTGCGCTGTTGCAGCTGGTGGCGCTGGCGGGCGTCGGCCATGCGGCGATGCGCGATGGCATGCCAGGACTGCTGCAGCAGGGGAATCATGCGCTGCACCTGATCGCGGCCGCTTTCTGGGCCGGTGGTCTGCTGCCGCTGCTGCTATTGATGCGCGAGGCGCGTAACATTGCCTGGCGCACCGATGCCATTCGCAGCATGATGCGCTTTTCACGCTATGGTCATCTGGCCGTGGCGCTGGCGATTGTTACCGGCACAGTCAACAGCCTGCTGATTGCCGGCACGCCGTTCAACTGGACCGCCACGCTGTGGAGCGAGTTGCTGGTGAGCAAAGCGCTGCTGGTGGCACTGATGGTGCTGATTGCGCTGCTTAATCGCTATCTGCTGGTGCCGCGTTTTCGCCTGGCCGCCAGCCGGGCACCGAAACTTTTTATCCGTCTGACGCAGCTCGAGCTGCTGCTGGCGTTGATTGTTATCGGGCTGGTGAGCGTGTTTGCCACGCTTTCGCCGGCCTGAATCTGTTAAAAGATGAGATGAGGTCGAGATTTTGCTGAAGAAACTGATTCCAGCTGGGTTATTGATGGCGTTGTGCAGCCAGGCGTTCGCCGGGCAAATTATCACCGTCAGCCGTTTTGAAATGGGCAAAGATAAATGGCCGTTCACCCGCGAAGAGGTGATGCTGACCTGCGAGAAAGATGGCGCGCTGTTTGCCATCAACCCCAGTACGCTGCTGCAGTATCCGCTCAATGATAAAGCGCTGGCGCGCGGCAATGCCGGGCAGGGCACATTGCAGTCCATCGATACCATCCTTGCGGCCGATAAAGCGCATCCGGGACAAAAAATGAGCCTGCAGCCGATCGTCGATCGCGCCCAGCAGCTGTGCGGTAAATAATCCCTGCATTTTCAGGCGTAGCGCACATTTTTGCCGCTGCGCCTGCCAGCCGTTAGTGCCAGCCCGATCACAGAGTTGGCAGCTTTTGCCGGCGGCGAAGCCCGCTGGCTGGAAAATCACCGATGCTGGTCTACCTTTAAAAGGCAAGGCGTCCTCGCCTGCAAAAATGCCAACTTTTAGCGCACGGCTCTCAACGAGCCATTTCCCTGGACCCGATACAGGAATCGTATTGGGTCTTTTTTTGTCTCTTTTTCGGCTTACTCTTTACCTGGCGAAATGGCAGTCGTGGCCGCAGCAAAATAATTATTTTAAATGCCTGAGGCTTTCAGAGATTAAAATAGTGACTAATTCTATCCACTTAAAACTTTAAACGCGGAGCGTTGACCGTTTCGTTACGCCTTTAATTGGCCATTAAATTTTATTACCCCTTGTGTTTATCCGCCAGACGTGCGTTAATGCATCTCCGGTCTGATAAGCAGACAGTCCCTAGTTAGTTCGTTTTGTATCTCTCATCTGTGTTAGTGCCTTTCCTGTGCCTTTCTCTTTGAGTTTTATCTCAGGTTCTGATGTGTCGCTGCGGTTCAGCCTCTAATGCCATATGGCTCATTATCAAGGTATAAACATGTCAAATAAAATGCTCGGTACAGTAAAATGGTTCAACGCTGAGAAAGGTTTCGGCTTCATTTCTCCGGAAGACGGCAGCAAAGACGTTTTCGTCCATTTCTCTGCCATTCAGGGAACTGACTTCCGTTCACTCGATGACGGTCAGAAAGTTGAATTCTCTGTGGAAAACGGCCCTAAAGGTCCGTCAGCTGTTAACGTTACAGGTCTCTGATTATTACAGTAATTAATGCTATGAGATGCCCACAATGTCAGGGCTCTCAATATCGCCAGTCCATTTTTGACAGGAACAGGCAAAATCCACTCGGCGCAAAATGTATTTTTTGTAAGTCGATTATGATTGCCATCGCCTCGTCGTTGTATGTGATGAAAGAAGCGAATTAATTCAGTTGTGTTATTCATGTGGCGAAATAAATTAATAACCACACCTGATGACTAACGCAGCGAGTACCCTATTATTGGTCACCTTCGGGTGGCCTTTTTTTTGTCGCGTTAGCCGAGGGCAGGCGATAAGCAAAGCGTTAACCCATAACTAATTTACTTCTTACGCTTAATTCACAGATGCGTGATAAACCCGCCAGGCTGAAGGATAACGCAACTAAAATAGTTATTACCCAATGTGGGGTATGGAGGTGCTTATGTCAGAACGACCCGATGATGTCACTCCGCTGCCTGACGATGCGCAGGTGCCTGGTGAAGAGCCGCTTGATGACGATGATGATACCGGCGAAGACGATGGGCAGAAACCGATCTAGGTGATAAACCTCCTGCGGGAGGTTTTTTTCCTCTGATCCCGGTTTCTTTATTGAGTGATACTGCTGCGTTCTTGTGCGGTCAGGCCTGCGGCTGGCCTACCGGTCCTTTACTCATAGGACCCCCGGGCACCGGTTGTTCTGCAGGGACATTAGGGCGTCCGTCCGGACCAATTGGCCGTTCAGGTTGCTGACAGCCAGCCAGCGCGGTCAGGGTGGAGAGGATTAACAGACTGGCAAACAGGCTCTTCATGCGATGATTTCCTGACAATGGAAAGATAATGTCCGCCGCACACGCCACGGCGGACCGGACGATAAAGAATTAAGGTTCTTCGATACGTGCAACATCCACACGGGTATTTTCGCCCCGGCCATACACTTTGCCGCTTACCCGTACCTGATCCTCGGCGTTATAGGTTTTGCCTTTGAAGGTATCGGCTGCAGCCTTAATGGTCACGGTGCCGGTGCTGTCGCGAAACTGATAATTATCACCGCTTAACTTTTTAACGATATAACCTTCCAGCGTGACATAGCCGCCCTGACGAAAATCCCGAATCTGTTCGATATGTGTCTGGCCGGTATCTTCAGAACCTTTATAACCGGCGTCCTGTTGTTTCTGCGGCGGCGGGGTTTTACCGCCCTCGAAGCCGCCCTGTTCAGCGATAGCGCCCAGACTAAACACCATCAGCAGTGACGCCAGTACCGTTTTTTTCATCATAATCATTCCCTCTTGATTGCAACATTCCACTATGACTTAAGCCTGGCACAGGATCGCGCATCGCGGGAGCCGTTACGCTGAATCGTTATTTAACACGCTGGCCGGAATGTCGATGCGATCGCCCAGCGACCAGCGTTTCTGCCCCAGCACACGCTGCGGCGTGGTGTCCGGTACGTTGAAATAGTAACCGGCTGCGCCGTTATCGTCGGGCTGCGTTTTGAAAAGCATGTCCGGACGGATGCCCATCTCATTGAGGTCGTCGTCGCTTAACGCAGGGTTGGTGGCTAATGCAGACTGGCTCATGGCTTTCCTCCTGTCTTATGGGTACGTATTCAGTTAAGCATCGATTGGTATTTATGCCATCGGCTGCGCTTATTGCAGGCGGGTGATGATTTGACGAACGCCAAATGCTGTTCTTGACTGAGTCGTACAGGCATTAAATTGAGGTCGCTATCATGACTGAGCTATTCCATATTATTTCCGTCGGTACCCTTGTTGCCGGACTTTATTTGCTCAATTAGCGCATTCATTAAACGCAATAACATTGCGTGAGATAATACGCAAGTGACGTTGTCACATGTGATGCATTGTTATGCTGAATGCAACACAGCGGATATTTGCAGCAGCCAGCCACAGCGAAAAATGGTATAACAGGGCGCATTGATTGATGGCCGCTTAACAGGATTTCGCATGGCAGCAAATACACACTACCTTCTCTGGGTGATGATTGGCACGCTCACCATTCTGAGCATTTTTATCGGCGCGATTGTCGGTCAGGCCAAAACGCCGCGCACCGGTTTGCTGACCTTTGCCGGTTTGTTTGTCGGTTTTATGCTGGCGATCTTTTTAATCACGCGTTAGGCATAGATTGACCATAGCAGTAGTGTGATTGTGATATGCACCGTTGACTCAGCCAGACAGCGTGCCAGATCAATAGTTGAGAATGATAGTTAATATCATTTAACTTGTTCGGAATAATCTTAAGCGTTACAGTAGGTGCCGTCCCTTACAGAGCTAACACCTTGATTGAGTGCCGGAGATAAGCGCCGGGGGGAATTTTCACAGGGCTGCAGGATGCAGCCACTGCTGAAAACCTTACAGCGGCCTGCGCGCCGCCAGCAAAAACAGCATCGGACGCTCGCGCTCCTCGTCCAGCGCCGGATTCTCCGCTACCTGCTGTACATCCGGACCCACTCATCCAGCCGTTCAATCACCAGACCGGCGGCAATCAGCGCATTGATCCACGTTGCCAGCTTGCGGTGCTGCTTCTTCACGCCAGCGGCAAACCAGTTGCTGACCCGTTCCCCTTCCTGCTGATACTGATTAACTGGCCAGCTGCGCTGCCCGGCATCATCAATGAACCACTCCTGCTGACGCGGAGCGGTATAGATCGGGTGGTCGCATGAAAACACCAGCGCGCCGCCGGGACGTAACGCATGAATGATCGTGGCAAACAGGGCGTCGATATGGCTGAGATAGTGCAGCGCCAGCGAACTGTACACCACGTCAAAAGTGCTGCTGAGCTGCAGGGTTTCGAGATCAGCGCGCTGGTAAGTGATGCCGGGCCGATCGGTCATGGCCGCGGCCTGCGCCAGCATTTTTTCTGACACATCCAGCCCCACAACTTCACGCGCGCCTTGCTGCTGTGCGTAACGACAAAACCAGCCTTAGCCGCAGCCCAAATCCAGCACGCGCTGGTCACGCAGTTCAGGCAGCATGGCCCGCAGCGCGGGCCACTCGGGCGCGCCGTCCAGTCCGTTGACCGAACGCGGCAGGGTGGCGTAGCCAGCAAAAAAGTCGGGGTTATCGTAGATATTCTGACTCATGGAGACTCCTTTCAATAAGACGCAAAGGAGTGTAAGCGTATAGCGCGGCATGAAACACCGCTCAGCCGACAAAAAGCAGATGCACCAGGCGCGCGAGCGACTCCAGTAGTAGCAGGCTGCCAATAAAAATCATCACGAGGATGCCAACAAACTGTTTCCGACTGCTCACGCTGATGCCTCCGCGGCTACCCCTCACCGGACTATACTTTATGCCGGGTTTACTAAACTTCCAGTCAACCGGGGCAGATAACATGTTTTATCAGACGCTGCGTGCAAATAACTGGCGCAATATTTGGGTGGTCGGTGATTTGCACGGCTGCCGCGCGCAGCTTGATGCGCAGCTGCTGCGGCAGGGCTTTGATCGACAACAGGATCTGCTGCTATCGGTTGGGGATTTAATCGACCGCGGGCCGGACAGCCTCGGCTGTCTGCAACTGCTGGAAGAACCGTGGTTCCGCTGCGTGCGCGGTAATCACGAGCAGATGGCGCTCGATGCGCTGCAGGGCGACGATCCGATGCTGTGGATGATGAATGGCGGGGACTGGTTCTGGCAGCTGAGCGGTGCGCGGCTGATTGCCGCGCGTCATGCGCTGAAGCGCTGTGCCGATCTGCCGCTGATTTTACATCTGCAATTTGAGGAGCGCGTCATCGTCATTGCTCATGCCGACTATCCTGCCAGTGCCTACGCACTGGGACAGGATGTCGACTGGCATCAGGTCGTCTGGAGCCGCGACCGGCTCGCTCGCCATCAGCGCGGTCGTTCGCAGCCGATCGCCGGTGCCAGTGCGTTCTACTTTGGCCATACGCCGCTGGAGCAGCCGCTTAACGCCGCTAATCAGCATTACATAGATACCGGCGCGGTCTTTGGCAACCGGCTGACGCTGGTGCAATTGCAGTAATGGTTGTTAACGGAACAGCCGGCCGTCGCGCACCAGTTCACGCGGATAGCTGTTTTTGATGCGGTTTCCAACGCGTTTCGCCAGGCCCAGCGGCTGCTGCTGGTGGGTAACAATCACTTCATCGCGCGCGGGCGGCGTGTCGGGATGAATATCCTGACCGCGATACCAGCTTTCCGCCTGCGCTTCGTCCAGTTCGAACGCCAGCGTGCTGTCCGGTTGCGCCAGCGCCACCACCGCTTCATGCTGCCAGCGAAAGCCTTTCGGGAAGGTTTCCGCCAGTTTGAGACCAATACGCGAAAAACGCACTTTGCTGAGCCAGCTCTCCAGTGCCGCCGGGAACAGCCACAGCTCTTTGTCGCGCTGCCACAACGTCAGGCTCTCATCCCAGTGAAGTCCCACCTTGTGCGCGGCCTGCGCCACCTCCGCCACCAGCTTGCGGCTGGCGGGCGAGAAGGGCAGCTTGCCGAGTTTGTAGGTCGGCGCCGGCAATGGCGGCACGCGGGCAGTTTTGCGCAGCCGCGCGACGAAAAAGCCTTCGCTGTCGAAGATATGCGGAAACACGTGCAGGAATCCTTCCGGCGTCAGCGCGCGTTCGGCGCCAGCAAACAGATCGTTGAGCGGCACAATTTCCAGCGCCTGCGGATAGCGCTGCTGCAGCCAGGCAATCACCTGCTGGTTTTCGATAGTATTAAGCGTACAGGTCGAGTAAATCAGCGTGCCGCCCGGTTGCAGCGCGTGAAAAGCGCTGTCAATTAAATCGCGCTGGGTGGCGGCGATGGCCTCGGTGCTGGCCAGCGTCCAGTTGCGCAGCGCGTCAGCATCTTTGCGCACCACACCCTCGCCGGAGCAGGGCGCATCCAGCAGTATGGCGTCGAACTGTTCCGGCAGCGCGGCACCAAAGACGCGCCCGTCAAAATGGGTCAGCGCCACATTGCTGACGCCGCAGCGGCTGATATTGGCATGCAGCACTTTCACCCGGCTGGCGGAGTATTCGTTGGCGAGGATCGCGCCCTGATTGCGCATCAGCGCGGCCATCTGCGTGGTTTTAGAGCCCGGCGCAGCGGCCACGTCCATCACCTGGCGGGCATCCGGCGCGGCGTCAAACAGCGCGCTGACCGGCAGCATTGAGCTGGCTTCCTGAATATAGAACAGACCGCTGAGGTGTTCCGCGACGCTGCCGAGCGGCAGCGATTCGTCATCACGCGCAATCCAGAAGCCTTCCCGACACCACGGAATCGGCGTCAGCTGCCAGCCATAGCCCGCCACACGCGTGAGAAAATCCGCCACGCTGATTTTCAGGGTATTGACGCGCAGACTGCGGCGCAGCGGCTGCTGACTGATGGCGAGAAAGCGTTCGAGTTCGGCCTCGTCGGCCAGGCTGGCGCGCATCAGCGCGAGAAAATCTTCAGGAAAACGATCGGACACGGATATCTACCGGACTAACAAAGTGAGGGCGAAGTGTAACGCCGAGCCCGGCTCAGGTACAGCCGTGCGCAATATCCCTGACGCAAATAAGTCGGGCAGCCCGCAGGCTGCCCGTTGTCTCAGTTTGGCGACGGAATCGCCGTGCCCCAGTTGCGCCACTCTTTTGGCGCTTCATCCTGCAGCAGGAAGTGCTTGTCGGCACCGGCCTGCGGTGCCAGCGGCACCGTCGGTGGTGTGGCAAACTGGATGCCGCCGCGAATGAACTGCTGGAAGGTGCCGGTTTTCACCACGCCGCCAATCAGACCAAAGTCGAGGTTATAACCGGAGGCCAGCCAGAACACCGAATTGTTACGCACCAGATGCTGATACTTCTTGCTGATGCGCAGCGCGATTTGTACGCGGTCGGCCATGTTGCCCAGCGAAGTGCCGGTGACCGTGCCGACTTCTACACCGCGGAACAGCACCGGCGTGCCAATCGACAGCGATCCTGCTTCGGTGGTATCCACATAGATATTCAGGCCGTTAAGGTAACGCGAGTCGGTAATGGTGCTTTCCTGCAGTTCAAAGCTGCGCGCCAGCGCGCCTTTGCCCGGGTCCACGTTCACATACGGCTGCAGCAGCGTTTCCAGGTGATTGACGCCGGCGGGCGAAATCTCCGGTGAGACGACTGAGAAGCGACTGCCGATGCGCGCGAAGTCCTGCACATACTCCGGATAGAGCACCGCTTTTGCCACCACCTGGTTGTTATCCTGGCTCAGTGCCAGCGACTCCACCTGACCGACGTTGATGCCGAGATAGCGGATTGGCATGCCGGCCGACAGTTTGCTGGCATCAAAGGTGTGCAGGGTAATCTGGCTGCCGACCGCACGCGCGGCGGTCTCTGACGGATAGAGCACGCGCTTAACGCCTTTCGCCGCCTGCGCGCCCGTCAGGTTATCAAAGCTGATTGCGCCTTTCAGCGCGCGGTTCAGCGGTGAAGCCTGCACGGTCAGACCGCTGCCGTTGAGCTGGACTTTGGCGCCGCCTTCGGCCCAGAACACGCTCTCGCTGGTCAGCAGCTTGCGATACTGCGGCTGGATATGGACCGAAATCTCAAACGCATCGGCGCGCGGCACCACATCCACCACTTCACCGACCTGGAACTTGCGGTACAGCACCACCGATCCGGCCTGCACATCCGGCAGACTGTTGGCGGTCAGTTTGAGCGTGGTCGGCGGCTGATCGCCGGTAATGCCTTCCGCCGCGCGCTCTGAGTCGGCGTATAGCGGATAGCGGCTGGACGGCTGACCTTTCGCACCCGGCACCAGCCGGATACCGCCGTCGACCCATTCGCGCGCGCTGGCGCCCAGCACCTGCATGCCGTCGAGGCCAAATTTAACGTCGAGACGGCTGTTAACGATGAACTTGCTGTCGGCGTGCACCAGCTGGCGATGCTCCGGATTGATGGCCGCCACAAAGCTGATGCCGTTTTCATCCAGCCGGCGCGAAATGACCTGACCGATCTTCACGCCATACAGCATCACCGGCTGTCCGGCATCGATACCGTAGGTTTCCGGCGCGCTGAGCTGAACGGTGAGCACATCCGGCTTCTGCAACAGCGTTTCGCTGGCCGGCAGCACGCTGAAGTGATCCTGCGGCTCACCTTCGCCCGGGACCAGTTCCAGCGTATTGCCGGTCAGCAGGCTGCTCAGGCTGGTGTCGGTCAGGCTGAGTTTCGGCGCGCGCATCTCAATCCGCGTGCCGCTGCGCATCAGGCCGGTGACGGAGGGATCGATCGTCAGCTCGCCGGACACTTTGCCGCCCGGCAGCAGCGTCAGTTTGGTCAGGGTGCCCACTTCCAGCCCCTGATACATCAGCGGCGTGCTGTCGGCTTTCAGGTTGTCGCCGTTGGGCAGATCGAGCGAAATCAGCACGCCGCGCTGGCTGTGTGCCAGATCCGAATAGAGCTGATAGTTTTGATCGCTGTTGGCCTGTTCGCCGCTTTCCGGCGAGTCAAAGGCAATCGCGCCATTCACCAGCGCGGCCAGACTCTCCAGCTTCACTTTGGCGCCGCTCAGGCTGACATCGGCGTCAACGCCCGACACATTCCAGAAGCGGCTCTGTTTTTTCACCAGGTTGGTAAAGCGTCGCTCAATCAGCACATCAATGGTCACGCCATCGGTATTACCGTTGATGCTGTAGTCATAGACGCGGCCAACCGGAATTTTACGGTAATAGACCAGCGAACCGGTGTTGAGCGAGCCGAGATCGGGCGCGTGCAGGTGAATCAGCAGTTCGCCGGTGTTTACCCGGTATTTCGGCTGGGTATCCAGCGCGGTAAAGTGATCGCGCTCTTTGCCGTCGCCGGGCATCATGCCGATGTAGTTACCGCCCACCAGCGCATCCAGCCCGGACACGCCCGCCAGCGAGGCTTTTGGCGTCACCAGCCAGAACTGGGTGTTCTCCCGCAGCGCATCGCGCATGTCGCTCTTGATGCTGGCTTTGATCTGAATGCTGCGGTAGTCATCGCTAAGCACAATGCCCTGCACGGTGCCCACTTCCACGCCCTGATAGCGAATCGGCGTGCGGCCCGGCACGATGCCGTCCGCGGTCTGGAAGTTGATGGTGATGGTAGTGCCGCGCTCCTGATAATTGGTCCATAACAGCCAGCCGGCAATCAGCAGGGCAATAATGGGCAAAAGCCAGAACGGCGAAATCTTGCGTTTATTACGCAGATTAGCGCTAGTCGGTGTAGTCGGCGTTTCCTGTTGCATGTGCATCCCAGATCAGGCGGCTATCGAGCCACTCAACGGCCATAATGGTCAGGATGACTGCCGCGCCAAAGTAGAAGGCGGCAGGTCCCATGGTAAAAGCCAGCAGCTGGTCACGATTGACCAGCGACATGGTTAAAGCAATGACGAACAGATCCAGCATCGACCAGCGGCCCACCCAGGTGACGGCGCGCAGCAGACGGATGCGGGTTTTCAAACCCTGTTCACATTTAAAATGGATGCTGAGCAACAGCGTCAGCATCACTAACACCTTGGTAAACGGCACCAGAATACTGGCGATAAACACCACTGCCGCCACCGGCACGTTACCAGAGGCGAGGCCGAGAATACCGGAGAAAATGGTGTCTTCGCGTCGCGCACCGTTGACGTATACCACCGAAATCGGCAGCAGGTTAGCCGGGATCAGCAGCACAATCGAGGCGATCAGCGCCGCCCAGGATTTTTGCAGGCTGTGGCGGCGGCGAAAATCGAGCGGCGTATGGCAGCGCGTGCAGCGTCCGCGTTCATCGGGCATACCGGTATGGTGGCAGTTCAGGCAAACCTGCCACCGCTCGGGCGGTTCGTGCGGCACCGACTGCGGATAATAATGTTCCCACAGCTCCTCCACGTTGAGATGAATCAGCGTCAGCAGGCTCATAATGGTCAGCGCGATATAGGCGACCAGCCCGTAGCCGACCTCCAGCGCGGCATAATCCTGCACCTTAATCGATGCCACCGCCACGCCGACCAGATAGATATCCAGCATGACCCACTCTTTGAGTTTCTCCAGCATCAGCAGGACCGGGCGCAGGTTCATGCCGAGCGCGTGGCCAATCCACAAATAGCAGATGCCGGCCACCAGCGTCACCGGCGCGCCAATCGTGCAAAACGCCACCATGGCGGCTGTCAGCACGTTGCCCTGTTGCGCCATCTGCAGCACGCCCTCCAGCAGGCTGGCGTTGATGCGCATGCCAAGCAGGCGGATATCCACCAGCGGCAGGCTGAAGGCGAACGGCATCAGTACGATCATCGTGACGGCCATAGCGGTGAGCCGCGTCATTGACCAGTCGCGACCGTTCTGAATACGGGCATGACAGCGCGGGCAATAAGCCGACTGATGCGATTTCACATCCGGTAAGGAAAAAAGGGTATCGCATTGCGGGCAACGCTGATAACGTGCGTGGGGCAACGTCTGGCTGATGGCGTGAATTTTCATAAATGACGCAAGGGGCCCATTGTTCGTTACAGTTACCGGCATGCGGAGCAGAGCACGTCTGTCTGCATCAATCTATGGTACGAGAATAGTCTCAAGCATAGCGTGCTAAGGGTATAGTAACTAACACAATGATTCACCTTGTGGGGTTGGATTATTAGTGCTTATTTTAACAACTGAGTGACAACAAGGTCACGCCAGTGATGAGTTATGGTTAAACAATGAACAAAAAAGCCTTTTACGAGGATTTAAATCGCGATGTCCGCGCACTGTTAGCGGGCGAAACCTCTTTCCTGGCGGCGCTGGGCAACTGCAGTGCGCTACTGTTTGAACGCCTGGAAGGGGTTAACTGGGCAGGCTTCTATCTGCTGACCGAGCCGGAGACGCTGGTGCTGGGTCCGTTCCAGGGCAAAATCGCCTGCGTCCGCATTCCGGTGGGTAAAGGAGTGTGTGGCACCGCGGTTGCGGAAGATAGCGTGCAGCGGGTTGAAGACGTACACGCTTTCCCGGGGCACATTGCCTGCGACGCCGCCAGTAACGCGGAAATCGTGATTCCTCTGAAAGTGAATGGCACGATGGTCGGTGTTCTCGACATCGACAGTACGGTTTATTCTCGCTTCGATAGCGAGGATGAAGCGGGGCTGGTAGCCCTTACCGACGGGCTTTGTGCAGTGCTGGCGAAGAGCGACATTGAAAAATTTCTTCAGCTGACGCGCAGCTAATCGACTGGATCACATAGCATTTGGCGATGTTGTCATTATAATGTCGCCTGTTCATGCCTGCTCTGGTCGGCAAACCCGTTGTAATCAGGAAATTTCATGGAAAATCAACCTAAGTTGAACAGCAGTAAAGAAGTCATCGCCTTTCTGGCGCAGCGTTTTCCGCACTGCTTTAGCGCCGAAGGTGAAGCGCGTCCGCTCAAAATCGGTATCTTTCAGGATCTGGTGGAGCGCGTTCAGGGCGAAAACAGCCTGAGCAAGACGCAACTGCGTTCGGCCTTACGCCTTTATACCTCAAGCTGGCGTTATCTTTACGGCATTAAAGCCGGTGCCACCCGTGTCGATCTCGACGGCAACGCCTGTGGCGTGCTGGATGAGCAGCACGTAGAACATGCGCGCAAGCAGCTGGAAGAAGCCAAAGCGCGCGTGCAGGCGCAGCGCGAGCAGCAAAAAGCGAAAAAACGTGAAGCCGGTGAAGAAACCGCTGAGCGTCGTCCGCGCAAGCCTGCTGCCCGTAAAGCGGCGGAGGGTGACGCACCGCGTAAGCCACGTCCACAGGCACCGCGTGCTGCGGCCGGTGAGCGCCAGGCTGCTCCGCGTCCACCGCGGGCAAAACCCGTTACTGACACCTCAACGTTGCAAGCGGGTCAAAATATCAAAGTCAAAGCAGGCAAAAGTGCAATGGACGCTACCATCCTGGAAATTACCAAAGATGGCGTCCGGGTCCAGCTCGCTTCCGGCCTGGCAATGATTGTGCGCGCAGAACACTTGCAGTTCTGAAACGGAGGCCCGACCCTGGCATGAACAGCATTTTTAAGATCGGTATGATCGCGGGCCTGCTGCTGGCAGGCCCCACCTTTGGCGCGGACAACATTACCCGCGCCGACCAGATTCCCCAGTTACACGAAGAAGCACAGCATCCTACCGTCAGTGAACGCGTCACTTCGCGTTTCACCCGCTCTCACTATCGTCAGTTCGATCTGAATCAGGATTTTTCGGCGAAAATTTTTGACCGCTACCTGAATCTGCTTGATTACAGCCATAACGTGCTGCTGGCGTCGGACGTGGCACAATTCGCCGACAAGAAAACCACGCTCGGTGATGAGCTGCGCAGCGGCAAGCTGGATGTGTTTTACGATCTTTATAATCTGGCGCAGAAGCGCCGCTTCGAGCGCTATCAGTATGCGCTCAGCGTGCTGAACCGCCCGATGAACTTCACCGGCAATGACACCATCGATATCGATCGTGCCAAAGCACCGTGGCCGAAAAGCACGGATGAGCTAAACGCGCTGTGGGATGCCAAGGTGAAGTATGACGAGCTGAGCCTGAAGCTGGCCGGCAAAGATGACAAAGAGATTCGCGAGACGCTGACCAAGCGCTACAACTTTGCCATCCGTCGTCTGGCACAAAGCAACAGCGAAGATGTGTTCCAGCTGGCGATGACCGCCTTCGCGCATGAAATCGACCCGCATACTAACTATCTGTCACCGCGCAACACCGAGCAGTTCAATACCGAAATGAGCCTGTCGCTGGAAGGTATCGGTGCCGTGCTGCAGATGGATGATGATTACACGGTGATCAACTCGATGGTGGCCGGGGGTCCGGCGGCCAAGAGCAAATCGATCAGCGTGGGCGACCGCATTGTGGGCGTCGGCCAGCCGGGCAAGCCAATGGAAGATGTGATTGGCTGGCGTCTGGATGACGTGGTGTCCAAAATCAAAGGGCCGAAGGGCAGCAAAGTGCGCCTCGAGATCCTGCCAGCCGGCAAGGGCACCAAAACCCGTACCGTGACGCTGACGCGTGAGAAAATCCGTCTGGAAGATCGCGCGGTGAAGGGCACCGTGCACAACGTCGGCAAAGAGAAAGTCGGCGTGCTGGATATCCCGGGCTTCTACGTTGGCCTGACCGATGATGTGAAAGTGCAGCTGCAGAAACTGCAGAAGCAGAACGTCGATAGCATTGTCATCGATCTGCGTACCAACGGCGGCGGTGCGCTGACCGAAGCGGTATCGCTCTCCGGCCTGTTTATTCCGAGTGGTCCGGTGGTGCAGGTGCGTGACAATAATGGTCGCGTGCGTGAGGACAGCGACAACGACGGCATCGTTTACTACAAAGGTCCGCTGGTGGTGCTGGTCGATCGCTTCAGCGCCTCGGCGTCGGAAATCTTTGCCGCGGCGATGCAGGATTACGGCCGCGCGCTGATTGTCGGCGAACCGACTTTCGGTAAGGGCACGGTGCAGCAGTATCGCTCACTCAACCGCATCTACGATCAGATGTTGCGTCCGGAATGGCCAGCGCTGGGCTCAGTCCAGTACACCATTCAGAAGTTCTACCGCATCAACGGTGGCAGTACTCAGCGGAAAGGCGTCACGCCAGACTTGCTGATGCCGACCGGTGTGGAAGCGGCAGAGACCGGCGAGAAGTTTGAGGATAACGCGCTGCCGTGGGACAGCATCAACGCGGCGACCTACACCAAAACCGGCGATATCACGCCGCTGGTGCCGCAGCTGACCAAAGAACACGCCGATCGCATCGCCAAAGATCGCGAGTTCCAGTACATCATGAAAGACATCGCGCGTTTCAACGCGATGAAGGACAAGCGTAACATCGTGTCGCTCAATCTGGCCCAGCGCGAGAAAGAGAACCACGAAGAAGATGCGCTGCGTCTGGAACGTATCAATGCGCGCTACCAGGCGGAAGGCAAAGCGCCGCTGAAGAGCCTGGACGATCTGCCGAAAGACTACAAAGAGCCGGATCCGTATCTGGATGAAACGGTGAAAATCGCTAACGATTTGGCCCAGCTGGAAAAAGATCAGCCAGCGCCGGCGGCAGCGAAGTAACCCTTCGGCCTGAAATCACAGCACCGCTGCGGCGGTGCTTTTTTTTGCCTGCAAATCGCCGCCCGGCAGGCTGCACCTGCTACCATTACCAAATGTAAAGTTATGTCTTTTTAGGCACTTAAAGATTAAGGTCGCTTGAAAAGCGCCACAATGGACATAGGATGTATATCCGCGCATGAGCGCGAGCACAACTGAGGAAGATTAACGTTTATGATGCGTATTGCGCTTTTCCTGGTCACCAACCTGGCGGTGATGTTGGTATTCGGACTGATTCTGAGTCTGACAGGAATCCAGTCAAGCAGTGTTCAGGGTCTGATGATTATGGCAGGTCTGTTTGGCTTTGGCGGTGCGTTTGTTTCACTGCTGATGTCCAAATGGATGGCGTTACGCTCGGTCGGCGGTGAAGTGATTGAACAACCCCGTAACGAGACGGAACGCTGGCTGATGGAAACCGTCGGCCGCCAGGCTCAGCAGGTCGGCATTGCGATGCCGCAGGTGGCGATTTACCACGCGCCCGATATCAACGCCTTTGCCACCGGCGCACGCCGTGACGCCTCGCTGGTAGCGGTCTCCACCGGTTTGCTGCAGAACATGAGCCGCGACGAAGCAGAGGCGGTGCTGGCGCACGAGATCGCCCACATCGCGAACGGTGACATGGTCACCATGACGCTGATTCAGGGTATCGTGAACACCTTCGTGATCTTCATTTCGCGTATCATTGCGCAGGTGGCGTCTGGCTTCCTGTCCGGCAACCGCGACGGCGAAGAGAGCAGCAACGGTAATCCGCTGGTCTATTTTGCCGTGGCGACGGTGCTGGAACTGGTGTTTGGTATTCTCGCCAGCATCATTACCATGTGGTTCTCGCGCCATCGCGAATTCCACGCCGACGCCGGTTCTGCGAAGCTGGTGGGGCGTGAAAAGATGATTGCCGCGCTGCAGCGCCTGAAAACCAGCTACGAACCGCAGGAACCCAGCAGCATGATGGCGTTCTGTATTAACGGTAAAGGTAAGTCGCTGAGCGAGCTGTTTATGTCGCACCCGCCGCTCGACAAGCGTATCGAAGCGCTGCGTAGCGGTGCCTACCTTAAGTAAGCCACATAGAAAATGAACAGGGCGCCTGCGGGCGCCCTTTTTTTATGACTCTCCCGGCTGACGGCTTTGCGTCATGCGCAGCATACTGACGATCGCCGCCACGCTGGCAAAGGTCCCGGCCAGCAGCAGCGAGGCATGCGTGCCGCTGTCGTTGAACAGGTTAAACATCAGCGCCACCAGCGCGGCGCCGGTGCTTTGCCCGACCAGTCGCGCGGTGCCGAGCATGCCGCTGGCACCGCCGCTACGCTGGCGCGGAGCCGACGAGATGATGGTGTGATTGTTGGGTGACTGGAACAGCCCGAAGCCGGCACCGCACAGCATCATGCGCCAGATAATATCGGCATCCGTGGGTTGTGCAGGCAGCAGCGCCAGCAGAAACAGCCCGGCGGCAAACAGCGCCAGCCCCAGCCCACCCAGCAGCCCGGCATGAAACTTCTCGATCAGGCGGCCGGCAATCGGTGCCATCACCATGGTAGCCAGCGGCCACGGCGTCAGCAGCAGGCCGGTCGCGACCTCATCCCGGCCCAGTACGTTTTGCAGGAAAAACGGCAGCGACACCATCGCCAGCATTTGTGCGCAGAACGAACAGATCGAGGTGCCGATCGACAACGAAAACACCGGAATGCGCAGCAAATCCACCGGCAACAGCGGCACCGGCATCGCCAGCTGACGCCGCACAAACACCACGCCGATCAGCAACAGTGCCAGCAGCATACCCGCAATCAGCCAGCCATTTTCTCCCTGCGCGAAGCCGGTCAGCGCTGAAATCAGCAGGCCGAAAAACAGCGCATTCATGATGGCGCTCGGCACATCAAATTTCTGCTGCTTCGCTTTCTGCGTGTTATCCGGCAGGAAGCGCAGCGCCAGCCACAGCGCCACCACACCGAGCGGCACGTTAATCAGGAACAGCCATTTCCAGCTGGCGATGGAGAGAATCGCGGCCGCCACCGTGGGGCCGGCGGCGCTGGAGACGGCTACGATCAGCGAGTTGATGGCCATGCCGCGTCCCAGGAAGCGCTGCGGGTAAATAATACGGATTAGCGCAGTGTTGACGCTCATTAGCGCCGCACCGCCGAAGCCCTGCAGCACGCGGGCCACGGTGAGCATATTCAGCGAAGAGGAAAGGGCGCAGAACAGTGAGGTGAACACAAACAGCACCAGCCCGACCTGATAGACGCGCCGGTAGCCGAACATATCGCCAAGAAACGACAGCGACAGCAGCGAAATCACGATAGCGATTTGATAGGCGTTGACGATCCAGATCGATTCCGCCGGGCTGGCGTTCAGCTCACGCGCAATGGTCGGCAGCGCTACGTTGGCAATCGCGCCGTCCAGCACCGCCATCATGATGCCAAGCGCAATGGTAATGATTGCGCCGTAGCGCTGTGGAACGGGTAATCCATCCTGAGACACGGTAGGAGACATAAACAGGGAGAAGTGAAGTAAGTGAATATCATCATGCTAATCAATTTTCTGCCTGAAATCACCGCATCAATGGACAAAAATTACAAGTGGATGTGTCGTTGCCGCCGTCCGGCTGTAACCTCTATACTGGCGTTTTTTGCAAAAGCGTTAAGGAAGTTCCGCATGGCGAGCCGCGATAACGATAAACAGCCGGATGCCGTTTCATCGGTGATGAAAGTGTTTGGCATTCTGCAGGCGCTGGGCGAAGAGCGCGATCACGGCATCACCGAGCTTTCGCAGCGGGTTATGATGTCGAAAAGCACGGTCTACCGCTTTCTGCAGACCATGAAATCGCTCGGCTACGTGGCGCAGGAGGGCGAGAGCGAAAAATATTCGCTGACGCTCAAGCTGTTTGAACTTGGCGCGCACGCGCTACAGAACGTGGATTTGATTCGCAGCGCCGATGTGGAGATGCGCGAACTGTCGCGCCAGACCAAAGAGACCATTCATCTCGGCGCGCTTGAAGAAGACAGCATCGTCTATATCCACAAGATTGACTCGCTGTATAACCTGCGCATGTATTCACGCATCGGCCGGCGTAATCCGCTGCACAGTACCGCCATCGGCAAAGTGCTGCTGGCGTGGCGTGAGCGCACGGAGGTGAACGACATTCTGCGTGAAGTGGAATTTCGTCGCAGCACCGCTAACACTATCGTCAGCGCGCAGGCGCTACTGCCGGTGCTGGAGCAGGTCAGGCAACAGGGCTTTGGTGAGGATAATGAAGAGCAGGAAGCGGGGATTCGCTGTCTGGCGGTACCGGTGTTTGATCGCTTCGGCGCGGTGATTGCCGGCATGAGCCTCTCTTTTCCGACGGTGCGCTTCTCCGAACCGGCAAAAAAAGAGTATGTGGCGATGCTGCACCGTGCTGCGCGTAAGGTGTCGGAGCAAATGGGTTATTACGACTATCCGTTCTGAATCTTGCCGGGCTGACGCGCAGCCCGGCAGGCGGCTTAACTTAGTTGTCGATCACTTCGCCGCTTTTCTTCAGCAGCGGGCAATCGGTAACGCCAACAATGCCGCTGTCGGTGTGCAGATACTGTGCGGTAATCATGCCGCGCGCGGTCAGGTAGCTGCACTGTAAGCCCAGCCCGGCTGCGTTTTTATTGCTGCCGGTTAACACGCCGTAGCCGGTAAACAGCATCGCCAGCCACAAGACAGCCAGCACCATCACCGCACGAATCAGTAGTTTCATTTTTATCTCCTTGTGTTACATAACGCAGCTGTTCCCGCATTGCTGCGAACTCTATAGTAGCAGCATGCCTCGCTTTTCTCGCCGGATCGATCAGAGATAACTGAAAGCGGCACGCAGGCGGGATAATCTGCTTTATCTCCGCAACCATATCTTTTCCGCACGCAACGAGTAGAATCAGCGGCGATGTACCTGAATGATGTTTGAGGATTGATGCAGTTATGAATGAATTAGCCGCCAGTACCGGTCCGCTGTTTAACTATGGCGTGCTGGCCATCATTGTGGTTGTGGCCTTTATTGTCTGGTTTTTTGTTAACCGGGCCAGCGTGCGCGCCAGTGAACAGCTTCAGCTGCTGGAAGCGCTGCTGGAAGAGCAAAAGAAACAGAACGCGCTGCTGCGCCGTATCGCTGAGGCGCAGCCGGTGGCCGAAAAAGCGCAGGATGAGCAGGATGCCGGGGATAAGCGCGACTTTATTCGCCTGATTCCTGAACGTTAAGCACACAATGGAGAGGCCATGGCCTGGCAAAATCCCTGGTATGACGCTTCGCTGGCCCATCATACGCCGCACGGCTTTCGTAACCCGGAAGAGGAGTTACGTCAGCCTGGCGATCTACAGCGCTGGCGGCGCGAGCGTAAGCAGCAGAATCTGCCGCTGCCACCGCAGTCCGGCTATGCGGCCTTCACCGCCAGCTGGTGCCAGCAGGCCGACCTGAGCGGTGAAGATGACCGTATCTGGTGGCTGGGCCATGCCGCGCTGCTGCTGCGTCTCAATCAGCGCTATATTTTGATCGACCCGGCGCTGTCGGCACGCGCTTCGCCGTTGCCGTTTGCCGGGCCGCAGCGTAAAACCCCGGCGCCGCTCAGCGTGGCGCAGCTGCCGCATCTTGATTATGTGCTGATCTCGCATAACCATTACGACCACCTTGATCGGCCTACAGTGAAACGCATCGCCCGCCGCTTTCCTGCCGCGCACTTTCTGGTGCCGCTGGGGATGGCCGACTGGTGTCGCCGGCGTGGCGTGCGCACCGTCACCGAACTGGACTGGTGGCAGCAGGTGCAACTGGACGACATCAGCTTCACAGCCGTTCCCGCGCGCCACTGGAGCATGCGTACCTTTTGGGATCGCAACCGGTCGCTGTGGTGCGGCTGGGTAGTGCGTAATGCGCAGCTCAATTTCTGGTTCTCCGGCGATAGTGGCTATAGCGATAATCTCTCAGCCATCGCGCGGCGGCTGGGGCCGTTTAATCTGGCTGCGTTGCCGATAGGTGCCTATGCACCAAAATGGTTCATGCGCGGCCAGCACATGGACCCGGATCAGGCGGTACAGCTCTGGCAGCAGATAGGGCGACCGCTGGCGATTCCCATTCACTGGGGCGTATTTGAGCTGGCGGACGAATCGCTTGACGATCCGCCGACGGTGCTGGCGCAAGCCTTGCAGCAGGCGGGCGAGGTCGATGCGCCTTTTGCCCCATGGCGAATTGGCGAGAGCCGCAGCCTGATGAATTACGATTAAGATTTATCCTAAGCCCTTTTTGTTAAATGCCAGCGGCTTCCGCGCTTTTTAACATTTAATTGTTGGGTGTTTAGAAAAAAATGAGATAAATGCCAGCGTGCAGTCTGCCTATATTTGGGGCAACGGCGATTATATTTTCCTGATTTTGGTGCAAAACTATTTTTAACTTGTACTGTCAGGAATTTGTTGTACAAGATTTGAACGCTGCGCAGTTATGTCGCTCATTGCACAACGGCCAGTGAAATAGCTTATCTGTGCCATATTAATGCAATATTTTTTGCCTAAACTTATTCGGTTTAAATGTGAGAAAGCAGCGTTTACCGCTGCGCTTGACGAAACGCGAGTCTGGCGCTAACTATACTGACGCATAGACTTTTTTTGCACACGCCGAGGCGTTGCTGTCAATAACGTTATCCACCTTTCGCTGCCGGTTTCAGGCAATTATGTGCGGCATGTCGATCACTGTTTAAAAATGGCTTGCCATTAATTAGCGGATATGTGATAACGAATCGTGGGTCAAACGAGGTACAGTTCTGTTTATGTATGGCATCTTCAGTAAAGAAGTTACGAGTAAAGACGTTGACGTTGAATACCGCTTCCTTGCCGAACCTTAAATTAGTGCCTCATTCAGTAATGTCTCTGGTTTCTCTGTAAGACTGCCTGCGGGCAATATAAACACTCTAAGGAATTTGCAAAAATGGCAAAGATTAAAGGTCAGGTTAAGTGGTTCAACGAGTCTAAAGGTTTTGGTTTTATTACTCCTGCAGACGGCAGCAAAGACGTGTTCGTTCACTTCTCTGCTATCCAGGGCAACGGTTTTAAAACTCTGGCCGAAGGTCAACAAGTTGAGTTTGAAATTCAGGACGGCCAGAAAGGCCCGGCAGCAGTTAACGTTACTGCTATCTGATTTCGCTCTCAGGCTCGGTGTCATGCACCGCTGAATCGAATCTTAAAAGCCCTGCTCAATGAGTGGGGCTTTTCTTTATCCTTTCTGTAACCGGATGATCAGGGTAAACTGCGCCGCGAATCGCTAACCCGGAGTTATCTATGTCGTTGATTTGCCCACTTTGCCACCTCGCTTTGCACCTGCACGCCAGCAGTTATCGCTGTGCGTCCGGTCATCAGTTCGATCGGGCGAAAGAGGGGTACGTCAACCTGCTGCCGGTGCAGCACAAAGGTTCACGGGAACCGGGCGACAGCGCAGAGATGCTTCAGGCGCGCCGGGCCTTTCTGGATGCCGGACACTATCAGCCGCTGCGCGATCGGGTGGCGCAACGTCTGGCTCAGCCGCTCACGAACCGGCCCGCGCAGCTGCTGGATATCGGCTGTGGCGAAGGCTATTACACCGCCGCGCTGGCTGCCGCGTTGCCCGACAGCCAGCTGTACGGTCTGGATGTGGCCAAAGCCGCGGTGCGCATGGCGGCAAAGCGCTATCGCGCGGTTAACTTTTGTGTCGCCTCCAGCCAGCGCCTGCCGTTTGCTGATGGTTCACTGGACGCCATCGTGCGCATTTACGCGCCCTGTAACGAGCAGGAACTGAGCCGCGTCATCAGGCCTGGCGGCTATTTGCTGACGGTGACGCCGGGGCCGCACCATCTGCAGCAGTTTAAGGCGTTGATCTATCGCGAAGTGCAGCTGCATACGGCGGAAGAGAAAAGCTATGCGGGATTTGAGCAGATCGATCAGCAAAACCTTCACTACACGATGACGCTGAACGGGGCGGAAGCGGTGAGCCTGCTGCAGATGACCCCCTTTGCCTGGCGTGCGCGTGAAGCGGTGTGGCAGCAGCTGGCCTCCAGCGCCACCTTTAGCTGTGACGCAGATTTCACCCTGACGCTGTGGCAGCGCGTTTAACGCGCCTCCACCAGCGTATGATAGATTTTCTCCAGGTCGTCGAGCTGTTTCACCGCAATCAGCAGGCGACGCTGCTCCAGCTGTATTAACAGAATGCCATCCTCTGACAGGTTCATACTCTGGATACGCCGGTAATCGATCCACACGCTGGCAAAAAACAGGCCGTCATTTTTCATCAGCAGCCGCGGGCTGCGGATCCAGAACAGCCAGATAGCCATAAAGCACAGCATCATCAGCAAAGTGGTGGTGAGCTGCGGGCCATGATGGCTGACGTTGTTCCATAGCAGAATCAGTAGCAGCACGATAAAGATGCCGCTGTCGATTTTATGGCGGCGGCGCAGGGTGACGCGCAGTCGGGTCGGTCCATTGCGGCGGGGCAGGATGACATCGTCGTAAATCGCAAATAGGGCGAGAGCGGCGATCAGCAGGGCAATCAGGACGTCAGTCAGTGACATACAGGCTTCTTCCTCAACCGAAGTGACCTCAGCGTTGGCGCTCAGGTCACGCCGTTCAAAAAACGCCGGGAGTCTGACTCCCGGCGGTGAGATTACAGACCGAGCAGGCCGATCCAGTAACCAAAGATACCGATGGCAAAGAAGCCAACGATGATCCACAGCGCGTTAACTTTACGGCGCAGCAGCCACATACAGCCAAAGGTCAGCAGCAGTGGAATCAGGCCGGGCATCAGCTGGTCGAGAATCGACTGCACGGTGGTGACCGTGGTTTTGCCGGTCTGGTCGGTGATGCGGGATACCACCAGCGGCACGTTGACGTGCGTCCACTTGTTGACCAGCGCTCCCATGACAAACAGGCCGAGTATCGATGCCCCCTCGGTAAGTTTTTGCAGGAAGCCGCCGCCCATATCGCTGACGATATCCACCCCTTTGCGATAGCCATAAGCCACGCCGTAATAGCGGGTCAACATGCGCGCAATGTTAAACAGGAAGAAGAACAGCAGCGGACCGAGCAGGCTGCCGCTCATCGCGATACCGGCACCCAGTGCGGCGAATACCGGACGCACGGTCCCCCAGAAAATCGGGTCGCCCACGCCAGCCAGCGGACCCATCAGGCCCACTTTGATCCCGTTAATGGCACCGTCATCGATCGCTGCCCCGTTGGCGCGCTGCTCTTCCATGGCCATGGTCACGCCGAGCACTGGCGCTGCCACGTAAGGATGGGTGTTGAAGAACTCAAGGTGACGCTTGATCGCCTGCTTGCGCGCGTCGTTGTTTTCCGGATACAGGCGACGGATCACCGGCACCATTGAGAAGCAGAAGCCCAGCGCCTGCATGCGTTCAAAGTTCCACGAACCCTGAAACAGGTTGGAGCGCAGGAACACACCGCGCACGTCACCGGGGGTGAGTTTCTTTGGAGTATTGGTTGTATCTACCATGATGTCACCTGTTCCTAGTCGAGTTCGTTGTCGAGGTCGTTGTTAGCCGGGCCCGCCGAGGCGGCGCCTGCAACGCGGTTGTATTTTGGCGCAAGCTGGATGTACAGCACCGCCATTACCACGCCAATCACGCCCAGCGCCACCAGGTTGAAGTTGGTGAACGCGGCGGTGACAAAGCCAAGATAGAAGAACGGCATCAGGTAACCGGCACGCATCATGTTGATGACCATCGCGTAACCGACCACCACGATCATGCCGCCGGCGATGTTCAGACCATTGGTGACCACTTCCGGAATTGAACTCAGCAGGCTGTGTACCGCGCTGGTACCGACCGAGACCGCCACAATCAGCGCCGGGATAGCGATACGCATCGCCTGCAGCAGCAGGGCAGAGACGTGGATCCACGAAATCGCCGTCAGGTTGCCTTTCTCCGCAGCTTTATCCGCGGCGTGCTGGAAGGCGACAGTGATGGTACGCACGATGATGGTCAGCACCTGACCGGCTGCGGCCAGCGGGATGGCCAGCGCAATACCGGCACCGACGCTTTGACCGCCGGCAATGACCAGAATGGTGGAGATGATAGAAGCCAGCGCCGCATCCGGTGCCACTGCCGCACCAATGTTCATCCAGCCCAGCGCGATCATCTCCAGCGTACCGCCGATGATGATGCCGGTTTTCATATCACCCAGCACTGCACCAATCAGGGTACAGGCCACCAGCGGCCGGTGAAACTGGAACTCATCGAGAATCGATCCCATCCCGGCAATACAGGCCACAATAAATATCAACACTATTTGTAGCGAGGTTATTTCCATTGCATTTTTCCTCAGCAAGATCAGAACTTTTTGCCCACGCGCGCAGGCACAGGCGAATCAGGCATTGACCTTCGCAATCAGGTCCATCATTTTCAGTTTCGGGTCGTTGGAGACTTTACGCACTTCCAGTTCGATACCGCGCTCATTCAGCTTGCGGAAGGCAGCGATGTCCTTCTCATCCACCGACACCGCGTTATTAACCTGCGTTTTCCCCTGACGGAAGGCCATGCCGCCGATATTCACCGACTTGATATCCACGCCTTGCTCCACCACGCGCTCAACATCGGTCGGATTGGTAAACAGCAGCATCACGCGATCGGAACCGTACTTCGGGTTGTTCCACACGCGGATCATCTTGGCGATATCCACCACATGGGCGGTCACGCCCGGCGGCGCCACCTGAGTCAGCAGGGTTTTGCGTACGTGATCGTTGGCCACTTCATCACTGACGACGATAATGCGCGTCACGTTGGTCTCTTTGGTCCAGCGCGTGGCCACCTGGCCGTGGATCAGACGGTCATCGATACGGGCCAGGCCAATTTTCATGTGCTCGCCCGGTGCCAGCGGCTTCTGCGGCTGGGCAGGGGCTTTCGGGGCGGGCGCGGCCGCGGCCGGCGCGGCGGATTCGGTTTTGAGCGCTTTCACCCCCTCGCGGCCGGCCTCGACGGCGATATGGATCAGCGCTTCCAGCGATGGATCGTCATCGCGCCCCATCAGGGTTTCCACCAGCATGGGAATGTTGACCCCGGCAATAACGTCATAGCCCGGTTTATCCACCACGATGCGGCTGGCGGCGTTAAACGGGCTGCCGCCCCAGGTGTCCACCAGAAACAGCACGCCTTTCGACGTGTCGAGTCGGGCGAGCTGTGCCTGATATTTTTCGATTAGCGTTTCTGCATTTTCGCCGGGTACGAAATCAATCCATCCGACATTTTCCTGCTCGCCCAACAGCATTTCTGCTGTTTTAAGCAGCTGTTCTGCCGCCCAGCCATGTGTACCAATTACAAGCGCAATGGTCACTTGCTACCTCCGTTCGCATGAGAGTTCCCGACCATGGCCGGGAATCATTGAGAATTACCGTTGTTATTTTCTGTGGATCGCCCGGGACTAAATTGAAGAAAGTCATCAGGAAAAGGCCCAAAACATTCCGCGATACAGCAGTAAGGTCGCGATTTATTTTAGTGAGCGAAAAAATAAAATATGTGACGTTGCTCTGCTATTCGGAGCGTACCGGCGGCAACGGCCATTTTTATGGCAGTTTCTTGCGCTGACGCAGTTATTTGTAAATGTAAGAAAATTTTTTGACGTTGTTGATGTAACTGATACATTACCTTTCTGTTTATTACTCAGGAGTACCGGGCTTTAGCTCACCTATATGGACCGTCACCGACGTCGCTTCACTTGTTCCCCGCGCTGCTCAGCGCGCACCCTGACACCTGCCGGTGTTGCCTCATCTGTTAACGCTCTCTCGTCTCGCTTTCCGGCGCAGGCTCATTCGCGTTCGCCCTTACGTTTAGCAAGGAGTCATTGATGGAATTTCTCTTCGACCCCTCAATCTGGGCGGGTTTACTGACGCTGATCGTGCTGGAGATTGTGCTCGGCATCGACAACCTGGTGTTTATCGCCATTCTTGCCGACAAGCTGCCACCGAAACAGCGTGATAAAGCGCGCCTGATTGGTTTGTCGCTGGCGCTGGTGATGCGCCTCGGCCTGCTGTCGCTGATCTCCTGGATGGTGACGCTGACGCGACCCCTATTCAGCGTAGGCGATTTCAGCTTTTCCGGACGAGATTTAATTCTGTTGATTGGTGGTTTGTTCCTGTTGTTTAAGGCCACCATGGAACTGCACGAACGGCTGGAAAACCGCGGCATGGAGCATCAGGGTAATAAAGCCTATGCCAGCTTCTGGGCGGTCGTGACGCAGATTGTGGTGCTGGACGCGGTGTTCTCCCTGGATGCGGTGATTACCGCCGTCGGTATGGTGAACCATCTGCCGGTGATGATGACGGCGGTGGTGAT
Source organism: Pantoea sp. Cy-640 (assembly GCF_011752635.1). Lineage (NCBI taxonomy): Bacteria > Pseudomonadati > Pseudomonadota > Gammaproteobacteria > Enterobacterales > Erwiniaceae > Pantoea > Pantoea sp. Cy-640. The sequence goes on along the minus strand of NZ_VWXB01000001.1, from coordinate 950,206 downwards.
TGCCATGGGCGTGATGCTGCTGGCCTCAAAACCGCTGACCCGCTTCGTCAACGCGCACCCAACGGTGGTGGTGCTGTGTCTGAGCTTCCTGCTGATGATTGGTCTGTCGCTGGTGGCGGAAGGCTTTGGTTTCCATATTCCGAAAGGTTATCTGTACGCGGCAATTGGCTTCTCGATTCTGATTGAGCTGTTCAACCAGATTGCGCGCCGGAACTTTATCCGTCATCAGGCGCACCGTCCGATGCGTGAACGTACCGCCGAAGCGATTCTGCGTCTGATGGGCGGGCGCCAGCGTAACCAGCCGGCGCATACCGAAGAAGCGTCACTGACGGAAGCGATGCCGCAGGAAGCGTTTAAAGACGAAGAGCGTTACATGATTAACGGCGTGCTGACGCTGTCACAGCGTTCGATTCGCAGCATCATGACGCCGCGCGGCGATATCTCGTGGGTTGACGTCTCGCGTCCGCTGGATGAGATCCGCATTCAGCTGCTGGATACGCCACACAGTCTGTTCCCGGTGTGTCGCGGCGAGCTGGATGAGATCATCGGCGTGGTGCGCGCGAAAGAGCTGCTGGTGGCGCTGGAGCACGGTATGGATGTCGCGACCTTCGCGGCCAACACGCCGCCGATTGTGGTGCCGGAAACGCTGGATCCGATTAACCTGCTGGGCGTATTGCGTCGCGCTAAAGGGAGCTTCGTCATCGTCACCAACGAATTTGGTGTGGTGCAGGGCCTGATTACGCCGCTGGACGTGCTGGAAGCGATTGCCGGTGAGTTCCCGGACGAAGACGAAACGCCGGATGTTGTGGCGGATGGCGACGGCTGGCTGGTGAAGGGCGGTACCGATCTGCACTCGCTGCAGCAGCTGCTGGACCACCATGAGCTGGTCGATCCGGATGAAGATCACGCGTCGCTGGCCGGCCTGTTGATTGAGCAGAAGGGACAGCTGCCGCTGCCGGGCGAGATTATCGATTTGCCACCGCTGCACTTCCAGATTATCGAAGCCACGGACTACCGTATCGATCTGGTGCGCGTCACCAAAGACAAGCCGCACCATGACGAGGAAGAGGGCGACGCCTGATGTCGTCCGGCATCAGGCGCCCAGCTGCGCCTGATGCTGCACCAGCCATTGCGGAAAGTCCTCAATCGGCATCGGGCGCGCATAGTAGTAACCCTGCAGATGATCCACGCCGCGCTCGCGCAGATAATGCGCCTGCTCGGCGGTTTCCACGCCCTCCGCGACCAGCGCGATATTCAGCCGCTGCGCCAGTGAAATCACCATATCCGTTACCGTGGCGTTGATCGCGTCAGTACCAATCGCGGCGGTAAAAATTTTATCGATTTTCAGCACGTCCGGCTTCAGGTCTTTCAGATAGGCCAGCGAACTGTGGCCGGTGCCGAAATCATCAATCGCCAGCCGCACGCCAATTTCATGCAGCTGCGCCACGACCGTCTGGTCGATGACCGGCAGCGCATCGCGCTCGGTCAGCTCCACCACCAGTTTCGGCAGGGGATTGGCGGGCCACCAGTAGCGCTGTAGATCCTCAACAATCAGGCGATCGCGGAAGTGGCTGGCCGCGACGTTAATCGCGATATGGAAAGCCGGGCACTGTGGCAGATTAGGCAACTCCGCGACGACTCTGGCAATCACAAAGCGCGTCAGCGGTGCAATCAGGTTCTGGCGTTCGGCCAGCGGAATAAATACGTCCGGTGCAATCCAGCCCTGGCGCGGATTGTGCCAGCGCAGCAGCAGCTCGATACCATCGCAGTCGCCGCTGCGGGCATTGATCAGCGGCTGGCAGTAGACCATAAATTCGTTGGCGGTGATGCCATAGCTGATTTGCCAGCTCAGGCTCATGCGATTGGCGGTGGCCAGCCAGACGATATAGCCCAGCAGCAGGCTCAGCAGCACCGCCAGCGGCAGCTGAGACGGCAGAGTGTTGAGCGCCAGTCGCGCCGGAGAGGGACCGTACAGCGTAATGCTGTAGGGATAACGCAGTGAGGCCTGATCGTACGCCACTTCGTCATCGGACGGCACGGTATGCTCGATCAGCGGATTACCATATTCGAGGCTCTGTCCGCCTACGTTAAAGATCGCGCGCTCCACCCACGGCAGCTGCGGCTCCAGCAGATAGTTGGTCATCAGTTCAATATTGATGATCTGCAGCAGGCCGTCCTGGTTATCCAGCGACTTTGGCGTCCACAGCAGCAGCACCGGCGAACCTTTTAGCAGGTAGTCGTCGGTGGACAGCATCATGCGCTGGTTGTTGATCGCCAGCTCGGGATAGGTCTGGCTGAACGAGATGTGGCGCGGGCCATAAATACTCGAACAGTAGATGGTATCGTCCTGCACCAGCAGTACGGTACGCACGGTTTGCAGCGCCGCGATCTTCTCAATCAGCGGGTAGCGCACCTGCGTGCAGGGCACACCCACCAGCCCCAGCGTGTTGTTGGCGGAGACGTCCAGCGGCGAAAACATGCGGTCAAAGCGCTCAATCGCGCGGGTGGCAAAGTTAAGGGACTGCTGCTCAATGCGTGACTTCTCTTCGATGTAGCGAAAAGTCAGCGTAAGAATGAGAACCAGCGACGCGATCACCAACGCAATAAGCAGGCGCTTACGGCGAAATTGACCCACAAATTGCTGGGGAAGGAGCATCAGTAACCACCTTGCTAAGACAAAGAATGAGACCAAATTAACGTGAAAGTTATCGGCATGGCGGCGGCCAAATTTAGCGCGGCTGGAGAAAAAAAGCGGCACTAAAAAATCGCGCGACCGGTAGAGGTCGCGCGCAAAAATAATGTATCTGGTTTGATAACGCGGAGGTAGAGGCCATTGCAGAAATAATGGCCGATCGCTGCAATTGTCAGCAGCGAAATGCGACGTTGCCGGTCAGTCGCACTGCACCTTAATCGCCAGACCGCCGCGCGAGGTCTCACGATATTTAGCGTTCATGTCTTTGCCGGTCTCGTACATCGTCTCGATCACCTTATCCAGCGATACGCGCGGCGCGCTGGTGCGGCGCAGCGCCATCCGCGCGGCGTTGATCGCTTTCACCGAAGCAATGGCGTTACGCTCAATGCACGGCACCTGTACCTGACCGGCGACCGGATCGCAGGTCAGTCCGAGGTTGTGTTCCATGCCGATTTCAGCGGCAACACACACCTGCTCCGGGCTGGCTCCCAGCAGTTCAGCGAGGCCAGCGGCGGCCATTGAGCAGGCCACGCCTACTTCGCCCTGGCAGCCGACTTCGGCACCGGAAATCGAAGCGTTCATTTTGTACAACACGCCAATCGCGCCCGAGGCGAGGAAGTAGCGGATAAAGATATCCGGCGTGACCGTTTCGATGAAGTGATCGTAATACGCCAGCACCGCCGGCACGATACCGCAGGCACCGTTGGTCGGTGCAGTGACCACACGACCACCGGCCGCATTCTCTTCATTCACCGCCAGCGCAAACATATTGACCCAGTCGATGACGTTCATCGGATCGTTGGAGTGTTTGGTCGAGGAGACCAGCAGACGTCGCAGCGACGCCGCCCGACGCGGCACGCGCAGCGGCCCCGGCAGCACCCCTTCGGTATTCAGGCCACGATCGATACACGCCTGCATGGTTTGCCAGATGTTGCCAAAATAAGCGTAAATCTCGTCACGGCTGTGCAGCGCCAGCTCGTTTTTCATCACCAGCCCGGAAAGCGACATGCCGGTATCGCGGCAGTGGCTGAGCAACTCTTTGGCTGAATGGAACGGGTAGGGTACGGCGACCTCATCCAGCACTGACTCACCAAAGTGCGCTTCGTCGACGATAAAGCCGCCGCCAATCGAGTAATAGGTTTTGCGCTCAAGCAGACGATCACCGGCAAAAGCGTACAGGGTCATGCCGTTTTCATGCAGCGACAGGTTTTCGCTGCGGAAGACCATGCCGCCGTCACGCGGGAAGTCGACCTCCCGCGCGCCCTGTGCCAGCAGCAGCCGCTCACGCGTTTCGACATCTTTGATAAACGCCGGAATGCTGTCGATGTCGACGCTGGCAGGCTCAAAGCCGGCCAGACCCATAATGATGGCAATGTCGGTGTGGTGTCCTTTACCGGTGAGCGACAGTGAGCCGTAGACGTCCACCGCCACGCGCGTCACGTCCTGCAGCTTGCCCTGCTCGATCAGCAGGTCAACAAACTGCTTGCCCGCTTTCATCGGGCCGACGGTATGCGAACTGGACGGGCCGATACCCACTTTGAACATGTCAAAAACACTTATCACCGGTGACGCTCCTCACAAATCTTCTTTTCTACGGCGCAGGCCGTTAATGCGGCTAATAGTAATCGCCAGCGGGCAGCAGCGAGCAGCTTTTCGCATGAAATAAATTAATTATAAACCACAGAAATAGTTATCCGTGTCCCCGGATGTGAACGGGATCAATTTTTCGGGCAGGGTGAAACGGGACGGGGGATCAGGGCAGGGCGATCTGCTGACCGAGCGCGCGCAGGATACCGGCGGTCATGCCCCAGATAAAATAATCCTCATACCATGACAGCCACACCTGGTGCTGGCGATGACCGCGGCGCAGCGTTAGTCCGCTGTAGCGCCCCAGCCGCAGCGCCTCGGCGAGCGGCATGGAAAAGGCGCTTTCAACTTCATCCGGGTTAAGCCGCAGCGGCAGGTTCGGCGGGATGATACCGACCACGGGCGTGACGGCGAAACCGGTACTGCTGGTGACCGGCGGTAGCACGCCGACCACCCGCACCTGCTGCGGCGCGATGCCCACTTCTTCCTGCGCTTCACGCAGCGCGGTGGCGATCAGCGAATCGTCAGTGGCATCCATCATGCCGCCGGGGAACGCCACCTGCCCGGCATGTTTGCGCAGCAGCGCGGAGCGGCGGGTCAGCAGCAGTTCGGGCTGGTCGCCATCAATTACCGGCACCAGCACCGCGGCACGGCGTCCGCTGATCACGCTGTGCGCGGTCGCCAGCGGCGGCTGCAGCACAAAGCGACTGAGAAACTGCGCCAGCGTCAGCTCCATATCACGCCTCATCACGCAGACAGGGCAGAATACGGTTGAGCTTGTGCAGCGTCTCCTGATATTCCGCCTCAGCATCGCTGTCAGCCACCAGACCACCGCCCGCCGCGCAGTACAGCTGCTGGTTTTCGGCAATCAGCGTGCGGATGGTAATGCTGCTGTCCATACGTCCGCACAGGCTGATGTAGCCGATACTGCCGCACCACGCATTGCGCCGCTGCGGTTCGAGTTCTTCGATGATCTCCATGGCGCGGATCTTGGGCGCACCGGTAATGGAGCCGCCGGGGAAACAGGCGCGCAGCAAATCGGTAGCGGAGAGCACGTCTGGCAGTCTGGCCCGCACCGTGCTCACCAGGTGATGCACCGCCGGGAACGGCTCCACTACGAACAGCTCCGGCACGCTGACGCTGCCTGGCTCGGCGACGCGGCCAATATCATTACGCAGCAGGTCCACAATCATCAGGTTTTCCGCCCGATCTTTTTCGGCGCTGGCCAGTTTCTCCGCCTGCAGCCGATCGGCCTGCGGATCGGCCAGGCGCGGCAGCGTGCCTTTAATCGGCCGGGTTTCAATCTGCTGTTGCTGCAGCGAGAGAAAACGCTCCGGCGACAGGCTCAGCACGGTACTGTGCGGCAGACGAAGGAAGGCGCTGAACGGCGCGCGGTTGGCGCGGTTGAGACGTAAAAACGCCTGCCACTCATCGCCGCGATAGCTGGCCTGAAAACGCTGCGCCAGATTAACCTGGTAGCAATCGCCCGCCTGAATGTAGGCCTGCACCGCCTGGAAACGCGCGGCATACTGCGCATAGCTCATATTGGCCTGCCAGTCGCTGGTCAGGGCAAAAGGTGTGGGCTGCGGCACCGCCAGCGCCTGTAGCCACTGCCAGCGCTGCTCCGCGTCGTGCAGGGCAATCAGCGTTAGCGTCTGGCGATGGTGATCGGCAATCAGCGCCCAGTCATAAATGCCCACCGCCATATCCGGCGTGTGTAAATCCTGCTGCGCCCGCTGCGGCAGCGTTTCGAAACGGCGACCGAGGTCATAACCAAACAGACCCAGCGCGCCGCCCTGGAACGGCAGATTCGCATCAAACGCCGGCCGGATGCCCAGCGCGTCCAGCTGCTGCTGCACCAGCTGCAGCGGATCGGCGGTGGAGTGGCTGATGCCGGTGCCGTCGTCGATGGCGGTGCTGTCACCGCGCGTTGTCAGGGTCACCCGCGGGTCGGCGGTGAGAATATCGAAACGGTTATCCGCGTGCTCGGCGTGACCAGAGGTCAGCAGCATCGCCCACGGGCGGTGCGCCAGCGTGGAAAAACGGTGTAAAAGTGTATCGGGCGTATACTGTAGCGAGAGGGTTTTCACGTTCGTTTGGCTAAATCAGTTCAGCAGGCAGGCGCGTAGCCTGGCATATTTTTTTGCTGCTGGCACCTGTTTGTTCAGCGTGGAATAATGCGTCCCCCCATTACAGGAGTGCATCATGTTTTCAGGTCTTCCGGCTTTATCGCACGAACAGCAGCAGCAGGCAGTGGAACGTATTCAGGAACTGATGGCCGGCGGCATGTCCAGCGGGCAGGCGATTGCGCAGGTGGCGCAGGAAATTCGCCAGAACCATCAGGGCGAAGCGATTCGGGCGCGCTTCGAAGAGGACGAAGACGACGAGTAGCGCCCGGCAAGCGTTATAACGCGGCGATGATTTTAATTTCCACTTTATAGCGCGGATTCATCAGGCCGGCCTGCACCGTGCAGCGTACCGGCGCATTACCCGGCGAGACCCACGCATCCCAGGCGCGGTTCATCGCGGCAAAGTCCTCTTTGTCTACCAGGAAAAGGGTTGCGTCGAGAATTTTGCTTTTATCCGAACCCACGCGCGTCAGGATGCGGTCAATCACCGCCAGCGCGTTGGCGGTTTGCGCTTCCGCATCGTCATCCAGATTCTCCGGCACGCTGGTGTAATACACGGTCTGGTCATGTACAACCGCTTCGGACATGCGGTGCTCGGCATCAATACGCGTAATGGTCATGCTGTTCTCCTTTATTTTTGCTGCGTTAGCCTGCCATATCCCATGGCCGGCTGTCATCTGTTGTGGTCGCCTGCGGTGAATCCTGACATAATTACAGGTGTTTTAAGAGCAATCGGTGAGGATGTGTGGCAGACGATTTTGCAGCGGATGGCGCGTTAGCGCAGGCGATTCCCGGCTTTAAGCCGCGCGCGGCACAGCGCGAAATGGCGCAGGCAGTGAGCGAAGCGGTGCAGCAGGCAGGCGAGCTGGTGGTCGAGGCCGGCACCGGCACCGGTAAAACCTATGCGTATCTGGCACCGGCGTTGCGGGCGAAGAAAAAAGTCATTGTATCGACCGGTTCCAAAGCGTTGCAGGATCAGCTCTACAACCGCGATCTGCCGACCATTGCCCGCGCCCTGGCGTTCAGCGGCAAAACCGCGCTGCTCAAAGGGCGCTCAAACTATCTGTGCCTGGAACGGCTGGAGCAGCAAAATCAGACTGGCGGCGATCTCAGCGTGCAGGCGCTCGGCGATCTGATTAACGTGCGCAGCTGGTCTTCGGAGACCGTTGATGGCGACGTCAGCAGCTGCGCCGGCGTTGCGGAAGACAGCCCGATCTGGCCTTACGTTACCAGCACCAACGATAACTGCCTCGGCAGCGATTGCCCGCTGTATAAAGATTGCTTCGTGGTGAAGGCGCGCAAAAAAGCGATGGATGCGGATGTGGTGGTGGTGAACCATCACCTGTTCCTCGCCGACCTGGTGGTCAAAGAGGGGGGATTTGGCGAGCTGATCCCGGAAGCCGACGTGATGATCTTCGATGAAGCGCACCAGCTGCCGGATATTGCCAGCCAGTATTTTGGTCAGCAGCTGTCGAGCCGGCAACTGCAGGATCTCGCCAAAGACATTATCCTTGCCTACCGCACCGAGGTGCGCGATGTGCAGCAGCTGCAGAAATCCGCCGACCGGCTGGCGCAGTGCGCACAGGATTTCCGCCTGACGCTGGGCGAGCCCGGTTTTCGCGGCAATCTGCGTGACCTGCTGAGCGACATCAATATTATGCGTATGTTTACGCTGCTGGATGATGCGCTCGAGCTGTGTTACGACGTGATTAAACTGTCGCTGGGCCGTTCCGCGCTGCTGGATGCTGCCTTCGAGCGTGCCGCGCTGTATCGCACCCGGCTCAAGCGTTTACGTGCGATTGATGAACCGGGCTTCAGCTACTGGTACGAATGCAGCAGCCGGCACTTTACGCTGGCGCTGACGCCGCTGTCGGTCGCGGAGCGCTTCCGCGAAGTGATGGACGGACGCAAAGCGGCGTGGGTGTTTACCTCAGCGACGCTGGCGGTCAACGAACAGATGAGCCACTTCGCCAGCCGGCTCGGCGTGGATAATGCCCGCACCCTAATCCTTGAAAGTCCGTTTGATTATGCGCAGCAGGCCTTGCTGTGCGTGCCGCGCAACATGCCGGAACCCAACTATCCTGGCGGTGCGCGTCAGCTGGCACGCATGATGAAACCGCTGATTGAAGCCAACAAAGGGCGCTGTTTCTTCCTGTGCACCTCGCACAAAATGATGCGCGAGCTGGCGGCGGAGTTCCGCGCCTCCATGACCCTGCCGGTGCTGTTGCAGGGCGAAACCAGCAAAGGCCAGCTGCTCAAACAGTTTCTTGATGCCGGCAATGCACTGCTGGTGGCCACCAGCAGCTTCTGGGAAGGCGTTGACGTGCGCGGTGATGCGCTGTCGCTGGTGATCATCGACAAGCTACCGTTTACCTCGCCGGAAGATCCGCTGCTGAAGGCGCGCATGGAGGATTGCCGTCTGCGCGGCGGCGATCCGTTTAACGATGTGCAGCTGCCGGACGCGGTGATCACCCTCAAGCAGGGCGTGGGCCGTCTGATTCGCGATACCGACGATCGCGGCGTGCTGGTGATTTGTGACCAGCGGCTGGTGTCGCGTCCGTATGGCGGTCTGTTCCTTAATAGCCTGCCGCCGACACCGCGCACCCGCGATTTACAGCGTGCGATTGACTTTGTGCGTCCGCCAGAGCAGCACTAATTTGTGCCAGGCTGTGGTAAGATGCGCGCCATTTTGATTCTCTGAGGTTGTTATGTCCGCCCGAATTTTAGCCCTGGACACCGCGACAGAAGCCTGTTCTGCCGCGCTGCTGAATCAGCAGCAGATCGATGCCCGCTTCGAAATCGCGCCCCGCGATCATACTCAACGTATTCTGCCGCTGGTGCAGGAATTGCTGCAGGCGCAGTCGCTGGCGCTGAGCGCGCTGGACGCACTGGCGTTTGGCCGCGGGCCCGGCAGTTTTACCGGCGTGCGCATCGGCATTGGCATTGCGCAGGGCCTGGCGCTGGGCGCAAATCTGCCGATGATTGGCGTATCCTCGCTGGCAACCATGGCGCAGGGCGCCTGGCGTGTGACCGGGGTAACGCGCGTGCTGGCGGCGATTGATGCGCGCATGGGTGAAGTCTATTGGGCAGAGTATCAGCGTGATGAGCAGGGCGAGTGGCAGGGCGCTGAGAGCGAAGCCGTACTCAAGCCGGAAGCGGCACAGGCGCGCATCGCGCAGCTGAGCGGCGAGTGGGCCACCGTCGGCACCGGCTGGCAGGCTTATCCGCAGCTGCTGGCTGGCACGACCGGGGCACAACTGCTGACCACCACGGTCACGCTGCCTGCCGCAGAAGATATGCTGCCGCTGGCGCTCAGCGCCTGGCAGCGCGGCGATAGCGTGGCGGTGGAAAATGCTGAGCCGGTTTATCTGCGCAATGACGTGGCATGGAAAAAATTGCCGGGGCGCTAGGCGCCTACGCAACTTATTTTTGCGCCTTCAGTCTAACGGAGAAATAACAGGAGAAGTGCTATGCCAATTAGTCGTAAAGGGATGTCTGGCGCTCTGTTAGCCTGTGCGCTGTTGCTCAGCGGCTGCGTGTCAGTGCCGGATGCCATTAAAGGGAGTTCTCAACTTCCACAGCAGGATTTATTACGCGTGATGAATGCGCCGCAGCTGTATGTCGGCCAGGAGTCGCGCTTCGGCGGCAAAGTCGTGAAGGTGACCAACCTCAACGGCCTGACCCGGCTGGAAATTGCTACTCAGCCGCTGGATGACAGCGCGCGACCGCGCCTCGGCGCTGCCTCAATTGGCCGCATTTATGCGGACATTCATGGCTTTGTTGATCCGATCGACGTCAATAATCAGTACGTCACGGTGCTGGGCAACATCAAAGGCACCGAGAAAGGGGAAATTGGCAAAGCCAGTTACACCTTTGTGGTGATTGATGTGCGCGGTTATCAGCGCTGGCATCTGACTCAGCAGGTGATGACGCCGCCGCAGCCGATCGATCCATGGATTTGGTACGGGCCGACGCGTCGCCATCCCGGCTATTGGGGCCCTAACCCCTACTGGGGCATGAACACCGGCGGTCCGGCGCAGGTCGAGACCATTCTTACCGAATAGCGCTAAACAGTTTTATTTACGGCCCGGTCGCGGTGCTCGCGAACGGGCCTTTTTATTGGGCGCGCAACCGATGCGCGAAATTTAGTGATGCGCCTCGCAACCTGAAAATGCCGGAACAGGCAAACTGGTACAATCAGTTAAAATATTGTTAACAACACTGATTGCAGAGGCGGCGATGGCTACGCAACAAGAATATCGGGGTGAATCTTTGAACAAGGTTTGGCTGAAACGCTATCCGCCAGATGTCCCAGCGGAAATTAACGCAGACCGTTATCCCTCTTTGGTCGATCTTTTCGAACACGCAGCGCAACGTTATGCCGATCAGGTGGCTTTCATTAACATGGGCCAGCCAATGACTTACCGCCAGCTGGAGCAGCAGAGCCGTGCTTTTGCGGCCTGGCTGCAACAGGGATTAGGCTTGCAGCAGGGCGATCGCGTCGCGCTGATGATGCCGAATCTGCTGCAGTATCCGGTGGCGCTGTTTGGCGTCCTGCGTGCCGGTATGGTGGTGGTGAATGTTAACCCGTTGTACACGCCGCGCGAGCTGAAGCACCAGCTTAACGACAGCGGTGCCAGTGCGATTGTCATTGTCTCCAACTTCGCCCATACGCTGGAAAAAGTGGTCGCGGAAACCCCGGTTAAGCACGTGATGCTGACGCGCATGGGCGATCAGCTGGCGCCGGTAAAAGCCACGCTGGTGAACTTTGTCGTAAAATATGTGAAAAAGCTGGTACCGAAATACCATCTGCCAGGGGCGGTACCGTTCCGTCATGCGCTGCAGCAGGGCGAGCAGATGAGCTATCATCGTCCTGTGATCAGTAATCAGGATCTGGCATTTCTGCAGTACACTGGTGGCACCACCGGCGTGGCGAAAGGCGCCATGCTGACCCACGGCAACATGCAGGCTAATCTGGAACAGACCAAAGCCACCTACGGTAAACTGCTGCGCGCCGGTCAGGAGCAGGTGGTGACCGCGCTGCCGCTTTATCACATCTTTGCCCTGACGGTGAACTGTCTGCTGTTCCTCGACCTGGGCGGCACCAACCTGCTGATTACCAATCCGCGTGATATTCCCGGCTTCGTTAAAGAGCTGAGCAAATTTCCCTTTACCGCCATCACCGGTGTTAATACGTTGTTCAACGCCCTGCTGAACGATGCCAATTTTAACCAGCTGGATTTCTCCACGCTGCGTCTGTCTGCCGGCGGCGGCATGGCGGTGCAGAAAGCGGTGGCTGAGCGCTGGGAGAAACTCACCGGGCACTATCTGCTGGAGGGCTACGGACTCACCGAATGCTCACCGCTGGTGTCGGTTAATCCGTATGATATTACCTGCCACACCGGCAGCATCGGTTTGCCGGTTCCGTCCACCGACGTGCGTATAGTCGATGATGAAGATCACGACGTACCGCCGGGCGAACCGGGTGAACTGTGTATTCGCGGGCCGCAGGTCATGGTTGGCTACTGGCAGCGGCCGGATGCCAGCGAGGAAGTGCTGAAAAATGGCTGGCTGCACACCGGTGATATTGTTACCGTGGACGCTGAAGGGTTTATCCGCATCGTCGATCGTAAAAAAGACATGATTCTGGTGTCCGGCTTTAACGTGTATCCTAACGAAATCGAAGATGTGCTGATGCAGCACGCCAAGGTGCGCGAAGCGGCGGCCATTGGCGTGCCGAGCGATCTCTCCGGCGAAGCGGTGAAAGTGTGCATCGTGAAAAAAGATCCGTCGCTGACGAAAGAGGAAGTTCTGGATCATTGTCGCCGTCAGCTCACCGGCTATAAAGTGCCGAAAATTATCGAGTTTCGTGATGAGCTGCCGAAGACCAACGTCGGTAAAATTTTACGTCGCGAATTGCGCGACGAGGCGAAGCGCGAAGCGTAGTACTGGCTTCCGCTGAATGCTCAGGTTAACGCCGGCACCGTCCGGCGTTTTTATTGCTTTTAACATGGAGCGCTGTGCGAGGTTTGTCGCAGCGAGAAAGACAACGTGAATTACACCCTGATCGACCACAATGACCAGCTGGCCGCCGTATGCCAGCAGGCCCGTCAGCATCGCGCCGTGGCGCTGGATACCGAATTCGTGCGCACCCGCACGTACTATCCGCAGCTTGGCCTGATCCAGCTCTTCGATGGCGAGCAACTGGTTCTGATCGATCCGTTAACCATCAGTGACTGGGCACCGTTTATTGCGCTGCTGCAGGATCGTCAGCTGACCAAGTTCCTGCACGCCGGCGGGGAAGACCTCGAAGTCTTCCTGCATCGTTTCGGCTGTCTGCCGGAGCCGATGATCGATACGCAGATTCTGGCCGCTTTTGCCGGGCAGCCGCTGTCGTGGGGCTTTGCCGCGATGGTCAATCATTTCAACCAGATTGAGCTGGATAAGAGCGAAGCGCGCACCGACTGGCTGGCGCGTCCGCTCACCGAGCGGCAGTGCCAATACGCTGCGGCCGATGTGGCTTATCTGCTGCCGATCGCCCATCAGCTGGTGGCGCAAACCGAAGCGGCAGGCAACATGGCGGCGGCGCTGAGTGAATGCGCTACGCTGTGTCAGCGCCGTCTTGACGTGCTGCAGCCGGAAGAGGCGTGGCGCGATATCACCAATGCGTGGCAGCTGCGTCCGCGCCAGCTGGCGGTGCTGCAGCGTCTGGCCGCGTGGCGTCTCAACCTCGCCCGGCAGAAAGACATGGCGGTGAATTTTGTGGTGCGCGAAGAGAACCTGTGGAAAGTCGCGCGCTTTATGCCCGGCAGCCTTGGCGAGCTGGATCATCTCGGCCTGAACGGTCATGAAATCCGCTTCCACGGCAAGGCGCTGGTGGCGATGGTGGCAGAGGCGCAGGCGCTGGATGAGTCCGCGTTACCGCCGCCGTTGCCTAATCTGATTGACCACGCGCATTACAAGCAGGCGTTCAAAGCGATTAAAGCGCTGGTGCAGCAGGTGAGTGAGCAGACCGGTTACAGTCAGGAGCTGTTAGCATCACGGCGCCAGATTAACCAGGTGTTGAGCGTGCACTGGGGACTGAAAAGCGCCACGCGTCCGCCGGAACTGCTGGCAGGCTGGCGGGGTGAGGTGTTGAAAGCCGGTATCGACGAGATTTTACACACGCTGTAAGCGGAACGTTTTCCCCTGCGCAACCACGCAGGGGAAAATCAGGAACCCGCTACAATCATTTAGGAACGTCTTCCGTCTCCGGCAGCGTCACGTTGAGCTCGAGGATGGAGATATCATCTCCTTTCTGATCCAGCTGCACCGTGACCATGTCCGGGTCAATTTTCACGTATTTACAGATCACTTCCAGGATATCGCGCTTCAGCTGCGGCAGATAGTGGGGCTCACTGTCGCCCCTTCTGCGTTCGGCCACGATAATCTGCAGCCTTTCCTTGGCTATGTTGGCTGTGTTCTTCTTACGGGATAAAAAGAAATCAAGTAATGCCATTGGTTATCCCCCGAACAGGCGTTTCAGGAAACCCTTCTTCTCTTCTTCGATAAAGCGGAAGGGGCGTTCTTCGCCAAGCAGGCGATCTACGGTATCAGCGTAAGCTTTACCGGCGTCAGAGTTTGCATCGAGGATCACGGGCTCACCCTGGTTAGACGCGCGCAGCACCGACTGATCTTCCGGAATCACGCCGACCAGAGGGATGCGCAGGATTTCCAGCACGTCTTCCATGCTCAGCATGTCGCCACGCGTTACGCGTCCCGGGTTATAGCGGGTCAGTAACAGGTGCTCTTTTACCGGCTCTTCGCTGTTTTCAGCGCGACGCGATTTCGACGAGATGATGCCGAGAATACGGTCTGAGTCACGCACGGAAGAGACTTCCGGGTTGGTGGTAATGATTGCTTCATCCGCGAAATACAGCGCCATCAGCGCACCGGTTTCGATACCGGCCGGCGAGTCGCAGACGATAAAATCGAAGTCCATTGCCGCCAGGTCGTTCAGCACTTTTTCCACGCCTTCGCGGGTCAGGGCATCTTTATCACGGGTTTGTGAGGCGGGCAGAATATAAAGCTGCTCGGTGCGCTTGTCGCGAATCAGTGCCTGATTCAGCGTCGCATCGCCCTGAATAACGTTGACAAAGTCATACACCACGCGGCGCTCACAGCCCATGATCAGATCGAGGTTACGCAGACCGATATCGAAATCGATCACCACGGTTTTTTTGCCTTTCTGCGCTAACCCTGTGGCGATGGCCGCGCTTGACGTGGTCTTGCCAACGCCCCCTTTACCCGATGTAACTACAATGATGCGTGCCATAAATGTTGATTTCCTTAACGAAAGAAAAGGGGCCTAATTAAGTGTCTGGATGGTGAGCGCGCCCTCTTTAAGGCACAGGCGCGCAGCTTTACCAAAGAATTCTGCCGGGATCTGGTCCATGATCCAGTATTCGCCGGCAATGGAGACCAACTCTGCTGACAGGTTGGTGCAAAAAATCTGGCAGTCGCGATCGCCGCTGGCACCGGCCAGCGCGCGGCCGCGCATCATGCCGTAAATATGAATGTTGCCGTCAGCCACCAGTTCGGCACCGGCGCTGACGCTGCTGGTGACGATCAAATCGGCGTTGCGCGCGTAAATCTGCTGACCGGAACGCACTGGCGTATTGATGATACGCGTTTTGCTGGCCGGTTCGCTGACCGGCGGCGCGACCGCTTCCGGCTCCGGCGCGGGCGCATCAGCGCGTTTGCGGTTCTCTTTACCCTCTGACAGCACCGGCAGGCCAGCGCGGGCAATCATCTTTTTCAGGGCTTCATCTTTACAGCCGCTCACGCCCACAATGCGTAAGCCGGTGGCGCTGACGGCCTGCTGCATCTGCTTCCAGTTGATGTCACCGTTCAGGGCTGACACGTTCAGCACCACCGGCGCGTTGTGCAGAAAAGCCGGGGCCTGGTCGATTTTGTCCTGCAGCGCCTGACGAATCACCTCGGGTTGCGAATGGTGCAGATGAACAACTGACAGGGTAAAACTGCTGCCCTTGAATTCGATTGGCGATTGCGACATCTGTCCTGACTCAGTCCTGTTTTACGACCCTGAAGTAAACGCCGATAAAATCGTCATTAACACCCGCGGGTCAATATTCGAAGTTCTGCAAGCATGTTATAGTTACTGCTATATTCAGGCAAGTGACGCCCTTAGTTAATTCGAGTAAAAAATATGTTTTGTGTGATCTATAGAAGCCCGCAACGCGACCAGACTTATCTGTATGTAGAAAAAAAAGACGATTTTTCGCGCGTCCCGGAAGAACTGCTGCGTGGCTTTGGTAAACCGCAACTGGCGATGGTGCTGTCCCTCGACCAGCGCGACAGGCTGGCCAACGCTGACATCAATAAAGTGAAGCAGGGTTTAAGCGAACAAGGTTATTATTTGCAGATCCCACCACCGGTTGAAAGTCTGCTCAACATTCATCTTGAACAGGGTAAAAAAGTTTAATTCAGATTCATCTGTAAAAATATATCCTGTAAATATAATCAGTGCTTCGGCATTAATTTAATTGCTCACCTTAACCCATTATTGTGGGCAATAATCGTTGTCTTAAGCGGCGGACCTGATGAACAGGGAAACGGCTTTTGCCGCTTTCCGTCACGTGCGCCGCGATAAACCCGCTAATATAGTGCTCAGCAGCCTGCCACGTTCCGGCGGCTGATGAGACATCTTCGCCAGCGCGGCTGGCACCTAACACAACTCAAGCAGGGGATTAGCATGTATCAGCATCGTAACTGGCAGGGCGCGCTGTTGGATTATCCGGTCAGCAAAGTGGTGTGCGTCGGCAGCAACTATGCAAAGCATATTAAAGAGATGGGCAGCGCCACCCCGAGTGAGCCGGTGGTGTTTATCAAACCGGAAACCGCGGTGTGCGATTTGCGGCAGCCATTGTCGATCCCGGCCAGCTTTGGTGAGGTGCATCATGAAGTGGAGCTGGCGGTGCTGATTGGCGCTACCCTGAAGCAGGCCAGTGAAGAGCACGTGGCGAAAGCGATTGCCGGTTATGGCGTCGCGCTGGATTTAACGCTGCGCGATCTGCAGGCCGGGTTTAAGAAAGCCGGTCAGCCATGGGAGCGCGCCAAGAGTTTCGATAACTCCTGTCCGCTGTCCGGGTTTATCCCGGCGGCTGAATTCAGCGTCGATCCGCAGGATGCCGAACTGAAGCTGGTCATTAACGGCGAGGTGCGCCAGCACGGCACTACGGCAGATATGATCCACAAAATTCTGCCGCTGATTGCTTACATGAGCCAGTACTTCACGCTGCGCGCCGGTGACGTGGTGCTGACCGGCACGCCTGAAGGCGTGGGCCCGCTACGCTCCGGCGATAAGCTGGAAGTGTCGCTGGCCGGTCACGGTATCAGCACCCGCGTACTGTAATACTTGCATCACCGCACCTGAAGCTTTATAAGGTGCGGTCTTGTTGCTCAACCCGGACCGCTATCATGACCGACCAACCTTTCTGGCAGACCAAACGCCTGGACCAAATGAACGACGCAGAGTGGGAATCGCTGTGCGACGGCTGTGGACAGTGCTGTCTGAATAAGTTGCAGGATGCGGATACCGATGAGATTTACTTCACCAATGTCGCCTGCAATCAGCTCAACATTAAGACCTGTCAGTGCCGCAATTATGAGCGTCGCTTCGAGTACGAAGAAGATTGCATCAAGCTGACGCGCGAGAATCTCACCACCTTTAACTGGCTACCGCGCACCTGCGCTTACCGGCTGTTAGGGGAGGGCAAAACGCTGCCGGCGTGGCACCCGCTGATTGCCGGATCGAAGAAAGCGATGCATGCTCAGCGTATTTCGGTGCGCTACATCGCGGTGCGCGAGAGTGAAGTGCGCGACTGGGAAGAACACATTATTGACCGGCCGGATCGAAACGGCTGATAACGCAACAGGCAGCCGCGGCTGCCTGTTTTGTCTGAGACTTAGTTTGACTGGGACTCAGCGACCAAACAGATCGCGACGTTTTGCTTTGAATGGTTGCGCAATCAATACCAGAATGCCCACCAGCAGATAAGCGGCAAAAATCACGATCATCCACTGCGGCATGCTCCAGGTCAGGAAAGTCCATCCGCGTTCGGCGCAGTCACCGCTGGCGACAAATACCGCCGGCAGCCATTTATCCAGCGGCAGCCAGCTCGGGAAGCGAGCAGCAAAATCGCAGGTCACAAACGGGTTGGGATGCAGCTGAATCATGGTGTGCTCATAAGAGAGGCGAACCCCTTCATAAGCGCTGTAGAGCCAGATGGCGATGGCCGCCCAGCGCAGCGGCGTTTTAGGCGCAATTGCACCCACCAGGCCGGCGCCCATGACGCCAAACAACGCACAACGCTCATAGATACACATTACGCAGGGTTGCAGTCCCATTATGTGCTGAAAGAACAGCGCAACCAGTTCAAAAACCAGGGCGGTCAGGGCCATTAATAACCAGGCACCGCGTCCGCGTGAGCATTGATTCAAGTATCGCAACATATTGCTTTTCCCGTAGCCGTTAATGCATCGCAGTGTAAACCAAAAGCGTACCCGTGCCAGCCAGGCAGCGGGAAAAAATCATGTATAAAAATGACTTATCCCTGATTCACGCCAAAAAATCGTGGCTTTTAGCACACGGCATCAAAAGCGCCCATGCAAGCGCAGCGTAACCCACAGCTTTTTTCGCTGCGCAGCGGCTGAATTTTGCGCCAGCGCGCGCTTTTAATCCGCTGGCAGGCTATTTCCGCTATGACCCCTCTGGTATGATGAGTGCCATTACGACAAAGAAAGCAACGAGAAATAAATGCTATGGTGATTAAGGCACAGAGCCCTGCAGGATTCGCTGAAGAGTACATAATTGAAAGCATCTGGAACAGCCGTTTTCCGCCGGGCTCGATTCTTCCTGCCGAACGTGAGCTTTCTGAACTGATCGGCGTGACCCGCACCACTCTGCGTGAAGTGCTGCAGCGGCTGGCTCGTGATGGCTGGCTGACCATTCAGCATGGTAAACCCACCCGCGTCAATGATTTCTGGGAAACGTCTGGTCTTAATATCCTCGAAACGCTCGCCCGTCTTGACCACGACAGTGTGCCGCAGTTAATTGATAACCTGCTGTCAGTGCGCACCAATATCGCGTCGATCTTTATCAGTCGCGCGCTGCGCCATCATCCGGATAAGGCGCGTGAAGTGCTGGAGAGTGCGCTGAGCGAGGAAGATCAGGCTGAAGCCTATACCGAGCTGGATTACCGCGTGTTTCGTGGCCTGGCCTTTGCTTCCGGCAACCCAATTTACGGCCTGATTCTCAACGGTCTGAAAGGGCTGTACACCCGCGTTGGCCGCCATTACTTCTCAAATCCGGAAGCGCGTGAACTGGCGCGTAACTTTTATCGTCAGCTGGCGGATCTGTGTGGCAAACAACCTACGCAGGATCAGATCGTCGACAGCGTGCGGAACTACGGCCGCCGCAGCGGTGAAATCTGGCACAGTATGCAGAAAAGCATGCCGGATGATTTGAGCAGTAAGCGCTAAGTTTGCCCTGCCAGGTATGGTTTTAGCCGGGCACAATTTTGACTGACCTGACGCGTCGGCTGATGCAAGGGCAATCCGCAGCGCTGAGGCTTTTACGTTGCGCCAGGAGATTCCCGTGGGAAGCGGGAATCAGGCCGGGCCGGTCAGGATGACCGATACCGGCCGGTCCGTAAGGCGTAACGTAAACGCCGCAGGTACCGCGTAGCGGCGCGAGGACCTGGCCCGGCAGCAGCCGATGCGGCAGGTCCAGCGCAACCCTGCGCGTTTTATCTTCCTCTCAAAGCGCTGGTCCGCGCGCCGGGCAGCGATCCAGCAGCTCCACGCTGCCATCTTCGTTCTGCTGTTCCAGATTGACATCAAAACCCCACAGCCGATGCACATGCTTCAGCACATCGCGACGGCTCTTATCGAGCGGGGCGCGCTGCTGCGGCACATAGCGTAGCGTCAGAGAACGGTCACCGCGCAGGTCAACGTTGTACACCTGAATATTCGGCTCCAGATTGCTCAGATTGTACTGCGCTGAGAGCTGCTGACGAATCGCACGATATCCCGCCTCATCATGAATGGCGGCAATCTCAAGATAGTTATTGCGATCGTCGTCCATCACTGTAAACAGACGGAAATCCCGCATCACTTTCGGCGACAGAAACTGGCTGATAAAACTCTCGTCTTTAAACTCGCGCATGGCGAAATGCAGCGTCTTCAGCCAGTCGGAGCCAGCGATGTCCGGGAACCAGTAGCGATCTTCCTCAGTTGGCGACTGACAGATGCGCTTGATGTCCTGGAACATGGCAAAGCCCAGCGCATACGGGTTGATACCGTTATACCACTGGCTGTTATACGGCGGCTGATACACCACGTTGGTATGGCTGTGCAGGAATTCCATCATGAAGCGTTCCGACACTTTGCCCTCATCGTACAGGTGATTCAGGATGGTGTAGTGCCAGAAGGTCGCCCAGCCTTCATTCATCACCTGGGTCTGTTTCTGCGGGTAAAAATACTGGCTGACTTTACGCACAATGCGCAGCACTTCACGCTGCCACGACTCCAGCAGTGGCGCGTTCTTTTCCATAAAGTACAGCAGGTTTTCCTGCGGCTCAGAGGGATAGCGCGCCGCCTCGACCTGAGTAAACTCTTTTTCTTTGCGTGGCAGGGTACGCCATAGCGTATTGACCTGACTCTGCAGATACTCTTCCCGGCTTTTCTGCCGCGCTTTCTCTTCCTGCAGCGAAATCTTTTGCGGGCGTTTATAGCGATCGACGCCATAGTTCATCAGCGCATGACAGGAGTCCAGCAGCCGCTCGACCTCTTCCACGCCATAACGCTCTTCGCAATCAGAGATGTAGTTACGCGCGAACAGCAGGTAATCGACAATTGAGCTGGCATCGGTCCAGCTGCGAAACAGGTAGTTATTTTTGAAGAAAGAGTTGTGACCGTAGCAGGCATGCGCCATCACCAGCGCCTGCATGGTCATGGTGTTCTCTTCCATCAGATAAGCGATACAGGGATTCGAGTTAATGACGATTTCATACGCCAGTCCCTGCTGGCCATGTTTATAGCGCTGCTCGGTTTCGATGAACTTCTTGCCGAACGACCAGTGGGCATAATTGATGGGCATTCCCACGCTGGAGTAGGCATCCATCATCTGCTCGGAGGTGATCACTTCGATTTGGTGCGGGTAGGTATCGAGCCCATAGCTTTTGGCTACGCGGTCGATCTCCGCCAGGTAGACATCAAGCAGTTCAAAGGTCCAGTCGGGACCGTCACTGAGTCGTTTGCTGTTGCGGGTTGGCTCGTCAAACATTGTCGTCATAGCGCACCTCTGTTTTGCAAGCGGCAGGCAACAGAGTGTCACCTGTCACGATCGTTTAAGGCTTCATCCTGAGAAAGACAGCCCAAAAAAACTGAGCGAACACTTCAATGATAGTCCACTGTCGCTTATCCGATGCGGGAACTCAATCGAATTCTTTTGGTACAAAATCATCATAATAGGCGTGCTTTGGTAGCTAATAAGGTTATGTGTTATCTGGTTGATAAATTGCAGCATTAAATCCTGTTTATAAGCGCGCGATATGACTGCGGCGCTTTCTCCTGAAAAAAGTGAGATGCTCTGCCTTTCGCATAATAATTCGCTGGTTAACGCTTTTAAGGCACAAAAAACTCTGATTTTGGCGCGAGCGCATGATTTCAGTGTGCAGTTAAGTGAAAAACATGTGAAATGAAAGGGTCGAATGTAATATCAGTTCAGCCATCGGGTTATGCTAAACCCGATGGTGATACCAGTTAATTATGCTTTTCGCGATGAGGGGCTTATGCGTGTAGTCATTCTGGGTAGTGGTGTCGTAGGGGTAGCCAGTGCGTGGTATCTGGCGCAGGCGGGGCATGACGTCACCGTAATCGATCGCCAGCCCGGCGCGGCGCTGGAAACCAGTGCCGGCAATGCCGGGCAGATTTCGCCCGGCTATGCGGCACCCTGGGCGGCGCCCGGTGTACCGCTCAAGGCGGTAAAGTGGATGTTTCAGAAACACGCACCGCTGGCGGTGCGACTTGACGGCAGCAGGTTCCAGCTGGAGTGGATGTGGAATATGCTGCGCAACTGCGACATGCGTCACTACCAGGAAAACAAAGGCCGTATGGTGCGCATCGCCGAATACAGCCGAGACTGCCTGAAGGCACTGCGCAGTAGCACCGGCATCGCCTATGAAGGGCGCCAGGGCGGCACTTTGCAGCTATTCCGTACGCAGCAACAGTTTGACAGCGCCAGCAAAGACATCGCGGTACTGCGTGAAGCGGGTGTGCCTTATGAGCTGCTGGAAGCGCATCAGCTGCACAGTGTGGAGCCGGCGCTGGCGGGTACCGCGCACAAGCTGACCGGCGGCCTGCGCCTGCCGAATGACGAAACCGGTGACTGCCAGCTGTTTACCCAGCGTCTGGCGGCGATGGCCGCCGCAGCCGGCGTCACTTTCCGATATGACACGTCGGTGGATCAGCTGTTGCGCGAAGGCAATCGCATCTATGGTGTGAAGTGCGGCGATGAGGTCATCAAAGCCGATGCTTACGTCGTGGCGTTTGGCTCCTACTCCACGGCGCTGCTGAAAGACATCGTGTCGATTCCGGTCTATCCGCTGAAAGGCTATTCCCTGACTATTCCGATCAAAGATCCGCAGGGCGCGCCGGTCTCCACCATTCTGGATGAGACCTATAAAGTGGCGGTGACACGCTTCGATGACCGCATTCGCGTCGGTGGCATGGCCGAAATCGTTGGTTTTAACACCAAACTGTTGCCGGCACGACGTGAAACGCTGGAGATGGTGGTCCGCGATCTCTATCCTGAAGGCGGGTATGTTGAACAGGCTACGTTCTGGACCGGACTGCGCCCGATGACGCCGGATGGCACGCCAATTGTTGGGCGCACGCCGCTGACCAATCTCTGGCTGAACACCGGCCACGGTACGCTGGGCTGGACGATGGCCTGTGGTTCCGGCCAGTTGCTGGCCGATCTGATTTCGGGACGTAAACCGGCCATCGCCGCCGACGACTTGTCGGTGCTGCGTTATCTGCCGGGCTTTGCGGCCCCGGCATCGCCGCTGCGTAATGCCAGCGCGACGCGCTGATACTTCAGGGAGAGTAAAAACATGTCACGTCCTACGGGTGCCACCATTAATCAACAGGCGCTGCGCCACAATCTGGCGATTGTGCGTCAGGCGGCACCGCACGCGCGCGTCTGGTCGGTGGTGAAGGCCAATGCCTACGGCCACGGCCTTGCCCGCGTATGGCAGAGTCTGGCGGAGACCGACGGTTTCGCGCTGCTGAATATGGAAGAGGCGATCCTGCTGCGCGAGCAGGGCTGGAAAAAGCCGATTCTGCTGCTGGAAGGCTTCTTTCACGCCGATGACCTGACGCTGATCGATCGCTATCGCCTGACCACCAGCGTACACAGTAACTGGCAGATTCAGGCGCTGGCGAAGGCGCAGCTGTCGGCGCCAGTCGATGTTTATCTGAAGATTAACAGCGGCATGAACCGTCTCGGTTTTCGTCCGGAACAGGCACAGGCGGCCTGGCACAAGCTGCGTGCGTTGCCCAACGTGGGGGAAATGACGCTGATGGCGCACTTTGCCGATGCGGAAAACCCGCAGGGGCTGGTGGAACCCATGCAGCGCGTCGAACAGGCGGCGGAAGGGCTGAACTGTCCGCGTTCGCTTGCTAACTCAGCGACCACGCTGTGGCATCCGCAGGCGCATTTTGACTGGGTGCGGCCCGGGATTATTCTCTACGGCGCGTCACCGAGCGGCGACTGGCAGGATATCGCCAGTACCGGTCTGCAGCCGGTAATGACGCTCAGCAGTGAAATTATTGGCATACAGCAGATCGGTGCCGGCGAGGGCGTTGGCTACGGTTACCGCTACCACGCGGCCGCGCCACAGCGTATTGGTATTGTGGCCTGTGGCTATGCTGACGGCTATCCGCGCCATGCGCCGACCGGTACGCCGGTCAGCGTTGACGGTATCCGCACGCAAACGCTCGGGGCAATCTCGATGGATATGATGATGATTGACCTCGAACCCTGCCCGCAGGCGGGTATCGGTTCGCGCGTGGAGCTGTGGGGCAACGAGGTGAAAATTGATGAGGTAGCGAAAGCCGCCGGAACGGTAGGCTACGAGCTGATGTGTGCACTCGCGCCGCGCGTCCCGGTCACGCTTAGTTAAGCGCCGTCACTGTACCATGCATGTTCTTACTGCAGCGCCAGGCGATCAGCGCCAGCGCTGCACCCACCAGCATCATCAGCGCTAACGCTGATTTCTCTGCCACCGGCAGCGCCACCATCGCCAGGCTGCCGCCCGCACCACCCGCCATCTGAATAAATCCCTGCAGCGCTGCCGCCACACCCGCCTGCTGCTGATAGGGCTCCAGCGCATAACTGGTGGCCGGACCGACGGTGAAGGCCAGGCCGGCCACCGAGATCGCCACCGGAATCATGTACAGCGACCAGTGGGTTTGCCAGTCCGCAGGTAACAGCGTCATCCCCGCCACCAGCAGCAGCGCACCAAGCAGCATGGTGACAAACCCCATGGCGAGACAAAACGGGCGGCCCGCCTTACGAATGGTTTTATTAACAAAGGCGCTGACCAGCATGATCCAGAAACCGTTGGCGCCAAAGGCAAACGAGAACTGCAGCGGCGTCAGGCCACCTTCGGTCATCAACACGTGCGGCGCCAGCGAAACGTAGGTCAGCACCATGCCGAGCGCGCCCGCGTTGGCAAAGGCGAAAGCGAGAAAGCGCGGCTGCCGGGCGATGGCAGCATACTGCGCCAGTGGCAGCCCGTTAACACGCAGCGTGTCCGCCGGACGCGTTTCCGGCAGTGCGACCACTACAATAATGCCAATTACCAGCGCATAACCGCACAGGAACCAGAAGGGCGCACGCCAGCCATAGGCTTCCGCCAGAATACCGCCGAGCAGCGGTGCCAGCGCCGGCACGATGTTCAGCGCGCCATTGAGGAAACCATAAGCCCGCGCCGCGGCATCGCCGCTCAGCCGATCGCGCACGCCGCTGAATGCCACCACTGCGCTACAGCATACCGCGCAGCCCTGAATCAGGCGCGCCAGGAAGAACACCGGCCAGACGGTGGCGGTTGCGGCCACTGCGCTGCCGATGATGTAGAGCGCGAGGCCGATCAGCGCGATCGGCTTACGGCCAAAATTATCCACCAGCGGACCAGTAACCAGCTGACCGATACCCATCACCAGCAAAAACAGCGGAATGGTGGTCTGGATCAGACTGACCGGGCTGTTAAGACCGTCGGCAATCTGCGGCAGCGTGGGGAGGTAGAGATCAATGCCCAGCGGTGCCAGCAGCACCAGGCTCAAAAGGAGTAGGGTAAACTTTTGCATTACGAACCAGTAACGTCCTGTTAAACAGGCGAGAAGGGTAATGAGTCTGCGACCAAAAAGAAAGGGCTAAAACGAAAAGGCGATGTCTGCCGGCACGGCGCAGACATCGCGTCGAGGGTATCAGTAAGCACCGTCGCGGCGCAGCACCACGCCAGCGGTTTTGAACAGAATGGCGATGTCGGTCCACAACGCCCAGTTCTTCACGTACCAGGAGTCAAAATAGACGCGTGTGTCGTAGTCAATATCGTTACGCCCGCTGACCTGCCACAGACCGGTCATGCCCGGTTTGGCCATCAGATAGTAGTCAACATCGCCCGCGTAGCGTTCCAGTTCGGCTTCAATCACCGGACGCGGTCCCACCAGACTCATTTCGCCGCGAATCACGTTCCACAGCTGGGGCAGTTCATCCAGGCTGGTTTTGCGCAGGAAGCCACCGATTTTGGTGATGCGCGGATCGTTCTTCAGTTTAAAATCACGATCCCACTCAGCGCGCGCTTCGGCACTGGTGGCCAGCAGATTCTGCAGCACTTCCTGCGAGTTGGTCACCATTGAACGGAACTTCAGGCACTTAAACTTCACGCCATCCTGCCCGACGCGTTCGTGGCCGTAAATGGCATTCCCGCCATCGCGTTTTACCATCCAGCACAGCAGACCGAATACCGGGGCAAGAAACAGCAGCAGCAGCGAGGCAACCACTACGTCGAAGGTGCGCTTGAGGAAACGCGATGAGCGTTTCGCCAGGTTGTTACTGACGCGCAGGATCATCACTTCATGGCTGAAGATAAACGACATATCGGTGCCATACAGCGGCACACCGCGCAGCGTAGGGATAACCGAAATTGAGCGGCATTTCATCTTGGACAGAAACTTCAGCCATTTATCGCGCACCACCTGCTGTTCAAATTCGGTGGCGACGATAAATTGCGTGTTGTCACGGTCCATGGTTTGCCAGTTGATGTCTTTCCAGGTAATAACCGGCACGCCGTTAACACTTTCCTGGTGAGGCTCATCATCCAGCGAGATAAACGCCTGCACGTTGTAGCCCAGAATCTCCTCGCTCTGCAGCGCTGCGTAGGCTTCCATGGCGTTTTTACCGGAGCCGATGATAATGGTCTCTTTTTGCCACTGGCCCGCGCGGTTGATGGCACGCTTCACGCCGGCGCGCATTAGCGGCAGCAGCAGCAGGGCATAGGTCCAGCTAAATACCCACACCATGCGCGAGAAGTCCCATTTGGAAAAGGCAATTAGCGCCAGATCCAGCAACGAAAACACAAACAGCGTTTTGACGATTTCTTTCAGCTCGAACCAGAACGGTTTGCGGTAGGTGTAGTGGCGCATACGCACCCAAAACCAGGCTGTGCACAGCACTGACAGGCCTAACTGTGCGACAAAGCGGTATTCAATTTGCTGCGGCGGAATAAAACTGTCCAGTTCTCCCCAAATACCCTGGACGGTGGCCGCGGATAAAAATAATGCCAGGTTCAGTGCAATTAAATCCGAAAAGCTGAGTGCCACTTTCGCGATGAGATTTTTACGCAGTCCGCTCCACGAGCGGGTTGCATCGTTCATTACCAATGTACTTGCCATAAAACCTGCTCTCTTTTCTTAAGTAAAAGATGGCCTGACCAGAATCAAGTACGCGCTCAGGAGTCGTCCGCTGAAAGCAGAAATAAAATAATATTCAGCGAGATATGAGTCAGTGCTGCCATAAGCGCTGCATGGAAAGGGCCGTTTGAGACGTGATTTACGTCACGAAAAGCTGCAGCAACGTTTAAGAGTATGCAGGAGTTATTTGACAGAGTTAATATGGAAAGAGTCTGAAAAAACAATATTTGATTAAAGTATAAACTGCCTAATCTCTTGAAAAATATTATTAAATTAAAAGGTGCCGTGAAATAACAGACTATTTTAAGACTACTTTTCGGAATGACCGCCAGTCAAAGTGAATGGCGGTGAGGAAAATGTCAGGCCGGTTTTTTCAATATCCAGCGGTCTTGCTGCTTGTCATAGTGGCCGATCTGCAGATCGACCGGTTCGCCATCAATCCACGCCGGTACGCTGGTTTCATGATCCCAGCCGTCGAGCTGATAACTCAGGCCGGGGTTGGTATGGCAGGGGATGCCGACGGTATCCAGCTTCTCCACATCCATTACTGCATCGACGATCTCGTAACGACCAATCTTCACCACGTGTCCCATCATCTTCTCCCGTTTGCTGGGTGGAATAGTGATCATAGACGCTGACACGCAGTTTACGAGCGATACGGCCTCAGATTATTCCTTCTCTTCCCGCACGCGCACCCCGATTTTGACGATTTGGTTATCCTCTTTTTCCGCCACCGTCCACGTCAGCTGGTTCCACTCGACCTGATCTCCCACCACTGGCGTGCTGCCGAGCAGACCCATAATCAACTGGCCGAGCGACTGCTGATCGTTGGTCTCTTCATCGAGCTCGAGGCCATAGATCTGCGCGACATCGCGCAGGCGCGCCTCGGCATCAAGGATAAAGTCACCAAAGAAGCGCTGATCCAGCGCCACCGGCGGCGTCTGGCTGAACATTTTGCCCAGCGCCGGCAAATCGCGCTCACGGCCAATAACGCACAGCACGTCACCCTCTTTCAGACGCGTATTGCCGTTGGGGTGCATCAGCGCATTATCGCGGAACAGGGCGGCAATGCGCGTTTCGCGCGGCATTTGCAAATCGCGCAGCGCCGCACCGACGCACCATTTGTCGGCGCTGAGCTGATAAACGAACTGCTCCCACGGATTTTCCGGATGGATATCCAGCCCGACGCGGCTGATGGGCGATGCGGTCGGCGGTACCACCACCTTAGCCCGTTTAGCGGCATAGCCCAGCGACGTGCCCTGCAGCATCAGAGATACCAGTACCACGAAGAAGGCGATGTTGAAGTAGAGTTTGGAATTCTCCAGCCCGGCCATCATCGGGAACACCGCGAGGATGATCGGCACCGCACCGCGCAGGCCTACCCAGCTGATAAAGATGCGTTCACGCCCGGTAAAGCCTTTAAACGGCAGCAGCCCGACCAGAATCGACAGCGGACGCGCCACCAGAATCAGCCACAGCGAGAGAATCATCGCCGGCAGCGCGATATGCCACAGGTCAGAAGGCGTCACCAGCAGGCCGAGCACGATAAACATACCAATCTGGCTCAGCCAGGCCATGCCGTCGAAAGTTTGCAGAATGCCGTGTCGGTTACGAATCGGGCTGTTGCCCAGCAGGAAACCACACAGATAGACCGCCAGAATGCCGCTGCCTTCCATCACTGTGGTCAGGGCAAACACAATGATGCCGCCGCTCAGCGCCAGCAGCGGATAGAGCCCTTGCGCCAGGCTGATGCGGTTGATCAGTTGCTGCAGCGCCCAGCCGCCGCCCAGTCCGAGCACAATGCCCAGGCCGAACTGCTGCACCAGATGCACCACAAACATCCAGCTCAGGCCGCTCTGCCCCTGCTGGATCATGTCGATCAGCGTAATGGTAAGAAACACCGCCATTGGATCGTTGCTGCCTGATTCAATCTCCAGCGTGGAACTGACGCGCTCGTTAAGCCCTTTGTCGCCCAGCAGTGAAAACACCGCTGCGGCGTCGGTCGAGCCGATAATGGCGCCAATCAGGAAGCCCTGCATCAGATCGAGCTTAAACAGCCAGGCGGCAGCCAGACCGGTGAGGCCGGCGGTAATCATCACGCCAACGGTGGCCAGCGACAGCGCCGGACCAAGCGCCACCTTGAACGAGCTGGCCTTGGTGCGCATGCCGCCGTCGAGCAGAATGATGGCCAGCGCCAGGTTGGACACCAGATAGGCCACCGGGTAGTTATCAAAGGCAATACCGCCGATGCCGTCCACGCCGGTCAGCATCCCCAGCGCCAGGAAGATCACCAGAATCGGGATACCGAGACGCGACGAGAAGGAGCTCAGCAGAATACTTGCTGCGACCAGCACGGAACCAATAATGAACAAACTGTAAATCATGCTGGCATTCAACGGCGTTCTCCTGCGGCGGGGCATAAAAAAGCAAATTGCGGGCAATTCACACAGACAAGGTGAAAAGATAATGCCTTATCAATAGCTTGTCAGCGGTTAATTGCACATTTTTTCATTCTGTGGCGCGCTATCCCATAGAAGGTTAAATCCGCACAGAAAAACAGCAGGGTTTTCAGAGGGGTTAAGCCGGGCGGGGTAAAGAAAAAGCCGGTCGGTGACCGGCTGGTAAACTCAGGCTTCAGCGACCTGTTTATGGAAAAGCTCACGAAATACCGGGTAGATGTCTTCCGGCTCGCGGATGTGCTGAATGGCAAAGTTATCAAACATTGCCTGCAGATGCTCATACTCACGCCACAGGGTTTGGTGCGCCCGTCGGGTAATCTCAATGTAGCTGTAGTAGCGCACCACCGGCAGAATATGCTTCGCCAGAATTTCATGACACAACGGTGAGTCATCCGCCCAGTTATCGCCGTCCGAGGCCTGCGCCGCATAGATATTCCACTGCGACGGGTCATAACGCTCTTTTACCACTTCATCCATCAGCTTAAGCGCGCTGGAGACGATAGTGCCGCCGGTCTCCTGTGAGTAGAAGAACTCCTGTTCATCGACTTCTTTCGCCTGAGTATGGTGACGGATATACACCACATCGACGTTTTTGTAAGTCCGGCTGAGGAACAGATAAAGCAGAATATAAAAGCGTTTCGCCATATCCTTGGTCGCCTGGTCCATTGAACCGGAAACGTCCATCAGACAGAACATCACCGCCTGACTGGACGGTTCAGGCCGCTTCTCGAAATTCTTGTAACGCAGGTCAAAGGTGTCGATAAACGGCACGCGTTCAATGCGCGCCCGCAGTTCCGCAATCTCCTTGCGCAGCCGCTCCTCTTCCAGCAGTTGCGCCGGCTCGCTGTTCTCAACTTCGCTCAGTGTGGTTTCCAGTTCGTGCAGCATGCGACGCTTGCCTGCGGTCATGGCGGTTCGTCGCGCCAGCGAGTTTTGCAGCGAGCGCACCACGCTGATATTGGCCGGCACGCCATTCGAGGTGAAGCCCGCGCGGTGAGTTTTGTACTCATTGAGCTGGCGATGCTGATTTTTGCGCAGGTTAGGCAGCGCTAAATCTTCAAACAGCAGATCGAGGTACTCATCCTTCGAAATCTGAAACACGAACTCGTCCTGACCTTCTCCGTCCTGGCTGGCATTGCCCTGACCGCTGCCGCCACCACCGCCCCCCTGCGGCCGCTCAATGCGGTCGTTTTGCACAAAGTGATCGTTCCCCGGATGCACGCGATGGCGACTGCCGCCGCGCCCCTGATGGAAAATCGGCTCGTTGATGTCGTCGATAGGAATCGACACCGATTCGCCACTCTCCACGTCGGTGACCGAACGCTTGTTGATGGCCTCGGAGATCGACTGTTTGATTTGCGACTTATAACGGCGCAAAAAGCGCTGCCGGTTGACCGCACTTTTATTCTTGCCGTTAAGACGCCGATCGATGAAATAGGCCATAAATTCCCCCAAACTACGCTGTAAGCCAGGCCGGAACGGGTCCGGCCTCCTCAGGCGGCATGTGGATGCCGCGTAGCTTACCGCTGTCGATTATGACGATTTGCGCACGCGCAGATACCATTCACACAGCAGACGCACCTGCTTGCGGGTATAACCTTTTTCCATCATGCGATCGACAAAATCGTCGTGTTTTTTCTGTTCGTCCGTGGATGTTTTGGTGTTGAACGAAATCACCGGCAGCAACTCCTCGGTGTTGGAGAACATTTTCTTCTCGATCACCGTGCGCAGTTTTTCGTAGCTGGTCCAGTTTGGATTGCGTCCGTTATTCTGCGCCCGTGCGCGCAGCACAAAGTTGACAATCTCGTTACGGAAATCTTTCGGGTTACTGATCCCGGCAGGTTTCTCGATCTTTTCCAGCTCGGCATTGAGTGATTCACGATCGAACAGCTGGCCGGTATCCGGATCGCGGTACTCCTGATCCTGAATCCAGAAATCTGCGTAAGTGACGTAGCGGTCAAAAATATTCTGACCATACTCCGAATAGGATTCGAGGTAAGCGGTCTGAATCTCTTTGCCAATGAACTCCGCATATTTTGGAATCAGATAGCCTTTCAGGTGTTCCAGATACTTCTCCGCCTGATCCTGCGGGAACTGCTCGCGCTCAATCTGCTGTTCCAGCACGTAAAACAGGTGCACCGGGTTAGCCGCTACTTCGGCATGGTCGAAGTTAAACACGCGTGACAGAATCTTAAACGCGAAGCGGGTCGACAGGCCGTTCATGCCTTCATCCACCCCGGCGTAATCGTGATACTCCTGCCACGATTTCGCTTTTGGATCGGTGTCTTTCAGGCTTTCACCGTCATAGACGCGCATCTTCGAGTAGATGCTGGAGTTTTCCGGCTCTTTCAGGCGCGACAGAATCGAGAAACGTGCCAGCGTTTCCAGCGTGCCGGGCGCGCAGGGCGCGGTGGTCAGCTCACTGTGGTTGAGCAGTTTTTCATAAATCTTGATCTCCTCGGACACGCGCAGGCAGTAAGGCACTTTCACGATGTACACACGGTCAAGGAAAGCTTCGTTGTTCTTGTTGTTACGGAATGTCACCCACTCTGATTCGTTGGAGTGCGCCAGAATGATGCCGTTAAACGGCAGGGCGGAAATCCCTTCGGTCCCGTTATAGTTACCTTCCTGAGTGGCGGTCAGCAGCGGGTGCAGCACTTTAATCGGTGCTTTGAACATCTCCACGAATTCCATGATGCCCTGGTTGGCGCGGCACAGCGCACCCGAATAGCCATAGGCGTCCGGATCGTTCTGCGCGTGGTTTTCCAGCTTACGGATATCCACTTTACCCACCAGCGCTGAAATATCCTGGTTGTTCTCATCACCCGGTTCGGTTTTGGCGATAGCCAGCTGTTCCAGAATCGACGGCCACACTTTCACCACTTTGAAGCGGGTGATGTCGCCGCCAAAGTCATGCAACCGTTTTGCCGCCCACGGCGACATAATGGTGCCAAGGTAACGCCGCGGTACGCCGTACTCTTTTTCCAGAATATTGGCGTCTTCCTGCGGATTAAACAGGCACAGTGGATGGTCATTGACCGGGCTGCGTTCACCGTCGGCACTCAGCACATAGATCGGCACGCGCTGCATCAGCGCTTTAAGCCGTTCGGCCAGCGAGGATTTACCGCCGCCCACCGGGCCGAGCAGGTACAGAATCTGTTTCTTCTCCTCCAGCCCCTGCGCGGCGTGTTTCAGGTAGGAGACGATCTGCTCAATCGCTTCCTCCATACCGTAAAACTCTTCAAAGGCAGGGTAGCGTCCGATGACGCGGTTAGAGAAGATGCGGGAAAGGCGAGGCTCCTGGGCAGTATCGACCATCACAGGCTCACCGATGGCCATCAATAGTCGTTCTGCCGCGTTGGCGTATGCACTGCGATCCTGCTTACAAATGGTGAGGAATTCCTGCAGTGTGAACTCTTCGTCCTTGGCAGCTTCATAACGCTGACGATAGTGATCGAATATATTCATAGCGATGCCCGTCCTTTCGTTTTTAGCACAGGTAAAGGAGCGTAATAAGATGCTCTTGCAGCTCCCGGAAGATATTCTTTATTGAGTACAGCAACCCTTATGCCAACCTGACGATTTTTTATCGGGATTCACAATTCTTATGGTTACTCTGCTCGTACAAAAAATTCTCGTCTTACTTTTACTGTAGAAGGCAATCAGAAAAATTGCTCCGTCTTTTCTCCTTATTTAGCGATATATCAATAACAAAGTCTCATAAGCGCTAAGGCCGTCACGCCCTTGCGTCAACAGGTGCGCTGCGTCTCAGACGCTTCTGACAGGATAAAAAGGAAATCAACATTAAAAGTTAAACCAGTGGCAAAATTTGGTTAGACTCTGCGTGTGATTGTTATATTAATGGAATGAATAAATTGTGAACCATTTCAAACTTAAAGCGCTTGCTCTGATGTGTCCTTGCTATTTTGCGGCGTTCAGCACTTACGCTGAACCCGTGTCACTTGGGGCTTCGGTTATTTATGCCCAGTCGCCGTACCGCGGCGGCCAGGACCGTTATCTGCCGATCCCGGTCATCAATTATGAGGGGGAAAACTTTTGGTTCCGCAGCCTACAGGGCGGATATTACCTGTGGAAAGACCCGCAGAATCAGCTGTCGTTAACGCTGCTGGGCTCGCCGCAGCAGTATGACCCAAAAGATAACGATCTGGGCGACATGAAAGGGCTGGACAAGCGTCGTATGACGCTGATGGCCGGCGCGACTTATCGTCACGTTGCTGACTGGGGGATTGTGCGTACCGCGCTGCTGGGCGATGTGCTGAATAACAGCAACGGCATGATTTGGGACCTGACCTACCTGTACCGCTTTGATTTCGGCGCGTTCAGCCTGACACCGGGCATTGGCGCAATGTGGAACAGTGCCAACCAAAACCGCTATTACTACGGCGTTTCCGGTCACGAAAGCGTGCGTACCGGCATCGATCGCTATCACCCGGACGACAGCTGGTCGCCTTACGTCGAGATGAACGCCAGCTATCAGATCAGCGAGAGCTGGAACGCCAGCCTGTCAGGCCGTTACACCCGCTTCGCCAGTGAAATCAAAGACAGTCCGATGGTGGATAAAGACGGTCAGTTTACGCTGTGGACCGGCGTCAGCTATAGCTTCTGATGACCGCACGAACGCCTCATAATGAGGCGTTTTTGTTACCTTGCACCATTATTGCGCCCCGTGATGGCGCAACGGGAGGTGAGATGAAGACAATTCAGTTTAACGACGATACGCCGTTACCGGCTATCGGCCAGGGCACCTGGTATATGGGCGAAAATCCGGCACAGCGGGCGCAGGAAATCGCTGCGCTGCAGGCTGGACTGGACGCCGGACTGAAACTGATCGATACCGCTGAGATGTATGCCGAAGGCGGCGCGGAAGAGGTGGTCGGCGCAGCGCTGCGCGGCCGGCGCGATCAAGCCTGGCTGGTATCAAAAGTTTACCCGTGGAACGCCGGTGAGGTCGATGCGATTGACGCCTGTGAGCGCAGTCTGCGCCGTCTGCAGACGGACTATCTCGATCTTTATCTGTTGCACTGGCGCGGTAATGTTCCGCTGGAAGAGACCGTGCGCGCCATGCAAACGCTGCAGCAGCAGGGCAAAATCCGCCACTGGGGCGTCTCCAATTTTGATAGCGACGATCTGCAGGAACTGTGGAGTGAAGCCGGTGGTATGGGCTGCGCGACTAATCAGGTGCTGTACCATCTGGCTTCGCGCGGTATTGAATTCGATTTACTGCCGCTCTGTCAGCAGCACCATACGCCCGTCATGGCTTACTGTCCGCTGGCACAGGCCGGACGGCTGCGTCAGGCGCTGTTTGACGATGCGACTCTGCAGCAGATTGCACAACAGAAGGGCATCAGCATCGCTCAATTGCTGCTGAGCTGGGTGATTCGCCAGCCGGGCGTAATGGCCATCCCCAAGGCGGGCAGCGTGGCGCACGTGCAGGAGAATGCGGCGGCCCTGAATATCACCCTGACCAGCGATGAGCTGGCGCTGCTGGATAGCGCTTTTCCGCCGCCGCAGCACAAACTGGCGCTGGATGTGGTGTAAACGGCGCGAGTGCGCCGTTCAGCATTACTTATTGCGGATTCTCAGCGTGACGCCGAGGCGGGCAGGGGTTTCTCCGGCACTTTTCATCGGCTTGTTAATCCGCGCCGTCTCCACGCACACCATCGTTTTATAACCATCATTAGGCATATCGGCCATGCTGCAGGACAGTGCCGGGCCAGGATTCCAGGTGACAACGTCACTTTGATAATGATGGTAGACTTCAATCTGGCGCTTACCGGCGCGATCGTGAATCACGCTGCAGTCTTCCGCTGCGGTATGAATGCGATCAACCCGATCGGGATAGGTTTGTTTACCGTCCGCTGCGCTACTAATGGCATTGTCCTGCACCTTGTCGATATAGCTGTTGCCAAGCCCGCTGACTTCAACCTGCGCAATGTCCGCCACCTGAAAATAGCTGTGTAGCGCGGCAGTGGCTTCATAATCGCCCCAGGCTTCCAGCTCAATCTCACAGTGTTCAGCAATGCGGAAGCGCGCCAGCAGCGTGAAGTCGTGCGGCCACAGTTTTTTCGTTTGTGCATTACTTTCCAGCGTGAACGTCAGCATGACCGCATCTTCGTTCTCATCATGCGCCGTCAGCGTCCATGGCTGATTACGGGCAAAGCCATGCGCAGGCTCACCTGCCGGACCAAACCACGGCCAGCAGACCGGCACGCCGCCGCGAATGGCTTTTCCGCTGACGAACGGCGTCTTGTCGCTGAGCCAGATGGCGGGCTGCTGACCGGCCGGCTGCCATGCCAGCAGGTGCGCACCCTGCAGGGCAATGGCGGCGCGCACTTTCGGATGGCTGATCACCAGAATCGGCAATTCACCCATCTGACGCTGCGACAGGTAAGGGGTGATCTGCGTCACCACGGGCAAGTTAAAGAGCGAATTGTGCATTGTCAGACCTTCTCTCATCCAATCGAAAAAAAAGGGGCGACCGAAGTCACCCCTTGTCTGTTTAGCCGGTTAGCTTACTTAGCAGCAACCAGTGCAATCAGATCCAGAACCTTGTTGGAGTAACCGGTTTCGTTATCGTACCAGGAAACCAGTTTCACAAAGTTGTCGTTCAGAGCGATACCGGCTTTCGCGTCAAACACGGAAGTCAGGGTTTCGCCGTTGAAGTCGGTAGAAACCACGTCGTCTTCGATGTAGCCCAGCACGTCTTTCATGTCACCTTCAGCAGCAGCTTTGATGGCTGCACAGATGTCTTTGTAAGACGCTGGTTTTTCCAGACGAACAGTCAGGTCAACCACAGACACGTTTGGCGTCGGTACGCGGAACGCCATACCGGTCAGTTTACCGTTCAGCTCTGGCAGAACTTTGCCTACTGCTTTTGCTGCGCCAGTTGAAGATGGGATGATGTTCTGTGCTGCACCGCGGCCGCCGCGCCAGTCTTTGTGAGACGGGCCATCAACGGTTTTCTGGGTGGCGGTGGTGGCGTGAACAGTGGTCATCAGACCTTCAACGATACCGAACTTGTCGTTGATCACTTTAGCCAGTGGCGCCAGGCAGTTGGTGGTGCAGGAAGCGTTAGACACGATGTCCTGGCCGGCATATTTGTCGAAGTTGGCACCACGAACGAACATCGGGGTGTCATCTTTAGACGGGCCAGTCAGAACCACTTTCTTCGCGCCGGCAGTGATGTGTTTACGTGCGGTTTCGTCGGTCAGGAAGATACCGGTTGCTTCAGCAACAACGTCAACGCCCACTTCGTCCCATTTCAGGTTAGCCGGGTCTTTCTCAGCGGTAACACGGATTTTTTTGCCGTTAACGATCAGCGCGCCATCTTTCACTTCTACGGTGCCGTCGAAACGACCGTGTGTAGAGTCATACTTCAGCATGTAAGCCATGTAATCGGCGTCGAGCAGGTCGTTGATCGCGACGATTTCGATGTCAGAACGCTGCTGAGCAGCACGGAAAACGATGCGACCAATACGGCCAAAACCGTTGATACCTACTTTGATAGTCATATATTCCACCAGCTATTTGTTAGTGAATAAAAGGTTGGCTGTAAAATTACAAAAACCTTACCAGGCGTCAAGCGGAATCGTGTCAATTGTTGCGACAGGTCAATTCCAGCGCCAGGAATAATTGGGTGCGCAAACGCTTGCGCAGCGCCCTTATTGCGCACCTATCTTACGCCGAATGCAGACTAAAAAGGGATGACTGTTGCAAAGAGTGATCGTCATCACAAAATTGCGCAGTGCTGGTCGGGACAAAAGCATCCGCACGAAAAAAGACCCGGAAGATGTTGTTCGTTTGTTAGAATACTAGACGATTTTTACAGAATGACACTCCGGAACTCAAAATGGCTAAAGACACCGCACCCGAGGCAAAAATTGCCCAGCTGTCGGAAATGCAGCGCTACGTCACTCAGCATCGTGGAACCGAACCGCCTTTCACCGGCGCGCTGTTGCACAACAAGCAGGAGGGTATCTATCACTGCCTGGTCTGCAACGCACCGCTGTTTCTCTCCGAAACCAAGTATGACTCCGGCTGCGGCTGGCCGAGCTTTTACCAGCCGTATAACGATGAAGCTATCCGCTATCTGGAAGATGACTCGCACGGTATGCACCGCGTCGAAATCCGCTGCGGTAACTGCGACGCCCATCTGGGCCACGTCTTCCCGGATGGCCCGCAGCCAACCGGTGAGCGCTATTGTGTCAACTCAGCGTCGCTGAACTTTACCGACGAGCAGGGCAATCAGCACGAGGGCTGAGCATGAAGCAGGAACTGGAAGCAATGCTGGCGGCGATGACGCCGGAAGTTTACGAGCGCCTCGCCAGCGCGGTGGAAACCGGCAAGTGGCCAGACGGCGTGGCGCTGACGCAGGATCAGAAAGATAACTGCCTGCAGCTGGTGATGCTGTGGCAGGCGCGGCACAACGACGAACCGCAGCACATGACCATCGGTAAAGGCGGCGAGATGGTGATGAAGTCGAAAAAACAGCTGAAGGAAGAGTGGGGAATCGCGTCCGACGTGACGCGCATCAACCTGCATTAATTGGCTGCAGGGCTGGAGAGTTCCAGCCCTGATTTTCAGATAATGACCGCACCCTGCGCCTGCATCTGCGCGATCGCGATCTCGCTGTCGTCCGGATTGAGATTGACGCCCCGGCAGCCTTCCTGCACCACCTCAACGTGATATCCCAGTTCCAGCGCATCCAGCACGCTGTACTTGACGCAATAATCGGTCGCCAGGCCCAGCATCACCAGGTGAGTAATGCCGCGCTCGCGCAGCCAGCTGTCGAGCTCGGTTTTGCGGCGGTGCCCGTTATCGAAAAAGGCGCTGTAGCTATCCACATCCACATCGCCGCCTTTATGGAACACTGCATCAATCAGACTGCGATCGAGATCCGGATGGAAATCCGCGCCGTGTGAGTGCTGCACGCCGTGATCCGGCCACCAGATCTGCGCCAGGCCATTCAGTTCACCGAGGGTATACACCGGCTCGCCAGAGACCGAGGCAAAGCTGCCGTGATTGGCCGGATGCCAGTCCTGCAACGCCACCACGCATTCACCGCGCGCGCGGAATTCGCGTGCATAGCGGTTAGCAACGGCAACCGTCTGGTCACCTTCACGCACGGCCATCGGGCCGCCGGGGCAAAAATCGTTCTGAATATCGATGATTATCAATGCCCGCTTCATGGGATTTTGCTCCGTATCAGTCTTCGGTCAGTTCGCCACGTAAATTCTGCTGCATTTTGGCACGAATTTCAGCGCTGGTGAGGTTCTGGCTTAACAAAAAGTGCAGTTTAGTCAGGGTGGCCTCGACGGTCAGATCAAAACCACTGATCACGCCGGCGTGTTCCAGTGCGTTGCCGGTGGCGTAACCGCCCATATTGACCTTGCCGGACATGCACTGCGTCAGATTCACCACCACAATGCCGCGCTCGCTGGCCTGCTGCAGTTCGGCAAGGAACTCGGCGTTTTGTGGCGCGTTGCCCACACCGTAAGATCGCAGAATCAGCGCTTTGACCGGCTGACGCAGGAAATTGCGCACCACGTCGGCAGAGATGCCCGGATAGATGGTCACCACGCCAATCGGCTGAGGAGTGATCGGATGGACGATCAGCTCACCGCTGCCGCGCGGTGCTGGCGGCGTATTGAGACGGCGAATATGGATGCCCGCTTCCAGCAGCGGCGACAGGTTCGGTGACGCAAACGCATTAAAGCCGTCGGCGTGGGCTTTGGTGGTGCGGTTACCGCGAAACAGCGTGTTATTGAAAAACAGCGCCACTTCATTAATCGGATAGTTGGCCGCGACGTACAGCGAGTTCAGCAAATTTTGCTGACCGTCTGAGCGCAGCTCGGCCAGCGGGATTTGCGACCCGGTGACGATCACCGGCTTGGCCAGATTCTCCAGCATGAACGACAGCGCCGACGCGGTGAACGCCATGGTGTCGGTGCCATGCAGAATGACGAAACCGTCATAGCGATCGTAGTTCAGCTGGATGTCGTCAGCGATTGACTGCCAGTCCTGCGGCGTCATATCCGAGGAGTCAATCAGCGGATGGTATTCGTGGATGGTGAAATCCGGCATTTCCGGACGGTGAAACTCTGGCATCATCGCCAGCTGCTGCTGCAGATGGCCAGAGACCGGAATGTAACCCTGCGCGGAGCGTTGCATACCGATGGTCCCGCCCGTGTAGGCTACATAGATATTTTTCTTTTGCATGAATGGACTCAGACTTGCCGTAAAACGCGCAGTATAAGGGGATTAGCGGGGAAAAGCAGCCCGACCAGCGGCCGGGCTGTAAAGATTAGCGTACGTTGCCGCAGGTCAGGCAGAACGCGTAACGGTTTTGCGGATCGTTGAGATTATTCATCAGGCCCGGCTGCGCCTGCAGCGCGCCCATCACTTCGCTGACCGGTGCCGGCAGCCACACTTTCAGCGCGGCCGGCAGCACGGCCTGCGCCGACGCATTCATCTGGTTAAGCAGCAGGTCGATCATCCCCGGATCGTCCTGATACCAGCTCAGTTCAGGTTTTGCGACCTTCGCCAGCTCGGCGGCTTTGGCCACCGCATCGTCGAAGTCGCCCAGCGCATCCACCAGCCCGTTGGCTTTGGCAT
The DNA here is from genome assembly GCF_011752635.1 of Pantoea sp. Cy-640. NCBI lineage: Bacteria > Pseudomonadati > Pseudomonadota > Gammaproteobacteria > Enterobacterales > Erwiniaceae > Pantoea > Pantoea sp. Cy-640. Next base: position 910,664 of record NZ_VWXB01000001.1, on the reverse strand, counting down.
CGCTACCGGTCCAGACGTGACCCTGCGCAATGGCATCAATCTGCTGTGGCGTTTTATGGCGTGACGCCGCGACCAGTCCGACAAAGTTGCGATAACCATTTTCAATGGTCAGCTGCATCAGCTGTTGCACTTCAGTCGGCAGCGCTTTGGTGGTCGACACATCCGCCAGCGGCGAGGTGGCAACGCCATCGCCGTGCACGCCGATGCTGCTCAGGCTATTTTCCACCGTGTTGATCACGCCAAAGATGCCGATCGACCCGGTCAGGGTGCTCGGCGCAGCAACGATGTAGTCGGCCGGCGTGGAGATCCAGTAGCCGCCCGATGCCGCCATGCCGCCCATCGACACCACCACCGGCTTGCCGGCGTCATGCGCCGCCGCCAGCTCTTCACGAATGGCCTCAGAGGCCGTTACGCTGCCGCCCGGGCTGTTGACGCGCAGCACGATGGCTTTGATTTTGTCGTCGAGGCGGGCGTCGCGGATTTGTGCTGCGGTGGTGTCGCCACCGACGTTGCCGGCGCTCTCTTCGCCATCCATGATGGCGCCGCTGGCGAGAATCACCGCAATGTTGCCATCCTGCTGCGTCGGTTGTTTGACGTTGTAGTCATAGATGCTGACGTTGCGGTAGTCATTGCTGGCTTTATCCCAGCCAAAGGTTTTCACCAGCTCGCGATCGGCGGCAGCGCGCGAATCCAGCACATCCACCAGTTTGTTATCCAGGGCATATTTAGCGGTATCGCCCTGAACGGCCTGCAGACCGCTGATGATGCCCGCCGCCCCCGGGAACAGCTGCTGCGGCGTGATTTGCCGGTTGGCGGACACCGTGTTGAGGTAGTTCTGCCACAGCTGGCCGACCCAGCGGCCATCAGCATCGCGTGCTTCCGGCGACATATCATCACGCAGGAAAGGTTCAACTGCGGACTTATAGGTGCCGACACGGAACACGTGTGAGCTGACTTTCAGCTTATCCAGCAGGGATTTGTAATACAGGCCGTTGGTGGCGAAACCGTGCAGATCCACCGTGCCCTGCGGCGACAGATAGACCTTCGTGGCGTAGCTGGCGAGATAGTATTGCGCCTGGCTATAGCTGTCGCCGAGGGCAAAAATGGGTTTGCCCGCGTCGCGGAATTCGCGCAGCGCCTTACCCACGTACTGCAGCGAAGGCTGATCGCCGCCGGCAAAATCGCGCAGATCCAGCACCATGCCGGTGATATTTTTATCACTCTTTGCCTGACGAATGGCATCGACCACATCAAACAACGAGTTTTCCTGCAAACGATCGCTGCTGGCACCCAGCAGCTGGCGGCTGATACGGCTCAGACGATTGCTGACCGACGGTTTGTCTACCAGCATGCCGCTCAGATCGACTTTCAGCGCACCCTGCTGCACCGGTTCACTGCTGCTGGCGCTGGATAGCTGCAGCCAGATGCCGACGCCGGCCAGAATTAACACAATCAGGAACAGATTCAGAATAAATTCCCGGATAAAATTCAGCACCCGCCAGCTCCAGCGGAACAGGCCAGCAATAATTCGCCACAATGTGCGCATAAACTCTCCATATTCACGTAGCCAGGGCAGCCGGTATGCGGTCTGCCCCGATGTCGGGTTCATCCTAAAGAGCAGCGTGCGAAAAGTCAGCAGGAAATCGCGCCAGACTGTTACAAAAGATCGCGCTGTGCCAGGATTAGCCCACGCTTTGTTAATCACGGGAGAATCAAGATGGATGCATTGGAATTACTGGTAAACCGTCGTTCAGCGTCGCGCCTGACCGAGCCGGCACCGACCGGTGAGGTGCTGCAGAATATTCTGCACGCGGGTATGCGCGCACCGGATCACGGAACGCTGCAGCCGTGGCGCTTCATCATTATTGAAAATGAGGGGCGCGAACGCTTCAGCCATCTGCTGGAGCAGGCCGCACGCGACAGCCAGCTGGATGACAAAGCCATTGAGAAGGCCCGGACGTCACCGTTCCGCGCGCCGATGATCATCACCGTTGTCGCGCACTGCGAAGCCTCCGCCAAAGTGCCACGCTGGGAGCAGGTCGTGTCCGCGGGTTGCGCGGTGATGGCGATGCAAATGGCGGCCGTCGCGCAGGGCTTTAACGGCATCTGGCGCAGCGGGCCATGGACCGATCATCCGCAGGTACGCGCCGCCTTTGGCTGCCGCGAGCAGGATGCGATTGTGGGTTTCCTCTACCTCGGTACGCCGCAGCTGAAAGCCAATACCACCGTGGTTGCGCCCGACAGCGAGGCGTTTGTCAGTTATTTCTGACAGACAGCAGCGGGTTTCTGCGGCAAGGTGCATACAACGACACTGATTGCACAGTCGCTGTGCGAAAGATCGCGCTTCGCGGCGACAGCGCTTACCAGCAGCGGGCAGCCAGGCTAACATAGCCCTCTCTGTTCAGCGCACAAGGAACCCGCCATGAGCGAACCGCTTCGTTTGACGCAATACAGCCACGGCGCTGGCTGCGGCTGTAAAATTTCACCTCAGGTGCTTGAGACCATTCTGCACAGCGAACTGGCTGCCTTTCACGATCCGCGACTGCTGGTCGGCAATGAAACCCGTGACGATGCTGCCGTGTACGATCTTGGCAACGGCACGGCGGTGGTCAGCACCACTGACTTCTTTATGCCCATCGTTGACGATCCGCACACCTTTGGCCGTATCGCGGCCACCAACGCCATCAGTGATATTTACGCCATGGGCGGCAAACCGATCATGGCTATCGCTATTCTCGGCTGGCCGGTTAATGTGCTCGACGCGAAAGTGGCACAGCAGGTGATTGAAGGCGGTCGCGCGGCCTGCCAGGCGGCCGGCATCGCGCTGGCGGGGGGGCACTCAATTGATGCGCCGGAGCCGATTTTTGGCCTTGCCGTTACCGGCATCGTTGACGTGGCGCGCGTGAAAAAGAACAGCGCCGCGCAGGCGGGCTGCGAGCTGTTCCTCACCAAACCGCTCGGCATCGGAATTCTGACTACCGCAGAGAAAAAAGGGCTGCTGCGTGCGGAGCATCAGACGCTGGCGGCGCAGGTGATGTGCCAGCTCAATAGCGCAGGGGCGGAATTTGCTAAACTGCCCGGCGTCAGCGCCATGACCGATGTCACCGGCTTTGGTCTGCTGGGGCACCTGAGTGAAATCTGTCTGGGCTCCGGCCTGCGCGCGCACGTGCAGGCCGCACAGGTACCGCGTCTGCCCGGCGTGGACCAGTACATTGCGGCCGGCGCGGTGCCGGGCGGCACCAGCCGCAACTTTGCCAGCTATGGCGAGCACATTTCTGCCATGGATGAGGCCACGCGCGCACTGCTTTGCGATCCGCAAACTTCCGGCGGACTGCTGGTGGCGGTACAGCCTGACGCTGTCGCGGCGTTTCACGCGTGCGCCGCGCAGGCTGGTGTTGAGGCTACGGCGATTGGCTCGCTGCTGCCGGCCGACCGTGCCTATCCACTGATTACTGTAGTCACCTGACGTAAAGGAACGACGCCATTCATGCGTTTGTTTATTGCTGAAAAACCCAGTCTGGCACGCGCCATCGCCGATGTGCTACCCAAACCGCATCGACGTGGCGACGGCTATATTGCCTGTGGTAATGACCAGGTTGTAACCTGGTGTGTCGGGCATCTGCTGGAGCAGGCGCAGCCTGACAGCTATGACAGTCGCTATGCGCGCTGGAATCTGGCGGATTTGCCCATCATCCCGGATAAATGGCGGCTGCAGCCGCGCCCGTCGGTGGCGAAGCAGCTCAAAGTGATCGAGGGTTTACTGCAGCAGGCCAGCGTGGTGGTGCACGCCGGTGACCCGGATCGCGAAGGACAACTGCTGGTCGACGAAGTGCTCGATTATCTGCAGCTGTCGGCTGAAAAGCGCCAGCAGGTGCAGCGCTGCCTGATTAACGACCTCAACCCTGCGGCGGTCGAGCGCGCGGTGAGCCGTCTGCGCGAGAACCGTGAATTCATTCCGTTGTGCGTCTCGGCGCTGGCCCGGGCGCGGGCTGACTGGCTATACGGCATCAACATGACCCGCGCCTGGACGCTGCTGGGCCGCAACGCCGGTTACGACGGCGTGCTCTCGGTCGGACGCGTACAGACGCCGGTGCTGGGGCTGGTGGTGAGGCGCGATGAAGAGATCGAAAACTTTGTACCGAAGGATTACTTCGAAGTTAAAGCGCACATCGTCACCCCAAAAGAGGAGCGCTTCGTTGCCAGCTGGATCCCCAGCGATGCCTGTGAACCGTGGCAGGATGACGAGGGCCGTTTACTGCATCGTGCTCTCGCTAACCACGTGCTTGGACGTATCAACGGCAAACCGGCGTGGGTTACCGGCTACAACGATAAGCGGGAGTCAGAAACGGCGCCGCTGCCATTTTCCCTCTCCAGCCTGCAAATCGAGGCGGCAAAGCGTTTTGGCCTGAGTGCCCAGACGGTTCTGGACTGCTGTCAGCGTTTGTATGAAACCCATAAACTGATTACGTATCCGCGTTCCGACAGCCGCTATCTGCCGGATGAACATTTTGCCGGACGTCATGCGGTGCTGAACGCCATTCAGGCGCATCAGCCGGACGTGTCGCTGCCAGCGGACTTCAATGCGGATCAGAAAAATCGCTGCTGGGACGATAAAAAAGTGGATGCGCACCATGCCATCATTCCTACGGCGCGCGCCAGCAAGGTGAACCTGAGCGACAATGAAGCCAATATTTACGGTCTGATTGCGCGCCAGTATCTGATGCAGTTTTGTCCCGACGCGGTATTTCGCAAATGCGTCATCGACCTCGATATCGGCGGTGGCAGGTTCGTCGCCAAAGCACGTTTTCTTGCCGAAGCCGGCTGGCGTGCGCTGCTGGGCAGTAAAGAGCGCGATGAAGAGAATGATGGCACGCCGCTGCCGGTGGTGAGTAAAGGCGATGAGCTGTTGTGTGAGCGTGGTGAGGTGCTGGCGAAGCAGACTCAGCCGCCGCGGCCGTTCACCGACGCCACGCTGCTGTCGGCCATGACCGGTATTGCCCGCTTTGTGCAGGATAAAGAATTAAAGAAAGTGCTGCGTGCGACCGATGGTTTAGGAACGGAAGCGACGCGTGCCGGCATCATAGAATTGCTGTTCCGCCGTACATTTCTGGTGAAAAAAGGTCGCTATATTCACTCAACCGAGGCGGGCAGGGCGCTGATTCATGCGTTACCTGAGATGGCCGCGCGGCCGGATATGACGGCACACTGGGAGTCAACGCTTACCCGCATCAGTGAAAAAGCCTGTCGCTATGATGAGTTTATGCAGCCGCTGGTCAGTACCTTGATCGGACTGATCGGCGAGGCGCGCCAGAGGCCGTCGCTGCAGGCTTTTCGTGGATTAGCCGCGACCGGAGCGAAGACGCGCAGTAAAGGCAAAACGCCACGGCGCAAAACGAAGGAGACGGAATAATGCGTTACGCAACGCTGTTGCTGAGTGGGCTGCTGCTGTGCAGCCATGCCGCGCTGGCTAATCGCCAGCCGGAGCCCGCGCGAATGGGCAATACCGATGTGGTGGTGGATATGCCGCCGGAAGTGTGGACGCAGGGGCAGAATCGCCAGCAGAACAACTGCCTGCAGTGCTGTATCTATGAAAACCGCAGCTACTCTGAAGGTGCCGTGGTGAAAGCAGAGGGCGTACTGCTGCAGTGTGCGCGTGACGAAAAAGTACTGGGCACCAATCCGCTGATTTGGAGAATCATTAAATAAGCGGGCGTGGCGCGCAGGCGCCACGCTGTTCAGTTACAGCTTGAAACTGGACCACACTGGCGCGTGATCGGACGGTTTGTCCATACTGCGAATGTCGTAGTCGATGCCGCTATCGATGCAGCGCGACGCCAGCGGTGGGCTGGCCAGCAGCAGATCGATGCGGAGACCGCGGTTGTCATCAAATCCTTTGGAGCGATAGTCGAACCACGAGAAGCGATCTGCGGTTTCCGGGTTTTTCTCACGCCACGTATCGACCAGTCCCCACTGCAGCAACCGGTCCATCCACTCGCGCTCTTCCGGCAGGAAAGAGCATTTGCCGGTGCGCAGCCAGCGCTTGCGGTTCTCTTCACCAATACCAATGTCCAGGTCAGTACTGCTGATGTTCATATCGCCCATGATCAGCACCGGCTTGTCGGCCGCCAGTTGCTGCTCGAGATAGCTTTGCAGGTCGCGATAAAACTTCTCTTTGGCCGGGAACTTGATGGGATGGTCACGGCTTTCCCCCTGCGGGAAGTAACCGTTGATGACAGTGATATCGCCAATCGGGCTGGGAATTTCTGCCATGATCAGACGTCGCTGGGAATCTTCGCCGTCATCGGGAAAACCGCGTCGAACTGCTACCGGCTGCGTTTTGGTCAGCAGCGCCACGCCGTAATGGCCTTTCTGGCCGTGATAAAACACGTTGTAACCGAGCTTGCTGACCTCTTCCAGCGGGAACATGTCATCGTGCACTTTGGTTTCCTGCAGGCCAATGACATCCGGTTGATGCTGTTCAACCAGCGCCGCCAGCTGATGAGGGCGTGCGCGCAAACCGTTGATGTTAAAAGAGACAAATTTCATTTCGCTGCCATTTTTCGTCGCAAAAGGTTGCGGCGATGGTAACCAGGTTTGCGGCAAAAGTCATGGCTTGCGTCATAAGAGCGTGACGATAAGAGCGAGAGGCAGAAGGTACAAACCGGTCACATGGGTAACACGTCATCCCGCACCACTGTAGGGGCGCCATTGATGGCGAACAGGCATCGCGTAAATTCAAATGTCGGTCTGGTGAAAAGTGCAGCATGAGATGGTGGCGGGAGAAGGATTATTCGCCGCAAGCGGCTCACCCTGCGGGCCGCGCTGACGCGCGTTGTCTCACTGCGTTCGACCCGAACCTTCGGTCGAAGCTTCTCATCCTTCTCCAGGTGTTATTAACTGGCTTTGTTGACTGGCTGGAAGAAGAGTGCAGCATGAAATGGTGGCGGGAGAAGGATTCGAACCTTCGAAGTCGATGACGGCAGATTTACAGTCTGCTCCCTTTGGCCGCTCGGGAATCCCGCCAGGGATATAAAGCTCAGAAGATTCAGGCGCAGAATGGATTCAGATGGTGGCGGGAGAAGGATTCGAACCTTCGAAGTCGATGACGGCAGATTTACAGTCTGCTCCCTTTGGCCGCTCGGGAATCCCGCCACTGGCCTGAATCTTTATGCCTGAAAGCGGGGCGCATCATACCAAATGCGTTCAGTCTGTAAAGCGCCCGCAGTAAAAAACTCAATCGTTTGCCCACTTTTTACGCGTGGCGCTGAAGAGTTGCGCAAATCAGCGCCGCAGTGGTTAAAGAATGATCGTACGATTACCGTAAACAAACACGCGCTGGCCCAGCACTTTGTACAGCGCGCGGCTCAGTACATTCTTTTCCACGTCGCGTCCGGCACGCATCATCTCTTCAGCGGTATAGCTGTGATCGACGTTAATCACGTCCTGCATGATGATCGGGCCTTCATCCAGGTTGTCGTTCACGTAGTGCGCTGTGGCACCGATGATCTTCACGCCGCGCTCATAGGCCTGATGATAAGGGCGTGCGCCAATAAAGGCTGGCAGGAACGAGTGGTGAATATTGATGATCTGGTTGGGATAACGCTGCACAAACGCCGGCGTCAGCACGCGCATGTATTTCGCCAGCACCACGTAATCCGGCTGATAGCGATCGATCTCATCTGCCATGCGGTTATCGTGCTCTTCACGCGTCAGGCCTTCATGGCTGACCAGCACGAACGGGATGTCAAAACGCTCGACCAGCGAACGCAGCGTTTCATGGTTACCAATGACGGCGGCGATTTCCATGTCCAGACCACCAAAGGCGCTCTTCATCAGCAGATCGCCCAGGCAATGCGCCTCTTTGGTAACCAGAATCACCACGCGGCGACGTCCGGCGCTGTGCAGCTCACGTACCGAACCGGTCGGTAGCGCGCTGTCGAGATCAGCCAGCAGCGTGTTGTCGTTGAAAATGCCTTCCAGCTCTGTGCGCATGAAAAAGCGCCCGGTACGGTGATCGACGAACTCATTGTTCTGCACAATGTTCAGTTCGTGCTTGTAGCAAATATTGGTGATCTTGGCGATCAGACCTTTGGCATCGGGGCAAATGGTCCGTAAAACTTTTCGTTGCATGGTTTGCGCTTGCATCTCGATCAGAGTCCTGTCAAAGCGATGAATGGTGAAGCTGTTGGGCATCTGTCCAGATTAGCCACAACATTTTTTGTATTTTTTATCGGAGCCACAAGGACAGCGATCGTTACGCCCTAACTCCGGCGTTGTTCCGTCGACATAGTACCAGCGTTGATCCTCGCGAAGAAAGCGTGAACATTCATACAGGCTGCAGGTACGGCCTTTTTCGAGATAACGCGCAAAAAAAGTCACGAAGGCTTCATTCTCATGGCTTCCGTGATTACAACGGGTTACATTCAGGCCAAGCCATTCTGTGGTGGCGAAACTTTCGGATAATAGCGTCTCCAGTCCGGCCACGCGCTGGCTGGGATGCCAGGTTTCCACCAGCCAGGCGGCGTTTTGCTTAACGTAAGCGCTGTAACGCGAGCGCATTAACTGTTCAGCGCGTTGTGGCGTTTGTTGCCCGTTCAGAAAGGGCTGACAACATAGGCTATACTGCTCTCCGCTGCAGCAGGGGCACTTTTCGGACACATCATCTCCTGAGAGTGATTAAAGTTTATGAAAGTGTGCGCTATGTTAGCCGACTGGCCAGCGTGAAGCTACGCATCAGGTTGATCACGAGGTGAGATGAGAAAAGTCAGGATTGGGCTGGCCCTGGGATCGGGCGCTGCCAAAGGCTGGGCGCATATCGGTGTCATTAACGCGCTGGAGCGCGCCGGTATTGAGGTGGATGTCGTGGCCGGCTGTTCCGTCGGCGCACTGGTGGGTTCTGCCTACGTCAACGGCCGTCTGGCGTTGATGGAGAAGTGGGTCAGCGCGTTTCGCTACTGGGATGTTATCCGTCTGATGGATCTCTCATGGCAGCGTGGTGGCCTGCTGCGCGGCGATCGGGTGTTTAGCCATATCCGTCAACTGATCCCCAACGAGCTCATCGAAGACGCGGATAAGCGCTTTGGCGTGGTGGCAACCAACCTCAGCACCGGACGCGAGCTGTGGCTAACCGAAGGTGATTTGCACCAGGCGGTGCGTGCATCGTGTAGTATGCCAGGCTTATTGCCTCCGGTTGGCTACAATGGTTATTGGCTGGTGGATGGTGCGGTGGTCAATCCGGTGCCGATTTCGCTGACCCGCGCGCTGGGCGCTGACATTGTGATTGCCGTTGACCTGCAACATGATGCGCACCTGATGCAGCAGGATCTGCTGTCGGTCACGCCGCAGAGCGGTGAAGAGGCGGCAGCGGCAGAAGCACTGAGTTGGGGCAAAAAACTGCGCCAGCGTCTGATGGGGTTAACCCATCGGCGCGCCAGCCAGTCTCCGGGCGCGATGGAAATTATGTCAACGTCAATCCAGGTATTGGAAAATCGCCTGAAACGTAACCGTATGGCAGGCGATCCGCCGGATGTGCTGATTCAGCCTTTTTGTCCGCAGATTTCAACGCTGGACTTTCATCGGGCTGAAGAGGCCATTGCGGCAGGCAAGGCCGCCGTGGAGAAAAAAATGGATGAACTATTACCGCTGGTCCGTAGCAGATAATCAGTTGTTCATTCACGGGGGTTGTGACTTCAGCCAATTCTGAAAGGCGCAACGGCGTTTTATGAACCACTATTGAAATATCTGGTACGCAGGGGGAGAGAATGGAAAAACCGCTAATCGGCAAAAAGATACTCATTGTCGAAGATGAGGTCGTTTTCCGTTCATTGCTGGACTCATTGTTAACTGGCCTCGGAGCCAGCACGTTCGAAGCGGGCGATGGACTCGACGGCCTGAATTTACTCGCCGCGCAGTCGGTTGACCTGGTCATTTGCGATCTGGAAATGCCGCGCATGGGCGGTATTGAGTTTGTTGAGCGAATTCGTACACGCGGTAATAGCGTGCCCATCCTGATCATCTCCGCCACGCAGAACATGGCCGATATTGCCCACGTGCTGCGCCTTGGCGTGCAGGACGTGTTGCTCAAGCCGCTAAAAAACCTGGAACGTTTCCGTGAAGCGGTGTTTGAGTGCCTCTATCCTTCGATGTTCACCTCGAAAGTGGAAGAAGATGAACAGCTCTTTCAGGACTGGGATGCCCTGGTGCGCGATCCGCTCGCTGCCGCCAAGCTGCTCAAACAGCTGCAACCGCCAGTCCAGCAAACCATCGCCAGCTGCCGTATAAACTACCGTCAACTCACCATGGCGGAACAGCCGGGGCTGGTGCTGGATATTGCCGCGCTGTCGGACAAAGATCTGGCGTTTTATTGCCTGGACGTGACGCGTGCCGGCGACAACGGCGTGCTGGCTGCATTATTGCTCAGAGCACTGTTTAACGGTTTATTGCAGGAGCAACTGTCCGGCCAAAAGCAGCGTCTGCCGGAACTCAATGGTCTGCTGCGCCAGGTGAATATGCTGTTGCGTCAGGCCAACCTGAACGGTCAGTTCCCGCTGCTGGTGGGCTACTACCATCGTCAGTTGAAAAATCTGATTCTGGTTTCAGCCGGCCTGAATGCCACACTGCACATCAATACTCAGCAAATCCAGCTCAGTAACGGCGTGCCGCTTGGCACTATGGGCAGCACCCATCTTAATCAAATCAGCCAGCGCGCCGATGCCTGGCAATGTCACGTCTGGGGAGCCGGCGGCCGGCTTCGCCTGATGTTATCGTCCGAAGAATAACCACTCAGATTTATATTTTCCGCGGGTTAAAGACAGGGCCAAAGCTTAGCTTTACACTTGGGTAATAGTCTTAAATTCCGCGGATTAACTCCATCCAGGATAAATCCGTCTGACACTAACTGATATACTCATTTCGTTTTTAAACCGACATATCAAGTATTAACTTGAACGGCCTATTAAGAGAGGTATTTGATGTCTGCCTATAAGTCTAAAGTAAAAAAAGCGGTAATCCCGGTTGCAGGTCTGGGTACGCGTATGCTGCCTGCCACCAAAGCTATTCCAAAAGAGATGTTACCGCTGGTCGATAAGCCGTTGATCCAGTATGTCGTGAACGAGTGTATTGCTGCGGGTATTAATGAGATCGTGCTGGTTACGCACTCCTCTAAAAACTCCATCGAAAACCATTTTGATACCAGTTTCGAACTGGAAGCGATGCTGGAAAAACGCGTTAAGCGTCAGCTGCTGGATGAAATCCAGTCCATCTGCCCGCCACACGTCACCATCATGCAGGTACGTCAGGGTATCGCCAAGGGCCTCGGTCACGCCGTGATGTGTGCTCATCCGCTGGTCGGTGATGAGCCAGTCGCGGTGATTCTGCCAGACGTGATCATTGATGAGTACGAATCTAACCCAACCAAAGATAACCTGGCAGAAATGCTGACGCGCTTCGAAGAGAGCGGTCGCAGCCAGATCATGGTTGAGCCAGTCGCCGATGTCACCGCTTACGGCGTGGTTGACTGCCAGGGCGCAGAGCTGGCCCCGGGCCAGAGCGCACCGATGGTGGGCGTGGTTGAGAAGCCAAAAGCCTCGGAAGCGCCATCTAACCTGGCGGTGGTGGGTCGTTACGTGCTGTCTGCGGACATCTGGCCTCTGCTGGCGAAAACCCCTCCGGGTGCCGGCGGCGAAGTACAGCTGACCGACTCCATCGCCATGCTGATGGAAAAAGAGACCGTAGAAGCTTACCACCTGACCGGCGTGAGCCACGACTGCGGTAACAAACTGGGTTATATGCAAGCTTTTGTTGAGTATGGCGTGCGTCATCCGGTGCTGGGCAAAGATTTCGCTCAGTGGCTCGACGGCGTTGCAGGCAACAAAAAGTAATTCATTAAGCACAGGATAATTCAATGAAAGTCACTGTATTTGGTATCGGCTATGTCGGTCTGGTTCAGGCTGCGGTGTTGGCCGAAGTCGGACATGACGTTCTCTGTATTGATGTCGACGAAAAGAAAGTCGAAAGCCTGAAAAAGGGCATCATCCCAATTTTTGAACCGGGCCTGACGCCGCTGGTTATGTCGAACTATGAAGCGGGGCGTCTGAAATTCAGCACCAACGCAGAAGAGGGCGTAAACCATGGTGTAATGCAGTTTATTGCTGTGGGCACGCCGCCGGATGAGGATGGCTCTGCCGACCTGAAATATGTGACTGCGGTTGCGCGTACTATTGCGCAGCACATGAACGATCACAAAGTCGTCATCGACAAATCTACCGTACCGGTAGGCACCGCTGACCGTGTGCGCGCGGTGATGAGCGAAACGCTGAAGCAGCGTGACGCCAATATTGCGTTCGATGTGGTCTCCAACCCGGAGTTCCTGAAAGAGGGCGCCGCAGTTAACGACTGCATGCGTCCGGAACGTATCGTGGTGGGCACCGACAATGATGAAGTGGTCGAACTGCTGCGTGAACTGTACGAGCCGTTTAACCGTAATCACGATCGCATGATTCTGATGGATATCCGCAGTGCAGAGCTGACCAAATATGCAGCTAACTGCATGCTGGCGACCAAAATCAGCTTCATGAACGAGATTTCCAACCTTGCGGAACGCCTGGGTGCTGACGTGGAAAAAGTACGTCAGGGCATCGGTTCTGATTCACGCATCGGTTATCACTTTATTTATCCGGGCTGTGGTTACGGCGGTTCCTGCTTCCCGAAAGACGTGCAGGCGCTGATTCGCACTGCAGAGTCAATCGGCTACACCCCGCGCCTGCTGCAGGCGGTAGAAGACGTCAACGATTCGCAGAAGAACAAGCTGCCGACGTTTATTAAACGTCATTTTGGCGACGATCTGCGTGGCAAGACGTTTGCGCTGTGGGGTCTGGCGTTCAAACCGAACACCGACGACATGCGTGAAGCCTCAAGCCGCGTGCTGATGGAAGCACTGTGGCAGGCGGGCGCAACGGTGCAGGCGTTTGATCCGGAAGCGATGGAAGAAGCCCAGCGCATCTACGGTCATCGTGACGATCTGAAGCTGTGCGGCACTAAAGAAGCTGCACTGCAGGGTGCCGATGGTCTGGTGATCTGCACCGAGTGGCAGAACTTCCGAGCTCCGGATTTCGACGTGATTAAATCCTCGTTAAAACAACCCGTGATTTTTGATGGTCGTAACCTGTATGATCCGGAGCGTATCAGCAAACGCGGTTTCGTTTATTATGCAATCGGCCGCGGAGCGTCTATTCAAATTGTGTAATAAATGAGGGATGTATGAATTTTCTGGTCACCGGCGCGGCAGGATTTATTGGTTTTCACGTTAGTCAGCGTTTGCTGGCTGCCGGTCACCAGGTTGTTGGTATCGATAACCTGAATGATTACTATGATGTTAGTCTGAAACAGGCGCGCCTCGACCAGATTACCGCACATCCCGCGTTTACTTTCCTTAAAATGGACCTGGCAGATCGCCAGGCCATTTCTTCCCTGTTTGAACAGCATGCTTTTGCGCGTGTGATCCATTTAGGCGCACAGGCGGGTGTTCGCTATTCCATCGAGAATCCACACGCCTACGCTGATGCTAACCTGATTGGTCACTTAAATATTCTGGAAGGTTGCCGTCATCATAAGATTGGCCACCTGCTGTATGCTTCATCGAGTTCGGTTTATGGCCTGAACCGTAAAATGCCGTTCTCCACGGATGATTCGGTTGATCATCCGGTATCACTTTATGCTGCGACGAAAAAAGCCAACGAATTAATGTCGCATACCTATTCACACCTTTACCAATTACCCACCACCGGATTGCGCTTCTTTACCGTTTATGGCCCGTGGGGCCGTCCGGATATGGCGCTGTTTAAGTTCACCCGCGCGATGCTGGCCGGTGACGCGATTGATGTGTATAACCGCGGCCAGATGACACGTGACTTTACCTATATTGATGATATTGCCGAAGCGATTGTGCGTTTGCAGGACGTGATTCCGCAGGCAGATGAAAACTGGACGGTGGAAAACGGCTCGCCTGCCACCAGTTCGGCGCCGTATCGTGTATACAATATTGGCAATAGTCAGCCTACCAGCCTGATGACTTACATTGAGTCGCTGGAAAAAGCGCTGGGGATTGAGGCGAAGAAAAATATGCTGCCGATGCAGCCCGGCGATGTATTAGGCACCAGTGCAGACACCCAGCCGCTGTATGACGCGATAAATTTCCGCCCGCAGACCAGCGTAGAGCAGGGCGTGCAGCGTTTTGTTGACTGGTACCGCGACTTCTATCAGCAATAAGTGGCGATAAAAAAAGGAAGCCAGCGGCTTCCTTTTTTCTTACCCGGTGTAAAACAGAGCACAGCGCCAGGGCTGGCACGCTGCGAAGCACTGGTTCCTTACAGCAGGAAATCGTCCAGTTGTTTACCTTGTTCTTCAATCGCTTTTTTAATCACGGCTGGCGTACGTCCCTGGCCGGTCCAGGTACGGTTCTCACCGTTCTCGTCGACGTAACCATACTTCGCCGGACGTGCCGCGCGTTTGGCTTTACCTGGCGCTTTGGTTTCAGCTAATGCCTGCAGCAATTCGTTTGGATCAATACCGTCTGCCATCAGCATTTCACGATATTGTTCCAGCTTACGGCTGCGCTCGGCATTTTCCGCCTGGGCAAGAGATTCTTCTTCACGACGTTCATTCACCACAACCTCAAGTTTTTCCAGCATCTCTTCCAGTGTTTCCAGAGAGCATTCCCGAGCCTGCGCGCGCAATGTACGGATATTATTAAGAATTTTAAGTGCTTCGCTCATTGTCCTAATCTCAAAATATAATAAATGGAGTTGTTCTGCCGCCTCATAATAGTGGCGGCGAAAAATAACTGCAATAGCCAGATTAAAAAGCAAAACGTAAAGTTAATGTTGTAAAGCTTTTTAAGGCGCTATTTATTATTCTTTTTATAGATTTGATAGCACAGGTTTTGCAGGGATAAATACCGCTGTGCGCCTTTTGCCCGGGCATCAGCGCTAATAATGCTGAATAAAATTGCTGCATGATGACGGCTTTGACATAACGTGCGA
Organism: Pantoea sp. Cy-640; assembly: GCF_011752635.1. Classification (NCBI taxonomy): domain Bacteria; kingdom Pseudomonadati; phylum Pseudomonadota; class Gammaproteobacteria; order Enterobacterales; family Erwiniaceae; genus Pantoea; species Pantoea sp. Cy-640. The sequence goes on along the minus strand of NZ_VWXB01000001.1, from coordinate 895,626 downwards.
AATGTTGATAACGATGCTGCTGATCTATGACGATGGCGTTAATTTGAGCAGTTGATAAAAATAATGCATCGCAACAGTGCAGCAGCTTTATGATAGACTCACGCGCAACAGTTTCGGGCAGTGACAAGAGACATTTTATGGCGCAACTCTATTTTTATTACTCAGCGATGAACGCGGGAAAATCCACCGCACTGCTGCAGTCTTCCTACAATTACCATGAACGCGGCATGCGTACGCTGGTGTATACCGCGGAAATTGACGACCGCTTCGGCGCCGGAAAAGTCAGCTCGCGTATTGGCCTTTCGTCTCCGGCTTTTTTATATAACGCGCAGACCAACCTGGAAAGTGAAATAGCGGAACAGCACGCGAAGCAGACGGTTCACTGTGTACTGGTGGATGAGAGCCAGTTTCTGACGCGGGAGCAGGTGAAAGCCCTGTCGGACGTGGTAGATAATCTGGATATACCGGTGCTGTGTTATGGTCTGCGTACCGACTTTCGCGGTGAGTTATTTACCGGCAGTCAGTATTTACTGGCCTGGGCCGATAAGCTGGTGGAATTGAAAACCGTGTGTCACTGTGGACGCAAAGCCAGCATGGTGTTACGGCTGGATGCGAAGGGTAAACCGTTCAGCGAAGGGGAGCAGGTGGTGATCGGTGGTAATGAGCGCTATATCTCTGTGTGCCGCAAGCACTATAAACAGGCGATTAATGACGGCTCGCTAAACGCCATTTACGGTTCACAACTGCCTCACGCCTGAATAGCCGCAGCATAAAAAAAAACCCGCCGCAGCGGGTTTTTTTGTATCAGGCCAGTCAGGCCTTTTTGGTTTTCTTCTCACTCTTTACAGCTTTAGCTTCACCCTCAGCGGCAACACTGTTATCTGCTTCTGAGAACTCACGGCCATAGAAGGTATCCAGCATGATTTGTTTCAGTTCAGCAATCAGCGGATAGCGTGGGTTAGCGCCGGTACACTGGTCATCGAACGCATCATCCGCCAGCTTGTCGACTTTCGCCAGGAAGTCAGCTTCCTGCACGCCCGCTTCGCGGATAGAGGTTGGGATACCCAGCTGAGTTTTCATCTCTTCCAGCCATGCCAGCAGTTTTTCAATTTTCTGCGCGGTACGGTCACCGGCAGCGCTCAGACCGAGATGGTCAGCAATCTCAGCATAGCGGCGGCGTGCCTGCGGACGGTCGTACTGGCTGAAGGCAGTCTGCTTGGTTGGATTGTCATTCGCGTTGTAGCGAATCACGTTACAAATCAGCAGGGCGTTGGCCAGACCGTGTGGAATGTGGAACTCAGAGCCCAGTTTATGCGCCATGGAGTGACACACGCCGAGGAAGGCGTTGGCGAAAGCGATACCGGCAATGGTTGCCGCATTGTGAACGCGCTCACGCGCCACGGGATTTTTCGCGCCGTCACGGTAGCTGGCAGGCAGATTCTCTTTCAGCAGTTTCAGTGCCTGCAGCGCCTGACCATCGGAATATTCGTTGGCCAGTACCGATACGTAGGCTTCCAGCGCATGGGTGACGGCATCCAGACCCCCAAAGGCGCACAGCGAACGCGGCATCTCCATCACCAGATTGGCATCGACAATCGCCATATCCGGCGTCAGGGCATAGTCTGCCAGCGGATATTTCTGGCCGGTGGCATCGTCAGTCACTACCGCAAACGGCGTAACTTCTGAACCGGTACCGGAAGTGGTGGTGATGGCCACCATGCGCGCTTTGACACCCATTTTCGGAAACTTGTAGATACGTTTACGGATGTCCATAAAGCGCAGCGCCAGTTCTTCAAAGTGGGTTTCCGGATGCTCGTACATCACCCACATAATCTTGGCCGCATCCATCGGTGAACCCCCACCCAGGGCGATGATCACGTCAGGTTTGAAGCTGTTCATCTGCTCGGCACCTTTACGCACGATGCTCAGCGTTGGGTCTGCTTCTACTTCAAAGAACACTTCGGTTTCGATTCCGTGTGATTTCAGCACGCGGGTGACCTGGTCAGCATAACCGTTGTTGAACAGGAAGCGGTCGGTGACGATAAAGGCGCGTTTTGCACCGTCAGTCGCCACTTCTTCCAGCGCAATTGGCAGAGAACCGCGGCGGAAGTAGATAGACTTCGGAAGTTTATGCCACAACATATTTTCAGCTCGCTTGGCCACGGTTTTCTTGTTGATCAGGTGTTTTGGACCCACGTTTTCAGAGATAGAGTTACCACCCCATGAACCGCAGCCCAGCGTGAGTGAAGGGGCCAGCTTGAAGTTATACAGGTCACCGATCCCGCCTTGTGAAGCCGGGGTGTTGATCAGGATGCGCGCGGTTTTCATTTTGTCGCCGAAGAAGTTTACGCGCTCGCGCTGGTTGTCCTGGTCGGTATAAAGACAGGAGGTATGGCCGATACCACCCATTGCCACCAGTTTTTCTGCTTTATCCACCGCATCGTAATAGTCTTTAGCGCGGTACATGGCCAGCGTTGGCGAAAGCTTCTCGTGGGCGAACGGCTCAGACTCATCCACCAGTTTCACTTCACCAATCAGAATTTTGGTGCTCACCGGCACGTTAATCCCTGCCAGTTCAGCAATTTTGTAAGCCGGCTGACCGACAATCGCCGCGTTCAGCGCGCCATTTTTCAGGATGATATCCTGTACCGCTTTCAGCTCTTTACCCTGCAGCAGGTAGCCACCGTGGCTGGCAAAGCGCTCACGCACGGCGTCATAGACAGAATCCACCACAATCACTGACTGTTCAGACGCGCAAATCACGCCGTTGTCGAAGGTTTTTGACATCAGGATCGAGGCAACCGCGCGTTTGATATCGGCCGTTTCATCAATCACCACCGGAGTGTTACCCGCGCCCACACCAATCGCTGGTTTGCCGGAGCTGTAAGCCGCTTTCACCATGCCCGGACCACCGGTGGCGAGAATCAGGTTAATATCCGGGTGATGCATCAGCTGGTTAGAGAGCTCAACCGATGGCGCATCAATCCAGCCAATAATGTCTTTTGGCGCGCCGGCCGCGATAGCAGCCTGCAGTACGATGTCAGCCGCTTTATTGGTGGCGTCTTTGGCACGTGGATGAGGAGAGAAGATGATACCGTTACGGGTTTTCAGGCTAATCAGGGCTTTGAAGATGGCGGTAGAGGTCGGGTTGGTGGTGGGCACGATGCCACAAATCAGGCCAATCGGCTCAGCGATGGTGATGGTGCCAAAGGTATCATCGGTGTCAAGCACGCCACAGGTTTTTTCGTCTTTGTAAGCGTTGTAGATATATTCGGAAGCGAAGTGGTTTTTGATGACTTTATCTTCAACGATACCCATGCCGGATTCGGCAACGGCCATTTTGGCGAGAGGGATACGGGCATCGGCAGCGGCGAGGGCGGCCGCACGGAAAATGGTATCAACTTGTTCCTGACTAAAATTGGCGTATTCGCGCTGTGCCTTTTTAACACGTTCTACCAGTGCGTTAAGCTCGGCAACATTAGTAACGGCCATAATACTCTCCTAAGGAAGTTAAACTTTTTTAGTAAACAAGCCTGAATCCAGAAGTATAGTCTCGTCACGCTTATGGATAGCTAAGGATGGCGATGCCCGTGCCGTTGCTTACTAAAAAGGTTTTTCCGCCAGGATGACCTGTGTCAAAGGGTTGAGTTCCGATGGGCTAAGATTACCCCTGATGGGGTAGGCAATTTATGATGCAGATCAATTTAACTATCAGCTGACACCTTTCAGCGCTCACTTTTGCAAGTAAAGTTAGCGTCGGCGGCTACAGAAGCCGATCTGACCCGCTGCAGGCCGATAACATCGCGCTAACAGTAGCGGAATAAACTGGGATAGTGCTTTAAGTGCAGCATTTATTTCTGCGTTAGCCTCTGGTGTTTCGCCAGGCTTTTGCACTACATTAAGCGCGATTTTTTTCGCCATCACCTGGAGCCCACCGTGACCCCTGCGCTACTCGATCTTTCTGGCTACATTAAATTTTTTGTGGGTTTGTTCGCGCTGGTTAACCCGGTCGGCATTATTCCGGTATTTATCAGCATGACCAGCTACCAGGCGGTGGCGGAGCGCAATAAAACCAACCTGACCGCGAACCTGGCAGTGGCGATTATCCTCTGGACCTCGCTGTTTCTTGGCGACGGTATCCTGCATCTGTTTGGTATCTCGATTGACTCTTTCCGCATCGCCGGTGGCATTCTGGTGGTCACCATCGCCATGTCGATGATCAGCGGTAAGCTGGGTGAAGACAAACAGAACAAGCAGGAGAAGTCAGAAACGGCGATTCGTGAAAGTATCGGCGTGGTGCCGCTGGCGCTGCCGCTGATGGCAGGGCCGGGCGCGATCAGCTCGACCATTGTCTGGAGCTCGCGTTATCACAGCTGGCCAAATCTGCTGGGCTTTACCCTGGCGATTGCGATATTTGCCTTCTGCTGCTGGTTATTGTTCCGGGCCGCACCGCTGATGGTGCGCGTATTGGGGCAAACCGGTATTAACGTCATTACGCGTATCATGGGGCTGCTGCTCATGGCGCTGGGCATTGAATTTGTCGTGACCGGAATGAAAGCCCTGTTTCCAGGATTACTGAATTAACGACGGTTATTTTTTATCGCTAAGCGCTTTGTGAACCATAATGGTGCAATTAAACGAAATATTGCACCATTATAGTGATTTTATTTGTCGCGCTTAATATCGGCTTAACCTCATCAGTTTTACTACTGGTGTTATCCCGCATATACCCTGAGCCGCAAAATACTGTGATAATCGTCACAGTATATCCCACTACTCTGCAAATAATCCGCAGTATCATTCTACAGCTTGCGCTGTAAATCCGAATAAATATCCGGGCTTCAGCATTAAAAGCAGCAATATTCGTAAATATTATAAAGTTTGTTGATTAACGAATAATTAACGTGCAAATCAGGCTGAAATTCATTGTTTATCAGTGGATTAATCGATAATTCTGCTCAAGAATTAACACTTTTCCTGTGCACGGCAACGTGATAAAAGAGAATCAGCTAACATTTTTGTGGTTTAGCTTTGGCGTGCGGGCAACGCTTCTGATAATTTTCGGCTCACCGCAAAATTTTTTATCTGCTAGCAACAAATGTGTACGCTTCTTGCTTACTGCTATCAGGTTTATGTTGAAGGTTGATATTGGTTGATGAAAAGCATGGTAGCGAAAACGGCAGCGCGCACGTTTCTGGCGCTTTGCCTCTCCAGTGCGCTGGCGCAAAGTCAGGCCGCTGAGATCCCAGCCGGGACGTCATTAGCGGATACGCAACGCATCGTTATTAACAATGGCAGCGAAGTGTCCTCGCTTGATCCACAAAAAGTCGAGGGCGTGCCGGAATCCAATGTGATTCGCAATCTGCTGGAAGGACTGGTTGAGACCGACAACAACGGTCAACTGGTGCCCGGCGTGGCGCAGCAGTGGCAAAATCAGCAGGGCCGCATCTGGACGTTCACGCTGCGTAAAGACGCCCGCTGGAGCAATGGTGAGCCGGTCACCGCGCAGGATTTTGTCTACAGCTGGCAGCGTCTGGCCGATCCGCGCACCGCCTCGCCGTACGCCAGCTATTTGCAGGCTGCGCACATCAGCAACATTGATGCCATCCTCGCCGGTAAAGCGGCGCCTTCCCAGCTGGGCGTGAAAGCGCTGGACGACCATCATTTGCAGGTTACGCTCTCTGAACCGGTCCCGTATTTTGTTGATATGCTGGCTCATACTTCGATGAAACCAGTGTATCGTCCGGCGGTAGAGCAGTGGGGCGATGCCTGGACACAGCCGCAGCACTACGTGGGTAATGGCGCTTACACGCTGGCGGACTGGGTGGTGAATGAGCAGATCGTGGTGAAGCGTAATCCGCACTACTGGGACAATGCCCATACCACGCTGGACGAAGGCGTATTTCTGGCACTCACCTCTGAGAATAGCGATATAAACCGCTATCGCAGTGGCGGCACCGACATGACCAACAGCGTGGTGCCGCCCGATATGTTCAAAAAACTGCAGCAGGCGCTGGGAGATGAAGTAAAAGTCAGCCCGCTGCTGTGCACCTTCTATTACGAAATCAATAACAAGAAAGCGCCGTTTGACGACGTCCGCGTACGCAGCGCGCTGAAGTTAACGCTCGACCGCGACATCATCGCGCAGAAAATCATGGGGCAGGGACAGATCCCGGCCTACGGCCTGACGCCGCCCTTTATTCACGGTATTGCTCTCAATACGCCAGCGTGGGCGCAGCAGACGCAGGCGCAACGTAACGCGGCAGCGAAGCAGCTGCTGGCGGAAGCTGGCTTCAATGCCCAGCATCCGCTGCGTTTTACCCTGCTGTATAACACCTCAGAACAGAACAAGCGTCAGGCGATTGCGGCTGCCTCGATGTGGCAAAAGAATCTCGGTGCACAGGTCACGCTGCAAAATCAGGAGTGGAAAACGCTACTGGAGACCCGTCATCAGGCACAGTTTGATGTGGTGCGCGCCACCTGGTGTGCGGATTACAACGAGCCATCCAGCTTCCTCAATCTGCTGCTGAGTGGCTCCTCCATCAACACCGCGTTTTATCACAGCGCCGCATTTGATGCGCTGATGGCGCAAACGCTCAACACCGCTGATGACGCGCAGCGCGCGCAACTCTATCAGCAGGCGGAACAACAGCTGGATCAGGATTCACCGATCATCCCGGTTTACTACCGCGTTAGCGTGCGGCTGGTGAAGCCGTGGGTGGGCGGTTTCAGCGGCAAAGATCCGCAGGATATGCTGGCGCTGAAATACTATTACATAAAGAAACATTGAGTAATGTGACGATCCGGCGCTACAGTCGGGCGTCACGTTGCCGTGGTAACCCTGCAGGGTGGTAGTGATCTTCGCGCAGACAGGCGGAGATCTCCCGGAAACGGGGTACGCCGGGCGGTCAGCCGACCCGGTGACGATAATAAAACTGGAGCGTAATAATGAACAACATCACGAAAAAAAGCCTGATCGCCGCAGGCGTACTGGCGGCCATCGGCGCGCTGGCAGGGAATGCTGCACTGGCGGCCAACGTACCGGCGGGTACCGAATTGGCAGCGAAACAGGAACTGGTACGCGGCAATGGCGATGAAGTGCAGTCGCTGGATCCGCACAAAATCGAAGGCGTGCCGGAAGATAATATCGCCCGTGACCTGTATGAAGGTCTGATCGTGAGCGACAGCAACGGCAAGCCGGTTCCGGGCGTCGCGGAAAGCTGGGAAAACAAAGACTACAAAGTCTGGACCTTCCATCTGCGTAAAAATGCCAAATGGTCAAACGGCGAGCCGGTCACCGCGCAGGACTTCGTCTACAGCTGGCAGCGTCTGGTCGATCCAAAAACCGCCTCGCCTTATGCGAGCTACCCGCAGTATGGCCACATCCTCAACGTGGATGACATCATCGCCGGTAAAAAACCGACCTCCGATCTTGGCGTGAAAGCACTGGATGACCACACGCTGGAAGTGACGCTGAGCGAGCCGGTACCGTACTTCGATAAGCTGCTGATCAACGCGGTGATGTCACCGGTGTATAAGCCCGCCATTGAGAAGTTTGGCGACCAGTGGACGCAGCCGCAGAACTGGGTCGGCAACGGTGCATTTAAACTGGAATCTCACGTGATCAACGAACGCGTGACGCTGGTGCGTAACCCGGAATACTGGGACAACGAACATACCGTACTGAATAAAGTCACCTTCCTGCCAATCAACTCCGAAGTCAGCGATGTGAACCGTTATTTCTCCGAGAACGGCAGCGACATCACTTACAACAACATGCCGATCGAGCTGTTTAAAAAACTGCAGCGTGATAACGGTAAAGAGCTGATGGTGAAACCGTATCTGTGCACCTACTACTATGAAATCAACAACCAGAAAGCGCCGTTTACCGATGTCCGCGTGCGTACCGCGCTGAAGCTGGGTCTGGATCGCGACATCATGGTGAACAAAGTGCTGGCGCAGGGTCAACAGCCGGCCTACAGCTTCACACCGCCAGCCACTGACGGCATGGAACTGCTGCCGCCGGACTGGTATAAGTGGGATCAGAACAAGCGTAACGAAGAAGCGAAGAAACTGCTGGCCGAAGCCGGTTATACCGCTGACAAACCGCTGACCTTCAACCTGCTGTACAACACCTCCGATCTGCACAAAAAACTGGCGATTGCCGCCTCGTCCATCTGGAAAAAGAACATCGGCGTCAACATCAAGCTGGAAAACCAGGAGTGGAAAACCTTCCTGGATACCCGTCATCAGGGCAACTTCGATGTCTCCCGCGCAGCATGGTGTGCCGACTATAACGAACCGACTTCCTTCCTGAACATCATGCTGTCGGACAGCAGCAGTAACACCTCGCACTATAAGAGTGCGGACTTCGACAAAGTGATTCACGATGCGGTGAAAGCGGCGGATGACAAAGCGCGCGTGGCCGATTATCAGAAAGCAGAGCAGATCCTGGATAAAGACAGCACCATCGTGCCGGTTTACTACTACGTGAACGCGCGTCTGGTGAAACCGTACGTTGGCGGCTACACCGGCAACGATCCGCTGGATAAAACCCTGGATAAGAACCTGTACATCATTAAGCATTAATAGCACTCAGGCTATCGACAGTGGCGGTGCTGCGGCGCCGCCTTTTTGACTTTGTGAAGCAACAGCCTGGTAGGTACGGCAATGTTAAAATTCATCCTGCGTCGGCTCCTTGAAGCCATCCCGACGCTATTCATTCTGATTACCATCTCCTTCTTTATGATGCGGTTGGCACCCGGCAGTCCGTTCACCGGCGAGCGTGCGCTGGCGCCGGAAGTCATGGCCAACATTGAGGCCAAATATCACCTCAACGATCCGATCGGCAAACAGTATCTCAGCTACCTGGTGCAGCTGGCACACGGCGATTTCGGGCCGTCGTTTAAATATAAAGACTATTCGGTTAACTACCTGGTCGGTCATGCGTTTCCGGTATCGGCCAAACTGGGGCTGGCAGCCTTCTTCCTTGCGGTGGTGCTGGGCGTCACGGCGGGGGTTATCGCCGCGCTGAAGCAAAACAGTTTGTGGGATTACGCGGTCATGGGGGTGGCGATGACCGGGGTGGTCATTCCCAGCTTCGTGGTGGCACCGCTGCTGGTACTGATCTTTGCCATCACCCTGCGCTGGCTGCCAGGCGGCGGCTGGAATGGCGGGCAGTGGAACTACATGCTGCTGCCGATGGTGGCGCTGTCACTGGCTTACATCGCCAGCATCGCCCGTATCACCCGCGGCTCGATGATTGAAGTGATGCACTCCAACTTCATCCGCACCGCGCGTGCGAAAGGTCTGCCGCTGCGCCGTATTGTGCTGCGCCACGCGCTGAAGCCGGCACTGCTGCCGGTGCTCTCCTATATGGGGCCAGCGTTTGTTGGCATCATCACCGGTTCGATGGTAATCGAATCAATTTACGGTCTGCCGGGCATCGGTCAGCTGTTCGTCAACGGCGCGCTAAACCGTGACTACTCACTGGTGATGAGCCTGACCATTCTGGTCGGCGTGCTGACCATCCTGTTCAATGCGATCGTTGACGTGCTGTACGCCGTTATCGATCCGAAAATTCGTTACTGATGGTGGAGCTCGCTCATGATGTTAAGTAAGAAAAATAGCGAAGCTCTGGACGCGTTCAGCGAAAAGCTGGAAGTGGAAGGGCGCAGCCTGTGGCAGGACGCACGTCGCCGCTTTATTCATAACCGTGCGGCCCTTATCAGCCTGCTGGTGCTGCTGGTTATTGCGCTGTTCGTGGTGTTCGCCCCGATGCTGGCGCAGTTCAAATATGATGATACCGACTGGGCGATGATGTCTGCACCGCCGGACACCACCTCAGGCCACTGGTTTGGCACCGACTCCTCGGGACGTGACCTGCTGGTGCGCGTGGCGATTGGCGGCCGTATCTCACTGATGGTTGGCATCGCTTCGGCGCTGATCGCGGTGCTGGTGGGCACGCTGTACGGTTCGCTGGCCGGCTACCTCGGCGGCAAGATTGACTCGGTGATGATGCGTATCCTGGAAATCCTTAACTCGTTCCCGTTTATGTTCTTCGTCATCCTGCTGGTGACCTTCTTTGGCCGCAATATCCTGCTGATCTTCGTTGCCATTGGCATGGTGTCATGGCTGGATATGGCGCGTATCGTGCGCGGCCAGACGCTGGGACTGAAGCGCAAAGAGTTCATCGAAGCGGCGCAGGTCGGCGGTGTTTCTACCGGCAATATCGTGCTGCGCCACATCGTGCCGAACGTGCTGGGCGTGGTGGTGGTGTATGCCTCGCTGCTGGTGCCAAGCATGATCCTGTTTGAATCCTTCCTGAGTTTCCTCGGCCTCGGCACCCAGGAGCCACTGAGCAGCTGGGGCGCGCTGTTGAGCGACGGCGCCAACTCGATGGAAGTATCACCGTGGCTGCTGATGTTCCCGGCGGGCTTCCTGGTGGTGACGTTGTTCTGTTTCAACTTTATCGGCGATGGCCTGCGTGACGCCCTCGACCCGAAAGATCGTTAAGGAGTTTCCCGATGACCCATCATGATACTCAGCAGCCGCTGGCGGCTGCACCTGCGGGAAACGCTAACCTGCTGCTGGACGTTAAAGATCTGCGCGTCACCTTCAGTACCCACGACGGCGACGTGACCGCTGTGAACGACCTCAACTTTTCCCTGCGAGCCGGTGAAACGCTGGGCATTGTTGGTGAATCCGGCTCCGGAAAATCGCAAACCGCGTTTGCACTGATGGGACTGCTGGCGAAAAATGGTCGCATTGGCGGCTCGGCGCAGTTTAACGGCAGCGAAATCCTCAATCTGCCGGAAAGCAAACTGAACAAGCTGCGCGCGGAACAGATTGCGATGATTTTCCAGGACCCGATGACATCGCTCAATCCTTACATGCGCGTCGGCGAACAGCTGATGGAGGTGCTGAAACTGCACAAAGGCATGAGCAGCGCCCAGGCGTTTGAAGAGTCGGTGCGCATGCTGGACGCGGTGAAAATGCCGGAAGCGCGCAAACGCATGAAGATGTTCCCGCACGAGTTTTCCGGTGGCATGCGTCAGCGCGTAATGATCGCCATGGCGCTGCTGTGCCGGCCAAAGCTGCTGATTGCCGATGAGCCAACCACCGCGCTGGATGTCACCGTGCAGGCGCAAATCATGACGCTGTTGAATGAGCTGAAGCGTGAATTCAACACCGCCATCATCATGATCACTCACGATCTCGGCGTTGTTGCCGGGATCTGTGACAAGGTACTGGTGATGTATGCCGGGCGCACCATGGAATATGGCCGTGCGCGCGATGTGTTCTACCAGCCGGCCCATCCGTACTCGATCGGTTTGCTGAGCGCGGTGCCGCGTCTTGACGCGGAGGGGGAGTCGCTGACTACCATTCCCGGCAACCCGCCCAACCTGTTGCGTCTGCCGCAGGGCTGTCCGTTCCAGCCGCGCTGCGCATATGCCATGGATATTTGTGCCAAATCACCGCCGCTTGAACCGTTTGCCGAAGGGCGCCTGCGCGCCTGCTTCAAACCGGTGGAGGAGTTAGTATGAGCACCGTAACTGAAGAGAAAAAAGTGTTGCTGGAAATCGCCGATCTCAAGGTGCATTTCGATATCAAAGACGGCAAGCAGTGGTTCTGGCAGCCGCCGAAAACCCTGAAAGCGGTGGATGGTGTCAGTCTGCGTCTGTATGAAGGCGAAACCCTCGGCGTGGTGGGTGAGTCCGGCTGCGGCAAATCCACGCTGGCGCGCGCCATTATCGGTCTGGTGAAAGCCACCGACGGGCGCGTGGCGTGGCTGGGGCGCGATCTGCTGGGCCAGAGCCAGGAAGAGTGGCGTCAGGCGCGCAGTGACATTCAGATGATCTTCCAGGACCCGCTGGCCTCGCTCAACCCGCGTATGACCATTGGTGACATCATCGCCGAACCGCTGCGCACCTACTATCCAAAGATGCCGCGTCAGGAAGTGAAGGATAAGGTTAAAACCATGATGATGAAGGTCGGTCTGCTGCCGAACCTAATCAACCGCTATCCGCACGAGTTCTCCGGTGGCCAGTGCCAGCGTATCGGTATCGCCCGTGCACTGATTCTTGAGCCGAAGCTGATTATCTGTGATGAGCCGGTGTCGGCGCTCGACGTGTCGATTCAGGCGCAGGTGGTTAACCTGCTGCAGAAACTGCAGCGTGAAATGGGCCTGTCGCTGATTTTCATCGCGCATGACCTGGCGGTGGTGAAGCACATCTCTGATCGCGTACTGGTGATGTATCTCGGCCACGCAGTTGAGCTGGGAACCTATGATGCGGTGTATAACGATCCGCAGCATCCGTATACCAAAGCGCTGATGTCGGCGGTGCCGATTCCTGATCCGGACCTGGAGAAGAATAAGCAGATTCAGCTGCTGGAAGGGGAACTGCCGTCGCCAATCAATCCGCCATCAGGCTGCGTATTCCGCACCCGCTGCCCGATTGCCGGCCCGGAGTGCGCCAAAACCCGACCGCTACTGGAAGGCAGTTTCCGCCATGCGGTGTCCTGTCTGAAAGTTGATCCGCTATAAGGGCGGTGCCATAAACAACAACGCCGGGCAGTGCCCGGCGTTTTTTTATGCGCTCCAGCTTATTCACGCCACAGAATATGACACAGCTTGTGGTCTTTCTCGCGGCACAGCAGGATGCGTGCGAACACATCGGTAATCGGTTCGCCGTCCGCTTCACCAAGGCCGATGACCACTTCTGAGAAGAAGTCAGGGTTGAGATCGAAATCCACATGTTCCTGCCAGTCTTCGGATGGATCAAACAGCTCGGCGCCGCCGCGCTCTTCAAATTGCAGATTGAACAGAATGATGTCTGCCGGATCGAGGTTATCGCCTGCCAGCTCAAGAAAAATATCGTAAGCCTGTTCCAGCGTTTCATCTTCAGTAAGGCGATTATTTAAATCCATGGTCATTCCTGCTTGCCCTGAGGCGGTAATATTTTCGCTCGTTTTACAGTAAAGGGCTAAAGAAGTAAAACAGTCGTTCGACGATGCGCTGCCACCAGGCACGTTTTGCCCAGCGCGCGCCGTCCAGCAGACGCGAACGGGCGATATAATCATCCTGGACGGTGGCGAGATCGCTACCAAAGCCGTCATCATCCACCACCAGCGTGATCTCGAAGTTGAGCCACAGGCTGCGCATATCCAGGTTCACCGTGCCCACCAGGCTGAGCTGACCGTCCACCAGCACGCTCTTGGTGTGCAACAGGCCATCTTCAAACTGATAGATTTTCACCCCGGCTTCCAGCAGTTCAGTGAAGAAGGCGCGGCTGGCCCAGCCGACCAGCAGCGAGTCATTGTGGCGCGGTACAACAATGCTCACCTCAACGCCACGCAGCGCGGCGGTACAGATGGCGTGCAGTAAGTCGTCGCTCGGCACGAAGTAGGGCGTGGTCATGATCAGCTGCTCGCGCGCCGAATACACCGCCGTCAGCAGCGCCTGATGAATCATGTCCTCCGGGAAGCCCGGACCTGAGGCGATCACCTGAATGGTGTGACCGCTCTCCTGCTCAAACGGCATCACATTGCCGTCCGGCGCCGGCGGCAGAATGCGTTTGCCGGTTTCGATTTCCCAGTCGCAGGCGTAGACGATGCCCATGGTGGTGGCCACCGGGCCCTCCATGCGCGCCATCAGATCAATCCATTGACCCACGCCAGCCTCCTGTTTAAAGAAGCGCGGATCCACCAGATTCATGCTGCCGGTATAGGCAATGTAGTTATCGATCAGCACCACTTTGCGGTGCTGACGCAAATCCATGCGGCGCAGGAATACACGCCACAGGCTGACCTGCAATGCCTCGACCACATCAATACCGGCGTTGCGCATCATGCCCACCCACGGACTGCGGAAGAACGCCACGCTGCCGGCGGAGTCCAGCATCAGGCGGCAGTGCACGCCGCGCCGTGAGGCAGCCATCAGCGATTCCGCCACATCATCAGCCAGACCACCCGGCTGCCAGATGTAAAACACCATCTCAATATTATGGCGCGCCAGCTGAATATCGCGGATCAGCGCCTGCATCACGTCATCGGCGCTGGTCAGCAGCTGCAGCTGATTGCCTTTAACGCCGGCAATGCCCTGACGATGACGGCACAGCTCGAACAGGGAACGCGCCACGTCGCTGTGCTCAGTCGCGAAAATGTGACGACACTGTTTCAGGTCGTTGAGCCATTTGGCGGTCGAGGGCCACATGGTGCGGGCGCGTTCTGCGCGACGTTTACCTAAATGCAGTTCGCCAAACGACAGATAGGCGATAATACCCACCAGCGGCAGAATGTAGATGATCAGCAGCCAGGCCATCGCTGAGGTCACCGCACGCCGCTTCATCAGGATGCGCAGCGTAACCCCGGCAATCAGCAGCCAGTAGCCAAACAGCAGCAGCCAGCTGATAAGGGTATAAAATGTGGTCATAAAGTGGACGTCCCGTTCGCGCTTTGATGGGCAAAGTTTACGTGTTGATCTGCGCCAGCGAAACCTTTAATCGTTGATGACGTTTCGATGAAGGTTTCGATTTGGCATTTTTAGCCAGATCACTATAATGCGTCGCGGGTTTAGCCAGTCAGAGAGGATGTGATGAGACGCAGCAGAAATGAAGTGGCCCGCTGGAGAATGTTACGCCAGGCGCATCGCCGTCGTGCCCGCTGGCTGGAAGGGCAGTCACGTCGTTATAAGCGCATCCATGCGATTCGTCATCAGGTAGCGCAGCAGCAGCGCCGCTCCATCCTGTTTATCACGCAGAATACCTGAGCAATGAACGCGGTCGTCAGTGGCCGCGTAATAGCAGTGAAACATTCACTATCTGCAGGGCCGCCGCCAGTACCACCAGCATGACGATGTGCTGGCGCGCCTGACGCCAGCCCTGACGGCGCCACAGCCACAGCGCACGACCAATCAGCAGCAGCACCAGCACTAACAACAGAAGGGGCTGCCACTGCATCAGAACACCCGTTTAAACGGTTTAACCGTGACTTTGTCGTACACGCCAGCGGCGATATACGGATCGTCATTGGCCCATGACTGGGCCGTTTCCAGCGATGAGAACTCGGCAACAATCACAGAACCGGTGAAACCAGCCGGGCCCGGCTCATTACTGTCGACGGCAGGCAGAGGACCGGCGACAATCAGACGCCCCTCATCCTGCAGCAGCTGCAGACGCGCCAGGTGTGCCGGGCGCACAGAGTTACGTTTTTCCAGTGAATCTGCGGTATCTTCCGCATAAATGACGTAAAGCACGATGGGATACTCCCGTTAGACTTGCCGAATTTGCGAGACACGTTAAGTGATCGCTAAACAGAGTGCAAACGAAAGATAATGGGCGCACGCTGCAACGCAGGCAGGGTTAAAAAGCGCCTTTCTTTTGGGCTTCAGTAGCGTGCTTATTGAAACTGATTGCTATTTGCATTTAAAATCAGCGCTTCACTCAATGAACATGACTGATATGACGACGTTGACTACGCCTTTTCCAACCCGAACGCCTGTGTCCGTGATTTTATCCGTGCTCCTTCACGGTTCGGTAATCGCCGGCATTCTTTATGCTTCATTTCATCAGACCATTGAGGTTCCTAAAGCGTCTCAGCCTATCAGCATTAGCATGGTAGCCCCCGAAGTGCAGCCTGAACCGGCGCCGGCAGCCGTAACCCCGCTGCCGCCGCCCGAGCCGGAACCCGAGCCGGAAGTCGCGCCAGAGCCACCAAAAGCCGAGCCGGTGCCGATCCCTAAGCCGGAACCTAAACCGAAGCCAAAACCGAAACCGAAGCCAAAGGTGGAGAAAAAGGCAGAGCCGAAGCCGCGACAGCAGGTGAAGCCGCAGGAGAATCCGTTTAAACAGGACGCGCCAGCCGCGCAAACGCGCCCCTCGACGGCACCGAAGAGTAACCCGGCCCCGACGCAGACGGTGTCGGATGGACCGAAAGCGATGAGCGTCAGCAAGCCGGCGTATCCGGCGCGTGCGTTCGCGCTGCGCGTTGAAGGGCGGGTGCGGGTGAAGTTTGACGTGGACAGCGATGGGCGCGTCGATAACGTAGAGATTTTGTCCGCCGAGCCGCGCAACATGTTTGAGCGCGAAGTGAAGCAGGCGATGAAGAAATGGCGCTATCAGCCAGGGCGGCCGGGCAAAGGTCTGACGATGAACATCGTGTTCCGCATTAACGGCGGCGCGAACATCGAGTAAAGCCAGACAGGCAAAGAAAAAGCGGCCATTCCGGGCCGCTTTTTTATACGCTTAATCGCTCAGATTGGCCTGGCCTTCCGGCAGTGGACGGGATTTCCCGCTGTTATCGACCGCCACATAAACAAACACCGCTTCGGTGGCGCAGTAAGTCTGGCCGATCGGTTCGGACGACACTTTTTTAATCCACACTTCCACGTTAATGGTCATCGAGCTATTGCCGGTGCGGATGCAGCGCGCGTAGCAGCTCACCACATCGCCGACGGCGACGGGCTTGAGGAAGGTCATACCGTCCACGCGCACCGTTACCACGCGGCCTTTGGCAATCTCTTTAGCCAGTATCGCGCCGCCCATATCCATCTGCGACATCAGCCAGCCGCCGAAGATATCACCGTTGGCATTGGTATCTGCCGGCATCGCCAGGGTACGCGAGACCATCTCGCCTTGCGGCAACTTATGTTTTTCGTCCATTGCTCAGTTCTTCTGCAGGTGAAGACAAGCCCGGCGGAGACCGGGCTGCATCGATTATTTTTGTTCTTGTTGCGGCATCTGTCGCCAGATATACAGTCCGCTTAACAGCGTAAACAGCAGGGTCAGGCCGGTAAGACCGAACACCTTAAAGTTAACCCAAAACGCCTGGGATAACCAAAACGCGACATAAATATTCGCCAGACCGCAGGCCAGGAAGAACAGGGCCCAGGCGATATTCAGCCGACGCCATACCGCACCCGGCAGCTGCAGCTCTTTACCAAGCATGGTCTGGATCAGCGGTTGCTGCATAAACCACTGGCTGTACAGCAGTGCCAGCGCGAACAGCGAGTAAATCACCGTGACTTTCCACTTGATGAACTCATCGTTGTGGAACACATAGGTCAGGGTGCCGAACACCGCAACCAGCACAAAGGTGAAAATGGTCATTTTTTCCAGCTTGCGGTACAGCACCCAGCTGACCACCAGCGCAATACCGGTCGCCACCACCAGCGCGCCGGAGGCGACAAAAATGTCGTACAGCTTGTAGAAAATAAAGAAAACTACCAGGGGAAGAAAATCGAGTAACTGCTTCATAGCGTTTCCAGTCAGGGGCAGGAGCGTTGAGTTACGGCGCCGCCGCGGGCGCCATAACGCTTAACGTAACAGCATATACAGCCGGTACAAATAGATAATCAGAATGGCTGATACCAGGTTGCCCAGCGCGTTGAGCACCACCGAAGCGATATTGGCAGGCAGCACGGTCAGCGAGGAGAAGAAGAACATCAGCGCAATTTTCGCCAGCAGCCACAAAATAATCGCCGGGGCGATCACCTTAATGTTCTTCCAGGCCAGACGCATACTGGCGCGCATCGCACTGAAAATGCCCATTTTTTCACTTGCCAGCATCACCGGCGCCAGCGACAGCAGAATCGCCAGAATCACACCCGGCACCATCAGTACCATAAAGCCCAGCTGCACCAGCAGGGTGATCAGGAAGGTCTGCACCAGCAGTTTCGGCAGCAGCGGCGCAGAGGCGCCAATCGCGCGCAGCGCGCTGACGCGCTGTCCACTGGATACCATCGGCAGCAGGCACAGCATGCCGCCCAATAGCAGCGTGTTGCCAATCAGGGCAGCGAAAGTGCCGGCGGCAGAGGCGCGCAGCAGAATGCGTTGCTGATCCGGTGACATGTTCTGGACGATTTCAAACAGCGAAGAGGCGCTGCTGTCGGTCTGGCTGAGCAGGGATAACTGATCCTCGCCCGGCGTCAGGGCGTGGCCAACAATCACGGTAATAAACGAGGTCAGCAACGCCATCAGCACGATGGTGACCAGCTGATGGCGCAGAAAATTTCCTGTGTCACGGTATAACGAGCTTGCCGTGATAGACATGTACACTCCTTGAAGGAACCGGGTTAATTAACCCGGCGATTGTACATGTTCTGCAGGCAGGCTGGCACCCGGAATCCCATAACTTTCTGTCATCTCAGGTAAAGAAGGGTGAAAAAGCGGGGGTAAACCATAGCGCGCCCGGGCGCGATCGCAGGCGTCATTCGGCACGCCATTTTCGCCGGACATGGCAAACTCCCGGCACGGTGACGGCCGCTGCGCATAAATACCACAGGAAACACAGCCGCCAATTTCACCCTGCAGCGCCACGCAGCGCGGGGCACGATCGTTGGTGCCGCGCATGTTGCGCATCAGCAGGCTCAGGGGTTCCGTCAGTTCAACCGGCACCGTGCCACCACCGTCGTCGGCTTCGGCCCAGTAAAATGAAACGCGAAAATGGGCGCAGCAGGCGCCACAGGTCATACAGGGGTTAAGTAAATCGCTCATCTGATCGCCCGCCACTCCTGAGGCTTCGAACCAAAATCACAAAAGGGGAATAGCAACATAATCACGCCGTGTCATGGCGGCAACAGGATTTTTATGTCCGCTTGTAAAGGCAAAATTGATCTGAATCAATTCATTGTTTTATAAGTGATTAATTTGAATTGATGCTGATGATCTTTTCGCAAAAAAGGGGTAAATCTTGTGCCGCGATTAACCTCAATACCCTGTTTTCCGGCAAAGGAGTGATTATGAAACTGGCTAAATGCGCGCTGCTGCTGGCGCTGGCGATCCCGCAACTGGCACTGGCTCACCAGGCCGGTGATTTTTTTGTGCGCGCCGGTAGCGCGACCGTTCGTCCGACCGAAGGCTCTGATAATGTGCTGGGTATGGGCGGCTTCAGCGTCAGTAATGATACCCAGCTGGGTCTGACGTTTACCTGGATGGCGACCGACAATATCGGCGTTGAGCTGCTGGCGGCCACGCCGTTCCGCCACAAAGTGGGACTTGGCCCGACCGGCAATCTCGCTACCGTGCGTCAGCTGCCGCCCACCTTAATGGCGCAGTACTACTTTTTCGACAGCCAAAGCGCGCTGCGCCCTTACGTTGGCGTCGGGATCAACTACACCACCTTCTACGATGCGAAGTTCAACCAGACCGGGCAGGATGCGCAGCTGAGCGATTTAAGCGTGAAAGATTCGTGGGGCGTAGCGGGTCAGGTCGGGCTGGATTATCAGATCAACCGCGACTGGATGCTCAACGCGTCATTGTGGTACATGGACATCGATACCGAAGTGAAATTCAAAGCGGCGGGCGAACAGCAGAATATCAATACCCGCATCGATCCGTGGGTGTTCTTTTTTGGCGCGGGCTACCGTTTCTGATTTTTACACCAGAAAGAAAAAGGGCGACCCGCAGGTCGCCCGTTTAGTTACTTAATCTGCATATTGTTGACGACGGATTTTACCCCCGCCACGTTACGCGTTACCGCAACCGCACGGTTGGCCATCTGCGGCGAGCTGACAAAGCCGCTCAGCTGTACTTTCCCTTTGAAGGTCTCAACGTTAATTTCTGTCGATTTCAGCGCCTCGTCATTCAGCAGCTGTGCCTTCACTTTGGTGGTAATGACCGTGTCATCGATGTAACCGCCGGTCCCTTCCTTTGTTGCTGTTGGTGCACAGGCACTTAAGGTGAGCGCCATCACTGCAGCCACTAAAAAACCCGCAACGACTTTGAACAATTTCATTGGTTATCTCCCTGTCATAGATGGTGGTGCACCGTAACGTGACGGCACGCTTAAGTGTGGGCCGTGCCTCGCATTTCGGCAACTCAGGCGCGATGAAAAAGTTTGTCGCAGGGGAGAAAAAAGGGGTAAGAAGCAAGAAGGGCCCTGCAGCCAGTGCAGGGCCGTGCCAACTCAGCGGGTAGCCGCTTTGAGATCGCTGACGAACGTTTGCAGTTCGCTGAGCAGCGCCGTTGGGTCGTTCTGATTACGCTCAATGATTTTCACGATGGCCGAGCCGGATATGGCTCCGGCGGCTCCGGCGGCAACGGCCTCTTTCACCTGACCCGGCTCAGAGATGCCGAAGCCCTGCAGCGGCGGCGCAGCATGATATTCGCGCAGCTTCTCGATCAGATGGTGCAGCGGCAGGCTGGCGCGATTTTCCGCACCGGTAACGCCAGCGCGTGACAGCAGATAGGTGTAGCCACGGCCGTGCGAGGCGATTTCGCGCAGCAGATCGTCATCCGCGTTGGGCGGACAGATAAAGATCGGTGCAATGTTGTGACGCATCGCCGCCTGGCGGAATGGTGCCGACTCTTCCACCGGCACGTCAGCTACCAGCACCGAGTCAACACCCACCGCAGCGCACTGCGCGTAGAAGTTGTCGATACCTCTGCTGAACACCAGGTTGGCGTACATCAGCAGGCCAATTGGCAGATCGGGGTATTTCTGGCGCACGGTGGCTAGCATTTCAAAACACTGCGCCACGGTGGTGCCGGCGGCAAAGGCGCGCAGCGTAGCGCCTTGAATCGTCGGGCCATCGGCCAGCGGATCGGAGAACGGAATCCCCAGCTCCAGCGCATCCGCACCGCCCGCGACCAGCGCATCAATAATTTTCAGCGACAGCGCCGGCGACGGATCGCCAAGGGTGACGAAGGGCACAAACGCGCCTTCCTGTTTCGCGGACAGACGTTGAAACAGCTGATTATAACGCTCCATCAGATCTCTCCCTTAGCTTTCAGAATATCGTGTACGGTAAAGATGTCTTTGTCGCCGCGGCCGGAAAGGTTCACCACCAGCAGCTGCTCTTTGTCCGGGTTTTCGCGGATCATCTTCAGCGCATACGCCAGCGCGTGTGATGACTCCAGTGCCGGAATGATACCTTCGGCACGACACAGCGTTTTAAAGGCATCCAGCGCTTCGTCATCCGTGATTGACACGTAGTCAGCGCGGCCGGTGCTGTTCAGGTGCGCATGCTGCGGACCGACCGACGGGAAATCGAGACCGGCAGAGATGGAGTAGGATTCTTCGATCTGTCCCTCTTCGGTCTGCATCATCGGCGCCTTCATGCCGAAATAGATGCCGACGCGACCGTGCTTGAGCGGCGCACCGTGCTCACCGGTGTCAATACCGTGACCCGCAGGCTCCACGCCGATCAGGCGCACGCTGCTCTCTTCGATGAAATCCGCAAACATGCCGATGGCGTTAGAACCGCCGCCGACGCACGCCAGTACCGCATCCGGCAGGCGACCCTCTTTTTCCAGAATCTGCGCTTTGGTCTCTTCGCCAATCATGCGCTGGAATTCACGCACAATGGTCGGGAACGGATGCGGGCCTGCGGCAGTGCCGAGCATGTAGTGCGCGGTTTCGTAGCTGCCGGACCAGTCGCGCAGCGCCTCGTTACAGGCATCTTTCAGCGTGGCCGAGCCGCTGTGTACCGGAATCACCTCTGCGCCCATCAGCCGCATACGGAACACGTTGGGTGACTGACGCTCAACGTCTTTCGCGCCCATGTAAATACGGCATTTCATGCCGAGCAGGGCACACGCCAGTGCCGACGCCACGCCGTGCTGACCGGCGCCGGTTTCCGCGATGATCTCGTTTTTGCCCATGCGTTTTGCCAGCAGCGCCTGGCCCAGCACCTGGTTAGTTTTGTGAGCGCCGCCGTGCAGCAGATCTTCGCGCTTCAGGTATAGGCGGGTTTTGCTGCCTTTGGTCAGGTTGCTGCACAGCGTCAGGGCCGTCGGGCGACCGGCGTAGTTTTTCAGTAGGTCAGTAAATTCTGCCTGAAACGCCGGATCGCGCTGTGCTTCAACAAAGGCCGTTTCCAGCTGACGCAGTGCTGGCATCAAAATCTGCGGCACATACTGGCCGCCGAACTCGCCAAAGTAGGGATTAAGTAATGTCGTCATCGTGTCCTCTTCCTTATCCGGCCCGCCCGCAGGCGGGCAGACGCAATTAATAGGCGCGCAGCGTGCGGAATACCGCCGCGACTTTGCTGGCATCTTTGATGCCCGGCGCGGACTCCACGCCGGAGTTGAAGTCGAGGCCGGCACAGCCTAGCTGAGCGGCTTCGACGCAGTTATCGGCGCTCAGGCCACCGGCCAGCAGCACATTAGCCAGGCCTTCACCCTGCAGCAGCGACCAGTCAAAGCGCTGACCGCTGCCACCCTGGCCATTATCCAGCACGTAGCGATCAACGTGCGGCCAGTCGCGTGGCGGCAACCGATCTTGAATGCTCAGCGCCTTCCAGATGCGCACGCTGGCTGGCAGCGCCTGGCGCAGTTCCGCAACGTAGGCTTTGTCTTCGTCGCCGTGCAGCTGGACGGCCGCAAGCGATAGACGTGTGGCCAACGTGACAACGTCACCGATAGCCTGATTGCGGAACACGCCGACATACTTCAGCGGTGCGGCGGCGATCACCGCCTGTGCCTGCGCCTCGTTAACCTGGCGCGGCGAACCGGCGGCAAAGATCACGCCGCCATATAGCGCACCAGCCTGATGCGCGGCCTGCGCATCTTCCGGGCGGGTCAGGCCGCACACCTTGTTATCGCCCAGCAGCACGCGGCGCACACCGGCGTCGAGGTCGTGCTCTTCCATCAGCGCCGAGCCAATTAAAAAGCCGTTGGCAAAATGGCTCAGCTCGCGCACCTGGGCGTAATTATGGATGCCGGACTCGCTGATTACGGTGACGCCATGGCTGAGACGCGGGGCCAGCTGACGCGTGCGATTCAGGTCAATCGACAAATCACGCAGATCGCGGTTGTTGATGCCGACCACTTTAGCTTCCAGCGCGATAGCGCGCTCCAGCTCTTCTTCATTACTGACTTCGGTCAGCACGCCCATTTTCAGGCTATGCGCCACCGCAGCCAGCTGACGGTACTGCTCATCATCCAGTACGGACAGCATCAGCAGAATGGCATCGGCCTGATAATGGCGCGCCAGGTAAATCTGGTAGGGATCAATAATAAAGTCTTTGCACAGCACCGGCTGCGTGATGGCGGCGCTGACCACCGGCTGGAAATCAAAGCTGCCCTTGAAATATTTCTCATCGGTCAGCACTGACACCGCAGAGGCGTAATGGCGATAGATCCCGGCGATAGTCGCGGGATCAAAATCGGCGCGAATCAGCCCTTTCGACGGGGAGGCTTTTTTACACTCCAGAATGAAGACGGTGCGCGTGCCACGCAGCGCCTCGTAAAAATGACGCTCCGCCGGCTGCAGATCGTTCTGGAAGGAGGCCAGCGGCTGCTGCGATTTACGTGCTTCAACCCACAGGGCTTTATCCTGCACAATTTTCTCTAATACGGTGCCCTTGATACTCATTTCATCCTCTCGCTGCCAGTGCCACAACGCGCTCGTACGCCTGACCGCTGCGAATGGCAGCCATGGCGCGCTCAGCGTTATCGCGCAAATCTTCATTTCCGAATACTTTCAGCAACATTGCGACATTTACCGCAACGGCCTGCTCGTGGGCGGGCTGGCCTTTACCCTGGAGCAAACGCGTCAGAATGTCACGGTTTTCTTCCGGTGTGCCGCCGGCCAGTGCCTCTTTCGGCTGGAAGCTGAAGCCAAAGTCTTCCGGCGTCAGCTGATAGCTGGTGATCTCGCCGTCACGCAGCTCAGCGACCTGGGTCGCACTGTGCAGCGCTACTTCATCCATGCCGCCACCGTGCACCACGGCAGCACGCTGGTAGCCCAGCACTTTCAGCGTCTGGGCGATGGGCAGCACCAGTTCCGGACTGTAGACGCCAATCACCGCCAGCGGTGGGCGCGCCGGGTTGATCAGCGGACCCAGCACGTTAAACAGCGTGCGGGTTTTCAGCTGCTGGCGCACCGGCATTGCGTGGCGGAAACCGCTGTGATACTGCGGCGCAAACAGGAAGCAGACGTTGAGATCGTCCAGCGCCTGCCGTGCCTGCTGAGCCGGCATGTCGAGATTGATACCGAAAGCGGCCAGCAGATCGGAAGAGCCGGATTTGCTGGAGACGCTGCGGTTGCCGTGCTTGGCCACTTTCAGTCCGCAGGTGGCGGCGACAAAGGCGCTGGCCGTTGAAATATTAATACTGTTGCTGCCGTCACCGCCGGTGCCAACGATATCGGCAAAGGTATAGTCCGGACGCGGGAACGGTCTGGCATCGGCCAGCAGCGCGGAGGCGGCACCGGCGATCTCTTCCGGGCGCTCGCCACGCAATTTCATGGCGATCAGCGCTGCTGCCAGCTGCGTTGGCTCCAGCTGTCCGGTAATAATCGCGCTGAACAGCTGGTGGCTCTCGGCCTGGCTCAGCGTTTGCGCCTGATACAGTTTTTCCAGAATAGTTTGCATCATCATCTCCCTGTTATTTCGCCAGCGCCCAGGCCAGTGTTTGCTCCAGCAGACGTGCGCCCTGCGTGGTGAGAATCGACTCAGGATGGAACTGGAAGCCGCACACGCGGTCCGTTTCGTGACGCACCGCCATCACCATGCCGTTGTAGCTGGCGTTAACCGTCAGTTCCGCCGGCGTATTGCTGCCCACCAGCGAGTGGTAGCGCGCCACCGGCAGCGGGTTGCTGAGGCCGGTAAACATCGCCTCGCCATCATGGGTAATGGCGGAGGCTTTGCCGTGCAGAATTTCGCCCGCCTGGCCGACGTGCCCGCCGTAAGCTTCGACAATGGCCTGATGGCCGAGACAGATACCAATGATCGGCAGCTGACCGCGCAGCGCCTCTAACAGCTGCGGCATGCAGCCGGCATCTTTCGGTGCGCCAGGGCCGGGTGAGAGCATCAGCACCGGATTTTCCATCTGCTGCAGGCGGTCAATCAGCACTTCTGCCGGGACGTTGTTGCGGTAGATCACCACGTTGTGGCCAAAGGTACGCAGCTGATCAACGAGGTTGTAGGTAAAGGAGTCGATATTATCGAGCAGCAGGATATCGGCCATCAGAAAATCTCCTTGCAGTGATGGGCAGTAGCGATGGCGCGCAATACCGCGCGGGCTTTGTTGCGGCTCTCATCCGCTTCAGCCTGAGGCTGAGAATCCAGCACCACGCCGGCACCGGCCTGCACGGTGGCAACGCCACCTTCCACCCAGGCGGAGCGGATGACGATGCAGGTATCAAGGTCGCCGCTGGCGGTGAAGTAGCCGACCGCGCCGCCGTAGCTGCCGCGCCGCGTGCCTTCTTTTTCCGCAATCAGCTGCATCGCACGCACTTTCGGTGCGCCACTCAGCGTGCCCATGTTCATGCAGGCGCGATAGGCGTGCAGCACATCAAGATCGTTGCGCAGCGTGCCTACCACGCGGGACACCAGATGCATCACAAACGAGTAGCGGTCCACTTTGGTTAAATCCGCCACGTAACGGCTGCCGGGCACACAGATACGCGCCAGGTCGTTGCGCGCCAGATCAACCAGCATCAGGTGCTCAGCCAGCTCTTTATGATCGGTGCGCATTTCCAGTTCAATACGGCTGTCCAGGTCGCGATCCAGCGAGCCATCCGCATGGCGACCGCGCGGACGCGTACCGGCAATCGGGTAGATTTCGATCTGGCGCGAGCTGGCGTCATACTTCAGCGAGCTCTCCGGCGAAGCGCCGAACAGCGCAAAGTCCTGATCCTGCATAAAGAACATGTAGGGACTGGGATTGCTGTTTTTCAGCGTATCGTAAGCCGCCAGCGGTGACGGGCACGGCAGCGAGAAGCGGCGCGACGGTACCACCTGGAAAATTTCGCCGATGCGAATGGCCTGCTGCAGTTCGCTCACTACATTGCAGTAAGCCTCATCGCTCTGGCTGGTGCTCAGCGTCATCTGCTCGACGCGCTGCACCGGCAGCGCTGGCGCTGGCTGCGTCATCTGACCGTGCAGCTGTTCAATACGGCTCTGCAGACGCTGAAACTCGCTGGTCGACGGCGCAAACAGGCTGGCCTGCAGACGGGCACTGCGCTGCTGATGATCGATCACCAGTAACGTTTCGGCCAGGTAGAAACAGTAGTCCGGGCAGCTTTGGTCATTGCGCAGCGGCGGCAGATCTTCAAATCCCGCCACCAGATCGTAGGCAAACAGGCCGCCCAGCAGCATGGCTTCACGTTCTTCGGCCGGGCTGTTCACCAGATGCGGAATCAGACGCAGTGCATCAAACACCGACAGCGCCTTCAGGCGGGAGTCTTCATCGTGCAGACCCTCAACCGGCGTGAAATGCAGCTCACGTCCGTCCGGGCGCACGGCGATGCGCACCTCGGGCGGCAGCGCTTCGTCCAGCAGCGGCAGCAGCGCGCGGCCGTTTTCCGACAGCGCCTGCAGGGTAACAACATTGCCCAGGGCGCTGATGCGCAGCGCGCTGTCGACAATCAGCAGGCTTTTCAGGTTCTGCTTGCTGTCGATATCGGCAGATTCAAGCAGCAGAGTTGCCGGACGTGCGCCGCATAATTGATGAAACACTGCGGCCGGATCTTCGCGGTAGGGCGCGGTACCGGTAATCAACTTCAATGTAGGTTTCGCATTAGCCATAATGGATTCTCTGAATTTCGCTCAAAAAAAAGCCCGCTCGGTGGCGGGCTCAGGTATCTGCACTGCGGTTACGCAAAATGTGCATGACGACGTCGCCCGTGAAAGGGATCATCGCGCCACCAACCATTAACATGCGTACCGATAAGAGCCATGATTAAATACCCGTTACGTGTGAACTTGTGTACTAGTTAACTGGTTCGGGTGAAAAAAGTCAATACCCTTTTTCAGTTACGGGCAAAATCGTTATCATGCCAGCCGGTTTAATGCAGTCGCTGGAGTGACCTTGTCAGATATTGCCCGTTTTCCACTTTATGATTTACACAGCCATACCCAGGCTTCTGACGGTTTGCTGACGCCGACTGCGCTGGTGCAGCGCGCCGTTGAGATGCATGTCGGCGTGCTGGCGATTACCGATCACGACAGCGTGGCGGGCGTTGCCGAAGCGCAGGCGGCGGTGCAGCAGCTTCAGCTACCGCTGCGCGTACTGGCCGGTGTGGAAGCGTCGACGCTGTGGGAAAACCACGAAATTCATATTGTCGGGCTCAACGTTGATACGCAGCATCCGGCGTTAACCGCTTTTCTGGCGCAGCAGCACCAGTGCCGTATGGCACGTGCAGAACTGATTGCCGAACGGCTGGAGCGCGCGCGCATTCCTGACGCGCTGACCGGCGCTCAGCGTCTGGCGCAGGGCGGGGTGATCACCCGCGGGCATTTTGCCCGCTATCTGGTAGAGCTGGGCAAAGCCGATAACATGGCGCAGGTATTTAAAAACTATCTGGCGCGCGGCAAAACCGGCTACGTGCCGCCACAATGGTGTACAATTAAACAAGCCATTGATGCTATTCATCATTCTGGCGGCGTGGCGGTGCTGGCCCATCCTGCGCGCTACGGGCTGTCGGCCAAATGGCTGAAGCGACTGATTGCGCATTTTGCCGCAGAAGGCGGCGATGCGATGGAAGTGGCGCAGTGTCAGCAGGCACCGAATGAACGTACCCAGCTGGCGAGCTATGCGCGCGATAATCAGCTGGCGGCCTCGCAGGGGTCCGATTTTCACCAACCCTGTCCGTGGATTGAACTGGGGCGCAAGCTATGGCTGCCGGGCGGCGTGGAGCCGGTCTGGGAGCGTTTTCCCGCTTTAGCGCAAGTCAGATCGCACGTTGATGGGTGATATGAGGTTTTTATGAGTCAACTTTTTCACATTCATCCGGAAAATCCGCAGCCGCGTCTGGTTAATCAGGCGGTGGATTATCTCAACAAAGGCAGCGTTATTGTCTATCCGACCGATTCCGGCTACGCGCTGGGATGCCGTCTGGAAGAGAAGAATGCCATGGAGCGTATCTGCCGCATTCGTCAGCTCGATGGTAACCATAACTTTACCCTGATGTGCCGCGATCTCTCAGAGCTGTCGACCTATTCGCAGGTGGATAACAGCGCGTTTCGCATTCTGAAAAACAACACGCCAGGCAATTACACCTTCATTCTGAAGGCCACCAAAGAAGTGCCGCGTCGTCTGATGAACGATAAACGTAAAACCATCGGCCTGCGCGTACCGTCAAATCCGGTGGCGCTGGCACTGCTGGAACGCCTCAATGAGCCGATGATGTCGACCTCGCTGATGCTGCCAGGCAATGATTTCACTGAATCCGATCCGGAAGAGATCCAGCACAGTATCGGTAAGCTGGTGGATTTAATTATCGATGGCGGCACGCTGGGCCAGCAGCCAACCACCGTGATCGATCTCACCAGCGATGCGCCCGTCATCGTGCGTGAAGGGGCAGGCGATACCCGCCCGTTCCTGTAATTACGCCGGGCCAGGCGCTGTTTGTGGCGTCTGGCCGATATTGGCTTCCAGCCAGCGTTTGAAATCGCCGTACGGAATGTACAGCGAGACATCTTTTAAGATGACTTTTTTGCTGCGTACGTTAGCAATTTCATGGCTGAAACCCACAATCACTCCGCTGATGGTCTGGTCGGCATTATAGACAGCGCCGCCTGACATCCCCTGAACGACACCGGCATCGGAAGCCATTGCCATACAGGGCTTTTTATTCCAGCGATTATTAATGGCGGTGCGCGCCAGATTAACGCCGCTCGACTCGACCGGCATCGCGGAAATAAAACTGTAGCCATACATTTTAATTGGCTCGCCCACCGCGCTGCTGCGGAATTTCGCCAGCGTATCCGGACTGTTTTTATGATAAATAATTGCGACGTCGCAATAGGGGTGATAAGCCTTCACGCGCTGCACGGCGGTTTTGGCCACGTGCGCGGCAGTCAGACTGTATTCCGGCGTTAACGGAATGGTTGTACCGAGGATGCCCAGACCCAGTACCGTCGGGATGCCGGTCACGCTCATATCCACGTGCTGCAGCGCCGTACGACTGTACTCAGTATGGCCCACGGAACAGCCGCTCAGTGCCAGCGCTGCAAGCGCCGGCCAAAGCAGGGAGGTTCTCATGATGGCGGTCTTCATTTAATGTCCGTCAGCAAAATCCCTGGTGAAGACTTTCGACAGACAAATTAAATTCAATCCGTGAAACGATTAGCGCGCCATTTCCTGAGCGCGCCGGATTATATTATCAGGCCAGCTGTACCATTATTTGTTAATGGCTTGTTGTTTGAAAGCTTATAAAAAGTAATTAAAATAATTTCTGATACTGCTTAGCCGAATTCAGGATTAAATTTTACACAGTTTTCGCGGCAGAACAATTCATCATATTTAATCTTTATCAAATAAAAACGAAAATACAGACTTAATCCAACCTGCAGCGCCAATCCGCTGTATGGCTAGGGTTGCTGGCTGCAATAAGCTTTACTAACACCACTGTTCAGTTCTTTGTGCTGATTTTGGTGTTTTGCGCCGATTTTCTGTTTGCACAACTGCAGCCTGGCCGGGAACACTGCGGGTAACAGACTGGTGAGTCTCTTTAATCTATTGCGGCACTAATCGGCGCAACATTAAATAAATAAACGGTCTCAGGCAAAACGACGTAATTTCAGCGGGTTGCGCAGGCTATCATCACGCTCTTTACGCAAATCAATCAGAAATCTGAATCAATGACCGTGCTGCCCGCTTCAGCCTCCGGATCACAGGCGCTTTATTATCGGCAGAAAAGGAAAAGGTGTTAACGAAACTGTAGCTGGTGTAAAATCTCCGGCCGTCCGCGCTGGCACCTGGCGCGAAGCGGTCACAGATTCTGATACGGGACCTGGTAACGCCGGTATCTTACCTCTTCATTACCACGACGCCTGGGAAGGCGACAACGAGGCAGCTCCATGAGCGAGAAATTACAAAAAGTATTAGCGCGCGCCGGACACGGTTCGCGCCGTGAAATCGAAGCAATGATTTCAGCCGGACGCATCAGCGTCGATGGCAAACTGGCGACGCTGGGCGATCGCATCGAAAATGACAAAACCCTGAAAATCCGTATTGATGGCCATCTGGTATCGATTGCTGAATCGGCCACCGAGGTGTGTCGCGTACTGGCGTATTACAAACCGGAAGGTGAGCTGTGCACGCGCAACGATCCGGAAGGGCGCCCAACGGTATTTGATCGCCTGCCGCGCCTGCGCGGTTCACGCTGGATTGCCGTCGGCCGTCTGGACGTGAACACCTGCGGTCTGATGTTGTTCACCACCGACGGTGAGCTGGCCAACCGCCTGATGCACCCAAGCCGCGAAGTTGAGCGTGAATACGCGGTGCGCGTATTTGGTGAAGTGGATGACGAAAAAGTGCGTCAGCTGAGCAAGGGCGTGCAGCTGGAAGACGGTCCGGCAGCGTTTAAAACCATCAAATTTGCCGGCGGCGAAGGCATTAACCAGTGGTACAACGTCACCCTGACGGAAGGGCGTAACCGTGAGGTGCGTCGTCTGTGGGAAGCGGTTGGCGTGCAGGTAAGCCGTCTGATGCGCGTGCGCTACGGCGATATTCAGTTGCCAAAAGGTCTGCCGCGCGGCGGCTGGATGGAGATGGAACTGCCGGCGGTCAACTACCTGCGTAAGCTGGTGGGACTGCCGGAAGAGACGGTGACCAAAGTGGCGGTCGAGAAAGATCGTCGCCGCACCAAAGCGAACCAAATCCGCCGGGCGGTGAAACGCCATAGCGCGGTAAGCAATAACAGCCCGCGTCGCAACAACACCAAACGCGGTTCCTGATGCTCCCTGACGCCGCGCCTGCGGCGTCCGTTTTTACCAGTCGATTCCCTGCTGTGCCTGAATGCCGGCATCAAACGCGTGTTTGACCGGACGCATCTCGCTGACGGTATCGGCCAGTTCCAGTAGCGTGCGGTGACAGCCGCGGCCGGTTATGATCACACTTTGCTGCGGCGGACGCTGCTGCAGTGCAGCGATCAGCTCATCCAGATTGAGATAATCCATACTCACCATGTAGGTGATTTCATCCAGTATCACCAGATCCAGCGACGCGTCTTGCAACATGCGTCTGGCGTGTTGCCACACCTGCTGGCAGGCGGCCGTATCGCTGGCACGGTTTTGCGTCTCCCAGGTAAAGCCGGTAGCCATCACCTGAAACTCCACCCCGTGCTGCGCCAGCAGATTACGTTCACCATTGGGCCATTCGCCCTTAATAAACTGCACGGCAGCCACGTTTTTACCGTGGCCGCAGGCGCGCAGCGCGGTGCCAAAAGCGGCGGTGGTTTTACCTTTGCCGTTGCCGGTAAACACCATCAGGATGCCGCGCGTTTCGGTGGCGGCGGCGATGCGGGCGTCAACCTGTTCTTTCAGCCGCTGCTGGCGTTGCTGGTGACGATCGCTCATGCGCTGGCCGGTCCCGGCTTGCGCCCCGGTTGTGCATCGTAGCTGATGCCGGTTTTACGGCGGCTGTCATCGCCCATCAGATAGAGGTAGAGCGGCATCAGGTCGGCCGGGGTTTTCAGCAGGCTGGCATTCTCCTCCGGGAAGGCGCTGGCGCGCATTTTGGTGCGCGTGCCGCCCGGATTGATGCAGTTCACCCGCAGATGGCGGTTTTTATACTCATCGGCCAGCACCTGCATCATGCCTTCGGTGGCGAATTTCGACACGGCATAGGCGCCCCAGCCTGCGCGGCCGGTACGGCCCACGCTGGAGGTGGTGAACACCAGCGAACCGGCGTCGGATTTCAGCAGCAGCGGCAGCAGCGCCTGCGTTAAATAGAAGGTGGCGTCGAGGTTGATTTGCATCACCTGCTGCCAGACCCCCGGATCGAGTTCCGCCAGCGGCACGATCTCACCGAGAATGCCGGCGTTATGCAGCACGCCATCCAGCCGCGGCACCAGCGCGGCAACCTGTTGCGCCAGCTGCTGGCAGCTTTCCGGTGTGGCGTGCGCCAGATCCAGCAGCAGCGTAGCGGCGGGCTGTTTATTGAGCTGATTAATCGCCTCAGCGGTCTGCTGCAGCGTGGTGGCGTTGCGGCCGAGCAGAATCACGCGCGCACCGTAGCGCGCATAGGTCAGGGCGGCTTCGCGGCCGATGCCGTCGGAAGCGCCGGTCACGAGAATGATGCGATTGTCCAGCAGGTCGCTTTTCGGTTGATAATGCACAGCGATGTCCTTTGCAGGTCAGAGGGTTTTTTGGCTTTATGCCTCAATTTGGCGCAAGGTGCAATCGCCGCAACGCGCATTCTGTGCCGCCTGCCGGCATTTCAGGCGACGAACGGCATCAAAGCGGGTAAACTCAGGGTTTGACTGTAATTCACTGTTTAATAAGGCGGCAGAATGGATTTACTCTCCAGCTATGGATTATTTCTGGCCAAGGCCGTCACCGTCGTGGTGGCGATCGCAGCTATTGTACTGATTGTGCTCAATGCCGCGCTGCGTAAACGTCACAGCGGCGGTCAGCTGCGCTTAACCCATCTCGACGAAGCCTATCGCGAGATGAAAGAGGACCTGCAGCTGGCGAAGATGAAGCCGCAGGCGCAAAAAGTGTGGCTGAAACAGCATAAGAAAGAAGAGAAACAGAAAGCCAAAGCCGAAAAGCGCAATGCCAAAGCCGGTGTAACTGAAGCGGCGAAGCCGACTCTCTATGTGCTGGAGTTCAAAGGCAGTATGGACGCCGGTGAAGTCAGCTCGCTGCGCGAAGAGATCTCCGCCGTGCTGGCGGTGGCGCAGCCGGGTGATGAAGTGCTGCTGCGGCTGGAAAGTCCCGGTGGCGTGGTGCACGGCTATGGCCTGGCCGCGTCGCAGCTACAACGTCTGCGTGATGCGGGGCTGCAACTGACCGCGGTAGTGGATAAAGTTGCCGCCAGCGGTGGCTACATGATGGCCTGCGTTGCGGATCGCATCGTGGCGGCGCCGTTCTCCATCATTGGTTCCATCGGCGTGGTGGCGCAAATCCCTAACTTTAACCGGCTGCTGAAGCGTAACGACATTGATGTGGAGCTGCACACTGCCGGCCAGTACAAGCGTACGCTGACGCTGTTTGGTGAGAATACCGAGGAAGGGCGGGAGAAGTTTCAGGAAGACCTGAATGAAACCCATCAGCTGTTTAAAGATTTTGTGCATCAGATGCGTCCGGCGCTGGATCTGGACAAAGTGGCGACAGGCGAACACTGGTATGGCCGTCAGGCGCTGGATCTGGGGCTGATTGATGAGATTGGTACCAGCGATGCGCTGATCATTGCGCGCATGGACCGTTTTAGCGTGCTGGGTGTGCACTTCGCGCGCAAGAAAAAGATGATTGATCGCGTGACCCACAGTGCCAGCGTGGCAGCCGAGCGGCTGATTCTGAAAATCTGGCAGCGCGGTGATAAACCGCTGTTGTGAACCAACCCGGCGCAGGCCGGGTTTTTTTATGCCAGGTGATACTGCGCGGAGAGCACCACGGCAAGGTGCTTAAACACGTTAAACACCGCCGTGGTTTTGGCGGTCGGCAACCCTTCATCGTCGAGGAACCACGGGCCGCGAAACACCAGAACCTCGCCCTGCTGAATCACCTCAGTGGCTTCCATCCCGGCAAAATATTCATCGTGCTGCTGAATGAGCTGATTAGCGATTTCCAGTAGCGCCTGGCGTGAAATGGATTCCGTTTCTGCTGACATTTTTCACCTCTTTTTTGACAGCGAATTTTCTCCTTCTATATTACTTGCCTGTCGGTGCGTTCAGCAAATCAGCGTTCGGTCAGAAAACTGGCGAGAAATTAACCAGAATGCTAATTAAGTTGCGTAACAGATTTTATCAGGTAGAGTGTGGGCGATTCAGCTTTCAGGGAGATCACACCAGGATGTGTGATACCGTCAGACGGAAAACTCGCTCTTAATCATCAAGTTGCAAATGCCGATGCAATCTGACCAGAGATTGTCCCCGCTGGCTTGAAAAGCAAAAAGTCAGCAGCAATATTGAACCCATTGGGTTTTGGGGCTGCCAATCCTCTCCCGTTTATCAGGACGTTTCAATTAGGTAAAGGTACATATGGGTAAAGCACTCGTCATCGTTGAGTCCCCGGCAAAGGCCAAAACAATCAATAAATACCTCGGTAATGACTACGTGGTGAAATCCAGCGTCGGTCATATCCGTGATTTGCCGACCAGTGGTTCAACGGCCCGTAAAAGTGCCGACGGGGAAAAGGCGAAAACCGGCAAGAAAGTAAAGAAAGATGAAAAGGCCGCGCTGGTTAATCGCATGGGCGTTGACCCGTGGCACGGCTGGGAAGCGGACTACCAGATTCTGCCCGGCAAGGAAAAAGTTGTCTCCGAACTGAAGAGTCTGGCTGCCGATGCCGACCACATCTATCTCGCAACCGACCTTGACCGCGAAGGGGAAGCCATTGCCTGGCACCTGCGGGAAGTGATCGGCGGCGATGACAAACGCTTCAGCCGCGTGGTGTTTAACGAAATCACCAAAAATGCGATTCGTCAGGCGTTCGAGAAGCCGGGCGAACTGAATATTGAGCGCGTCAATGCGCAGCAGGCGCGTCGTTTTATGGACCGCGTGGTGGGCTATATGGTCTCGCCGCTGCTGTGGAAAAAAATTGCCCGTGGCCTGTCGGCCGGACGCGTGCAGTCGGTTGCCGTGCGTCTGGTGGTGGAACGCGAGCGCGAAATCAAAGCCTTCGTACCGGAAGAGTACTGGGAAATTGACGCCGATCTGTCGACGCCGAAAGGCGATGCGCTGGCGGTCAGAGTGACGCATCAGGGCGACAAAGCGTTCCGCCCGGTGAACCGCGAGCAAACCGAAGCGGCCGTGGCCATCCTGGAAAAGGCGCGTTACGCCGTTCTGGATCGTGAAGACAAGCCGACCAGCAGCAAACCGTCGGCGCCGTTTATCACCTCGACGCTGCAGCAGGCGGCGAGCACCCGCCTTGGTTTTGGCGTGAAGAAAACCATGATGATGGCGCAGCGTCTGTATGAAGCGGGTCACATCACCTATATGCGTACCGATTCCACCAACCTGAGTCAGGATGCGGTGGCGATGGCGCGTGGCTACGTGGAGAAAAAATTCGGTAAGAACTACCTGCCGGATGCGCCCAACACCTACGCCAGCAAAGAGAATTCACAGGAAGCGCACGAAGCGATTCGTCCTTCTGATGTCAACGTTGCCGCCGAGCAGCTGAAGGATATGGAAGCGGATGCGCAGAAGCTGTATCAGCTGATCTGGCGCCAGTTCGTAGCCTGCCAGATGGTGCCTGCGCAATATGATTCCACCACGCTGACCGTTGGCGCGGCAGATTTCAAACTGAAAGCGAAAGGGCGTACGCTGCGTTTTGACGGCTGGACTAAAGTGATGCCGGCGCTGCGTAAAAATGATGAAGATTTGACGCTGCCGCCGGTGAACGTGGGCGACACGCTGGATCTGAAATCCCTGCTGCCGGGCCAGCACTTTACCAAGCCGCCGGCGCGCTTCAGCGAAGCTTCGCTGGTACGCGAGCTGGAGAAGCGTGGCATTGGCCGTCCGTCTACCTATGCTTCGATCATTTCCACCATTCAGGATCGCGGTTACGTGCGGGTGGAAAACCGCCGTTTCTACGCCGAGAAGATGGGTGAGATTGTTACCGATCGTCTGGAAGAGAACTTCCGTGAGCTGATGAATTATGATTTCACCGCGCACATGGAAGACAGTCTCGACCAGGTCGCGAATAACGAAGCGCAATGGAAAGCGGTGCTGGATTCATTCTTCAGTGATTTCAGCCAGCAGCTGGAGCAGGCGGAGAAAGATCCGGAAGAGGGCGGCATGCAGCCGAACCAGATGGTGCTGACCTCCATCGACTGCCCAACCTGCGGACGCAAAATGGGGATTCGCACCGCCAGCACCGGCGTGTTCCTGGGCTGTTCCGGTTATGCACTGCCGCCGAAAGAGCGCTGCAAGCAGACCATTAACCTGATCCCTGAAAACGAAGTGCTTAACGTGCTGGAAGGCGATGATGCCGAAACCAACGCGCTGCGCGCCCGTCGTCGCTGCCAGAAGTGCGGCACCGCGATGGACAGTTACCTGATCGACAACGGCCGTAAACTGCACGTCTGTGGTAATAACCCGGAGTGTGACGGTTATGAAATCGAGCAGGGTGAATTCCGTATTAAAGGTTATGACGGACCGATTGTTGAGTGCGAAAAATGTGGCTCTGAAATGCACCTGAAGATGGGGCGTTTTGGTAAGTACATGGCCTGTACTAACGACGAGTGTAAAAATACCCGTAAAATTCTGCGTAACGGCGAAGTCGCGCCGCCGAAAGAAGATCCGGTACCGCTGCCGGAGCTGCCGTGCGAGAAATCGGATGCGTATTTTGTGCTGCGTGACGGAGCTGCGGGCGTGTTCCTTGCCGCTAACACCTTCCCGAAATCGCGTGAAACCCGTGCGCCGCTGGTGGAAGAGCTACAGCGCTTTGCTGACCGTCTGCCGGAGAAACTGAAATATCTGGCCGAAGCGCCGGCAGTGGACCCGGAAGGCAATAAAACGCTGGTGCGTTTTAGCCGTAAGACTAAACAGCAGTATGTTGCCTCAGAAAAAGAGGGCAAAGCGACCGGCTGGTCGGTTTTCTATATCGACGGTAAGTGGCAGGAAGCGAAGAAGTAATCTCCCTGAAGGCCAGCGTTCGCTGGCCTTTTTCCCATCCTTATAGCTAATCGTTCTACATTCTTACGTTAACTGATATAGTAGTTATAGCTTATTGCATTTTGCTGACTCGCTTTCCCTCATTATTACGCCATCAGGGCGGATACACGCCTGCAGGGAATGCACCTCTGTCGCTATCGGGAAGATATAACTATGAAATTGCAGCAGTTGCGTTACATCGTTGAAGTCGTTAACCACAACCTCAATGTCTCCTCCACGGCAGAGGGGCTGTATACCTCGCAACCGGGCATCAGTAAGCAGGTGCGCATGCTGGAAGATGAGCTGGGCGTGCAGATTTTTGCCCGCAGCGGCAAACATCTGACGCAGGTGACGCCAGCGGGTGAAGAGATTATCCGTATTGCCCGCGAAGTTTTGTCCAAAGTGGATGCGATCAAATCGGTTGCCGGTGAACACACCTGGCCAGATAAAGGATCGCTGTACGTGGCCACGACCCACACTCAGGCACGTTATGCACTGCCTGGCGTAATCAAAGGCTTTATCGAACGCTATCCGCGCGTTTCCCTGCATATGCATCAGGGCTCCCCCACACAAATTGCTGAGGCGGTCTCTAAAGGTAATGCCGATTTCGCCATTGCCACCGAAGCGCTGCACCTGTACGACGACTTAATTATGCTGCCGTGCTATCACTGGAACCGTGCCATTGTGGTCACGCCGGATCATCCGCTGGCGGGGAAATCCAATGTGTCGATTGAGGAGCTGGCTGATTTCCCGCTGGTGACTTACACCTTCGGTTTTACCGGCCGCTCAGAACTGGATACTGCGTTTAACCGTGCCGGTTTAACGCCGCGTATTGTTTTTACCGCAACCGATGCCGACGTGATCAAAACCTATGTGCGTCTAGGCCTGGGGGTTGGGGTGATTGCCAGCATGGCGGTGGACCCGGTTTCCGATCCGGATCTGGTGCGCATTGAAGCTTCAGAAATCTTCACCAATAGCACCACCAAGATTGGTTTCCGGCGCAGCACCTTCCTGCGCAGCTATATGTATGATTTCATTCAGCGCTTCGCACCGCATCTGACGCGAGACGTGGTGGACGCCGCCGTGGCGCTGCGCTCAAACGAAGATATTGAAGCGATGTTCCGCGATATCAAGCTTCCTTTCAGGTAATCACCTAACTCATTATTTTTGCGGGATGTCCAGCGACTTCCCGCACACTTCCCGCCGCTTAGCACCAGCAGAACCTCAAAAAATTCCATTATTTTTTTGTAAATGAAACATGCGTCACATGTTTTTTCATTGTTATTTATTAAATGCGAATCAGTACACAATTTTTACTTTGCCGCTTTGCGGACTGCCAGGAATATTCCCATACTCCAGTTAAGAGCTGATGAGAAAGGGCTTTTTAACTGGCTCGTTAAATTAAACTCAAATTTAGAGTGGATCTAATTTTGGTTTAAGCCAAATTTACAATGTAACTATTAAATTAATAGTTTGCAGCGTGCTTAAATTTATCTCATCAGTTTTGGCGGTTTTGATAAATAGCGTTAATCGTTGTGCTCAATAAAAATAACTGGATTTTTGGACTTAACAAGTTTAGGATTCGTCCTAAATCTTCATCGTTGTTATCAATCGTTTTATTGAGAGTGATTATCAAAAACTATGACTACGAGATTAACTGTACAACCGGACTTCCGGGCTAAAAGCACCAAGGTAGAGCGTTCAGGTAACATCCGTCGCAAAGCCTGGTTGACTGTCTTCGCTGCTTCAGCACTGTTCTGGGTAGTGGTGGCGTTAATGATTTGGCGTATGTGGGGTTAAGCCATGTGGGCAAATACACTCAGTCGTAAATATCCGGTCGCTGCGCGTCAGCCTAAAGCACCGGTGTGCAAAGCCAAAGAAGCGCCTGCTGAACCGCAAGTGGCAATCCCGGCTTCCTGGGAACTGAGTGAACAGCAGCGCAGCTTTATTGAATCATTCATGGATCCGAAGTCTAAATAACGCAGTCTGCGTCCAATTCTTATTAAGACATACTGTCGCGCATTTTACCGGACTCTCCGGTGGGCACGTTAAAAGCCCGTCCTTTAACACTCAGCATCTAAAAAAACGGTGTCATCAGTACAACGCTGAAGACGATGGCTTTTTGTTGCCCGCGATCCGGGAGGAGTGACAGATGAATACCACAACTTTTTCATGGCTCAGCGTTTATGCCTTCTCAATGGCCTTTTGGGCTGCGGCCGTCTGGGCCGTGCTGTAATTCGCTAATCCTGCCAGTTAACGCTTTCTGAATGCCCTGACTTTTGTCAGGGCATTTTTCGTTGCGGTTTTGTGTGTCAATTCGTGTTGTTATCAAAACGTTAAAGAAAATGTGGTCTATCTTTAAGCTAAACCTTGCACTCTCTGAGGTTTAGCAGAAGAGCCCATAAAAGGAGGAGTTATGTCGTTAACGTTACGTGAGCAGAGTCAGGATGCGCTGGAAGTAGGG
Source organism: Pantoea sp. Cy-640 (assembly GCF_011752635.1). NCBI lineage: Bacteria > Pseudomonadati > Pseudomonadota > Gammaproteobacteria > Enterobacterales > Erwiniaceae > Pantoea > Pantoea sp. Cy-640. The sequence goes on along the minus strand of NZ_VWXB01000001.1, from coordinate 856,670 downwards.
GCAAAAAAATATCATTACTATAGCTTGCCGAAAGCCGCTCAGCAGGTCGGTGATATTGATCGCTTACCAAAATCCCTCAAGGTTCTGCTGGAAAACCTGCTGCGCTGGCAGGATGAAGATTCCGTAACGGCAGCAGATATTCAGGCGCTGGTGGCGTGGCAGCAAACTGCACATGCCGATCGCGAAATTGCTTATCGTCCGGCGCGCGTATTAATGCAGGATTTCACCGGCGTACCGGCCGTGGTTGACCTGGCGGCGATGCGTGAAGCCGTTAAGCGGCTGGGCGGTGATGTGGCGAAAGTTAACCCGTTGTCACCGGTCGATCTGGTGATTGACCACTCGGTCACGGTCGACCATTTTGGCGATGACGATGCATTTGAAGAAAACGTGCGCCTGGAGATGGAACGCAACCACGAACGCTACGTTTTCCTGCGCTGGGGGCAAAAAGCCTTTAACCGTTTCCGCGTCGTGCCGCCGGGCACCGGTATCTGTCATCAGGTCAATCTGGAGTACCTCGGTAAAGCCATCTGGCATGAAACGCTGGACGGCAAAGAAGTGGCTTATCCGGATACGCTGGTCGGCACCGATTCCCATACCACCATGATTAACGCCCTGGGCGTGCTTGGCTGGGGCGTAGGCGGCATTGAAGCTGAAGCCGCCATGCTGGGCCAGCCGGTTTCAATGCTGATTCCCGATGTGGTGGGTTTCAAGCTGACCGGCAAACTGCGTCCCGGTATCACCGCCACCGACCTGGTATTAACCGTGACGCAGATGCTGCGCAAGCACGGGGTGGTCGGTAAGTTTGTCGAATTCTACGGTGACGGACTGGCCGATCTGCCGCTGGCGGATCGCGCCACCATCGCCAACATGGCGCCAGAATATGGCGCAACCTGCGGTTTCTTCCCGATTGATGAAGTCACGCTCAGCTACATGACGCTCACCGGGCGCGATGCACAGCAGGTTGAGCTGGTGGAAGCCTATGCAAAACAGCAGGGGCTGTGGCGTAAACCGGGCGATGAACCCATCTTCACCAGCACGCTGGCGCTGGATATGGCTGAGGTAGAGTCGAGCCTCGCCGGTCCGAAACGTCCGCAGGACCGCGTCTCCCTCGGCGACGTACCGGCGGCCTTTGACGCCAGTAACGAGCTGGAAGTGAATCACGCGCAGAAGCCGCACAAAACGGTCAGCTATCTGGACAGTGAAACCGGCGACCGCATCCAGCTGGATGATGGCGCCGTGGTGATCTCCGCGATTACGTCCTGTACCAACACTTCCAACCCCAGCGTCTTAATGGCGGCTGGCCTGCTGGCGAAAAAAGCCGTTGAGCGCGGGCTGATGCGCAAACCCTGGGTTAAAGCCTCGCTGGCACCGGGATCAAAAGTGGTGTCCGACTATCTCGCCGTGGCGCAGCTGACCCCGTATCTTGATGAGCTGGGCTTTAACCTGGTGGGTTACGGCTGCACCACCTGCATCGGTAACTCCGGCCCGCTGCCGGATGAGATCGAAAGCGCGATCAAAGAGGGCGATTTGACGGTGGGCGCCGTGTTGTCCGGCAACCGCAACTTCGAAGGGCGTATCCATCCGCTGGTAAAAACCAACTGGCTGGCGTCTCCGCCGCTGGTGGTGGCGTATGCGCTGGCGGGCAACATGAAGATCAACCTGCAGACTGATCCGATCGGTCAGGATCAGCAGGGCAATGACGTCTTTCTGAAGGACATCTGGCCATCGCCGGAAGAGATTGCCGCATCGGTGCAGAAAGTTACCAGCGACATGTTCCATAAAGAGTACGCCGAGGTGTTCGACGGCACGCCCGAGTGGCAACAAATCAAAGTCAGCGAAGCCGCTACCTATGATTGGGACGAAGGATCCACCTATATTCGTCTGTCTCCGTTCTTTGACGATATGGAAAAAACACCCCAGCCGGTGCAGGACATTCACGGCGCGCGCATCCTGGCGATGCTCGGTGATTCGGTGACGACCGACCATATCTCCCCGGCTGGCAGCATTAAAGCGGAGAGTCCGGCGGGGCGTTATCTGCTGGCGCACGGTGTTGAGCGTAACGACTTCAACTCGTATGGTTCTCGACGCGGCAACCACGAAGTCATGATGCGCGGTACTTTCGCTAACATCCGTATTCGCAACGAAATGGTGCCTGGCGTCGAGGGCGGTTATACCCGGCACTATCCGAGTCAGGAACAGCTGGCTATCTACGATGCGGCGATGAAGTATCAGGAGGAGGGCGTGCCGCTGGCGGTGATTGCCGGGAAAGAGTACGGCTCAGGATCCAGCCGCGACTGGGCGGCGAAAGGCCCGCGCCTGCAGGGCGTGCGCGTGGTGATTGCCGAATCGTTCGAGCGTATTCACCGCTCTAACCTGATCGGTATGGGTATTTTACCACTGGAATTCCCGGCGGGCGTAACGCGTAAGACGCTGCAGCTGACCGGGGAAGAGCGGATCGACGTGGCAAATCTGGCGCAGCTACAGCCCGGCTGCAGCGTCCCGGTAACGCTGACGCGGGCTGACGGCAGTCAGCAGACGCTGGAAACCCGCTGTCGTATCGATACCGGTAATGAGCTGACCTATTACCAGAACGACGGCATCCTGCATTACGTGATACGCAATATGCTCAACTAAAAAATAAAGCCGGGCATGCCCGGCTTTATTTATTGACGCAGAAAGTGCATGACGCGAGAGCGCACCGCCGCGTTACGATTTCGGCAGCAGATGCCCCATCTTCTCGGCTTTCGTATCGAGATAGTGCGCATTTTTCGGGTTACGGCCAACGATCAGCGGCACGCGCTCAACGATATTGATACCCGCTTCTGACAGGATCTCCACTTTGCGCGGATTGTTGGTCAGCAAACGCACTTCATTGATGCCCAGCAGTTTAAACATGTCGGCGCACAGGGTGAAGTCACGCTCATCGGCGGCAAAGCCCAGCTGGTGGTTCGCTTCCACCGTGTCGTAGCCTTTGTCCTGCAACGCATAGGCGCGAATTTTGTTCAGCAGCCCGATGTTGCGGCCTTCCTGACGATGGTACAGCAGCACGCCGCGTCCTTCTTCCGCAATGGCGGTCAGCGCTGCCTCCAGCTGGAAGCCGCAGTCGCAGCGCAGGCTGAACAGCGCATCGCCGGTAAGACATTCGGAGTGGACGCGCGCCAGCACCGGATTATGATCGCTAATATCACCATAAACCAGCGCGACGTGGTCGTGGCCGGTTGCCAGTTCTTCAAAACCAACCATCAGGAAATCTCCCCATGGCGTGGGCAGTTTGGCTTCTGCTACCCGTTTCAGCTGCATGTGACTCTCCAGAACCTTCAGAGGATGCGCTATCATCATGATAACGCACGGGCCCGACTGGCCCGACGAAACTGCCGATATTGTGCCACAACCTGAACCAGGGCCGCTAATCAGTCAGAGTGATTGTAGTGATAAAGCACAATTATCTAAGCCGCAACGGGTATGTTATTCTTTTTTCGACTAAAGTTATGCAATACGCCTGTCAGGTCGGGAAACAATAAAGGGACAAGATGTTAAAAATTGTGCAACGCACCACGCTGGGCGCGTTTTTATTATTGCTGATGCCGCTGGGCGTATGGCTTTCCGGCTGGCAGTGGCAACCGGGGGAGAGCGGGCATCTGTTGCGCGTGCTGTTCTGGATCACCGAAACCGTCACCAGTCCGTGGGGCACGCTGACCAGCCTGATTCTGAGCGGATGGGTACTGTGGTGCCTGCGCTTTCGCCTCCGGCCGGCCATTCTGTTGTTGATTATCATGAACGGCGCGATTCTCGCCGGTCAGTCGACCAAAACCTTTATTAAAGAGCAGGTGCAGGAGCCGCGGCCGTATGTGGTCTGGCTTGAGCACAGCCACGGCGTCAACGAACAGCAGTTTTATCAGCTGAAACGGCAGCAGCGCGGCGAAATGGTGTCCGCCTTGCTCGCCAATGACACAAAGCTGCCCGCCTGGTTAAAAAATCACTGGGCGTTTGAGACGGGCTTTGCTTTTCCGTCTGGCCATACCATGTTTGCCGCCAGCTGGGCGCTGCTGGTGATTGGCCTGTTATGGCCGCGCCGGCATGTTGTCACGGTTGTGGTGCTGTTTGTCTGGGCTACGCTGGTCATGGGCAGCCGGCTGGTACTGGGCATGCACTGGCCGCGCGATCTGGTGGTCGCGACGCTGATCTCGTGGCTGCTGGTGACGCTGGCAACCTGGCTGGCGCAGCGCTTTTGTGGCCCGCTCAGCGTGCCGCCGGAAGAGCAGCGTGAGATTGCCGGGCGCGATGACGGATTGTAATTTCTCCCTTTGCCCCCATATGATTGATTGTACTTGCAGAAAGGGCACTAACTGCTGCGCGGATAAGCAGCAACGGCGGCACTTTTTTGGCATACTCTACCGGATAACCTCACGACAGGACGCATTGTGAAATATTTGCTGATTTTTCTCGTGGTTTTGGTCATTTTCATCATCTCCGTCACGCTCGGAGCGCATAATGACCAGATTGTCACCTTCAACTATCTGCTGGCGCAGGGCGAATTCCGCATTTCAACCTTGCTGGCCTGCCTGTTTGGTGCCGGATTTTTGCTGGGCTGGGCGATCTGTGGCCTGTTCTGGCTGCGCATTCGTGTTTCGCTGGCGCATGCACAGCGCAAACTGAAACGTATGCAGGCGCAAAATGAACAATCTGCTGCGGTAAATAGCACCTCCACTGCAGTGCGTCGGGATTAATGTTCGATGCTTGAATTGCTGTTTCTGCTTCTTCCTGTCGCGGCGGCGTACGGCTGGTATATGGGCCGCCGCAGTGCGCAACAGGATAAGCAACAGGAAGCTAACCGTCTGTCACGCGAATACGTGGCAGGGGTCAACTTTCTCCTTTCTAATCAGCAGGATAAAGCGGTCGATCTGTTCCTCGATATGTTGAAAGAGGACAGCGGTACCGTTGAAGCCCACCTGACGCTCGGTAACCTGTTCCGTTCGCGCGGCGAAGTCGACCGCGCCATCCGCATCCACCAGTCGTTAATGGAAAGCGCGTCGCTTACCTACGATCAGCGTTTGCTGGCCATCCAGCAGCTGGGACGCGACTATATGGCCGCCGGCTTGTACGATCGCGCCGAAGACATGTTCAGTCAGCTGATCGATGAAACTGATTTTCGCATCAGCGCGCTGCAGCAACTGCTGCTGATTCATCAGGCGACCAGCGACTGGCAGAAAGCCATCGAGGTGGCGGAGCGGCTGGTAAAACTCGGCAAGGATAAGCAAAAGGGCGAAATCGCCCATTTCTACTGCGAGCTGGCGCTGCAGGCGCTGAGCAGTGACGACCTCGATCGTGCCATGAGCCTGTTGAAAAAGGGTGAAGCGGCCGATCACCAAAGCGCGCGCGTTTCCATCATGATGGGACGTATCATGATGGAGCAGGGCGAATACGCGAAAGCGGCGCAGCGGCTGCAGCGCGTGCTGGAGCAGGACAAAGAACTGGTGAGCGAAACGCTGCCGATGCTGGAAACCTGCTATCAGCGACTGGAGCAGCCTGACAGCTGGGCGCAGTTCCTGCAACGCTGCGTTGAAGAGAACACCGGTGCCGCGGCGGAACTCTATCTGGCGGACATTCTGGAGCAGCAGCAGGGGCCGGAAGCGGCACAGCTCTACATTAACCGTCAGCTGCAGCGCCATCCCACCATGCGCGTGTTCCATCGTCTGATGGATTTCCACCTGCATGAGGCAGAAGATGGCCGCGCCAAAGAGAGTCTGATGGTGCTGCGCGACATGGTTGGCGAACAGATTCGTACTAAACCGCGCTACCGCTGTCAGAAGTGCGGCTTCACCGCGCACGCCCTCTACTGGCACTGCCCATCGTGCCGCGCCTGGTCTTCCGTTAAACCGATTCGCGGACTCGACGGCCAGTAAGCTGGCCGTGTTCGGGGATTATTTATGATGCATAGTAGTTACAACATAATAGTAGTGACCTTATCATCGCACCATCAGCACTGTGCATCAGCTCGTCAATCAGCAAGGCAATCGCCGTCGCAACGTTGTCGTGGCCGGGTTGCACGGGTAGAATGCTTGCCGTTTGTCCATCGCGCCTGCGGGTGCCAGCCTCTGAGGAAACGTTATGCCTGTTACTCACTCACCGATTCTGGTGGCACTCGACTATCATGATCTCAATAGCGCACTGCAGTTCGTTGACCGTATCGATCCGGGCCAGTGCCGTCTGAAAGTGGGTAAAGAGATGTTTACCCTGTTTGGACCGTCGCTGGTGAAGACGTTGCAGGCGCGCGGTTTTGAGGTATTCCTCGATCTCAAATTTCATGACATCCCGAACACGACGGCACATGCGGTCGCGGCGGCAGCGGATCTCGGCGTGTGGATGGTCAACGTGCATGCCAGCGGCGGGACGCGGATGATGAATGCGGCGCGCGAAGCGCTGCTGCCGTTTGGCAGTGATGCGCCCTTGCTGATTGCGGTAACGGTGCTGACCAGCATGGATGAAGACGATCTCAAAGGTCTTGGCATCACCTTATCGCCGGCGCAGCAGGCTGAGCGTCTGGCACGACTGACGCGCGAGTGTGGCCTTGATGGCGTGGTGTGCTCGGCGCAGGAAGCCGCGCACTTCAAACAGGTTATCGGGCAGGATTTCGCGCTGGTCACGCCGGGTATTCGCCCGGTGGGTAGCGAGGCCGGCGATCAGCGTCGCATCATGACGCCGCAGCAGGCACAACAGGCCGGCGTGGATTACATGGTGATTGGGCGACCGATCACCCAATCTGCCGACCCGGCGCAGACGCTGCAACAAATCCTGCACAGTTTACAGGAGGGCTAATGGCTCAGGACAATCCGCTGGTTTACTCCACCGAAACCGGCCGTATTACACATAGCGAAGAGAAACCGCAGCGACCCAAAGGCGATGGCATCGTGCGCATTCAGCGCCAGACCAGCGGGCGTAAAGGTAAAGGCGTGTGCCTGATTACCGGCATCGATCTCGATGATGACGCGCTGGCAAAGCTGGCGGCCGAGCTTAAGAAGAAGTGTGGCTGCGGCGGGGCGCTGAAAGAGGGCGTGATTGAGATTCAGGGCGATAAGCGCGATTTGCTTAAAACGCTGCTGGAAGCCAAAGGCATGAAGGTTAAACTGGCGGGCGGTTAATGAAAGCGGGCCACGCAAGGTGGCCCGATGTGACGTAGATGCGCTGCGTAGCCTGCTACAATATTATTATTAATCAACCTGATGGCCAATAATGCCGCCCACCGCAGCGCCACCGACGGTACCCAGCGCGCTGCCGTTGGTGAGCACCGATCCACCAATAGCACCGGCACCGGCGCCAATCGCCGTGTTGCGGTCACGTTTTGACCAGTTGGAACAGCCGCTCAGGGCCACCACTAACGTCGTTGCCAGCACGGCAACTGTCACGCGTTTCATTGTTGTAGTCATGGACATCTCCTTGATGGTTTGCTCAGAGGCAACTCGTTAAGTATAGATGTTACGCCCTGAAGTTGTTCGCCCGATGCACTCAGGCGGTGCTTTTCCTTCAGTCTGCACGCTGGCGCGCAGCCCTTTGCGCGCGTTGTTCACGCTGCTGGCAAAGACCATTTTGGTACCGCCGCAGGCTTGAGATAATTCTAGGCGTAAGCGGATGTGTATGCAGAAAGAAAACTCTGAAATCCCGACTCAACTCTGGGGGGCTGATAACAGGATTTCTGCATAAGTAATTGATATTTATGTTATTACCTGGAAATCCTTATACGCTGAAATATTAATTTTCCCTTCGCCGGGCCTGGCTATCGACGACATCATTAATAAAGATAATTTATTGGTTGGGAATTTTCTTATTTAGAGACAATTCTGATAAGCCGGAAATTCTTCTATGGTCAAAATGCCTCCTTCTCATTGATGTGACTTAAGAGGCTTAACCATGGAAATATTAAAATTCGTAGAGGTTGAATATCTGGAGCGAGATACAAATCATCCTGTTTTTTCTGGGGAGGTTCCTTCGGAAATTGGCAAGGGTGGTTTAATGTTCATTACAATAGGCAATAAGACCTATACTACAGAAATTAACCCTGCCACTGGAAAATGGAGTTGGGAACCTCCAGAGCCTATAGAAGATGGTAATTATAATATGGCTTTTCAAACCATGGATAAAGCGGGTAATCCTAGTATTCCCACCTTGCGCACGTTGATTGTTGATACCACGCCCCCGCTGGTGCCTGAATTAATTTTGATGTATGACGATCAGGGACAGGAAACAGGCATGTTGAAATCTGGAGATATTACGGATGATCGACGACCAACACTGACCGGATTTGCACAAAAAAACACGATTGTTTATCTCAAAGATGGCGACAGGATAATTGGTAGTACAAAAGTCGATGATAATGGTGTCTGGACGCTTGAACCTATGGAGGATTTAAGCAACGGCAAACACAATCTGACACTGCAAGCAAAAGAGCTCTTCGCTAAAAAGGAACGTATCAGTGAAATATCAGCACCATTTGAACTCATTATTGATGGCAACCCTGTCAGCACTCCGATTATTTCTGGCATAACGGATAATGTGGGCACGTTACAGGGGGCCATAGATAATGGAGGTGTCACTGATGATCAGCACCCAACTGTAAATGGTACTGCTGAAGCTGGAAATATTATTACTTTATACATTGATGGCAAAGGCGTTGGTAGCACACGCGCTGATGCTAATGGCTTATGGTCTATTACCACAGCCAGTTCTTTGCTGGACGGCGTTCATAACATCCACGCTGTTGCCAGTAATGATGAAGGAGAAAATAGTGAGGCGTCATCTGACTGGAATATTCTGGTAGATACAATAATTGGTAAACCAGTCATTAATTCAGTTTATGATGATGCTGGTCAAAGTCATGGCAATATTGCAAACGGTGGAAAGACTGACGATGTGAGGCCCACCCTGTCCGGAACCGCCGAAAAGGGAAGTGTGGTGGTTATTTATGACGGTCAGAATGTAGTCGGATCTGTAACTTCTGATATAAATAACAACTGGATTTTTACACCATCAATCGATTTGAAAAATGGTGAGCATCAATTTCATGTTATTGCCACTGATGGAGCGGGAAATACCAGTCAACCCTCAGATAAGTGGAGCGTGAACGTAACGCCAGATACCATTATTAAGACACTCAATGAAAATTTTGAAAATAAGAGTGAGAGTGCTGTTGCAATAGGCACGCATTTCAATGGTTTTAAACTCATTAGTGATTCAGGTCATGGTACGCCTCATATTACTACTTTCTATGGCAGTAAAACCCTGGCACTTAATAGAGATTATCAGAGTAATGGGTGGACTACTTCCAGAACCAAATTTGAGCTTGATAATGAAGTAATTGAATTTTCTATGGATGTGTTGTCGGTTAATGGAGCAAATGCAGTAGTTGTAAGGTATCTGGATGCCGCAGGGAAAGTTCTTCATAGCGAATATTTTTCCGGGCCCAATGTCGGGACAAGTTATAACACTTCTCGTTATTCTGGTGCGCCTGTCAAATTTTTTGAAGTTGAGGCACTTAATGAGAACTCAGGTGTTTATTTAGATAATATCAAAATGACAACCGCAATTCCTGCGAATGATATCCATGCAAATAACCAGATGCTGGATTTTGATGATTCTATTGTTGATTTGGCTGGTGAATTTATTTCAGAAAAGCCCGGCACTGATTTTTCTGACAATGAGGTTCGGCAGTTTGATTTACGTGTCAATATCGATGATGTGCTCACCAGGGGAACGGTGAGTAAGTTTATAGACGATGGGAAAAATCAGGTGCTCATTTCCGGCAATGAAACGCAAAAAATAGAGTTATCAAACCTGTTGAAGGATGGGGCGGATTTAAATGACTGGACGAAAGCAGCCGGAACCATCACTATCGCTGGAGAACAATATGAAGTTTATCAGCATAGCGGCAATGTCGATACTGAAGTCATTGTACAACAGGGGATAATTGTTGAGCTTAACAATTACTAACGGTTGATCGGTCCGATGTTTAGCCGTGATAAGGCAGACATCGGCACTGTCATCAACGAGGCGTTTTATCGATTCAGATCCACAATATATGGCTAATGCGCTAAACCCCACACTTTGCCCGCTTTAGCCACTTTCCGCTGCTGATCCAGCCATTCTCTCCATAACGTTTTTACCGGTGGCTCCGCACAATTCAGTGATGACTGTATGGCGGAGAAAACACAATGCTGGAAGCGCTGAAACAGCAGGTTCTGGAGGCCAATCTCGACCTGCCGCGTTACAACCTGGTGACCTTTACGTGGGGCAATGTCAGTGCGGTAGACCGCGAGCGCGGGCTGCTAGTGATCAAACCCTCGGGCGTTAAATATGAGCAGATGCAGCGCGACGACATGGTGGTGGTCGAGCTGGAAAGCGGCAATGTCGTGGAGGGCCAGCTGCGGCCATCCTCGGATACCGCGACACACCGCGCACTGTATCTGGCGTGGCCGGAGATTGGCGGCATCGTGCACACTCATTCGCGCCATGCCACCATCTGGGCACAGGCGGGCAGGGACATCCCTGCATGGGGCACCACGCACGCTGACGATTTCTATGGCACCATTCCCTGCACCCGCGCGATGCATCGGGCAGAGATTGAGCAGGAATATGAATGGCACACCGGCCAGGTCATCATTGAAACCTTTGCGCAGCGCGGCATCGAGCCCGGCGCGATTCCTGCTGCGCTGGTGAACTCCCACGGGCCGTTTGCCTGGGGGAAAGATGCACATAGCGCGGTGCACAGTGCGGTGGTGCTGGAAGAGGTGGCGTACATGGCGTTGCACACTGAGCAGCTGCGCGCGGAGCTGCCGCCTATCGCTCAGACCCTGCTTGACCTGCACTATCTGCGCAAGCACGGGAAGAACGCCTGGTATGGGCAAGGCTGAGCGCATGATGTTTTCTCAAGGCACCGGCGGGTGCCTTTTTTATTTAAGGGGATTGCGTGCCCGGACGAGACGGGGACTGTTAATGCTGTCGTTTATTCACCATGCGTTAAGCGTTTTAATGCGCTTGCCGGCTGTTGCGCCGTCATTAAGTAAGCCCGCTAATCTTTCCTCAGGCAGGTGCTCGGGGATCTCTCTGGATTTTACGTTATAAATCAAACTCTCATTTGGTCTGGCCTCACTCTGCATTACGCTGATGTGGCGTTTAACGCATCACATAAATAGAGGATGAGACGATGACAGTAATTAACCAACCAACCTGCCGCCTGTTTACCGAAGTCGGCCAAACCACACAACTCGCCGCCTATTATGAGGAAGGTCGACATACCATGTGGATGATGCTGCGCGCGCAGCCGCGCCCCAGTTTCAACCACGAATTAATCGAGGAGATCATGAACCTGAGCTACGCCGCCCAGCGTTCCGGTCTGCCGATTGATTTCTGGGTGACCGGATCGCTGGTGCCGCAGATGTTTAACGCCGGGGGCGATTTGCGTTTCTTTGTCGAATGCATTCGCAACAACCGCCGTGAAGCACTGCGCGCCTACGCCCGCGCCTGTGTTGACTGCATCCATTCGGCGGCCCGTGGGTTTGATACCGGCGCAGTGACGCTGGCGATGATTGAGGGCAGTGCCTTAGGCGGCGGTTTTGAAGCAGCGCTGGCGCACCACTTCATTCTGGCGCAGAACAGTGCGCGTATGGGCTTCCCGGAAATTGCCTTCAACCTGTTCCCCGGCATGGGCGGCTACTCACTGGTGGCACGCCGCTCCGGGATGAAGCTGGCCGAAGAGCTGATCTGTGAAGGGGAGTCGCACAGCGCAGAGTGGTATGAAACCCGTGGTCTGGTCGACAAAGTGTTCCAGCCCGGTGACAGCTACCGCACCACGCGTACCTTCATCGATACGCTGCGGCCAAAACTGAATGGAGTCCGTGCCATGCTGAAAGCGCGACAGCGCGTGCTGCAGCTGTCACGGGCAGAACTGATGGATATTACTGAGGATTGGGTCGACTATGCTTTCACGCTGGAACCGAAAGATATTGCCTACATGGAACGTCTGGTACAGCTGCAAAATCGTCACAGCGCATCACTGCGTAAAGCCGGTTAGCAGTACGCTAAGACGTTAAACGCGGGCAGGATGCTTAGCCAGCCAATGCCCGAGCTGCTCTGCGGGCATTGGTTTCGCATAATAATAACCCTGACGCCCATCGACACCGTTGGTCAGCACAAACTTCTCTTCGGCTTTGGTTTCGATGCCTTCGGCAATGACCTGTAAATCCAGGGCTTTCGCCACGGCAACGATCGCGCGCACCAGCGACTGCGATACCGGTTGCTTGTTGATATTGCGCACAAAACTTTGATCCAGCTTAATCGCATCGATCGGCACGCGCGCCAGCTGGGAGAGCGAGGAGTAGCCCGTGCCGAAATCATCCAGATGCACCTGTGCGCCTAACTCCTGAAACTGTTTCATCAGCTTCAGCGCACCGGCCTCATTCTCGATCAGGCAGCTTTCCGTCAGCTCGATGTCTATCGGGCACTCACTGATGCCCGCTTCGCTCAGCGCCTGTTTCAGGTCACTGTAGATGCTCTGGTCGATCAGCTGCTTGGCGGAAACGTTGACAGCAACGCGCAGGTAAATGCCTTCGCTGCGCCATTTAACGATTTGCTGCAGCACGTTCAGCATCACCCAGCGCCCGAGCGGCACAATCAGTCCGGACTCTTCCGCGTAAGAGATGAAATCGCCAGGCGGCACCAGGCCGCGTTCAGGTGAATTCCAGCGTACCAGCGCCTCGGCACTGCGCACTTCGCCGTCACGATCGATCTTCGGCTGATAGTGCACCACCAGATGATCCTGCTCCAGCGCTTTGCGCAGATTGGTATCCAGCCACAGATATTCAAATACGCGCTGGTTCATCTCGCTGGCGAACACGCAGAATTTGCCACGCCCGTTCTCTTTAGCGTGGTACATCGCGGTATCGGCGTTACGAATCAGACTTTCGCGATCTTCACCATGCAGCGGGGCGAGGGCGATACCAATCGAGCAGCCGCTGTAGACTTCGATCAGTCCGATACGGAACGGCTGACGCAGCCGCTCCAGAATGCGTGAGGCCATCGCCTCCAGCGCCGCCTGACTGGTGTGCTCAGCCAGTACCACAAATTCATCACCGCCGAGGCGCGCCAGCGTTTGGTCCTTGCCGAGACAGCTGAGGATCGCCAGCGACACCGCCTGCAGCAGCTGGTCGCCAAACATATGGCCGTAGGCATCGTTTACCTTTTTAAAATTGTCGAGATCGAGGTAAACCACGCCGGTCTGGCTGCCGTTAGCCAACTCCAGTGCCAGGCTAATTTGCTGATGGATAGCGTTGCGATTCGGCAGGCCGGTCACCGTGTCGGTGTTGGCCATAACGCGTAAGCGCTCCTGCGCCCGACGCTCTTCTGTGATGTCGGTTCCGGAACAGATGAGGAAAATTTCATTTTTTCCGCTACCGCTGTGGACGAACTTATTACGAAACAGAAACAGTCGCTGACCTTTTCGGGTTTTAACCCAGCGCTCCACTTCGTAGGAGTTGCCGTCGCGAAAGAAGCCGGCGATATTGCGGCGCGACGCCTGCGCTTCCTGCTTGGTCATAAACAGCTGAAACACATTGCGGCCAATCACTTCCTGCTCTTTCAGGCCGGTGTACTCTTCGCTCAGGCGGTTAAAACGCTGAATGTTGCCGCGCTGATCGAGGATGACGATCACCGAATTCGCTTCTGACACCACCTGTTCGGCGAAGGAGAGGCCAAGGGTTAAATCGCGCGCCACCGACGAGGTATCGCCCCAGGCGGATGCAGTGCCGGCCCAGGTGGACTGATTCACTTTACGGCCGACAAAGTGCATCGGCACTGGCGAGCCGTGCAGTGAAAGTGTCAGGTTGATGCTGGAAGTAATTACCGTCATGGCACGCAGTAGACTGGCCTGAGCCGGCGTCAGGGGCACCGCCATATTGGTATTGGCATTTTCATCTTCGGCAAAATGCAGCGCATCGCTATCTGAAGTTAAACGCCAATGAGGGCTGGTTGTGCCAAACAAGGTATATAGCAACGTTTGCCCTTGTTCATCGGTCATGGAAACTTCCTCCGGAGGAATGCGCAGCAGGGGTATCTCATTATTTTAGCAACAGTATTCAACCTCCTGCGCCAGCACAAGATGCAAACTGAATATATTTTTGTTTTTATTAAAGAATGGCACGAAAAAGCCCCGGATTCCGGGGCTGAAAGGTTAGCACGGGCACTTGCCGAGTTTGCCCGCCTGGCTGGGAAAACGCGCCTCCAGGCAGTAACGATGGAAGGCGCGCTCATCCATGGGGGTTTGTTCCGGATGTTTTTCGCGCATATGCTTCAGATAAGTTTGATAGTCGTGTACGCCCACCATTAACCGGAAGCTCTGCTGTAATCCCTGCCACAGACGCTGCCAGCGTGAGCGCGGCGCGGCAGGGGCGCGGGCAGCGAGCGGTAAGCACTGCTGAATTTGCCAGCCCGCGTGCGGCTTTTTCCAGCGTAAAATGGCCTCAGACATTGCGCACCTCCTGACGCAGTGACACGTCCGACTCATGGGTGGTCGGCACTGAACTGCGCAGCGCGCGCCGGATCACGAAGAACGCCGCAATCAGCATGGTTACCGCGACCAGCATGAAAAAGCCGCACAGCGCCGCGTTGATCTGATTGCTGAACACGATGGTTTGCATGTCGGCCACGGTTTTCGCCGGTGCGATAATCACGCCCTCATCGAGACCTTTACGGAACTTACTGGCCTGCGCGAGGAAACCAATTGACGGTTTCTCATGGAAAATTTTCTGCCAGCCGGCGGTCATGGAGGTGATAAACAGCCAGGCGGTAGGCACAATCGTCACCCAGGCGTAACGCTGCTTTTTCATTTTGAACAGCACCACGGTACCGAGGATCAGCGCCATCGACGCCAGCATCTGGTTACCGATGCCAAACAGCGGCCACAGCGTATTGATGCCGCCGAGCGGATCGACCACGCCCTGATACACGAAGAAACCCCAGCCGGCCACCGCCACGGTGGTACCGGCCATGTTTCCGAGCCACGAGCGGTTGTTAGCCAGCGAAGGCACCACGGTCCCGACCAGATCCTGCACCATAAAACGGCAGGCGCGGGTACCGGCATCCACGGCGGTGAGGATAAACAGCGCCTCAAACAGAATGGCGAAGTGATACCAGAACGCCATCATTGCGCGGCTGTTAAACACCTCGGTGATGATATGCGCCATCCCGACGGCAAACGTCGGTGCGCCACCGGCGCGGGAGAGAATGGTGCTTTCGCCCACTTCACCGGCGATACCGCTCAGCATCTCCGGCGTCACCACAAAGCCCCAGCCATTAATTACCTGAGATGCGTTCTCCACCGTGGTGCCAATCAGCGCCGCCGGTGAGTTCATGGCAAAGTAGACGCCCGGATCGAGCACCGAGGCACAAATCAGCGCCATGATCGCCACAAAGGACTCCATCAGCATGGCGCCATAGCCGATAAAGCGAATATGGCTTTCGCGCTCCACCAGTTTTGGCGTCGTACCGCTCGACACCAGCGCGTGGAAGCCGGAGATCGCGCCGCAGGCAATGGTGATAAACAGGAACGGGAACAGCGCGCCGGAGAATACCGGCCCCGTGCCGTCGATAAAGCGCGTCACCGCCGGCATCTTCAGTTCCGGCATGGCGAACAGAATGCCCACCGCCAGCCCGATGATCACGCCGATTTTCAGGAAGGTGGAGAGGTAATCACGCGGCGCCAGCAGCAGCCACACCGGCAGCGACGAGGCAACAAAACCGTAGATCACCAGCACCCACGTCAGCTCGGTGCCTTTCAGGGTAAAAATCGGTCCCCAGTACGGATCGGCCGCCACGTCACCGCCGTAAATGATCGCCGCCATCATCAGCACAAAGCCGATGATCGACACTTCGGCGATTTTGCCCGGACGCAGAAAGCGCATATACACGCCCATGAACAGGGCAATCGGAATGGTGGCGGCGATGGTAAACAGCCCCCACGGACTGTTAGCCAGCGCTTTCACCACCACCAGCGCCAGCGCGGAGAGAATAATGATCATCACACCGAGCGCACCGAGCATGGTGACCACGCCGGCGAACGAGCCCAGTTCCTGGCGCGCCATCTCACCCAGCGAACGACCGTCGCGGCGCGTGGAGATAAACAGCACCAGAAAATCCTGCACCGCGCCGGCCAGCATCACGCCGACCAGAATCCAGATGGTGCCGGGCAGAAAACCCATCTGCGCCGCCAGGATCGGCCCGACCAGCGGACCGGCACCGGCGATGGCGGCAAAGTGGTGGCCAAACAGCACCCATTTGTTGGTAGGAACATAGTCCAGCCCGTCATTGAAGCGCTCTGCCGGCGTGCGGCGCCGGTCGTCCAGCTCAAAAATGCGCCTGGCGATAAACAGGCTGTAGAAGCGATACGCGATGCTATAGCAGGCGACGGAGGCGATCACCAGCCAGACGGCATTAACGTGCTCGCCGCGACTGAGCGCCAGCATGGCGAACGCAGCCGCACCAATTAACGCCACCGCTAACCAGATCAATCCGGTTCTGACGTTGTTCATGAGTTAACTCCTTGTAGGGACCGGGAAAAAAGGCGATCGGAATACAACAAGTTAAAAGTAATGTAATGAATTGTTAACGACAGGGAATCGGATCAGAAGTGTGAAGCGGGAAACAAATTTAACAACTGCTCAGGCGGGCGGGGAAAAATGCGGGATAACGGCTGTTATCCCGCACGATTTCATGCTCAGGCGGCCGGACGGGCCACCACGCTGCGTGTTTCCATGCGCACTTCGGCGATGGTCACATCAATCACATCGGTCACGCGGTAGGCCACTTCACCTTTGATCTGCACGGTGCCGCTCTCCTGCGAGCATACCAGTTCGTCACGTACGGCGTGAATGAACGGGGCAGGGATAAAGGCGACCGCACCGTTCTCCAGCAGGCGCACGCGCATGCCGCCGCGCGAAACGTCGATGATCTCCGCGCTGAATTTACGGTCAGTGCCGGCAAACGGCGCGAGGAAGCGCGCGTACAGCCAGTCACCGACATCGCGTTCGGCCATGCGGTTGAGACGGCGACGCTCACTCATGATCAGGGTCACGTCATCCTGTGGCCGCGCAATGCTTTCACCGCGCACGATAGCCTTCAGCAGACGATGGTTGATCATATCGCCGAATTTACGAATCGGTGACGTCCAGGTCGCGTAGGCGTCGAGGCCGAGGCCAAAGTGCGGGCCCGGTTCGGTGCTGATTTCGGCGAAACTCTGGAAACGACGAATGCGGCTGTCGAGATACTGGGTTGGCTGCGCATCAAGCTGACGACGCAGCTGACGGAAGCCTTCCAGCGTGGTAATGGCCTGCGGATCAACAGTGATACCGTGACCAGCCAGCACGCCAGCCGCCTGTTCCGCATTCGCCTGGTCGAAACCGGTGTGCAGGTTGTAGATACCGAAGCCAAGCTTCTCCTGCAGCACTTTAGCGGCGCAGACGTTGGCGAGGATCATCGCTTCTTCCACGATGCGGTTAGCGATGCGGCGCGGTTCCGCAATAATATCCAGCACTTCGCCTTTCTCACCCAGCACGAAGCGGTAGTCAGGGCGATCTTTGAACACCAGCGCGTGCGTCTGACGCCACTCGCCGCGTGCCAGGCACAGGCGATGCAGCAGGCGAATCTGCTGCGCGATGGTGTCATTTTCCGGCTGCCAGCTGCCGCTGTTCTCCAGCCAGTCCGACACTTCGTCGTACACCAGCTTGGCTTTGGATTCGATCCACGCGGCAAAGAAGTGGGCATCGTCAGCCAGGCTGCCATCCGGCATCACAGTGACGCGACACACCAGCGCCGGACGCCTGACGTTAGGGCGCAGCGAGCAGACATCATCCGACAGTTCGCGCGGCAGCATCGGGATGTTAAAGCCCGGCAGATAGTTGGTGAAGGCGCGTCTGGAGGCCAGCTGGTCGAGTTCGCTGCCGGCGGCAACGTAAGCGGTCGGGTCGGCAATGGCGATGGTCAGCGCCAGCTTGCCTTCTGCCAGCTCTTCAACATACAGCGCATCGTCCATATCTTCGGTGCTGGCGCTGTCGATGGTGACAAAGTTCAGCGCGGTGAGATCTTCACGCTGTAGCTGTTCGTCAAGCATCTCGCCAAAGCCCACTTCCGGCGCTTCGCGCTCCAGATTGTGGCGCGACAGCGTGACCCACCACGGCGCGAGGTGATCGTCCGCGGTGACAACAAATTCGGTCAGTTCGGCATAGAAACCGCGATCGCCTTTCAGCGGATGGCGGCGCATCTCTGCCACGGCCCAGTCACCGTTCTGGAAATCGTGGGTCAGGCCTCGCACCGCACGGCACTGAATCGCGTCTTTCAGCAGCGGATGATCCGGCACGATAGACAGGCGGTCATCTTTTTTCTGCACGCGGCCGACAAAGCGCGTCAGGAACGGCTCAATCAGGGTTTCCGGCTCCGCGCTCTCGCGGTCTTTATCAGTGTGGATCACGGCGGAAATGCGGTCGCCGTGCATCACTTTCTTCATCTGCGGAGGGGGAATGAAGTAGCTTTTCTGAGCGTCAACTTCGAGGAAGCCAAAGCCTTTTTCCGTGCCTTTCACAACACCTTCGGCGCGCGGGGTCTGCGCGTGAAGCTTCTCTTTCAGCTGCGCGAGCAGCGGGTTATCCTGGAACATAATATATTTAGTTTCGTGGCCTAAGAGCGGTGGACAGTTTTACGCGAATCAGGTCCGCGCGGCAAGGCTAAAACAGGCGAAAAAGCCGCTTTACGCGGCTTTTTACTTTCTGGTAACGCACAGAACTCAGGCGATACGCTGGGTGGGCGCGGCGGCGGTCAGCGCCAGCTTCACCGGTACCGATTTAGAGGTGGGCGTGCCGCTGCCGTCACCGTAACTGGAGAGCGGTACCAGCGGATTGGTTTCCGGATAGTAGGCGGCGAGGTTACCGCGCGGAATATTATACGGCACCAGCTTAAAGCCGCTGACGCGACGCGTCAGACCGTCGTTCCACAGGGTTTCAATGTCGACCAGCTGCCCTTCGCTGAAACCGAGGGACGCCATGTCGTCCGGATGGATAAACACCACTTCACGCTGACCGTATACGCCGCGATAGCGGTCATCCAGGCCATAAATGGTGGTGTTGTACTGGTCATGTGAGCGCAGCGTCTGCAACGTGAACGGCACTTCAACGTCATTGCCCAACTGCGGGAACAGCGAAGTCGGCAGTGCCGACGCGCTGAATTCTGCCTGACGCGATGGCGTATTGAAGCGCAGTTCTGCGGCTGCGTTACCGAGGTAAAAGCCGCCGGGAATATCACACTGACGGTTAAAATCAGCGAAGCCGGGGATGGTCGCCGCAATGTGATCGCGAATGACGTTGTAATCAGCGGCCATGCCGAGCCAGTCGATGTGGTCGCTGCCCAGTGTCGCGTGCGCGATACCGGCCACAATGGCTGTTTCCGAACGCTGCGTCTCTGCCAGCGGAATACCGACACCTTCTGAGGCGTGCACCATGCTGAACGAATCTTCCACGGTGATGAACTGGTTGCCGCTGGCCTGGCGATCGCGCTCGGTACGGCCCAGCGTCGGCAGAATCAGGCCTTCGTGGCCCGGTACCAGATGGCTGCGGTTCAGCTTGGTGCTGATGTGTACCGTCAGACCACAGTGCTGCAGCGCTTCTTCGGTAACCGGTGAGTCCGGCGCCGCCGCGGCGAGGTTACCGCCCAGCGCAATCAGCACTTTGACTTCATCACGCAGCATGGCGTTGAGCGCTTCAACCGTGTTATGACCGTGTTCGCGCGGCGGTTCAAAAGCAAAATGTGCGCCCAGTGCATCGAGGAACGCTTTCGACGGTTTCTCGTCGATGCCCATGGTGCGGTTACCCTGCACGTTACTGTGGCCGCGCACCGGACACAGGCCCGCGCCCTGTTTGCCGAGCTGGCCAAACAGCAGCTGCAGGTTAACGATTTCCCGTACGGTATCGACCGAGTGTTTGTGCTGAGTAATGCCCATCGCCCAGGTGATGATCACCCGTTCGGCGCTCTGGTAAATGGCGGCGGCTTCGCGAATCTGCGCTTCGCTCAGGCCCGACTGCTGCACAATCTGTTCCCAGCGGGTCTCATCGACGGCCGCCAGATACTGCTCAACGCCCTGGGTGTTGGCGTCAATAAAGGCCTGATCGAATATGCCTTTTTCACCGGCGGCCAGCCGTTTACGCTGCTCTTCCAGTAGCGCTTTAACCATGCCGCGCACCGCCGCCATATCGCCGCCGAGGTTAGGCTGATAATAGGCAGAACTGATGTTGCCAGCCATCGACGTCACCACTTCCAGCGGCTTCTGCGGATCGGCAAAACGTTCCAGGCCGCGCTCGCGCAGGGTATTGAAGGTCACGATTCTGGCGCCGTGATCGGCGGCGTGACGCAGGCTGTGCAGCATGCGTGGATGGTTGGTGCCGGGGTTCTGACCAAAGACAAAAATCGCATCAGCGTGGTCGAAATCGTCCAGGCGAATGGTGCCTTTACCGACGCCAATGCTGCGTTTCAGTCCGGTGCCGCTGGCTTCGTGGCACATGTTGGAACAGTCAGGGAAATTGTTGGTACCCAGCACGCGGCCAAACAGCTGGTACAGCCACGAGGCTTCATTGCTGGCGCGACCGGAGGTGTACAGCTCCAGCTGATCCGGATGATCCATCGCCTGCAAATGCTGCGCGATCAGCGCAAAGGCGTCATCCCAGCTAATCGGCTCATAGTGATCGGTCGCGCTGTTGTAGCGCATCGGGTGGGTCAGACGGCCCTGATACTCAAGGAAATAGTCGCTCTGCTGATACAGGGTGCTGACGCTGTGCTGGGCAAAAAATTCTGGCTCGACGACGCGGCGTGTCGCTTCCCAGGTCACGGCTTTCGCGCCGTTTTCGCAGAAGCTGAAGGTGCTCTTGTTATCATCGCCCCAGGCACAGCCCGGGCAGTCAAAGCCGCGCGCTTTGTTCATGCGCATCAGGTTACGCATGTTTTTCAGGGCGGCTTTACTGTCAAGGACAAAACGGGTGGTGGCTTCCAGCGAGCCCCAGCCGCCCGCAGCGGCGCGATAGGGCTGAATCTTACGTTTAAATTTCATGATAGTCGCAGGCTTATTGTTTATGAATTGTTATCAGAATATGACTTCTGTTGGTGAGAAGTGTGCGACTGACGGCAAAAGTTGTCTAATTGATTGACTTAATGGTGCGATAGTTAACGTTTATCGCGCGCCAGGGGTGAAAGCGTGATCGCCATCATAAATTATCCGCTGCCGCGCGCCGGCGGGTAAGTGCGCGGCCAAATAGTGGCTAATAATTGCTCTTTCCGTTAGCAAAAGGGCGCGCTCCATGAAGCAACTTGCCAGTCAGGTTCACGCATTCGGCAAAGCCTTAATGATGCCGATCTCCGTCATTGCTGCCGCCGGTATCTTTCTCGGTCTGGCCGCCGCGTTGCAGAATCCGGCGATCACCGGTGAAGCATTTGCCAGTTTGCAGGTGCCGCAGTTGATCATCGGTTTTATTCGTAAAGTGGCGGGCGCGCTGTTTGCCAACCTGCCGGTATTTTTTGCCGTCGCCAGCGCGATTGGGCTGGCCAAAGCGGAGAAACCCACCGCCGCGTTTGCGGCAGTGATTGGCTATATCGCCATGAATGTGGGGATCAGCGCCACGCTGGCGGCGAAAGGGCTGACGGCAGCCACCACCACGCCCGAGGCGCTGCAGCAGGCGGGCATGGACCAGACCAGCGCCATGATGACGTCAGCCGAGTACATCGATATGCTCGGCATTTTTACCTACAACATGAGCGTGCTGGGCGGGGTGATTGCCGGCCTGCTCACTGTGATGCTGCACAACCGCTTCTATACCCAGCAGTTGCCCACGGCGATCAGCTTTTTTGGCGGGCGTCGCTTTGTGCCCATCGTGACGGTGGTGGTGCTGCCGCTGACGGGCGTGCTGCTGGCGCTTATCTGGCCAACCATCGGTCAGGGCATTGCGTGGGTCGGCCAGATGATCGGTAAAAGCGGTCAGTACGGCGCCTTTTTGCTCGGCGCCTGCGAGCGCCTGCTGATCCCGACCGGCCTGCATCACATCCTCAATGAAACCGTGCGCTTTACGCCGATTGGCGGCATGGCGACGGTGGACGGCCAGACCATCGTCGGCGCGCTGAATATTTTCAACACCTCGCTGACCCATCCCGGCGCGATTCCGGACGACACCGTGCGTACCGCCACGCAGTTTCTCGCCCAGGGCAAAATCCCGGTGATGATGTTCGGTCTGCCCGCCGCCGCGCTGGCCATCTATCACACTGCCAAACCTGAACATAAACAGCGGGTCAAAGCGCTGGTGCTGGCCGGCGCGCTGACCTCGTTTACCACCGGCATCACTGAACCGCTGGAGTTCTGCTTCATCTTCGTCTCGCCGGTGTTGTACGTGATGCACGCCCTGCTGACCGGCCTGTCGTTTATGCTGATGTCGATGCTGCACCTGATGATCGGTAACGTGCAGGGCGGCGCGATTGATCTGCTGGTGTTTGGCATTCTCGGCGGCAGCAAAACCCACTGGTGGTGGACGCTGGTGCTGGGCGCCATTTATGCGCCGATTTATTACTGGGGCTTTCGCCTGGTGATTACCCGGATGCAGGTGGAAACGCCGGGGCGCGAATCCGAAGAGGAAGCCAAACCGCAGCAGGTGGCGGCGGATGAACGCACCCGTGTGATCATCAGCGGGCTGGGCGGAGAGGCCAATATAGAGGACGTCGATTGCTGCTTCACTCGCCTGCGCGTGCGGGTCAAAGAGATGAAAGAAGTGGTGGATCAAACGCTGCTGTCGACCGGCGCTAACGGGGTTAATCGCGTCAGCGAGCACGATGTGCAGGTGATCTACGGGCCGCAGGTCGAGAAGATCGCTAACGAGGTGAAAAGTGCGCTCGGCGTCGCCTGATGCCGGGCGGTACCGTTAATCATGCGGGTCGCGGCCGGTGGCGACCCGCCGCGTCTCCTTGTATATATCACCCGCTATCCGCCTGAGCAATCCGCCTGACAACGCAGAAATTTCTTCGCTGAGTGCGCGTTGGGGCGCGACGAGTTTTGCTACCATAACGCGATAAAAATTCGACGGTGGATAAGAAAATCGACATCAAGCAATTGATTTACCTGTGCAATCTGGAGCGCGAACGCCATTTTGGCCGCGCGGCGGAGGCCAGCTTCGTCAGCCAGCCCACGCTCTCGATGCGGCTTAAAAACCTTGAGCGTGAGCTGGGGCTGTCGCTGATCAATCGCAGCAACAACTTCGACGGCTTCACGCCGGAAGGGGAACGCGTGCTGACGTGGGCGCGCGAAATTGTTTCGGTGTATCAGGGACTGAAGCTGGAAGTGGAGTCGCTTAAGCACGGCGTCAACGGCACGCTGCGGCTGGGCGTGATGCCGCAGTGCAGCGTGGCGCTGCCGGCGTTACTGAAAGCGGTGGAAGCGCGCTATCCGCAGCTCGACTATCGCGTTTCCGCCATGAGCGCCGATCAACTGCTGGAAGCGCTTAACAGCCACACCGTGGACGGCGGTATCGGCTTTTTTGAGCTGACGTCACTGCGGGAACTGCATTTCCAGACCGCACTGCTCAACGATCGCGGCGTGGAAGCGATTTTCCATCCCGACCACTTCCCGGCGCTGCTGCAGCATGAGCGGCTGTCGCTGCACACGCTGGCGAGCCAGCCGCTGTGCCTCGCCGAGCCCACGCGCTATTTCCGCCGCTACCTCGACGGACAGCTGCGTGAAACCGGGGTGCTGCCGCGGGTGATTGTAGAAAGCGCCTCGGTGATGCAGCTGATTCAGAGTGCGCAGGTTGGCCTGGGCGTCATGGTGTCGCCCTGCGGCCATCTGCTACCGGAAATGCTACACCATCTGGCGCGCCGGCCAATTGATATCGCGCCGATGGGACGTCAGGCGGCACTGGTGATTGCTGAGCCGGGCAGGGCGTCGCCGCTGTCGCAGCACTTCTTTGACGAAGCACGACGCCACCTGGCGGATTAGCGCGCTTCGCCCAGCGCCATCAGCAGTCGATCCTGCCAGCTGGCAAATGCCACCGCCTGCATCAGTGTGAACAGGCGCTCGCTGCCCCAGCCCGCGTTTAACAGCGGCTGCAGATGGGCGGCACTGAAGCGCTCCGGCAGCCGGGTAAGCTGGGCGCTCAGCGCGATTACCTGCTGCGTCAGGCTGTCATCGCTGGCCTGATCCACATCGTGCAGCAAACGCGTGCGCCAGCCGTTCGCCAGCTGCGCGAACTGGCGTCGGCAGCCCAGCACGCGCGCGCTGACTGCCTGCGCCAGCTGTTCCTCTTCCCCACCATAAGCCTCAAGCCGCTGACGCAGCGTCGCCCAGCCATACAGCGCCTGAGCATCGTGCACCAGCAGCCAGACAGCGTCGTCGAGTCCGGGCATACCCTGACAAAAGGTCACCGCCGCCAGCTGGTCAGCGCTGGCATAGCGCAGCTCAACCGGCTTGATGGCGTGCTGCCAGGCAGTAGCCTGACCGAACAGCGCCGCATCGGCGTCGGCGGGCGGCGTGACGCCAGGGATCCAGCGCACCGGCAGGCCCATCATCGCCTGAAGCGCGGCGACCACGCGCGCCTGATAGCTGACGTAACCTACTAGCTGGTTGAGCGTAACGATATCGGGTTCAGTCAGGCCTACCGCATCCAGCGCGCTGATGCTGCTGGCGGTAATCAGCTCAGGCTGCATCGCCAGCTGGCGCGCATACTGCGTGATTTGCGTCAGGCGATTATTGCTTTCGCGCGAAGAATCCGGTCCCGGCAGCGGATTAAGCCGCGCCGAGTAGTGATTGCATAGCCGCTGCACGCCAGCCACCTGCGCCACCGTCAATGCGGTGCTGAGACGATCGTACAGCGTTAGCGTGTGGGTCAGCGAGGTGCTGACCGCATCGGGCAGCAGGGTATGGCTCAGGTCGCGTGCCGCCTGTAGCACTGGCTGAAAGCGCTGCAGCAACGGCTGCAGTGCGCTGGCTTCCTGCTGCAGGCCGAGCAGAAAACGGTCATCAATATGAGCGGCTTCGGGAACCAGGGGAGCAGCAGCGGACGTATGCGGGCGAGTCTGGCTTTCATAAAACCAGTGGTCATGGCCGGGAGAACGGCGGTGTTCCATGGTCATTCCTTTCGCAAAAAACGGACTGAGTGCACAACGGGCAAATCTGAAAAGCGCATCGCCACTCAAGGGCTAGCTTATCGTCGCTGAACGGCTGTCCACGGCAAAAGAATGATGGGGAATAATTAATAGCGTGTGGCTATAAGGCGGGGGAGAGAAAAGAAAAAGGGCGAGCACCTGGCTCGCCCGCAGAACTTATTTCAGTTCCAGCTCGTTCATCGCGGCAATGCTGAAGCCGCCATCGACGTGCACCACTTCACCGGTGATACCACCCGCCAGGTCTGAGCACAGGAAGGCCGCAGAGTTACCCACGTCTTCGATGGTGACGGTACGACGAATCGGGGTTACCGCTTCGCAGTGTGCCAGCATCTTACGGAAATCTTTGATGCCTGATGCAGCCAGGGTACGGATTGGACCGGCAGACACGGCGTTAACACGCACGCCTTCCGGACCCATCGCGTTCGCCATGTAACGCACGTTGGCTTCCAGCGACGCTTTCGCCAGACCCATCACGTTGTAGTTCGGGATAGCGCGCTCTGCACCCAGGTAAGAGAGGGTCAGCAGTGCTGCGTTCGGGTTCAGCATCGCGCGGCACTCTTTGGCCATCGCTACAAAGCTGTAGGCGCTGATGTCGTGCGCGATTTTGAAGCCTTCACGGGTAACGGCGTTCACGTAGTCGCCATCCAGCTGGTCGCCCGGGGCGAAGCCGATGGAGTGAACAAAGCCGTCAAATTTCGGCCAGGTTTTTGCCAGTTCAGTGAACAGGGCAGTGATGCTCTCGTCTTCTGCCACATCGCACGGCAGAACAATGTCTGAACCCAGTTCTTTAGCGAACTCTTCCACGCGACCTTTCAGTTTGTCGTTCTGGTAGGTGAAAGCCAGTTCTGCGCCCTGTTTGTGCATCGCCTGCGCAATACCGTAGGCGATGGAAAGTTTACTGGCAACGCCAGTAATCAGAATGCGCTTACCGGAAAGAAAACCCATAGCTGTAATCCTTATGGTCATTGTTGTTGGCGGTCGCGATGATTAAAAATTGTGCGACCGACGTTAATCGACGTGCGGATTCTAGCACGTCTGTATCAAATGGGGTAAATCGCGCCGCGTTTTCCGCTACGGCCGTAGCACTCAACGCTCGCGCCGCCACGCCTCGGCGGTTAACGCTTCGCCAAAATGGCTGGCAATCAGCCGTTTGGTTAAGTCGTGCAGCGGCGAGGCCAGCACGTCAGCGGTGCCGCCGCGCTCCACCACTTCGCCCTGATGCATCACCAGCACCTGATCGCTGATGTGCTTCATCATGCCAAGATGCTGAGTAACATAAATATAGGCGATGCCGTGTTTCTCCTGCAGCTCCAGCATCAGGTTCACCAGCTGCGAACGCATAGTCATATCCAGCGAGGCGAGGGCTTCATCGGCGACAATCACCTTCGGCTGCAGAATCAGCGCGCGCGCCAGCGCCAGACGCTGCTTCTGGCCGGGGGCCAGCATGTGCGGATAATAGCCGGCGTGGTCGCGCAGCAGCCCGACCTGACGCAGCGTGGCAATGATGCGCTTTTCGCGTGCTTCATCATCAAGATCGGTATTCAGCCGCAGCGGAAAATCAAGGATCTGGCTGACGCGCTGGCGCGGATTGAGCGACGTCGACGGATCCTGAAAAATCATGCGAATCCGTTGGCTGCGGTAGCCGTAGTCGCCGTAGCTAAGCGGGTGATCGTCAATCAGCATCTCGCCTTCGCTTGGCGCCACCATGCCGCTCAGCATCTTCGCCAGCGTGGATTTGCCCGAACCGTTCTCGCCGATAATGGCCAGCGTCTGCTTTTCGCGCAGGGTAAAACTGACGTTTTTCACCGCTTCAACATGCTGGCGTCGGAACAGCCCGGTGCGGTAGCGGTAGGTTTTGCTCAGGTTGCGCACTTCCAGCAGGGTTTCCATTATTGGCTCTCCATATTCAGCGGGAAGTGACAGGCATAAAGATGCGCTTTAGTGCCGCTCAGGCGCGGCGTTTCGATGCATTTACGCTGCGCGTAAGGGCAGCGCGGACCGAGACGGCAGCCAATCGGCAGATGTTCCAGCGACGGTATCGCGCCGGACAGCGTATTCAGGCGGCTTTTATGCGGCAGCGCGCGGCCAAAGTCGGGCATGGCGCGGATCAGCGCCTGAGTATACGGATGGTGCGGCGTTTCCATCAGATCGTCACTCTGCGCGGTTTCCACCGTTTGTCCGCAGTACATCACGTTGATGCGGTCCGCCCACTGACTCATGGTGCGCAGGTCATGGCTGATCAGCAAAATCGTGGTGTTGTTATTCTGATTGAGGCGGCTCAGCAGACGGAAAATCTGCGCCTGCGTGGTGGGCTCCATGGCATTGGTCGGCTCATCGGCAATCAGCAGGCGCGGCTGATTAGCCAGCGCGATAGCGATCATCACCTTCTGACATTCGCCTTCGGTCAGCTCATACGGGAAGCTGCGCATGATGTCTTTGTGATCTTTAATGCCGACGCGGTGCAGCAGCTCAATGGCGCGCTCTTTGCGCCAGAACCACAGGCGCTGATACCAGCGGCCTTTAAAGGTCCAGCGTGGAATGGCCTGCATCAGCTGGCGGCCGACACTTTCAGAAGGGTCGAGACAGGATTGCGGCTCCTGAAAAATCATCGACACGTTATGGCCAACGATACGCCGCCGTTCGCGCGGCGACAGGCGCAGCAGATCGATATCATCGAACACCATGCGGTCGGCGGTGACGCGCCAGTTATCTTTGGTCACGCCGCAGATGGCTTTCGCCACCAGACTTTTCCCCGAGCCGGATTCGCCCACCAGGCCACGCACTTCGCCCTCGTTTAGCGTCAGATTGATGCGATCGACCGCTTTCACCGGACCTTCAGCGGTCATGAATTCAATGGTCAGATTTCGGATGTCCAGTAACGGCATTATTCCACTCCCGCAGCGACGGCGCGACGGATGCCATCGCCCAGCAGGTTAACAATCAATACGCTTACCATCAGCGCGGCACCCGGCAGCATCACCGTCCACGGCGCCACGTAAATCAGCTCCAGCGCGTCACCCAGCATCGCACCCCATTCGGGCGAGGGCAGCTGCGCGCCGAGGTCAAGAAAGCCGAGCGCGGCGATGTCGAGGATCGCCATCGACAGCGAGCGGGTAAATTCACTGACCAGCAGCGGCAGGACGTTTGGCAGCACCGCATTCCACAGAATATTCAGGTTGCGCGCGCCATCCAGCCGTAGCGCCACCACATACTCTTTTTCCATCTCATCATGCACCGCCGTGTAAATTTCGCGCACCAGACGCGGGATCAGCGCCAGCAGTACCGCCAGCATCGCATGCTCCAGCCGCGGGCCAAGAAAGGCCACCACGATAATCGCCAGCAGCAGAGAGGGAATCGACAGCAGCGTATCCAGCACGTGATTCATCACCGCCGAGCGCAAACCGTGGGTAATCCCCGCCAGCACGCCCAGCAGCAGCGCGCAGATTGCTGCCAGCACCGTTACCAGCAGCGCAGAGCCAACCGTCGGTGCCACGCCGCTCAGTAAACGGCTTAGCACATCGCGCCCGAGATCGTCAGTGCCGAGAAAGAAGGAGACATCGCCGTAGCGCGACCACGACGGCGGCAATAGCTGATAGCCGAGAAACTGCTGGTCGATACCGTAAGGGGACAGCAGCCCGCCGAACAGACAGAGAAACAGCAGGATGCCGAAGCCGTACAGGCCAATCATGGCGCTGGTATCGCGATAAAAGCGCTGCCAGCTGAGGCGAAACGCACTCGGCAGCCGCTTCTCGGCGTAGATGTTATCTGAGGGCATAAGCTCGCTTGATGGTTAAAATCGCTATTGATTGCCAATGACAGGATTATCAGCCGATACCGCAGTTACAGGCAAGGAAACGGAACCAGCAATTTCATTTATAGAGAACAGAAGGTTACGATTCATACTGGCTTTGTCTATCAGGTCTGCCGCAGGTACAAATGTGTTGACTTTAGCGTCCATCTTATGGTTGCAGTATTTTACTGGCCAGAATACACTTTAGTTACCAAAATGGTAAACATTTAGCCGTGCTTCATTGCTGCGGCATTTTGTCAGAAGTACTCCTGCAACGCATGGAGGACATTATGCGATTAACAAAAGTGAATTGGTTCATGCCGTACAACATCCCGGATGCTGGGTTTAACACTAAATTAAACGTGACAGAAAACAATATCGAACATACTTCAGCGTTCCTTGAGAAAGGTGTGCGGGATTTTGTGTTGCCGGGTTTTGTGGTTCCGTTCGGCTATCGTTTGCTTAAGTCCTTACATGCAGATCACTATCGTCTGGTTACTGATGAAACGGCGCCGGTCACCGTTTATGCCGTAAAGCTTCAATTCATTGATAACATTGTGCCTGGGCGCAGAAGCTGTACCCAGATTATGGTATGGCGCACTGTTCTGCCGCAACACAAGGCCGCTGTCTCAGGTCTGCCACAAACGTTCTTCCAGTTTTTCCTGGAGAATCACTCGATTGTCATATCCGACAGCGAACAGACCCGCGATGGCCGTCGATTCTGGGAAGGCATGATTGCCTGGGCAATCATGACTCCGGGGTACAATGTCTATGTCTCAGATGGTACTCAGCACGATCGCCCGCTGTCATTTATGACTTCATGGGACGATTTTTACAGTACCTGGGCAGACTTTTGTTGGGGTGATGATAAAGATTGTCACACACACCGACTGCTGGTGATCAGCAAAGATAAACTGCATTGATTCACTCCTCCAGCCTGTTGACATGCCGCTCGCGCAGGCGCGAACGGCATGATGTTCTAGCGTAGGGCATACCACTCCTTGTGTTTCAGCGGGTTGAGCGCCGCACCGATAATATCCGACAGTACGCTGACCAGAATCACCAGCCCGCCAACCACCATCACGCCTGCGGAGATCGCCGCGTAATCCTGCTGACGGATGGCGTTAATCAGCCAGCGCCCCAGTCCGGGCCAGTTGAACACCACTTCAGTGATCATCGCCAGCGTCAGCATGGTGGAGAATTGCAGGCCAAGACGCGGGATCACCGGCGGCAATGCGTTGTGCAACACGTGACGGCGAATCACGGTGAAGCGCGACAAGCCGCGCGTTGCCGCTGCCTTGACGTAATTTTTATCCATCACGTCGCTGGTGCTGTTGCGCAGCAGGCGAATCACTTCGGTGGTCGGTGCCACGGCCAGCACGATCACCGGCAGAATCAGGTGCGTCAGCGCACTGACCAGCATTTCGTGCCGCCAAGGTGAAGGGCTAAGCCAGGCGTCAATCAGGGCAAAACCAGTAATGTTCTGCACCGGATAGAGCAGGTCGAAACGACCGGAAACCGGCAGCCAGCCCAGCGTCAGCGAAAACAGCAGGGTAAACAGCAGCGCCAGCCAGAACACCGGCATTGAGAAGCCGAGCAGCGCCAGCGCGCTGATGGCTTTATCCTGCCATTTATTGCGCATCACGCCGGCGCAGATGCCGAGCGGAATACCGACCAGCAGCGCCAGCATAAACGCCAGCACGCACAGTTCCAGCGTGGCGGGAAACACCTCGCGCAGCTGTATATCAATTGCCTGACCGTTGGTGCTGGAGACACCGAAATCAAACTGCAGCAGCCCTTTAAACCAGAACCACCAGGCATCGAACAGCGAGGCGCCTTCCAGCGGCGCGTTAGGCGTGAAATAGCTCAGGCTGAAACTCACCAGCGAGAGTAAGAACAGGGTGATGATCAGCAACAGCAGGCGACGCAACAGATAGATGATCATGCTTACTCCTCGCCGTGCTCATCGCGGTAAACCCCGGCGAACGAGGCGTTACCGAAGGGACTCAACACCAGGCCTTTAATATCGTGCCGGTAAGCCTGCAGGCGCAGCGACGACGCCAGCGGCAGCACCGGCAGCGCCTCCGCCAGCATCTGCTGGGCGCGATCGTAGCTGTCGATACGCGCCGACAACTGCTGCGACAGCAGCGCGCGCTGCAGCGCCTCATCAAACGCCGGCGAACACCAGTGCGCGTAATTGGTCTGCGAACGAATCGCCGCGCAGCTCAGCAACGGGCGGAAGAAACTGTCCGGATCGTTACTGTCGGTGGCCCAGCCGGTCAGGGTTAAATCGTGATTCATGGCCATCAGCTGTGCTTCCTGAAAACGTCCCTCGACCGGCGCGATGGTGACGCGCACGCCCACCTGCGCCAGATCCGCCTGCAACAGCTCGGCGGTTTTGAGCGGGCTGGGGTTCCACGACATCGAGGTGGTCGGCACTACCAGGCGCAGATGCAAATCCTCAATGCCCAGCGCTTTTAATGCCTCACGCGCTTTTGCCGGATTGTATTCCGTCACGCGCGCATCATTATCGTAGGCCCACGAGGCGCGCGGCAGAATCGAGGCTGCGGTTTCCGCCGTGCCGTAATAAATCGACTCCATCAGACGTTCGTTATTGATCGCCAGCGCCAGCGCGTGGCGCACTTCCGGACGGTCGAGCGGCGGTTTGCGGGTGTTAAACGCCAGATAGGCGATGTTCATGCCAGGACGCAGCGTCATGCGCAGGCGCGGATCGTCGCGCAGAATCGACAGCTGGCTGGCGGCCGGGTAGGCCAGTACGTCACACTCACCGGTCAGCAATTTCGACAGACGGCCAGTGCCGCCCACGCCGAGGTCGATCACCACCTGTTGCAGACGCGGCACGCCTTTCCAGTAGTGCGGATTGCGCGCCAGACGCAGATATTGCCCGGTGCGGTACTCACTCAGCTGGAACGGGCCGGTGCCCACCGGCTGGCGATCCAGCTGTTCCTGCTGGCCTGCCGCGCTCAGCTGGCTGGCGTACTCCTGCGACAACACCGGCGCGTAGTGGGTGGCGATATGCCACAGGAACGAGGCGTCCGGGCTGTTGAGGCGGATCTCTACCGTGTCGTTATCCAGCTTCTTCACGCTCTGCACCGAGTCGGCAAACTGCAGGCTGTCGAAGTAGGGATAGCTGCCGCCGTTGACGTTATGCCACGGATGCTGGCGATCGAACATGCGGGCAAAGCTGAAGACCACATCGTCGGCGTTCATTTTGCGCGTCGGCGTAAACCAGTTGGTGTGCTGGAACGAAACATCTTTGCGTAAGTGGAAGCGGTAAGTCGCGCCGTTATCGCGCACTTCCCAGCTCTGCGCCAGATCGGGGATCAGACGATAGGTATAAGGGTCGACGTCGAGCAGGCGGTCATACAACTGTGCCGCCAGCGTATCGACCACCAGCCCGCTGCTGACCATCTGCGGGTTGAAGGTGTTAACCGTGCCGTTCACGCAATAGACAAAGCCGCTGTGGCGGATAGAGTCCGCGGGCGCGGCAAGCACAGAGGCACTCAGGACGCTGAGACCAAGCAGCAGCGCGGGGAATAATTTTGGCATAGAACTCAACGATTCTCGGGCAATAGCGAGAGTGTATCGCAAAGCACGCGCACTCCCCAAATCCGCCGCGTATCTGCGCTTTTTTTACCCAGCGGGCGACGGGGGTAAGCACAACCTTAGTGTGGAAATGAGAAAAGTTCTCAATTAGAGCTTTACAGATGATAATAGGAATGATTATTATTCTTCTGCGCTTCGACGGTGGCTCTACCGAAGAAGAGCACGACATTGCTCACATTGCTTCCAGTATTACGTTGCCCGCACCTCGTGTTGCGGGCTTTTTTTTGCGCCCTCGTCAGCCGCGCATCGTTATGTTCCTTCCGGCAATCCTCATGCGAAATCGGCATCGGTCATTTGTTACGCGCAGGGTAGTCTGGGCTTTTCATCTGCAGAGAAATGATAATGAAAAGAGTGACTTTAACGATGCTGTTACTGGCCAGCGGCAGCGTCGCGGCGCACGGCGTTACCCTGCGCATTGCCGATCAAAAGGGCAACATGCGCGCCGAGCTGGAAGCAGCGCAGC
Source organism: Pantoea sp. Cy-640 (assembly GCF_011752635.1). NCBI lineage: Bacteria > Pseudomonadati > Pseudomonadota > Gammaproteobacteria > Enterobacterales > Erwiniaceae > Pantoea > Pantoea sp. Cy-640. The sequence continues at coordinate 823,575 of NZ_VWXB01000001.1, read as the reverse complement.
AGCTCAACGATCTCTCCTACCGTATCGAATGGGCGGAATTTCCGGCCGCCGCTCCGCTGGCCGAAGCCCTGAATGCCGGGGCGGTTGATGCCGGTATTATTGGTGATGCGCCGCTGCTGTTCTCGCTGGCCGCGGGTTCGCAGGTTAAAGCGGTGGCCGTCAGCAAATCCACCCCGGCCGGGCTGGCGGTGCTGGTTGCGCCGGACTCACCCATCAAAACGCCGCGGGATCTGCGCGCTAAACGTATCGCCACCGGGCGCGGGTCGATCGGTCATTTTATCGCGCTGAAAGCGCTGGAAAGTGCCGGGCTGAGCGATAAAGCCGTCAGCTGGCGCTTTCTCACGCCTGCCGATGCGCGCATTGCGCTGGCAAGTGGTTCCGTCGATGCGTGGGCAACCTGGGATCCTTACACCGCGCTGGCAGAAGTAACGCATACCGGCCGCGTGCTGATCAACGGCGTGGGGCTCTCCAGCGGCAACAGCTTCCTCGCCGCCACCGATGCGGCACTGAGTGACGCCAGTAAACGTGCGGCGCTGCAGGATTATATTAACCGGCTGGCGGCCGCTGATCGCTGGGCCAATCGCCACGTTGAGGCGTATTCCGCCAGGCTGGCAAAGATCATCGGCTTTCCTCAGGAGGCTGCCGCCAAATCTTTTGCCCGACGTCAGTCACACTGGCAGAGCATTGACGACCACACCGTACAACAGCAGCAGGAAACCGCCGACTTTTATCAAAAGTATGGCCTGATTGCTCAGCCACTCGATGTAAAGCCGACCTTTTATCGCGGTCTGTAGGTGGCACAACAGTAACCCTTTGTGCGCCGGTATTTGGCGAACAGGCGGGATGCGCGTAGCATGGCGGCATCAAATCCGTGGCGGATAACCCAATGTTAATCAAAACCTTTGATGGTCATAATGACCTGTTGCTCAACCTGTGGTTGCATCATCGCGACGATCCGGCCGCTGCCTTCTTTAGTGGTATCGACAAGGGACACCTCGATTTTCCGCGCATGCAGCAGGGCGGCTTTGCCGGTGGATTGTTTGCGCTGTTTGTGCCGCCGCAGCGCTACGTCAGCGAAGTAGCACCTCAGCTGGCCGGTGAAGCGTGGCAGCCGCTGGAGATCCTGTGGCAGCAGCTGGAGATTCTGAAAACGCTGGTTGCCCGTTCTGACGGCCGGGCGCGCCTGTGCCTCAGCACCGCCGATATCGCCGCCTGCCGACGCGACGGCGTACTGGCGATGGTGGCGCACATTGAGGGCGCGGATGGCTTTGACGGCGACGGCGCCGATCTTGCCGCCTTCTGGCAGGCGGGCGTGCGCAGCATCGGTCCGTTCTGGAATCTGGAAAATCGCTTTGGTGCTGGCGTCACTGGCGCGTTTCCCGGTTCGCCGGATAGCGGTCCGGGACTAACCGCCGACGGCGAGCGGTTGATCGCGCTGGCGAATCAGCAGCGCATGATGATCGACGTGTCGCACATGAATGAAAAAGCGTTCTGGGACACAGCCCGGCTCTCATCCGCGCCGCTGGTCGCCAGCCACTCGAATGCGCACGCGCTGTGCGCGCAGCCGCGCAACCTTACCGACGACCAGTTGCGGGCGATTCGCGATAGCGGTGGCGTGGTCGGCATTAATTTCGGCAACGCCTTTCTGCGCGCCGACGGTAAGCGCGACGATGATGGCGGCTTGATCGAAATTGTTAAACACTGTGAGCATCTGATGACTATTATGGGAAGCGATCACGTCGCGCTGGGGTCGGATTTTGACGGCATCAGCGTGCCCGCAGAGCTTAAAGATGTCACCGGTTTGCCGCGGCTGTATGCGCTGATGCGCAGTCTCAACTATGATCAGGCATTGCTCGAACAACTTGCCTGGGGCAACTGGCAGCGGGTATTGCACCAAATCTGGCAGGCGTAAGTGTATTTCCTTACGCAATCAGGGTTGATCTGCTCGCTACATTGGCGCAACATCGCCCCGCGTTATCCATTGCTGGCGGAAGCCTTGTTTCTGCCGCAATGTTTTTAGCAGAGCCTGCTCTGCGTTTTAAGACTATGAGGAAGAATATTATGTGGAAAAAACCTGAGTTTGTTGACCTGCGTCTGGGCCTGGAAGTAACGCTGTACATCTCCAACCGCTAAGACGTCCTGCCCGCCGTTCGTGCGGGCATTTTCTTTTCCTGCTTCGGTCCTTCACATGTTTATTAAAGTCCTCGGTTCGGCGGCTGGCGGTGGCTTTCCGCAGTGGAACTGTAACTGCGCCAACTGCAGCGGGCTGCGTAACGGCACGCTCCAGGCGCAGGCGCGCACCCAATCCTCAATCATTGTCAGCGATAACGGTACCGACTGGGTGTTGTGCAACGCTTCGCCGGACATCAGCCAGCAAATCGCCCGGACACCGGAACTGGTGAAACACGGCGTGCTGCGCGGAACCGCGATTGGCAGCATTATTTTGACCGACAGCCAGATCGATCACACTACCGGTCTGCTGAGCCTGCGTGAGGGCTGCCCGCATCAGGTCTGGTGTACGCCGGAAGTGCATGCCGACCTCACCAGCGGCTTCCCGATTTTTACCATGCTGCAGCACTGGAACGGCGGCCTGCAGCATCGCGCGCTCACGCCGCTTGAGCCGTTTCGCGTTGACGTCTGCGCCAGCCTGCAATTCACCGCCATTCCGATTCTCAGCAATGCGCCACCGTATTCGCCGTATCGCGATCGTCCGCTGCCGGGACATAACGTGGCGCTGTTTATCGAAAACACCGCCAGCGGGCAGACGCTGCTGTATGCGCCAGGCCTCGGCGAACCGGATGCGGTGATTATGCCGTGGCTGCAAAAAGCCGACTGCCTGCTGATCGACGGCACCGTGTGGCAGGATGATGAGCTGCTGACCACCGGCGTCGGCAAAAATACCGGCAAAGCCATGGGCCATCTGGCGCTGGCGGAAGAGCAGGGGCTGATGGCGCTGCTGGCCGCGCTGCCGGCCAGACGCAAAATTCTGATTCACATTAACAACACCAATCCGATTCTCAACGAGCATTCGCCGCAGCGCCAGTTCCTGACGCAGCAGGGCATTGAAGTGAGCTGGGACGGCATGGCGATTCATTTGCAGGAGTCCGCATCGTGATCATTACCGAGGCGTTGTCACCCGAAGCCTTTGAACAGGCGCTGCGTGCCAAAGGCGCGTATTACCATATTCATCATCCTTACCACATCGCGATGCACAACGGTGCCGCGACGCGCGAGCAGATTCAGGGCTGGGTGGCGAACCGTTTTTACTATCAGACCAATATTCCGCTGAAAGATGCGGCGATTATGGCCAACTGTCCGGATCCGGCAACGCGCCGTAAATGGGTACAGCGTATCCTCGATCACGACGGTCGTAACGGTGAGGAAGGCGGCATTGAAGCCTGGCTGCAGCTGGGAGAAGCGGTTGGTCTCGATCGCAAAGTCTTGCTGTCAGAGAAGCTGGTGTTGCCGGGCGTACGGTTTGCCGTTGATGCCTATGTCAACTTTGCGCGTCGCTCCAACTGGCAGGAAGCGGCGTGCAGCTCACTCACCGAGCTGTTTGCCCCGCAGATTCATCAGTCGCGCCTCGACAGCTGGCCACAGCACTATCCGTGGATCAAAGAGGAAGGCTATTTCTACTTCCGCAGCCGCCTGAGCCAGGCGAACCGCGATGTGGAACACGGCCTGGCGCTGGCGCTGGAAGTCTTTACCAGCGCTGAGCAGCAGAACCGTATGCTGGAGATCCTGCAGTTTAAACTCGACATTCTCTGGACCATGCTGGATGCCATGACCATGGCATACGCACTGCAGCGTCCGCCGTACCACACGGTGACCGATCAGGTCGCCTGGCACAGTACAAGACTGGTGTAATCACATGAAAGAAACTCTGATTCCGGCGTTTCGCCGCGGCTATCGTCTGCAGTGGGAAGCCGCGCAGCACAGCCACGTGGTGCTTTACCCGGAAGGGATGGCGAAGCTGAATGAAACCGCTGCCGCCATTCTGGAACTGGTGACCGGCAAGCAGGATGTGGCGGCCATTATCGCCACGCTCAATGCGCGTTTTCCGGAGGCGGGCGGCGTCGATGATGACGTCAAAGACTTCCTGCAATCGGCCATTGAACAGAAGTGGATCCAGTGTCGTGAACCCGAATAAACCTGGCGTGAATGCGCCGCTGTGGCTGCTGGCGGAGCTGACTTATCGCTGCCCGCTGCAGTGTCCTTACTGCTCGAACCCGCTGGATTTTTCGCAGCAGGAACAGGAGCTGAGCACCGAACAGTGGATTGAGGTGTTCCGCCAGGCACGCGCCATGGGCAGCGTGCAGCTGGGCTTTTCCGGTGGTGAACCGCTGACGCGCAAAGATCTGCCGGAGCTGATTCGCGCCGCGCGCGATCTGGGTTTTTACACCAACCTGATCACCTCCGGCATTGGCCTGACGGAGAAAAAGCTCGACGCCTTCGCCGACGCCGGGCTGGATCACATCCAGATCAGTTTCCAGGCGAGTGATGAAACGCTGAACGCCGCGCTGGCCGGTTCGCAGAAGGCGTTTCAGCAGAAGCTGGCGATGGCAAAAGCGGTGAAAAAGCACGGCTACCCGATGGTGCTGAACTTCGTGCTGCACCGCCATAACATCGACCAGATCGATAAAATCATCGATCTGTGTATCGAGCTGGAGGCGGATGATGTTGAGCTGGCCACCTGTCAGTTCTACGGCTGGGCGCATCTTAACCGTCAGGGATTACTGCCAACACGCGAGCAGATTGCCCGCGCCGAAGCGGTGGTTGCGCGCTACCGTGAGCGCATGGGCAGCAGCGGTAATCTCACCAATCTGCTGTTCGTCACGCCGGATTACTACGAAGAGCGGCCCAAACCCTGTATGGGCGGTTGGGGATCGATATTTCTCAGCGTGACGCCGGAAGGTACGGCGTTACCCTGTCACAGCGCGCGCCAGCTGCCGGTGCAGTTTCCTTCCGTGCTGGAGCAGAGCCTGGAGGATATCTGGTACAACTCGTTTGGCTTCAATCGCTATCGCGGCTTCGACTGGATGCCGGAACCGTGCCGCTCATGCGATGAGAAAGAGAAAGATTTCGGCGGTTGCCGCTGCCAGGCATACATGCTGACCGGCGATGCCGACAACACCGACCCGGTGTGCAGCAAGTCGCCGCATCATGGAAAAATTCTTGAGGCACGCCGCGAAGCCAGCTGCAGCGATATCAAAATCGCCCAGCTGCAGTTCCGCAACCGCAGCAATTCTGAGCTGATTTTCAAACAGCGGGTCACCTGATGTGCGAACGCAGCCTGACGCTGGCTAACGGTCTGCGCTGTCATCTGTCGCACCAGCCCGACGCGCGGGAAAGCGCGGCGCTGGTGCACGTCGGCGCGGGCAGCCTGCACGAACCCGATCGCTGGCCCGGCCTGGCGCATCTGCTGGAACATCTATTGTTTTGCGGCAGCGCGGGCTTTACCGGTGATGAGCGCCTGATGCCGTGGCTGCAGCAACAGGGTGGTCAGGTGAATGCCACCACGCAACTCAGCCGCAGTGCCTGGTTCTTCCAGCTGCCGGCGCAGGCGCTGGCGGCGGGCGTGGCAAGGCTGGCGGATATGCTGGCTGCGCCACTGCTGACCGGTACGGCGATTACGCAGGAAGCGGCGGTCATTGAGGCAGAATTTCAGCTGCTGCGGCATCATGCCGAAACGCTGAGTGAAGCAGCGCTGCTCGACGCGGCCGGTGGCGCACTGCGCCGCTTTCGCGTCGGGAGTGCAGCGTGTTTTGGTGACAACGTAACGGAACTGCAGCAGGCGCTGCGGCTGTTTCATCAGCAGCATTTCGTCGCCGCCAACCAGCAGCTGTGGCTGAGTGGACCGCAATCGCTGGATGAATTACAGCAGCTGGCTGAGGCGTTTGCTGTTCGCCAGTCAGGCGGTGCGGCGCACTCCTTATTGCCAGCCATTTCCGCGCCGGAGCCAGTTGAAACGCTCATCCAGCTTGCCGATGAAGAGTCATTCTGGCTTAGCCTGTTTATCAGCGGTGAAGAAAACGCTTTGCGTGACAATGTCACATTACTGGAGGCTTTCTGGCAGGATGAAGCCCCTGGCAGCCTGATGGCGCAGCTGCGCAGCGAGCAACTGTGCGCATCGCTGCAGTGTGAATGGCTGTGGCAGAGCGCCGATCATAGCTGGCTGGCGTTGCGCTTCAGTGCGCCAGCGCTGTCAGCGTCGGCGGCAAGACGCATTGAACAGCTCTTCTGGCAGCATTTGCGTGCGGTGCGCGCCGCCACGCCAGCGCAGCATCGTCATTATTTGCAACTGGCACAGCAGGATTTCGCTGCGCTGTCGCCGCTGACGCAGCTGCGTGGACGGGCGCTGGGATCGGCGCCGGCAGCTGACGTTCCCGCAGATTTCACCGGTTTCATCGCCGCGCTGCCACAGGCCTCGTGCACGCGGCTGCTGACGCAGCGACAGCTGTCCGCCGCGCCTTATACCACGCAGGGATTCTGCCTGCAGCGCGCGCCATGGCCACAGACCGCGGCTGGCCCGGTTGCGCCGGTTAACTGGTCATTTTATTCGTGCGCTGACGTCCTGCATTTGCCGGAACTCCCGGCAAATTGCGCGCCGTTGCTGCGCGCAAATCCGGTGCAGCCGCGGGAAACGCTGCTGGTGCGCCCGGCGTTTTATCACACCCTGAGTGACGAGGCGGCGCTAAGCTGGCAGCTGCAGCTGCGCCCACGGCTGGCCGCACTGCGCCATGCCGGTGGCAGCGGACGCTGGCAACAGCAGCAGGGCGTCTGGCAACTGGTGATTGATCTGCCTGACGATGCAATGCCTGCGCTGCAACAGCTGCCTGGCGTGCTGGCGGCGCTGAATGCGCCGGTGCTGCCGCAACCGCACCGTGCTGCACAAAGTATTGTGATTCGTCAGTTGCTGGAAGCGCTACCGCAGCAGCTGCTGGCCCCGGCTGCGCATCCTGCATGGCAGGCCGCCTGGTGCGGCCACAGCGAAAGCGTCAGTCAGCACGTCGCGCACGGGCTGAGCGAGGTGGTGCAGACGCAGCCTGCGCCGGCGCGCGCGGCTGCGCTACAGCACGGCGTCAGCGCGCTGCGCTGTGCGGCGAACGATCAGGCCTTGTTGCTGTTTATTCCGCTGCCCGCTGCCGATGATGCCAGCCTCGCGGCGCTGCGTGCGCTGGCGCTGATGTTTGAACCACGCTTCTTTCAGCGGCTGCGCGTTGAGCAACAGATTGGCTACGTGGTGTCAGCGCGCTACCAGCGCGTGGCGGATGTGGATGGACTGCAGCTGGCGCTGCAATCACCGTCCATTGGCTGGCGCACGTTGCTGCAACACTGCAAAGCGTTTTTGCGCGATATGGTGAGTGAACTCGCCGCCATCAACGATGAAACGCTGCAGAGCTGGCAGGCGACGCTACTGGCGCAGTGCCAGCCACACCAGAACGCCGACGCCGCCAGTGAGGCACTGCGAAAACAGCAGGGACTGCCGGTGCTTACGCCAGAAGCGGTCGCCGCGCTCACGTTACCCCAGCTGCAGCGGCTGCATCAACGCCTGCTGCGCGAACGCCGCCGCTGGCGCTTGCTGATTAATCACAGCTGAAAAGCAAAATGTTTGCCGTTTGGCAGTTTAACATCGATACGAAGTTCCCCACCAAGCGCGGCGACGTAGCGTTTTAGCGTTGACAGGCGCGGATCGTTTTCCGGATTTTCCATCTTTGCCAGCGTTGGTTGTGATACACCGATGGTGCGCGCCAGCTCAGTTTGCGAAAGGTTTAGCTCTTCACGCAATTGGCTCAGGGCTATTTCCTGACGCAGCTTTTCCACCTTTTCAGCGATGCGCTGCTGACTTTCAGGTGATTGTTTTGCCAGTAGTTGCTTGTAGGTCCCCATTATCCCTCCATATGCACTAAATGCTTGCGGTATTCCGCTTCAGCCAGGCGAATCATAGTGCGGTAAAATTGTTTCTGCTGACAGCCAGCCTTATTTCCTGCGCAAAGTACAATCGCACGGCGCACTGGATCGAAGGCGAAAAAGGCTCTGACAGGCATGCCTGCATGCTGCACACGCAGTTCTTTAAGATTGGGAAACTGACACCCCTTTAAGGTATCAACGTAGGGACGACCGGGTTTTGGTCCCATCTCTGCCAGGATTTGCATCACTGCTAACACGTCCTCACGTAAACCTTCATTTTGCGCAAGAAACCAGTCATCAAAAACATCCGTTGTTAATATTTCCCACATAGCGCTATCCCATAGCTTTTTTGCTATAAATGAGTTTATAGCCTTTAGGCTATGACCACAAGGGTGGAGGGGTTAATTAACGTGAATAATTTCTCCCTCTCTGCAGTCAGCCTGCTCCCGCTGGCATAAAGACAAAAGTTTACACAGCAGGGATTGGTGTTTCTGCTGCTTTTGCATAAACTGGCCGCACTTTTCTCTGAGGCTGTGGCATGACGATATCGCCCCAACGCGCAAAATGGATTCTGGCACTGGTTTGTCTGGTGCTGGCGTTTTGTCTCGTCCAGCGCAGCTTCAATCTCCCGACTCAGCCTGTCGTTAGCATTACTGCTCACAGCGCCGACGTTGATGACGGTGCCAGCAGTGATAAACCCTGTGCGCTGGGCGCTAAGTCACTCAGCGGCAGCGCGCCGCTGCTTGATACCGCGCTGCCGTTCCTCGTACTGCTGCTGGCATTGATCGCCACGCTCTTCCAGACCTCGTCTGCTACCGTCTGGCGGCGTGAACCGCTGTTTGTGCCGCTGCGACGGCGCCATCTCACGCTCTGCGTCTTCCGGGAATAACACTACGCGATCCACCGCGTAAACCCTGTTATTCACTGGAGAAACGATTATGACATTCCTGATCAGGAGCCTGCTGCTCCTTGTGGCGAGCTGCGCGCTGACCGTGCAAGCCGCCAATACCGGCTGGCTGCGCAACGCGCAAAATAGCCATGCTGAAGTGCGCCTGCGCGCCGCGCCGCAGGGCGATCACCTGCAACTGCTGCTGGATATTCGCCTGCAGCCGGGCTGGAAAACCTACTGGCGCTCGCCGGGCGAAGGCGGCGTCGCGCCGGAAATCCGCTGGCAAACGCCGGATGTCAACGCCCGCTGGTCGTGGCCAGTGCCAGCGCGCTTTGACGTCAGCGGCCTCACCACGCAGGGCTACAAAGGCAACGTTACGCTGCCCATCGTGCTCGAATCTGCCCCGCAGGGCACGCTGGCCGGCACGCTGACGCTGTCCACCTGTAGCGACGTCTGCATCCTGACGGACTTTCCGTTCCAGCTCGATCTCTCGCAGCCCGCCAGTCCGGATTTTGCGCGTGAATTCGCTCAGGCGATGGGGCAGATCCCGGCTGACAGCGGGCTGACCGATCAGCTTGATGCCAGCTTCGTTGATGGCATGCTGCAAATCCGGGCGCAGCGTCAGCAGGGCTGGCAGCAGCCGGAACTGTTCTTTGATTATCCGCAGGGCAGCATGCTGGCGGCGCCGCAAATCAGCGTGCAGGGTGAGACGCTGACTGCTCGCGTGGCGGTGACCGATGAATGGGGCGAGGCCGCGCCGGATCTGCGCGGTAAAGCGCTGTCGCTGGTTATCGCTGACGCCGGTATCGCTCAGCAAAGCCAGCTGATCCTTGGTCATCAGCCGCTGTTTTCTCCCTCCGCCGGGAACGCCACGCTGTGGTCGGTAGTGCTGCTGGCGCTGCTTGGCGGGCTGATTCTCAACCTGATGCCCTGCGTGCTGCCGGTGCTGGCGATCAAACTGAGCAGTCTGGTGCAGCAGCAGGGACAGACGCAACGCCAGACGCGTCAGCAGTTTCTCGCGTCCAGCGCCGGCATTCTGTTCTCTTTCCTGCTGCTGGCGCTGCTGATGACCGTGCTACGGCTCAGCGGTCAGGCGCTGGGCTGGGGCATTCAGTTTCAGAGCAGCGGCTTTCTGCTGGTGATGGTGCTGGTGATGTTCCTGTTCAGCGCCAGTCTGTTCGATCTGCTGCATTTTCGCCTGCCTTCCGGCCTGACTACCCGGCTGGCGACGCACGGCGGTGCCGGTCTGGCAGGACATTTTGGCCAGGGGGCCTTTGCCACGCTGCTGGCGACGCCGTGCAGCGCACCGTTTCTTGGCACCGCCGTCGCCTATGCGCTGACCGCGCCGCTGCCGCAGCTGTGGCTGCTGTTTGTCGCGCTCGGTGTCGGCATGAGTCTGCCGTGGCTGCTGGTTGCGGCGCTGCCGGGTATGGCGCGCTGCCTGCCGCGTCCGGGGCGCTGGATGCTGCATCTGCGCACGCTGCTGGGGCTGCTGATGCTGCTGGCAACGCTGTGGCTGGTGACGCTGCTGATTCCCCACTGGGGCAGCACCGTCGCCATTCTGCTGGCGGCCATCCTTATGCTGGCGCTGACGGGCTGGCTAATCGCACGCCGCGCGCTGCCGCAGGCAGGTCTGGTGTTCATTACCGTGACGCTGGCGGGCGCGCTGTTACTGCTGACGCGCCTCTCCCCGGAAGAAGAATCGCTGGTGTGGCAACCGCTGACCGAAGCCGCCATCAATCAGGCGCTGGAGCAGGATAAACGCGTATTCGTCGATGTCACCGCTGACTGGTGCATTACCTGCAAAGTGAATAAATCGCGGGTGCTGAATCAGCCTGACGTGCGTGCCGCCCTCGGCGCAGAGGATGTGGTGCTGCTGCGCGGTGACTGGACACAACCGGATCCGGCCATCGGCGAGTTCCTGCGCCGCCGCGATCGCGTAGCGATTCCCTTTAACCAGATTTACGGCCCGGCACTGCCGCACGGCCAGATTTTATCGCCGTTATTAAGTCGTGATGCGGTGATTTCAACACTCTCTGAGGCAAAAAAATGATGAAAAAATCCCTGTTACTTTCGCTGATGTTACTGGCGGCACCCGCCCTGGCCGCCGCGCCATTTACCCCTGAGCAGGAGGCGCGCATCAAACAGCTGATTCGCGAAACCCTGGTGCAAAATCCGGCGATTCTGGCAGAAGCCGCCGACGCATTTGATAAAGAAGCCGCGCGCCAGCAGCAAAACGTGGTTGCGCAGATGGTAGAGAAAAACCGCGCGGCGCTGTTTAACGATGCCGGCTCACCGCGCATCGGTGCCAAAAAACCGGCACTGACGCTGGTCTATTTCACCGACTACAACTGCGTCTTTTGCAAAAAGTTTGAGGCGGATATCGAAAAACTGCTGCACAACTATCCGCAGGTGGCCGTGGTGCTGAAGCCGCTGCCGTACCGCGCTGAAAGCTCGCTCAGTTCGGCGCGTCTGGCGCTGACGGTGTGGGAGCAGCAGCCGAATAACTTTCTTAAGCTGCATGAACGGCTGATGGCAAAGAAAGGCAACCATGATGAAGCCAGCATCGCCGCCGCGCTGGACAAAAGTGGCATCAGCTTATCGGCGCCGAGCACCGCCAGCCTCGACACCATTAACCTCAACCTGACGCTGGCGCAGCAGCTGGGTGTGCAGGGTACGCCCGCCACGCTGGTGGGCAATCAGCTGATCAGCGGGGCAGTGCCTTATGCACAGCTGGAAGCCGCGGTGAAAGGTGCGCTGCAGGCTCAGCCATGAGCCGGGTAACGCGCTGGCTGCGTGAAGGCGTGCTGTTGGTGCTGATGGCAGCGGCGCTGCTGCTGGCCATGGACTGGCTGCGTGCACCGCAGCTGCCCGCGGATGTGGCCCGGCAGCCGCTCAGCGCGCTGCAGGGCGAGGTGAACCTGGCGACGCTGAGCCAGCAGCGGCCGGTGCTGGTTTACGTCTGGGCCAGCTGGTGTGGCGTGTGCAAACTCACCACACCGACGGTGGCCGCGCTCAGTCAGCACGGCACGCAGGTGGTCAGCGTGGCTCTGCGATCCGGCAGCGATGCGCGCGTCGCCACCTGGCTGGATAAAAAAGGAGTACGGGGATTCGCCGTCAATGATGAAAGCGGGGCGCTGGGACAGCGCTGGCAAATCAGCGCTACGCCGACGTTCATCGTACTGCATCAGGGCAAGGTGGTCAGCACCAGCAGTGGCTGGACCAGCAGCTGGGGGCTGAAGCTGCGCCTGTGGTGGGCGGCACGAGTTGCCTGATTAATCAATAACGGTTAACCGACCGCGTTAAATAACCGTAGCGTGAATAACCTTGCGCTGCGGTTATTTTTTTTGCTCATTAAAAACTACAATCTAAATATTTCAATTCATTGAAATTAAATAAGTAATAAATAAAATGATAAGTGAATGCTTCTGGTTTATTTGCAATTAGCATCATCATGGCACATATATGTTAAATCACCTTTTTATTTATTCATTTAATAACGGCGCGCTCGCGCCATTTTATTTTGGGGGAGAACAATGCGAATTCATCACCTCAACTGTGGCTGCATGTGCCCGCTCGGTGGCGCGTTATTCGATGGTTTCAGCAAAGGTCCGTTTGCTGAACTGGTGTGCCACTGCTTACTGCTGGAAACTGACCGTCACGGTTTAATCCTCGTGGATACCGGTCTGGGCACGCAGGACATGCGCCATCCTGACCGCCGCCTGTCGGGCTTTTTCCGCGCGCTGAATAATATTCGCTATAACGAGCAGCTCAGCGCGCTGGCACAGATTCAGCTGCTGGGTTTTCGACCGGAAGATGTGCGCCACATTATTCTGACCCACCTCGATTTTGACCACGCCGGCGGCATCAGTGATTTTCCGGCCGCCCGCATTCATCTGCTGCAGCGTGAACTGGATACCGTAACCCAGGCGGGCGACAGCAGCTGGCTGGCGCGTCAGCGGTTTCGCCCGCAGCAGTGGACTGCGCACGATGGCTGGCGCGGTTACGCCAGCGGCGGCGAGCGCTGGTATGGCTTTGATGCGGTGAAGGCGGTCGACGATCTCAGCGATGAGATTCTGCTGGTGCCGCTGCCGGGACATACGCTGGGCCATGCGGGCGTGGCGATTCGTCATCAGGGCGGCTGGCTGCTGCATGGCGGCGACGCCTGGTTTTATCGCGGTGAAATGTACCACAGCCAGCGCCACTGTACGCCGGGCCTGCGCGCCTATCAGCGCCTGATGTGCAGTGACCGCGCCGCCTGGCACAGCAATCAGCAGCGGCTGCGTGAGCTGTCACTGCAGCACGCGCAAGAGGTGCAACTGTTCTGCAGCCACGACGCGCAGGAACTGAACCAGTTCCGTCGGCACGGTTAACTTTTTGTGCGGGCTATGCGCATGACTCTTTATCTTTACTAATATTTCTCAGGCGTGCGAAGCGATGCCTGGCCGGATCGCTCTCGCCTGGAAAAACTGTGATAGGGAGAGTGCGATGTACCATACCTCGGGACGCTCGGTTGTTGGCGTGACGCTGTTTACCCTGCTTGAGCCGTTGCCGCTGGGCTTTTTCTTTGCTGCCTGGCTGTTTGATATTATCTATCTGCAAACCTTCATCGTCATGTGGACCAAAGCCGCCAGCTGGCTGATAGCCATCGGGCTGGTGCTGGCGATTGTGCCGCGACTAATCAGCCTGATTCATTTATTCCGTGGCGCACCTGCCGCAGAGAAAACCCATTTCTGGCTGTCGCTGCTGGCAATCGTGCTGGCCATCGTCAACGCATTCATTCACAGCCGCGATGCCTATGCGGTGGTGCCGATGGGCGTGACGCTCTCCACCCTGGTGGTGGTGGTGTTGCTGATAGCGAATCTGCAGCTGGCGCTGCGCGAGCGTCGTTTACAGGGAGGTCGCCCATGAAATTTCGTGTAATGAGTGCGCTGGGAATTGCGGTACTGCTGAGCGCCTGCGACAGCGGATCGGACCTCGATCCGCAACGGCAAATCGGCCCTGATCCGCAGCTGCCGCAGGCCAAAAACTTCTTTATGCCGCCGATGCAGGTGCCGGAAGGCACCGCGTGGAAAAAGGGCGAGACACCAAAAGTGGCCGACGGCCTGAAGATCGAGAAAATCCCGGCCAGCCTGATGCACCCGCGTCAGCTGTATGTGCTGCCGAATGGCGACGTGCTGGTGGCAGAAGCCAACGGGGTGAAAAACCCGGTCACGGCACCGAAAGAATTGATCATGAGCCTGGTGCAGAAATCTTCCGGCAAAGGTGGCCCGGGCGGCAACCGCATCACGCTGCTGCGCAACGTAAACGGCAAGTGGGAACAGCACCGGTTTATCGAAAACCTCAATGCGCCGTTTGGCATGCAGCTGATTGGCAATACGCTGTATGTGGCTAACGCCGACAGCCTGGTGAAATTCCCTTACCAGACCGGCGAAACCGAAATCCGTACGCCGCCGGAAGAGGTGACGTCACTGCCGGGCGGTGAGCTGAATCACCACTGGACCAAAGCGCTGCTCGCCAGTCCGGACGGCAGCAAACTGTACGTCGGTGTCGGCTCCAACAGTAACATCACCGAGAACGGTATCGGCGCAGAGTATGGCCGCGCGGCGGTGTGGGAAGTGGACGCCGCAACCGGTGCCAGCCGCATTTATGCCAGCGGCATCCGCAATCCTACCGGTCTGCAGTGGGAGCCGCAAAGCGGCAAGCTGTGGGCCATCGCCAACGAGCGTGACGAAATCGGGTCGGATCTGGTGCCGGATTACCTGACCTCCGTGCAGGACAAAGGTTTCTACGGCTGGCCGTACAGCTACTTTGGTCAGCACGTCGACGAGCGCGCGCAGCCGCAGCGGCCGGATCTGGTCGCGAAAGCCATCAAGCCGGACTATGCGCTGAGCTCACACGTGGCACCGCTCGGCCTGCTGTTCTATGGCGCGGATAATATGCCGCAGTACCGCGGCGGCGCCTTCATCAGTGAACACGGCAGCTGGAACCGCACGCCGCTCAACGGCTATAAAGTGATTTGGGTGAAATTTGAAAACGGCAAACCGGTCGGGCAACCGCAGACGGTGGTGTCAGGATTCCTCACCGACGATCAGAAGCAGGTACGCGGTTTGCCGGTAGGACTGGCGACGGATAATCAGGGCGGGGTGTTGATTGCCGACGATGCCGGCAACGCGATTTGGCGTATCAGCGCCGCCCAGTAGCGGTAATCGCAGGCAATAAAAAAGGATTTGGCTTATGTCGCCAAATCCTTTTTTTATGTTCGTCACCCGGCTGGTAACCGCGCTCGGAACGGGGTGCTCAGCACTCCTCACAAAAGGAATGATAAAATGTGCAGCGAAAGATTTCAAGTTTCGCTAAAATACTGTATGGTTATACAGGTGTTGAGCGCGGCGGATGCTTATTGTTTTCTGATGACTCCAGGGGCGCGGATAGTCAAACCCCGGCAGGTTTCAGGTGGTGCTGGCCTGTGGCTTTCACAATGAGTGCCGCTCAGCGCTCCTCACAGATGTGCTTAGGCGGTCGGCGGGTAGAGTCAGGGCCCCGAAAGCTGAACAGCGCGCTCCTGTCAGAGGAGAAGGAAAGTGATGGAACTTGTTCGATTACTCCTGGACCTGGTCCGGGTGATCCTGCAAATCATCGTTGCCCTTTTGCAACTGACCGGTCAGGCGCACTGACCGGAACTTGAAACAAGGCGGAGCTCACCCCTCCGCCTTTTTTCGTACGCCCGCGTCACGCGCCGGGCCGGCTTTGCTGTTGCATCGCCTGTCTGAGCGCCGCAACAAACACGCTAACGCGCGCCGGCAGGTGGCGCGTGGTGGGAAACAGCGCCCACACGCCCAGCATCTGCGGCTGCGCGTCCTCCAGCTCCAGCGCCACCAGTTCGCCGGATGCCAGCTC
This sequence comes from Pantoea sp. Cy-640, assembly GCF_011752635.1. Classification (NCBI taxonomy): domain Bacteria; kingdom Pseudomonadati; phylum Pseudomonadota; class Gammaproteobacteria; order Enterobacterales; family Erwiniaceae; genus Pantoea; species Pantoea sp. Cy-640. The sequence continues at coordinate 807,875 of NZ_VWXB01000001.1, read as the reverse complement.
TTCCCGCACATCCCACTCGGAAAGCTGTGCGATGCCGCTGCCGGCCACGCACAGCGCACGCACCCCTTCGACATTGCTGCCGCTGAAGCGCCCGTCAACGCTCAGGCTGGAGAGATGGCCGTCCACCATAAAACTCCACTGCACCACATTCGACAGGCGCAGACAGTGGTGTTGATGCAGATCCGCCAGATGACGCGGCGTGCCGAAGCGTTGCAGATAGCCCGGAGCCGCACACAGCCGGCGCGGGTTATCGGCCAGACGGTGTGCCACCAGGCGGGAATCGCGCAGCGGGGCGATGCGAATCGCGACATCAAAGCCCAGTCCGACAATGTCCGTGACATCGTCGCTGAGCTGAAACTCAACGCGCAGCCCGGGGTTTTGCTCCATCAGAGACGGCAGCAGCGGAATAATGGTGCGGCGGCCAAACCCCGTAGGCGCGGTGATGCGCAGCTGGCCGGTGGCCCCCTGTTTATCGGGCGCGAACAGGTTGCGTGCGCTCTGTTCGGTCTCGGCCAGCGTTCTGGCATAGGGAAGAAACTCTTCGCCTTCATCGGTAAGGGCAATGGCGCGCGTGGTGCGATGCAGCAGCCGTACGCCGAGATCCTCCTCCAGTGAGGCCAGCCGGCGCGACACGGTCATAGTGGTGGTGCCGAGCCGCCGCGCCGCCTGCGTCAGGCTGCGGGTTTGCGACACCATCAGAAAAACATCAATATCCCGGGAGTTCATTGTAACGGTTTCCGTTAAGCAGACGTATCATAATCGGTCATTTTTGCCACAATAGCGACTCACTATAATGGCTCCTGATGATAATTTACCTCAGAGCGCCAAATGTCCGACAAACACCTGTTTCAGAGCAGTACGCTTAACCACCTCGATTTAACCAATCGCCTGATGGTGGCACCGATGACGCGCATCTCCGCCAGCGTGGACGGTGTCCCGGGCGAGCGTATGCAGCAGTACTACACGCGTTTTGCCCGCGGTGGCTTTGGCGCGATAATCACCGAAGGTCTCTACATCGATGAAGCCTGGTCACAGACTTACGCTTTTCAGGCCGGGCTGGTCAATCGCCAGCAGATCGCCGGCTGGCGGGCCATCACCAACAGCGTGCACCAGCACGGCAGCAAAATCATTGCACAGCTGATGCACGCCGGTGCGATATCGCAGGGCAATATTTACCGGCGCGATACGCTGGCGCCTTCGGCGATCCCGCCACGTGGCGAACAACTGCGGTTTTACCATGGCCACGGCGCTTATCCGTTGCCGCGCGCCATGAGTGATGAACAGATTGAGCAGGTGATTGACGCCTTTGCTGACAGCGCGGCGCGCGCCATTGAGGCAGCCGGTTTTGACGGCATTGAAATTCACGCGGCCAACGGTTATCTGCTCGATCAGTTCTTTACCGATTACACCAACCAGCGCAGCGACCGCTGGGGCGGCGATATTATCGCAAGACTGACGCTGACGCGGGAGGTGATCGCCGCGGTGCGGCAGCGCATCGGTGCCAACGTCACGCTGGGCGTGCGGATTTCTCAGGGGAAAGTGAATGATTTTACGCATAAATGGCAGGAGGGCGCTGCCGGAGCGCGCCAGGTGTTTGCGCTGCTGGCTGACTCAGGTATCGATTATCTGCACCTGACCGAGCATGATGCGCTGCAGCCGGCGTTCGCGGACGCGACGGAGTCGCTGCTACAGCTGGCGCGCCAGGCTGCGCCACAGTTGCCGGTGGTGATCAACGGATCGCTGTCAGATGCCGAACGCGCCGGCATGGCGTTGTATCAGGGCGCAGATTATGTGGCGCTGGGCAAAAGCGCGCTGGCCAATCCGGACTGGCCACAGCGCGTTCGCCACGGCCAGCCGCTGCGCGCCTTCGATCAAAACCTGCTGGCACCGTCCGCGGATGTTAAAAACAGCGAGCTGGCATAACCGTCGTTTTCGGTCACCATCCATGGCGACCCTGCCACAACGGTGAAAGACGCATGCCCGTGCACCAGCAACAATGGTATGGGGTTTTGTCGGGTGCGTATTGCTGCGCATCAGCAACAATGGTGTGTGATTTTGTCGGGTGCGCATTGATGCGCACCTGGATAAACCCAACACTACCCAGCCCGCTTAACGTTTAAACGCCCAGCTCAGCTTACCGTTATCGGCGCTTAACTTGTGCAGCGCCTTCTGGTTCACCGCGTCTCTGGCACCGAGCGCCTGCGCCGTCAGCGGACCGCTATCACTCTGCGCAATCACCGTATCCTTCGGCACGCTCACCATCTTCTCCGCCACCTTTTTCACCGCTGCAGCGTAGCCGTCGCGATCGCGCAGGTTGAACACTTTCAGCGGCAGTTCCCGGCTCAGCCACTGTCCCCAGAAGAACTCAAGGAACGGCGGCGGGTTGTCTGGCTTATCGAAGCCGATATCGCGCACAAAATAGATCAGCGAACGATACTCATCATCCTGCATATGCTGGCGACCCAGCTCCTGCGGCAGTGCTTCGGGGGCGATCTTACCGTTTGGCGTCTCCAGCCACACCAGATGTGCCGCCGCCATTTTCTGCCAGAAAGCAGCCTGGCTTTTCAGCGGGCGGAAATCATCGGTAATGCGCACCTGCACCGGCGTTGACAGGCCGGCCATGTCAGCAAAGTTGCTGAACGTGTGGTGGCCATCAGTCAGGTACAGTTGATTATCCGGGCCGATCACCGCGGTTTTCATCGGGCCGGGTTCGCTGCCGACCGGCGCCTTACAGCTGAAACTGGCCGGATCGCGCAGGGTGGAGCGCGGCGTGAAACTTTTCACCCCTTTTTGTCCCATGCTTTCGCAATAGTCATCGAACAGCTTTTCCGGATCGGCCTGATAACGATGCTGCTTGTAATCCAGCTGGCGATAACCAATGGCGGCCTGAGTGGGATGCAGCTGCGCCAGTTCGACCTGCACAATTTCTCCGGCTTTGATGTCGGGAGGCAGGGCGGCAAAGGCGGGGACGGTACTGAATAGCAAGGCTAATAACGGCAGGGACGCTTTCATTCCATTTTCTCCTGAAGATCTCCCGGTGGAGCAACACGATAGCATTCCTGTCATCTTCCCGCTCTAGTGTTGTGGCTCGCGGTTGCGTTGAGGCAACCACTTATCCAGACATCTGACCACAACGGAGCACCTGCTTTATGATTTCTGCCACCCAGCATCCCGCTAAACTGCAACACACCGCGATCGATCCCAGCGTCCGTCTGCGCGACACGCAGATTGGCCAGCAGTGTGAAATTCTGGCGCACAGTTATCTGGAATACAGCGAACTGGGTGATTTTTCCTACCTTGGGGAACACTGCTGCGTGGCGGATGCGCAGATTGGCCGCTTCACGGCCATCGCCAATCAGGTGCGTATCGGGGCACCGAATCATCCGATGGATCGCGCCTCACAGCATCGCTTCACCTACTGCCCGGAGTATTACGACAGCCGCGCGCAGCGCGATGCCGGTTTCTTCGCCGGACGCCGCGCCGATCGGGTGATCATTGGTCACGATGTGTGGATCGGTCACGGCGTGATTGTCCTGCCTGGCGTGACGGTCGGTGACGGCGCCGTGCTGGCGGCCGGGGCGGTGGTGAGTAAAGATGTGCCGCCTTACACCATTGTCGGAGGTGTGCCGGCGAAACCGATTCGCGCCCGTTTCAGCGCCGACATCGCAGCGCAGCTGCAGGCGATTGCCTGGTGGAACTGGCCGCTGGAGAAGCTGATGGCGCACCTGGCGGATTTTCAGTCGCCGGATATCGCCGCCTTCTGCCAGCGGCACGGACGATAACCCTTACACGGCCTGCTGCGCGGCGGCTGGCGGCGCATCGGCTTGCAGGCGTTTCTCCGGCTGCAGCAGCGTCATGGCCAGCATGCTGCCAAAGGCGATACAGGCGGTGACGGTAAACATGGCGTTATAACCGTAGTACTGCGCCAGCCAGCCGCACAGCATCGGTGAAATGATCGACGCGAGGTTGGCGATGGCCAGCGTCATGCCGCTGAAGGTGCCGACCGATGCCTTCGGCGTCACGTCAATCACGACCGACCAGTAGACGTTATTTACCAGCGCATTGAGCGCGTTGCCGAGCGTCATCAGCGCGATAATGCCGGCAGCAGATCCGACCCAGGGAATGGCCATAAAGCAGCAGGCGGTGGCGCACAGCGTCACGGCGGCAAACAGGTTGCGTGCCAGCCGCAGATTGTTAAAGCGTGCCAGCAGGCGATCGGCGATGCGTCCGCCCAGCAGCACCGTCAGGCAGGCACCGCTCCACGGGATCATCGCCACATACCACAGCGAGTGCAGGTCATAGTGGAAATTATCCTGCAGATATTTCGGCAGCCAGGTCACCAGGGTAAAGGTGATGTAGAGGAAACTGAAATAGCCCAGCGCGTTACACACCAGCGTGCGGCTGGTGAAGAAGCGCCACCACGGCAGCGCGCCTTCGTCCTGCGGCTGCTGGCGTTGCCCGGCGATGATCAGCTGACGCTCGACGGCATTGGCGCGCGGATGCTGCTGTGGCGTATCAGTAAAGTGGCGGGCAAACAGCAGCATCGCCAGCAGTGAAAACGCGCCGAGCAGCATAAACATCATGCGCCAGTCGTTGGTGAGCAGCAGCAGTCCGACGGCAATCGGTGCGGTCAGCAGCGAGCCCACCTGGGTGCTCAGCAGGCCAATTCCCAGCGCGAAACCGCGTTCGTTATCCGGTGCCCAGTGGGCGATGGTTTTGTTCATCAACGCATAGGCCGGCCCTTCGCTGAAGCCAAACAGCACGCGCAGTGCAGCAAACCCCATGATCGCCGAGCCGCCAAACAGCGCCATGCCCAGCTCTCCGGCCCAGGCGGTGGCGATCTCCAGCAGCGACCACAGAATGCCGGCCATCAGCCAGACCTTTTTAGTGCCCAGCCGGTCGGCCAGGAAGCCGCCGCACAGCGACCCGAACAGATAGCCAAAGCCAAAGTAGCCCAGCACGGCACCGAGTTGCACTTTACTGAAGTGAAATTCCTGCGAGATGGCGTTGGCGGCGAACGACAGCGCACCGCGGTCGATGTAGTTAATCAGTGCGATGAGAAACAGCAGCGAGAAAATGGTGTAGCGGGTTGAGGACGCTTTCATCATACGACTCCTGAAAATGAACACAGGAATCATTAAGCAAAGGTAATGCCAGATTGCTAAGGCTGCTAACTAATTAGTGTCCGCCATGCCATAGTGCCCGCGCCGTCGCAGTCAGAACCATCGCGCTGGCTAATAAATACCCGCTATGTGAGCGTACTGCACCAAACCGATCGCCGGCACGATCGGTTACGGTGCGCTGCATCACACTATCGGCTGCGTGACCACCGCGGCACTGCGCAGTGGCTCCTGACCTAAACCGACGTGCAGCAGAATCTGGCTGCGGTAATGCGCATCCGCTTCCTGCTGTTCGTCACTCTGTAATAAACCGACCTCATTCACATTTTTCCCCGCGACCTGCACCTTAGTGCGTGCCGCGCTGCGCATCCACTCGTACTCAATATCGATATGGCCGGTATCGATGCAGCGAATGCCGTGCTGACTGAGGTCGTAAGCCAGCACGGTTGCCGTCGGGCCAAGAGAGATCAATACCATGTCGAACTCGCGCGCGTGCGCCAGCACATTACTGTATAGCTCGTTATAAACCGAAAAGGCGTTACGGTTGAGGGTGGTAATGCGCCGGATCTGCCGCGCGCCATCCAGCAGATCGTTACCGAGACCGAGGCGTGTGCCGCTACCCTCAACAATCAGAATTTTTTTATCATGAAACAGCTGTTTAAATTTGGCAAAAATACGCGCTGCCGGCTGTTTATCTTTATAATCATGATAAGGTCGCGTTACCGACGTATTACCATAGCGATAGCCTTTCTTTAATAAATGCTCATAGTGGCGAAAGAAAAACGCTTTATGAAAAAACCAGAAAAGCGCTGAGCCAAAACGCATATTCCCGGTACCGCGAAAGGCATCAGGCATACACATCAGACAGCGATTATCGCTCTGCGTGCCACGGCGCATGATCTCTTTCAGGCGAATGGAGAGGCGTTCATCAAAAGACTGAAAGCCTATATTCTTAAATAGCGTCATTTCCAGTTCCCCATCCCCATAGCGGCACACTGAGAGCCGGTCATCGCTGAGCAGCAGGTCGATGGTCTGTTCTGCTGACAGGACCTGGTATTGCCGGGCGTGTGCATTGGCCACGGGAAATTTAATGGCAGCGTGTGTGAGTTTAAATGGAAAACGTAATTTGCGATAAAAAGCGTCTGCGCTGATCATAATAACCTTCTTTTTATAAGCGGCTTTGCCGCAGAGCAGTCAGATAATATATATCATCGATTAATTTGTCAGACAGGCTAAGGAAACTCTCAAAATAATAAATACGCTATTTCATTTATCAATGTCACCGCGCCGGAAAGACGCTATTTTTAGGGCAAAGCGCAGCGTTGCCTGCTTTTTTGGCATCAGGTTCTGACATGACCAGGACAAATCGCATTTGTACGCCACTAATCAATTAAATAATTTCACCAGAAATACATGCGCCGACAAATTGCAGGCTGCCCGGCAGCACGCCTGTCGCGCCCTTAGTCATATCGCCCGCTGCGTTATCAAAAAATGCGGATTTTCCTGATGATTGATTAATTTCATCCAACAAAATTGAAACGTGATTTCACTCACACTACGAGCGAAGCGGGGCGCAGCAGGAAGGAGCAGAGCTACATTGATAAGCGGCACTAACGACACGCTGCCAGGCAGATTTTTAACTAACGGTTACGTAAGTTAAGATTTTGTTGAGTTTATGTGTCTTTAGTTTGGGGTGGTTAATAATGATGAGCGTTGAGGGATTCGCATGATAAACAAACTGACCAGTCTCGTGCTGGCGATTCTGGGTGTTGCGCTGCTCTATATGGGCGGCAAGCTGCTGATGATGGGCGGCAGCGCATTTTACGCATTGATGGCGGTGGGATTACTGATCACCGCCATTTTACTGTTCCGCAATCAGCGCAGCGCGTTAAGCCTGTATGCGGTGCTGATGTGGATTACGCTGGCATGGATGATCTGGGAAGTCGGCTTCGACAAGTGGCAGTGGATCCCGCGCGGCGATCTGTTTGGCGTGATCGGCCTGTGGCTGGCGATGCCGTGGGTGGTCAAACCGCTGTATCAGGGACAGCGTCGCTTCCACGGCCTGCTCGGCAGCACGGTGGCCATCATGATTGTACTGGTGATTGGATTGTGCTTTTACGATCCGCTGCCGCAGGCCGGCACCATCACCAATGCGCGTGAACAAAACAGCGAGCAGGGCGCGAGCGCTGACTGGACCGCCTACGGCGGCACCGCCGACGGCCTGCGTTTCTCCGCCCTGAATCAGATCACCAAAGAGAACGTGCGCAATCTCGAAGTGGCCTGGACCTATCACACCGGCGATCTGCGTCAGGATAACGACGCCACCGAATACACCTTCGAAGCCACGCCGCTGAAAGCCGACGGCATGCTCTATTTCTGTACGCCGCACAATGAGGTCCACGCGCTCGATCCGCAGAGTGGTGCGGTGAAGTGGAAATACACGCCAGCGAAAGATCGTTCTTATCTGCAGCAGCATCAGACCTGCCGTGGCGTCAGCTATTACGCGGGCGCACCGCTTGCCGCACAGGACACGGCGGCGACGCCGGCGGTGTGCCGCAAGCGCATCTTTAACGCCACCACCGATGCCCGGCTGATTGCGCTGGATGCCGACAGCGGCAAACCGTGCGCCGATTTTGGCAACAACGGTGTGGTGGATCTGCATGCCAATATGGGTGAGGTTCGTCCACACGCGCTGATGCAGACCGCCGCGCCGCTGGTCGCGGGCAATCTGGTGATTGTCGGCGGCTCGGTTATGGATAACGGCTTCAACAGCGGTAACCCCTCTGGCGTAATTCGCGCCTATGATGTGCAGAGTGGTCGTCTGGTGTGGAACTTTGATCCGGCTAATCCGCAAAATACCGCGCCGATAGCTGCTGGCCAGACCTATCCGCAGGATACGCCGGTGGCCTGGGGTACGCTGAGCGCCGACCTGAAAAACGGCCTGGTGTATGTGCCATTTGGCAACGCCTCGCCGGATGAACTGGGCATCGAGCGTGATGCCAATAGCAACACTGAAAAATTCCGTGATGCGTTAGTGGCGCTCGATCTGCAGACCGGTGCATTCAAATGGCGCTATCAGAGCTCCCATCACGATCTGTGGGACCGCGATAACCCGTCACAGCCGTCGCTGGTCGATATCGATTATCAGGGCCAGAAACAGCCGGTGGTGATCCTGCCGACCAAAACCGGTAACCTGTTTGTGCTCAATCGCCTGACTGGCCAGCCGGTTTATCCGGTTAACGACGTGAAGGTTTCGACGGAAGGCGGCGTGCCGGGCGAGAAATTCGCCGCCACCCAGCCGGTATCCAGCCTGAACTTTATTCCGCAGCCGCTGACTGAGAAGTCAATGTGGGGCATCACGCCGTTTGATCAAATGGCCTGCCGTATGGATTTCCGCAGCCTGCGCTATGACGGCAATCCGTGGACGCCAGCCACAGAAGGCGGCTCGCTGGTGTTCCCGGGCAACATCGGGGTGTTTAACTGGGGATCGGTGGCGGTTGATCCGCAGCGTCAGATGCTGATTGCCGCACCGGTGCGCCTCGCCTACAAATACAACCTGATCAAGCGTACGCCCGCCACGGCGACGGAGCGCCTGTTCACCAAAGATGGCCAGCCTTACTGGAACGAAAACTTCCACGGTGATTACGCCATCCACATCCAGCAGCTGGCCTCCGATCTCGGCATTCCGTGCATTGCACCGCCGTGGGGCCGCATGGTCGGCGTGGATTTGAAAACCGGCAAAACCGAATGGCTGCGTCGCGTTGGCACCACGAAAAACCTGAAAACCAGCTTCCTGCCGGGCCGCTTCCCGATTGGCTTCCCGATGGGCATGGTGGCGCACGGCGGGCCACTGCTGACAGCCGGCGATCTGGTGTTCCACGGTGCGACCGCAGATAACTTCATTCGCGCCTATGACAGCACCACCGGCGAACTGCTGTGGCAGCAGGAGCTTAGCGCCGGCGCACAGGCGACACCATCCACTTACATGGGCAGCGACGGTAAGCAGTACGTGGTGATTGCCGCAGGCGGTCACGGTTCGCTCGGCACCAAAGCCGGCGACAGCGTGGTGGCGTTCCGTCTGAAATAATCCTGTCGATGCAAAAAAGGCGCCCGCGGGCGCCTTTTTATATTTATAAATCAGCTCATTAACGCTTGGCGCGCTCGGTTTGCACCCGCTGGGCAATGCGATCGCCAATCGTCTGGTCGATGTTGCGCCAGTACTCAAACGCGCGCGACAGCACTGGCTCCTCCACGCCGTTGAGCAGATGACCGCTGACGTTATTCACCAGACGGTCACGTGCCGCCTCATCCAGCACTTTATTGACCAGCGTATTGGCCTGGCCAAAGTCATCATCATCCTGACGCAGCGTGTAGGGCGCGCGCACCATGTTGCCGTGCGCTTCCCAGGTGGAATCCGTCGGGTAGCGCTCGCCGTCCGCCGCCGGACCGCCTTTCGAATTCGGCGCGTAGACCGGATCGCTGACCGGATTGATGCGCATCGCGCCATCCTTGCTGTAGCTGTGCACCGGTGCCTGCGGGGCGTTGACCGGAATCTGCTTGTAGTTAACGCCAAGACGGGCGCGGTGGGCATCGGCATAGGCAAACACCCGGCCAATCAGCATCTTATCCGGGCTCAGCCCGATGCCGGGCACCAGGTTGTTTGGTTCAAACGCCGCCTGTTCAATCTGCGCGTGGTTGTCGGTCGGATTGCGGTTGAGCATCAGTTTACCGACTTTAATCAGCGGATAATCGCTGTGTGGCCAGACTTTAGTCAGATCAAACGGGTTGAAGCGGTAGGTTTCCGCCTCGGCGAACGGCATGATCTGCATGTACAGTGTCCAGCTGGGGAAATCACCATTTTTGATGGCGGTAAACAGATCGCGCGTATGGTAATCGCCGTCCTGGCCGGCCAGCAGATCGGCATTATCCTGCGTCAGGAACTCCACACCCTGATCGGTTTTGAAGTGGTATTTAACCCAGAATTTCTCTCCGGCGGCGTTAACCCACATATAGGTGTGGCTTGAGTAACCGTTCATGTGGCGCCAGCTTTTCGGAATGCCGCGATCGCCCATCAGCCAGGTCACCTGGTGCGCCGACTCTGGCGACAGCGTCCAGAAATCCCACTGCATATCGTTATCACGCAGATTGTTGTCGGCACGGCGCTTCTGCGAGCGGATAAAGTGCTGGAACTTCATCGGGTCACGGATAAAGAACACCGGCGTGTTATTGCCCACCATGTCGTAGTTGCCTTCGCTGGTGTAAAACTTGATCGCGAAGCCGCGCGGATCGCGCCAGGTGTCCGGGCTGCCACGCTCGCCGGCCACGGTGGAGAAGCGCATCACCACATCGGTTTTGGTGCCGGGCTGAAATACCGCCGCTTTGGTGTAGCGGCTGACATCTTCTGTCACCTGAAAATAGCCAAATGCACCGCTGCCTTTGGCGTGCGGCTGACGCTCTGGAATACGTTCGCGGTTGAAGTTAGCCATCTGCTCAATCAGGTAGTGATCGTGCAGCATCAGCGGGCCGTCAGGACCGACGGACAAAGAATGTTCGTCGCTGGCTACCGGAATGCCAGCATCCGTGGTGGTCGGCTTGCGATCGTCATTGCTCATAATATCTCCAGCTTTTGTAAGGATAATCCAACCACTAAGCGTAGCAGCGAGGCGCAGGCTTGCCCGAATAATTGCGCCGTCTCATCTGGTTGCCGCATTAAGCGATGCGGTACAGCTCGCAAATTTGTTTTTATTTCTGCTGCTGGCTAAGCAGATTTTCCGTGCCGGAAAAAGCGCCATTCTGCGAATGGGATCGGAAAAGAAAAATTAATTCACCCGTCTTTTAAGACAGGTCGCAAAGGATTTTTCCATTTAAGTAAAAACAGACCTTGAATTAATCAATCATTTTATAACTTCATGTAAAATATCACTTTTTAATTTAATGATATTGATCAAAAAGAACCGCAACCCGCTTATTTATGCTCTCGCTGCGTCAAAGGCAATCCCGTTGTAATTAATGAATGGACATAATAAGAGAGATAAATATGGTGATGCATAAGGCTAAAACCGCGCGCCTGGCGCTGGCTATCGCGGGGATGATGGTGGGTGGCAGTGCAGCGGCACAGTCATTAACGCTGGAGCAGCGTCTGGCCCAGCTGGAAGAGAAAATCGCGCGCGATGAGCAGCAGCAAAAGGAGGCGAGTGCCGGAACAACCAACACGTTCCGCTTTTCCGGCTACGCCCGTTCCGGCCTGCTGATTAATGATAAAGGGCGCGGTGGACGTGCCGGACCTGCTATTTCGCCTGCCAGTTCGATCGGCGGCGATGCGCATATTGGCCGGTTAGGGAATGAAAAAGATCACTACATCGAGCTGGGCTTTCATAATCAAACCCGGTTCAGTAATGGTTCGTGGGCCAATTTCAAAGCGCTGCTGGCAGATGGCTCATCCAGTCCGGACCCGTGGGTGCAGAATAACGACAATAATCTGAATATCCGCCAGGTGTATGTCGAAATGGGGGATCTGCCCAGCTTTGGGGGCGCCGCGCAACATGCCTCGCTGTGGGCAGGTAAACGCTTTGACGGCGACAATTTTGATCTGCACTTCACTGATACCGATATCGTCTTTCTTGGCGGCACCGGCGGCGGCATCAGCAACCTGCAATGGAACGAGCAATGGCGCAGCGATTTCTCCATTTATGGCCGCAGTTTTGGCGACCTGGGCAGCAGCCGCTACGACGATAACAACGTGCAAAACCTGCTGCTGACCTCGAACCAGTTTTACGGTAACTGGCAGTGGATGCTGACCGGCATGAGCGCAAACGGCAACGACGAGCTGAAAGGGCGCGCATCGACCACCGGCAGCTATGCGCTGCGCAGTGACGATACGGCAAAGCACGGCGTGTTTACCATGCTGGCCTGGCACGATAAAAACCGCTTCTACGGACTGGCACCGGGCAGCAGCACTCACGCCATTCAGTGGGGGAAAGGGCTGGGCGCAGAAACCCGGCAGATCGGTGGCGACGGCGACTTAACGCGCAACGCCAGCGCGCTGCGACTGGCCACCTTTGGCGTGATGCCACTCAGCGATCGCTGGTCAGTCGCCCCGTCGCTGCTGGCGCAGCACAGTGAAGATCGCTACCGCAAAGGCGATCGCTATGACTGGGCAACCATCAACCTGCGCGCCTCCCAGGCGATTACGGAAAACTTTGCGCTGCAATATGAAGCGTCGTGGCTGTATATGGACCTCAAACCCATTGGCCGCAGCTATCAGGATGGCGGCAGCATCGCGACGTACAACGCGGTGAAGGGCGACGTGTATAAGCTGACCTTTGCGCCAACATTTAAAGTCGGCAACATCAACGACATGCTGGTGCGGCCGGAGATTCGCCTGTTCGCGACCTGGATGAACTGGTCTAAAGCGCTGGACAACTATGCGCTGAACGATGATTTCGGCAGCGCGGGCTTTACCGCTGGCGGTAGCTGGAACTTTGGCGTACAGGCAGAAGTGTGGTTCTGAGATCGCACTTCGCGCTGACCGGCTGAAGGAAGGTTGCACGGTGTGAGGCGTTGAAACGGCCTCGCACCGCATCCGGCGAAACCTGCCAGGCAGCGGTAAAGCTGCATTCCGTCACCGATTGCGGCTATAGTGCAACGTACTAAACCTGAAGCGATAAGGAATCGTTGTGACCATTGCCTGCCTGCATACCGCCGCCAGTAATATTGCTATTTTTGATGACGCCGCACAGTCGCTCGGCATTCCGCCTCAGCAAATCAGCCATCTGGTGATGCCACATCTGCTGGCAGAAGCAGAGCTCAGCGGTGGCATGACGCCGGCCCAGCAGCAGCGTCTGGAGCAGCTGTTACTCAGCCTGACGCCGTGGTTCGACGCGATACTGATTACCTGCTCTACCTTAGGTGCCGCCGCAGACAGCCTGCGCGATGCACAACAGCACTGTGCGGTTTATCGCACTGACCGTATGCTGGCGGACGAAGTGCATCGCCGTGGCGCACCCGCGCTGGTGCTGTGTGCCGCGGAGTCTACGCTGCACAGCACATGCCAGCTGTTTTGCCCGGAGCGTCTGGCACCCGACCAGCGTCCGCAAGTCAGGCTTATCCCTGATGCCTGGGCCGCATTCAAAGCTGGCCGGCTGGACGACTATTACACGCTGATCGCCGATGCCGTCGCTCAGGGACAGCAGCAGGGCGCGGTTCAGGTGGCGTTAGCGCAGGTGTCAATGGCCGGGGCCGCGTCGCGTTTTCCTGCGCCACAGCGGCCACTCACCAGCCCGCACCTGGCGCTCAGCTTCGTACTGCAGCAGGCTAAAGGCGCGGACGAAGGTCATTCAAAACCACTGATTTAAGCCAACAAAAAGCCCTACTGTTACGCAATTTTGCAGCCTTTATGATGGTCATCAGAACCTGACTTTTAAGGAAGCCACTGATGAACGTGATTAAAGCGCAGCGCGACCAGCTGTTTGAATACGGTCCCTTTACCATTCGCCGGCAGCGGCCGGGAGAACCACTGGGCACGCTGGCGATTGTCGACCAGATGACGCTGAAGCCCGGCGCGGTAGTACCGATGCGCCGCCATCAGGATGATGAGATTTTCAGCTATGTCTGGCGCGGCTCGGTGCAGTACCGGCGCGAGGAGGGAGAGACCCTCGCCCTCAACGGCAAACGCGCACTGCTGGTGAACGCGGGCAGTGGGGTACGTCATGAAGAGTCAGCACCGCTGATTGAAAGCGAAATGCTGCAGGCATACATCCGCCCGGCATCCGGCGGCGGTGAAGGGCAGGTACAGAGCGTATACCGGGCAGAAGGGACGGCGCTTAACCAGTGGACGATGCTGGCCGGTCCGCAGCACAGCGCGGCACCTTTGACGCTGCGTCAGGCCGTTTACATCTATGACGTCAGGCTGGATCGTGGCGCACAGATCGAGGTGCCGCATTTGCCGGGTTATGCCAGCTGGGTCACGGTGCTGGAGGGCATTGCACGCACCGGGGATGTGCGACTGCAAAAGGGCGATGCGGTGAGCGATAGCGCTGCCTTGCCGGCTATCCACGGTGAACGCGACGCCCTGCTGGTCGCCTTTCTGGTGCAGCAGGATGCGCCTGCAGTGCTCAGCGGTACGCTAAGCGGCAGTTAAAACACCGGCTATGACACGGCTGGCACGCACCAAAGTGGCCAGTCGTGTCAGCGTGCCGCTGGCGATGTCACGCACTCAGGCGCTGCCGGCTCTGCAACTCAGCGCCCGATAACCTCTTATTTCGCGTGTGACACCTGTTCGTAGTAACCGATCTTCTCCACTTTGGCGGTCGAACCGCCACCTTCAAACTCGGATGCCAGCCAGGCGTTAACGATGTTTTTCGCCAGCTCCGGCCCAATTACGCGTGAGCCCATGGTCATGATCTGGGCATTATTACTTTTGCGCGCGCGCTCGGCGGAGAAGGTGTCATGACACTGCGCGGCGCGCACGCCTTCCACTTTATTGGCAACAATCGCGACGCCAATGCCGGTGCCACACAGCAAAATGCCGCGCTCAAACTGCTTTTGCTGCACCGCCGTAGCGAGCGCAAACGCCACGTCCGGATACATCGGGCGGTCATTTTGCGCGTCGTTACTGTAATCAGTTACCTGATAATCCTGCTCTTCCAGCAGCTTTTTAATGATGTTTTTCAAATCGATAGCCGCATCATCGGCACCAATAGCGATAGTTTTCATCACGTCTCTCCAGTGATACAGGGTCTGACACCTGCACATATGTTCGTCAGGTGATTAGATGTTCACTGATAGCCTGCCACAAAATCAAACATATGTTCAATACATGCTCATATGATTTAGCGATCGGCCACGCAAAATCTCGCGCACCCCCTGATGTAACGATCGCGCAGCGCCGCTCTGCTGCGAAAAATCCTGAAAATGTCGCTGAAATCAAATCTCATGCGCACTGTCACACTTTCGCCAACTGCACTTGAGGAATGAGCAAATATCCATGTAGTGTTCATTTATTCGCATGACCCTATCCATGTACAAGAAGACCCATTGAGGACTCGAACATGTGTCATTTGCTTCTTACCTCGCATTTTGTCTGTCGCCAGCGCCGGTTTTGCGCCTGGCCAACACCGTCTCACTGCGCACGTTTCGGAGGTGCGTTATGAATCAGTCTGCTGTCAGCGCGGTTGAGCAGACCGCAATCCGCAAAATCTCCTGGCGCCTGGTACCGTTTGTGGCGCTGATGTTCTTTATCAACTTCCTCGATCGCACCGCCATTTCCTTTGCCGGGCCAAACGGCATGACGCAGGACCTCGGCCTCAGTGCGCTGCAGTTTGGTCTCGCCTCCGGCATCTTCTTTATTGGTTACATCCTGCTGGAAGTGCCCAGCAACCTGGCGCTGCATAAGTTCGGCGCGCGGCGCTGGCTGGCGCGCATCATGATCAGCTGGGGCATCGTCTCGCTACTGTTTACCTGGGTCAGCAGTGTCGAAGGGCTGTATACGCTGCGCCTGCTGCTGGGGATTGCCGAGGCTGGTTTCTTCCCGGGCGCCATCCTTTATCTCAGCCTGTGGGTGCCGGCGCGCCACCGCAGCAAAATTCTCTCGTTGTTCTACCTGGCACAACCGCTGACGGTGGTATTTGGCGCACCGCTGGCTGCCTCGCTGATTGAGCAGCACGGCCTGTTCGGCCTGGAGGGCTGGCGCGTAATGTTTATGGGCGTGTCGCTGCCGGCAATCCTCATCGGGATTGTGGCGCTATTCTGGCTGGTGGACTCGCCGCGTCAGGCGAAGTGGCTGAATGACGACGAGAAAAACTGGCTGATAGCCGAGCTGGAAGCGGAACATCAGCACAAGCAGGGCCAGCATCCGCACAGCGTGCGTTCGGTGATGGGCAACAGCCGCGTGTGGATGCTGTGCCTGATCTACTTCGGCTTTATTTACGGCCTGTACGCGCTGGCGTTCTTCCTGCCGACCATTATCGCCGGCTTCCAGCAGCAGTTTGGCACCACCTTCAACGTGATGCAGAAAGGGCTGATCACCGGCGTGCCGTACCTGATCGCCGCCGTCGTGATGTTTTTCTGGTCGCGGGATGCCGCGCGGCGCGGCTGTAAAACCTGGCACATCGCGATTCCTGCGGTCGCGGGCGGCGTCAGCGTACCGCTGGCGCTCTACATGGATTCACCGTTTACCACCATCCTGGTGATCGCCGTAACGGCCAGCGCCATCTTCGCCGCATTGCCCAATTTCTGGACGCTGCCAACGCAGTTCCTGACCGGCGCATCGGCCGCGGCGGCGATTGCGCTGATTAACACCCTGGGCAACGTGGCGGGTTTCTCCGCCGGTTACATCACCGGCGCACTGCATGATGCCACTCACAGTTATGTGTTACCGATGTTCGTGGTCGGCGGTTTTATGCTGCTCTCCGCTGTATTGATGCTGTTCCTCAATCGCCGTCGCGCGCAGCCTCTGCCAGCCTCATTTGTACAGGAGCAATAACATGACGTACCTGTTTAACCAGCCATCCGCGTTTGCCGCGGAACTGATCGAAGGCTTTGTGGCCGCCAACGCCGATAAAGTACGCCAGGTGAGCGGTGGTGTGGTGCGCAGCACGCGCAGCCAGCCGGATACCGTGGCGGTGATTGTCGGTGGCGGTTCCGGTCACTATCCCGCCTTTGCCGGATTGGTCGGCCAGGGCCTGGCGCACGGGGCGGCAATGGGCAATCTGTTCGCTTCGCCGTCAGCGCAGCAAATCTATAACGTCGCGCGCGCGGCGCATAACGGCGCGGGTGTGCTGTTGCTGTTTGGAAACTATGCCGGTGACGTGCTGCATTTTGGTCAGGCGTGCGAGCGGCTGCGCGCTGAGGGTATTGCCTGTGAGGTGCTGGCGGTAACGGATGATGTGTCCAGCGCCAGCCACGATGAGCGTCTGAAGCGACGCGGCGTCGCCGGCGATCTGTGTGTGTTTAAAGTGGCGGCGGCCGCGGCAGAAGCGGGTGACGATCTGGCTACGGTGCTGAAAAAAGCGCAGCACGCCAACGATCGCACCCGCACCTTCGGCGTGGCATTTTCCGGCTGCACGCTGCCGGGCGCTGCGCATCCACTGTTTGAGGTAGAGAAAGGGCGCATGGCGCTCGGGCTGGGCATCCACGGTGAGCCGGGCATCAGCGAAACGGCGGTGCCGCGTGCCGACGAGCTGGCAGAAATCTTTGTCGACCGGCTGCTGAGTGAGCGGCCAGCGGATGTGGCGCAGGTGGCGGGACAGCGCGTGGCGGTAATCCTCAACGGTCTCGGTTCAGTCAAGTATGAAGAGCTGTTTGTGGTGTATCGCCGCATCGCCCAGCTGCTGTCGGCGGCGCAGTTGCAGGTGGTGGAGCCGGATGTCGGCGAATTCGTCACCAGTTTTAACATGGCAGGCGTCTCGCTGACGCTGATGTGGCTTGATGATGAACTGGAAACGCTGTGGCGCGCGCCGGCCAATACGCCAGCCTACCGCAAAGGCAGCGTCCTGATTGCCGAACCGCTCAGCGCCGCCGAGTGCGAAGAGATCCGTGAAGAGACGTTACCGCAGGCCAGCACCGCATCACAACACAGCGCCCGGCGCGTTCTTGAGCTGCTGGAAGCGGTGGCAGTGATGATTCAGCGTCATGCCGGCCAGCTGGGCGACATTGATGCGGTAGCGGGCGACGGCGATCACGGCATTGGCATGGAGCGCGGCATACTCGGCGCAGTGGAAAAGGCGCGTGAGGTGGCCGCGCGTGGCGCCGGCGCTGGCAGTCTGCTGTGTCGCGCCGCCGATGTCTGGGCGGATAAAGCGGGCGGCACGTCCGGAGCCCTGTGGGGCGTGGCACTGACCGCGCTCGGCACCGCGCTGGGCGACAGCGCGGCAGCGGATGCAACACGCGTCGCTGCCGGCGTCCGGGATGCCAAAGAGGGCATTATGCACTTCGGCAAAGCGCGCGTCGGTGATAAAACCATGGTTGACGTGCTGGTTCCGTTTAGCGACACGCTGAGCGCTGCGGTCGCGCAGGGCGCATCACTCACTGAAGCCTGGTTACGTGCGGCAGCGGTGGCGGAGCAGGCCGCGCAGGCCACCGCACAGCTGGTACCGAAAGTGGGGCGAGCGCGGCCGCTGGCAGAAAAAAGCGTTGGCACGCCGGACGCCGGTGCGGTTTCACTGGCGATGATCGTCAACACCGTTGGCAATCTGTTAAAAGAACACAGTGCATCTGAACAGGGAGCGTAATTATGGCTCAGCCTAAAATCTGGCTTGGCGTCAGCCTGAAAATGTATTTCGGCTACCAGCAAACGCTGGCGTGGTGTCGCGAAGTTGTGACGCTGGCGCAGCATCCGGCAGTGCAGCGCGGTGATGTCGGGCTGTTTGTGCTGCCCGCTTATCCGGCCATCCCGGCGGTAACAGAGATTTTTGCCGGCACGCCGGTGCGCGTCGGCGCGCAGGACGTGTGTCAGGCGGAAAACGGCGCCTGGACCGGTGAGGTCAGCGCCAGCATGCTGCAGGAGCTGGGGTGCTCACTGGCAGAGATCGGCCACGCCGAACGCCGTCGCCATTTTCATGAAGATAAAACGCAGATTGCCGCCAAAGTGGCGATGGCGCTGCGTTATCGCCTGACCCCGGTGCTGTGCATCGGTGAACCGCAGCAGGGCACGCCTGAGCAGGCGATTGCGCTGTGCCAGCAGCAGCTGCAGGAGGCGCTGGCGCAGGCAGTACAGCACAATCTGCACGGAGAAGTGTTGTTTGCTTACGAACCGCAGTGGGCCATCGGTGCCCCGCAACCGGCGCCGGACAGCTACATCCGCGCGGTGTGCAGCGGGCTACAGCAGCTGACGACGCCAGACGGCATCACGCTGCGGGTGATTTACGGCGGCAGCGCCGGGCCGGGTCTGATTCAGCGCCTCGGCGGCGACGTCAACGGCCTGTTCCTCGGCCGCTTTGCCCACGATCCGCAGGCGCTGGCGCAAATCGTGCAGGAAGCCAGTGAGCTGGCTGAGGAGCTGCCGTCATGAGCCGCATCGGACTCAGCACCTACGCTTTTTTCTGGCGCATGTCGCCCCAGGTGCCACAGCCGCTCACGCTGGCGCAGATGCTGCAGCACACCGCCGATCTCGACGTGTCAGTATTTCAGATCTGCGACTACCCGGCGATTGAGCAGTGGTCAGATGAACAGCTGCTGGCGCTGCGTCAGCAGGCGGATGCGCTTGGCATCACGCTGGAGCTGGGTACGCGCGGTCTCGGCAGCGCGCACCTGCGCCGCTATCTGCACATCGCCGCCATTCTCGACGCGCGCGTAGTCCGCTCAATGTTCAACACCGCCGATCACCGGCCATCGCTGGATGAAGCGGCCAATCTGATTGCTGCCGTGCTGCCGGATTTTGCCCGCCAGCAGGTGCGGCTGTGCCTGGAAACCTACGAGCAGGTCAGCAGCGCGGCGATGATGTCGGTGATCAACCGCTTTCTCTCGCCGTGGCTGTGTGTCTGTCTCGATCCGGCCAACTGCGTCGCCGGACTGGAACTGCAGGAGCAGGTGATCGCCAATACCGCTGCGCGCGTCGGCAATCTGCACATCAAAGATTTCGCTTTTACCCGCCGTGCCGGCTGGGTCGGTTTTACCCTGGCCGGCTGTCCGATGGGCGAAGGGAAGCTGGATTATGACCGGCTGATCGCCAGCGTGCGGCCGGTCGATCGCGACATCAACCAAATCATCGAACACTGGTTGCCGTGGCAGGACGATGCCGCGCAGACCTGCGCGCGGGAAGCCGAATGGACCCGCCGCGCCGTTGAATTCCTACGCAGTAAACAAGATCAGGAGTCGTTAACATGAGCAAGGCATTGAAAACCATCACCGTGATCGGCGCAGGCGGCAAAATGGGCATGCGTATTTCCGCTAATTTGCAGCACAGCGCTTATCAGGTGTTTTACTGCGAGAATTCACCGCAGGCGCAGCAGCAGGTGACTGCACAGGGACGCGAGCTGTCGGATGCCGCGTCGGTGGTGCCGCTGAGTGACGTGGTGATCCTCGCCGTGCCGGATATCGTACTGGGCAAAGTCTCGCAAAGCGTGGTGCCACAGATGCAAAGCGGTGCGGTGCTGCTGACGCTCGATCCGGCCGCGGCCTACGCCAACCTGATCGCCCAGCGTGACGGCATCGAGTATGCGGTCGCGCACCCGTGCCATCCGTCAGTATTTCTGGCCCGCTACACCAAAGAGGAGCACGCCGATGCGTTTGGTGGCGTTGCTGCCGTCCAGCACGTCGCGGCAGCCTGGGAAAGCGGCAGCGCTGAACAGAAGGCAGAGCTGAGTAAGGTAATCAGCGTGATGTACGGCCCGGTTGATCAGGTGCACTGGGTCACGGTGACGCAACTGGCGTATCTGGAGCCGACGCTGGTCGAAACCGTCGCCTGCATGGTCGGTGCCTTCATGAAAGAGGCGCTGGATGAAACGGTGAAACACAGCGGCGTCCCGGAAGAGGCAGCGAAGGCCATGCTGTACGGCCATATTCAGATTGCGCTGGCGGTGGCTTTCCGCGCCACCAACCCGTTCTCGGACGCCTGCATGATCGCCATGGAGTATGGCCGCGAGAAGATCATCAAACCGGACTGGAAACAGATCTTCGATCAGCAAGAGCTGGATAAGGTTATTGCCCGCATGCTGAAAATTGACGCCATTCAGCGTTAAGCGTGACAGCCGCGGCGACTCGCGGCGTTGCTGGCTGGCGAAGCGAGTCGCATCAATGATATAACTCCCTGCTGAGCACTCCGCACGACGATACAAGACAGGTAACGGATGGAAAAAAACACGCTTTCTCAGGACTCCGAGCTGCTGACGGAAATTGCCGTCGCCTACTATCAGGACGAAATCACCCAGGAGGAGATTGCGCGTAAGTTTGGGATTTCCCGTATCAAGGTGGGGCGACTGCTGAAACGCGCGCGTGAAGAGGGCATCGTCGAGATCAATGTGCGCTACCATCCGGTGTTCAGTACGCGGCTGGAACAGCAGTTGCAAACGCGCTTTCCCCATCTGCAGCGCGCGCTGATTGCCCTCGATTCGCCAGACAGCGACGAGCAGCGGCGTCAGGTGGCTGCGCTGGTGTCGGCGCATCTCGCGCAGTCGCTGAAAGACAACGCCATTGTCGCCGTGGGCCAGGGACGCAACGTGGCGGCCGTCGCCGATTATCCCGGTCAGGTGCCGACGCGCAACTGCCTGTTTATCAGCGGCATCGGCGGCACCCATCGTCCGGGGGATGCCATCAACGCGGACCACATCAGCCGCCGGCTGGCCAAAAAGTTTGGCGGCATCAGCGAAACCCTGTACGCCCCGGCTTACGTCGAAAACCGGGCGCTGCGCGACGCCTTCATGCAAAACGGCACCATCAAAGAGACGCTCGACCGCGCGCGCAAAGCGGATGTGGCACTGGTGGGCATTGGTGACATGAACGAAAACAGCTATATGGTTAAGCTCGGCTGGTTCACACCGCACGAAATCATTGATGCCAGCGTCAATCAGGGCGTGACCGGTGATGTGGCCGGCTATGATTTTTTTAATGCCCAGGGCCAGCACGTGGATACGGTGATGAACGACCGGGTAATTGGCCTGAGTATCGACGAGCTGCGTAAAATTCCCTGCGTGATTGCCATTGCCGCTGAAAACACCAAAGCCATGGCGATCCTCGGCGCGCTGCGCACCGGCGCTATCGACATCATTGCCACCACGGCGCAGAACATCCGCACCATTCTGAGCATGTCACAGTAACGCATAAACGCCTGCCCGGCGCGGCCTGCGGGCGTGCCGGGTGAGGGGGATGCTGCGCCAGGTCGCCGTCCATCACCCAACCGTCACGTCAGCGCCATAAATCTTTCATCCGCCTCAGCTAGCTTACCGCCATTCTGATTTCAGGACTGCGGATGCATGAGCCATCTCTCGCTGCAACACATCACCAAAACCTGGGGCGATAAAATCGCGCTGCAGGATATCAGCTTCGACGTGGCGCAAGGCAGTTTCGTCGCACTGCTGGGGCCTTCAGGCTGCGGTAAATCGACGCTGTTGCGCACCCTCGCCGGGCTGGAAACGGCCGACAGCGGCCGCATTTATTTCAATCACACCGACGTCACGCCTCTGCCACCGGCGCAGCGCAAGCTGTCGATGGTGTTTCAGTCTTACGCGCTGTTTCCTCACCTGAGCGTGCGGGAGAACCTGCTGTTTGGCCTGAAGGCGCGCGGAGAAGATAAGCAACAGTTTGCCGCCCGGCTGGCGCAGGTCAGCGCACTGCTTGAGCTGGAACCGCTGCTGGCGCGCCTGCCTTCACAGCTCTCCGGCGGCCAGCAGCAGCGCGTGGCGCTGGGCAGGGCGGTGATCGCCAACAATACGCTGTGCCTGATGGATGAGCCGTTATCCAACCTGGATGCCAAACTGCGCCAGAGCATGCGGCGCGAAATCCGCGCGCTGCAAAAGCAGCTCGGGCTGACCATGTTGTACGTCACCCACGATCAGACCGAAGCGATGAGCATGGCCGATCACATCATTCTGCTCAACGATGGCCGCATTGAGCAACACGGCACGCCAGACCAACTCTACAACCAGCCGGCGAGCTGTTTTGCCGCGCAGTTTATTGGCGCACCGCCAATGAATATCCTGCCACTGCACAGCAAAGGCGCGCATCACTACCTCAGCCATCTCAGCACACCGCTGCTGAGCTATGCCGGCGAAACGGCGCTAAGCCTGGGCCTGCGCGCGGAGGATATCCAGCTGGTCGCCCCGCAGCAGGCCGCGCTGAGTGCGCGGGTAGTGAGCTACGAATACATGGGCGCGGATACGCTGCTGGTCTGTCGGTTGCCCGGCATCACGGAATCACTGACCGTCAAAGTGCCCGGCCTGCAGCGCTTCACGGATGACAGCCTGGTCGGCCTGCAGTGGTCCACCAGCCGGCAATACCTGTTTTCCACCACCAGCGGCCAGCGCTGTGTCGCTGCAGAACACCCGATGTTGCTCGCTGAGAAAAAATACGCTGTTTAACCGTTGTCGTTTATTCAAGGGAAAATCATGTCTGCGATCCGTTTCTCGCCTCTGGCTTGTGTCGTTATGCTGTGTGCCTCCGCGTCGGTGTTTGCTGCTGAGCCGGTGAAGTTACAGATGTACTATCCGATTGCGGTCGGCGGTAAAGTCAGCCACACCGTGGAAGCCCTGGTGGCGGATTTTGAAAAACAGTACCCTGAGATCAGCATTCAGCCGGTCTACACCGGCGATTACGCCACCACCGTGACCAAAGCGCTGACGGCGTTTCGCGGCGGTAACGCACCGCAACTGGCGGTGATGGGCGATATTGAAGCCTGGTCGCTGATGGATGCCGGTGCCATCGTCGCCGCCAGCGATTTAGCCACGGGTGAAGAGGGCAAACAGTGGATCGACAGCTTCTATCCGGCCTTTCTGCGTCGCATTGCGGGCAAAGTGTGGGGCGTGCCTTTTCAGCGCTCAACCGTGGTGATGTACTGGAACAAACAGGCATTTGAGAAAGCCGGTCTCGATCCGAATACACCGCCCGCCACCTGGCAGCAGGTGGTGGCATTCAGCAAAAAACTGACGCTGAAACAGGCCAGCGGCGTCAGCCAGTGGGGCATTGAAATCCCTTCCACGCCGAACGGCTACTGGAATTTCCAGGGGCTGGCAGCCACCAATGGCGGACGACTGGATAACGGCAAGGGCAACGCCGTGTATTTCAACACGCCGGGCAACGTGGAAACCCTGCAGTGGCTGACCGATCTCGGCCAGAAAGAGGAAGTGTCGCCGAAGGGTGCGATTGCCTGGGGCACCACGCCGCAGGATTTTATCAGCGGCAAAACGGCCATGATGGTCACCACCACCGGCAACCTGACCAACGTGCACGACAACGCGACCTTCCCGTTTGGCGTCGCCATGCTGCCGGAGAAAACCCAGCGCGGCAGCCCGACCGGTGGCGGCAACCTGTACGTGTTCAAAAGCGCCTCACCGGCGCAGCAGGCGGCGGCGATGCGCTTCATCCGCTGGGTCACCGCACCGGAACAGGCCGCGCGCTGGAGTATCGCTACCGGCTATGTCGCCACCTCGCCGGCAGCGTGGGACACGGCGGCAATGAAAGCCTATGTGCAGCAGGTGCCTCAGGCACTGGTGGCGCGTGAGCAGCTGAAATATGCTCAGCCGGAACTCTCGACCTACAACAGCGTGCAGATTCAGGACGCGCTCAATCACGCCATTGAAGCAGCGGTGACGCAGAGCAAAACCCCGGCCCAGGCGCTGGCCGATGCGCAGAAACAGGCTGACCGCCTGCTGAAAAACTATCAGTGACGGCCGCGTGATGAGCTCATTCTCTGGCAGCGCCGCCACGCTGCGCCCGCGCGGGTGGTCATTGCAGCTCAGCGGCTATTTGCTGCTGCTGCCCGCGCTCAGCTTCCTGCTGCTGTTTACCCATTACCCGGCACTGGCCACGCTGTGGCAGAGCCTGTTCAGCGCTGCGCGCGCTTCGCATCCGGCCCATTTTGTCGGGCTGGATAACTATCGCGCGCTGCTGGATGACGACATTTTTATGCAGTCGCTGTGGAATAACCTGCTGTATGCGCTGATCACCATTCCGCTGGCGGTAACGCTGGCGCTGCTGATGGCGCTGGCGGTCAATCGTCGGCTGCGCGGCAACGCACTGGTGCGTGCGGCCTTCTTCATTCCGTCGCTGCTGCCGATGATCGCCATCGCCAATCTGTGGCTGTTTTTCTATACACCGCAGCTTGGCATCCTGAATAGCCTGCTGGCATGGTTTTCGCTACCGGCGGTCAACTGGCTCGGCGAGCCGGATACCACGCTGTACTGCCTGATGGCGGTTTCGGTATGGCGCGAGGCGGGCTTTTTCATGATCTTTTATCTCGCCGCCCTGCAGCAGATCGATCCGCGCCTCAGCGAAGCCGCCGCCATTGAAGGCGCATCGCGCGGTTACTTTTTCCGCCGCGTGCAGTGGCCGCTGCTGTTGCCAACCACGCTGTTTGTGCTGATCAACGCCTCGATGAACGCCTTCCGCATTGTCGATCAGGTGATTGCCATGACCAACGGCGGCCCGAACAACAGCAGTAGCCTGCTGCTGTTTTATATCTATCGTACCGCATTCAGTTTCTGGGACATGCCAGCCGCGTCGGCCATGACGGTGGTGCTGCTGGTGATCCTCGGATCGATTGCGTTGATCAAATTTCATCTGCTGGACAAGCGAGCCCATTATCAATGAAAGCTGCATCCTCTCCGGGCGGTTTTGCGCTCAACCTGCTGATTTGGCTGGCCGCGCTGCTGTGGAGCTTGCCGATGCTGGTGGCGCTGTGGATTGCCATTCATCCGGCCGCCGGACAGGGGCACTTTTCGCTGCTGGCGCCGCTGACGCTGGAGAACTTCATCAATGCCTGGCACGCGGCACCGTTTGCCCGCTACTTTCTCAATACCACGCTGCTGGTGCTGATGATTGTGGTAGTCCAGCTGGTGCTGGCCACGCTGGCCGCTTATGCACTGGTGCGGTTCCGCCTGAGATTTTCCGGTTTCCTCTTCGCGCTGATTCTGCTGCAGCTGATGATCAGCCCGGATGTGCTGATTCTGAATAATTACCGCACCATCAGCGCGCTCGGGCTGCGCGATACCCTGACCGGCATTGCGCTGCCGTACTTTGCCTCGGCGTTCGCCATCTTTCTGCTGCGGCAGACATTCAAAAGCATTCCGCTGGTGCTGGAAGAGGCGGCAACCGTTGAGGGGGCCAGCCGGTTTTACATTCTGCGCCACATCTACATTCCGCTGGCAAAGCCAATCTATGTGGCGTTCGCGCTGGTCTCGATCAGCTTCCACTGGAACGATTTTCTCTGGCCGCTGGTGATCACCGACTCGGTTCAGGTGCGTCCGTTAACCGTCGGGCTGCAGCTGTTTTCTGCGCCGGAGCAGGGCGTGCAGTGGGCGCTGATTGGGGCAGCAACACTGATGACCACCTTGCCGCTGCTGCTGCTGTTTTTGCTGTTCCAGCGGCAGTTTATTCAGTCATTCATGCGTGCCGGAATTCGCTAAGGAGAGCCAGAGATGGGATATGCCCATGCGCTAACCGCAGCGCAACGCCAGCGGCTGGGTGATGTCGCTGAGCTGTATCAGTTACCGGATTTACGCGCGGCACCGCTCGACGGCACGCTGCGCTTCGGGCTGCTGGCCGACCCGCAATATGCTGACGTTGAGGCGGATGTGGCGGCGAATCTCTACTATCGTCATGCGCTGCATAAGCTGCCGCAGGCGATAACCGCGCTCAATCAGCAGCCGCTGGATTTTGTCGTTACGCTCGGCGATCTGGTGGATCGCCACTGGGCCAGCTATGCCACGCTGCTGCCGCTCTACGATCGGCTACTCCATCCGCATGCCGTGGTGCTGGGGAATCACGACGCCCAGACCATCGCGCATCACCTCGATGACGCGCTGCCGCTGCCAAAAAGTT
Organism: Pantoea sp. Cy-640; assembly: GCF_011752635.1. Lineage (NCBI taxonomy): Bacteria > Pseudomonadati > Pseudomonadota > Gammaproteobacteria > Enterobacterales > Erwiniaceae > Pantoea > Pantoea sp. Cy-640. The sequence goes on along the minus strand of NZ_VWXB01000001.1, from coordinate 781,287 downwards.
ACTATGCCTTTCAGCTGCCGGGCTGGCGCTTTATTGTCTACGACGGCAACGATATCAGCCTGTACTGCAATCAACACAACGGCGACGATCGCCAGCGCGCGGCCGCACTGCTGGCTGATTTACAGGCGCGCCAGCAACCGCAGGCGCAGCCGTGGAATGGCGCGGTCGGTGCGACGCAGCTGGCATGGCTGGAAACGCAGCTTATCGAGGCCCGCGCCTGCGGCCAGCAGGTGGTGGTGTTCGGCCATTATCCGCTGGCACCGGGCTACAGCCACAGTCTGCTCAACGGTGCGCAGCTGGCAGAGCTGTTCTGCCGCTATGGCGTGCGCGCCTGTTTTGCCGGCCACGATCACCGAGGCGGCTATCATCGCCGCGCGGATACCGTGTTTATAACCCTGCAGGGGATGCTGGATGGCCCGTCGCGCGTGCCCTTTGCGGTGGTGGAACTGACGAGCGAGACGTTGCGGCTGAGGGGATGGGGCGGCGAAATCAGCCGCGAAGAGGTATACGGTGCCGCGCCGATGGCTAGCCGGCCAGGTTAAAACTGTTGTCAATGCGCAACAAAACCTCGGCCGTCGGGACTGATCCATCCAGACACAGGGTGACCCAATGCTTTTTGTTCATATGGTAGGCCGGGAAATAAACCTCGCCATCGACCAGCGAAGCGATGGCCTGCGGCGAGACTTTAATATTGACGATTTCAATCAGGCTATCATCCGGTCGGCCCAGCTTGCTGCTGTGAATCGTTAACAGCGCGCCGAACCACTTTTGATTATCTTTGCGGCGAAAGATGGCGTTTTCAGGAAAGCGCGGCCATAAGAATTCCAGCTCAGTCTGATACTGCTGTTCCAGGTGCTGAACGATCGCATCGGCCTGCGCTGTTTTGAAATGCTTTTGCGGGAAACATTTTTCTGCGATATCCAGCAAGATAGCGTCATGTTCTTCACGAACCTGCCCCACAAAGGCACCGGTGGCAGAAGTAATACGGTGAAGAATGTAATCTTCTCCTGTGACTTTATCGATAATGGTGGCGGCAATGTCACCCTGGGTGGTGATGTTTACCTGCAGGGTGAACTGCTTATTCATCACATCACAGCGGTAGCCGTAATCCTGCCCGTCCTTGCGGAAACCGTAAGCCAGCAGCTTTTTCACATTCATTTCCCGGCTGACGAAAAGATGATTCACGTTGTACATTTTCATGCCTGGTTAACGGTGAGGTGTTCACAATACCCGGAGTTTAATCAGGGGCTAGCGGGCTATTTTAACCGACAGGAGGGATTTTTATGTGCCATAAATCGCTATGACACCCGGCACCGCTTTTTCGCCATATCACACCGCCAAGAACAACCGCCACCGGACGCTTAACCCAGCCTTACGCAACGCGCGCACATGCTGTATAGTCCGTTTTTTTTCGGAGGAACCATGCTGCCCAACTCATCCACGCGCCTGAATAAATACATCAGCGAGAGCGGAATCTGCTCGCGCCGTGACGCCGATCGTTACATCGAACAAGGCAACGTTTTCATTAACGGCAAACGCGCCAGCGTCGGTGCGCAGGTGTTCGCCGGGGATGAGGTCAAAGTCAACGGTCGGCTGATTGAACCGCGCAATGAAGACGATCTGGTATTAATCGCCCTCAACAAGCCGGTGGGCATTGTCACCACCATGGAAGAGGGCGAGCGTGACAACATTGGTGACTTCGTCAACCACAGCAAGCGCGTGTTCCCGATTGGCCGACTGGATAAAGACTCGCAGGGGCTGATTTTTCTCACCAATCACGGCGATCTGGTGAATAAAATCCTGCGCGCCGGTAACAATCACGAAAAAGAGTACGTGGTCACGGTGGATAAGCCGATCACCGACGAGTTTATTGCCGGTATGGCGGCGGGCGTACCGATGCTCGGCACAGTGACGAAAAAATGCAAAGTGAAGCGGGAGTCGACCTTTGTATTTCGTATTATCCTGGTGCAGGGACTGAACCGGCAGATTCGCCGCATGGCCAAACACTTCGGCTATGAAGTGACGAAGCTGGAGCGCACGCGCATCATGAACGTGAGCCTGAAAGGTATCCCGCTCGGTGAATGGCGCGATCTGACGGACGATGAACTGATCGACCTGTTTAAGCTGATTGAGGATTCGTCGTCAGAAGATCAAAAAACGCAGCAGGCACAGGCGAAGAAAAAAGCGGCGACGCCCGCCGCGAAAAAACCGGCCGTCAGCGCACCGAAACAGAGTGACAAAGCGGGTCAGGGCGCTAACCGCAAGCGCTTTACTCAGCCGGGACGCAAGAAAAAAGGGCGTTAAAATCACACCCGCGGCGCCCGCGACCATCACGTATCTTTAGCGCCGCACGTCTTCATTCCAGCCACGTTTTTATTATTTATAACCGGGCGTCAGAATATCTGCGCCCGGTCATGCTTTTTCACGCAATCAATATGCAAATCCGCTGCATATCCAAAGGAGAAAATGGCATTAGGGATAAATAGTGACTGTGATAATTTTCAGCTATACGCCGGATAGCAGGCGTCACTCACCTTATTTAGCTGAACCTTTTCCAGGGATATAAACAATGCATAAACACCGCCTGGCCGGACTATTACTGGCCTCTGCATCGCTGCTCGCCGGCTTGTCGCTGCACGCTCGCGCCGCTGACGCATCTATTCCCTCACTGGCCGGTAAACGTATCGGTATTACCGTGGCCGGTACCGATCACTACTGGGATCTGAAAGCCTATCAGGGACAAATTGATGAAGTAAAGCGGCTGGGTGGCACGCCTATCGCGCTGGATGGCGGACGCAAAGAGTCACAGCAGATCGCGCAAATTCAAACGCTGATTGCACAAAAACCGGATGCCATTATTGAAACGCTGGGCACCGCCTCAGTGCTGGAACCCTGGCTGAAAAAAATTCGCGACGCCGGCATTCCCTTATTTACCGTGGATACCGCCAGCCCATCCAGTATTAACGTCACGACCTCCGATAACTTTTATATTGGCGAGCAGCTGGCATTAAAACTGGTCAATGATCTGCGCGGCGAAGGCAATATTCTGGTGTTTAATGGTTTTTATGGCGTGCCGGTGGTGGCGATGCGCTATGACCAGTTAAAAGCCGTGCTGAAATGGTATCCGAAAATTAAAATCATTCAGCCCGAACTGCGCGACGTCATTCCCAATACCGTGCAGGATGCCTATGCGCAGATTAGTCAGCTGCTTAACAAGTATCCGCAAGGGTCAGTACAGGCTATCTGGGCGGCATGGGACGTACCGCAGATTGGTGCCACTCAGGCGGTTGATGCTGCCGGTCGCAGTGAAATCAAAACTTACGCCGTGGACGGCAGCCCGGACGTGGTCTCGCTGGTGAAAGATCCGAAATCCAGCGCGGCGGCGGTGGTGGCGCAGCAACCCTATCTGATCGGACAGACTGCGGTACAAAATGTGGCGAAATACCTTGCCGGCGATCGTTCACTTCCGCCTGCCACCTATGTTCCGGCCATTCTGGTCACCAAAGAGAATGCGGCGCAGGCGCAGCAAACGCTGGGCCAGAGCGATGATAAATAAGACAGTGCGACTGCAACTGCGCCAGATCAGTAAAGCCTTTGACGGCATTCCCGCGCTGCAAGCGGTATCGCTTGATGTCCACGCCGGCGAAGTGCATGGGCTGATTGGGCATAACGGAGCCGGAAAATCGACGCTGATCAAAGTGCTGGGCGGCATCCACGCTGCCGATGAGGGCAGCGTGACGCTGGAAGGCCGGCCACTGGTGTTGACCAGTCCGGCTCAGGCACAACAGCAGGGCATCGCCATTGTTCATCAGGAGCGGCTATTGCCAGGCACGCTGACGGTGGCGGAAGCGCTGCTGCTCGGTAATGAGCCACGGATTGGCAGCACACCGTTTATCGATCGCCGGCGTATGCGGCAGCAGGCGCGGCAGCTACTGCAACAGCACTTCGATCTGCAGATCGATCCCGATGCGCTGATCGCCGGGTTAAGCGTGGCGGAACAGCAACTGGTGCAGATCTGTCGCGTATTACAGCGCGCGCCGCGCGTGGTGGTACTGGATGAACCGACCGCCGCGCTAGCGCGACACGAGGTGCAGGCGCTGTTTCGCGTTATTGAACGTATGCGTCAGCAGGGGATCGCACTGATCTACGTTTCTCACTATCTCGATGAAATCCAGGCGCTGTGCCAGCGGGTTACGGTGCTGCGCGATGGTAAAGACGTCGCGCATTTTACCGGCGACGCCCTTTCTCCGCAGGCGCTGATTAATGCCATGATCGGTGAGACGCAGCAGGCGATTGCACCGCGCGGTCTGCCACCTGACGGCGAGCCGGTGCTGACCGTAGACGCCCTGAGCGCGCCGGGTCGCTTTCACAATGTTTGTTTCAGCGCACGACGTGGCGAGATCGTTGGCATTACCGGCCTGCTGGGCTCCGGAGGGAAGGCGTTAATCAGCGCACTGTTTGGTCTGGAACGTGGCGTGAGCGGGACGCTGCGCGTAGGTGAGACGCACGGCGTACCGGCTTCGCCACATGCCGCGGTGAAACGTGGCATCGCGCTGGTGCCGGAAGATCGCCGCGCCAACGGCATCGCGCTCGATGTGAGCCTGCGCGACAACATCACCCTGACGACCGTGCAGCGCCTGCTGCGCTGGGGCGGCGTCTCCGCAACCGCCGAGACCGCGCTGGTGGCGGACAACATCTGCCAGCTGGCGATCCGCACACCGGGCCAGCTGGCACCGCTGCGTCAGCTATCCGGCGGCAATCAGCAAAAAGCGGTGCTGGCGAAATGGCTCAACACCCACGCCACGCTCTATCTGCTGGATGAGCCCACGGTTGGCGTCGACATTGCCGCCAAGGCCGCCATTTATCAAACCCTGCAGCAGCTGGCGGCCGCCGGTGCGGTGATTATCCTGTTTTCCACCGATCTGCTGGAACTGCAAACGCTCGCCGACCGCATTATTGTGCTGGCGCGCGGCGAGCAGGTCGCCACGCTGTCCGCCCGGCACACCAGTCACCAGGAGATTCTGTCCCTGGCTTCCGGCACGGGCGCATTGACGGAGCAAATCCTATGAGTGAACTGAGCCAACCGGCGGTGGTGAAGGCGGCAGGCAAACCGCAGGGGCAGCCGTGGCTGCAGCACGTCGCGCTGCTGATTATTGTACTGGTGCTGGCGGTATTTGCCTGGCTGTCGCCTATTTTCCTCAGCGTGATCAACCTCGGTAACGTATTGCAGCAAACGGCGGTGGTGGGAACGCTGGCGCTGGGTCTGACGCTGGTGCTAAGCGGTGGCGGTGTTCAGGGGATTAGCGGCGGCATTGATTTATCCATTGCCGCTAATATGGGGTTGTGTGCCGCGGTATTCGCGTCGCAGATCGCTGAGCAACACTCTGTCACTTATGCGCTGCTGCTCACGCTGCTCACCGGCATCGCCGTGGGGATATTCAATGCCCTGGCGATTGTCTGGCTTGGTATTTTGCCCCTGCTGGCGACGCTGACCAGCATGAACATCGCCATGGGACTGGAGATGGTGCTGAGCGGAAACGCGTCGATTTCCGCCAGCAGCGCGCTGCAAAACCTGCTGATAGCCAGCGGACCGCTGGGCGTTTCCTGGCTCGGCTGGGGATTTCTGCTGCTGGCGTTGAGTGCACTCGGGCTCAGTCGTTTCACCGCGTTTGGCCTGCGCCTGCAGGCGGTGGGTAGCCATCCGCAGGCCGCCAACGCGGCGGGCATTAGCGTGGCGCGCTATCAAAGTCTGAGTTATGTGCTGTGCGGCTTCAGCGCTGCACTGGCAGCCATTGCCTCGGTGGCGCTGCTCAGCGGCAGTTCGCCGGGCGCTAACGACAATCTGCTGATGGTGATTGCCGCCGCGCTGCTCGGCGTGGTGTTTTCGCGTCGCCTGGTGCCGACCCTGGGCGGTGCACTGATCAGCGCGCTGTTTCTGAGTCTGATAGCCAACGGCTTTCAGTTGGTTAACGTCTCAAGTTACTGGATTAACGGCGTCGAGGGTGTGCTCATCCTGCTGGTTGTGGCGCTGACCGCGCTACTGCGGCGCCGTCAGGCGGGGAGGGCATCTCATGTCTGAACTGAGCCTGAGCGGTAAAAAAGTGCCGGGGCTGTTGCGCAGCCTGATGGTGCTGACCTTTGTTGCGCTGCTGCTGTTTTTCATCATCGCCGCGCCCGCGTTTGCCACTGTCGCCAACATTCGTAGCGTGCTGCTGAATAATGTCGCACCGCTGGCGATTGTGGCGCTGGCCATGACGCTGGTCACGCGTATCGGCGCGATCGATCTGTCCGTCGGTACGGCGATTGATGTCGCCTGCCTGGTGCTGGTGACGCTGGTACTGCATCAGGTCGCGCTGCCGCTGGCGCTGTTGGGTGCGCTGACGGCGGCACTGCTGGTAGGCGTGTTCAACGCTTTTCTGGTGACACAACTCGGCGTTGAGCCGTTTCTCGCCACGCTTGGCACGCTGTTTATTGGTCAGAGCGTACAGCAACTGTCGTCCAACGGTGGGCAGCCGGTCTATCTGCTAAGCCAGACGCTGCCGGCGGGTTTTACCGCTATTGGTCACGGCACGCTGCTTGGCGTTCCACTGCCGCTCTGGCTGTTGCTGGGCGTGGTGCTGGTGCTGTATCAACTGTTGCACCGCAGCGCCAGCGGTCGCGCACTGCGCATGATGGGTGAACAGCTCAGCGTAGCGCATCATTCTGGCGTGGCGGTCAAACGTCTCACCGCGCTGGCATTCATATTCAGTGCACTGGTCGCCGGTATCGTCGGGTTAATTCTCGCCGCCAATGTCAAAGCCTGGGTACCGTTATCGGGCAATGCCTATCTGCTGAATGCCATCGGTGCCAGCTTTATTGGCGCGACCTTCGCGCCTTCGCGCCGCCCGAATGTGCCGGGTACGCTGCTGGGTGTCGTGCTGCTGAGTTTCATCGCCAACGGACTGTTGCTGGTCGGCTGGAACTTTTACTGGCAGCAGGTGGCAACCGGCGCACTGATCTTTGTGGTACTGGCCGTGGGTGCGCTGCGTGCGCGTCGCCCTGTCTGAGGAGGGTAACGGATGCCTTCACCGTTTTTGCTGTTTGCGTTCATGATGAATGTCCCTGGTCATCTCTCTGCCGGATTGTGGCGACATCCCCAGGATCAGGCGCACCGCTATACCGAGCTGGATTACTGGACGACCCTCGCGCGGCAGCTTGATACCGCAGGTTTTGATGCGCTGTTTATTGCTGATGCGCTGGGACAACTGGATGTGTGGCAGGGCAAGCCGGACGCGGCGTTGCGCCTGGCCGCTCAGATGCCGGTGAACGATCCGCTGCTGCTGGTCTCCGCCATGGCGGCCGTCACGCAGCACCTCGGTTTCGGTATTACGGTCTCTGCCACCTACGAACATCCTTATTTGCTGGCGCGCAAGTTCACGACGCTTGATCATCTCACCCGCGGGCGTATCGCCTGGAACGTGGTGACTTCCATGCTTGATTCCGCGGCGCGCAATCTGGGTTTGACCCGGCAGCTGCCGCATGATGAGCGTTACGATCGCGCACAGGAGTTTATGGATGTGACCGCGAAGCTGTGGGAAGGCTCATGGGAGGAAGATGCGGTTAGCCGCGATAAAGCCAACAGCCTGTATAGCGATCCGCAAAAAGTGCACGCTATTCAGCATTATGGTCGCTGGTATCAGGTGCCGGATGCACATCTCAGTGAGCCCAGCCCACAGCGCACCCCGGTGCTGTTTCAGGCTGGCGCTTCGGCACGCGGTGCGCAGTTTGCTGCCCGCAACGCAGAAGTCATTTTCCTCGGTGGCGTCACCGCGCAGGCGATTGCCAGCGATATTCAGCGCATTCGTCAGCTGGCCGTGGCAGAAGGGCGCGATCCGGCGTCGCTGCGTTTTGTCACAGCCATCACGGTGATCACGGCCGAGGATGATGATGCCGCCCGGGCCAAACTTGAGGATTATCAGCAATACATCAGTGAAGAGGCTGCGCTGGCGCTTTTCTCGGCGTGGACCGGTATCGACTGGTCGCAGGAGGATCCGGACATGCCGCTGGCCTTTCGCGAAACCGACGCCTGCCGTTCGGCGCTGGCCAGCCTGACGCGAATTGACGATCAAAAACGCTGGACGCTGCGTGAGGCAGCCCGCTACATCGGTATCGGTGGTCTGCATCCGTTGCTGGTGGGCGGCGGCGAAACCATTGCCGATCGGCTGGATCAGTTTGCGGCAGAATCGGGCGTGGACGGCTTTAATCTGGGCTGGGCTATTAGCCCGGGCAGCTTCAACGATTTCATTGCCTGGGTCATGCCGGTGCTGCGCCAGCGCGGGCGGGTGCGTCCTCAGCCAGCACAGCCGTTAACCTTGCGTGAACGTCTCACGGGTCAGCCGCGCCTGGCAGCTGACCATCCGGCAACGCGCTTCCGCCGCCCTTAGCTCCACGCATGGCGCGGCGGCGGCGTGCCGTTGAGATAATAATTACCCACGTGGTAATACTTCCAGCGCACCGGATCGTGCAGCGTATGGGTGCGCGCGTTGCGCCAGTGGCGGTCCAGATTAAACTCCTGCAGCGTGGCGCGGGTGCCAGCCAGCTCAAATAGTTTGTTACCGGCAAGCAGAGCGATCTCCGTCGTCAGCACTTTGGCCTCGGCGGTGGCCACGGTCGCGCGTGCCACGCTGGTTTCATCGGGCTGCGCCAGCGCGGCGTCAATCGCTGCTCCGGCCTGCCACAGCAGCGCTTCGGCAGCGTGCAGGCGGATTTTCAAATCACCGACTGCCGCCAGCGTGAAGTGGTCATCGGCAGCGCGCGCCTGGCCACTGTCAATCCACGGCCGCGAGCGTTCGCGAACAAATTGCAGGGTGTCTTCAATGGTGCCGCGCGCAATACCGACATCCACCGCCGCCTGAATGATCTGTGAAATCGGCCCGGCAGCGGTTGGCCGCTCAAACGCCTGCCAGGTTGGAATAACGCGCGACAGCGGGGCGCGGACATTCTCCAGCAGTACGGTACCGGAAGCCGTCGTGCGCTGACCAAAGGCCGACCAGTTATTAATGACGCTGATGCCCGGCGTGTCGCGATCGAGCACAATCAGATGCGCCCGGTCCTGCTCGTCCAGCGCCACGGCATGGATTCGATGCGCCAGCAGCGCGCCAGTGGCATAAAATTTTTCCCCGTTAATCACCACCTCATCACCGTCACGCCGAAAGCGCGTCTGAAAATCGGCGACCGTGCGGCCATGCTTCTCCGAAAAGGCGTTACCCCAGCGCAGCCCGGCCAGTACCTCGCTCAGCAGTACCTGTTTTTGTGCTTCGCTACCGTCTTCCAGCAGATGGGCCACACCGGCCAGATGGTTTTGCGGCAGCTGACCGAGCGCCGGATCGGCAGCTGAAATGATGGCGATCACCCTGGCCACGGTGGTCCACGACACGCCCGCTCCGCCCCAGGCTTTGGGGATGGCCATTGCCCACAGGCCGCTTTGCGAGAACGCATCCAGCTCTTTGAGGGGCAGAATGCCCTCACGATCGCGCAGTGCCGCCTCGCGCGCGAAGCTGGCCGCCAGCTGATGGGCTACGGCGATAGCTTCCGCATCGTCGCGAATGATATGCGCGGCGCCAGCCGGTAATGGCACCGGTGCTTCCGCCTGTTGCGTATTGACTTTACGCGGCAGCGCCGCGGAGTCGGCTAAGGTCAGCGACATAATGACTTCTCCGGTAGAAGAGGATAGAGGAGGGCATCATCGCATGCGCACGCGGAGGGCTTATATCTCAATAGCGGTTAAGCAAAGCGCAAAAAAGCCTTAGTGCTCGCACACTAAGGCCGGATTTACAGTCGGGGAGAGAACCGCTGGCTACGCCACTTTCACCACGGTTTTGCCGAAGTTTTTACCTTTCAGCATGTCAATAAACGCCTGCGGCGCATGCTCCAGCCCTTCTACCATGTGTTCGCGGTACAACACTTTTTGTTGCTCGACCAGCGGCGTCATCGCCTGCAGGAATTCCGGATAGCGATCGCCATAATCCTGGAAGATGATGAAGCCCTGCATACGGATGCGGCGTTTCAGAATCCCGCCCATGATCAGCGGCGTGCGATCGGGGCCGGGTGGCAGTTCGCGACTGCTGTAGCCCGACACCAGGCCACACACCGGCACGCGCGCGGCGGTGTTGAGCAGCGGGAAGACGGCATCGAATACTTTGCCGCCGACGTTTTCAAAATAGATGTCGATACCGTCCGGGCAGGCGGCCGCCAGCTGTTCTGCGAAATCGTCACGATGATGATCGATACAGGCGGAAAAACCGAGGGTGTCAATCGCGTAGCGGCACTTCTCCTCACCGCCGGCCACGCCGACGACGCGGCAGCCATTCAGCTTACCGAGCTGACCGACCGTGGCACCCACCGGTCCGGTGGCGGCGGCGACAACCAGCGTTTCACCGGCTTTGGGCTGACCGATATCCATCAGGCCCATGTAGGCGGTAAAGCCCGGCATACCCAGAATGCCCAGCGCCCAGGATGGATGGGGCAGATGACCAATTTTAGTCACGCCAGTGCCATCGGACAGGGCATAGCTCTGCCAGCCGCTGGCCGCCAGTACCCAGTCGCCGGCGCTGAAATCCGGATGCTGCGATTCCGCCACCTGGCATACGGTGCCGCCGACCATCGGCTGGTCGAGTTGCGCCGGCGGTGCGTAGGATTTGCTGTCATCCATGCGGCCACGCATATACGGGTCGAGCGACAGATAGTGGGTGCGCAGCAGCATCTGTCCCGCCTGCACCTGCGGCAGCGGTTGTTCGACAAAGCGGAAGTTCTCTTTCACCGGCTCGCCGTCCGGGCGTGACGCCAGCAGCCAGGCGTGATTGAGTGAAGCGTGTTGAGTCATAGCATTTCCTTGTTTCTGCGCGGGTAAAACAGCAAGTGTAGCCAATGATTGGGCAGGAAATGGATGATTGATGCGGGGCCGGATGTGCTATCGCGCCTTTAAAGACTTTCTTCTGAGCGGTTTCTGCGGGTCGCCATGCCCGCTCTTTTGCTGGTAGCCGTGGATTAAGCAGTGCAAAGTTTTCTTGCTTTCCTGCCCGAAAGAAAACCGCCCTATCCTGTGTCCCGGGACGCAGGACAGGGCGAGGTTAATCAAAATGAAAGGTCAAGATGAACAGAGCAGATGAGCCAGCCTAAACCCGCAGGAACTGATGCGGCTTGCGTCTACATAAGAATGATACCAAACCGCTTCAGCATTACCGCCCAGAGGGCGAACAGCACCACGGTAATCACGCAGGAGAGCAGTAGCGTGAGCCAGAAACCGACGCGCTGGTAAAAAAACGGAAACAGGATAAACATCGGCAGTGTCGGCACCACATACCAGAACGTATACCAGGCGTGAGCGGCAATCTTTTCCTGCGTTTGTCCTTCTATTTTCATCCAGATAAGCACCAACAAGGTGACCAGCGGTAAAGCGGCGAGCAGGCCGCCCAGACGATCGCTGCGTTTCGCGGCTTCTGAGATCAGTACCACCATAAAGGCGGTTAACGCGTATTTTGAGATTAGCCAGAGCATCGTTGTTCCCGATAATTATCATTAAGCCGGCTGCGTGCCTGAGGCTCTATTTTAGAGGAGGCTGGATATGGCCGCAAAATCGCCGTGCATCGATCTCTGCGTGTTTGATACGAAAACCGGCTGGTGCGAAGGATGCGGACGCACCCGTGGGGAAACCCAAAGCTGGAGCAAGCTTTCGCCTTACCATCGCAAAGCGACAGAGCGGGCGCTTCCGGCGCGCCTGAAAGCGCTTAAAACCCGAGAGGCGTAGTCTTGTTCGTCAGGTCGAGGCGACACACATTGAGGGTGACGCTGCTACCGAAGATTGAAACCTGACGGTGTAGCTCAAAGGATTGCTGCTGGCATTTACCTTTATCTTTTTCATTCAGTACCTGTTCTGGGGCGTATTCACCTGGACGCCAACCTATCTTCGTGAAGTTAAGCATCTCGATTTTCTTCACAGCCTGAAATTTGTGCTGGCCCTGCAAACCGGTGCCATTGCTGGCTTCCTGGTGTTCTCACTGCTGGCCGATAAGTGGGGGCGCAGAACGATGTTTCTGCTCTACCTGTTTATCGGTGCGGTGGCGGTCGGCATGTATCTGGCGACCACTCAGCCGCTGATTCTGATGGTCGCGATCTTTATGGCAGGTTTTGGCGTAAACGGTATTTTTGCCGGCTCCGGTCCTTTCCTCGCCGAGATCATTGGCGACACGCAGTCACGCGGCTTTTTAATGGGGCTGGCGTATAACGGCGGGCGCCTGGGCGGCTTTATCGCGCCGCTACTGATTGGCTTTGTGGCCAGCGTTGGAGGATTCACCGCCGGGCTGGCCACCACGGTGATCGCCTTTCTTGCCGCGATGGTGGTGGTCTGGTTAGCGCCAGAAACCAAAGGCGTGAAGTTGCAGTAAGCTTTGCGCCTGTCGCGCAATCGGCAGGTTAAAACCTGTGACACGGTTGAACACCTGACGCGCTGTCAGGTGTTCAGCCAGTTGTGTGGTATACCCACCGTAGCCAGAATCATCACCGCAAAATCCTGCACCACATCGCGGCCACGCCAGGTGAGCCCGCGCACAAACCCGGACAAAACATCAGGTTCGCCGGCGCGCTAATTACCTGATTAGCCTGGCTTGCTGGAGAAGTGCCCAGGTGACGTCGGGCAATCTCACATAACAGGCCCGTGCTTTACTGCGTATAACCGGGTCTGATTACCCCTCATCAAGGAGAACACCATGATAAACAGCCTGCGCACCGTTACGCTGCTGGCGGCAATGACGGTGAGCGCGCCACTGCTGGCGCAGACCTTTGTGTACGTATCCGCCGCCGACGACGGCACCATCGTGCGCTATACGCTGGACGCGCGCACCGGCGCTTTGCAGCTGCTTGGCCACACTGAGGCCGGGGGCAAAGTGATGCCGATGGCGCTCAGTGCGGATCACAAAACGCTGTACGCGGCGATTCGCAGTAAACCGCTGCAGCTGGCGAGCTGGCAGATTGACTCGCAGAGCGGCGAGCTGAACCACCGGCACACCGTGCCGGCTGCGGCCAGTTACCCCTATATCAGCACTGACCGTCAGGGACGCTTTCTGCTGGGGGCCTCATATGACGGCGACGTGGTGCAGGTTTACCGCCTGACGGCCAGCGGCACCATCGCTACGCCGCCGGTCGGCAGCTATAAAACCGGTCATGCGGCGCATTCGGTGATTGTCGATGCCAGCGGTCGTCACGCTTATGTGGGTAATCTTGGCACCGATCGCGTGCTGCAGCTCAGGCTGGGCGCAGACGGCACGTTGAGCGCCCTCGGCAAGGGGGAGGTAGCAACCGCCGCCGATAACGGTCCGCGCCACTCGGTGTTGTCGCCGGATAATCGCTATCTGTACAACATTGGTGAAATGGGCGGCATCATTACCCAGTTCCGACGCGAAACCAGCGGCGAGCTGGTGAAAGTGGCGGAAACGCCCAACGCGGTGGCGGCGCAGTATCATCTGCAACATGGGCGTGAACGGCCGCCGGGTTACAGCGACAGCACGCCGCGCATCTGGTCAGCGGATATCCAGCTGACGCCGGACGGGCGTTTTCTGTATGTCAGCGAGCGCACCAGCAGTACCGTGAGCGGTTATCGTGTTAACCAGCAGGATGGCAAACTGACGCTGATCGGCAGCTGGCCGGTGGAGAAACAGCCGCGCGGCATGGCGATCAGCCCCGATGGTCGCTGGCTGGTGGTGAGCGGTGAGAAGAGTGCGGTTATTGGCAGCTACGCGATTGAGGCGCGCAGCGGAGCGTTGCAGCGGGTCGGCGAGGCGCCAGCCGGCCGGGACGCGAACTGGGTGACCATCGTCAGCTATTAAAATGATCGGGCGCAGGAAACTGCGCCTTATTGCGCGAAATTATTTTATGGATAGCATCGTCTGGCAGTAAAATGTGATCTGCGACACATTTCTGCCGCTGAAGGCAGATTGCTGCTTTCTGCGGCAGTGACAGCGCAGATATCCCGCCGGCGACCCGCCGATCGCTGCGTTCGATTAGTTTCCTTAAAGCATTCTGTGCCTGCTGTCTGGCGTGTATGAACACCGTTTTCGATTACGAAACAATTTGTCGTAGTTATCGGGATGAGTGCCCGCCAGATTCTGGCAGGATACGCCGCACTTAGCGCCTTCTGGTCTCCGTGACATGCAGTGGTTTTCGAAAAACGCCGTTTTTTTTGCCGTAAAAACCTGTCTGGCCGCCTTTCTGGCATTGTATCTGGCTCTTGAACTGAATGTTGATCGTCCTGCCTGGGCGCTGACCACGGTGTTTGTGGCATCGCAGCTTTATTCGGCCTCCACCATCTCCAAATCGCTGTTCCGCCTGCTCGGCACGCTGCTCGGTGGCGTCTTCATCTTTTTTATCTTTCCGCTCACCGTGGCGCATCCGCTGCTGTTCAGCCTGTGTATCTCACTGTGGGTGAGCCTGTGTCTCTATCTGTCGCTGCACGACCGCACGCCGAAAAGCTATGTTTTTATGCTGGCGGGCTACAGCGCCGCGATTATGGGTTTCCCGGAGGTGACGACGCCGCTCGGTATCACCAGTACCGTGCTGTCGCGCATTGAGGAAATTACTTTAGGCATTGTGTGTAGCAGCCTGGTGCACGCGCTGTTGTTTCCGGTCTCGATGCGCAGTCTGCTGGAGCAGAGCGTCAGCCAGTGGTATCTCAACGGGCGCAAGCTGTGCCGCGATTTACTCTCTGGCATTTCCGCTGACCGATCGCCAGAACGCGACGAAATCCTGACCCGCATGGCCACTAATCCGCAGCAAGTTGAGATCCTGATTACCCATTGCGTGTACGAGGGCGACGCGGCCCGGCGTCTGATTCGCCTGGTCAGCACGCAGTATCAGCATCTTTCATACTTAATCCCCACGCTGACGGCGATTGAGATGCGGCTGCAGCGGCTGGCGGCGCGCCAGATTGCCTTTCCTGCCTGGGTTGAGCAGACCCTGCAACAGTTCCTGCTGTGGCTGAATGACGGCGAAGCGGTGGGCGATGTCATTGGCATTCAGCTGGAGCTGAGCCTTTGTCAGGATCGGCTGAATGCAGCGTGGCGCAACGGCGAGCTGTCTACCGAACACTGCCTGCTGTTTACCGGCTTGCTGGAACGGCTGGTGGATTTTGTGCGTATCGCCGGGGCTTACCAGAGCGTGGGCGGGCTGGTCAGCGATCTGTCAGGCGACACCACGCTGGCGCGCGGCAAACGCACGCATCGCTTTTTCGACAAAGGGCTGATTCGGCTCTCGGCGCTGACGGCATTTTGCGCCACCTTTGGCTCCTGTCTGTTGTGGATGGCGACCGGCTGGCGCGACGGGGCATCAGCGCCAGTGATGGCCGCGATTCTCAGCTCCTTCTTCGCCAGCCTCGATACGCCGCTGACCTCAATGAAGCTGTTTATTCGTGGGGTGATTGTGGCGATCTTTATCAGCGTGATTTATGTCGCGCTGCTGCTGCCGCAGGCAACCTCGTTCGAGGCGCTGATCCTCTGCCTGGCACCGGGTTTGCTGCTGCTCGGGCTGATGATTGCGCGACCGGCCAGCAACATGATCGGTCTGAGCGTGGCGATTCAGATCCCCGGCTTTATCGGGCTCGGACATCATCTGAAACCCGATCTGGTGCTGCTGGTGAATAACGCGATTGCTTCAATGGCCGGCGTGCTGTTTGCGGTGATCCTGACCGCGCTGATGCGCAACAAGCGGCCATCGTGGACCGCGCGCCGCGCCGTGCGTCACGGTCTGCGTGAACTGCTGCGCTTTATCAAGGAGATTGAGCGCAACGGCTCATCGCTGCTGGGACGCCAGCGTTTTATTGGCCTGATGCTGGATAAGGTCAACGTGGTGCTACCGCGCCTGCACCTTGATCCGCAGTCCGATATGGCGCCGGCGGGAATGCTGCTGACCGAGGTGTGGCTGGGGGTCAATAGCTTTGACTACTACGCGCGCCATCAGGCGCTGCTGAGCCGTTATCAGCTGGACAGCGGGCAGATGTTTCACGAGCTGGGACTGTTTCTTAAGCGCAGGCTGAAGTCGCTGCAGACGCCGCCGCATGAGGATTTGCAGGAGGAGCTCGATGTGCTGCTGATGCAGCTGGAACAGCTGGCGCAACGTGACGAGGCGCTGTTGCTGCCGCTGTTTCATCTGTTCAGCATCCGGCTATACCTGTTTCCGCAACTTAGCTGGCCGGTGGCCACGCCGCGTCAGGCCGAACGCCTGCAGCAGCATCGTTACCGCCTGCAGGCTTAGCCATACCAGCTGTAACCTTTCGGCACGCGGGAAAAGCCGATGGCTTTCAGGGCCGGTAGCAGCGATGACTGGCTGGCCGGCTGATCGTCCACCCGTTCGAGAATGAAGCTGTGGGTCTTCTCCCGGCGTAAGGCCTGGCCCAGCGCCACGATGGCGGCCTGGCGTTGCTCCTCAGAGATGTCGCCAAAAGTTAACAGCTCTTTACCACCCGGCGGCAGCCACAACATAACGCGCCCATCGCCAATCACCACCAGTGCGCCGCTGCGGCGGGTAGGCCGCACGCCACCGACGCTGAGTGGCCACGCCAGCTGCACGCCAAAGGGATTGGCGGGATCCAGCACTGCCAGCGCCACCGGCGGATGCGTGGCCTGCGCGCTGCCGAGCTGGCGCAGCCGGTCGATGGCCGGATTTTCAGCAAACTGCGCGCCGCCCATGCCAGCAACAAAGCGGCCGCGCAGCAGCCGTCCGGCATCCTCCATACCGCGCAATAGCGGCTGCAGCGCCGGAAAGCCACCGGGAATCTGCTCTGCCACGGCGGCACCGCGCGTGATCACGCCAAAGCGGTCGAGCATATTTTCAGTCAGCGCCAGGGCGCGTTCGGTGTCGGTCAGCGGCTGCCGCACAATCAGCGACCAGCGTCCGGCCATGCTGTTGAGCGAGGGCTGCACAGCTGCACTGCGGCTGGCCGCGAAACTGGCCCGACTGTGGCGGCTGCGCGCAGGACGGGCCGGGCGTGGACGCGGCGTGTGGCTGGTGGTGCTGAGGTGGCGCAGCGCGGCCCAGGTATCCATGGTCAGATAGCCGCGCCATACCAGCTCCCACATCGCGGCAAAGACTTCGCCGGGATCGACAGCATGTTCAGGCTGCGCCATCACGCGCGGCAGCAGCTCGCGGGCGAACCAGCCGCCGCCGTCCTGTAACTGCGCCACAATCGCCTGCTGCAAAGGTGACAATGTCACATTATTGCCCTCATCTGGCACCGGTAACGTTTCGCTGGCAAACTCACTCAGGTGCAGTGAAACCAGTCCGTCCTGCGCGCCAGGGGCCCGCTGGCCACTCCAGATGACTTCACCGGAAGAGAGCAGCTCATCCAGCATCGCTGGTTGGTAGTCACGCACCCGCGCCGGCAAAATCTGGCTTTCCCACAGCGAAACCGGCAGCGCCACGCCAGCCAGCTGTTCAATCACCCGCACCACGCCGTTGATACCGGCAAAGGCGCCCTGTGCCGCAGCTGCCGCGACGTCGCTCAGCAATCCCTGGCGCTCAAGCAGAAAAGCCACGTACGCCGGCGCTTCGACCGGTCGGGTGGCCTCGCGCGCCGCCTGCAGCGAGCGCACGCGCAAACGATGAAATACGCTTTCCGCTACCCACTGCGTTGACGCATCGACTGCAGGCGAGAGGAAATCGCCTTTCAGTACGCGTTGCTGCTGACGCAGCTCCTCCAGCGTGTCGTCGACCACGGCGCTGCCCAGACCAAAGCGGGCGGCGATTTGCAGACTGGTGGCGACAGCGTGGGTGCGCAGATAGCGATTAAGTAAGTCATGCAGCGGACGGGCCACCGGCGCGAGCAGCCCGGCGGGCAGATCAGCTGGCAGCGCCGTGCCCAGCGCGTCGCGCAGCCGCACGCCATCTTCAGCGACAGCCCAGCGCGCCTCCGCCGCAATCGTAACCTGAATGATGCGTTGCGCCTGCTGCAGCGCGGTTAGCAGCGGCATCAGCGCCGCCTCGCCGTTGTAGCGCGCCGTGATTTCCGGCACAGTGAGCGGCCCCAGCTCGCGCAGCAGATCAACCACAGCTTCCTGAGTGCTGGCCTGATAATCGGGGACGGTGCGCTGAAGCTCCTGCTCAACGCGGGCCACCACCTCGGGTGCCAGCAGCTCGTGCATCTCAACCTGGCCCAGCAGATCGCTCAGCAGCGTGCTGTCGAGCGCCAGCATTGAGGCGCGCCGCTCCGCCTGCGGCGCATCGCTGGCATACATGAATTCGGCGACATAACCAAACAGCAGCGGCGCAGCAAACGGCGAGGGCGTGTCGGTGGTGACGTCAGTCAGCTTAACCTCACCCTGTTGTATCCGCGCCATCAGCTGATGCAGCGCCGGCAGGTCATACACGTCCTGCAGACATTCACGCGCGGTTTCGATCAAAATCGGGAAATCGTCGAACTGCCGCGCTACTTCCAGCAACTGCCCGGCACGCAGCCGCTGCTGCCACAGCGGAGAACGTTTGCCGGGATTGCGGCGCGGCAGCAGCAGGGCGCGCGCGGCGCATTCGCGGAAGCGGGCGGCAAACAGCGCAGAATGTCCCACCGCAGCCGTCACCTGTCGCTGGAGTTCGTCCGGCGCAAACAAAAACAGTTCAGCGCCTGGCACCCGGCCTTCACTGTCAGGGAAGCGCGCGACAATCCCATCATCGCTGGCGACCACGGCCGGATCGAGCCCCATCTGGCGGCCAATCCGCTCAGCGATGGCCAGCGCCCATGGCGCATGCACGCGCTGACCATAAGGGGAATGCAAAATCACGCGCCAGTCGCCGGTTTCATCGCGACAGCGCTCAATCAGCAAATTGCGATCGTCAGGCACCAGGCCTGTGGCGGCGATCTGTTCGTCGATGAGCGCACGAATGTTGTGTCGGGCATTGGCGTCAAGGTTGTCGCTGCCGGGCAACACCCCGCTGGCGGCATGTCGCAAATAGCGGCCAATGGCTTCGCCGAGTGTCGCCGAACGCCCGAGACTGTCGCCGTGCCAGAAGGGCAGGCGCGCCGAGCGACCGGGTGCCGGCACCACTACCACCTGATCGTGCGTAATTTGCTGGATGCGCCACGAGGTGGCGCCAAGCGTGATGATGTCGTTAATTCGCGACTCATACACCATCTCCTCATCCAGTTCGCCGACCCGGCGCGCACCGGACTGTTCTTCGCCCTCCGGCAGCATCACGCTGAACATGCCACGATCCGGAATGGTGCCACCGCTGGTGACGGCCAGATGCTGCGCGCCCGGGCGGCCGCTTAAGGTTTGCTGTTGTCGATCCCAGATGATGCGCGGGCGCAGGTTAGCAAACTCGTCCGAAGGGTAGCGGCCAGACAGCATATCCAGCACTGCATCAAAGGCGTTACGCGGTAACGTTTTGAACGGATCGGCACGACGTACCTGTTGATACCACGCCTCGACGGACAGGGTGTCCATGGCCGCCGCCGCCACCGTATGCTGGGCGAGAATATCGAGCGGATTGTGTGGCAAAGCGATAGCATCCAGTTCACCTGCCAGCATTGCGTCCACCGTCACGGCCGCATCAACCAGATCGCGGCGCGTGCGCGGCCAGATAATGCCTTTCGGCGTACCGCCGACCTGGTGACCGGCCCGGCCAATACGCTGCAGCGCGCTGGCCACCGAAGGCGGTGTCCCGACCTGAATCACCAGATCGATATCGCCCATGTCAATTCCCAGTTCAAGACTGGATGTCGCCACCACGCAGCGCAGCTCGCCGGCTTTCAGGGCGTTCTCAATCTCCAGCCGCTGCTCTTTTGACACCGAGCCATGATGCGAACGGGCAATATACGCTTCAGCAGGCGTGGCGCGTTTTTCGGTTCCACCGCTAAAAGAGCCATAGGCGAGGGCGGGCTCCGTTACGCCCTGTTCCGGCGCGGCGCGTCGCGCATACAGTTCATTGAGCCGTGCGGTGAGTTTTTCCGCCAGCCCACGTGAATTGGTAAACACCAAAGTCGCGCGATGGCGCAATATCTCATCCAGAATGCCGGCTTCAATATGTGGCCAGATGGAACCGGCGGCGAGGCTGCTCTCCTGCGCGGCGCGCGCATCGGGACGCTGCTGGATGTCCGTCATGTCCTCTACCGGCACAGTAATTGTCAGCTGCAGCGGCCGCTGCGCCGGCGGGTTGACGATGCGCGCAATACCTGCGCCACCGAGGAAAGCCGCCACCGCTTCTGGCGGTCGCACGGTGGCCGACAGGCCAATGCGCTGAGCAGGCTGCGCCAGCAATACATCGAGACGTTCCAGGCTGAGCGCCAGATGGGCACCGCGTTTACTTCCGGCCACCGCGTGCACTTCGTCAATAATCACGGTCGAGATGCCACGCAGCGTTTCGCGGGCTTTTGACGTCAGCAGCAGGAAAAGCGATTCCGGGGTAGTAATCAGGATGTCCGGCGGCCGGCGCTGCAGCTTTGCCCGTTCGGCGCTGAGCGTGTCGCCGGAGCGCATGCCGACCTCCAGCGTGATTTCCGCCTCACCCAATTCCGCGCGCTGAGCGGCAACGCCCGCCAGCGGTAGCGCCAGGTTACGCTGCACGTCAGCCGCAAGCGCTTTAACCGGTGAGATATATAGAATGCGCGTCTTATGACTGCGCGCTACGGGTTGGTCGCGGCTGCGCTCGCGAAACAGCGCGTCGATCGCATGCAGAAATGCCGCCAGCGTTTTGCCGGAGCCGGTTGGAGCAATCACCAGGCAGTGTTGTCCGCTGGCGATGGCGCGCCAGGCTTCCTGTTGTACGGGGGTCGCCGCCGGGAAAGTGCGGCGAAACCACTGTTGCGTGGCCGGGGTAAACAGTGAAAGCGCTGAGGCTGGCATCCATGACTCCTGCATTCTCGAAAGGGCGATCAGCAGTGTAGCGTGCCGCAGCGTTTACGGCATTATCAGGATATTGCCGATGAGGGCGGCGCGAATACACGCGCCGCAGCACCAATATGTGACAACGTCACTGAGGATAAACAGAGTCGGCCAGTTTCCCGCGGCGATCAAAGCGACGTGCGGCCAGCCACAGCAGCGCGGTAACAAACCAGCCGATGATCCATGACACATCGTTGCCGGCAAAAATCCACGTCAGGGAACCATGATGCAGCGGGTTATCGATGAACGGCAGCTGTACCAGCACCCCGAGGAAGTAAATGATAATGCCGGCCCAGTTCCAGCGACCGTAGCGGCCATCCGGTTGCGACAGCGCGGGCACATCGACTTTCCCTTTGGTAATCAGATAGAAATCCGTCAGGCTGATGGCGCTCCACGGCACAAAAAACGCCAGCAGGAACAGCAGGAAGTGGGTAAATGATTTGAGAAACGCCGGTTCGCTGAGCAGCGCAATGATGCAGGAGAGCGTGACCATCAGCACCACAAACAGGATACGTCCGCCACGGCTGATCGCGGTTTGCTGGCGAAAACCGGAGACAATGGTGGTCAGCGACATAAAGCTGCCGTAGGCATTGAGCGTGGTGAAGGTGATTTTGCCAAAGCAG
This sequence comes from Pantoea sp. Cy-640, assembly GCF_011752635.1. Lineage (NCBI taxonomy): Bacteria > Pseudomonadati > Pseudomonadota > Gammaproteobacteria > Enterobacterales > Erwiniaceae > Pantoea > Pantoea sp. Cy-640. The sequence continues at coordinate 759,767 of NZ_VWXB01000001.1, read as the reverse complement.
ATGGCGAAATAGATAACCATCGCCATGGTGGCGCTGCTGCCCAGCCCGACGATGTAGCCCACTTCATTACCGGAGAACGCTTTACCCGCAATTGCAGCCACAATGACGCCCAGCGTCATGGATGCCTGCGTGCCCAGCACGGTGCCAAAAAACACCGAACTGAACAGCTTTTTCGCGGAGACATCCACCGGCAGATAGCGCGAGTAGTCCGACACATACGGGCAAAACGCAATCTGCCATGACGAGGAGAGCGATACCGCCAGCAGAAAACTGGCAACGCTGAAGTGCTGATTTTGCCAGACGGCCGCTAAATCGTGGCTGGAGAGCAGGGTGATGAACAGGTAAACAAACGCCAGCACGCCGATGACGCTAGCCACTTTGCCGAGTTTATGAATCACCCGATAGCCAAGCACCGCAATCACAATGATGATGGCGCTGAAGATGATCATGCCGGCTGCATTGCTGACGTTGACCAGCTTCGCCAGCGCCTGGCCGGCCAGTACCGTGCCGCTGGCCGAGAAGCCCACATACATAATGCACACCAGCACCAGCGGGATCACCGCGCCAAACACGCCAAACTGCATACGGCTGGTGATCATCTGCGGCAGGCCAAGGCGCGGGCCCTGAATCGCGTGCAGCGACATGATGGCCGCGCCGACAATCTGTCCCACCAGTAAACCGACAATCGACCACACCACATCGCCACCCAGCACCACCGCCAGCGCACCGGTAACAATGGCGGTGATCTGCAAATTGCCACCAAACCACAACGTGAACTGGCTAAACGGATGCCCGTGACGCTCGCTGAGCGGGATGTAATCAATGGAACGTGTTTCTGACAGGCGCTGTTTCTCTGCACCTGAATAATCTGCGGCAGGTATCTGAGCGGACATAGTTTCCTCGCTGGAACGGCTAAAGGTGGTTAGTCATTGATTTTTCTTGTTAGTCAGTGGTAAATGTCACGAAACATACATGTATATACATGTAGCGATATTGTCACGAGGTTGATGAGGTTACAAGCTGACCAGTCATTGGAAATTGTGATGACGCTGGCAATGTTGTCCGTTAATGTCAGGATATTGGCCGGTAACGGACGCGCACAAAGGCGATGATGCGCTAACTACAGACCCACTAACTGTGGCGATCAGGACAACCCGGGGAGGGAATCATGCAGGCAGTGATTGAAACAGAACGCTTACGACTGGAACCCTTTGCGCTAAGCCACCTCGCCGGCTTGCGCGCGATGGATGATGACCCGGAAATCATGCGTTATATCAATGAGGGACAGGTGAAGAGCGAGGACGAGACGCTGGCGACCATTGAGCGCGTGCAGCAACGCTGGCAGCGCTATGGTTTTTCCTGGTGGGCACTGCGCGAGAAGAGCAGCGATGACATCGTCGGGGCGGCTTGTCTGCAGCATCTGGCCCATCAGGAACAGGCGCCGCTGGAAATTGGCTGGCGACTGTTGCGCAGCAGTCAGGGGAAAGGATATGCCACCGAAGCCGCCACGGCGATTGTGCAGTTTGCTACCGGGCAGATTGGCGTGGATTATCTGGTGGCGGTGGCACATCCGGAAAACCTTGCATCCCATCGGGTGATGCAGCGGCTGGGTATGCGCTATCGCGGTATCGAGCAGCATTACGACCAGCCCTGTGTGGTTTATGAACTGGATATGAAGAGTGCCCCAGCGCATTCATGAGGCAGGGCGCGCACCCTTTCTGGCGGCGCGATTTATCACGCAATAAATTGCGCCGCTATCAAACATGCACCCGGTAAGGGTGCGCTCAATACCCTGGTACGTGCGCGGCTTTCATGATCAGATTTGCCACCGCCTGCGGCTGGGAAATCAGCGACACATGGCTGGCCTTGAGTTCGATAGTCTGCGCATGCATGCGTTTCGCCATAAAGCGCTGCAGATCCGGATTGATAGTGTGATCCTGCGTCGACACCGCATACCAGCTCGATTTGCTATGCCAGGCTGCCACGCTGGTTTTCGCCTGGGTAATGGCTTTACCCATCGGCTGCTGAACGGCGTAATAAGCCCGCGCTTCGCTTTCCGGCAGATCGCCGGCAAAGTCGTGGATAAACGCCTGTTCACTGAGCGCCCCGAAACCGTCGTCACGCCACTTCAGGCCAGCGGCAACGGGTGCTGCAGGGAACTTTTTGGTGAGCGCCGGATAATCTTCACCGGCCTCCGGCGCGCGCGCCGCGATGTACACCAGCCCCTTCACTTCAGGTTCATCGCCCGCTTGGCTGATAACCATGCCGCCGTAGGAGTGCGCAACCAGAATCACCGGTCCGTCCTGCTGTGCCAGCGCGCGTTTCACCGCCGCCACGTCATCATTCAGCGACGTCGTTGGGTTTTGTACCGCGGTGACGTGCAGACCTTTCGCCTGCAACAGTGGGATGACTTTGCCCCAGCTGGAGCCATCAGCGTACAGGCCATGGACCAGCACAATATTTTTTACTTCCTGCGGCGCGGCAGCGCTGTCGGCATGCGCCAGTCCGGCACTCAGGGCAGAGATTACCAGCGCCGTCAGCGTCGTGATTTTGCGTAATGTCATGATCGGTCCTCATAATTAATCGGGGTTCATGCACCACTTTAAGCGCCGGGGACCAACATTCCGCTGACGTGGAAATGACAAAAAAATGACAGCGACACGATGTAACAGCAGAGGATTTAAAAGTAATAAAAGCAGAGGATTAGCCGTGAGTCGGAGCATAGCCGCTATGCTTGATAAGGATGAGACCCGACCAACCCGAGAATCTCTCAAAGGAGTGCTGAATAGATTATGCTGTTGCGCAAGAAGAAAATCCGCTCTCACAGCGAAGACCGCCTGCTGGCGTTAACGCTGGCCACCACGGCCGGTATCCTCAACGCCATGGCGTTTGGCGCATTTGGTTTTTTCCCTTCCCATATGACCGGCAATACCTCGCAAATTTCGGCAGAGGTAAATGGTTCTGACCTGCACGATCTGCTGTTTCTGGCCGTGCTGATTTTTGCTTTTGTCTGTGGTGCCATGCTGGCGCGTTTGACGGTAGCTTACGGCCTGAAGCGGAATCTGCGCACCATTTACTGTCTGGTGCTGCTGGCCGAGGGTATTTTCCTGCTGCTGACCTCCCTGGTGGAAATTCTGTGGTATTCCGAACGAAACAACGGCGAAATTCTGGTTACGCTGAGTTTGCTGATGGGCATCCATAATTCAACCTCGACCCAGCTTTCCTCCGGTCGCGTTCGCTCCACGCACGTGACCGGCACACTGACCGACGCCGGCATCGCGTTAGGCTCCTGGCTGCGCGCATCGTTCAGTCAAAGCGAGGCCGCCGATCGCGATGGCCACCGAACTGTGCTTTTTACTCATCTGGTCACGATTTTCTCATTTCTTTCCGGCTGCGTTGTCGGTTATCTGCTGTTCAGATACCTTGGATTTGAAGCGATGGCGGGGTTGGGCATTGTGCTGGCGCTGATCGCTGTCGGTGGCATCGCCAGAACCCTGCATTTAACCGGCATGCGATTTTGGTAACACGCACGGAGAGTTGTCCGATTTGAAACAGGCGGATTAAGTGCACATGAATACTACTTTTTGCTGGTATTCATGTGCACTTGAAAGTGCAGGGCAAATCATGTACACATGAATACTCTATAAATGTAGTTTTCCCGTAGACTAATATGAACAAAATGACGGCAATCGAGCGGCTTAACGCGTTTGACAGGCAGGGGCGCTATGTCTTTGCTGTTCGTGATTTAGCCAAAGTCTTTTATGACGACAGTGACAAGGCTTTCAATGCTGGCCTGAACCGTCTGGTGAAGGACGGCATCCTGCAGCGCGCCAGCCGTGGCGTCTATGTTTACGCCTATGCGAGAAGTAAAGACGCTTACACGCTGGAAAGAATCGTCCAGACGTTGCGCAGAGGAGAATACAGTTACCTGAGCCTGGAATCGGCGTTATCGGCTTACGGTGTAATTTCACAAATCCCGATGGGGCGTCTTACCGTTATGACCACGGGCCGTTCTGAAGAACACATTACGCCTTATGGCGTGATCGAATTCACGCATACCAAACGATCGCCTGAACAAATTTTGCAGGACACCATTTTGGGCGAGTCACCTTTGCGCCTGGCAACCAAAAAAGCCGCACTGCGCGATTTACGTCGGGTGGGACGTAATACGCATCTGATTGATGAGGCGGAAACGAACGATGAATCAGAAAGTCAGTTTCACTGAACTGGTCGCTAAGGCCATGGCTTCAGCGCAACTCGAGGGTATGCGTAACGTAGTGGAAAAAGAGCTTTTACACTACGACATCCTTTACTGTCTGGATAAAGCGGGTCTGCTGCAAAATCTGACGTTCCAGGGCGGTACCTCTTTGCGGCTATGTTATGACGGCAATCGGTTTAGCGAGGATCTGGATTTCGCCGGCGGCATCAACTTTTCCGGTGCAGATTTAAAAAACATGAAGGTCTGTATCGAAGACTATCTCGGCACGCGTTACGGTTTAGAAGTTACGGTCAAAGAGCCGGCAGAACTTCGCCGCCAGCCCGGCTATGAAGAGATTAGGGTCGATAAATGGCAGGTCTCCGTGACGACAGCACCCGAAAAACGCGATATGCCTAAGCAACCCATCAAAGTCGAAGTTGCTAATATTCCCGCTTACAGTCGCAAACCGTTGCCGCTGAGCCGCAATTATCCGGTGTTGCCGGATGGCTACAGCGATACGCTGGTGATGTGTGAAAGTCTCGACGAAATCATGAGTGATAAGCTTATTTCCCTGGTTGCGACCACCAAATATCTTCGTTACCGCGATGTCTGGGATTTACCGTGGCTGATGCAGCAAGGCGCTGCGTATGATGTGGGGTGGATTCGGCAAAAAATCGAGGATTACCGGATTCCTGACTATGAAAAGTTATTAAAACAGCGGCTGGCTGGTATCGAAAATATCGTCAAAGACGGACGTTTTTACAACGAGATGCGCCGTTTCATACCCCAGCAGGTATTTGCCAGAACGCTGGGACGTGCAGAATTTACCGATTACATCGCCGAACGTTTGACCTCGCTGTTGCAAAGATTGCAACGAGATTTAGCAGGAAAACGGCCCGATGACGCCTTCAGAATGTAACAACCACAGCTGGCCCGGCGTGTAGAGGAGATAAAAGAGCAGGGGACGGGCGCTGTCAAGCCGGCTGCACGCTCAGGAAGCGGATTTTTTTGTTAATTTGCCGTCTGGTTTTCTCACAGGCGCTATAACTTACTATTCCTGCTTCAACAAACTGCTGATGAGGTAAAATAATGGATAACACCATGATAACGGATGAATTTTCCAAAGATTTGTCTGCGTTTGTCGGGACACATTTCGTTTATACCTATGATAATGGCTGGAAATATGAGTGGTACGCGCGCAACGCGACGACCTGTGATTATCGTATCCATCAGGGATTGGTTGGTGGCCGTTGGGTGACCAATCAAAGCATGAATGCGGTGCAGTTCGCACCGGGCATTTATAAAGTCGACTGGCACGAGCCGACCGGCACCTGCGTCAGTCTGCTGTTTGATATCAACCGCAAGGTGATTCACGGCACCATCTTTTTCCCGCAGTGGATTGCCGGCGAAGGACAGCATCCGGAAAAAACCATCTGCTATCAGAATGAATTTATCGAAGATATGCATCGTTTCCGTGATGAAGGGCCAGCGTATCCGTACGTAGTGATTCCTGAGTTTGCCAAAGTGACCTACATGAAGAATGAAGGTCCGGATAATGATGCCGTAATCAACATGCCGCCGGGACAAATGCCGGAAGATTATTTTAAAGATAAATGAGGCTGGCAATCCGCTGACGGCGCCGGGTTCGGTCGCCATGAATGGCGCCCCTGCGATTGTGAAGTGCGGAGTGGCATTGCAGGTTGCGCATTGATGCGCACCAGAGTTACTCGTGAGTGGTATCCAGCAAACAGACCGATCGCGCTACGTGAAATCTGGCAAAAGCGCTGAGGGATAACCGGGAAGTTTTCGCGTAGCGTTGTCATGCTGGATGAGCTAAAGACATGATAAAAGCCACAAAGTGCGAAGCTGACCGGGCAGTCAGCTGTAGGGTGCGCATTGATGCGCACCAGGATAACGTCGTGGTGTCAATTAAACAGACCGGTGGGATAGGTAAGAGGCGTGAAGGGCGAAACTGAAGGATTGAGATACGTGATCAGATACTTTATTTAACATAATATACATTATGCGCCATTTGATGATGCCGGCTAAATCGAGATGTCCGCCGGTGTTTTGACTCGCCACAATCCCCAGATCCTCATGCCGTTACCTGACAACCACATCGCTCAACGGGTCTACGCTTACCTGCAAAAGCATCCGGTTATGGTGATTTCAGTCAACGCGCTGTCGCGACAAATTCATCGCCCCTCAGTGATAGCTGATCGTGAACATCGCCTTGCTATTTGCTTTACCCGGCGTAACAGTTGTGCCTGTCTGGATATAGCGAGCCAATAAGACTATGGCTTGCGTACTTTCACCTGTTGAGAGAAATTCCTGCTTAATAACTTTACTTAGGTCAATCGGCGTAGCTTGCTGTCCCGTTGCCATTTGGATAGCAATACCTGAGGCGGAATTTTCTTCATTACTTAAATTAAAAATACCATTAGCGACATCAACAACCCCAAATGTCGGTAAAATTTGGACTTCAAAATAATTTCGCGCCATAAGTCCAGCCTGTGTGCTTCCGCCAATATTGTATAAAGGAGGACTATCGATATTGGTATAAGTACCGTGAAACACCGGGCAGTCATGTAGATAGATTAAGAAGCCTTTCCATGGAGTATTTGATGTTTTACCATTAAAATACTTATCCAGCCCATAACTCCCCATCGGCACATTTACATCGGAAGTCTTACACGTGCCCGCAACAACGTTAATCGAGCCAGCAAAGTTCTCCCGGAATACTTCTTTCGGTAATCCTGTCACCGGGCGGTTGCTGCTCACATTTAATACCACCGTCGGTAATTGTGTACCGTTGATAATGCCAGGTCCAATCGGTCCGGTTTTAATGAAAACGAGAGAAAATTGATTCCGAATTAATACGTCAGAGCTCCCGTATTTTGTTGAAGGATACTCCCATTTTTGCAGAGGTACGCCATTTATGGCTTTATCTTTGGATTGGTCATAACCATCCTCATTGATTACCGCCACGCCAATTCCCGGTACTGACGTTTGATAGACTGCACCGGGATAACTTTCAGTCCAGCCAGGAACAAGCGGCTGAGTATTCGTTAAACTCACAAATTGCTGAACCGGAAATGGGTTATTGCTATCCGATGTATGGCACACCAGTTGAGGTGTAAAACTGTCTGCCGATCTCAGTCTCTGGCGATGAATAATGGTGCCCACCGGCACATCAGCACCAACCGTAATATTTGGCGTGATCAGATTGATAGTGAAATTTTTATGCCCGTTGTTTGCAGGAAAATCACAGTCATCCGCCTGCGCCATCCCACTCAATAATCCACTCGCCAGGCTGAGGCTCAGCGTTAATAAGATCTTTTTCATTGTCGGTCGTCTGGAAAGGTTTGCAGTGAAAATGTCACACCTGCACCTCCACATGAATCAGACACACCGCCACAGGCTGTAGGAACAGGACGACAGGATAGACATCCCTCCCCGGCTCGCTATATAGTAAGCGCGCATCTCACTTCTGACTTGCCGTAGGCGTTACCGTCATCCAACGCGCCCTGAACCGGAATGGGCCTCTGCGCAGAGGAAAACCGGAACAGCGCCACGGCATCGTTCACGCTTTCTACGCATCCTGTTTCTCGGGATCGCTAGCAGTGCATCACCGCACGTGGCCTTTCATTCTCTGACTGACAAGGCACATTATGAAACTGACCAACAACACCCTGCTCATCACCGGCGCAACCAGCGGTATTGGCCGCCGCCTGGCCGAGGTTTTTCACGATCGCGGAAACCGCGTCATTATCACCGGCAGACGTCAGGCGCTGCTCGATGAGATCACCGCCCAGCGCCCGGCCATTACTGGCTTTGCTCTGGACGTTAATGACGCCACCGCCCTCGCCCGCTGTTCCGCAGCGATTCACGCGCAGTTTCCGCATATCAACGTGCTGATCGCCAACGCCGGTATCTCGCAGCCGGAAACGGTGACGGCGGACGAATGGACCAGTGATATTGCTGAGCAAATCGTGATGACCAACATCCTCGGTGTGATTCGCGTCACCGCCGCGTTTTTGCCGCTGCTGCGCCGTCAGCCGCAGGCCACGCTGATGGCAACCAGTTCCGCGCTGGCCTTCATGCCGCTGGCCAGTTTTCCCACCTACTGCGCCAGCAAAGCCTTTCTGCATTCCTGGCTGGTTTCGCTACGTCATCAGCTGCGTAATACCCCGGTCGAGGTGCTGGAAATGCTGCCGCCGTATTTACAGACGGCGCTGACCGGTGATCACCAGCTCAGCGATCCCCGCGCCATGCCGCTGGACGACTATATCGCGCAGATTTTGCAGATGCTGGAAAATGGCCTGGTCGCGCGCGGCGAACTGCTGCTGGAGCGCGACCACGCGCGGCGCTGGGCCGAACGCGACGGCAATTTTGACGCCATATTTGACATGATGAACCCGCGCTAATCCGCTTTGATCCGGTGCGCCCGACAGCGCACCGGGTCTATCACGATGTACGCAAAGACACGCCGTGGCTGAAGTGCGCCAGCACCCGTTCTACCGCCGGATTGGCCTGCGCCTGAACCGCATAGCAAATGCCGACACGCCGCATCAGCGGCTGACCGGGTAAAGCGCGCCAGGCCAGGCGATGCCGCGCGGCAACCAGCGGCGCCGGCGCAATGGTGACGCCAAAGCCGGCTTCCGCCAGATCCAGCGCCAGCGCGTAGCTGCCGGCGTTGGCCGCTGCCGCACCCGCACCGTAAAACGGCAGCAGCCGCTGATGTGACTCATCAGTCGGCACCATTACCCACGACAGCGGATGCAACAGGTCATGGGTCAGCGTTTCCAGCTGATTTAGCGCATGACTGGCGGGATACGCCAGCACGTAGTGCTCTTCAAACAGCGGCATAAACAGCTCGTCTTCGCAGCGCAGGCTTTCACACGCCAGCCGGATATCGCCCACGCAGCCGGGCTCGACGCTAAGCAGCACCGTGGGAAAATGTTGCCGGATGGCCGTCAGCAGTTGCGCCAGCTGGGCGGGCGCGACATCCCCTTCGACGCCAATCTTAAGCGGCAGGCAATCCGACGGCTGCCGAAAGCGTGTGACCAGCGCCTGCATATCGCTGAGCATCTTGCGCGCTTGCGGATAAAGGACGCGAGCGTCCTCCGTGACCTCCACCCCGCGCGGCCTGCGGATAAACAGCGTGGTGGCCAGCTCCTCTTCCAGCAGTTTGATCGTGGCCGAGAGCGCGGGCTGCGTCAGATTGAGTAACTGTGCGGCGCGCGTGATGTTGCGCTCCTCAAACACGCAGATAAAAGCTTTTAGCTGTCGCTTATCCATAGAAAATCATTATATCGGCGAAAGAAATAAACCATTTTTCACCAATTGCCGCGCGATTTAAAGTGCACGCCTCAGCTTCGCCATTAATTTTATCTATGAGGAAGTCATTATGACCCAGAATGTTAAACCCTTAATCGTCATCACCGGTGCCAGCTCCGGTATCGGTCTTGCCACGGCGAAACTGCTTTCGGCGCGTGGACATGCCCTGCTGCTGCTGGCTCGCCGTATCGATCGTATGACGGCACTGAACCTGCCCAACGCCCTGTGCCGCGCGGTTGATGTGACCGATCGCCACGCATTTACTGCCGCAGTGCAGGATGCGGAGCAGCAGTTTGGCCCGGTCGATGCGCTGATTAACAATGCGGGCGTGATGCTGCTCGGCGCGATTGAACAACAGGATGCCGGCGAATGGGATAAGATGTTCGACGTCAACGTGAAAGGCCTGCTCAATGGCGTGCAGGCGGTCACCGCAGGCATGGTTGACCGTAAAAGCGGCACGATCATCAATATCAGCTCAGTGGCCGGACGGAAGACGTTTCCTAATCACGCAGTGTATGTTGGCACTAAATTCGCTGTGCATGGCATGTCAGAGAACCTGCGCGAAGAGCTGTCGCCGCACAATGTACGCGTGATCGTTATCGCGCCGGGCGCAGTTGAAACCGAGCTGTTGAGTCACACCACCAGCGAAGCAATTAAGGAAGGTTATCACGCGTGGAAAGCCGAAATGGGCGGCAAGGTGCTCAGCGCAGACGACGTGGCCAGCGCCATCGATTACGCCTATTCACAGCCGCAGTCGGTCTGCGTGCGGGAAATCGTGCTGGCGGCCACCCGCCAGGGCGCATAAACCTCAGTGACCCGGCAGCGCTGCGCCGGGTTCCATCTCTTCGGCTAAGGCCGTCAGCGCCGCGCGGTTACCGATCGCATAACCCCCCTGCTGCTTACGCAGCACCCCTTCTGCGCTGAACTGCGCAAACACATACAGCAGGTGGCGATAGGTCACGCCAAGGTACTCCGCCACCTGCGTATGCTTCTCTTTATATACACCCTCATGCTGGGTCAGCAGGATAAAGGCCGCCAGCCGGTTAACCAGCGGAAACGCCTGATTGCGCGTTGAGGTAACAATATTGCGGAAATTCTTTTTCACTAAACCGAGACAGGCGTGGCGCAGGAACTGTGCGTCATTTAACAATAGCGTGCGGCAGGTTTTCACCGGCAGCGCCAGGCACCAGCAGGCTTCAATCGCCTGCACCGCGCGTGAAGCATGTGTTTCATCCAGCACTTCAATCTCGCCAATAAAACAGGGCGCATTAAAGAAATCCACCAGCGAAATACGGCCATTGGCCAGTGTGACATACAGTTTGGTGCGACCGCGCGCCAGATAAAACATATACGCCGGCAGAGCGCCCTCGCGCACAATATAGTCCCCGGCAAGAATATGAAATAAATGTGTGTGCGGGATCACATCGGCTGAAAATTTATCGCAATAGCCGGACGCCATTATTAACTGCTGCTTCAGCGCGTCATTATTTATTTCTTTCATCATTCGATGTCCACTATGAGATTTCTCATACTCTGGCGTGTCACGCCGCTGCTAAGGTGAAGGCCTCTACCCTACCGCACCGGAAAATTTCTGCAATGAAATTAAGGTGATAACTAAAGAAGCTGAGGAGTAAACCATGACAGCACGTAAAATTATTCTGGACTGTGATCCCGGTCATGATGATGCCATCGCCATCATGCTGGCCGCGAAACATCCTTCGATAGAACTGCTCGGCATCAGTATCGTGGCGGGCAATCAAATTCTGGACAAAACGCTGGTCAACGGCCTGAATGTTTGCCAGACGCTGAATATTGACACGCCAGTTTATGCCGGCATGCCACAGCCGATTATGCGCCAGCAGATCGTCGCCGATAATATTCACGGCGAAACCGGTCTTGACGGCCCGGTGTTCGGCCCGCTGACGCGTAAAGCGGAAACAAAGCACGCGGTGAACTTTATTATCGATACGCTGATGAACAGCGACGGGGATATCACGCTGGTGCCGGTCGGCCCGCTCACTAATATTGCGGTAGCGATGCGCATGCAGCCGAAAATCATTCCCAAAATCCGTGAAATCGTGCTGATGGGCGGCGCTTACGGCACCGGTAATTTTACCCCGTCGGCGGAGTTCAATATTTTTGCCGACCCGGAAGCCGCGCGCGTGGTATTTACCGCCGGCGCCCCGCTGGTGATGATGGGCCTCGACTTAACGCACCAGACGGTGTGCACGCCGGACATTATAACCCGCATGGAAAAGGCCGGCGGCCCGGCCGGAAAGCTGTTCAGCGACATGATGAATTTTACGCTGAAAACCCAGCACGACAATTACGGTCTGGCAGGCGGCCCGGTGCATGACGCCACCTGTGTGGCCTATCTGATCAATCCGGATGCCTTCAACGTTCAGCCGATGTTTGTCGAAATCGATGTCAACAGCGGTCCCTGCTATGGCCGCACGGTGTGTGATGCGCTGGGTGTGCTGGGGAAACCGGCAAACACCAAAGTGGGCATCACGCTGGATACCGCCTGGTTCTGGGATTTAGTCGAAGACTGCGTGCGCAGGTACCGCTAATCCTTTAACCCCACAATATGGGCAGAAAGTGGTCGCCCATACCGCTATGCAACCTCACCAGGCTGACATCAGGAAATATCATGATGGATATAATGAGAAGTGTTCTGGGTATGGTGGTATTACTGGCGATCGCGTTTTTGCTGTCAGTAAATAAAAAACACATCAGTCTGCGCACCACGGGTGCCGCGTTACTGATTCAGATTGCCCTCGGCGGCGCGATCCTCTATTTGCCGCCGGGCAAATGGCTGGCGGAAAAAGTCGCCAGCGGCGTGCATCAGGCGCTGGCTTACAGTGATGCGGGCAGCGCGTTTCTGTTTGGCGCGCTGGCCGGACCGCAAATGGACAAGGTGTTTAACGGCGCCGGCTTTGTGTTTGCTTTTCACGTTCTGCCGGCCATCATCTTTATCACCGCGCTGGTTAGCGTGCTCTACTATATTGGCGTGATGGGCGCCATCATTCGCCTGCTCGGCGGGATCTTTCAGCGCGCGCTCAATATCAGTAAACTCGAATCCTTCGTGGCGGTCACCACCATTTTCCTCGGCCAGAATGAGATCCCGGCCATCGTCAAACCCTTCGTCAACCGTCTCAATCGCAACGAACTGTTCACCGCCATCTGCAGCGGCATGGCTTCAATAGCCGGTTCCACTATGCTCGGCTATGCCGGGCTGGGGGTGCCGATTGAATATCTGCTGGCCGCCTCGCTGATGGCTATTCCCGGCGGCATTCTGTTCGCGCGGCTGCTCAGTCCGGCAACGGAAGCGTCGCAGGTGACTTTTACCCACCTGTCGTTTAGCGACACGCCGGCACGCAGCCTGATTGAAGCCGCCGCCAGCGGAGCGATTACCGGGATGAAAATAGCCGCTGGTCTGGCGACGGTGGTGATGGCGTTTGTCGGTATCATCGCGATGCTCAACGGCATACTCGGCGGCATCGGCGGCTGGTTTGGTCACGGCGACATCAGCCTGCAGGGAATACTCGGCTTCGCGCTGGCTCCGCTGGCGTGGCTGATGGGTGTGGCGTGGCACGATGCGGCGCTGGCGGGCAGTCTGATAGGTCAGAAACTGGTGGTGAACGAGTTTGTCGCCTACATCAGCTTTTCACCTTATCTGCATCAGGCGGGCGCGCTCGACGGCAAAACCATCGCCATCGTCTCGTTCGCCCTGTGCGGCTTTGCTAACTTTGGTTCGATTGGCGTGGTGGTCGGCGCCTTTTCGGCCGTCGCACCAGAGCGCACCCCGGAAATCGCGCGGCTGGGACTGCGTGCGCTGATCGCCGCAACGCTCTCCAATCTGATGAGCGCCACCATTGCCGGCTTCTTCATCGGCCTTGGCTAACGCGCAAACCGGGCATTACGCCTCTGTGCGTCCCTGCCCGGTTTTCATCGGTGCCACCACCACATTCACCCCCAGCTCCTGCAGGCGACGCAGCACCGGCACCGGCGTGCCCTGATTAACAATCACCACATCAAACTCGCTCAGGTGGGCAAAGCGATGCAGCGCGCGCCGCTCAAACTTGGTGTTATCCATCATCAGGATGCGCTTCTGCGCCGCCTCGAACATCGCGCGCTTGGTCTCCACCGTCTCGGCCGACTGGTGAAACACCGCATCATCAATAATCGCCGACATGCTGACAAAAAACACATCGGCGCGCAGGCTGGCGATTTCGTCTCGCGTCATGCGCCCCATAAAGGCGTTACACCAGTGATGAAACTGGCCGCCGAGCCCCATCAGGGTGATATCGCGACCGTTGCGTAATTCATTCATTAACGTCAGCGAGTTGGTGATCACCGTGAGCGGCGCTTTGGCTGGCAGCAGCCGCGCCATCTGCAGCACGGTGGTGGAATCATCCAGAAACAGCGCCTGGCCGGGTTCAAGGTAGCCAGCGGCCACTTCGGCAATTGCCTGCTTCTCTTCCAGCTGGCGCGTGGCACGGTAGAGATCGCTGGATTCCACCAGGCTGGTTGGTGTGGCGGAGACCACGCCGCGTGATTTATGCAGCAGCCCGCGCTCGACCATCTCATCAATATCGCGATGGGCGGTCATCAGGCTGATCCCGAAGCGCTCAGTAATATCTTCGATACGCACCGCGCCTTCGGCCATCACGGCTTCGGCTATGAGCTGGCGTCGTGCCAGCTGACGCGCCTGACGGCTGTCGCCCGGTAAGGTTTCATTCAGGAAGTGACCAGCGGAGGTCTCTTGCGGGTTATGCGCCATGTTTCGTCCGGAAAGTGAAGCGGAAATGCAGTTTCGGCTTTGATTACAGCGCGTAAACGTTTCTTTTGCAAATCAGGCGCGCAGCAGGCAACCGATGACGGCTAAAATGCCGCCATCGGTAATCTGACTTACTGCTTCAGGACAAACGGCGAAACGAAATCACCGGCGTTGTCTTTGGTGATCAGGATACAGTCAAACAGCTGCTTCTCCTGTGCAACACCGGTTTTGCCGGTTTTGAGGAAAGTGTCCGCCTGCTCTACCGCCTTCTGTGCGAACTGCGCTACCGGCTGCATCACGGTATAGGCCAGCGTACCGGCTTTAACCGCGTCGACCGCATCCGGTGAACCGTCAAACCCACCCACTTTGACCTGGCTGAGTTTGCCGGCCTCCTTCAGGGCGGCGATAGCACCCAGCGCCATCTCATCGTTACCGCTGATCACCCCTTTGATGTTCGGATTAGCCTGCAGCAGCGACTGCATTTTATTGAAGCCCTGGGTGCGATCCCAGTTCGCCACTTCCTGGCCGACTTTCTTCAGCGTCGGGTACTGAGACAGCACGGTATCGAAACCGTTGGCGCGCGTGGCGGCGTTGTTATCCGACGGCGGTCCCACCAGCTCGACATAACTGGCGCTGTCACCCACCTGCTTCACCCACTCCATCGCGCCTACTGCCGCGCCCTGGGCGTTATTCGACACCAGCTGCGCTTTAGCCAGCCCGCTCTGGTTCAGTTCGGCATTGATCACGAACACCGGAATATTGGCGGCAATCGCTTTCTTCACCGATCCAATCGAGCCGTCGGCATTCGCCGGATCGAGAATAATCGCCTTGGATTTATTGGTGATCGCCGTATCAATCAGCTGGCTTTCGGTGTTGGTATCCCCTTTGTGCGCGCTAACTTTGGCACTGTAGCCCAGCTTCTCCGCCGCCTTCTGCGCGACCTGGCCCTCAGTCAGCCAGTATGGGTTCGAGGGATCGTTGACGATGATGGTCATCAGGCCGTTGTTGGCCCAGCTGGGTAAGGCAAAGGTGGAGATGGCCATCGCGGCGGCGGCGATAAACAGACGTTTAGTGAACATAGGTGCTCCGTTATTATTAGGGTACAGGTTTGTTTTACGGTTACTCGCGCGCCAGCCTGCCAGCGCGCACAGGGTTAGCGACCGCGCCGGCCGTATTGCAGGGTGTTGAGCAATACCGCCAGCACAATCACGGCGCCAGTGAACACCGTCTGCCAGTAGGCAGAAACGCCGATAATCACTAAGCCATCAGAGAGAAAGCCAATCACGAACGCGCCCAGCAGCGTGCCGCGCACGTTACCGCGTCCTCCGGTCAGCGCCGCACCGCCAATCACCACCGCAGCAATGGCGGTCAGCTCGTAGGTGGTTCCCGCGGTCGGACCGGCGGAGGTCAGCTGCGAAGAGAGCACCAGCCCGGCCATCGCCGCACAGATACCCGACAGCACGTAGACGCTGATTTTGATGCGTTTCACCGGCACGCCGGAGAGATCGGCGGCGCGCTCGTTACCGCCCGAGGCATACAGCCAGCGGCCAAACGCCGAGCGACTCAACAGGAAACCGCAGGCCAGCGCCACTGCGCCGAGCACCAGCACGCCGACCGGGATGTTGAACAGGCGGTTAAAACCGAGCCAGTCGAAACCGGTATTGCCCAGCGCTTCGCTGCCGGAGAGTTTGTTGTAGGTCAGACCGTTGGTGATCAGCAGCGCGATACCGCGCGCCACATACATGGTGCCGAGCGTGGCGACAAACGCCGGGACGCGAAAAATCGCAATCAGCACGCCGTTGACCAGCCCTACCAGCGCGCCCAGCACCAGCGTCAGAATTGCCACCGCCCACACCGGCAGGTAGAGCACCACGCCGAGCGCTTCAAGGTTGATGCCCTGCATCATAAAGCCGGCCATCACCCCAGCCAGTCCCAGCGTCGAGCCGACTGACAAATCAATCCCGCCGTTGAGGATCACCAGCAGCATGCCGATCGCCGGCAAACCGAAGATGGCCACATGCGACGCCATGGTGAGGAAGTTCGCGCCGGTAAAGTAGTTGGGCGATAGCAGGGAGAAAGTGGCGATAATCACCAGCAGCGCGATAAAGGCACGCCCTTCCAGCAGCAGCCGCGCCAGATTGAGGCGCTTGCCGCTGGCCGGTTTCGCCACCCGCGGTGCGCTATCCAGCGTTTGGGTTCTGTCAGTCATACCGTTTGCTCCGTTTTTCATGTCATGCCACCAGAGACTCGCCCGAAGCGGCCATAATGCGTTCTTTGCTCACGCTGGCGTCGAAGATGGCCGAGATGCGCCCTTTGCTCATCACCACGATGCGGTGCGCGATACTCAGGCACTCGCCCACTTCTGAGGTGGTATAAACCACCGCCAGCCCTTTGCTGGCGTTCTCCGCCAGCAGACGAAACACTTCGGCTTTGGCACCGATATCGATGCCGCGGCTCGGTTCATCCAGCAGAATCACTTTGGGTCGGGTGGCGAGCATTTTGCCGATCACCACCTTTTGCTGATTGCCGCCGGACAGGGAACCGATAGCCGCCTCACCGCCGGCAGTCTTGACCGTCACGTTACGGATGCTGTCACTAATCAGCTGTTTCTCCCGTCGCGTTGACAGCACCAGCCCGCGCACGAACTCGCTGATGCTGGCCAGCGACAGGTTTTCGCCCACCGTCATGGTCTGCACCAGCCCGTCGCGCTGGCGATCCTCCGGGACCAGCGCCAGCCCCATTTTGATGCGCTGCGACAGCGACAGCGCGGAGATCTCGGTATCCTGCAGCAGGATGTGCCCGCTGCTCTGCTTCAGCCGTCCGGCGAGACACTCCAGCAGCTCGGTGCGCCCCGCGCCCATCAGGCCATAAATGCAGACAATCTCGCCGGCCTGCACCGTCAGCGACAGCTGATCCACCAGCCGGATACCGGTTTTGCTTTTCACGGTTAACGCCTGCACCGTCAGCGCGTCGCCGCCGAAGGCATAGCCGCCGGGCGGTGAACCGAGGTCGAAGTGCTCTCCCACCATGTTGCGCACGATCCATTCGAGGTCGATCTCGTCGCGCCGGGCGTAGGCGGTCATCACGCCGTCGCGCAGCACCACTGCGCGATCGGTGATCTCCAGTGCTTCCTCCAGATGGTGTGAGATATACACAATCGCCACGCCCTGACTGGTCAGATCGCGAATGACCTGAAACAGCACCGCCACTTCCGCTGCGCTAAGCGCCGAGGTCGGTTCATCCATGATCAGGATTTGTGAATTCACCGACAGCGCGCGGGCGATTTCCACAATCTGCTGCTGCCCGAGACGCAGGTTCTCCACCGGCGTCAGCGGATCAATCTCCTCCTCCAGCGCTGCCATCAGATGGCGGGTCAGCCGCGCCTCTTCGGCATAATCCACCCCGCCGGGCCGCATGATTTCGCGCCCCATAAAAATGTTGTCACGCACGTTCATGTTGGGCGCGAGATTCAGCTCCTGATGAATAATCGAGATACCACAGTCGCGCGCCTCGGTGGCCGAACGGAACACCTTTGCTTCGCCGTTTAACAGAATTTCCCCGGATGTTGGCGTAATCACGCCAGAAAGAATTTTCATCAGCGTCGATTTACCGGCGCCGTTTTCACCGAACAGCGTGGTGACTTCGCCGCGGCGGATTTCAAAATTGACGCCTTTCAGTGCATGGGTGGAGCCATACACTTTGCTGACGTTGCGCGCCTGCAGAATCACTTCTCCTTTCAGCAGCGCCGGGTTGACGTTGAACGGTTTCATTGCACCTCCACGCGCACCGGCGTAATCAGCCAGTTGGTCGGACTGAGCAGACGGAACACGCCAACCACCTGCACGGTTTTGCCCGGCAGCGCGTCGCGGTCCAGTTTCTCCAGTACCGCCGCTTTCATGGCGCGGTTAATCGCCGCACCAGCGTTCTGGTATTCGATCTGATTAGTAAAATCACCAAACTGAATTTTGCCGCTGGCATCACGCAGATCGGTGCCGGTGATCGCCGGACCGGTTTGCAACCGCAGCTGCGTGCCCGCCGGCAGACCGGCGACCTGTAACGGGAAGACACCCATTTGCCCCGGCTGCACCACGCCCTGCAGTTTGACCGGCAGCACCGGCAGCGGCGAGCCGACACCGTATCTGGCCACCGCCTGCTGCCGATCGCTGTTCAGTGCGGTCGCCAGCGTGGCGGCATCCACCGCGCGCGCTTCGACATCCTGCTGGATGCCGGGAAAGGTTTTCTGCCCGTAGCTGTCTGCGGAGAAGCCCTGCTGACGCGCGTCGTCCGCCGAACCGATGCGCACTACTTTGGTATCCAGCGCCATGGCAGCCACCAGCGCCACGATCACCACGCCGCTGAGCGTGTAGCGCCGCCGACGTTTGCGTGCCAGCTGCTGCGTTAAGATTGAGACCTCGGACATAACGTGACCTCTCAGGGTGAACAGCGACGATGTTCATCGCCCTGCAATGTTATAAATGTGATAACTTGTGTGATGAGAATTGTGCTGTTGTGACTAAATTGTCAACAGGTGGCGCGCAATTTTTCGCACAGCGCGATCTGGATCGCTTATTTGCCTGCAATCACCCCAAATCCGTTTAAAAACCCCTTTAATACAATCATTAAAAACCTTTCACAGTGTCCAGGCGCATCCGCAACCCCCACTGATTTTGTGATCGGGCTCGCCATCCGGAGTGAAATTTATTCTTTTTTTGGAAAAATAATACACCAGATATGTTATCTCCATGAGAAGTGGTGTAAGACAGTATTTAGCAAAATCATCACAGCTAATTAACAAGGCTGCGGATAAACCAAACAGGGGTTTCCGCACCGCGAGCAGCGAACGGAGGTGTATGTGGAGAGTGGCGATATCATTCTGGGTCTGGATTCCGGCACCTCGGTGGTTAAAGCGGTGGCGTTTGATCTGGAAGGTAACCAGCTGGCGTGCGCGTCGGCGCGCAATCGCTATTACCGCAGCGCAGGCGGTGCCGCCCAGCAGTCAATGACGCAAACCTGGCAGGATGCGGTCAGTGCGATTCACAAGCTCGGCGATCGGGTGGAGAATCTGGCGGCGCGCGTGGTGGCCGTGGCGGTGACCGCCCAAGGCGATGGCAGCTGGCTGGTCGGTGCTGATAATCAGCCGGTGGACGATGCGTGGATCTGGCTGGATGCCCGCGCCGCCGCCACGGTGGAAAAACTTAATCAGCAGCCGCTGGCCGCCGCACGCTTTCAGGCCACCGGTACCGGTCTTAACACCTGCCAGCAGGGTGCGCAACTGGCGCACATGGACCAGCACTATCCCGAACTGCTGGCGCGCGCCGAAGTGGCGCTGCACTGCAAGGACTGGCTCTATCTCAATCTGACCGGCGTGCGCGCCACCGATCCGTCTGAAGCCAGCTTTACCTTTGGCAACTATCGCCACCAGCGCTATGACGACACGGTAATCGACGCGCTGGGGCTTAACCACCGGCGCCACCTGCTGCCGGAGATTATCGACGGTACGCAAATCACCCATGGCCTCACCGCTGACGCCGCCCGGCAAACCGGCCTGCTGGCTGGCACGCCGGTGTGTCTCGGCTATGTCGATATGGCGATGACCGCGCTCGGTGCCGGGGTGCACACCGGTGAAGCCAATACCGCCTGTTCGATTGTCGGCTCAACCGGCGTGCATCTGCGCAGCGTCACCATTGACGAGGTATGGCTCAACCCGGCGCAAACCGGCTACGTGATCCCGCTGCCGTGGCCAGGTTATGTCACTCAGGTGCAAACCAACATGGCCTCCACGCTCAATCTCGACTGGTTGCTGAACGTGGCCAGCGATCTGCTGAGCAGTTTTGGTTGTGAAACCGATCATGCGCGGCTGGTGCAGCAGATCGATCGCTGGCTCAACGACGCGCAGCCGGGCACCCTGCTGTTCCATCCTTACATTTCGCTGGCCGGTGAGCGCGGACCGTTCGTCAACGCCGACGCGCGCGCCAGTTTCACCGGCCTCAACTACCAGCACAACTTTGGCGACCTGGTGCGCGGCGTGATTGAAGGCATCGGCATGGCGGCACGCGACTGTTATCAGGCGATGGGCGCCACGCTGCCGGGAGAAATTCGCCTTACCGGCGGTGCGGTGCGATCGCAACCGCTCAGGCAAATCCTTGCCGCCTGTATTGGCGCGCCGGTGCGCATCAGCCAGCGCGAGGAGGCCGGCGCAGCGGGTGCGGCCATGATGGCGGCGGTGGCGATTGGCGCGTATCCGGACATGGCGCACTGCGTTGAACGCTGGGTGCGCCCGCTGCTGGACGACGCCGAAGCGCCGTCGCCTGCGCTGATGCAGCGCTACCAGCAGCTGTTCCCCCAGTATCAGCAGATCCGCCGCGATCTTCCTGCCGCCTGGCAGGCATTAAACAGTTTTAAGGAGTAACGCATGAGTGACAACACGTTGGATCTGTTTGTGATCGGCGGTGGCATTAACGGTGCCGGTATCGCGCGCGATGCCGCCGGGCGCGGGCTGTCGGTGATGATGTGTGAAAAAGACGATCTTGCCGCAGGCACCTCCTCGCGCTCCGGTAAACTGGTGCACGGCGGCCTGCGCTATCTGGAGTACTACGAATTCCGCCTGGTGCGCGAGGCGCTGATTGAACGCGAGGTGCTGCTGAACGCGGCGCCGCACATTATCTGGCCGATGCGCTTTGTGCTGCCGCACAGCCCGTCCGATCGTCCGGCGTGGCTGGTACGGCTGGGGCTGTTTCTGTATGACCACCTTGGCGGACGCAAAAAACTGCCGGGCACGCGCGTGCTCGATCTGACGCGCGATCCTGAAGGCGCGCCGCTGCTGGACAGCTACCAGAAAGGCTTTGAGTACTCCGATTGCTGGGTGGACGATGCCCGGCTGGTGACGCTCAATGCGCTGGATGCCGCCGAGCGCGGCGCCACTATTTTGCCACGCACCCGCTGCGTGGCAGCGCAGCGTCTGCCGGGCAAATGGCAAATTACCCTGCAGGATCAGGCCAGCGGCGCGCAGCGCACGGTGTTCGCCCGCGCGCTGGTGAATGCCGCCGGGCCGTGGGTGCTGGATATCGTCAATCAGGTTAGCCATACGCAAAGCCAGCGCAGCGTGCGGCTGGTGAAAGGCTCGCACCTCATCGTGCCGAAATTCTGGGAGGGCCAGCAGGCCTATCTGGTGCAAAACACCGACAAGCGGGTGATTTTTATCAATCCCTATGAGGGCGATAAAGCGTTAATCGGCACCACCGACATTCCCTGGCAGGGCAAAGCGGAAGATGTCAGTGCGGATGATAGCGAGCAGCAGTATCTGATTGACGTGGTGAATCGCTACTTCAAGGTTAAGCTGCGCGCCAGCGATGTGATTACCCGCTTCTCCGGCGTACGGCCGCTGTTTGACGACGGCAAAGGCAACCCCTCGGCGGTGACGCGGGATTATGTGTTCGACCTCGATAATCAACAGGATGCCCCGCTGCTGCACGTGTTCGGCGGCAAAATTACCACGTTCCGCAAGCTGGCCGAGCATGCGCTGCAACAGCTGGCGCCGTTTTTCCCCAACATGGGCGCGGACTGGACGCGCAGCGCCACGCTGCCGGGCGGCGAGATCGCCCATGCCGATTTTGACAGCTTCCTGGAGGAGATCAAAGCGCGCTGGCCGTGGCTGCCGCAGCCGCTGCGCAAGCACTATGCGCGACTGTACGGTGCGCGTATGAGCACGCTACTGGGCAACGCCAGTTCGCTGAGCGATCTCGGTGAGCATTTTGGCGGCCAGCTGTACGAGGCCGAGGTGCGTTACCTGGTGCAGTACGAATGGGCGCAGCAGCCGGAAGACATTCTCTGGCGTCGCACCAAACATCAGCTGCACCTGAGCGCTGCACAGCGCACCGCGTTCAGCCAGTGGTTCGAACAGACTTTCCACCCTGCCGCGCCGCTGCGCGCCCACGCTGGCTGAGAGGTGCCGCATGCCATTAACGCTTTCGCTGAATACCAATCCGCTGGTGAACCGCTTCGCCGATCCCGGCGATTTAATTCACACCGTGGCGCAGCAGATCCGCATCCGCGATCTGCAGCTGACGCATGAGTTTATCAATCCCGGCTGGCCTGCTGCCACGCTCACCCACATGACGCGCCGCATGCAGCAGGCGCTGCGTGCCACCGGCGTGCGCGTCACCTCCGGCATGACCGGCCCGTATGGCCGCCTCAACCATTTTGGTCATCCGGATGCGGCGGTACGTCGCTACTACATTGACTGGTTTAAAACCTTTGCCGACATCACCGCGGAACTGGGCGGCGTCGCGGTAGGCTCGCAGTTTGCCATCTTCACCCAGCGGGATTTTAACGATGCGGCGCGGCGTGAAGCGCTGATTGCCATCGCTATTGACTGCTGGGCGGAAGTGGCGGAACACGCCAAAGCGGCCGGTCTGCGTTACCTGTTCTGGGAACCGATGAGCGTCGGACGCGAATTTGGCGAAACCATTCCCGCCTGTATGGCGCTGCAGCAGCGACTGAGCGCAGCACAGTTTGCCCTGCCGATGTGGATGATGGCGGATATCGATCATGGCGATGTCACTTCTGCCGATCCGCGTGACTACGACCCTTACGCCTGGGCTGAAGCGGTGCCGCGCTTTTCGCCCATCATCCATATAAAGCAGAGCATGATGGATAAAGGCGGGCACAGGCCCTTTACATTGCAGTACAATGCCGGCGGTCGCATTCAGCCGCAGCCGCTGCTTGAGGCGCTGGCGCGCGGCGGCGCGCAGGATAACGAGATTTGCCTCGAGCTAAGCTTCAAAGAGCGCGAACCCACCGACAGCAATGTGGTGGCGGAGATTGCCGAAAGCGTGGCGTTCTGGGCCGACCATATTGATACCGGGGTGCAGGATTTGCATCTCGCGTGAGCATGCCGTGCTGAGGGCTTTCGTCAGCCCGCAGCACCCCTCAACCAGACAGGGACAACCCGATGAAATCCGCACCGACTTCCGCTGAACGCGATGACTCTCTGGCCCTGCGGGCGGCCTGGCTGCACTATGTTGGCGGCCTGACGCAGGCTGAAGTGGCCAAACGGCTCGGCCTGCCGTCGGTGAAAACCCATCGGCTGATTGCGCGCATGGTGGCCGAAGGCGCGGTGAAAGTCACCATCGACGGCGCGATTGTCGCCTGCGTGACGCTGGAAGAGCAGTTGCGCAGCCGCTACGGCCTGAACTTTTGTCAGGTGGCACCCGATCTCGGTGAAGAAGACCTGCCGGTGCGCGCGCTGGGCATGGCCGGTGCCGACTATTTGCGTAATCTTCTGGCCTCCACGCCGGCGATCACGCTGGGTCTCGGCCACGGCCGGACGCTGTCGGCAGCAATTCACCAGCTGGCACGCATCGACGCGCCGCACCTGCGCTTTGTCTCCCTGCTCGGCTGCCTGACGCGCAACTACGCGCTCAATCCGCATGACGTCATGCATCGCATCGCCGAAAAAACCGGTGCGCAGGCCTACATGATGCCGGTACCGTTTTTTGCTAACACCGAAGAGGATCGCGATGTGCTGCTGGCGCAGCGTGGTGTCAGCGAAGTGTTTAGCATGGCCGCGCACAGTGAAGTGAAGCTAGTGGGCATTGGCACCGTGGAACCGGCCGCCCAGCTGGTGGAAGCCGGGATGATCGATGCAGCCGAGATCCGCGCCCTGTCGGAAGCCGGCGCGGTGGGCGAACTGCTGGGGCACTTTTTTGCCGCTGACGGGCAGATGATTCACAACTCGCTGACGGCACGCACGCTGTCGGTGCCGCTGGATCTGGCGCAGCGCGCAGAGATCGTGGCGCTGACCGGCGGACCGAGCAAAGTGGCGGCGATCCGCGCGGTGCTGGCCAGCGGACTCGTCACCGGTTTGATCACCGACGAGCTGACCGCGCAGGCGCTGCTAACTTCATGAATCGTCAGCTCACTCAACCTTATTAAGCGGTTTAGCGCTTGCGCGCCGTCCAGCCATGTATCAGCAGCGACTGAAAGAAGCGCTGCGGCGGCGTGAACCCGGCCTGCGCCATCAGCGCTTCGGTCTGGGCTGCAGGCAGCAACAGCAGCCGCTGCGTCAGCATCTGCTTCATCTCATCCAGATTTTGCGCCCTGCCGCTGGCGCTCTCATGCATGGTTTTCCAGAACAGCAGTTGTTCATCAAAGCCGGTATCCTGCACATCGCCGGCAATTTCTGCCGTCACTAAGCGTCCGCCCGGTTTGAGCTGCTGCTGCATCTGCTGATAAATACCCGCCCGCTGCGGATGCTGGATAAAATGCGTCACCAGCAGGCAAAGCACCACATCGTAATCGGCGGTAACCGGCACGTCGTTAAGGTAGCCCTGATGCAGCTGGCAGCGCGCCCGTATCCCGGCGGCGGTGAGTTTTTCTGTGCAGACCGCCAGCATGTCCGGTGAAGGATCGACACCGGTAAACTGCCATTCCGGGTGCTGCTGCGCCAGCCGGATAATTTCGCTGCCGGTCCCGACGCCCACACACAGCACCCGCGCCTGCGGCGGCGCGTTGTCCAGCACCAGTGAAATCAGCAGATGCAGATTATCGGCGATTGGCTGATGTTTGCCGTTATACGCGTCGTACTGCCGCGCAAACTCTTCGTTGAAGATATCGTTGGTATTTTGCGTCATCATTGTCCCGATCGGTTGCCTTCATGTAACTTTATTTATTACATGAATAGTGCGTCGATGCAATCAATAGCTGATAACGCTAAGCCTGAGGGAGAGATTGAACGCAATAAAGGTTAAACCAGACTGAGCTGCAGCGACTGCGCACGCAGCTGCTGCTGCCAGCCTGCGGCGAGTTCCGCGTCGGTAATCACCTGCTTAAACGGCTGTAGCGGCGCCAGCGCATAGGGATGAATCTGACCAAATTTGGAGGAGTCGGTGAGCGCGACGGTGTGGGTGGGCTTTTCCATGATGGCGTTCACCACATCGCAGCGCAGCATGTCGCGGCTGGTGAAACCGGTCGCCTCATCCCAGCCGTCAATGCCAATAAACGCTTTATGGAAGTTGAGGTGCTGAATGCACAGCCGCGTTAACGGCCCGACTACCGACTCACTGCTTTTCTGAAACAGCCCGCCGAGAATAATCACATCGCCGCCCTGCTCACGCAGCAGTCCGGCGATGTAATGGCTGACGGTGATGATGGTGATGTCCTGCCGATGGCTGAGCTCTCGCGCCAGCAGCGCATTGGTGCTACCACCTTCAATAAACACCGTTTCGCCGGGGTTAACCAGCCCGGCGGCGTACTCCGCCAGGCGTTTTTTCACCGCAAAGCGGGTTTGCATGCGCGCGCCTACGTCATCACTTTCCGGCGCCACGGCGGAACCGTGCACGCGGCGCAGAAAGCCGCCCTTCTCCAGCAGGTTCAAATCCTGGCGCACCGTCACCTCCGAAACGCCGGTGGTTTGCGCCAGTTCATTGACGCTGACGCTGCCGCGCTCGCTGACCAGTTGAATAATGTGCTGATGACGTGCGTTCATAGAGCCTGCTGTAAAAAAGTTTTTGCCCAGCTTAGCAGAAATCACGCTAATCCCAGACTGCGCCGGCCGTTTTCATTCAGATCCTGCGGCGTAAAACGACCGCGCCAGCTGGCTTCGTAATCCTCTTTGGGGAAATCGCCCGGTGAGACACCAGTCGCCAGCGCCTGCGCCACCTGCTGCGCATAGTCGGCGTTTTTATCGCACATCGGCGCGGCGGGAATGTACATCACGTTGCCCCAGCCCTGCTGATTTTCTACCGGCGCTACCGCATGTATCACATCGCAGTGCCACCACACCGAATCGCCCGCCTGCAGCGCCGGGATCGAACACAGGCCGGCAATTAATTCCGGATGCCAGCGCTCCGATACCGGCAGCACTTTGCCGGGCGCCACGCCGCACAGTTCCTCTTCCGGCACATCCTTCAGTAACGGACGCAGCAGCAGATAAGCCATGGCTTCCGGCACCGGCACCACGTGCAGCAGTCCCTGACCGGGCTGCATATCAGAGAGTGCGGTCCAGCCCTGGAAAGTGCGGAACACCGAACATTTGGTGGTGGTGCCAGACTGATACTCCTGCACATCCGTGCGGTGCGCCGCATCCCACGGATCGTACTGATCGAACTGGTTAGAAAAGATCTTGCTGAACACCTGCTGATAGGCCGGCAACAGCCAGCGCTCCAGCGCGCCGGAATCGGTGTGCGCGCCCAGCCCTTTTGAGGTGGTACCCGGCAGCCGGCGCCGGATGCGATCCGGATAGATGATGCTCACGTCTGGATCAAACCAGCGCGTACCGGCGGATTCGAATTTCCACAGGCGATTGAGGAACGCCTGGGTTTGCGCCATGGCCTCGCTCTGGCGGGCCGACATCTGCGCATCGCTCCAGTAAATGGGATAGATCTCCGGCCGCGAGGCGTCGAGGTTGCCAAAGAAGTTGTCACCCGGCCCCTGATAGACACGGTCAAAATCATTGTCGTCAAGGTAGTTGAGCATGTCAGCATCCCACGCCAGCGCCTGCTCACGGCTGAAGGTTTGCTTTACCACCACGCAGCCACGGCGGCGGATGTGATTTTTGGTCTGTTCGCTGATGCGGCCAGCGGCCAGATCCGCGAAGCTGACCTGCGGCCACGCCGTTCCGTGCTGCTTCTCTTCGGCGCGCGCGGCCGCGATTTCACTGACAATCTTACTTCTGACCTGCTCAAACAGGCCTTCGACATCGCCAATCTGTGCTCTGAGCGCCTGCTTCATCAGGCGCACATGCTGTTTAAAATCGTCGGGTTGTTGTTCTGAGGTAAAAGTCGTGATCATCTCGCACTCCGTCTGTTTACGCTTTAGTTTCAATCGAAACACATTACATATTCATTCATAACATCCAGCGAACAAAAAGACAGCACTCAGGCAGAAAATAGCGAGCATGGTCACAGTTATTTATCTGAGGGATTTTCGTTTGAAAGGGTTCAGGGAGCGAAATGATGAGATGAATAACGCAAGCGCGCCTTGACCAGGCACGCGGGGGCCGCCCTCCATGGCAGCCCGGGAAAATTACGGCTGATCGAATAAATGACGGTACTGCACAAAGTCGGTTTGTTGCGCCAGCCGATCGTACAGCGCCCGCGCGTGGCTATTAGACGCCTGCGTCAGCCAGTAAACGCGCGAACAGCCGAGCTTCTCCGCCTGTTCATAGACCGCCAGAATCAGCGCCTTGCCGGCGCCCAGACCGCGCGCGGCTTCGCTGACGTAGAGGTCCTGCAAATAGCAGTAGTCGCCCTGAGTCCAGGTTGAGCAATGGGTAAGAAAATGCACCAGCCCAACCATCGCGCCGTCCTGCTCGGCCACCAGACAGTGCATGGGTTCCGCGCGGGACAGCAAGCGGCGAAAGCTCTCGCCGGTGGTGTTATCGTCAATGGTGGTCTGATAAAAGCGCTGATAGCCCTGCCACAGCGCCAGCCACGGCATAAAATCTTCTGCGCGCAGCGCTCTGATGGTGATCATTCGCCCGTCCCGATGTTGCTGATGATTTTTTCCGCAGCCACCACCCGATCGTCATTCGGGAACCACTTATTTGCCAGCATAATCAGCGCAACCCGCTGCGACGGAATAAAGACCGCATAGGTGGCGAATCCGTTGGTGGAGCCGGTTTTGTTGTACCACGCCTGCTGCGGCGCAGTCTGCGGCGGCGTAATCAGCGTGGCTTTCATGCCCTTCATGATGCGCGCGCCGCTGTTGCCGTCCACCAGCTGCTGCGTGGTCACCGGCAACGGGTAATACTCCCACATCATCGCCTGAGTAAAAGCGGCCTCGGTGTGGTAATAGCCCTGATGCGTCGCGGCCACCGCCTGTTGCCATGCGGGCGCGACCGGCTGTTGCTGCAGCTGAATGGCCAGCCAGCGAATCAGATCGGCAGAGGTGGATTTCAGGCCATAGGATTCCGCATCCAGCGGGCCTGGCGTCACCCGCACCGGGCGATCCTGCTTGTTATAACCCTGGGCGTAGCGCCCCATCTGCGATGCAGGCACCTGCACATAGCTGTGCGTCATGCCCATCGCCGGCAGCAGCTGCTTTTCCATCGCACTGATGAACGGCTGATGCAGACTCTTAGCCGCAATCATGCCGAGCATACCGATACCGAGGTTGGAATAAACCCGCACCGTGCCCGGCTGGGCCTCTGGCTGCCACTGTTTGTACCAGCGCATCAGCTCGCGGGTATTGGTCACGTCATCCGGTACGAACAGCGGCGTGCCGCTGGTGTGCGTCGCCAGATTCAGCAGCGAGACGCGATCAAAAGCACTGCCTTTCAGTTCCGGCAGCCACTGGCTGGCCGCGTCGCTGAATTTCAGTTTGTTCTGCTGCGCCGCATAGCTGGCTAAGGTGGCGGTAAACGTTTTACTCAGCGAACCGATTTCAAACAGCGTCTGCTCGCTGATTGGCTGTCCGCTCTCTTTCGATGCCACGCCGTAGTTATAAAATTCGGTTTTGCCGTCGTGCAGAATCGCCACCGCCATACCGGGGATCTGATACTGCTGCATCAGCGGTTTGATGATGCTGTCTGGTGATGTCGTTGCCAGCGCACTGCCGCTGACCAGCAGCGCAAGTGCGCTTAATCGGGCCCATGAAAACATGAAAATTCCTTTTCCTGCAGGTTAACCATGATGTCTGACCGGCAGTATATCGTTACCCCTGCCAGGCTTCCCGACAATTCTCATTGGTAGTGAACAAAATCACATCCTCTATGACCTGATTTGCCGTTTGCTGCGCCCGCTCCTATACCTTTGACAAGTAAGCGTTCATCGCAAGGAGCTGACAATGGAACAGGTTTTGACCCGCAAACAACGGCTTAGCCGCCTGCGCGCGCGCAGTTCGCTGCCGGTGCTGATCGTCGGCGGCGGCATCAACGGCATCAGTACTTTTCGTGAGCTGGCATTACAGGGCATTCCTGCGGTGCTGGTGGAGAAAGGTGACTGGTGCCAGGCGGCCAGCGGCGCGCTGTCGCGCATGATTCACGGCGGCCTGCGCTATCTGGAGACCGGCGAGTTTGGCCTGGTGAAGGAGTCGGTGATGGAGCGCGATCGCCTGCTGAAAAACGCCGCGCACTATGTGTTTCCGCTGCGTACCACCGTACCGATCGATAATCTCGGCGGTGGACTGGTTAACGCCACGCGACGTTTCCTGCGCCTGAGCGATAAGCCCACCCGGCGCGGCGCGCTGCTGATCAAAACCGGCCTGAGCCTGTACGACCTCTACACGCGACAGTATGGCGCTATGCCGCGCCACCAGCTGCGTAACGAAGCCGCCACGCGCGATCGCTGGCCTGGCTTCGCGCCCTGGGTGAAATACAGCGCCAGCTACTACGATGCGTGGATCAGCGCGCCGGAGCGACTCGGGTTTGAGCTGATTGAAGATGCGGAACGCGCCTGCCCGGAGGCGCTGGCGCTCAATTATCTGCGGGTGGTCAGCGCCAGCGACGAGACGGTGCTGCTGGAAGATACGCTGAGCGGTGAGCGCTTTAGCCTGCAGCCGCACGTGCTGGTGAATGCCGGCGGCGCGTGGATCGACCAGCTGAATCAGCAGCTGGCCGTGTATTCACCACCGACCAGACTGATAGGCGGCACCAAAGGGTCGCATCTGATCCTCGATCATCCCCAGCTGTTACAGATGCTGGACGGTGAAATGGTCTATTTCGAAAATCAGGAAGGCCGGGTGTGCATCATGTTTCCCTGGTTCGGCAAAGTGCTGGTGGGCTCCACCGATATCCGCGTTGATGATCCCGATAGCGTGGTGTGCGAAGCCGAAGAGCAGGCTTACATTCTTGAGTCGCTGCGCTTTGTATTTCCTGACATTGTGGTGCCAGCATCCGCAGTGGTTTACACCTTCTGCGGCGTGCGCCCGCTGCCGGCCAGCGAGGCCAAAGTGAATGGCCAGATTTCACGTAACCATTCGCTGGTGCTGCTGCCGCCTGACCACGCGCGTGCCTGGAGCACGCTATGTCTGGTCGGCGGTAAATGGACCACCTTCCGCCGCTTCGGGGAAGAGGCCGCCGACCGCGTGTTGCGCCTGCTGGGAGAAAAGCGTCGCGTCTCCAGCAGCGACCTGCCGATTGGCGGCGGCCGGGATTTTCCGGCGCCGTCCGCCCAGCCCGCCTGGCTCAGTGCGCTGGCGCAGCAATATGACCTTCCGCTGGTGCGCGTGACGCAACTGGCGAAACGCTACGGCAGCCGGGCCCTGCCGCTGTTGCAGCAGATTCAGCAGCACGGCGAACAGCCGCTGCAGCATCATGCCGGTTACAGCGCCACCGAACTGCGCTATCTGATTGAGCATGAACAGGTGTGCCAGCTGGAAGATGTGCTGGTGCGTCGCACGTCGCTGGCTATCTGCGGTGAATTAACGCCGCCGCTCATGCAGGAAATTTCGCAGCTGCTGGCTGACTCGCTCGGCTGGCAAGACAGTCAGCGCGCTGAACATCTGCAGCACACCGCAATCAGCCTGGCACAGCGCCATGGGCTGCACGCGCTCGCATCCGCGTTTTCACAGGAGGAAGTTCAGGATGTCACTCACCCCTAAAGTTCGCCTCAACCGGTTATTTCACCACGGCAAGTGCCTGGATGTGGCGATCGATCACGGCATCGCCAACGAGCCCGACTTTCTGCTGGGGCTGGAAGATATTGAAAGCGTGATGCGCAACCTGATTGCCGCACAGCCGGATGCGATCCAGGTCAATTATGGTCAGGCCGATCTGCTGCAGTGCGTTGCCGGGCGCAAACCGGCGCTGGTGATGCGCACCGACGTCGGCAATGCCTATAACGCGGCGCGCCATCGCGAAATGTGGGCGGTGCTGCACAATCCGGAGGCACCGATTCTTGCCGCGCTGCAGATGGATGCCGCCGCGGTGGTGGTCAATCTCTACCAGATCCCGGATGAACCGGGCATTTTTCGCATGTGCGTGGAGAACATTGGCCGCCTGCGCCAGGCCTGCGATCGCTATGCCATGCCGCTGATGGTGGAGCCGCTGGTGATGGCCCCCGCCGGCCAGGGCGCGGCGTACGGCTCGCTGGGTGACGTCAGACAAATCGTGCCGCTGGTGCGGCTGGCGCGGGAGCTGGGCGCCGACATCATTAAAGCCGACCCCACGGACAACGTAGAGGATTTCCATCGCGTGGTGGAGGCGGCGCGCTGTCCGACGCTGGTGCGCGGCGGCGGTAAAGGGGAACTGGGCGCGGTGCTGGCGAAAAGCGCCGCGCTGATGGCGCAGGGTGCCAGCGGCATGGTATATGGCCGCAACGTTTATCAACATGATAATCCGTCACGCGTGGTCAGCGCGCTGATGGCGATTATCCATCAGGGTGTCAGCGGCGCGGATGCGCTGGACATCTACCAGCAGGGTTAAGCGTGACCTGCACCGGCGCTTAAGCGGTGCGCCGTCTTCGCCTGAAACGGAGTCGGATATGAGCCAGATTCTCGGCATCGATGCCGGAAACACCATGATCAAGGCGGTACTGTTTGACCTGAGCGGTCGCGTGCTGTCGGTAGCGGAGTGCGCCGGCGAAACGCATCAGCCGCAGGAAGGCTATGCTGAACGGCCAGTTGAAGATATCTGGCGCGGCGTCAGCAACGCGGTGAGTCGCTGCCTGCAGCAAGCCGGCACGCGTGGCAGCGAAGTGATTGCCGTCGGGGCCGCCGGTCACGGCAACGGGTTGTATGCGCTGGATCGTCAGCAGCGCCCACTGTTTGGCATCCAGTCGATTGATCATCGCGCCAGCGCCACGGTGCAGGCGCTGGAATCCAGCGGTGCGGCGCAGCAGATTTACGCGCTGTCATTGCAGAAACCGTGGCCCGCCGCCACGCCGGTGCTGATCAGCTGGATACGTCAGCATCAGCCGGAACGCTGGGCGCAGATCGGCCATCTGCTGTGTGCCAAAGATGTCATCGCCCATTTTCTGTGCGGCAACGTCAGCGCGGACTATTCGGATGCCGCCGGTGCCGGGCTGATTGATTATCGCCAGCGCAGCTACAGTCGTGAATTGCTGGCGTTATATGGCATTGAAGAGGCGCTCGCCCTGCTACCACCGCTGCGTGAATCCTGCGAGGTTACCGGCGTGGTCTCGGCCCGGGCGGCACAGCTCACCGGTTTACCGGCCGGCATCCCGGTGGTGGCCGGCATGTTTGACGTGGTTGCCAGCGCGGTTGGCTCGGGCGTTGTGAACTGCGGTGAGGCCTCCATTGTCGCCGGTACCTGGAGCATCAATCAGGTGGTGGTCGACAAACCTGACTATCTGCGCCCGGTGTTTATGAATTCGATCATCGAACGCGACCGCTACATGGCGATCGAGGCCAGCGCCACTTCTGCCGCCAATCTTGACTGGTTCCTGCGTGAATTTGATGATGGCCGCGCCG
This sequence comes from Pantoea sp. Cy-640, assembly GCF_011752635.1. Taxonomy (NCBI): domain Bacteria; kingdom Pseudomonadati; phylum Pseudomonadota; class Gammaproteobacteria; order Enterobacterales; family Erwiniaceae; genus Pantoea; species Pantoea sp. Cy-640. The sequence continues at coordinate 727,080 of NZ_VWXB01000001.1, read as the reverse complement.
GCCAGGGGGCGGCGCGCAGCAGCGACAGCGTGGCACAGGTCAGGCCTGACGCGCAGCTGCCGCTGTATCACCCTTACCTCTATTCAGGGCGGAAAGCCGAACCCGCCAAAGCCGGCTTTTACGGCCTCGGCGGCTGGCATACGCGCGCTGACATGCTGTTTGCCCTGTTTGAAGGCGTGACCTTTGCCCACCGGGCGCACATTGACCGGCTGCGCGCGGCCGGCATTACGGTCAACCAGGCCACGCTCTCCGGCGGCGCGACGCGCAGCAGTGTCTGGCCGCAAATGTTTGCCGATGTGCTGGGGATGCCGATTCGCGTCGCAACCTGCCACGAAACCGGGGCGCTGGGTGCGGCCCTGTGTGCGGGCGTGGGTGTGGGTCAGTGGCCGAATCTGGCTGCCGCCGTGCAACAGGCGGTTACCCTTGCGCCGGAGGCGCTGCAGCCCCGCGCGGCGCGCTTCGCGTTCCATGACACCCGCTACCGGCTGTTTAAAAAACTTGAGCTGGCGATGAGCGACATCTGGCGCACCGCCAGTTAATGGCGGTGCGGCGTGAACAAACCATGACACCGGCGGGCAAATGCTGTACACTTGATGCATAAAAATGTTCACATGAACATTATCAGGAGGTTGTGATGTCCACCGCATCGGCTTTTAATCCCACCAGCGGATCGCGCATCTTTGATCCGTCGCTGATTCAGCACGCCCGCCCCTCTTTTATGGATCAGATGGGGCTGCCGCGTAACCGGCTTAAGGCGCATAAGTTGATCACCGACGGCATGGATGTCGGCATTGTCGAACGCGCCGCCACGATTCTGAAAGCGACGCCGATCGACATCGCGCAAATGGTCTCGATTGACCGCAATACCTACCGGCGCCGCGAGAAGTCCGGATCGCAGCTCTCGGTCGAACAGGGTGCACGCATCTATCAGGTGTTTGAAGTGCTGGATGCGGTGATCCAGCTGTTCGCTGGCGATCCGGAAGTGGCGATGCACTGGATGTATCAGCCTGCGCTGGCGCTCGACAACGCGCAGCCGATTAACATGCTCAGTACGCCCGCCGGCTGCGATGCGGTGCTGACGCTGATTGGCCGCCTGGAGCACGGAGTGATTGTCTGATGACACGACGGAAGGATCCGGCCGCACCCGTCAGGGTGTTCTATCGAATTGTCAAAGCGGAGTACGCCAGCCAGGCGTTTAACGGTGCTGGCGCAGAAAAATGGGGTGGCCGCTGGAATCCGCCCGGGATGAAAGCGGTTTACCTCAGCAGCTCAAAAGCGCTGGCGACGCTGGAACTGGTGGTGCACGCCGGAAAAACGCTGCTGGAGCAAAGCCGCTTTGTGGTGTTTACCGTGGCGGTACCGGAATCCGACATCATCGCCCTCGACAGCAGTAAACTGCCGGCCGGCTGGGAAAAATATCAGCAGCAGGAGGAGACGCAGGCCATCGGCGCGGCGTTTCTCGATCCGCACAACGGCTTTCCCCTGCTGATGACGGTACCCAGCATCCTCACCGGCGAAGATAATGCGCTGTTTAACCCCGATCATCCGGGCGCGGCCGCGCTGATTGCCACAGCGACCTACGCTCCCTTCGCCATCGATCGCCGCATCAAAGACGATCCGGCGGGCTGAACCCTCGCCCCGCCGTCGCCTCAGCGCCCAGCGGTTGCCCGGGCGTAAGCGGCGTTCAAATCCACCCGCTGCCAGAACGACTGCTGCGCATCGCCTGAAAGCGGATAGCCATCGGGCAGCGCCGTTTCGCTCATCAGCCGGCGAATCTGTGCGTTGCTCAGCTGCGGCATCGCTGTTTTCAGTAGCACTTCTGCGCCCGGTGGCACCTGCAGCGGGACAGATTTCGTGCTGACTTTTGGCAGGTTATAACTCATGGTGAAGCGGTAAAATGCCTGCATCGCCGGCGCAGCGTAGGGATCGTCCCGGCCGGCGCTGCGTGCACACTGCGCCAGCGTGGTGCCGCACTCCTTCTCCAGTGCACTGCGCAACTGCGCGCGCGCCTGCCGGAACAGCATCTGATATTGGCCATCGTTGAGATAATGCGCGACGTTACGCTCAGCCACCATGCGTGAACCGATCACATCCAGCGGATAGTGCACGCCCAGCACCAGCCGCGAATAGCCGTAGCGCGCGCCACGCGTCAGCAGGGCGTTGAAGCGCTCGGGCACCATTTCCGCCAGCAACAGCGCATCGGTGTAGCCGGTATTGGTATGACCGCTGGGGAATGAGCCGCCGTCGGCGGTATAGCGCTGATTATCGTTGATGACCACGTCATCCGGCACCAGGTGAATGGTATTTCCCGGCTGCAGAAACGGTCGCGGATAGTTGAAATGTTTTTTTGCCGCGCTGGTACTGACTTCACTGGCTTTGATCAACGCCGCAGCTTGCGCAATTTCCCCCTTGTCGTAAGCGGCAAGAAACGCCTTACCAAGGCGCGGTCCCAGCGCATCGGCGAGGAAGTAAAGCGAGCTGATGGCTTCCGCATCCGCCAGCGCCTGCCGCCGCACCGGCGCGGTGGCGTTCAGATTGATGGCGGTCACATTGGCGCGGCTGGCATCCAGCACCGCCGGCGGCAGCGCGCTGAAGCTTGCCAGCAGTGCGATACCGGCCTGCTGGTTTTCTTTAATCCTGAAGTCATAGCCGCTGGCCTTCAACCAGGCAACATCCGCGCGGCTGGCGCTTTGCTTCGCCTGTTCCAGCTGCGCACGCGTCAGCCTGGGATTATCACCCTGCAGATAGCGCCGCTCAGCCTCCAGCGCCTGTCGGGCCAGCGCGCTATAGGCGGGAGAAGCACCGGGTGCGGTCGCTGCGGCCAGCGCCGCCGCCTGAGAAAGAGAAACAGCATGTGCCGGCTGTGCCAGCAGGAGCACCATTGCCAGCAGTGTGAAGCGGGTTTTCATTATTTTCCCCTGTTATCAGAACATTACCTTGCCGGGGAAATACGCTAGCACCCTGTTATGACAGTTTTATTTCATTCAGCGGCACTGGCTGGCACAGTTTTGTACGCAAATCTGCGCCAGCGAGCCACAGCCGCCGCCGTTGTCATTCTTGCACTGCGATTGCTGCACGTAACAATTCTGCTGACAGGAAGAGACATCACACTTCGCTGCTACCGGCGTGAGCTGCGGCAAATCCCCTTTTCTCTCAGGCTGCCACGGCGTTTGCGCCGCTGCGCTCAGGCTGCCCAGCAGCCATAACATCATTATCCACTTCATCATTCAGTCCTCGCAGGATGGATGTAGAGAGTATGAACGCTGGCCGGATGATTGCCAGCGTGAAACCTTTGGTTCACCTTACTCCTGTTGATGCCCTGTTAAGGTGCAGCATCTGCGCCCATTGCCGAAGCAGCGTCTGACCCAACCAGAATATAAATCATTATTTTCAATACCTTAACTCGCCATCACCCTGACCCTGCAAGATGGTACAAAAGTTGCAGGGCTTAGGGTGCACAGTAAAGGAGACGGTAATGAAAGCGATTGTGATTGGAGCGGGCATCGGCGGCATGAGCGCGGCGCTGGCGCTGGAAAAAGCGGGTTTCAGCACCGCGGTATATGAAGCGGTGAAAGAGATGAAACCGGTCGGCGCGGCCATCTCTATCTGGCCTAACGGCGTGAAGTGCCTCAATGCGCTGGGTCTCAAGGCACAGCTGCGCGCGCTCGGCGGCAATATGGCGTTTATGGCTTACAACGATGGCCACAGCGGCAGCACCCTGACCCGCTTCAGTTTGTCACCGCTGGTGCAGCAGGTTGGCGAGTATCCCTATCCGGTCGCACGCGCAGAGCTACAGGCGCTGCTGATCGACAGCTACGGCCGCGAACGCATCCGCTTTGGCAAACGCGTTGAACGGGTGGAGCAGCATGCCAGCGGCGTGACCGCCTGGTTTGATGACGGCAGCCAGGCTGAAGGGGATTTTATGGTGGCCGCCGACGGCACCCACTCGGTGATTCGCCATCACGTGCTGGGCGAACACGTCGAGCGCCGCTACGCAGGCTACGTCAACTGGAATGGCCTGGTCACTATTGATGAGAGCATCGCGCCCGCCGATCAGTGGACCACGTTTGTCGGCGAGGGCAAGCGCGTCTCGCTGATGCCGGTGAGCGGTAACCGCTTCTACTTTTTCTTTGATGTCCCGCTGCCGAAAGGGCTGGCGCAGGATCGCGCAACGGTGAAAGACGATCTGCGCGGCTATTTTGCCGGCTGGGCCAAACAGGTCCAGCGGCTGATCGCCAGCATTGACGCACAAACCACCAATCGCGTGGAGATTCATGATATCGAACCCTTCAGCCGCTTTGTCAGAGGACGTGTGGCGCTGCTGGGGGATGCGGCACACAGCACTACGCCGGATATCGGTCAGGGCGGCTGTGCGGCAATGGAAGATGCGGTGGTACTGGCGCAAACCCTGACCGCCCACTCCCTGGGCATTGAGGACGGGCTGCTGCGCTATGAAGCGCGGCGCGTGGCGCGCACCCGTGATTTGGTGCTGAAAGCGCGCAAGCGTTGTGATGTCACCCACGCCAAAGATGCGGCGGTCACCGCGGAATGGTATGCCGGACTGAAAGAGGAAACCGGCGAGCGCGTGCTGGCCGGCATGTGTGACACCATTGAAGGCGGTCCGCTGGGATAAGCGTGCAGGCCAGCCAGCTGCAGCGCTGGCTGGCCCTTCGGTTACGGCGCGTTACGCCTCGTCGAGGCCGCGGTGTTTCAGCATCGGCCCGATGTCCGGCGCTTTACCGCGCCAGGCCAGCCACAGATGCTGCAGATCGCTGCTGTTACCGCGCGACAGAATCTGCTCACGGAAGCGCTGACCATTTTCGCGCGTCAGACCGCCCCGCTCGACAAACGCCTGATAACCATCGTCGGCCAGCATCTGCGTCCAGATATAGGCGTAATACCCGGCCGCATAGCCGCCACCCCAGATATGACGGAAGTAGCTGGAGCGATAGCGCGGCGGCACGGCACTCAGGGCAATATTCTCCGCCGCCAGCGCCTGCTGCTCAAAATGGCTGACATCCTGCGGATTATCGTGCGGTGACAGCGAGTGCCACTGCAAATCAAGCAGTGCCGCCGCCAGCAGTTCGGTCATGTCATAGCCTTTGTTGAATTTCGCGGCGCGCACCATTTTGTCGCGCAGCGCAGCGGGCATCGCTTCACCGGTCTGATAATGACGTGCATAGTGGGCAAACACCTGATCCTGACTGGCCCAGTGTTCGTTGATTTGCGACGGAAACTCGACAAAATCACGCGGTGTGGCGGTGCCGGACAGGCTGGCATAGCGCTGGGTGGCGAACAGGCCGTGCAGCGTGTGGCCAAACTCATGGAACAGCGTGATCACCTCATCCCAGCTGAGCAGTGCCGGCTGACCGGGCTGCGGCTTGCTGTAATTGCAGACGTTGTAAATCACCGGCCGGCTTTCCAGCAGCGTCGACTGGTCGACGAAATTGCCCATCCATGCGCCACCGCTCTTGTTATCCCGTGTGAAGAGGTCGGTGTAGAACAGCGCTAACGGTGCATCGTCGGCATCGAAAATCTCATAAACGTTGACGTCCGGATGGTAGACCGGCAGATCGTGGCGCTGTTCAAAGCGAATGCCATACAGCTGGCTGGCACACCAGAACACGCCCTTTTCCAGCACAGTGTTGAGCTCAAAATAGGGGCGGATTTGCCCTTCGTCCAGCGCGTATTGCGCGGTGCGTACCTGCTCCGCGTAGTAATTCCAGTCCCAGGCGCGCAGCGTGAAGCTGTGGTTTTGATCGGCGATCAGCTGCTGAATATCCGCCGCTTCACGCCCGGCGCGCGCCGTCGCGGCGGGCACGATGTTGCGCATAAAGGACTGGGCGGCTTCCGGCGTTTTCGCCATCTGATCCTGCAGGCTCCATGCTGCGAAGCTGTCGAAGCCCAGCAGACTGGCCTGCTGCGCACGCAGTTGCGCCATGCGCGATACGATGGCGCGCGTGTCGTTGTCGTCACCCTGCTCGCTGCGCGTCAGCGCCTGCTGAAACAGCGCTTCGCGCGTGGCGCGCACCGTCAGCGACTGCAGCACCGGCTGCTGGGTGGTATTTTGCAGAGGGATTAGCCATGCATCGTGCAGCCCGCGCGCCTCGGCGGCGTCCTTCGCCTGTGCCAGCGCCGCCGGCGACAGGCCGTCCAGCGCCGCCGCGCTGCTGACGGTATAAGCGGCGGCGTTAGTTGCTGCCAGCAGCCGGTTACCGAAACGCGTGCCCAGACTGGCCAGCTCCTGATTGCAGGCGCGCAGTTGCGCTTTATCGCTCTCACTCAGGCTGGCACCGGCCAGCTGGAAGCGCTGCCAGGTGACTTCCACCAGACGCATCGCTTCGGCATCCGGGCACTGCGAACCGCGCTGCTGATACACGCTGTCGAGCCGCGCAAACAGCGCCGGGTTAAGGTAGATTTCGTCATTGAGCGCCGTCAGCTGCGGGGTGATCAGCTCGTCAACCTGCTGGAGCCGCTCGCTGGTATTGGCTGAGGTCATCGCGGCAAAAACGGGGTACACGCGATTTAGCAGGCTACCGCTGCGCTCCAGCGCTTCATAGGTATTAGCAAAGGTTGCCGGCTCGGGGTTGCTGGCAATGGCCGCCACTTCCTGGCGCTTTTCGGCGATTCCGGCTTCCAGCGCTGGCAGGAAATGCGCTTCGTCGATCAGATCAAACGGCGGTGTCTGGTACGGCAACGGGCTGACGTTAAAAAACGGATTGGCACGTGAAGTCATTATCGCTCCTGATAATCAGCAACGCCGCAGCCACCTGCGGCGGGATGCTTTTATCCTGGCAGTTTCGTCGCCTGGCAACAACCTTGCGCGTGCGTATGGCTTTCGCGCTGCCATACGCACTTACCGTTGACCCAGGTTTGCGCGATGTTACGGTCATCACCCAGCGTCATCAGGACAAACAAACGCTGATGGATATCGTCGCTGTTGGCCATGCGCAGCTGCTGCAGCGGTGATACGGCAGGATCGATCACCACAAAATCTGCCTCTTTACCGGGGTTGAAGTTGCCGATTTTGTCATCAAGATCCAGCGCATGGGCGCCGCCCAGCGTGGCGTGATAAATCGCTTCTGCGGCACTGAGTTTGTACTGCTGCAGCTGCCCCACCTTATAGGCTTCACCCAGCGTCTGCAGCATATTGAAGGTGGTGCCGGCGCCGACATCGGTGCCCATGCCCATGCGCACGCGCTGCTGCCAGCGGCGTTTAAGATTGAACAGTCCGCTGCCGAGGAACAGGTTGGAGGTCGGACAGAAGGCCATCGCCGAGTCGGTGTCGTGCAGGCACTCCCATTCGCGATCCTCCAGATGCAGGCAGTGGGCAAATACGCTGCGTTTGCCGGTGAGCTGATGCTGGTGATACACATCAAGATAGCCATCATGGGCGGGAAACAGCGTTTTTACCCAGGCGATCTCCTGCTGATTTTCGCTGAGATGGGTATGCAGCCAGGTATCGGGAAACTCGTTTTTCAGCTGCTGCACTTTTTCCAGCAGCTGTGGCGATGAGGTCGGCGCAAAGCGCGGCGTCAGCGCATAACCGAGACGCCCGCGCTGGTGCCAGCGCTGAATCAGCTCACGCGTCTGCTGATAACTTTGCGCCGGCGTTTCGGTCAGTTCCGGCGGTGCGTGGCGATCCATCATCACCTTGCCGGCAATCAGCCGCATCTCCAGCTGTTCGGCGGCGCTGAACAGCGCGTCTACCGATTGCGGATGCACCGTACCAAACACCAGCGCAGTCGTGGTGCCGTTGGCCAGCAGCTGTTGCAGGAAAAACGCTGACATGCGCGCCGCGTGCGCCGCACAGTGGTACTGGCTCTCGACCGGAAAAGTGTACTGATTGAGCCACTCCAGCAGCTGTTCACCGAACGCGCCAATCATTTCGGTCTGCGGATAGTGAATATGGGTATCCACAAACCCCGGCAGGATCAGCTTGCCGCGCAGATCGATCACCTGCGTTGATTCCAGGTGTTGATGTGCCGGCTGCCAGCGCTCCAGACTCACCACTTTGCCGTCGCGCAGCGTCAGCAGACCGTCTTCGAGATAGCGTGCCTGGTCGGCGAGGCCATCGGGCTGGTCGGCCAGCGCGGGAAAATCAAAAAAACTGGCGCGCAGGCGGGTTACAACAGAGTCAGACATGACGCTTCCTTCAGGGTGTAATGCAGGTTTCAGATAGATATAGCAAAGATATTGCAAACCGCATGCCAGGCAAGCCCATCCAAAAATCACTTTAAATTCAGATAAATACACAATTTCAGCGCGATTATCGTCGCAAAAATTGCAGGCAATCGTATGCGTAACCGATTGCCTGTTCGTGGTATTGCCCTTGCGCATTGTGCTGGCGTTTTACGCCGGGAAAAGGTGCCTGATCGGGCACGCTCATGGTGCAGGGCTGCACCGCAAACGTGCAGGAAAGATTCTGCAACACGCCGCTCACGCTTTTCATGAGCGCCGCTGCGGGGTTAATGCTAAGGTGTGGCAGAGAACCTGAAATCGTATAAGGAACAGTGAGATGATTATTTTTGTTACCGGTGCGACCGCCGGTTTTGGTCAAAGTATCACCCGCCGCTTCATTGCTACAGGTCACAAAGTGATCGCCAGCGGACGCCGTGCTGAGCGTTTGCAGGAATTAAAACAGGAACTGGGCGACAACCTGTACACCGTGCAGCTGGATGTGCGTAACCGCGCGGCTATCGAAGAAGCCATCGCCGCCCTGCCCGCCGAATGGCGTGATATCGATGTGCTGGTTAACAATGCCGGGCTGGCGCTGGGCGTCGAACCGGCGCATAAAGCCAGTGTTGAAGACTGGGAAAATATGATCGACACCAACAACAAAGGGCTGGTGTACATGACGCGCGCCGTGCTGCCTGCCATGGTAGAGCGCAACGTCGGTCACATCGTCAACATTGGCTCGATAGCCGGCAGCTGGCCGTACGCCGGCGGCAACGTGTACGGGGCAACCAAGGCGTTTGTGCGCCAGTTCAGCCTCAACCTGCGCACCGACCTGCACGGCACCGCGCTGCGCGTCACCGATATCGAGCCTGGCCTGGTGGGCGGCACCGAGTTTTCGAACGTGCGCTTCAAAGGTGACGATGGCCGCGCGGATGCGGTGTATGAAGGCACCACCGCGCTGACGGCGGAAGACGTGACGGAAGCGGTCTATTGGGTGACCACGCTGCCGAAGCACGTCAACATCAACACGCTGGAAATCATGCCGGTGACGCAAACCACCGCCGGACTGAAAGTGTTTAAAGGATAAGCAAGCTTAGCGTGGCGGCCCGTCGGGTCGCCCTGCGCGGCCGGTTCAGGCCTTGCCCCAGCCGATAACGATAATCAGCATGCCGCTGAACGCCACCAGCGCACCGACCCAATCCCACGCACTCAGTTTGACGCCATCGACCAGCCGCAGCCAGATCAGCGCCGTTAACACATACACGCCGCCATAAGCCGCATATACCCGGCCGCTGGCTGCCGGATGCAGGGTCAGCAGCCAGACAAACAGCGCCAGGCTGGCTGCGGCCGGTAACAATAGCCAGGCGCTCATGCCGCGCTTCAGCCACAGCCACGGCAGAAAACAGCCGGTGATCTCGGCAATCGCAGTGATAAAAAACAGCAGCGCGGTTTTCACCAGCATACAAAGTCTCTCTGATCGTTAAACAAACCGCTCACCGCTGGTGAGCAAAGAAGCAGCGATGATATACTGGCAGACAGTGTTGTGACAGCCGCCCTGCGCGCTGTGCTGGAGTTAACGAAAGGAAATGACGATGAAAAAACTGTTTTCCGCCCTGCTGGCTACCACGCTGACCGCCAGCGTAATGCTGACTGCGCCGCTGGCTGTCGCTAAGACGGATCGCCTGATTATTGAAGATGGCAACAACGCGGCCAGCAACGAGGCGGCGCGTCAGAGCAAAGAGCAGTGGAACGATACACGCAACCTGCGTAACAAGGTGAATACCCGCGTGGAGAAAGAGTTCGACAAGGCAGACCGGGCCTTTGATACCCGCGACGCCTGCGAAAAAAGCTACAACGTTAATGCGTACTGGGAACCGAACACCCTGCGCTGCCTCGATCGCCGCACCGGCCGTCCGCTGGCGCCGTGATGCGCGCCAGCTGCTATAGTTTTCACGGGAATGACGCAACAAGGAGTGAGTGATGAAAAAACGTAATGCAGTTGTGTTGCTAATGGCGCTGGCGTTACCGCTGGCGGTACAGGCGTCCTGCGAAAGCGTGCGCGCCGACATCAGCAAAAAGATCATCAACAATGGCGTGGCGGAATCAGATTTTACGCTGGATATCGTGCCGAACGATCAGGTTGATCAGGCAGGCGGTCAGGTCGTTGGCCACTGTGAAAACGACACGCAGAAAATCGTTTACAAGAAAAACGGTCGCGATGCGGATAGCAGCGTGCCGGATAGCGCGGGCAGCTCGCAGGATGCTCCCGCACAGTAATCCCTTCGGGCGGCTGGTCGGCCGCCCTGCTTTATTCCGCTTCCGGCCGCTGACGCGGCATCAGCCACGCAATCCACAACGTCAACAGCGCAATCAGCAATGCCACCACAAATACCCAGTGCAGCGAACTGGCAATCTGTCCGGTCCAGAAGTGTAACTGCTCCTGCGGCAGCGCCTGACGGCTCTCCGGTGCCATAATTTTCTGCATCGGATCGCTGGCCTGCGGCAGCCGCAGCGACAGGTTGAGATTGAGCACCGCGCCCATTATCGCCGTGCCGATGGCTGAACCCAGCATGCGGCTGAACATGATCGAGGCGGTGCAGATGCCGCGAATTTCATAGTGCGCATGATTTTGTACCGACACCAGAAAGGTGGTGCTGGTCATGCCCATCCCGGTGCCAATAACAAACGCCGTCAGCCCGGCCTGCATGATGCTGCTGTCGGCGCGCAGCAGCAGTAACAGCGCGCTACCGGCAATCAGTAAAAACGCGCCGAGCTGCGCGGTAAATCGATATGAGGTGATCAGCATCAGGCGCCCGCTGAGCGTACTGGCCAGCGGCCAGCCAATTGACATCATCGCCAGCGCGCTGCCCGCCTGCAGCGGCGTGCCGCCAGTAATGCCCTGAATCCACGTCGGCAGAAACGCGCTGATGCCCATCATGGTGGCCCCGATAATCAGGTTCCCGGCATTGCCGGCCACAATCAGGCGGCTGCGCCACAGCGCCAGCGGAAACAGCGGCGCATCGGCGCGCTGCTCATGATGTTTCAGCCGCCAGCCGGCCAGCAGCGCCAGCGCCAGAAACGGCACCAGCCAGAAACCCAGCGCTTCCGCCTGTAACAGCGCCACCAGCAGTGCTGTGACGCTGATCATCAACCAGCAGCTGCCGGTCAGATTCAGCGTTGCGCCCTGATGCTGTTCGCGCGCCGGCAGAAAACGCGCCAGCAGCAGCATGGAGAGCAGACCAATCGGCACGTTTACCCAGAAAATCACCGACCAGTTAAAGTGCTGAACCAGCCAGGCGCCGCTCAGCGGACCAATGACGGCCGCGACGCCCCAGACGCTGGAGAGCCAGCCCTGTACGCTGGCGCGCTCGCGCGGCGAATAGATGTCCGCCACGATGGTGGTGGTCAGCGGCATAATCGCCCCGGCACCCAGGCCCTGAAAGGCACGAAACACAATCAGGCACGTCATACTATGGGCAAAACCGCACAGCACCGAGCCCAGCAAAAACAGCGTTACGCCGATGAAAAATAATCGTTTGCGGCCCCAGATATCCGCCAGTCTGCCATACAACGGGACGCTTACCGCCTGCGTTAACAGATAAATAGAAAATACCCAGCCAAACTGCGCGAAACCGCCAAGATCGGCAATGATGGTTGGCATAGCCGTGGCCACAATCGTGACCTCAATGGCAGCCATAAACATCGCCAGCATGCAGGCAATCAGAATCCAGTGGCGATGTTCCGTTTGTAATTGTGCGCTTTCAGTCATACGTCTCCCTTTTTCTTACAAGGCTAGTCGAAATTTCGCCGACTCAGTTTCCTCTGTGTGCGCCTGCTTGTGACAATGTCACCTATCTTGATGAAAATTTTTTATTGTCGAGCGACACCTTATTTCATGCGGGTTTCGCTTAGTTTTACCGCTTTTGTATCTACCTGATTTTGCCGTGAAAACTGGCAATGATCATCAAGCGTTGCTATAGCTCTAAAGGCAGTTTCTGGTTTTTCACTGTGAAAAAGCCGGGAAACAGTCATTTTAACTGCAATTTGACAGCGTGCTGGATTTTCGTCTGTGTATTGCACCGCATAACGCCGGTACGCTGAAAATAACGTCATAAAATCAATCGATTTTTTCAATCAGGGAGACGCACGCTATGCACAATGCATCGCTCGCCCGACGTGCCGGGCTGGCACTGCTCGCCATCGTGGTGGTGATAGCCCTGCTGGTGTGGGGTTTAGGGCTGGATACGCTGCGCGACCGCAAGGTGGATTTACTTTACCTTGGGCAGCAACACCTGTACTTAGTGTTCTGGTCGATGTTATGCGCTTTACTGGTTGGCATCCCGAGCGGGATTTTGCTCAGCCGTCCCTTCGCCCGTCGCTGGGCTGAATATGTGATGCAAATCTTCAATGTCGGTAACACGCTGCCACCGCTGGCTGTGCTGGCGCTGGCGATGGTGATTGTCGGCATTGGCGATCGCCCGGCGCTGATCGCCTTGTTCCTCGCCTCGCTGCTGCCGATTGTGCGCAACACCTATGCCGGTCTGAGCGCGGTGCCGCCGTCGCTGATTGAAGCCGCCAACGGTATCGGCATGACCAAACTGCAGCGGCTGCGCCGGGTTGAACTGCCGAATGCGCTGCCGGTGATCCTCGCCGGGGTGCGCATCGCGACCGCGATTAACGTCGGCACCGCGCCGCTGGCCTTCCTAATTGGTGCCAGCAGCTATGGCGAGCTGATTTTCCCCGGTATTTATCTCAACGACTTCCCGACGCTGATCCTCGGCGCAGTGGCCACCGCCCTGTTTGCCCTGATCCTCGACATGCTGCTGGCAGCATTGGGACGCGTTCTCAGCCCGCACTCTGCGGCTTAACCCGGAGCATGTAATTATGGCCACTGCTAATCTGCTGGCGCGCTGGGTCAAACGCACCGCGCTGGTCCTGACCGCCACCTTAACCCTCAGTCACGGCGCGCTCGCCGCCGCGCCCATCGTGATGGCGACCAAAAGCTTTACCGAGCAGCATATCCTGTCTGCCATGACGGTGATGTGGCTGCAAAAGAAAGGTTTTCAGGTCATCCCGAAAACCAACATCGCCACCACCATCGGGCGCAACGCGATGATCAACAAGCAGATTGATATGACGTGGGAATATACCGGCACCTCGCTGATTATTTTTAACCATATCAACAAGCCGATGTCGTCTGAAGAGGCGTACAAAACCGTTAAACAGCTGGACGCGAAGCTGGGACTGGTGTGGCTCAATCCTGCCCCGATGAATAACACCTACGCGTTTGCCATGCAGCGCCAGCGCGCTGAGGCGGAAGGCATCAGCACCATGTCGCAGCTGGTGGCGAAGCTGGAACAGGTGCGCAACACCGATCCGGATCACAACTGGAAACTCGGTCTCGATCTGGAATTTGCCGGCCGCTCGGATGGTCTGAAACCGCTGCAGAAAGCCTACAACATGCCGCTGGATCGCCCGCAGATTCGTCAGATGGACCCCGGCCTGGTGTATAACGCGGTGCGCGACGGCTTTGTCGATGCCGGACTGATCTACACCACCGATGGCCGGGTAAAAGGCTTTGATTTGAAAGTACTGGAGGATGATAAGCACTTCTTCCCAAGTTACAACGTCACGCCGGTAGTGCGTCAGGATGTGCTGGAAAGCCATCCCGGCCTTGAGGCCGCGCTGAATGCGCTGTCGCCGCTGATCACCGATGAAGCCATCACCGAGATGAACAAGCGCGTCGATATCGATCACCAGTCGCCGCAGCAGGTGGCGCGTGATTTCCTCAAATCCAAAAACATGCTGTAAGGAGGCGCAATGGATACCCTGCATTACATCATGGATAACTGGAACACGCTGCTGGCGCTGACCTGGCAGCACACCTGGCTGGTGCTGGTGGCGGTAGGTTTTGCCATCCTCGTCGGCGTGCCGCTGGGCATTCTGATTGTCCGCTTCAAATGGCTGGCAACACCGGTGCTGGGCATCGCTACCATCGTGCTGACCATCCCGACCATTGCGCTGTTTGGCCTGATGATTCCGCTGTTTTCACTGATCGGTCAGGGGATTGGCGCCCTGCCGGCGATTACCGCGGTGTTTCTCTATTCACTGCTGCCAATTGTGCGTAATACCCATACCGCGCTGGAAAATCTACCGCCCGGGCTGCGCGAAGCCGGTCGCGGTATCGGCATGACCTTCTGGCAACGCCTGCGCTGGGTGGAAATTCCAATGGCGCTGCCGGTGATTTTTGGCGGTATCCGTACCGCCGTGGTGATGAACGTCGGCGTGATGGCCATTGCGGCGGTGATCGGTGCCGGCGGCCTGGGCCTGCAACTGCTGGACGGCATCAGCGGCAGCGATGTGCGTATGCTGATAGCCGGCGCACTGATGATCTGTTTACTGGCGATTATTCTTGACTGGCTGCTGCACCGTCTGCAGTCGGCGCTGACTCCTAAGGGGATTCGATAATGATAAAACTGGAAAACCTGACGAAAACCTTTACGCAAAAAAACGGCACCACGTTCAATGCCGTCGATAACGTCAGCCTGGAAGTGCCTGCCGGGGAGATGTGTGTGCTGCTGGGCCCGTCCGGCTGCGGCAAAACCACCACGCTGAAGATGATTAACCGTCTGATCCCCGCCAGCAGCGGGCGGATTTTAATTAATGGCGAAGACACCAGCGGGCAGGATACCGTCACGCTGCGCCGCAATATCGGCTATGTGATTCAGCAGATTGGTCTGTTCCCGAACATGACCATTGAAGAGAACATTACCGTGGTGCCGCGCATGCTGGGCTGGGACAAAAAACGCTGTCGGGAACGGGCGACGGAGCTGATGAGCATGGTGGCGCTTGACCCGACGAAGTTTCTGCATCGCTACCCGCGTGAGATGTCGGGCGGCCAGCAGCAGCGCATCGGCGTGATCCGCGCGCTGGCGGCGGATCCACCGGTACTGCTGATGGATGAACCGTTCGGTGCCGTCGACCCGATCAACCGCGAGGTGATTCAGAACGAGTTCCTCGATATGCAGCGCCAGCTGAAGAAAACCGTGATGCTGGTGAGCCATGATATTGATGAGGCGCTGAAACTCGGTGACCGCATCGCGGTGTTTGGCCAGGGCAAAATCGTGCAGTGTGCCAGCCCGGACGAACTGCTGGCGCAGCCGGCCAACGAATTTGTCGGCTCGTTCGTCGGTCAGGACCGTACGCTGAAACGTCTGCTGCTGGTGCAGGCGGGCGACGTCACCGATCAACAGCCAACCATCACCGTGCAGCGCAGTACCCCGTTGCAGGAGGCGTTCGCGACCATGGACGACAACGACATGCGTTCGGTCACGGTGGTCGACGAAGATGGCAAACCGCTGGGCTTTGTCAAACGTCGTGAAGCGCGCGGTGCCACCGGCCGCTGCGAGGAGATGCTGCACACCTTTAAGGTCACCGGCAAAGCGGAGGAGAACCTGCGCGTGGTGCTGTCGAAGCTGTATGAACACAACACGGTATGGATGCCGATTGTCGATGAGGAAGGTCGCTACAGCGGCGAAATTTCGCAGGATTACATCGCGGATTACCTCAGCTCCGGCCGTACACGCCGTCGTCTCAACCCGTAACCCCGACCGAACCGCGCCACGGAGGGCGCGATTCTCCAGGTAAATTGTGCGTCAGTGGCTCTCTTCAACCGCGCCGACCGCCGCAACCGTTTTAGCTTCATTCGGCAGCACCACGTTCAGCAGCATGGCGAGAATCCCGCCGGTGGTGACTGCATGACCAAACAGATTGCTAACCAGCGGCGGGAACTGTTTCAGCACGTCCGGAACCGCTTCCACCCCGAGGCCAATGCCAAACGACACCGCCACAATCAGCATCTCACGCCGCCCCAGTGGTGCCTGCGTCATCACGCGAATACCGGCGGCGACCACGCTGCCAAACATCACCAGCGTTGCCCCGCCCAGCACCGGCGGCGGAATCTGCTGTAGCAGGTTGCCGACCAGCGGGAAGATGCCCAGCAGCACCAGCATCAGGCCAATCACCATCCCCACGTAGCGACTGGCGACACCGGTCATCTGAATCACCCCGTTGTTCTGCGCAAAGGTGGTATTGGGAAACGCTGAGAACAATGCCGCCAGCAGGCAGCTGAGGCCATCGGCCAGAATCCCGCCCTGCAGCCGGCGCTGAAACCCGTCGCCTTCCAGCGGCTGGCGTGAAATCAGACAGTTGGCGGTCAGATCGCCCACCGCCTCAATCACACAGATCACCGAGACCAGCGCAATCGGCACAAACAGCGTCCAGCTAAAATCAAAGCCAAAATGCAGTAGCGAAGGCAGCACCAGCCAGTGCGTATCCGCCATCGGTTTCAGCGGCAGATGACCGCTCAGCGCCGCCGCGATGCAGCCCGCACCAATGCCGGCGACCACCGCCACCAGCCGCGCCCAGCGCGAGTGGGAGCGGTTGAGCACGATAATCACCAGCAGGGTCAGCGCCCCCAGCGCCAGATTACCCGGCGCACCAAAATCGCGGGCGTTATGCCCGCCCGCCCAGTCGGTAATACTGACTTTTATCAGGCTGATACCAATCAGGGTGATCACCGTACCGGTCACCACCGGGGTCAGCACTTTTCGCAGCGGTGTGATGCAGCGGCTAATCAGCATCGGGATCAGCGCCGCCACCAGGTTGCAGCCAAAAATCATAGCGAGGATCGCCTGCGGTGAACCGCCCTGCGCTTTCACCGTCATCCCCGCCGAGAGAATGACGCCGAGAAAGGCGAAGCTGGTGCCCTGCAGACAGATCATGCCTGCGCCAATGCCGCAGAAACGGCGCGCCTGCAGAAAGGTGCCGAGTCCGGAAACCAGCAGCGACATGCTAATGAGATACGGAATCCAGGCCTGTAACCCCAGCACGGAACCGATAATCAGCGGCGGCGTGATGATACCGACCACGCTGGCCAGCACGTGCTGCAGGGCGGCAAAGAACGCCGGTGCAGGACCGATGCGGGCATCCAGCCCGTATAACAAACCTTTCTCTTCTTCTGGGTGCGACATAGCAGGGCTCCGGCAAACGATTTATCAGTTTGCCTGATGCATGAAACGCGCCAGGGCGACAGCGGACAGGGAAAATTCAGGACAGATGATTGAATATAAAAAGGTTTACGGCATAAAAAAAAGCAGCCGCTCCTGAAACTCCGGATTCAGCTGCGTGCGATATGCCGCATTTTGTTTCATCAGGCGGCGGGCTTTGCACTCTCGCTGTGCAGCGCATCACCCCCGAGTAACGTAATATCCAGATAACCACTCAAATCACGCTGTTCGGCGCGCGGCAGATAAGGCAGTTCACCCAACAGCGGCGCGTTCAGCTTATCGCGCAGAACATCAATGATTTCAGCATAGTGCGCCAGTCCGGGATTGATGCGATTGGCGACCCAGCCCGCCAGCGTCAGGCCATCGGCGGCAATCGCTTCGGCGGTCAGTAAAGCGTGGCTAATGCAACCCTCTTTAATGCCCACCACCAGCACCACCGGCAGTTGCGCCTGCTGCACCCACTGCGACAGCGGCCGTAAGTCGTTCATCAGGCTGCGCCAGCCGCCCGTGCCTTCCACTACCACGCGTGCAGCGCGATCCTGTAAGCCAGCCAGTCCGCGATTGAGTAACGGATAATCGATGCGCTGCGCCGGGCTGGTGCTGATTTCATCCTCTTCCAGCGTCACGGGATTGACGTCGCTGTAGTTCAGCGTGAGGCCGGATGCCTGCTGCAGCAGTACGGCATCTTTATTACGGAGCCCTTCCGGCGTGTGCTGCGCGCTTTTGGCAACCGGCTTGTAGCCAGCGGCACACAGATTCGCTTTGGCAAAGCACTGTAACAGTGCGCGGGAAACCACGGTCTTACCCACCGCGGTGTCGGTACCGGTGACAAAAATCGTTTTCACCTTTCTCCTCCTTCATTAAAGCGATGTGTAACCTGCAAAGGAGGCAGTTTAAGGATTTGTCCCAGGCGAGAGCTTGCGTTAGCGCAAACTTAAGGCGGGCTGGCGTTAGCCCTGCAACAGTTTTATCAGTAAATGGCCGCTATAGAGCGCGTCTTTGATCAGCGCCGCGCCGCCCAGCGTGCCGGGATCGTTGAAAGCCGCGGGGGTTAGCTGGATAGCGTGACTGTATGCCGGCAGGGCCTGCTGGCGAATGGTGCTGCTGACTGCCGGGAACAGCACGTCCGCCGCCTGGTTAAGCGGTGAACCGATAAGAATTTGTTGAGGATTAAAAATGTTGACCATCATCGCCAGCATGCGTCCGATATGATGACCGACGCCGGCAATGACGTCCCGCGCCAGCCGGTCGCCCTGCTGCGCAGCGGCACACAGCGAGGCCAGCGTCAGCGGCTGCTGGTGCAGCTGGCTGTCCGGCTGCGATGATAAACGCTGTGCCGCCAGCTGCAGCAGGCTGCCGGTGCTGGCCACCGTTTCCAGACAGCCATGGTTACCGCAGTAACACTGCTGGCCGTAAGGATCGATCTGCGTATGACCAATCTCCACCAGCGCGCGTCCGCTTTTGTGCAACAGCTGGCCACCGCTAATCACCCCGGCGCCCACCGTTTCGTCAATGACAATCTGAATCACGTCCTGCGCCCCCCGTGAGGCACCAAACAGCGCCTCTGCCAGCGTCCATGCGGAGATATCGTGCTGGACGAATACCGGCAGCCCGGTGCGCTGCGCCAGGGTTTCGCCCAGCGGCATATCCTGTACGTCATAGCCCGGCATACGGTGCACCACGCCGGAGGCGGCGTTGATCAGTCCCGGCAGGGTAATGGCGATAGCGGTCAGACGCTCAAGTTTTTGCTGATGGCGAATGAAAAAGGCGTTGACCAGCTCCTGCAGCGTCTGCAGCAGCGGCGTGTCGGCGCTGGCGGGCAGCGGCAGGCGATCTTCCTGTAGCGCGCGGCTGCTGAGATCGCGCAGCGTCAGGGTGATGAACCCCGGCTGGAGGCGAACAGCCAGATAGTGCCAGGCCAGGGTATCGAGGATCAGCCCTATCGCCGGCCGTCCGCGACTACCCGGCTCCTGAAACTCGGTCTCCTGCACCAGATGCGCATCCAGCATTTCGCGCACAATTTTGGTGATGCTGGCCGGGGCCAGCTGGGCACGTTTCGACAGCTCAATCCGCGAAATCGGACCGTAATGGTCAATCAGACGATACACTGCACCGGCATTGGTCTGTTTAATTTGGTCAATATGGCCAGGCTGACTGTCCAGATTCACGCCCTGCTCCCGGATATTTTCGCGCTTCTAAATAAACAGCAGCTATGGTGATGCAGATTGGCGCGCAGCGTCAAATATTTGATTAGAAATGTGATTTATCGCACACAAAGGACGCGGTTTTCTGTACCCGCGGGTTCATTCCTCGGCATTGTGCAGCAGCAGCGTCATCATATTGCTCATCTGCGCACTCGGCTGGCGCAATGCTGACCACACCAGCCACACCTCAGAAATGGCATCACTTTCCTGTAGCGGAATCCAGGCAACTTCCGCCAGTCGCGCGCGGGCAAACGAGGCGGGTAAAATCGACACGCCCAGCCCGGTTGCCACCAGGCCGAGAATCGTCATGGCTTCACCTACTTCCTGGGTAATGTAAGGTTTGATTTGGTAGCGATGCAGCAGCGCCAGAATTTCACCGTACAGGGCCGTGCCGCCCTGCGCATCAAAGAAAACAAAAGGTTCGCTGGCTAACGCCCGGATGCTAATCGACGTCGTCTGTGCCAGCGGATGCGCGTGGTGCACCACTGCGCACAGTGGTTCACGCAGCAACAGGCGGTGCTGAAGATCCTCCGGCAACGGTGTATTGCGCATGACGCCCAGGTCGAGTCGCCCTTCGTGCAGCGGCGCCAGCTGCTGGCGCGTGTTGTACTCCTGCATCTGAATATGCACGTCCGGCCAGCGCTGCCGATAGTGATACAGCGCATCCGACACCAGTCCGGTAAACGGCGCCGAGGAGGTAAAGCCGATGCGCAGCTCTCCCTGCTGACCGTGATGAATGCGCGCCGCGCGCCCGGCCGCCTGTTCTACCTGCAATAAAACCGCGCGCGCATCCTGTAAAAACGACTGGCCGGCCGGCGTGAGCTGTACGCTGCGATTAGTGCGGGTGAACAGCTGCGCGTCCAGCGCCTGTTCCAGTTGCAGAATCTGCTGACTGAGCGGCGGCTGAGAAATATGCAGCCGCTGTGCGGCGCGGCCAAAGTGCAGCTCTTCCGCAACGGCAATAAAGTAGCGCAGATGGCGCAGCTCAATCATCATATCTTAAACGTCTCATTTGAGATTATTAATATATTGTACAACCTATTTAGCCTTTCCTACAGTATTCAGACATTTGCTGAATTGAGGAAGTACTGTGAGTCGCTCTTCCCAGGCTGTGACGCTTGATAAGGACAGCTTGTCCACGAAGCCTGTTACCGCCGATACCGCTACTGAATGGATAGAACGTGGATCGCCGCAGTTTATGCGCGTGACGCTGGCGCTGTTCTCTGCCGGTCTTGCCACCTTCGCCCTGCTCTATTGTGTACAACCGATTCTGCCGGTGCTGTCACAGCAGTTTGGCGTGACGCCTGCCGAAAGCAGTATTTCGCTGTCGCTCTCCACCGGGTTGATGGCGCTGGGCCTGCTGTTCACCGGCCCGCTGTCAGATGCGATTGGACGTAAATCGGTAATGGTGACCGCGCTGATGCTGGCGGCGATTTGTACGCTGATCTCCGCCACCATGAGCAGCTGGCAGGGGATTCTGCTAATGCGCGCGCTGACCGGTCTGTCGCTCAGTGGCGTCGCGGCGGTGGGCATGACTTACCTGAGCGAAGAGATGCATCCGCGGGTCATCGCCTTCTCCATGGGGCTGTACATCAGCGGTAACTCGATTGGCGGCATGAGCGGTCGTTTACTCTCCGGTGTGCTGACCGACTTTTTCTCGTGGCGTATTGCCATTGGCGTCATTGGCTGCTGCGCGCTGGCTGGCGCACTGATGTTCTGGAAAATTCTGCCCGCGTCGCGCCATTTTCGCCCTGCCTCGCTGCGGCCACGCAGTCTGCTGATCAACTTCCGCCTGCACTGGCGCGACAAAGGATTGCCGCTGCTGTTTGCCGAAGGCTTTCTGCTGATGGGCGCGTTTGTCACGCTGTTTAACTACATCGGCTACCGTTTACTGAGCGCGCCGTGGTCACTGAGCCAGGCGGTGGTTGGGCTGCTGTCAGTGGTGTATCTCACCGGTTCGTGGAGTTCGCCGAAAGCTGGCGCGATGACCAGCCGCTTTGGTCGCGGTCCGGTAATGACGGGCGCCACGGCGATCATGCTGGCCGGTCTGCTGCTGACCGCCTTTAATTCGCTGTGGCTGATTCTGCCGGGCATGATGTTGTTCACTGCCGGCTTCTTTGCCGCCCATTCGGTGGCCAGCGGCTGGATTGGACCGCGCGCGCGCCGGGCGAAAGGCCAGGCATCATCACTTTACCTGTTCAGCTACTACGTGGGCTCCAGCGTGGCCGGCACCCTCGGCGGCGTATTCTGGCACCGCTACGGCTGGCCGGGCGTGACCCTGTTTATCAGCGCCCTGCTGGTGCTGGCACTGCTGGTTGGCCTGCGTTTACAGGGCCGCAAACTGTAATACCCTTCATCGTTAGCGCGGGACCTCAGCGTCCCGCCTGCTCCGCTGGATTCGAATAATCGGGCATTCGCGCCGTACCACTTAAAACAAAATAGCAATTCATCGCTATAATTCGTTCTATTCCAATAATACATAGACTTATTTTTTACACAGCAATGAGGTAGTCAGATGGAGCTTTACTATTATGTCGATAAGCATGCCGGTTATAACGACAATCATGTGGTGCATGCGAAGGGCTGTCCGTTCCTGCCTTCCGACGGCGGTCGCCGTTTTCTCGGGACTTTTTACACGCCCGGGGCTGCAATCCAGCAGGCGCGTAAATTTTACGCCACTGCGTTGGGCTGCGAACACTGCTGCCCGGTGGGCGTAAAAAAAAATCCGACCCACAACTTTAGCGTGGCACTAAAGCATATGGCGTGACTCTGATAATCCTGGTCTGAACCGTACCCGCCCGCACGGTACCCACCCTCAGCACGGCTAAGCGATTTTTCTATTACAGAAACACCTGACTTAGCCTGTGCTGGTACGGCAGACTCGCGGGCCGGCAGCACGCTGGCGCAGCAGCTCCCCATAACCGCAGGCTATTTACCACGCTCAGCGCGATAAGAAATATTCAGTGATAAAACCCGGGTTAACGGTTTTCATCGGCTGACTAATGCTCCACAATAGCGGAAATTTGTGATCGAGGTCACTTTACCGGGTGCGTTCCTGCCCCCTCACTCGTCGTTTAGCCGATTTGAATTCAATGCAATCAACAACCGTTTCCCGTAAAACAGCCTGGCTACGCGTGGTGCTGCTGGCTATCGCTGCTTTTGTCTTCAATACCACCGAATTTGTGCCGGTTGGCCTGCTGTCGGACATCGCCAGCAGCTTTGCAATGAAAACCGCTGATGTCGGTATCATGCTGACCATCTACGCCTGGGTCGTGGCGCTGTTATCGCTGCCGTTAATGCTGCTGACGCGCAACGTCGAGCGCCGCCTGCTGCTGGCCATCCTGTTTATTCTGTTTGTTGCCAGCCACCTGTTATCGGCCGTGGCGTGGGATTTCACGTCGCTGGTGCTGTCGCGCATTGGCATTGCACTGGCGCACGCGGTGTTCTGGTCGATCACCGCCTCGCTGGCGATTCGCGTTGCGCCAGCCGGCAAGAAAACCCAGGCGTTGAGTATGCTGGCCACGGGCACGGCGCTGGCGATGGTGCTGGGCGTGCCGATTGGTCGTATTGTGGGTCAATATCTGGGCTGGCGTACCACCTTTGGTATGATCGGCCTGTCAGCACTGGTACTGCTGATTATGCTGGTGCGGATACTGCCGCGCCTGCCGAGTGAGCACACCGGTTCACTCAGCAGCGTGCCGATGCTGTTTCGCCGCCCGGCGCTGGTGGCGATGTACATTCTGGTCACCGTCGTGGTGACCGCGCACTACACCGCTTACAGCTATATCGAGCCGTTTATGCAGGTAGTGGCCAGTGCCGATGAGAACTTCACCACCCTGTTACTGCTGCTGTTCGGCTCAGCCGGCATTCTGGGCAGCATTCTGTTCAGTACGCTGGGCAATAAATTCCCGTCCGCGCTGCTGATCGCCGCCATTGCGCTGATTACCCTGTGTATGGGTCTGCTGGTGTTTGCTGCGGTACGTCCGGCAGCGATTACCGTGCTGTGTATTATCTGGGGAATGGCAATGATGATGATCGGCCTGGCGATGCAGGTGCGCGTGCTATCGCTGGCACCGGACGCCACCGACGTCGCCATGTCGCTGTTTTCCGGTATTTATAACATCGGCATCGGCGCAGGCGCGCTACTCGGTAACCAGGTCAGTCTGCATCTGCAGATGGCAGACGTGGGCAACGTGGGCGCCATCATTGGCCTGGCGGGACTGTTCTGGTGCATCGCCATTTTCCGCCGTTATCCGCAGCTGCGTTCCAACGGCTAGTGCGTTTCACAGGCAGCGGCGCCCCTGGCGGCACCGCTGCTGACATGGCCGGCTAAGGCAGGAAAAACATCGGCTGCAGGGCTTTGCTCACCGGGCTGTCGTCGGGATTTGATGGCATCAGGTCACGCATTGACGCCCACCAGCGCTGACACACCTCGGTTTGCGCCACGGCCTGCCAGCGCGCTTCGGATTCAACCTCGACGCTGGCAAACAGCAGGTTGCGTTCAGCATCCAGCCAGATCGCGTAGTTGTGCGCGCCATGTGCTTTCAGCGTCCGTTCCAGCTCTGGCCAGATCGGCGTGTGACGGCGCTGATACTCTGCATGGCAGTGCGCATAGACCTGCATGACGAACGCTTTACGCAACATCACTGCGCTCCGCCTGCAGCGCCGCCGGCCACGGCTTCACGTTAAAGCGCTCGCCCAGCGCAATCAGCTGTTCGGTGGTGATGCTCTGACGAATGCCGCCCATCGACAGCGCCATGACCACCACCTGCGATGACTTCTCAGCGGTATCAATCAGACCAAAGGTTTCGTCGAGCGTCGGTCCGGCGCCAAAGATTCCGTGGAAAGGCCACATCACCAGGCTATGACTGGCCATCGCTTCTGCCGTCGCCTGACCAATGCCATCGGTACCCGGTACCATCCAGGGCAAAATGCCGACGCCATCGGGGAACACCACCAGGCACTCGGTGCTGCCCTCCCACAGCAGGCGGGTAAAGCGCGCCGCATCCAGATCCACCACATAGCTGAGCGCCATAAAGTGGGTGGCGTGACAGTGCATAATCACCCGGTCCGCGCCGTGGCTCAGTGCCTTGCGTACGCTGTGTGACTGAAAGTGCGCCGCCAGCTCGGACGTTGGCAGCCCTCCGTTGCTGAGCCCCCAGTGAATTTTGTATGACAGCCCTTTGTCATCCACCTGCAGCAGCACCAGACTGTCTGCCGGATCGAGCTGCACGTTGCGAAAGAACTTTCCGGAGCCGGTCACCAGGAACCAGTCGTTGGCCAGCGCGGGCGCCGGCTTGCTCAGTTCAATACAGCGCGGTGCCGGATAAAAATCGCTGGCATACGCGCTGACCTCTTCCGGCAACAGACGCAGACTGACGTTGCCGCCGTTACGTTCATCCCAGCCTTTCAGCCACATGTCACTGGTGGCTTTAACCATGTCGCGCACAAACCACGCGGAGAGAATTGTTTGCATGAATCGATTCCTTAACGTTGACGCAGCACGTGTTGTTCGTAGTGACGGACTTCGCTTAGCCAGCTGGCATCGGCTGGCACATCGTGGCGCAGGCACCACGCTTCCCATACCGCCTGCCACGGCAGCGATTTCTGCTCTTCAAGCAGCGCCAGCCGGGCGGTGAAATCCCCATCACGCTCCAGCTGACGCAGCTGTTCGCCCGGCTCCAGCAGCGCCCGCAACAGGGCTTTTTGAGTATTGCGCGTGCCGATCACCCAGGCGGCAATGCGGTTGATCGAGGCATCGAAGAAGTCGAGACCGATGTGCACCCTGTCGAACAACTTTTGACGGGCGATCTCACTGGCAATCGCCTGGGTTTCATCATCCAGCAGCACCACGTGATCGCTGTCCCAGCGGACCGGACGGCTGACGTGCAACAGCAGGCGCGGCACAAACAGCATGGCGCTGGAGATTTTGTCGGAGATCACTTCGGTAGGATGGAAGTGGCCGGCATCCAGCGTCAGCGCGGTCTGGCGGCTGGTGGCGTAACCGAGGCAGAACTCACTGGAACCCACGGTGTAACTCTCCGCGCCAATGCCAAACAGTTTGCTTTCCACTGCATCAATGTGGTGCTGCGGATTCAGCGGTTCGCGGATGATCTCATCCAGCGCGCTGGCTAGACGCTGGCGCGGCGCAAGGCGATCGACGGTGAGATCTTTCATGCCGTCCGGCACCCAGATATTCATGACTGACGGCGTGCCCAGCTGCTCGCCAAACCAGGCGGAAATACGGCGGCTGGCGGTGCAGTGGTCGATCCAGAACTGGCGAATGCCCGGATCGGCATGCGACAGCGTAAACCCGTCTGCGCTGAGCGCATGAGAAAAACAGGTTGGGTTAAAATCCAGCCCCAGCTTTTTGCTTTTCGCCCACTCCAGCCAGTTGCTGAAGTGCTGCGGCTCAATCGCATCACGTTCCACCGGGCGGTCGCTCTCGAGGTAGATGGCGTGCAGGTTGAGGCGTTTGGCGCCGGGAATCAGCGACATCGCTTTGTCGAGATCGGCACGCAGTTCAACTGCGTTGCGCGCCCGCCCCGGATAGTTGCCGGTCGCCTGAATGCCGCCGGTGAGCGCCCCCTGCGGATTCTCAAACCCGCGCACATCGTCGCCCTGCCAGCAGTGCATCGACACCGGAATGGTATCCAGTTGTGCCATCACCTGTTCCACATCCACCCCAATGGCGGCGTAGCGTTGTCTGGCCAGTTCAAAGGCCTGTTCAGTCAGCTTAGTCATATGCAAGTTCCTTAGCAGGTAGGCTCAGCGCCGCAAAGCGAGCCTGATGGGTCGCAAAGACGCTGTGATTCAGCGGGATAAATTTTTCTAACGGGAAATTGTGACGAATGCAGCGGCGTAAATCGGCCACGTCGCGCAACTCACCCAGCGCGATCAGCTGGCAGCCGATGTTGCCCAGCGTCGAGGCTTCTACCGGACCGGCAAACACCGGCAGCTGGCAGGCATCGGCGCACAGCTGGTTAAGCAGCGGATTCTGGCAGCCGCCACCGACGATATGTAACTGACGCAGCGCAGTGCCGCGCAGCTCGCTAAGCTCCTGCAGCGTCTGCGAATAGAGCAGCGCCAGGCTGTCAAAGATGGTGCGCGCCAGCGCCGCCGGGCTGTGCGGCACGGGCATCGCCTGTTCGGCGCAGGCATTCTGGATCTCCTGCACCATACTGGCCGGATTGATGAAGCGGTGATGATTAGGGTGAATCAGGGCGCGGCAGGCCGGTTCCCGCGCGGCGTCGGCGATCAGCGCAGTGAGATCGCTGATGTGCAGCTCGCTACACACCCGCTGCAACAGCCACAGGCCCATGATGTTTTTCAGCACCCGATAGCCTTCCGCACCGCCTTCATTGGTCAGATTAGCCTGCAGCGCCGCCTCGCTGACGCAGGGCTGCAGGCTTTCGATGCCAATTAGCGACCAGGTGCCGGAGCTGAGATAGGCAGCATCGTCCTGCTCCAGCGGCGTGGCCAGCACCGCGCTGGCGGTATCATGGGTGGCGACGGCGATCACCGGGATGCGCTGGCCGCTGGCGTTGCGCCAGTAACCGACGGTGTTACCCGGCGCACGCGGCGTGCCGAACCAGCTGGCGTCGGCGCCCGCCCAGGCCAGCAGCTCGCGATCCCATTCGCCGCTGTGAATATTGAGCAGCTGGGTGGTGGTGGCGTTGGTGTATTCCCAGTTGAGTTCACCGGTCAGGCGATAGTGCAGATAATCCGGAATCATCAGCGCGTGCTTCACCTGCGCCTGCCAGTCCGGCTGCTGCAGATGCAGCGCGCGCAGCTGATACAGCGTGTTGAACGGCAGAAACTGAATGCCGGTACGCTGATACAGCGCCGGTTTCCCGAGTTCACGCATCGCCTGGGCCATCAGGCCGTCGGTGCGTTTATCACGGTAGCTGACCGCTTCTCCCACCCGCTCGCCGTGCGCGTCCAGCAGCACCAGATCTACACCCCAGGTATCAATGCCGAGGCTGTCCGGCACAATGCCCTCCTCATCCAGCTGCTGCAGCCCGGCGCGGATCTCCTGTTCCAGCCGGTCCAAATCCCAGCAGTCATAATCGCCGCGCTGCACGCGCGGGTTGGCGAAACGCCGCACTTCGCGCAGGCTGAGCTGCTGATGGTCAGCCTGCCAGCTGGCCAGCATGACGCGGCCACTGGATGCGCCTAAATCGATGGCAACAATATTACGCAGACTCATGGCGAGTACTCCCTGTGAAGACATGGCGACAGAGTAGAAATCCTGCGCCGCAGACACCTTCCCGCGAGTGCCAGCGGGGCATCACCGCTGGCAGGTTTGCAAAGGTGTTCGTGAGTGAGCTCACAGAACCGCATAACGGCAGAGTTGTGAGCCTTGCCGCAATTCCATCAATCACTTAGGCGATCTTGAATAATTGGCGATTTTCCTGCGCTGCCCGGTGCAAAATTCAAGGTAAGGTGGCAGGCAGCTGCGTAGACTCGGTTACGGTTTTGTTAACTGAGGGCGCATGATGACGGTATTACACAGTGCTGATTTCTTTCCGGCCGGTGATTACACGATAGCCATTGAGCCACGTGTGCCGCAGTCGGCGTTTCCGGAGCATCACCATGATTTTCATGAAATTGTGCTGGTGGAACAGGGCTCGGGCATCCACGTATTCAACGGTCAGCCGCAGGCGCTCAGCGCCGGCTGCGTCTGTTTTGTGCGCGATCACGATCGCCATCTGTACGAGCAGACCGACAATCTGTGCCTGACGAATGTGCTGTATCGCAGTCCGGCAGCGTTCCGCTTTCTGTCCGGCCTGCAGGCGCTGCTGCCGCGCGAACAGGACGGCCAGTATGTTTCACACTGGCGGATCAACCATAAAGTGATGGCGCAGGCGCTGCAGCTGGTGACGCAGATGAAGCAGCCGGCCAGCTGGTCGCTGGAACGTCAGGCGCAGCAGGAACAGTACTTTTTGCAGCTGCTGGTGCTGCTGCGCGAGGCGGCGCACAACGATCAGGCGCAGGACCAGGATGCCCGCCTGCACCGCTTGCTGGACTGGCTGAATGCGCACTACAGTGAGGAGATTGCGTGGGAAGCGCTGGCCGATCGCTTCTGTTTGTCGCTGCGTACCCTGCATCGCCAGATGAAGCAGCAGACCGGCAGCACGCCGCAGCGCTATCTCAATCGGCTGCGTTTATTGCAGGCGCGGCACCTGTTGCGCCACAGCGAGATGCGCATCACGGACATCGCCTATCAGTGTGGGTTTGGTGACAGTAATCACTTCTCCACCCTGTTCCGGCGGGAATTTGGCTGCGCGCCGCGCATGGCGCGCCAGCAGATGGGGTAACCGGAGGGCTGACATGCCGCTGTTACTGACGCGCGAGGATTACTTCCCGGCCAGCAATTTGCCCATAGCCGTGGCAGAACGCATGCCGCAGCCCTCTTTTCCACCGCACCGGCATGAGTTCAGCGAGATTGTGATTGTCTGGCGCGGTAATGGCCTGCATATCCTCAACGAGCGGCCGTGGCTGATCACCTGCGGCGATGTGTTTTACATCCGCGACAGTGATTGCCACAGTTTTGATAGCGTCAACGATCTGGCGCTCGACAATATTCTCTACTGCCGCGATCGCTTCAGCCTGGCGCTCGACTGGCAGCAGCTGCTGCCGCCACAGGATGAAGAGACACCCGCCAGCTGGCGTCTGACCACGCGCGGCATGGCGCTGGCACGCGGCGTCATCAGCCAGCTGGAGCGCGAAAGTCGCAAAAGTGATTCGCTATCGATTCAGCTGTCGGAAGCGCTGTTTTTGCAGCTGGCACTGATATTGCGCCGTCACGGCTACGCCGCCGATCGCCCGTGGGTGCTGCCCGAGGGCGAACAGCTCGATCTGCTGATGTCGGCGCTGCTCGGCGATATCAGCCGCCCCTTCGATCTGCCCCATTTCTGCCAGCAAAATCAGCTCAGCGAACGGTCGCTGAAACAGCTGTTCCGTCAGCAAACCGGCATGACCATCGGCCACTACCTGCGTCAGCTGCAGCTTTGTCAGGCAAAATATCTGTTGCGCACGCAGGCATGTCTGATTAGCGAAGTGGCGGCGCGCTGCGGGTTTGATGACAGCAACTACTTTTCCGTGGTGTTTACGCGCGAAACCGGGTTAACGCCCAGCGCGTGGCGTCAGCGTTTTTTGTCGCCGCGCGAACCGATGGCAGACAAAGAAAAAGCCTGACGCGCGCAGAGACGCGTCAGGCGGTGTGATGTTAAGCGCGGTCAGGCGGCCATACCGAGACCGACAATGTTTGCCGCGATAATGATCACCACGCAGCCAATCGATAACACACTCACCGGTCGACGCCCCACCGATTTCCACTCCTTCAGCACCAGTCCCACCAGGCCGCCGCACAGCACGTACAGGCTCATGTGCAGCATCCAGCTTACGAAGTCGTACTGTGGAGGAATTTTTGCGTGGCCCCAGGCATAGAAGAAGAACTGCAGATACCACATGGTTCCCCCCAGCACGGCGAAGGCGATATTGGCGATCAGCAGCGGTTTTGCCACGGAAAAATCGCGGCGCAGCGAAAGCTCCGGCTTCACCGCCAGGCGGATAAAGCAGTACGCGAGGTTGATCAGCGCGCCACCGCCCATGATCACCACGTAGCTCGGCAATGCCACATACAGCGGATTAATGCCCAGACTGGCAGCGGCTTCATGCATCGGCTTCGCCGCATCCATGGCAAACGACATGCCGGCAGAGAAGATGCCGCACAGCACTGCCAGCACCAGGCCTTTCTTCAGATTGAAATCTTCGGCGTTGATCCCCAGCGCCCGCTCCTTTAGCAGCCCGGCGCGCGACACAATCGCCACACCCAGCAGCGCAACCAGTACGCCCAGCAGCGTCATCCGGCCGCCGGCGGAGCTGAACAGTTCAACAAATCGGCCCTGCAACAGCGGCGTCATCAGCGTCCCCACCACCAGCGTAATGCCAATGGCGATGCCAATCCCCATCGACATCCCCAGATAGCGCATGGTGAGGCCATAGTTGATGTTGCCGATGCCCCACATGGCACCGAACAGAAACACCGGCAGCAGCTGCGACAAACTGAAACTGCTGTAGTACGCCCAGAAGTTTGGTAACAGCGCGGCACTGACTGCCCAGGGCAGAATCAGCCACGACATCACGCCGCCGACCGACCACATGGTTTCCCATGACCACTTTTTAACCTGTTTAAACGGAGCATAAAAACAGGCGGCGCTGGCGGCACCCACCAGATGCCAGAAGATACCTGCAAGAATGGCACTGTTCATTGTTATTCCTTCGTAAGGTTGAGGCCAGACGGAAACACCTGCGGTTTCCGATTAGTGGCAGTCTATGGCGCACTGCGTGGACTCAGCCTTTAGATGGTTGCCGTAAAGCCAGGCTGACTGGCAAAATCGGGGGGGTATGCAACATAAGGATCACAAATTCGCATTTGCCGCTGTTATGCCGGACAAGTTCTTTAAGTTGCTTATTATTCGGCATATTTTTAATTTATGTTGTGTTGATCGGCACAGTTTTTCCTCTGTTGCCAGCGCGCCGCTTAACATGGCACTCACACAAAGCTGCGCGAAGCACTTCCCCCGACGGGGTTAAATCCGTATAACGTGGGAAAAATCATCGGAACCAGGGATTGAGATGAAGAGCAAACGGTTAACGCTGGTGCTGTCGCAGGCGGTGAGCCGCGTGATGCTGGATGACATCCGCGCCATCGTGCCGCCCGAGGCGCTGAATGTGTTCATTAATGGCTTAGATACTACTCACTACGCCACGCTGGACTGCGTGCAGAGCGAAGAGAACTGCGCGCTGCTGGCGTCAGCCATTGTGGTGTGGCGTCAGCTCGGCCATGTGCATCAGATTCAGTATCAGAAAGGCGAACATCTGCGTCAGGTCGATGACGCGACACAATTTCAGCTATTCAGTATGATGAAAACCCACCGCGCGCTAATCCAGCTCGCCTAACGCTCAGGATGCATATGAAAATCGGTCTGCTGTTCCCCATCGCCATTATCGTTGCCGGTGTCAGTTTTCTGGTCTGGTTTATTGCCAGCGGCGCCATGATGCCTGGTTCCTGAAACGGTCCACTGACGCAGAATGCTGCGTCGGTCGCGTGATTCTTGCCGCTATTGCCAGCGCCCTGCCGGTGCTGGCAGTGATAAAAAGGTCGCCAGCGTTCATCTGCTTCACTCTTCCTTCACATCAGTTTAACAAAACCGAGCGTGGAGCCCCTGCACATGACCCTTCATCATCAACACTACATTAATGGCGCGTTTGTCGAGGCGCATAACGATAGCTGGATTGAAGTGATTAACCCGGCGACGGAGACCCTGCTGTCACGCGTGCCCCAGGGCAGCAAACAGCAGGCGGCGGCAGCCATTGCCGCCGCAGAAGCCGCTCAGCCCGGCTGGGAAGCGTTACCGGCGGTGGCGCGCGGCGACTGGCTGCACCGCATCGCCACGGCAATTCGCCAGCGCGAGCCTGAGCTGAGCGCCACCCTCGTCGCGGAGGGCGGCAAAACCCAGGCGCTGGCGCAAACCGAAGTGCTGTTTACCGCTGACTACCTCGACTACATGGCGGAATGGGCGCGACGCTACGAAGGGGAAATCGTCAACAGCGATCGCCCAAACGAAAACATCTTTGTGTTTAAGAAAGCGATTGGTGTGACCACCGGTATTCTGCCGTGGAATTTTCCCTTCTTCCTGATTGCGCGCAAAGCGGCACCGGCGCTGATCACCGGCAACACTATCGTGCTGAAGCCGAGTGAGATCACCCCGAACAACGCCGCCCTGTTCGCCGCCATTATCGACGATATCGGCCTGCCGCCCGGGGTAATTAACATCGTTTACGGCTATGGCCCGGAGGTGGGACAGGAACTGGCCGCCAACCCGAAAGTCGGGTTAGTGAGCCTGACCGGCAGCGTCAACGCCGGCATCGCCACCATGGCCGCCGCGGCACCGAATGTGACCAAAGTGTCGCTGGAGTTGGGCGGTAAAGCGCCGGCAATTGTCATGGACGACGCCGACCTCGATCTGGCCGTCAGGGCTATCGTCAGTTCGCGCATTATTAACAGCGGTCAGGTGTGTAACTGCGTCGAGCGCGTGTATGTGCAAGACGGCATTTACGATCGCTTTATCAGCGCCCTGACCGGGGCGATGCAGCAGGTGAAATTTGGCGATCCGGCGCTGCAGGCCGATGTGGATATGGGACCGCTGATTAGCGCAGCCGCGTGCGACCGCGTCGGGCAAAAGGTCGCCAGCGCCGTCGCGCAGGGCGGCAAGGTGGTGCTGGGTGGCAAACGTGCCGGTGAACGCGGCTTTTATTTTGAACCAACCATCATCACCGGGGTACGTCAGGAGATGGCGATCATGCGTGAGGAGATTTTTGGCCCGGTGCTGCCGGTGATGCGCTTTAACACGCTGGATGAAGCCATCGCGCTGGCTAACGACTGCGACTATGGCCTGACCTCATCGCTCTATACCCGCGATCTGAACACCGCGATGATCGCGCTGCGCCGGCTGAAATTCGGGGAAACCTACATTAACCGCGAAAATTTTGAAGCGATGCAGGGATTCCATGCCGGCTGGCGCAAATCCGGCATCGGCGGTGCCGATGGCCGCCACGGGCTGGAGGAGTATCTGCAAACGCACGTCGCCTATCTGCAGTTTGCCTGATGCGTAAACACCGGTGCGCAGCGCGCGCACCGGTTGCCACTTAGCGTATCCGTTTCTGACTGCGCAGCAGCGCTATCCCGCTAAAGAGCGACATCGCCATCAGGTAGTAGCCCGGCGCCAGACTGGTGCCGGTGGCACTGATCAGCAGCGTGCAAATCAGCGGCGCAAAACCGCCAAACACCGTAACCGCAATGTTATAGCTGATGGCCATGCCGCTGGCGCGCGTACCAATCGGGAACAGATCCGCCATCACCGAGGGTACGGTAGAAAAATAGATCGATTTCAGCAGCGCCATCCAGCATACCAGCACAATCAGCGTGGCCGGCGTGGTGTGATTGACCACCAGCCGAAAGGCCGGATAGATGGTGACCATCAGCAGTATGAGCGAGCCCCACATCAGCGGCAGGCGGCCAATGCGCTCCGCCCACAATCCCATCAGCGGCGTCACTACCGTCAGAATCACCCCGGCCAGCAGCGTGGCGGTAAAGGCCACCGAGCCCGGCAGATGCAGATTTTTGGTTGCGTAGGTCGGCACGTAGTTGAGCATGTAGTTGACCGCCGTGGAGATCACCATCAGGCCAATCGCCAGCAGCATCAGCGCTTTTTGCCGGCCAAACAGCCGTTTAAGCGGGGCCGCTTCCGGCGTCTGTGCGGCAAAGCTGGCGGGCTCGTGCACGTGACGGCGGATATACAGCCCGAGCGGGCCAATCAGCAGGCCGAAGGCAAACGGAATACGCCAGCCCCATGCCTGAATCTGGCCTTCGCTCAGGATCTGCGTCAGACCGAGACCAAACGCCGAGGCCATCAGCGTGCTGGCGCCCTGGGTGGCGAACTGCCAGCTGGCGATAAAGGCTTTGCGCTCGGGAAAATGCTCGACCAGAAACGCCGTAGAGCTGCCAAATTCGCCACCGGCAGAGAAGCCCTGCACCAGGCGCGCCAGCAGGATCAGCAGCGGTGCGAGCAGGCCGATGCTGTCGTAGCCCGGCATAAAAGTAATGATGGCTCCGCCAAGCATCATCAGATTGATTGAGAGCAGCAGCGCTTTTTTACGCCCGTGGCGATCGGCATAGTTGCCCAGCACCACCGCGCCCAGCGGGCGAATCAGAAAGGAGACGCCGAAACTGCCAAAGGTCAGCAGCAGCGAGACCGACGCATCGCTGGTGGGAAAGAAGGCGTGGGCGATATAGCTGGCGAAGAAGCCATATACCGCAATGTCGAACCACTCCAGCGCATTACCGATGCAGGTCGCAAACAGCGTTTTATGCAGGTTAGGCTTCACACCGCTCAGCGGCGCGCTATGGCTGAGGCTGCTCATGCGCCACCTCCGGCATAGGCGCGGTGTTGCGCCAGCCATTCCGTGCCCTGCTCGCCCAGCTCCCACAGCAGCTGCGTCATGATCTGCAGCCCTTCGCGGGCAATCGATTTCAGCATGTGCTCATTCACGCCATGCTGACCGCAGGCGGGATACGAATGCGGCACCCACAGCGTTGGCAGGCCCAGAATCTCCGCGAACACTTCATTCGGCAGCGATCCCCCAAGGTTGGGCAGCAGTGCCGGTTTTTTGCCGCTGGTTGCCGCCATGCTGTTCAGCACCCAGTGCACCAGCGGATCGTCAGGATCGAGACGCGTGGCGGGTGAACCACGCAAAAATTCAACCTCAACATCATGGAAGCCGTGCTGCGCCAGATGCGCGCTGACGTGCTGCGCCAGCCGCTGCCAGTCGGTACCGACCACAAAACGCAGCTGGCACACCGCCGTCGCGCTGCCGGGAATGGCATTCATCGGGCGTGCCGGGTTACCGGTGAGAAACGACAGCACTTCCAGCGTATTCCAGCCGTAGAGGCGTTCGGCAGGCGTCAGGCCTGGCTCGCCCCAGTTGGTGTCAATCGCGGGATCGCCTGGCATGCCACCCACCTCGATATCGCTGAGAATGGCGCGCACCTGCGGCGTCAGCGAATCGGGCTGCAGCGCCTCCACCTGCAGCACGCCCTGCGCGTCCACCAGCGTGGCGATGGCGCTGGCCAGCCGGGTGCCGGGATTGCTCAGCAGTCCGCCCCAGTTGCCGGAGTGATAAGCATTGTCACGCGCGTTGATGGTCAGGCAGAAATTTACCGCACCGCGCGAACCGAGGAACAGCGTCGGCCGCACGGCGTTGAGCCGCGGACCGTCGGAGGCAATGAACAGGTCAGCCTGCAACAGTTCCGCCTGCTGCTGACACAGCTGCGCCAGCCCCGGCGAGCTGATCTCTTCGCCCATCTCAAACAGCCATTTGCAGTTAAAGCCGAGACGGCCGCCACGTGCCTGGTACACCTGCTCCAGCGCCGCAAGATTGACGCAGTGCTGACCTTTGTTGTCGGCGCTGCCGCGTCCGTACCAGCGATCGCCCTCTTCGGTCAGCTGCCACGGCGACAGCCCGCTGCGCCAGTTTTCGTCATCGCCGAATACCACATCACCGTGTCCGTAGCTCAGCAAGGTCGGTAAGGCGGGATCTTCCATGCGCACCGCCACGAGGAATGGCCGGCCGGCGGCGTGCGGGTTATCGATGAGCTGTAGCGTGAAGCCCAGCGCCTGCAGTTGCGGCGCAATCTCCTGCTGCAAATAGTCCTGTAACGCCGCATCGCGATCGTCGCGCTGGCTCTCGGTGCGCCACGCCACGCGGCGCGCCAGGATACGTTGAAACTCCCCGCTGTCGAAATATGCGGTGGCCTGCTGAACCGCCTGTTGTGCTGTCATGTTTGCCCTGCCTGTTATAGGTCTGCTGTTTTTTCATCTTTGCGGAAAGGCAGCTTTGCCACAATTATCAATTTATCGAGTAAGATTTGCCTTTAAAGCAAAGCTGCGTTGCCCGATTTCGAGGCAGGCACAGACGGAGGCCATGGCATGTTAAGCACGGAAATGCGTTATTTTCTCGCGGTAGCCGATTGCGGTTCGCTCAGCGCGGCCAGCGCCCAGCTGTTTGTGGCGGTCTCTGCCATCAGCCGCCAGATTCAGCGGCTGGAGCAGCAGCTGG
The DNA here is from genome assembly GCF_011752635.1 of Pantoea sp. Cy-640. Lineage (NCBI taxonomy): Bacteria > Pseudomonadati > Pseudomonadota > Gammaproteobacteria > Enterobacterales > Erwiniaceae > Pantoea > Pantoea sp. Cy-640. The sequence continues at coordinate 690,944 of NZ_VWXB01000001.1, read as the reverse complement.
GCGTGACGCTGTTTGCCCGTCATGCGCGCGGCATGGTGCTGACCGAGGCCGGCGAGATTTTTGCCCATCACGTGCGCAAAAATCTGCTGGATATGGAGTATGCGCTGGCGGAGATTAAAGGCCTGAAGGCGGTGCGGCGCACGCTGATTCGTGTCGCCTGCACCGACGGGCTGGCGTTTACCCTGCTGCCCCGGCTGATTGCCACCTTTCGCCGCGATCATCCCGGTGTGCTGTTTGACGTCCGGGTGGCAAGCGCGCAGGGCGTGGCTGAACTGCTGCGCAGCGGCGAGTGCGATGTGGCATTGCAATTCAGCCTGCACGCGGAACGTGCGGTTGAGGTGGTGGGCTCATGGCCGGCGCCAGTGCTGCTGGTGATGCATGACAGCCATCCGCTGGCGGGCGTGCCGCAGGTGGCGCTGGCCGATCTCAGCCACTATCCGCTGGCGCTACCGCAGCAAAACACCACGGTACGCCAGCTGTTTGAGCTGGCCAGCCACATGAGTGGCCACCTGATTGAACCGGTGCTGACCTGCGACAATTTCTCCACCCTGTTCCATTTTTTACTGCGCACGCCGCTGGCGGTGACTATTTGCAGCAGTTTTACCCTGGCGGAAGAGGCGCAGCAGCAGGGTCTGGTGATGCGCGCGGTCAATATCGATCAGCTGAGCCAGCGTACGCTGCAGCTGCAGACGCAGTCAGGGCGACCCCGCAGCGCCGCCCTGACTCTGTTTCTGACCTTTCTGCAACAGCAGCTCAGCGCGCTGTCCGCTGCGATTAAGGCGTGATATCCACCGGATAGAAGATGTGTTTGCCGAACGGATCCACCTGGTAGCCGCTGACCGATTTACGCACCGGCTCGAAAATCGTTGAGTGCGCAATCATGACTGCCGGCATCTGGTCATGCATCATCTGCTGCGCCTCGCGGTACAGCGCCACGCGCTTGTCGTGATTTTGTTCGGCGCGCGCCTCGGTGATGATTTTCTCAAACGGCGCATAGCACCATTTGGACGAGTTGGAGCCGCCGTTCGCCGAGGTGCAGCTGTACAATGGCCCGAAGAAGTTATCCGGATCGCCGGTGGCGGTGGTCCAGCCCATCAGCGCCGCCTGATGCTCGCCGCCCTTGACGCGCTTGAGGTATTCGCCCCACTCATAGCTGACGATGTTGGCTTTGATGCCCACTTTTGCCCAGTCGGCCTGAATCATCTCAGCCATGCGGCGGGCGTTGGGGTTATACGGCCGCTGGACCGGCATCGCCCACAGCGAAATTTCGGTGCCCGGCTGAATGCCGGCCTGCTGCAGCAGCGCTTTGGCCTGTTGCGGATCGTAGGCGTAATCCTGCAGATCTTTATCTGCACTCCACACATCCGGCGGCAGAATATTCTTCGCCACCGTGCCGGTACCTTTGAAGATGGCATCAATGATCGCCTGCTTATTGATGGCCATCGCCAGCGCCTGGCGCACTTTCACGTTATCCAGCGGGGCTTTGGTGGTGTTGAACGACAGGAAACCGGTGTTGAGGCCAGATTTCTGTTCCAGCGTGATGTTCGGGTTGTGGCGCATGTTGTCGAGATCGGCCGGATTAGGGAACGGCATCACCTGGCACTCATTTTTCTCCAGTTTGGCATAGCGCACCGAGGCGTCCGGGGTGATGGAAAACACCAGCCGATCGATTTTAGCCTTGCCCTGCCAGTACTGCGGGAAGGCTTTGTAGAGAATGCGGGAATCTTTTTGATACTGCACCAGCTCAAACGGTCCGGTGCCAATCGGCTGCATGTCGACCTTTTCCGGCGTACCGGCTTTCAGCATCTGGCCGGCATATTCCGCCGAGTGAATCGAGGCGAAATACCACGCCAGATCGGCGAGAAACGGCGCTTCGGCATGGGCCAGCGTAATCCGCACCGTCAGATCATCCACCTTATCGATACGGGTGATCAGTTTTGCCAGCTCGAGGCTTTCAAAGTTGGCATAGTTACCGCCCGAAACGGTGTGATAAGGATTTTTCGTATCGAGCTGGCGCATAAACGAGAAGATCACGTCATCGGCGTTGAGATCGCGCGACGGCGTAAACAGTTTATTGCTCTGGAACTTAACCCCTTTGCGCAGATGGAAGGTATACACCTTGCCGTCCGGGCTGATCTCCCAGCGCTCCGCCAGGCTGGGCACCAGCTCGGTGGTGCCCGGTTTGAAATCCACCAGGCGGTTAAAAATCGGCACGGCGCTGGCGTCCACGCTGGTACCGGAGGTGTAGAGCTGCGGGTTGAAGTTCTCCGGCGAGCCTTCAGAACAGTAAACCAGCGTCTTCGCCGAGACGCCGCCTGCAACCGCTAACCCCAGTGCGCTAAGCGCCAGTTTTCCTATCATCTTTTTCATCGTCTTCTCGCTTTTTATTGACTTCCATGAGCCAGCATCGGTATTTATTTCATAAATAACATGATTTAGCCGTCTGGCGTATCTCCAGTGGCGCAAAGCTAATAAGGAATTGTGATGACAGACCAACTTGCCCGTCAGCTGACCCAGCGTTTTTACCGTTATCTGGCGGTCTCCAGCCAGAGCGATGCCAAATCCAGCACGCTGCCCAGTACGCCGTCGCAACACGCCATGGCGGAACTGCTGGCGCAGGAGCTGCGCGATCTCGGTCTGCAGGATGTGGTGATTGATCAGCATGCCACGGTGACCGCCGTGAAACCGGGCAACCGGCCTGGCGCGCCGCGCGTGGGCTTTATCACCCATATTGATACCGTCGATGTCGGGCTATCACCGGATATCCATCCGCAAACCCTGCGCTTTGAGGGCACGGATCTGTGTCTGAATGCGCAGCAGGACATCTGGTTGCGGGTGGCGGAGCATCCGGAAATCCTGCCGTATCTCGGTCAGGAGATTGTGTTCAGCGACGGCACCAGCGTGCTGGGGGCCGACAACAAAGCGGCAGTCAGCGTGGTGATGACGCTGGTGGAGAACCTGCGTGGCGATCACGGTGACGTGGTGGTGGCGTTTGTGCCGGACGAAGAGATCGGCCTGCGCGGCGCCAAGGCGCTGGACCTGGAGACGCGCTTTAACGTCGATTTCGCCTGGACCATCGACTGCTGCGAGCTGGGGGAAGTAGTGTATGAATGCTTCAACGGCGCCTCCGCTGAAATTACCTTCACCGGCGTGCCGGCGCATCCCATGTCGGGCAAAGGCGTGCTGGTGAATCCGTTGCTGATGGCGCACGACTTCATCGCCCGCTTCGACCGGCTTGCCACGCCCGAGCATACCGCCGGGCGCGAAGGCTATATCTGGTTCAATGATATGCAGGCCAATGCCAGCCAGGCGGTATTGAAAGCGTCGATTCGCGATTTCGATTTAAAAGGTTTTGATGCGAAGAAGCAGCAGCTGGTGGAAGTCGCCGATCAGATCGCCGCGCACTATCCGACTGGTCACGTCGCGCTGAAGATCAATGATATCTATAGCAACATCAGTAACGCGATAGGTGAGGACCGGCGGGCAATCGATCTGATTTTTGCTGCGCTGCAGCAGGTGGGCGTGGAACCCAAAGTGATTCCGATGCGCGGCGGCACCGATGGGTCTGCGCTGTCGGCCAAAGGGTTACTGACGCCGAATTTCTTCACCGGCGCGCACAATTTCCATTCGCGTTTTGAATTCCTGCCGATCCCGTCATTTGTGAAGTCGTATCAGGTGGCGGAAGCGCTCTGTTATCTGGCGGCCCGATAAGCGCGGTTGCAGAGAAACGTTGAGACTGCCTGACCGGCAACTGCCGGTCAGGCTGGCACCCGCTTACTTGCTGACGCTGACGTCAATGCCCGGGAAGAATTTCGCCGCCAGTTTAGTGACGGTGCCGTCGGCCTGGACTTTAGCGATGGCCGCATCCAGTTCACCTTTCAGCTTGCTATCGCCTTTGCGCAGACCGAAACCAATGCCGGAACCGAGAATGGTGTCGTCTTCCACCGGCTTACCAGCGAAGGCGAAACCTTTGCCCTGCGGCTTATCGAGGAAACCAGACTGACCGGCGGCGGACATCACCAGCGTACCGTCAAGACGGCCAGCGACCATGTCGTTGTACACCTGGTTCTGATCCTGATACGACGTCACCGTCACGCCCTGGGATTCCCAGTGCTTTTTAGCGTAGGTTTCCTGAATCGAGCCCTGCAGCACGCCGATGTTTTTTCCTTTCAGCGACGCCGCCGTCGGCTCGAGTTTCTCGCCCTGCTTCACAATCAGCATGGTAGGAATGCGATAGATCGGGTTGGTGAAATCGATACTTTTCGCCCGCGCCTCGGTGATGTTCATCGCCGAGTTAATCGCATCAAATTTTTTCGCCTGCAGCGCCGGGATCAGCGCATCAAAGCTGCTCTCAACCCATTTGCAGTCAAAATGGCCGACCTGGCAGATGGCTTTGCCCAGTTCGATGTCAAAACCCTCCAGCTCGCCCTGCGCGTTGCGGCTTTCAAACGGCGGATATTGTGACTCCAGACCGTAGCGCAGGCTCTCCTGCGCCAGCGCCTGCACGGAGGTGATCATGCCCAGTGCGATAAACAGTGCGTTCAGTTTTTTCATTATTTTCCCCTAATTACCCTTTAACCCGGCACAGCGCCTGCGCGCCGGCTTCGAGCGTTGCGTCGTCTTTAGCAAAAGAAAGGCGGATTAATTTATTGTCAGTGCCATCCATATAAAACGCCGACAGCGGAATGGTAGCCACACCGTGATCGACGATGAGACGTTTTACCATTTCACTGTCGCTTTCGTCACTGAAATGTCCGTAGCTGGCCAACATAAAGAACGAACCGGCGCTCGGTAACAGCCTGAACGGTGAATCCTGCAGCAGCGTCTGCAGCCGGTCGCGCTTCGCCTGATAAAACGACGACAGCTGCAGATAGTTTTGCGGGTTCTGCAGATACTGCGCGAAGCCAACCTGCATCGGCGTATCGGCGGCGTACATCATGAACTGATGCACCTTGACGATCTCCGCCATCAGCGCAGCAGGCGCCAGCGCATAGCCAACGCGCCAGCCGGTGACGTGGAAGGTTTTGCCGAAGGAGGACACCACCACGCTACGCTGTGCCAGTTCCGCGTGCGTGGCCATGCCGCAGTGCGTCTGGCCGTCAAACACGATGTGTTCGTAGACTTCATCAGACAACACCACGATGTCGGTATTACGCGTCAGGGCCGCCAGCTGGTCGAGATCGGCGGCATTCAGCACCTGTCCGCTCGGGTTATGGGGCGTATTGATGATAATCATGCGCGTACGCGGCGTGATCGCGGCACGCAGTTCGTCCCAGTCAATCGCAAAATCCGGCACCTGCAGCTTGAGGCCGATCGGCGTCGCGCCCTGTAACCGCACCACCGGCGCGTAGCTGTCAAAGGCTGGCTCAAAGAAGATCACTTCATCACCCGGATGCACCAGCGCCGAAATCGCCATGTAGATGCCCTGACTGGCACTACCGGTGATCAGGACTTCGCTGGCGGCATCGTACTGCTGGCCATACAGGCGGTGCACCTTCTCCGCCAGCGCTTCACGCAGCGCCGGTAAACCGGTCATCGCGGCGTACTGATTATGGCCGTCGCGCATCGCCTGGCTGACCAGCTCAACCAGCTGCGGGTCACACGGGAAATTGGGTGCGCCCTGAGAGAGATTAACGGCCTGGTGCTGTGCGGACAGCTGGCCGATCACGCTAAAAATGGTGGTGCCGACGTCCGGCTGTTTGGAGGAGAGCTTCACGCTGCTGTTCAGGGTCATCATTGCTCCACAGGTTGCATAACCACGTATCGTAAGTAGATTTCTATTCAACGGCGCGACGCTTGAGTCGACAAGCGAATTGTTGTCATAATAGCCATGATAAAAAATCATAGCTCGAGGCCGTTATGTCCCGCTCTGCTCTGCCGCTCAACGCCATTCATGCCTTTCTGGTCACCGCCCGTCATCTCAACCTGACGCGCGCCGCCAGCGAACTGTGCATCACTCAGGGCGCGGTGAGCCGCAAAATTGCGGCGCTGGAGAGCTGGCTGGGATTTGCCCTGTTTGAACGCCACGCGCGCGGTCTGCATCTCACCGCTCAGGGCGCGGCGCTGCTGCCGGAGCTGCAGCAGGGATTCAATCTGCTGGTCAATGCCACTGAGAAAGCCAGCCGCAGCAACGCCTCGATTCGGCTGAAAGCCCCGACCTGCGCCATGCGCTGGCTGGTGCCGCGTCTGGTGGCGCTGGAGCAGCAGCGGCCAGACATCCACGTGGCGCTCACCACCACGCTCGATCACGCGTCGCAGCTGGAAAACTTTGATGCCGCGATTGTATTCGGCACGCCGCCTGCCGGTGCCATTCCGCTGTTTGCCGAGCGCCTGACGCCGGTGCTGGCCAGCAGCGTGCCGGCGCCGCGCCATGTCAGCGAACTGGCCAAATTCACCTTCCTGCATCCGACCGGCGATACGCGCGACTGGCAGCTGTGGCTGTCCGGCCAGGCGGAGCAGCTGCCGATGGCGCGCAATCAGCACTTCGCCACCATGGATTTGGCGATCAGCGCGGCGATTCAGGGATTTGGCGTGACGGTGGCGGATATTACGCTGGTGGAGAATGATTTGGTCAATGGGCGGTTAATCGCCCCGTTTGCCGCGAGTGTGGCAACCGGGGCGAGCTACAGCCTGTTACAGCGGGCGGAAAAAGATGCGCCACCATTTTTGCCGCAGCTGGTGGCGTGGTTGTGTCAGCCTCAGAATGAAACCCACTCTTCACTGCTGGCGGGTTTACCCTGAGCGCCTGCGGCGGCAGATAACACAGGCCGGCGCAGCGCAGGCGCGGCAGCGGATGCCACGGCCTGCGCGCGCGGTGCGCTGTCGGACAGGCGGAACTTCGCCACCGACGCCTGCAGCTCTTCGGTCTGACGCTCCAGCGCGCTGGCCGCCGCCGACACCTGCTCCACCAGCGACGCGTTCTGCTGGGTGACGCTGTCCATTTCGGTGACGGCGGTGCCGACCTGCGAAATCCCTTTGCTCTGCTCTTCCGACGCAGCAGCGATGTGCTTCATGATCTCATTCACATCCTGCACCGACTTCAGAATGTCATGCATGGTGCTGCCGGCGCTGCTGACCAGCTCCGAGCCCTTTTCAACGCGTGACACCGAATCTTCAATCAGCGTGGCGATCTCTTTTGCGGCGCCGGCGCTGCGTTGCGCCAGGTTGCGCACTTCGCTGGCCACCACGGCAAAGCCGCGCCCCTGCTCACCGGCACGCGCCGCTTCGACTGCCGCGTTGAGCGCCAGGATGTTGGTCTGGAAAGCGATGCCGTTGATCACACTGGTGATTTCGGCAATCTTTTTCGAACTGCCGGAAATGCCCTGCATGGTGGTCACCACTTCGCCAACCAGACGGCCGCCCTGCTGCGCGGTGCCGGTGGCGGTCTCCGCCAGCGCGCTGGCCTGACGTGCATTGTCGGCGTTGAATTTTACCGTGGCGGTCAGTTGCTCCATGCTGGCTGCGGTCTGTTCCAGCGCGGCCGCCTGCTCTTCGGTGCGCGATGAAAGATCGTTATTGCCGGCTGAAATTTCTGCCGCGCCGCGGTAGATGTTCTCCGTGCCGCTGCGGATGGCGCTGACTGCTTCACGCAGGCTGTCCTGCATCGCCCGCAGCAGTGGCACCAGTTTGCCGACGCAGTTGCGGCCAAATTCTTCCACCGGCTGGCTGAGATCGCCCTGCGCAATCACGGTAAAATGGTTACGAATGCGATCCAGTGGTTTCACCAGCATCGTCACCAGGTAACGGTCAGTGAACAGCAGAATCAATAAGCCGAACACCACCGCCGACACAATAATCACTTTGGTCATGCTGGTAAGCGTGTCCACGGTCACGCGGGTCTCATCCAGCTTGCTGCTGGCGGCCTGATTAAACGCTTCTGCGCTGGCACCAAACGCCCGGCTCAGCGGCGGTGTGACATTGTTGGCCTGCGCGCGCCATGCATCCAGTGAAGCCTGCTGCGCCAGCGCCACCTGTGGCGCGATCCCCTCATCCAGCAGTTTCTGCCAGCTGCTGATCACATTGTTCACCGTTTCGCTGTCCATCGGACCCGGCGCCATGGCTTTGAACTGGGTTAACTGCTGTTTCATGTTATCCAGTGCCTGCTGCACCGGTGCGAACGCTTCTGCGGTCGGCGCGTTACCGGCGGTGCGGCCTTCCATTACCCGCGACAGACGCGTGACCACGCGGAAATATTGATCGTTGCCTTTGCTGAGCGCCGTCATCTGGTTTACCAGCTGACGATCAATCTCGTTACCCTCGCCGAGCGCATTCAGCGAGTGGACGCTGAACAGCCCTACGCCACACCATAACAGGCAGAAAAGCCCGAGAATGGTCAGCATAACGGCGCGAATCGTGAAGTTTTTTAACATACCCATACATAATCCCCTGGTGTGAACGCTGGCAGCCCGGATAAAACAGGGCTTAGGGTATTTATCGGCAGCGAACCGGGAAAAGATAAATGTTTTGTAAGCTAATTAATTGCAGGATGGGGTGCCGCGCGGGGCGGCTGAGCGGTCGTAAAATCAGGCAGATAGCGGCCAATTTGCCTTAAAAAAACATTGATGTTTTTACATGATTAGCAGGCTTATTAAAGTTTAACGTGGCTGCGCATCATCAGGCGAAACAGACGCAGACGGCCGCGCATAAATCGCGCCTTCAGCACCGATTCCGCTTTACCGTCGTGGCCAAAGGCGAGAGTCAAATCTTCACCCGGCCGCCACACCGGCCAGTCGGGTTCCCCGTCGAGCCGCAGCCGATGCCTGAACTCACTGGCATCCCGCGCAAAGGCCACCCACCAGGCGCTGACGCGCCCGGCAAAGGCGATATCGCTGGCGCTGTAATGCCAGTCACCCGGCGGCGGCAGCGTCGCGAGCGTATTGAAGACATAAGGAATTTCGTTGCCGTGCCAGGTGCCGTGCGGGTAGAGGTGACGCGCGTTTTCTGACACATAATCAAACCAGTAACGCCACGCAGGCATGCCGATGCTGTGCTGCGACTGCGCCACCAGCAGCGGCATGACGGTAAACGCCATGTCGCGCGCCACCGCGCGTCCCAGCAGGCTGTCATCATGGATATCGTACAGCCACTTCAGCAGGCGATAACTCAGGCGACTTTTGCTGCGCAGCTGTTGTAACACGCTGCGGGCATCCACGCCGAAGTAGTCCAGCACGCTGGCTTCGTCGCTATTGCTGCCAATCATCAACGGCACGCGATGCTGTTTACCCGCCATAAAGGTGTCGAGCATCGGTCTGGGTAGCACCGCATCGCCGCTGATGGCCACCGGCCCCAGCGCCAGCGGTCGCTCCAGCGGCCAGAAACTGTCGGCCGGCAGTGCGCGCAACTGTTCCGCACTGGCATCCGCGGCCAGATTGAAATGCGCTGCCACCTGCAGGCCTGTTTGCTGCGCCTGCTTATGCGGCACGTCCGGCAGGCTGTAGGCACTTTGCACGATGCCCTTATGGAACAGCCCTTCGGCCAGCGGCGAGCAGCACAGCGACAATACGCTGCGCGCGCCGGACGATTCGCCAAACAGCGTGACGTTATGGCGATCGCCGCCAAATGCCGGGATGTTACGCTGAATCCACTGCAGCGCGGCAATCTGATCCAGCAGCGCAAAATTATTGACCACCTTGCCCGGCGGATACTGGGCGTCGAGCGCCGGATGCGCAAAAAAGCCGAAATGGCCAAGGCGGTAATTGAGTGTCACCACCACCACGCCCTGCGCTGCCAGCGCTTTGCCGCGATAGGGATCAAGGCTGCCGGCGCCGATGCTGAAGCCGCCGCCGTGCAGCCATACCATCACCGGTAACGGCGTAGCGGGTTCGACATCCGGCGTCCAGACATTGAGATAGAGGCAATCTTCGCTGAAGCGGCCCGGATCGCCGCCGCCAGCCGCCACACAGTAGTCACGATTTTGCCAGCTGGCATCGCCCCACGCGGTGGCATCGCGCAGCGTTTGCCACGGTACCACCGGCTGCGGCGGACGCCAGCGCAGTGCGCCAACCGGCGGCGCTGCATAAGGTATTCCTTTAAAGGTAAACAGTTCATCATCCATCAGGCCTCTGAGTTCACCTTCTGCCGTCATGATCCTCAGACGTCGTTCATTTTTCATTGCGGGTTCCTGGTAAAGCCTGATTCCATTATTTGCAGGCCTCAGTGGAATGTCTATGTTCTGCAAGCATTTGCAGATTAAGCCGAATAAGCGACCGATTCATTGAACAACTTCATCAAATTTTTTGGTTAACTGCAGCGGCGCATTCTGTTTTATGGTTGCAAGTTAACCTGGCGTGACGGAGAGACGCGATGTTTGCTGGCATCAATCAGCTGTTCACCCGGATGAGCGATCACCCGGATTTCGGTAAATTGCTGTTACGCTTAACCTTCGGCGGGCTATTGCTGTTTCATGGCGAGTTTAAGGCGATTCATGGCGTCGGCTGGATCGCCCATCTGCTCAGTGTCAAAGGCATGCCAGGTTTCATCGCTTACGGTGCTTACATCGGGGAAATTGTGGCACCCATCATGGTCATCGTTGGCCTGCTGACGCGCCCGGCGGCCTTTATCATTGCCGTTAACATGGTAGTCGCAACGCTGCTGGTGAAAATGGGCGCACTCTGGCATCGCACCGATGTCGGCGCCTGGTCGCTGGAAACGGAAGCGCTTTACCTGCTGGGCGCGCTGGCCATCCTGTTCCTGGGTGCCGGAAAATATACGCTGGTGCGCGACGCACGCCTGCAATAATCATTAGAAAGAAAACCAGCCGGCCTGTAAAAGTGATCCTGTCACTTTTCAGGCCGATTTTTTACGCCCTACTCCTGCACGCCGCAGCGCGCCAGACTGCGCTGTTGCGTCTGCTGATACAGCACCATCTCATCCTGCACGGCGGCACCGAGCGCGGCTTCAAAATCGGCACGACTGGCATTGCCGGCGCTGCGTGCCTGAGTCTGGTTGCCCAGATTAGACTGGAAAATCCCGGCCGCGCTCACCGGCAGAAAATCTTCGTAGACAATCGGTTCCGCCTGTAAACGTCCGGCGGCCAGCAGCTGCGCCACGGTTTCCCCGGCGCGCGGCGGCTGATGCTCGCCCTGCGGCGTCAGACGGTAGCGGAACCACGCCAGCTCCTGCTCGCGCAGCGTCTGTTCATCATCAGGAAAATCACGAAACACCGCGCTGAGGTGCTGCTGATGCTGCTGGTTATCGCTGCCGGTACCGGCCTGTGCCAGCAGCCGGTCGTACAGCGCGCGGCCTTTAGGCGTAAGTGCCGCGCCGCGCTGCTCAATTTCACCAAAGCGCGCGGTATGGGTGCCCGGCGTGCCATCATTAAAATGCACCGCCTCTTCCAGCGCTTTGAAGCTGGTCTGGCGCAGCAGAATCGGCACCGCGCGCGGCGGCGGCCCTTCAATCAGGATTTTCGGTTCGATGCCGCGCGAAGGCATCAGCGCCTGCACGCGATCGATATCCAGCGTACGTGGCGTCAGGTGATTGATGTGGCAGCCGCGGAAGCACACGACGTCGGCAATCAGGCGATGCTGCTGGCTCAGCGCGCGGTAGGTGGCGCTGTCCACCGTGGTGTGCGCATGCCAGCGAAAGGTTTCCAGCGCCTCCTGAACAAAGCGGGCGGCATCGGCAGCATTGAGACCGCCCTGCTGCTGATGCTGCGCGATCAGTGCCCGGCAGCCAGGCGTGAAGATGTCGCGCGCCGCCAGAATAGCCGCGGCTTTGTCGCGCAGGGCGGCATCGTCGATCAGCTCCAGCCGCAGCAGCGAGGTGAAAACGCGGAATGGATTGCGCCGCAGCGCGCTGTCGCTGACCGGGCGAAAGGCAGTAGAGTGCACCGGCACGCCCGCCTGTGACAGATCGTAATAGCCCACCGGCTCCATCCCCATCACGGCAAACATCTGCCGCAGCGTGCTGAGCTCTGCGGCAGTGCCGACGCGAATGGCACCGTGACGCTCCACGCCGAGCCGGCTCAGCTCATCGGCAGCGGCCAGACGGTTTTTCAGCGCCGGCTGCGCTTCTAAGGTGCGTTCGTTAACGGCGGTAACCAGCTGCGTCAGGGTGCCATACTGCGGCACCTCCTGCTGGTACATGGCCGACATGGCCTGAGAGAACAGCGTGCGGATGGCATCGCGGGTGAGAAAGTTATCCATGGTCATCACCTTGGGCTAAAGGGTTGCTGCTACTGTAGATCAACCCTTTAGCGGCGGGTAACATTTTCGCGGAACTGTGATCGCCCTGTCACTCGGTGGCGCGCGGCTGGTCACCAAAGCGGCATTTCAGTACCAGCATCAGCGTGGTCAGCGCCGCCGGCAGCGCCAGCAGCAGAAAGATCTGACTAAACGACCAGCCGAGGGACAGCAGCTCAGCGCCGACGAAGGCGCTGATGATCGCGCCGATGCGGCCAACGCCGTGCATCCAGCTGGAGCCAGTCGCGCGGGCATGGGTGGGATAGTAACTGGCCGAGAGTGCATTCATGCCGGTGTTGGCACCGTTAAAACAGAAGCCGCTGCAGAAGGCGATGGCGCTCATCAACCCGACCTGCGCCGGGGAAAACCCGAGCGCCACGATGGCGATGCCGCCGCAAAAGTAAATGATGGCCAGCGCCAGATTGGCGTTGATGCGGTCCATCAGCCAGCCGGCAAACAGTGAGCCAACGGTGCCGCCCGCCTGATACATGGCGGTGACGATAGCCGCTTCGGTGACAGACATGCCCAGTGTGTTAATCAGCGATGGCAGCCAGCTGCCAATCAGGTAGACCAGAAACAGCCCCATGAAGTAGCCGCCCCACAGCATCAGGCTGCCAAACAGATAGCGGGGTGAGACGACGGTGGCCACTGCACCGTGGCGCGCGGCCAGCGGTTCACTGCTTTGAAAATGGCTGTCAGGCCGGACGCTGCCCGGCAGCATGCGCGCCAGAATAGCGTGAATGCGCGCAGCGGGCGCGCGCTGGCTGATGAGAAAGCGCACCGACTCCGGCAGGCCGCGCAGCAGAAACGGCAGCACCAGCAGCGGCAGCACGCCGCCCATCAGCATCACCGAATGCCAGTCATAGCGCGGCAGCAGCCACGAGGCGGCAAAACCGCCGGAGGCCGCGCCAAAGGTGAAGCCGCAGAACACCACGGTGATAATAAACGAGCGACGCCGCTCGGGCGCGTATTCAGCCACCAGCGTGCCGACGTTGGGCATCGCCGCTCCCAGCCCCAGACCGGTGAGGAAGCGGAACAGCATCATCTGTTCGATGTTTTGCGCCATGGCGGTCGCCAGCGTCCAGAGGCCAAAAAACAGCACGCTGAGCAGGATCATCACGCGGCGGCCGTAGCGATCGGCCAGCGGTCCAGCCACCATGGCGCCCAGCGCCAGGCCAATCAGTGCCGCGCTGATCACCATCCCCAACTGATGATTGGTCACGCCCCAGCTGGCTTTCAGCGTCGGCGCGATAAAGCCCATTAGCGCGATATCCATGCCATCCAGCGCCACCACGACAAAGCACAGCGCAATTAAACGCTTCTGCCAGCTGCTTAACGCGCTCTGGTTGATGAGCTGGCGGACGTCAATGGCTTCAGCGCTGGTCACGGTACCACTCCTGCAGGATTATCACGAATAGGTCATCAGTTTTGGTAAAAAAAAACGGCGCTTATGATAGCGCATCGTTAACAATAACGGGCAGGATTTTTAAGTGAAATTGAGAATTATTCAACATTTTACCCGCTAAGCTACTGATAACGCTGAGTACAGAAACGCGCCCGGACGCCCGGTTATTTATAAAGCTAACCAATACAGCCACTTACTAAAACTTCTCACGCTGACTGTTTTTGTTAATATAATTTTGCAGGTAAGTTAACAGAATCTCGGTCAGCCACTTGCCGCTGACCACTCTGACTCATTACGCTGGCGTTTATGGACAAAAATCATCTCTTTAATCAGCGCATTCGTCTGCGCCATTTACACACCTTTGTGGCAGTCGCGCAACAGGGCACGCTGGGCCGCGCGGCGGAAACCCTTAATCTGAGTCAGCCGGCGCTGTCTAAGACGCTCAATGAGCTGGAGGAACTGGCGGGCGCCCGTCTGTTTGAGCGCGGTCGCCTCGGTGCTCAGCTGACGACACTGGGAGAACAGTTCCTGACCCACGCGGTGAAAGTACTGGATGCGCTTAACCACGCCGGACAAAGTTTCAACTCGCCGGTTTCCGGACGCCCAATCGTGATCCGCCTTGGCGCCCTCACCACCGCCGCCATGGGGATGCTGCCGCAGATCCTGGATCGCTTCCACGAACAGCAGCCGAACACCACAGTACAGGTGGCCACGCTGCACAATAATGTGCTGCTGGCTGGCCTGCGCGCCGGGGAGTTTGATATTGGCATTGGCCGTATGGCGGACAGCGAAATGATGACCGGCCTGACCTACGAATTGCTGTTTCTCGAATCGCTCAAGCTGGTGGTGCGACCGGAGCACCCGCTTTTAAGTGACAACGTCACACTTTCCCGCGCCATGCAGTGGCCGGTGGTGATTTCGCCTGAAGGCACCGCGCCGCGGCGTATTGCCCAGCACATGCTGGATGAACAAGGCTGCTCGCTGCCGGGCAACTGTGTCGAAACCTCGTCCACCTCGCTGGCCCGCCAGCTGGCGCTGCGTTATGACTATGTGTGGTTTGTGCCATCCGGCGCGGTGAAGGAAGATTTAAGTCACAATGCGCTCAGCGCGCTGCCCATCGCATCGCCTGGCCCCGGTGAGCCGGTGGGCATTATTACCCGCAGCGGCCACTCGCTCTCGCTCAGCGCGGAAGTGCTGATGGCCACTATCCGCAAATTTCACAGTTAACGGCTGCGTTTGGCGTGGCGTTCGCGATTGTCGAGGCGCGCGCGATCGGTTTTGCGCAGCCCGACATAAACTGCACCGCTGCCGCCGTGTTGCGGTTGCGCACTGCAGAAGGTCTGAACGTCGTCAAATTGCCGCAGCCAGCGTGCCACGTAGCTGCGGACAATATTGGCGTGCGCTTCATCATCCCGCCCTTTGCCATGAATAATCAGCAGATTGCGCAGGCCCTGTTTGCGCGCTTCCAGCATAAAGCTGAACAGCGATTGCCGGCAGGTCTCCACCGGCTGGCGTAACAGATTAAGACTGGCGTCCAGCGTATATTTGCCCAGCCGCAGCTTGTCGAGCACGCCCTGCTGAATGCCATCGGCTTTATATTCCAGCGGCGTGTCGCGCGGGATAATCTCAAGGAAGCCGCGCGTCAGGAAGTTTTCCGGTGCGTCGTCATGCGGCTGCTGGCGCGGCGCTTTAGTAGACGGCGCGCGCAGCCACTGGGTGTTGGCGCAATCTTTTAACGGGGTTACATCACCCATGGCATCGCGGAAAAGGTCTTCATCATCAAGGTTCATGGTGTTTTCCTCACGCCTGGTGGTGAATCGGGCGCAACATGCCACCCGAAAGCAAAATAGTAGCAAAGGTTATCCGCTATCACATCCGTCACTTTCTGCGCAGGATCAGGTTGTGTCCGGATGTAAATATGGAAAGAAAACGTTCCAGATCAAAAACCGGTTGGTAATTTGCAGACATCAAAGCCTCGAATACCCAGCATTTGTGCGGTTTTGATCATTATTACTGCTCGGATGAGTTCACATGACAAAGAAAAATGTTAAAATTGACGACAGTCAATAATCATCGAGCGTACCTATATGATCCCGGAAAAACGCAGCATTCGACGTATTCAGTCTGGCGGTTGTGCCATCCACTGTCAGGATTGCAGTATCAGCCAGTTGTGTATTCCCTTCACGCTGAACGAACATGAACTGGATCAGCTGGACAATATTATTGAACGCAAAAAGCCGATTCAGAAAGGCCAGACGCTGTTCAAAGCCGGTGATGAACTGAAATCCCTTTATGCTATCCGCTCCGGCACCATTAAAAGTTACACCATTACCGAACAGGGTGATGAACAGATCACCGGTTTCCATCTGGCGGGCGATCTGGTGGGCTTTGACGCCATCGTCAGCGCGCATCATCCGAGCTTCGCTCAGGCGCTGGAAACGGCCATGGTATGTGAAATTCCGTTTGAAACCCTCGACGATCTGTCCGGTAAAATGCCGGCGCTGCGTCAGCAGATGATGCGTCTGATGAGCGGCGAGATCAAAGGCGATCAGGATATGATCCTGCTGTTATCGAAAAAGAACGCGGAAGAGCGTCTGGCGGCGTTTATCTGGAACCTGTCGCGCCGCTTCGGCCAGCGCGGTTTCTCACAGCGTGAATTCCGCCTGACCATGACGCGCGGCGACATCGGTAACTATCTGGGACTCACCGTCGAAACCATCAGCCGTCTGCTGGGACGTTTCCAGAAAAGCGGCATGCTGGCGGTGAAAGGCAAATATATCACCATCGAAAACCATGCGCTGCTGGCTGAACTGGCCGGCCAGACCGATCAGGCAGCGTAACCGCCTGCCGGGTCGATAAATGTTATTTTATTGATCCGGCAACAACTTTTCCGCTTCTGCCCTGCGCCATCTTAGGCTATCTTTAATCCAACTTCGCTTTGGTTTGAGGAGAGTGCCTTATGTCCCGGTATCAGCATATTCTGGTGGCGATTGATGCTCAGCAGGACGACCAGCCGGCGCTGCGGCGTGCGGTGTATCTCAATCAACGTATCGGCGGAAAAATCAAAGCTTTCCTGCCTATCTACGACTTCTCCTACGAAATGACCACCCTGCTGTCGCCCGACGAGCGCGTCAACATGCGCAAAGGGGTGATTAGCCAGCGTACCGAATGGATCCGCGAACAGGCGCAGGCCTATCTGGAAGCCGGCGTGGATATCGAGATCAAAGTGGTGTGGCATAACCGGCCGTACGAAGCCATCATTCAGGAAGTGCTGGCGCATCAGCATGATTTGGTCCTGAAGATGGCGCACCAGCACGATCGTCTGGAAGCAGTGATTTTCACCCCCACCGACTGGCACCTGCTGCGTAAGTGCCCGTGCCCGGTGTGGATGGTCAAAGATCAGCCGTGGCCGGAAGGTGGCAAAGCGGTGGTGGCGGTAAACCTCGCCAGCGAGGAACCGCATCATGATGAGCTTAATCAAAAACTGATCCGCGAGACCACACAGCTGGCCGAAATGGTGAATCACACCGAGGTGCATCTGGTGGGCGCCTATCCCGTCACGCCGATTAACATTGCTATCGAACTGCCGGATTTTGATCCCAGCGTCTATAACGATGCGATTCGCGGCCAGCATCTGGTGGCGATGAAAGCGCTGCGCCAGAAATTCTCCATCGGCGAGGAGTTTACCCACGTGGCGAAGGGCCTGCCGGAAGAAGTCATCCCGGATATCGCGTCGCATCTCGACGCCGGGATTGTGGTGCTGGGCACCATCGGTCGTACCGGTCTGTCAGCTGCGTTTCTCGGCAATACCGCTGAACAGGTAATCGATCACCTGCGCTGTGATTTGCTGGCGATTAAGCCGGATGATTTCAAATCGCCGATTGACCTCGACGATGAGGAAGATGAAGAGGATTAAATAACGCAGGGCGGCCATCCTGTACCGCCCCGGTTTGAGCTTGTCAGGGCGGTGACATCACCGCCCTTTTCTTTTCCTACAGCGCGCGCAAAATGCCTTCGACGCTGGCTTTGGCATCGCCAAACAGCATCTGAGTGTTCTCTTTAAAGAACAGCGGGTTCTGCACCCCGGCATAGCCGGTGTTCATCGAGCGTTTGAACACGATGACGTTTTGCGCTTTCCACACTTCCAGCACCGGCATACCGGCAATCGGGCTGCGCGGATCGTCCTGAGCCGCCGGGTTGACGGTGTCGTTGGCACCGATAACCAGCACGGTGTCGGTATCGCTGAAATCATCGTTGATCTCATCCATCTCCAGCACCACATCGTACGGGACTTTGGCTTCCGCCAGCAGCACGTTCATGTGCCCCGGCAAACGACCGGCTACCGGGTGAATACCGAAACGCACCTTAATACCGCGCGCGCGCAGCTTCTCGGTGATCTCTGCCACCGGATACTGCGCCTGGGCGACCGCCATACCGTAGCCCGGCGTGATGATCACCGAGGTCGAGTTTTTCAGCAGTTCTGCCGTCTCTTCCGCGCTGATTTCACGGTGTTCACCCGCCTCTTCGCCCGCGTCTGCACCGCTCACGTCAGTACCGAACCCGCCGGCAATCACGCTGATAAAGGAACGGTTCATCGCTTTACACATAATGTACGACAGGATGGCACCGGAAGAGCCCACCAGCGCACCGGTGACGATCAGCAGGTCGTTGCTCAGCATAAAGCCCGCCGCCGCCGCCGCCCAGCCCGAGTAAGAGTTGAGCATCGAGACCACCACCGGCATATCCGCACCGCCAATCGACGCTACCAGATGCCAGCCGAACACCAGCGCAATCACCGTCATCAGCAGCAGCGCAACGCCCTGTGCGGTAGTGCTGTCGGTACGCACAAACCACAGCATCAGCAGGAATGAGACCACCAGCGCCGCCAGATTCATTTTATGGCGATGCGGCAGCATCAGCGCTTTTGAGGAGACCTTGCCGCGCAGTTTGCCAAACGCCACCACCGAACCGGTGAAGGTCACCGCGCCGATAAAGATGCCGAGGAACACTTCGGTCAGATGGATATTTTCCATCACTGCCGACAGTCCTGGCGCGTGGTCAAGGTAGCTGTTGAACCCGACCAGCACCGCCGCCAGACCGACAAAGCTGTGCAAAATCGCCACCAGCTCCGGCATTTCGGTCATTTCGACTTTCTTCGCCAGACGCACGCCAATCGCACCGCCGATCACCATCGCCAGCAGAATCCACGCCACGTGGCCGCTGTGCGGACCAAAAATGGTGGCGAGCAGCGCCAGCGCCATGCCGCTGATACCAAAGATATTGCCCTGCTTTGAGGTCTCATGCTTCGAGAGCCCGGCCAGGCTGAAAATAAACAGAATTGCGGCAACAATGTATGCTGCAGTCACTAATCCGCCAGACATGTTGTTACCCCTTAATTCTTACGAAACATTTTCAGCATGCGCTGGGTGACGGTGAAACCACCGAAGATATTGATGCTGGCAATCAGGACGGCGATAAACGCCAGGAAGGTGACCCAGCCGCCATGGCCCATCTGCAGCACCGCGCCCACCACAATAATGCCGGAGATGGCGTTGGTGACGGACATTAACGGCGTATGCAGCGCGTGACTGACGTTCCACACCACGTAATACCCGACGACGCAGGCAAGCGCGAACACGGTGAAGTGCGACAGGAATTCCGCTGGCGCGACGTTGGCCAGGCAGCCGAACAGAACTACCGCCAGCGCCAGCAGCAGATATTTGCGCCACGGCGCAGCGGGCTTCTCTGCCGCTTTCACCTGCGGCTGTGCGGCAGGTTTTGCGGCCTGTGGCGCAGCAGAAACCTGAATTGGTGGCGCAGGCCAGGTCACTTCGCCGTCACGAATTACCGTGACGCCGCGCACCACGACATCGTCAAAATCAACCACGATCTCGCCGTTTTTCTCTTTACACAGCAGCTTCAGCAGGTTCACCAGGTTGGTGCCGTACAGCTGCGAGGACTGCGTTGGCAGCCGGCTCGGCAGATCGGTGTAGCCGATGATTTTGACGCCGTTGTCGCTCAGCGTGACGCGGTCGGCGACGGTCAGATCGCAGTTACCGCCGGTGGCTGCCGCCAGATCAACAATCACGCTGCCCGGCTTCATGCTGGCCACCATCTCTGCGGTGATCAGCTTCGGTGCCGGTTTGCCCGGGATTAGCGCGGTGGTGACGATAATATCCACTTCCTGCGCCTGCGCCGCGAACAGCGCCATCTCCGCCTTGATAAAGGCTTCGGACATCACTTTGGCGTAACCGTCGCCGCTGCCCGCGTCCTCTTCAAAGTCGAGTTCAAGGAATTCGGCGCCCATACTCTGCACCTGCTCCTTCACTTCCGGACGGGTATCAAAGGCGCGCACGATGGCACCGAGGCTGCCCGCCGCGCCAATCGCCGCCAGACCGGCCACGCCAGCCCCGATGACCATCACTTTGGCCGGTGGCACTTTACCGGCGGCGGTGATTTGCCCGGTGAAGAAGCGGCCAAACTCATGGGCTGCTTCGACGATGGCACGGTAACCGGCGATGTTCGCCATCGAGCTGAGCGCATCCAGCGACTGCGCGCGCGAAATACGCGGTACGGAATCCATCGCCATCACGGTGATGTTGCGTGCGGCTAATTTCTCCAGCAGCGCCGGGTTCTGCGCTGGCCAGATAAAGCTCACCAGCGTGCTGCCCGCGCGCGTCAGGGCGATCTCGCTGTCGTCTGGCGCGTTAACCTTCAGCACGATGTCGGACTGCCAGACATCTTGCGGATTACTGATGCTGGCACCGGCGGCGATAAAACTGTCATCATCAAAGCTGGCGCGCAACCCGGCGCCCTGCTCAATGGTGACGCTGAATCCCAGCTTGATGAGCTGCTCAACGGTCTTTGGCGTCGCTGCGACGCGGGACTCGTTAGCTAACCGCTCTTTGGGTATCCCAATTAACATACTGTTTCCTTTCCATGATTAAAGGATGAGGTTCTGTAAGGGGCACATGCTTAAAAGCCGAAACGCTGTTTCAGCTTTTTATGAGCGAAATGCACTATGTAACAAAGTCTTTATAACCTACTGAAAATGCCCAGGACGATCTAGCGCCATAACGCACACTTATGACATTCACACAGATATTCAGATGCCAGCGATGAATACCGCGGGATGCGACCAGGTTTGCGGCATTATGGAAAATAATCTGCTGTGCCTAATCGTGTCATGACGAATTAACTGTTTTATAAAACCTATATTTAACAATGCGTTAACTATTATGGTACTAAGCGATACCGGTTAAAGCGGTAAGCTGACCAAAAAAAAGCCATAACAGCGAAAGATGACAGGCCGATGAATAAAATGCTGGGATTGTCAATGTTATGCGCATAAATTGGCTGAGACAGGCCGATTATTACATGCAATAATCAGCGGCTAATCTGTTATACATCAAGAGTCCAGCACGTTTTCGTACTCAATTTGCGTAAGGCGAAGGATCATTTTTATGAAGCTGAAGAACACCATTCTGGCGTCGACCCTGTTATCACTGCTGGCAGCCAATGCGTTTGCTGCCAAAGAGTTAACGCCAGAACAAGCGGCCGCGTTAAAACCATTCGAACGTATCAATATTAGCGGCCGTTTTAATGCAATTGGCGATGCAACAGACGCCGTGTCTAAAGCCGCCGACGCCAAAGGCGCGGACTCTTTCTACGTGCAGGGCATCAACGACAGCAACGGTAACGGTGGCAACTGGCGCGTTACCGCCGATCTGTACAAAGCCAATGCAGCGAAAGTGGAGCAAAGCACGCAATACCGGATGTTCAACGGCGTGAAAGAGCTGCCTAAGGCGGAAGCATATCGCCTTGAGCCGTTTGACACCGTCTCCGTCAGCGGCTTCTTCTCCAGCCAGCCGGACGTGAACGAAGCCATCGCCAAAGCGGCGAAAAACAAAGGCGCGGCCTCCTTCTTTATTGTGCGTCAGGTGGATGCTAACAACGGTGGCAACCAGTACGTGACCGCCTACGTGTATAAAGCCGATGCCAAAGCGCGCGTGGTGCAGGACACCTCTGACTCCATTCCGGCTGATTCAGAAGCCGGTAAAGCAGCCCTGGCTGCGGGCGGCGCAGCGGCGAAGAAAGTGGCGATCCCTGGCGTTGCTTCCTCAGATACGCCGAGCACCAGCGTGGGTCGTTTCTTTGAAACCCAAAGCTCTACCGGTCAGCGTTATACGGTGACGCAGCCGGATGGCCGCAGCGTGCAGGAAGTCAATGCGATCACGGCCGCACAGATGCAGCCGTTTGACACCATCTCCTTCTCCGATCACTTCGGCACGCCAACCGAAATCTCAGAAGCCGTGGGCAAACGCGCCATCGCCAAAGGCGCGAAGTATTATCACATTACGCGCCAGTGGCAGAACCAGAGCGGCGGCAACCTGACCGTCACCGCTGACCTGTTTAAATAATCCCCGCGCAGGGCGGCGCCCGTCGCCCTGCCGTTTGCATAATCCGTGTGCAAATCTGCATAGTCTTGCATTGCCTTCACCGTTCGCTCTCCGTAAAATCTGCCGCCTGTTTTCAGGGTATTCCGTTTTAAACGGGACTGATTGCCACGTTACACTCTGGCTGAACAACTACTACCCAGCACACTCTGCTGCTCAGGAATGGCGTTTTGGATAAAAAATTAGGTCTTAGCGCGCTCACTGCGCTGGTGCTCAGCTCGATGCTCGGCGCGGGCGTCTTTAGCCTGCCACAAAATATGGCGGCGGTTGCCGGTCCGGCGGCGCTGCTGATCGGCTGGCTGATCACCGGTGTCGGTATCCTCTTTCTGTCGCTGGCGATGTTGCTGCTGACGCGTTTGCGCCCGGAACTGGATGGCGGCATCTTCACCTACGCGCGCGCCGGCTTCGGCGAGCTGACCGGCTTCTGCTCGGCATGGGGTTACTGGCTGTGTGCGGTGATTGCCAACGTCTCGTATCTGGTAATTGTGTTTTCAGCGCTGAGCTTCTTTACCGATACGCCGGATCGCATCGTGTTTGGCGATGGCAACACCTGGCAGGCGATGCTTGGCGCTTCCGTGCTGCTGTGGCTGGTGCACTGGCTGGTGCTGCGCGGCGTACAGACGGCGGCCAGCATCAACCTGCTGGCGACGCTGGGCAAACTGGTGCCGCTGCTGCTGTTCGTGGTGCTGGCGCTGCTGGCGTTTAATTACGATCGCTTCCGTTTTGACTTTGACGGCGCAGCGCTCGGCCAGCCGCTGTGGCAGCAGGTCAAACAGACCATGCTGATTACCCTGTGGGTATTTATTGGCGTGGAAGGCGCGGTGGTAGTCTCTGCCCGCGCGCGCCACAAGAAAGATGTCGGGCGCGCCACGCTGCTGGCGGTGCTGGCCGCGCTGCTGGTCTATCTGCTGGTGACGTTGCTGTCGCTTGGCGTGGTGCCGCGTGCGGAACTGGCGCAGATGCGCAATCCGTCGATGGCCGGTCTGATGGAACGCCTGCTGGGTCATTGGGGCGATGCGGTGATTGCGGTTGGCCTGATTATCTCGGTGTGCGGCGCCTATCTCAGCTGGACCATTATGGCGGCAGAAGTCCCGTTCCTCGCCGCGCAGCAGGGCGCGTTTCCGCGCAGCATTGCCCGGCAGAACCGCCATAACGCGCCGGCGGCGTCGCTGTGGCTGACTAACGGCAGCGTGCAGGTGTGCCTGATTCTGATTGCGGTTACCGGCGCGGATTACAACACGCTGCTGACTATAGCCTCAGAAATGATCCTCGTGCCCTATCTGCTGGTGGGTCTGTATCTGGTCAAAGTGGTACGCGGTCAGCACAAACCGCTGGCCCTGTTGACCGGTCTCGGTGCCAGCGCCTATGGACTCTGGCTGCTGTACGCCTCGGGGCCGCTGCATCTGCTGTTGTCGGTGGTGCTTTACGCGCCGGGTCTGCTGCTGTTCCTGTATGCACGACGCGGTGGCCGCGGCGATCAACCGCTGTTTGCGCTGGAGCGCATCGCCATCGTGCTGTTAATTGCCGCCTCACTGCCCGCGCTGTGGCAGCTGACGCGCTAATCAGTGCGGTTGTAAAGGAATGGAAACGCACAGCAGATCATTCTGCTGTGTCAGATTGAGCGGCTTGCGGTATTCCAGATGGATGGCGTCAAGCTGCTCAGCGGACAGCGGATAAGGCAGCTGAATATCGAAGCGGCTGATGTGCTGCTGTTCGGCCAGGGTGATCAGTCGGGCGATGTTAATTTCGTCGCTGACCTGGGTTGAAATGATTTGTAATGCTAATTCTTTCAGATGGTCGTCGCTGGCCTGTAAACTGTGCCCGGACTTGCGCGTCACCATGCCAAAAATTGGCATCACGCCGTAAATGGCATCGACAAAGCTCCAGCGTTTTTTGCAGGAAGCGGAAAGGAAGTCACTGTAGTTGAAGCAGATGCGGTCACTGTATCCGGCTGAAGCCAGCTCTTTATCAGACACCCTCGCACTCCTCCTGTTTTCAGTACGATTCCGAACCTTGCGCCAGAACGCGCCGGTAATAATGGCACATTTCACGGTGTACATACCAGTAAGACAAGGATAATTCGTGCGGTAGCGTAGAGCTCAGGACCAGGAAAAGCTATGCTGCTGACATTCTCAGCCATGACAGAGCATTATGAACAAAATTGTCTATGTGGAAGATGAGCCGGAAGTCGGCGAACTGATTGCGGCTTATCTTGGCCGCCACGATATTGAGGTGCTGGTTGAGACGCGCGGCGATCGCGCGGAAGCGACCATTCTCGCCGCCGATCCGGATCTGGTATTACTGGATATCATGCTGCCAGGCAAAGATGGCATGACGCTGTGCCGCGATTTGCGTGCGCACTGGCAGGGCCCGATTGTGCTGCTGACCTCGCTCGACAGCGACATGAACCACATTCTGGCGCTGGAGATGGGCGCCAATGACTATATTCTGAAAACCACGCCGCCGGCGGTGCTGCTGGCGCGTCTGCGCCTGCATCTGCGCCAGGCGCACGTGGCCAAACCGGAAGCCGCACCCGCCGTGCAGAGCTCGCAAAAGGTGCTGCGGTTTGGTTCACTCACCATTGATGCGCTCAACCGCCAGGTGATCCTGTTCGACGAACCCATCACCCTTTCGACCGCCGATTTTGATCTGCTGTGGGAGCTGGCGAGCCACGCCGGAGAAATTCTCGACCGTGACGCGTTGCTGAAAACCCTGCGCGGCGTGAGCTATGACGGCATGGATCGCAGCATCGACGTCGCCATTTCACGCCTGCGCAAGAAACTGTACGACAGCGCCACCGAGCCGTTCCGCATCAAAACCATCCGTAACAAAGGCTATCTGTTCGCGCCGCAGGCCTGGGATACCCGCTCCTGATGAGAAAGCTCTTCATTCAGTTCTATCTGCTGCTGTTCGTCTGCTTCCTGGTGATGACGCTGCTGGTGGGTCTGGTGTACAAATTCACCGCCGAGCGCGCCGGACGCCAGTCAATGAACGACCTGATGGCCAGCTCGCTGTTTCTGATGCGCAGCGAACTGCGTGAGATCCCGCCGCGCGACTGGAACAAAACCATCCGCAACCTCGATCTCGATTTATCCTTTGAGCTGCACATCGAACCGATGAGCAAATATCAGCTGGACGAAGCCGATATGAAGCGGCTGCGCGCCGGTGAGATCGTCGCCCTCGACGATCAGTACACCTTCCTGCAGCACATCCCGCGCAGCCACTATGTGCTGTCGGTCGGACCGATTCCTTACCTGTTTTATCTGCACCAGATGCGCATCCTTGATATCGCCCTGCTGGCGTTTATTGGCATGTCGCTGGCGCTGCCGGTGTTTATCTGGCTGCGGCCGCACTGGCAGGAGATGCAGCGGCTGGAGAAAGCGGCTCAGCGCTTTGGTCGCGGCGAGCTTGACGTGCGCACCCATTTTGAAAATACCTCCAGCCTGCACAGCCTTGGCGTGGCGTTCAACCAGATGGCGGACAACATCAATACCCTGGTGGCGAGTAAAAAACAGCTGATTGACGGTATCGCGCACGAGCTGCGCACGCCGCTGGTCCGGCTGCGTTACCGGCTGGAGATGAGTGAAAACCTCAGCGCGGCAGAATCCGCGGCGCTGAACCGTGACGTCGGCCAGCTGGAGAGCCTGATTGAGGAGCTGCTGACCTATGCGCGCCTCGACCGGCCGCGCGTTGACCTCAATCTGCAATCTTTCGATCTGGCCCAGTGGCTGCGCATGCACATCGCTGACGTGCAGACCATGAATCCGCAAACGCACATTACGCTGGATATTCCGCAGCTGGAAAACATTGGCGCGGCAGATACGCGCCTGATGGAGCGGGTGCTGGATAACCTCGTGAATAACGCCCTGCGCTATGCACAGCAGCGACTGCGTGTCAGCCTGTGGTTTGACGGCGCCATCGGCAATCTGCAGGTTGAAGATGATGGTCCGGGCATTCCGCCGGATGAACGCCAGCGGGTATTCGAGCCTTTCGTACGGCTTGATCCCAGCCGCGATCGCGCCACCGGCGGCTGCGGCCTCGGTCTGGCGATTGTGCACTCTATTGCGCAGGCGCTGCAGGGCCAGGTCTCGATTGAGAGCAGTCCGCTGGGCGGCGCCTGCGTACGCTTCTGCTGGCCGGTTGATCTCCCCCTGCGCGACGTGACGCCGCGCTTACCTTCATAAGGAGCTTGTTACATGACTGCAGCTTATCAGGAACTTAGCCGCACTTTTCAGCGCCTGGCGCGTTTTGGCCATCTGGGCGCGATTGCCGGCGTGGATATGCAAACCACCATGCCGCCGGGCGGCAGCCAGGCGCGTGGAGAAGCGATGGCGGAGCTGAGCGTATTTATGCACGAGCTGCTGACCGACAAGCGCCTCGGCGGGCTGTTTGACGCCGCCGGACAGGAGTCGCTGAACGATGTGGAGCAGGCCAATCTGGGCGAAATGCAGCGCGCGTGGCGCCAGGCAACGCTGCTGCCGGCCTCGCTGGTGGAAGCTAAATCGCTGGCCGGCTCGCGCTGTGAACACGCGTGGCGCAGTCAGCGTCCGGCCAACGACTGGCAGGGCTTCAGCGCTAACCTGAAAGAAGTGGTGAGGCTGAGCCGCGAAGAGGCTCAGCTGCGCGCCGATGCGCTCGGCGTATCACGCTACGATGCGCTGCTGGATGTGTTTGAGCCAGGCATGACCAGCGCGCAGCTCGACAGCACCTTTGGCGATTTGAAAAGCTGGCTGCCGGATCTGCTGCAAAAAGCGGTAGCCCGCCAGCAGGCAACGCCGATTGCCCAGCCGGTCGGCCCCTTCGCCATTGAATCGCAGAAGCAGCTCGGACTGAGCGTGATGGCGACGTTAGGGTTTGATTTTAATCACGGCCGGCTGGACGTGAGCGCGCACCCGTTCTGCGGCGGCGTACCGGAAGATGTGCGTATCACCACACGCTACAACGAAAACGATTTTCTCAGCGCGCTGATGGGCGTGATCCACGAAACCGGCCATGCGCGCTATGAACAAAATCTGCCACAGCAGTGGCGCGGACAGCCGGTGGCGCTGGCGCGCTCGACCGCGATGCATGAATCGCAAAGCCTGTTTATGGAGATGCAGCTGGGGCGCAGTCACGCCTTCCTGCAGCATATTCATCCCCAGGTGGTGGCGCTGATGGGCGACCAGCCGGCACTGGAGCGCAACAACTTTATTCGGCTGACCCAGCGCGTGAAGCCGGGCTTTATTCGCGTCGATGCCGATGAGCTGAGCTATCCGGCCCATGTGATTTTACGTTACGAAATCGAGCGAGCGCTGATTGAAGGCGAGATTGAAGTCGAGGATATTCCGGCGCTGTGGGATGAAAAAATGCAGCAGTCGCTGGGGATCGATACGCGCGGCAACTACCGCGACGGCTGTATGCAGGATATTCACTGGACCGATGGCGCCTTCGGCTACTTCCCGACCTACACGCTGGGCGCGATGTACGCCGCTCAGCTGTTCCAGGCAGTAAAACGCGCCATTCCGCAGGTGGACGAATTGATTCAGCAGGGCGAACTGCAACCGGTGTTTGACTGGCTGCAGCAGAACATCTGGCAGCACGGCAGCCGCTTCCCGACGCAGCAGCTGCTGATCAATGCCACTGGCGAAGCGCTCAATCCACACTATTTCCGTCAGCATCTGGAACAGCGTTATCTCTCTGCCTGATCCGTGCGGCGGCCTGCCCGGCCGCCGTTTTTTGCGCGGAGAGTGATCCGCAATTATCCCCGCCCTGCCCGGTTTTCCTGCTTTGTACAATCCGTTACACGCCGATACCATTCCCTCACTGAAGGCACGAATTGTTTTACATATAGTGCATTCACCGGCCCCGCAGTGGGCTACACATGAAAAAATAGTTCGAGGGTTTTGCAATGAAAAAATTATTTGCGCTGGTGATCGCCGCTGCTATGGGTCTGTCTTCTGTAGCCTTCGCTGCTGAGACAACAACTGCTGCTCCTGCTGCTGCTGCAACTACCGCTGCACCGGCTAAGCATAAAGCTGTTCACCACAAAAAAGCCGCTGCTCAGAAAGCGCAGGCTGCCAAAAAGCACAAGAAAGTAGAGAAGAAAGCACCAGCGGCTCAGAAAGCGCAGGCGGCTAAAAAGCACCACAAGAAAGCCACCAAACCAGCTGCTCAGAAAGCCCAGGCCGCTAAAAAGCACCACAAGAAAGCCACCAAGCCAGCGGCTCAGAAAGCCCAGGCTGCTAAAAAACACCACAAAGCCACCAAGCCAGCTGCACAGAAAGCTCAGGCGGCTAAAAAGCACCACAAAAAAGTAACCAAACCTGCTGCTCAGAAAGCTCAGGCTGCTAAAAAGCACCACAAAGCGAAAAAAGCTGCTAAATAAGGTTGCCTTGCGCGCCAACACCGCATTAATGATTGAAAACACCCGGTTCTGCCGGGTGTTTATTTACTGGAGTAGCGAAAAATGGTGCGTCGCTATCGCTTCGAAATTATCCTGATTGTCATGATTCTGTGCGGCATTATTGCGGCCAGCTTTTTTATCTAGTCGTTGTAGCGTGCTGATTACTCCAATATTTCTCCCTTTTTTACCGCTCACCGACTATAGTTATCGCTCAAGCGTGATGACCATAACCTCTATTTATTCTCGCCATTGAGAGAACTATGCGCCTGGCTATCCTGTTATTTGTAGGTCTTTTTAGCTTTAACCTCACAGCACATGCCGATGATGAAGACGGCCCCAGCCCGGAAGAGATTAAGACCCTGTTCTTTGGCAAAGATCATCGTAAAGCCATTACCGACGTCAGTGCGGCGCCGTGGGATGCCATTGGTCAGTTAGAGACGGAAAGCGGCAATCTGTGCAGTGCCACGTTGATTTCGGCCCATCTGGCACTGACGGCCGGACACTGCTTACTGACGCCCCCAGGCAAATTCGACAAGCCGGTCGCGCTGCGCTTTATGGCGGGTGCCAAAGGCTGGCGTTACGAAATTCATGATATTGACGCGCGCGTGGAGCCTTCGCTGGCGCGGCGTCTGCAGGCGGATGGTGAAGGCTGGATCGTGCCGCCAGACGCGGCACCTTACGATTACGGCCTGGTGATTCTGCACAATCCGCCGTCCGGTATCGTGCCGATTCCGTTGTTTGACGGTTCGCGCAGCGATTTAACCGCCGCGCTGAAAACCACCGACCGCAAAGTGACACAGGCCGGTTATCCCGCTGACCATCTGGATACACTCTACTCGCACAGCGATTGCCTGATCACCGGCTGGGCGCAGCGCGCCGTGCTGTCGCACCAGTGCGACACCCTGCCCGGCGACAGCGGTTCACCGCTGCTGCTGAAGCGCGACGGCGAGTGGCAGCTGATTGCGGTACAGAGCTCGGCGCCGGCACCGGCCGATCGCTATCGCGCCGATAACCGCGCCATCGCCGTTACATCCTTTAAAGACAAGCTGGAAGCGCTGGCGCAATAAGTCAGCCCAGCTGCTCCATCGCCTGCAGAATACGTTTGTCGGAGATGGGATACGGCGTGCCCAGCTGCTGCGCAAAATAACTGATGCGCAGCTCCTCCAGCATCCAGCGGATCGCCTGTACCTCTTCATCGTCCTGACGCTGCGGCGGCAGCTTGTTACGCCAGCTTTGCCACGCCTGCTCTACCGCCTGCACTTTCAGCATCCGCGCCCGATCGCTGTGCGGATCGACCGGCAGCTTCTCCAGCCGGCGCTCAATACCGTGCAGATAGCGCAGTGTGTCACCCAGCCGCTGATAGCCGTTGCCGGTGACAAAACCGCGATACACCAGGCCGCTCAGCTGCGTTTTGATATCCGCCAGCGCCAGTGCCAGCGTCATGTCCACCCGCCCCTTGAGGAACTTGTTGATATTGAACACGCTGGTGAGAATCTGCTCGACCTGGCTGGCGATGGTCACCACCGTGTCGTTGAGTTCGGCGCGTACTTTATCGCGCAGCTGCTCGAAGTTTTCCTGCTGCCATGCCGGCCCACCGGCGTCCGCCATTAGCTTAGCCACGCCGCAGGCGATACAGTCATCAATCAGCTCCAGCACTTTGCCGTACGGATTAAAATAGAGTCCGAGCTTGGCTTTGTTTGGCAGCTTCTCGTGCAGATACTTGATCGGCGAAGGAATGTTCAGCAGCAATAACCGCCGCTGGCCGCGCCACATCATCTTCTGCTGCTCGCGTTCACTGTCAAACAGGCGAATCGCGACGCTGTCTTTTTCATCCACCAGCGCCGGCCAGGCTTTGACCTGATAGTTGCCGCGCTTCTGCTCGTAACTTTGCGGCAAATCACCGAAGCTCCACAGATGCAGCCCGCGCTGTTCCAGCCCGTCATCCGCCACGTTGGACAGCGTCTCCTGCACCTTGCCTTTCAGCACCTGCTTCAGCTGATGCAGGTCTTTGCCTTCCTGCAGCTTCCGGTTGTGCTCATCCACCACGCGGAAGGTCATTTTCAGATGATCGGGCACCTGATCCCACTGCCAGGCGTCGCGCTCAATGGTGACGCCAGACATGCGGCGGAACTCACGCTCCAGCGCATCCAGCAGCGGCTGCTCCAGCGCCGTCACGCGGCCAAGGAAGGCTTCGGCATAGTTGGGCGCCGGCACAAAGTTGCGTCGCACCGGCTTGGGCAGCGACTTGATTAGCGCGATGATCAGCTCGCGGCGCACGCCGGGGATCTGCCACTCGAAGCCGGCTTCGTCGACCTGGTTGAGCAGCGGCAGCGGGATGTGCACCGTCACACCATCCGCATCGGCCCCCGGTTCAAACTGGTAGCTGAGCTTCAGTTTCAGGTTGCCCTGATGCCAGAAATTCGGGTAATCCAGCTGGCTGACCTTCTCCGCGCCGTCTTTGATCAGCATCTGCTTATCAAAGCTCAGCAGATCCGGATTGTCCTTACTGGCCTGTTTCCACCAGCTGTCAAAATGCCGCGCTGAGACCACCTCGCTGCCAATGCGGCGATCGTAAAACGCAAACAGCGTCTCGTCATCGACTAAAATGTCGCGCCGCCGCGATTTGTGCTCCAGATCCTCGATTTCATTGCGCAGTTTCAGGTTGTTGCGGAAGAAGGCGTGACGCGTCTGCCAGTCGCCCTCCACCAGCGCATGACGGATAAACAGCTCCCGGCTGAGTTGCGGATCGATGCGGCTGTAATTGACCTTACGCGCCTGCACAATCGGCAGCCCGTACAGCGTAACTTTCTCGGTGGCCATGACTGCGCCCTGCGCTTTCTCCCAGTGCGGTTCACTGTAGCTGCGCTTCAGCAGATGCTGGGCCAGCGGTT
Source organism: Pantoea sp. Cy-640 (assembly GCF_011752635.1). Classification (NCBI taxonomy): domain Bacteria; kingdom Pseudomonadati; phylum Pseudomonadota; class Gammaproteobacteria; order Enterobacterales; family Erwiniaceae; genus Pantoea; species Pantoea sp. Cy-640. Next base: position 659,628 of record NZ_VWXB01000001.1, on the reverse strand, counting down.
CGATCCACTCCGGATCGATGCGCGCCGCAACGCGGCCCCACAGGCGGCTGGTTTCCACCAGTTCCGCCACCACGGTCCATTTTGGTGGCTTCTTGAACAGCCCGGAACCGGGGAAAATAGCAAACCGCGCGTTGCGCGCGCCGGTAAACTCCTGCTTTTCCGCATCTTTCTGACCGATGTGTGATAGCAAACCGGTGAGCAGCGCGCAGTGCACTTCGCGGTACGGTGCCGGCTCGCTGTTGAGCGGCATACCCAGTTCCCGCACCACCTGACGCAGCTGGGTATAGATGTCCTGCCATTCGCGCACGCGCAGGTAATTGAGATAATCGCTTTTACACTGGCGGCGGAACTGGTTGCCGGACAGCGCTTTTTGCTGTTCCTGCAGGTAGTTCCACAGATTGACAAAAGCGAGAAAGTCCGACTCTTTGTCGGCAAAACGCCGGTGTTTCTCGTCAGATGCCTGCTGTTTCTCCACCGGACGCTCGCGCGGATCCTGAATCGACAGCGCAGCGGCAATAATCATCACTTCGCGCACGCAGCCAAATTTCTGCGCTTCCAGCACCATGCGCGCCAGCCGCGGATCGACCGGCAGCTGTGCCAGACTGCGCCCGGATGGCGTCAGTTTGTACGCACCTTCCTCGCTCAGGGTAATCGCGCCGAGCTCCTCCAGCAGGCGCACGCCGTCCTGAATATTGCGCTTATCCGGCGCTTCGACGAACGGGAACGCGGCGATGTCGCCCAGTCCAAGCGCCGTCATCTGCAAAATCACCGACGCCAGGTTGGTACGCAGAATTTCCGGGTCGGTAAACGCCGGGCGGCTGAGGAAATCATCCTCCGAATAGAGGCGAATACAGATCCCTTCCGACACGCGGCCGCAGCGCCCTTTGCGCTGGTTAGCCGACGCCTGCGAGATCGGCTCGATCGGCAGACGCTGCACTTTGGTGCGGTAGCTGTAACGGCTGATGCGCGCGGTGCCCGGATCGATGACATATTTAATGCCCGGCACGGTGAGCGAGGTCTCGGCGACGTTGGTCGCCAGCACAATGCGGCGGCCGCTGTGCGCCTGGAACACCCGGTTCTGTTCGGCGTTGGACAGGCGCGCATAGAGCGGCAGAATCTCGGTGTGCGGTAAATCGCGCTTCATCAGTGCATCGGCGGTATCGCGAATTTCGCGCTCACCGCTCATGAAGATCAGGATATCGCCGCGCCCTTCGCTGCTCAGTTCGTCAACCGCATCGAAAATTGCCTGCAGCTGATCGCGTTCGGTGTCTTCGGCATCTTCGACCACCGGACGATAGCGTACATCGACCGGATACGTGCGGCCCGAAACCTCGATTACCGGGGCATTATTGAAGTGGCGCGAGAAGCGCTGCGGATCGATGGTCGCGGAGGTGATGATCACTTTCAGATCGGGGCGACGCGGCAGCAGTTCGCGCAGGTAACCCAGCAGGAAATCGATGTTCAGACTGCGTTCGTGCGCTTCATCGATGATGATGGTGTCATACTGCAGCAGCAGACGATCCTGCTGAATTTCCGCCAGCAGAATACCGTCGGTCATCAGTTTGACCTGAGTGGTTTCGCTGACCTGATCGTTAAACCGCACCTTATAACCGACGGTGCCGCCGGGCGTGGTTTCCAGCTCTTCGGCAATGCGGTTCGCCACGGTGCGTGCCGCCAGACGACGCGGCTGCGTATGCCCAATCAGCCCTTTCACACCGCGCCCGAGCGCCAGACAGATCTTTGGCAGCTGGGTGGTTTTACCTGAGCCGGTCTCACCGGCGACAATCACTACCTGATGATCGCGAATCGCGTCGGCGATGTCCTGCTGCTTCTGGCTGACCGGCAGATTGTCCGGAAACGTAATGCGCGGCGTCGCGGCGGCGCGCTGCGCCACGCGCTGTTCTGCCGCGGAGAACACCGGCTCCAGCTCAGCCATAATTTCCTGCTGCGCCGCGGGATTTTTCACCTTTGCCGCCCCGTGCAGACGACGCTGCAGCGCTTTGCGGTCGCGCAGCATCAGGTTATCGAGCCGCGACCAGAGGGGGGCCAGAGGTGACGTAACGGATGATGACATAGTGATGAATTACCTGTTGTTGCAGTGAGCCGGCACTCGCGGCTCGGCGCCGGGCAGAATTTTCCGGCGGATTCAATCGATTAATGCCCGCCATCTTAGCACAGATTGGAACATCTCACCTGACCGGACGTGCCACCTTATTCAATAATTTCGAACATAGGCCTCGAAATATTGCGCTTTTACCTGCCGGATGAACTCCGTAGAGTGTAACGCATTGAGCGGTAAGCCAACCGCGTAACGTACAGGAAAATACCATGAGCAAAGTTTTAGTTCTGAAATCAAGCATCCTTGCCGGTTACTCACAGTCTAACCAGCTGGCAGACTTCTACGCTGATGAAGCCCGCGCCAAAGGCGACGAAGTCACGGTACGCGATCTGGCTGCCCAGCCGATTCCGGTACTGGACGGTGAACTGGTTGGCGCCCTGCGTCCTTCAGACGCGCCGCTGTCGCCACGTCAGCAGGACGCGCTGGCCCTGTCCGATGAACTGATTGCTGAACTGCAGGCGCACGATACCGTGGTTATCGCCGCCCCGATGTACAACTTCAACATTCCTACTCAGCTGAAAAACTACTTTGACCTGATTGCCCGTGCCGGCGTCACCTTCCGCTACACCGAAGCAGGCCCGGAAGGTCTGGTGAAAGGCAAACGCGCGGTGATCCTCTCCAGCCGTGGCGGCATTCACAAAGACACCCCGACTGATCTGCTGACCCCGTACGTGAAACTGTTCCTCGGCTTCATCGGCATCACCGACGTTGACTTCGTGTTCGCCGAAGGCATTGCCTACGGTCCGGAAGTGGCAACCAAAGCCGCCAGCGATGCCAAAGACGCCATCAAACAGATTGTTGCTGCGTAATCATCATTAAAACAATGCTATCTGTCTTGCCGGGCCTGAGTGCCCGGCTTTTTTATGCCTGCGCTATCGTGGAAGCAGTTATTTCTGCACCCACTGACCATTTATCCCGCGCACATATTCGCCGCTGCCGGCACGGTTAACCAGCTTCTCGCCGGCGATGCGCGCCACCTCGGCGGTGGTGAGGTTGTTCTGCTGCGCCACGCGCTGATACTGCTGGCTGCGGCCGTCATTGATGCGCTTAACCAGTGCCAGCGTCTCGTCATCCTGCTGACGGGCGGCGATGTAACCGCTCAGCGTTTCGCCCACACGCCCCTGCTGGCGCGCCTGATCCAGCGTCAGCGCCCAGGCCGACGGCACCAGCAAAAGCGCCACTAACAGCGCTATCCCCTTGCGTTTCATCGAGCCTCTCCTCAAAACAGTCCGCTCTGATTCTTCAGCAGCGCTTCGACGTCTTTATCCACCTTGATGTGGATTTCATGTTCGATTTTTACGTTCATGTTGATGGTGATTGGCTCTTTGGGTGCGGCGACTTCGATGCGCGGCACACAGCCCAGCAGCGGCAGTCCCGCTGTCAGCACCAGTAATGCCCTCAGGCTCATGGTTTCGGGTCCTTGTTGGATGGCAGGGTGGCGTTTTGCTCCACCCAGGATTGCAAATTATCGCCAAAGCGCAGGCTGCGCCACAGCTGGAACAGGTTTTCCTGATGACGGTAATTAAGATTGACGGACTGGCGGCGGTTACTGAACTGGCTGGTGCCTTTCACCTCGCTTTGCAGAATCAGGTTACCGAAGTTATCCAGATCCAGCGTCGCCCACGAACGGGCAATCTCCATGTAGCGCAGCCAGTCCATCGCCGCCCCGGCGGCCACGTTATTGCTGACAATCGCATCCGCCATGTCTTTGTCCATGCGGAATGTCAGCGGGCCACTGTTGGCGATCCAGCCCTTTTCGATCAGCCAGTGCGGATTGTTCACCCACAGCGGCAATTCGCCATTCACTTTACCGGACATGGCAAACTGCTTCGGCTTGAGCGCCGTCACCAGCCGGCTGAGATCAATGTCACGCAGCGAAATCCGCGCCGGCTGGTGCTGCGGTAAACGCAATGCTGGCATGCTGACGTGCCCGCCGAGCAGATCGAGATTGACGTTGCTGAGCGTCAGCGGCTGGCGCTCCTGCCACGGATAGTGGCCCTGCAGATCCGCGGTAATGTTCTGCAGCGCAAACTGGTTTTTCACTTCGGCGATGCGCAGCGACACCGGCCCGCGGCGCCCCAGCTGCCACTGATGATCTTTCAGGCGGAACGGCAGGGTAAAATCGATGCCGTTGATTTCGCTGTCCGGCATCCACACGCTGCCCTGTTTCACCGCCCAGAAACCACCCGCCTCAAACCCCTGGCCACTGGCGGCAGAAAAGGCCATCTGCGCGCGCAGCTCGCCAGACTGAATACGCATCTTCAGATCGCTGCTCAGCAGCGGCTGAAATACGCTAAGCGACTGCGCCGGCCACCAGGCTTCACCACGCAGCCGTTCGCCGTCCCAGCGGCCATGCACGCGCAGCGGTCCGATGTCTTCCGCGGTGAGCTGACCGCGCCACAGAAAATGCCCCGGGTCGCGCCCTTTGGCATCGAAACGCAGTTCGGACGGCGGCAGCCAGCCACCGTAGCTAAAGCGGGTCTGGCCGGAACGCAGCGCAAACCCGCCGTTAAACGCCGGCTGTGCCACATCGCGCTGCCAGCGCACCGGCGCGGTCAGCGTCAGGCGCGGCTTATCCACCTGCACCATGCCGTACGCCAGCTGATCGAACCCGGTGTTCAGCGTATCGAGGCTGATCAGGGTGTCGTGCCAGCTGCCGGTGCCCTTCACATCCCATTTGGCGCTAAGCGGCGCCATCACGCCTTCGCCCCAGTAACGCCAGTTCCAGCGTCCGCTGTCTGGCCAGAAGTCGCTGGCGCGCCCGTCGAGATGCAGCCTGAAGCGGCCGAAACTGGGGTCGTGCGCGTTGAGAATCGCCTGTAACCGGCCGTTGATGCCGCGCGAGGCCACGCTGACGCCGGCCAGCGGCCAGCGCGCTTCATCCACTTCCAGCGTCGAGAGTAAGCGTCCGCGCAGGCGCAGCAGTGCGCCAGGCTGCAGGCTGAGCTGCGGATCGCTCAGCATGCCATGTACTTGTCCGGGAATGGTGCCGTACAGCTGCAGGTCGGCAAACTTGCTTTCGCCGGTTAACTGGAACGGCAGTGCGCTGTCAGTCAGGCTCAGCTTGCCCGGCCCAACGCTCAGTACCAGGTTGCCTTTCCCGCCGCGTCCGGCGGTCAGTAAATTGAAGCGGCCGCGGATCTGCGTCTGTTCCAGCCCCTGCTGCCAGTCATCCAGCGTCAGCGCCACGCCGCCCGACAGCGGCTGCGACCCGAACGGCCAGCGCCAGTGACCGGCAGTGATGCGGATTTGCTGTGCATCGACCTGCCACGGCAGCTGTAACAACGGCTGTGGTTCCTGTTGCTGGCGCACCACCAGCTCGCCCTGCTGCTGCTGCCAGTTAAGCGTCAGCGCCAGCGGCTGCGGCCACTGCGTCAGGTTAAGCGCACCACTGAGCTCACCCGCCACTGGCAGGCCATCGGCAAACGTTGGTAGCGTCAGATTGCCATGCAGTTCGACCGGTTGCGTCAGTATGGGATGGCTGAGCTGCAGCTGATCAATGTGCAGCTGCTGCCCCTGCAGGCGCGCGGCGACGCGCAGGTTGTCGCCCTGATAACGCAGCTGCTGATGGTCTTTATCTAAAGTCAGATCGAAGCGGCCGGCATATTGCTGCCATGGCAAAATACTGAGCTGTTGCAGATGGATATCCGCGCCGGGCAGCATCTGCTGCCACTCTGCGAGGCTACGCGGCGCATCGCGCGTGGCACTGTGCGGCAGCGCCTGCAGACAGTCGCTGTTGAGCGCCACCTCGCGCGCATCAAGCTGCCAGCGCTGTTGCGTCCGGCCAAGCCCCACGTCGGCGACCTGCGCCAGCAGGCAGTCACCGGCCAGATAGCGCACATCAGGAAATACCAGCCGGCCCTGCTGCCAGTGCGGCGCGCCGTGTAGCTCGACGCGGGTATTTTCCGGCAGCCAGATACCTGCCAGCCGCGGCAGCCAGTGCGTCAGCGTCAGCAGCAATCCCAGCAGCAGCAGTATCAGCGCCAGTAGCGCAGCAAGTAGTCGACGGAGGCCCCGCGTCATGGCTGTTAACGTTCCTGTTCTTTACCCAATCCTGACAGAGATGATGGCATGTTACGCCCGGCAAATGAAGGCGTTACCGCTTTAGTCTGGCTGAAGAACAGCAAAATGACGCGGAAAACGTTATCCTGATGTGATACCGACGTAACATTTTTCAGGAGCGAAACAATGAAAGTTGCGGTTTACAGCACCAAGCATTACGACCAGAAATACCTCGAGCGCGTTAACGAAGGCTACGGATTTGAGCTGCAGTTTTTTGACTTCCTGCTGAGCGAAACCACAGCGAAAAACGCCGCTGGCTGTGATGCGGTCTGTATCTTCGTTAACGATGACGGGAGCAAAGCGGTGCTGGAGGAGCTGGCGGCGCTGGGCGTGAAATATATCGCGCTGCGCTGTGCTGGTTTCAATAACGTCGACCTCGACGCCGCAGCCGCGCTGGGACTGCAGGTGGTGCGCGTGCCCGCCTATTCGCCGGAAGCGGTGGCGGAACACGCGGTAGGTCTGATGATGACGCTCAACCGTCGCATTCACCGCGCTTACCAGCGCACGCGCGATGCCAACTTCTCGCTGGACGGCCTGACCGGTTTCAACATGCACAATAAAACCGCTGGCGTGGTCGGCACCGGCAAGATTGGTGTGGCGACGATGCGCATCCTGAAAGGTTTTGGAATGCGTCTGCTGGCGTACGATCCGTACCCCAGTGACGCCGCGCTGGCGCTCGGGGCGGAATATGTTGATTTGAAAACGCTACTGGCGGAGTCCGATGTCATCACCCTGCACTGTCCGCTGACGCCGGAAAACCATCATCTGCTCAACGCACAGGCGTTCAGCCAGATGAAAGATGGCGTGATGATTATCAATACCAGCCGCGGTGGGCTGATTGATTCACAGGCGGCGATTGAGGCGCTGAAACAGCAGAAAATCGGCTCGCTCGGCATGGACGTGTATGAGAACGAACGCGACCTGTTTTTTGAAGACAAGTCAAATGACGTGATTCAGGACGACGTGTTCCGCCGCCTGTCGGCCTGTCACAACGTGTTGTTTACCGGCCATCAGGCCTTTCTCACCGCCGAAGCGCTGACGGCGATTTCAGAAACCACGCTCAGCAATTTACAGCAGCTGGCGCGCGGGGAAACCTGTTCAAATCAGGTTAAGGCGTAACGTTTTGCGCCTGCGTTAGCGGGCGCAGGCACCGCCGATCAGCGCCTGTTCGTCGCAGCGACGCCCGTTAGCCAGCTGACACATCCCGATGCGTGAACCGTCTAACTGACGCGAGAACGCCAGCGTGCCACCTGCGCTGTTGCAGTTGGCTTCTGCCATGGACGACATCACGACGTGTGGCTGCACGTGCGCGGCGGTGGCCTGTTGCGGCGGTTCATTGTCGCTGTTGCTGCTGCAGGCAGAGAGTAACAGCGCTGCGCCGGCCAGCAGTAAAGTTGCGGCTTTCATCGGTCGGGCTCCGGGAGTGTGAGCGGAAAAGTCGCACCAGCATATGTCAGCAGCGGTGCGCGATCGATAGGCGACACAGCTTTTTACAAAATTTAATATCGTCGTTGGCAAGCAGAATTATCCTGATTGCAGCGTTTTCCCTCTTTCTCTGCCTGTTCATACAAAACATCAATCATTAAGGAGGAAGGATGTTAGCCGACATGCTCATCCGCATCGCGTTAGCCGGAATACTGGGCGGACTGATTGGCCTGGAGCGCCAGATGCGCGCTAAAGAAGCGGGCCTGCGCACCCACATTCTGGTCGGTATTGGCAGCGCCATGTTCATGCTGGTGTCAAAATATGGCTTTGCCGATATGCTGACTAACGACCATGTGGCGCTGGATCCCAGCCGTATTGCGGCGCAGGTGGTCAGCGGCATGGGCTTCCTTGGCGCTGGCACCATCATCATTCAAAAGCAGATTGTGAAAGGCCTGACGACCGCCGCCGGCCTGTGGGTGACCGCCGCGATTGGCCTGGTGATCGGTAGCGGCATGTATGAAATCGGTATTTACGGCACGGTACTGGCGCTGGTGGTGCTGGAAACGTTCCGCCGTATCAGCCACTGGCTGATTGGCCGCCATCACACCCTCATCGTCCATCTCAAGGCCAAAAGCGTACCGCTGGTGTTGCTGGTACTGCAGCGCGAAAATTTGCGCTATGGCCACATCGCTGTAGTCAATCGTAACGAAGAAAGCGGCCTGTGCGAGCTGAGTGTTGAGGTGACATTGTCACGCAGATTTCCTATGCACAGCATTTATGACAAAGTGATGGAAATCAAAGGCGTGCAGTCGCTGGAAATGGTTTGACTGCGCTGGCGCTAGCAGGTTAGTCGCTGCAGTGGAGGGAAGATAAAAGCCCGGCGCTGAAGGCCGGGCGGCTGGGTTAGCAGGGTTTGAGTTGTCCAATCGCCATTTCAACGGCGCGATTGGGCGCGCCGGTTAATTCCCGATAGCGCAGTTGCAGGTTACGCAACTCGCTGGCCAGCACCTCTTTTTCGGTAGCGGCACCGCGCTGCGCCAGTTCCAGATAGCATTGCCCCACCAGCCGGCACGCCTCCTCAAACACCATATCGTACGTTTGCATTGTTCCTCTCCTCACCTTTAAAAACTAAAAAAAGCGCTGAATCCATCCTGTCAGCGCAGTGAGAAGAAATCTTTACCCAGATCAATAAATATGCAGTTACCGCTGGCAAAATGTGCGCAATGGTAGCCGACTGCGGCGCTGCGCGATTAGGACGGATCCTTTTTGTCATCATCGCTGGCGCTGCTCACACCGGTAATACCTTCCAGCGCCTGCTGGTTGATGACATCATCGGCGCTGTCAACCGCACGCGAAATCGTCAACAGATCCTGAAACTCGCTCAGCAGAATAGCGGCGTCCGACTTAAGCATATCGTCAGCCTCGGCTGACTCAATCACCATGTTGATGGCTTTGTTGGCGCTTTCAATAACTTCAGTGACACCGCCTTTCTTACTGACGGCCAGTACCAGCGCACCGATCAGCAGCGACTGTGCCTCAACGCGCGCGGTCAACTGCTTGGTGGTGGCATCAATTTGTGAAATCTTCGCCAGCATGCTTAACACAACATTTTTCATCGCTTATTCCTCCCTGGGGAAGCAGGCAGTGTACCGCTTGCAAAATCCGCGACAAACTAAAAATTGTGAATAGCGCAACAGGTCTCTGACCGCGATCGCGCGGCGCACAGAGCGCATCACTGGCAAACCCATAAATCGTGCTGGAATTTGGCGCTGTAATCCGTACCATACGCCACAGACTTTTCCTGCTGACTGCGGTCAGCCGGCACCCATAAAGGCCAGCGCAGCGACCCGCAGCGTGCGCGGACACGGTTAATGCAGGCCTGACCAGGGCCGCATCAACGCGACATCCGCAGCTGACCAGCGATCACCGAGACCGAAATTCATGTCTGAACATCAAGAAGTTAATAAAAAAGAGCAGTACAACCTGAACAAACTGCAGAAGCGCCTGCGCCGTAACGTTGGTGAAGCGATTGCGGATTTCAACATGATTGAGGAAGGCGATCGCATCATGGTGTGCCTGTCCGGCGGTAAAGACAGCTACACCATGCTGGAAATTCTGCGTAACCTGCAGCAGAGCGCGCCGGTCAATTTTTCGCTGGTGGCGGTGAATCTTGACCAGAAACAGCCGGGATTCCCGGCACACGTGCTGCCGGCTTACCTCGACACGCTGGGGGTGGAGTATCAGATCGTCAACGAAGACACTTATTCCATCGTTAAAGAGAAGATACCGGAAGGCAAAACCACCTGCTCGCTCTGTTCGCGCCTGCGTCGCGGTATTCTTTACCGTACCGCCACTGAACTGGGCTGCACCAAGATTGCCTTAGGTCACCACCGCGATGACATCCTGCAGACGCTGTTCCTCAACATGTTTTACGGCGGCAAAATGAAAGGCATGCCGCCAAAACTGATGAGCGACGACGGTAAACATATCGTGATTCGCCCGCTGGCCTACTGCCGCGAAAAAGATATCGTACGGTTTGCCGAAGCGCGCCAGTACCCTATCATTCCGTGCAATCTGTGTGGTTCACAGCCGAACCTGCAGCGCCAGGTGGTTGCCGATATGCTGCGTGACTGGGACAAGCGCTATCCGGGCCGCATTGAAACCATGTTCAGCGCCATGCAGAACATCGTGCCATCGCATATGGCTGATATTAATCTGTTTGATTTTAAAGGCATTAAGCATGGTGATGCGGTGGTTGACGGCGGGGACATCGGTTTCGATCGCGAATCGCTGCCAGCGCAGCCAGTCGGCTGGCAGGCTGACGAGGACGATCAGCCGGACCTGAGCGCTCGCCTCGACGTGCTGGAAATTAAATAACGCGGTGACTTTGCAGCATAAAGGCGCGTCGCTCCGGCAACGCGCCTTTTTTATTAGCGGTGCGGCGGAGGATCGCTAATCGGCGGAAATTCAGGATCGTGCGGCGGCTCAGGCTCGGGAATGGGCTGCGGTTGCGGCACGGGTTCGGGAATCGGTGGCGGATCGGTCGGGATAGGTTCGCTGGCGTGAATCATGCGCATGCCGTTCTCCTGTTCGCTGAATATCTGTTAAGCATAGGAAAGGATGCGGCAGCAAGCCAAACGGCAAAAAAAAGCCGGCGGATAAGCCGGCGTCGTACGAATCAAATGTGCTATGCAGTAATTCAAAAAAAGGAAGTAAGACAATATGGAGCGCAACGCCCATCGCTTGACGTTGCATTCACCTGCGGGAGAGAGTTTGCCCCGGTTGGGCTATGCGCTTATTGATGTCGATCAGGTTTTTTCCGCTTTTCTCCCCTGCACCGCCACAATTACCCGTTCATGACCTGCAGATAACTCCGTAGTAACATCACAGCCAGTTGCGGCGTTTCAGCCACAGCGCGACCCCCAGCACCATCACCAGTAACAACCCGCAGAACATGGTAAAGCCGTGCGGCCAGCTGCCACCGGGAATGCCACCGAGATTGACGCCAAACAGCCCGGTGAGAAACGTGGCAGGCAGGAAAATCATCGCCATCAGCGACATGGTGTAAGTGCGCCGGTTCATGGATTCCGCCAGCAGCGAGGCCACTTCATCCGCCAGAATACCGGTACGCGCCACACCCGCATTGAGGTCATCCAGCCCGCGCCCCAGCCGGTCCGCGACATCCTGCATGCGGCGGCGATCGTCATCGCTCATCCACGGCAGTTTCTCGCTTGCCAGCCGCGCATAGACATCACGCTGCGGCGCCATATAGCGGCGCATGACGATCAGCTGTTTGCGCAGCAGCGCCAGTTCACCGCGCGCCGGGACCTGCTGGTCCATCAGCGCATCTTCCAGCGCGATAATTTTATCGTGCATCTCTTCAATGAATTCGCTGGCGTGATCGGTGAGCGCATCGCAGACGTCCACCAGCCAGCTGCCGCCGTCCACCGGGCCGTTGCCGTTTTGCAGATCGGTCAGCACTTCATCAATGGCATACACTTTGCGACGGCGGGTAGAAACAATCAGCTTGTCATTGATAAATACGCGCATCGCCACCAGCTGGTCCGGGCGCGAATCGGCGTTATGATTCACGCTGCGCAGCACGATCATAAAGCCGTCACCGAGACGCGTCACGCGCGGTCGCATGCTGTCACCGGCCAGCGCATCCCGCACCGCATCAGGAATAAGCGGCGTGTGCTGCAACCAGTCGGCGCTTTGCCGCTGGGTGTAGTTCAGATGCAGCCAGCAGTGACGCTCGCAGTTGATGACATCTTTATCTTCAATGGCGATAACGCCACCCTTACCGTCGAACTGGCAGGCGACAATCGCATCCGACACCTGCAGCGCTTTTCCTTCAATGACGTTCACGTACTCGCCTCACTAGCAAAAACAATACGATACAGTCTAGCGCGGCGCGGGACAGTTGCAATTACCAGGGTGTGAGTAAAAATGACAGCGCAACCGGGTCGTTCACCGCCCTCCGTGGCGGTTCAGCGTCAGTGCTTCTCAATCCACAATTCCCGGCTGTAGGCAACATCTTCCGGATTGGTGATGGGATAGCCCTTAACCCACGGCTTGATCAGCCGCCCATTGGTGTACTGGTAGATCGGCGCAATCGGCGCCTGGTCAGCGATGATCTGCTCGGCTTTGTTGTAATCGGCATTGCGCGCCGCCATGCTGGTTTCATTGCTGGCTTTACTCAACACCGCATCATATTCCGCGTTACTGAAGCGGGAAATATTGCCGCTGTGGCTGGCGGTCAGCAGACTGAGGAAGGTCGATGGCTCATTGTAATCGCCCACCCAGGAAGCGCGAATCACATCGAAATTACCGCTGTTGCGGCTGTCGATATAGGTTTTCCACTCCTGATTCTGCAATGTCACGTCAACGCCGAGATTCTTTTTCCACATCGAGGCCACCGCAATCGCAATCTTCTGGTGACTTTCAGAGGTGTTATACAGCAGCGTCAGGTGCAGCGGTTTAGCCGGGCCGTAACCGGCGGCGGTCAGCAGGGCTTTGGCCTGCGCATTCAGTTCCTGCTGGCTGTGCTGCTGCAGATAGCTCTGCTGCGGCGTGAAGCCGGCGGTGACGTCCGGTGTGAAGTGCCAGGCCGGTTTCTCGCCGGTGCCCAGCACTTTTTCCGCGATAATGCGGCGGTCAATGCTCCATGACAGCGCCTTACGCACCCGCACATCCGCCGTCGGCCCTTTCTGCGTATTAAACGCGTAATAGTAGGTGCCAAGCTGATCCGGCGTATACACCTGCCCCGGCAGCTCTTTTTTCAGCAGGCCGTACATATTTTTCGGGAAGGATTCCGTGATATCGATGTCCCCGGCGCGGTAACGCTTGGTGGCGCTGGATTCTTCATTGATGGGAATAAAGGTCACTTTCGTCAGCACCGAATGGACGTTATCCCAGTAGTGCGGGTTGCGCACCAGCACAATCTTTTCGTTAACTACGCGCTCCTGCAATTGATAAGCGCCGTTGCCCACCAGCTTACCCGGCGCAGTCCAGCCATCGCCGTTTTGCGCGATGACCTTTTGCGGCACCGGGAACATCGCCACGTTGGCCACCATGCCGGGGAACCACGGCAGCGGACGTGACAGTGTCACCTTAAGATGCGTCTCATCGGTCGCCACCACGCCCAGCTTGTCCGGGCTCATCTGACCTTTGGTGATGGCTTCAGCATTCTCAATGCCGCTCAGCGCGGCAAACCAGGCGAAAGGCGAGCTATTTTTAGGATCGACCAGGCGTTGCCAGCTGTAGACAAAATCCTGTGCGGTCACCGGTTCACCGCTGGACCAGCGCGCATCTTTGCGCAGCGTGAATAGCCAGGTTTTGTTGTCATTGCTGCTCCAGCTCTGCGCAACGCCCGGCACGATTTTGCCCTGTGCGTCCTGGTTGGTCAGCCCTTCAAACAGATCGCGCAGCACCTGAATCTCCGGCAGACCGACCGCTTTGAGCGGATCAAGCGAGGCCGGTTCATCTTTGATATGGCGCACGATTTCCTGGCTGCTGGCCAGTTGCGCCCCGGCTGGCACACTGGCGGCATAGGCGGATGAGAGAGCGCTGCTGATGATGAGCGCGGCCAGCGTGGTGCGGAAAGTTAGTTTCATCACGACTCCTTGACCCGAAAAAAGGGCGACGGCCAAACCAATGCGTCGCCAGCAACTTTTCGCACTTTATCGCAAATCGCTGATTGATAAATAGCTATTTCCCCGTCTGCTGTTTACCGTTATGTTGAGGCTGGATTGCAGCTCACAATTTTTGCGGCTGAACGCGATGCATGACAGAGAGGAAGGTTATGTCGACACACCACCCGCGCCCGCTGCGCGGTAAGCTGGACGCCGTCTGGCAACAGTATGGACATTCGGTGCTGGGTGCGCCGCTGCTGTGGTTTCCGGCACCGGCGGCCGACGAGGACAGCGGACTGATTATCGCCGGCACCCACGGCGATGAAAACGCGGCGGTAGCCACGCTCTCTGCCGCCATGCGCACGCTGCCGGACACGCTGCGGCGTCATCATGTGATTCTGGCGGTCAATCCGGACGGCTGCCAGCTCGGGCTGCGCGCCAATGTCAACGGTGTCGATCTCAACCGCAACTTCCCTGCCGCCAACTGGCAAGCGGGCGATACTGTCTATCGCTGGAACAGCGTGGCCGATGCGCGCGATGTGCTGCTCTCAACCGGAAACGCGCCGGCGTCAGAGCCGGAAACCGCCGCACTGTGCCAGCTGATTCATCGTATCCGACCGCGCTGGGTCGTCTCCTGGCACGAACCGCTGGCCTGTATTGACGATCCACACCATAGCCCGCTGGCCAGCTGGCTGGCGGAACAAACCGGTCTGCCGGTGGTGAGCAGCGTCGGCTACGCCACGCCGGGCTCGTTTGGCAGCTGGTGCGCCGATCTCAGTCTGCCCTGCATCACCGCCGAAATGCCGGCCATCTCGGTGGATGAAGCCACCGAGGTGTATCTTGATGCGATGATCAACCTGCTGCGCTGGCAGCCGTCGTCTTAAGCACGCCGTGCGAGAAGTGCAGCGACGGTTCCACATCGGCCGCCAGCCACGTTGGACCGTCGAGGTCAGCAAACGTAGCCTGCGGCGTTAACGGTAGCGCGGCGCGAATGGCGCGTGAGGTACACAACATACAGCCCAGCATAATGGCAAATCCCTGCGTGCGCGCGGCCGTGGCCAGCGCCAGCGCTTCGGTCAGCCCACCGGTTTTATCCAGTTTGATATTCACCATGTCGTAGCGCCCGTGCAGGGCTGCCAGACTGTCGCGCGTGTGGCAGCTCTCATCCGCACAGATCGGTAGCGGATGGATAAAATGGGCCAGCGCCGCATCCTGCGCGGCAGGCAGCGGCTGCTCCAGCATCGCCACCTGCAAGTCCGCCAGCAGCTGGCAGCGTGCCGCCAGCCCTTCTGCCTGCCAGGACTCATTGGCATCGACGATCAGCGTGGCGTCCGGCACCGCACTGCGGATCGCCACCAGCCGTTCGCTGATCAGATGGTTATCCAGCTTAATTTTCAGCAGGCGCGCGCCGTGCTGCCATAGCGCCAGCGCGCTGCTGGCCATCGCTTCTGGCGTATCGATGCTGACGGTATGCGCCGTAACGATCTCCTGTGCCGGCACCGCCTCACACAGCGCCGCCAGGCTGGTGCGCTGCTGCTGGCGCTCCAGATCCCACAGCGCGCAATCAATCGCGTTACGCGCGGCACCGGCCGGCAACGCCTGTTGCAGCGCTGCCCGCGTCATGCCGTTTTGTAACGCACCGAGCTGTGAAGCAATCTGCTGCAGCACCGAAGCCTCACTTTCGCCATAGCGCGCATAGGGCGTGGCCTCGCCAATCCCTTTGAGGCCATCCTGCTCAATCTCCACCACCACCACGTGCGCCTCGGTGCGGCTGCCGCGCGAAATCACAAACGGCGAGTGCAGCGGCCAGGCTTCCGGATAACTTTTCACTGTTCTCATACTGACTCCTCAAATCCATGACGTCATAACGTGCTGGTGCAGCTCCACGTTGAATTAGGCTCGTAAACCCTTAAAATTTATGTCATAAACAAACGCTATACCTGTTCTGGTGGGGTTAACGCCAGATTTTTCATCGTTAAAAGGAAATTGTATGTCGCAGAATGTTCACTTTCAGGGCAATCCGGTGCCGGTTGCCGGCCACTTCCCGCAGGCTGGCGAGCAGGCAAAACCGTTCAACCTGGTAGCGAAAGATCTCAGTGATGTGTCCCTTTCTCAGTATGCAGGCAAACGCAAAGTTCTGAACATTTTCCCAAGCATTGATACCGGCGTGTGCGCCGCGTCGGTGCGCAAATTCAACGAGCGTTCTGGCGAAGCTGACAACACCGTGGTGCTGTGCATCTCTGCCGATCTGCCGTTTGCGCAGTCGCGCTTCTGCGGCGCCGAGAACGTCAATAACGTAGTGACGCTGTCTACGCTGCGCGGTGCAGAATTTATTGAAAATTACGGCGTCGCGATCGCCGATGGCCCGCTGAAAGGCCTGACCGCCCGCGCCGTGGTGGTGCTGGATGAGAACGACAAGGTGCTGTACAGCGAGCTGGTGAATGAAATCACCGAAGAGCCGAACTATGAAGCGGCACTGGCAGCGCTGAAGTAAGGTTACTGCTGATAAAAAAGCCGTCTGTCACAGACGGCTTGTTGATGCAGAACGCGGATTATTCGCCTTCGCTGCGTTTCTGACCGAGGCCATATTCGCGCAGCTTGTTGGCAATCGCGGTGTGTGACACTCCAAGGCGTTTCGCCAGTTTACGCGTGCTGGGATACGACAGATAGAGACGAGTCAGCACTGAACGCTCAAAACGGCTGGTAATTTCATCCAGCGACCCTTCCATTGCCTCTTCGCCCAGCGACACATCCAGCGCCTGCTCCGGCAGCACGATATCCTGCGGACGCAGTTCATAACCTTCCAGCTGCGTGAGCGCGCGGTACAGCGCATTTTTCAACTGGCGCACGTTGCCCGGCCAGTTATAGCGCGTCAGGAACGGCGTCAGCTGCGGTGACAAACGCGGGCGCGGCAGCCCCTGCTCATCCGCAAAGCGCGCCACAAACATTTCGGTGAGCGGCAGAATATCCAGCGGACGTTCGCGCAGCGGCGGCAGATTCAGCGTCAGCACGTTCAGACGATAGAACAGGTCTTCGCGGAACTCGCCGCGCTGCACCAGCTCAATCAGATTCTTTTGCGTGGCGCAGATCACGCGCACATCCACATGCACTTCATGATCCTCGCCGACGCGGCGGAAGGTGCCATCGTTCAGGAAGCGCAGCAGTTTGGTCTGCATGCGCGGCGACATCTCGCCGATTTCATCCAGCAGCACCGAGCCGCCGTTCGCCTGCTCAAAGAAGCCCTTCTTCCCTTCCAGCGCGTTGGGATACGCGCCCGCCGCGTGACCAAACAGCTCGCTCTCAGCGACGTCATCCGGAATCGAGCCGCAGTTGAGCGCCAGGAATGGTTTTTTACCGCGAGCGCTGCGCAGATGGCAGGCGCGCGCCAGCATATCTTTACCGGTGCCGGTGTCGCCGACAATCAGCAGCGGCGCATCGTGCATCGCCAGCTTGCGCGCCTGGTCGATCACCTGACGCATTTTCGGCGTCACCGCCACGATGTGATCGAATTCGGAGTCATCGGTGACGCTGAGGTTCTGCAACTGCCGCCCCATGCGCGCAGTAGATTTCAGGGTGATCATCGCGCCTACCGGCTGGTCGTTCTGCTCATCTTCCTGCGCCAGATAGATCGGGCGCGCTTCCATGAGGAAATCACGCCCCTGGATCACCACATGCTGCGCCTGCGCGTCAACACGTTCACTCTCCAGCCAGCGCTGGAAATTAAAGCCGGCAATCAGCGTGCCGGCGTTCTGGTTACGAATCTTCTGTTCGTCGAGGTTAAACAGGTTCTGCGCCGCCGGATTCGCCAGTTCGACTTTACCTTTCAGGTCGAGGGAGAACACCGGCTCGGGCATCGCCACCAGCAGCGCGCTCAGCGCGCGATGTTCACGCTCAGACGGCATGAAAGACACGGTGCGGACATCTGTCACGCCCGGTGTACGGCGAATCTCCGCCATCAGGTTGCTGAATGCGTCAAATTCCAGCGCAGAAAAGTTGAGGTAGATGCGGCCCAGCGAGGCAATTTCAATGCCGCGCAGGTCAATATTACGGGCAACCAGCAGGTCGAGTAGCTCGCGCGCCAGACCGATACGGTCCTGGCAGAAAACTTCCAAACGCATTGCGATGAGCCTTAGTCAGGTTTTGATTTTAGAGATAATACGCTAACTTGCAGCGCCTCAGAAGGGTTCTGTCATGAAAAGTTGACACTCTGAGGCAGGTGACGAAGAGAAGTGTAGCGGAACAACCAACAATAATCCCGCCAGAAATCACCCTGAGCACAGATAATTTCACCTTTCACACCCTCGGCAGCGTGAAAGGCAGACATAGTGAGATTATTTAGCAGCCTGACCTGCTTTATCACCGCTTTTGGCCAGCGATTCTTTAAGCTGTCCCACCAGTTCACGGCGGAAATCGCCGAGCCGCGGTTTGTCCTCCGCCAGCCACGGCAGCGGACGGCATAATTCCATCGCTTTGATCCCCAGTCGGGCGGTGAGCAGCCCGGCACCGATGCCCTGCGCCGCACGCGCCGAGAGACGGGCGGCGATGTCCTGCGACATCCAGTCCATACCGACTTCGCGCACCAGCTCTGACGCCCCGGCAAACGCCATATTCAGCAATACCAGCCGGAACAGCCGGATGCGACTGAAGTAGCCGAGTTCAATGCCGTAGATGGCCGCGATGCGGTTCACCAGCCGCAGGTTACGCCAGGCGATAAACGCCATGTCCACCAGCGCCAGCGGGCTGACGGCAATCATCAGCGTCGATTCTGCCGCGTGGCGGCTGATTTCGCGCCGCGCCTGACGGTCCAGCACCGGCTGCACCAGCTGCGCATACAGCGTGACAATTTCGCGGTCGTTATGGGTTTCGTGCAGTGCCGCGTGCCAGCGCTGCAGTGCCGGATGCGCCTGATCCAGCTGCGCCTGACGCGCCAGCTTTTCGCAGAACGCCCGGCCTTTGCCAATGCCGTGGCTGGCCAGCAGTTCACGGCCCACGTCCCGCTCTTCCGCCCGCTGACGCAGACGATACAGCCGACGCCATTCGCCAATCAGCGCGCCAGCGCCAGCGGCGACAATCAGCCCACCGGCCACGCCGCTGCCCAGTGCAAACCAGTCGCGCGTCAGCCAGGCATCGTGCAGCCACTGGGCGCCCTGCGCCACCACGCTGATGCCAAAAATACCCAGCCCGACGCCCACCATTTTGCGCCACAGGCTGCGCTTTGGCCGCAGCGCGGCTTCCACCACTTTCTCGCCGGCGCCCTCTTCCAGCGGCTCCGCGTCAGGCGTCACCAGAAACCCCTGTTGCGCGTCGCTGCTAAAGGTGTGTGCCGCGCGCAGGGCTGGCTCCGCAGGCTCCTGCAACGGGCGGGCAAAATCTATCCGTGGTTTGAGTGGCGTTTCATCGCTCATCGCAATTTATCTCCCAGTAAAAATTCCAGCGCAGCATCCATGCGGATATGCGGCAACGGCCGATCGACATCCAGCTGCTGCGGCCGGAACTGTTCAAACTGAAACCCCTGCTGCTGCCAGAAGCTGTTGCCCGGCAGGCGCGGCGGTACTTCGCCCGGGTAAAAGGTCAGCGGCTCACCGTCGGCGAGGCGATGACCGCGCAGCGCCGGTAATTTTTCTCCGCGATGATCCACCAACCCGCTCTCGGTCGCCTGCACCGACGCCAGCCCCAGACAATCCATGCTGATGCCTTCAAACGCGGCGTTCTGCCACGCGTCCTGTACCAGCTGCTGCAGCAGCGACACCATATTGGCGTGCTGATCGGCGGTGATGTGATCGGCCTTGGTGGCGGCAAACAGCAACTTATCGATGACCGGCGAGAACAGACGGCGGAACAGCGTGCGCTGGCCATAGTGAAAACTTTGCATCAGCTGGGTCAGCGCCAGCCGCATATCATTGAACGCCTGCGGTCCACTGTTGAGCGGCTGCAAGCAGTCGACCAGCACGATCTGGCGATCGAAGCGCAGGAAGTGATTTTTATAAAACCCTTTCACCACATGCTGACAGTAGTAGTGGAAACGCTGCTGCAGCATGGCGAAATTGCTGCCGGCCGGTGCCTGCAGCAGCTTGCCGGCCTGCTGTTCATCGACGTTGGGCCACGGGAAAAACTGCAATGCCGGCGCGCCAGCCATGTCACCCGGCAACACAAAACGTCCCGGCTGGATGAAGTGCAATCCTTCGGTTTTGCACTGATGCAGGTAGTGGGTCCAGGCCGCGGCGATCTCCGCCAGGCGGTTTTCATCGGCGGGCGCGAACGGGTCGAGATCGGCGCTCAGGCTGTGCCAGCGCGCGGCCCACTGCTGCCGATCGCCCTGCAGCAGGCCGACCATCTGGCGTGACCAGCTGAGATAATCCTGCGCCAGCATCGGCAGATCGAGCAGCCACTCGCCGGGATAATCGACAATTTCGAGGTAAAGGGTGGCGGTATCTTTGAAATGACGCAGCAGAGACTGATCCGGCCGGTAGCGCAGCGCCAGGCGCATCTCACTGACGCCGCGCGTCGGGGTCGGCCACATCGGCGGCGTGCCGTACAGCTGGGCCAGCCCTTCGTCATAGGTAAAGCGCGGCGTGCCCAGCTCACGCTGGGGTACGCGCTTCACGCCCAGCAGCCGCTCTTCGCGCACCACGGAAAACAGCGGCAAACGCGCGCCGCTGTGGACATTGAGCAGCTGGTTAACCAGCGAGGTGATAAAGGCGGTTTTGCCGCTGCGGCTCAGGCCGGTGACGGCGAGGCGCAGATGACGATCCACGCCACGGTTCATCAGCCCCATCAACTCATTTTGCAGTCTTTTCATCGCTCTCCCTGATGAAACGTGCCGACAGGCGGTTAAACGCCTTACTCAGCAACGGTTCCAGGGCGGCCGCCAGCAACAGGCGCAGCGGACGGCGCGCCACCGATTTCACTGCCCAGCCGGCCAGGCCGCCGGGCGCATAGGTTACTGCACTGATGATGATGAATTTTCCCGCCGACTTCAACGCAGGCGTTGCGCGGCGGCGCAGAGCAGTTAAACGTTGCGTATGCATAGCGCCTCTCTTAGAGCAGCGGACCCGCTGACGGGCCCGCGACAGGGATTAAATCTGGCGGAAACGGCTGCGTACGCTGAAGGTTTCTGAGGTCACGTAACGCTCAATATCGCGTACGTTACGCTCATCCGCGGTGAGCGTATTTTCCAGCTCATCCAGCAGTTCGCGCGCCGTTGGTGTGCGCTCAGAGGGTGCGTCCAGCGGTTTTTCATCCAGCACGTAGCCAAGGATAAAATAGGCGGTCACGGTGATCATAAACAGACCGAAAAACAGCGACAGCACCACAATCACACGCAGCAGCCGCACCGGAATGTCCAGGTACTCGGCCAGCCCGGCACACACGCCGCGCACTTTGCCCTGCTGCGGAATACGCCACAGTTTGCGTCCGTTCATCATGGCTGCCTCCAGTTCGGGTGTTCGGCATCGAGGATCGCTTCCAGCGCCTCGACCCGGTCACGCATGCGGCGCGCTTCCTGCGTCAGCTGCTGCAGGCGCTGCAGGTCACCGGACGAAAGCGCCCCGCCGTTGCGTTTGTTGCTGTAGTGCAGCCATAACCAGATCGGTGCCACAAACAGCACGAAGATCGTTAACGGTATGGCCAGAAATAGTGCGCTCATTGACTCTCCTTTTTCAGTACACCCGGCAATCCGGGCCCGTTAGCAGGCCCGGGGCGATCACTCGCTGCGGTTCATTTTGGCTTTCAGCGCAGCCAGCTGCTGGCTGATTTCGTCATCGGCTTTCAGATCGGCAAACTGCTGGTCGAGCGTTTTGCTTTTACCAAAGCGCTGGCTTTCCGCTTCTGCTTCCATGTGATCGATGCGACGTTCAAACGACTCGAAGCGTGCCATCGCCTCATCCAGCTTGCCGCTGTCGAGCTGACGACGCACATCGCGTGATGATGAAGCCGCCTGGTGACGCAGCGTCAGGGCCTGCTGGCGAGCGCGGGTTTCACTGAGTTTTTTCTCCAGTTCGCCAATCTCGCCTTTCATGCGATCCAGCGTCTCTTCAACGTGGCTGGCTTCCTGCTGCAGCGCAGCGATCAGGTCGGTCAGCTTCTGTTTCTCAATCAGCGCCGAACGGGCTAAATCTTCTTTCTCTTTACTCAGCGCCAGCTCAGCTTTTTCCTGCCATTCGGCCTGCTGAATTTCGGCCTGCTCAATACGGCGCAGCAGCTGTTTCTTTTCTGCCAGCGCGCGGGCCGAGGTGGAACGTACTTCCACCAGCGTGTCTTCCATTTCCTGAATCATCAGGCGTACCAGTTTCTGCGGATCTTCGGCACGCTCCAGCAGCGAGTTGATGTTAGCGTTCACGATATCGGCGAAACGAGAAAAAATACCCATAATGATGTTCCTCTGGTTGTCATGTCTTTACGCCCATAACTAATACAAGATGCGTGCCAGTTTTTAATATGCTGATTTTACTGGGTTTGACTGTTTTACAAGCGCGGCGCAATCCGTTAAGGTAGTGAAATTAATTAATCAGTGGTGAATTTCATCATGGCAAACGGTAAAGACAATCTGCTGGGCGAGTCGAATAACTTTTTAGAGGTGCTGGAACAGGTATCGAAACTGGCACCACTGGAGAAACCGGTGCTGGTGACTGGTGAACGCGGTACCGGTAAAGAGCTGATTGCCAGCCGCCTGCACTACCTCTCCGACCGCTGGCAGGGGCCGTTTATTTCGCTCAACTGCGCCGCGCTGAATGAAAATCTGCTGGATTCCGAGCTGTTCGGCCATGAAGCCGGTGCCTTTACCGGCGCCCAGAAGCGCCACCTTGGCCGCTTTGAGCGCGCCGATGGCGGCACGCTGTTTCTGGATGAGCTTGCCACTGCGCCGATGCTGGTGCAGGAGAAACTGCTGCGCGTGATTGAGTATGGCCAGCTGGAACGCGTTGGCGGCAATCAGTCGCTGCAGGTTAACGTGCGGCTGGTGTGCGCCACCAACGAGGATCTGCCCGCATTGGCCGCCGCCGGCCGTTTTCGCGCCGACCTGCTCGATCGCCTGGCGTTCGATGTCGTCCAGCTGCCGCCGCTGCGCGAGCGCCGCAGCGATATTCTGGTGATGGCCGAGCATTTTGCCATTCAGATGTGCCGCGAGCTGGGCCTGGCGCTGTTTCCCGGCTTTAGCGAGCGCGCTCAGCTCACCCTGTTGCAGCACAGCTGGCCGGGCAATGTGCGTGAACTGAAAAACGTGGTGGAGCGCTCGGTGTACCGTCATCACAGCACCGAACAGGCGCTCGACACCATCATCATCAATCCGTTTGCGCCACGCAGCGCGCCTGCGGTAACTGAAGCGGAAGCAGAACAGCGTGAAAATACCCTGCCGGCGCTGCCGCTGGATTTACGCCAGTGGCAAAACCAGCAGGAGCGCGCCCTGGTCGAAGCCAGTCTGCAACAGGCGCGATACAACCAGCGCCGCGCCGCTGAACTGTTGCGCGTCACTTATCATCAGCTGCGCGCGATGATGAAAAAACACGGGATCGAAGCACAGTAGGGTTTTACTGACGGGTATCGCTGCGGCAGCTGTCAGTTTTGCACGCCGGGTTGTCAGCTATGCGTGAGCCGCGTCCGGCAGGTAACTGCAGACTACAGGCAGACCTCAAGGAGACCCCCATGCTGACTCAACCTGCTGAAAAATATCGCCCGTGGCCTGTCATCAATCTGGCGGATCGCCAGTGGCCGTCACGCCAGATCACCCGCACGCCGCGTTGGCTCTCAACCGATTTGCGCGATGGCAATCAGGCGCTGGCTACGCCGATGGACAGCGCGCGCAAATTAGCATTCTGGCAACTGCTGCTGCGCTGCGGCTTTAAAGAGATTGAAGTGGCATTTCCCGCCGCCTCGCAAACCGATTATGACTTTGTGCGCCTGCTGATTGAACAGCAGCACATCCCTCACGACGTCACTATTCAGGTATTAACCCAGGCGCGCGGCGATTTAATCGATCGCACCTTTGCAGCGCTGCGTGACGCGCCGCAGGCGATTATCCATCTGTATAACGCCACCGCCCCGCTGTTCCGTGAGCGCGTCTTTCGTCAGAGCAAAGCTGAAATCGTCGAGCTGGCCTGCGCCGCCGCGCGGCAAATCCGCGCACGCTGTGCGGCGCAGCCCGCCACGCGCTGGACCTTTCAGTACTCGCCGGAAACTTTCTGTTTTACCGAGCCGGAATTCGCGCTGGAAATCTGTGAGGCGGTTGCCGCCATCTGGCAGCCGGGACCGCAGCGGCCGATGATCATCAACCTGCCCGCCACGGTGGAAGTCAACACGCCTAACGTGTATGCCGACCAGATCGAGTATTTCTGTCGCCACTTCAGCCAGCGCTCGCAGGTGGCCATCAGCGTCCATCCGCATAACGATCGCGGCACCGGCATCGCCTGCGCCGAGCTGGCGCTGCTGGCCGGGGCCGATCGCGTTGAAGGCTGTCTGTTTGGTAACGGCGAGCGCACCGGCAACGTCGATCTGGTGACGCTGGCGCTGAATCTCTATACCCAGGGCGTGACGCCTGAGCTGGACTTTAGCGATATGCGCGAGGTGCTGGAAGTGGTGACGCGCTGTAACCAGCTGCCGGTCCATCCGCGCCATCCTTACGCCGGCGAACTGGTGTTCACCGCCTTCTCCGGCTCACATCAGGATGCCATTCGCAAAGGCTTTGCCGAACGCAGCGCGCGTAATGAAGTGGTATGGCAAATGCCCTACCTGCCGCTCGATCCGCTGGACATCGGCTGCAGCTATGAAGCAGTGATCCGCGTGAACAGCCAGTCCGGTAAAGGCGGTGCCGCCTGGCTGCTGGAACAAAATCACGGTCTGCAACTGCCGCGCGGCCTGCAGCAGGATTTCAGCCGCTGCGTGCAGCAGCAGACCGATGCTCACGGCCAGGAGATGACGCACCACGCGCTGTGGCAGCTGTTCTGTCAGCAGTACGGCCTGCAACAGCCGCGGTGTCGCCTGCTGCAGGCGGAGAGCCATAGCAATGATCAGGGCGAGACGCGGATTAAAGCGCGCTTGCAGCAGGGTCCGCAGCAGCTGCCCCTGGAAGGGCGCGGCAACGGTCTGCTGTCAGCGGCGGTGGCCGCGCTGTGTCAGCGCTACGATCTGGCCGTAACCATTGAGGATTACCATGAACACACGCTGGGCAAACGTAGCGACAGCCGTTCGGTGTGCTATATCAGCTGCATCACGCCGCGTGGCGAGCGTGCGTGGGGCGTGGGTATTGATAATGACGTGACGCGCGCCTCGCTGCAGGCGTTGCTTAACGCGGCGGGCGCTTTTCTGCCGCCGGAAAGTAGTTCGCTGGCGTAACGCCCAGCACGCGACGAAACATGGCGCTGAAGGCGCTCGGGCTGTCGTAGCCGAGGTCGAGCGCCACGGCCAGCACCGTATCGCCCTGTGCCAGCCGGGTCAGCGCCACGCTCAGCCGGGCACGCCGCAGCTAGTCGCTAAACTGCAAACCGGTTTCGCGACTGAAATGGCGCGCCAGCGTGCGCTCCGCGACACACAGCTGCGCCGCTGCGCGCGCCAGCGTCCAGCTCTCGCCCGGCGCCTGCTGAATCTGCTGGCACAGCGTCAGCAACCGGTCGCTGTGCGGCAGTGGCAGGCCAAACGGCAGCACGTCCATCACGCGAATCTCATCGAGAATCAGCTCGTAAATGCGCTCGGCGCGACTGCCAGACGCGTAATGCTCCGGCAGCGTGAGCGCGCTGACAATCAGCTCCCGCAGCAGCGGCGATATCTGCACCACCTGACAGCTGGCGGGCAGATCGGCGCGCGCCAGCGGATCGACAAACAGGGTGCGCGCCGCCACGCTGCCAACGATGTGCAGCGCATGACGCGTGCCGGCCGGCAGCCACACGCCGCGGCTGGGCGGCACAATCCAGCTGCCGTGTTGCGTTTCCACTTTCACCACGCCGCTCAAAGTATGTATCAGCTGCGCGCAGTGGTGATAGTGCCACGGCTCCGCATCGCCGTGCGCATAATCATGCGCATACGGCACCAGCGGACGCTGCGAGAAGTCAAAGTCGAGCCGCTGACTCATTTAGCGTTTCAGGTACTGATAAACCGCCGCCAGATCCTGCTCGCCGTAACCGGCATCGACCGCCTGCTGCCAGACATCGACGATGTTTTCCAGCGCCGGCAGAGAAGCGTCGCCGGCCGCATCCAGCGCCAGCCGCGCATCCTTCAGCGCCCAGATCAGATGCATCTGCGGCGTAAAGTCGCCGCTGGCAATCATGCCGAGTTTCATTTTGGCGTACGGCGCTGCCAGCGGACCGCCCTCCAGCACCTGCCAGAGATCGTCGGTAGTGAAACCAAACTGCTCTGCCAGCCGGGTGCTTTCGGCAAGACTCTGCATCAGGCCAATCAGCCAGCTATTCACCACCAGCTTCATGCGCGAGCTGGCGCCGGCGGCACCCAGCCACTGCGTCCCTTTACCAATCGCGGCGAACACCTGCTCCGCCGCCTGGGCGCGCTGCCGGTCGCCGCTGGCCATCACCAGAATCTGCGCGTTTTCAGCCGGCGCTTTGGTACCGGAGACCGGCGCATCAATAAACACCACGTCCGGCCGTGCGGCCGCCAGCCCGGCGATCAGCGCGTCGGTCGCTTCAACACCGATGGTGCCCATCTGCGCCACGGTAGCCCCCTGCTGCAGTGCGTTCTGCACCTGGTTAAGCGTGGCGCGCGTGGTAGCGCCGTCCGCCAGCATGGCAATCACCACGTCTGCGCCTTCCACAGCCTGCGCGGCGCTGTCGCTCAGCGTCAGGCCTGCGGCCACCAGATCTTCGCCTTTGGCACGCGTGCGGTTCCAGCCGCGCACGGTAAAGCCCTTCTTCAACAGATTGGCGGCAAATGCGTGCCCCATCGCGCCTAATCCCAGTACCGCCACTACGGGTTGCTGACTCATGTTTTCTCCTTATTCTTACCGCAGGCAAAACGATCACACTGACAGAAATCGGGACTGACAGCCAGGCCAGAGGTGCGGTGAAAGGACATTTTTCATGCCACACTTAACAGGGTTCCGCCCTACTATTAACGCTTTTCAAACCCGCGCTAAAACGATTAACATACGCGCGATAAATGTCCCGATTGGTTCATTTCACGTCTTTTACGGTTATTAAAATGAAAATTGCTCTTTTGCGACAGGCACCGTTGCTGATGCTGCCTGCACTCCTGCCGCTGCCGTTATTAGCGGCGGACAATGCCAGCACTACCCTGGTGGTGAGCGCCGCGCCCGCGGCCAGTGGACTCTCCGAGCTGGATACCCCGGCGGCGGTCAGCGTTGTCAGCGGCGACGATATGCGCCACGCCGCACCGCGCGTTAACCTGTCTGAAAACCTCACCAGCGTGCCCGGTCTGCAAATCCAGAACCGGCAGAATTATGCGCAGGATCTGCAGATTTCAGTGCGCGGCTTTGGATCGCGTTCCACCTTCGGCGTACGTGGCATCCGAATGTACGTCGACGGCATTCCGGCCAGCATGCCGGATGGCCAGGGGCAAACCTCGAATATCGATATCGGTTCCATCGATCGCGTGGAAGTGCTGCGCGGCCCGTTCTCCGCGCTGTACGGTAACGCATCGGGCGGCGTGATCAATGTGGAAACCCAGCGCGGCCAGCAGCCGACCACGCTGGAAGCCAGCAGCTGGTACGGCAGCTACGGCAGCTGGCGCAACAGCGTAAAAGCGAGCGGTGCCACCGGTGATGGCAGCCATGCCGGCGATGTTGACTATACGGTGTCGGCTTCGCGCTTCACCACGCACGGCTATCGCGACCACAGCGCCGCGCAGAAAAACCTCGGCAATGCCAGGCTTGGCGTGCGCATTGACGATGTCAGCACCCTGACGCTGCTGTTCAACAGCGTTCACGTTCAGGCGCAGGATCCGGGCGGCCTGACGCCGGATCAGTGGCGTGATAATCCGCGCCAGGTGGCCAGCAACGTCACGCTGTACAACGCGCGTAAAACCGTCGACCAGACCCAGGCGGGCCTGCACTACCAGCGCCAGATGAGCGACAACGACGATCTCAGCGTGATGCTCTATGCCGGTGAGCGCGAAACCACCCAGTATCAGTCCATCCCGCTGGCAACCCAGCTGAAAGCCGGCTATCCCGGTGGTGTCATTTCACTGGCGCGCCACTACCAGGGCATTGATACCCGCTGGACGCACCGCGCGACGCTGTTGACGCTGCCGGTGACCCTGACCGGCGGCCTCGACTATGAAACCATGAGCGAGAAGCGCAAAGGCTATCAGAACTTCACCCGCAGTGATGGTGCCACCGACTACGGCGTGCAGGGTGATCTGCGCCGCAACGAGCGCAACCTGATGTGGAACCTCGATCCCTATCTGCAGACCGCGTGGCAGCTGAGCGATCGCTGGTCGCTGGACGCCGGCGTGCGCTTCAGCACGGTCAATTTCGATGCTAACGACTATTACGTGACCGCCAGCGATCCGGATGACAGCGGCAATCGCCGCTATCACCGCTGGCTGCCTGCGGCCTCGCTCAAATACGCGATTAATGATGGCTGGAACGCCTATGTTTCCGCTGGTCGCGGCTTTGAAACGCCGACGCTCAATGAACTCTCCTACCGCGCGGCGGATCAGGCCGGGCTCAATCTCAACCTGCAGCCGGCCACCAGCAATACCGTGGAGCTCGGCAGCAAAAAACGCCTCGGCAACGGCCTGCTGACCGCTGCGCTGTTTCAGACCGATACCAAAAACGAGATCGTGTCAGACAGCAGTTACGAAGGCCGCACCAGCTACAAAAACGCCGGTGAGACGCGCCGCCGAGGCCTGGAACTCGGACTCGATCAGCAGTTTGGCTATGACTGGCACCTGAAAGCCGCGTGGACGCTGCTCGACGCGCGCTACCGCAGTAACGCCTGCGGCAGCGACAGCTGTGACGGCAAGCGCATCCCCGGTATTGCACGCAATATGGCTTACGCCGGACTGGCCTACGCGCCGGAGCAAGGCTGGTATGCCGGCGGCGACCTGCGCTACCTGAGCGACATTGCGGCCAACGACCAGAATGATGTCAAAGCGCCGGCGTATACGGTGGTGGGACTGAACAGCGGCTATAAATGGCTGGTGCAGAACTGGACGCTGGATCTGTTTGGCCGTGTGGATAATCTGCTCGACCGCCACTATATCGGCTCGGTCATCGTTAATGAGAGCAATGGCCGGTATTACGAACCCGCACCGGGGCGTAATTACAGCGTCGGCCTGACGCTAAGCTACGCTTTCCAGTAATCTAAATGGGGCACCGGCGCACGTCGGTGCCTTATTCAGGTGCGATAACGCGCTGAGCCGACAAATTTCGAAAATTGCTCACTCCAGATTTGCACGGCGCAATATTCCTGCGGATCGATGCCTTCCGGCAGCGATTTAATAAAATCACCAAAGTTATTTAAATCGCCAATTAACGCCGATTGATGTTTTATTTGCAGAAATGAGTGCTGATCAAACGCCTGAGTTTTGGTGAGGTAAATTTTATAGTGTGGACCGGGGGCAATGTCCCCCTCAAAGGCGATGACGTTTTTATTGAGATAGACCTTGCCGCTGGCCCAGTACAGCGCATCACTGCCCGGCTGATGGCGATCAAACTCACCGCTATATAGTGCTTGCTGTTTCACCAGATTAACCTCCTTTTGCGTGGCATTCACTTCCGCGGTAATTAACGGTGACAGCACCAGACCTAAGGTAATACCGGTGCCCAGAAAAAACAGGCTGGCGATGAGATAAAGCACGTTTAATTTTTTTAGCATCCCTACCTCCCTGCAGCAGAATAGCGCTGTACTGCTCTGCCCGATCCTGCTGCTCACTGGTGTTAATAAAAACGTAAAGTCAGGCTAAATATTGGTTATCGTGTTGCTGTGCATACTGTGACAGTAACCAGCGCTGTTACAACCAATTCTCAACGGCGGCAGGGAAAGCGAGGCGCAGCAGAATAACCAGTGGCAGGGAGCCGCAAAGATAAGGGCCGGCAGCACCAGCCCTGGAGGGAAAAGATCAGTTCAGCAGCGCGAGAATTTCGTCAGTGGTGCCGGTTTCGCATTTACGCATCTGAGCGCTCACACCACATTTGTTAGCCAACATATTTTGCGCCGCGCAATAGAATTACTTATATTGTTTGCTGCAGTCAGGCGTGCAGGATGTTAGTCAGGGAAGGGAGAAAGGATTCATGACACGTAACATCGCCCCGGGATATTGTGTTGTCGAACGCGCTGGATCGCTGGAGTACCAGGCCAGAGAATTGTTTCGCGACACCCGTGCTCCAGCAGTTACCATGTTTATGCAGTTGAACGCTGATACGCCCTGGTTAAGGCCGGGACAGATATTAATCGTCGCCGATCCTGAAACTCAGGCTCCTCTTACGCTGCATGCCTTGACAGCTTTGAGACAGGCTAAGCACAGAATTAACAATGCATTAATTGGCGTCAGTGTTAATGAAGCGGATTTTATGCAAAAACATTATGCCACCATTGCTGCATTAACGAGTGCCGGCAATCAGATTTTTGGTATCACAGGGGATGCCGGAGCAAAATATTTCAGTGCAATAGAGCAGACGTTAATAAAAATAGAGGCCAGTTATCAGAATCAGTTTCGCGCACAGGGAACCCTCATTAGCCAGCAGTTCTTTGTTGAGCGTAATCAATTGCTGAATCAATTAAAAGAACTAGTCAATAAGCCTGTACTCAAAAACCTCTCCCGCTATACCATTAAATTCCAGCAGTACGAAAATATGAAACGAGCGCTAAACCTTTCAAGTCGCTCAATAGTACATGAGTGGTCGACTGTGGGTTTGGGAGGCATACCAGGCTATTCAACCTATGTCGGTAATGCCGCCAAAGCGGCACGTTTTCTTAAGATGGGCGGCTATGTGGGTATTGCGTTTTCTTTTGCCGGGGCGACGAATGATGTTATGAAGGCCTGTACGGTTGGACGTGAGGGTGAGTGCAGTAGATCTGCGTTTAGACAGTATTCGAAATTTGGACTCTCAACCGCTGCGGGTATTGGCGCTGGCGCTGCAGGATCGGCGATTGGCCTGAGTTTTTGCACGGCTATCGGGATAGCCACGGCAGGAGTGGGAGGCGTTGCCTGCGCCGCGGTCGGTTCAGTTGCTGCTGGTTATGCAGCCGGGGAGTTTATGAACTGGGGTGTCGACGCTTTTTATAATCATATGGGCTTATAAATGACGATAAAATTTCTTGGCATATTTATCATTGGGCTATGTTTAGCCAGCTTCTTATTATCTATACTGATTTATGCTTATAACAGAAAGAAATATTACACGCTTTTGGAAGAGTTTCAAAAAAGACATGTATTCCCGGCTCCCTATTCATTTCATTGTCTCGTGGGGTTTTTTGGCGCTGCGCCCATGTCATATTTCTTTATGGGCATTATGAAAAAAAAGAAAGTTTTTTTCCTTAACCGCGATAGTAGCGCCTATGATTTTTTTGATGATAACAAGGGCAAATCTATCGGCTGGATATCTGCGCTTTATTACGCACATTTCACCAGTTTCATCTGTGGTGTATTGATAGCCCTCCTGGGTGCTGCACTTGAGTTAAAAGCGAGATTTTTTCCATAACAGGACCGATTTCTGATTCAGACCTGATGCAGCATTCCCGTAACAGAGAATGCTTAACAGCAGGATGACATCCGCCAGAAGACGGTTGGCTGCGGCAGGAAAATATTGAGAACAGGGCCGGCAGTACCAGCCCTGGAGGGAAAAGATCAGTTCAGCAGCGCGAGGATTTCGTCAGTGGTGCCGGTTTCGCCGAGGCGCGGGAAGAGGCGCTCAATGCTGTTGTGGTGGGTTTCGGCGTTCAGGCAGCTCATCGCATCGGTCGCCAGCGTGACGTTGTAGCCCAGCTCGTACGCCTGACGCGCCGTGGATTCCACGCCGATACTGGTGGCAATCCCGCACACCACCACCTGCGTTACGCCACGCTGCTGCAGCTGCTGGTGCAGATCGGTATTGTGGAACGCGCCCCAGGTTTTTTTCGTTACGCTGATATCGCCCGGCTGCGGTGTCATTTCCGGCACCAGCACCGCCCAGTCTGCCGGCAGAGCAGCATCGTGACGCGGCTGCTGATTGCGGCCCGGCGCGCCGCCCGCCACGTTCACCAGCACCACCGGCAGCTGTTTCGCGCGAAACGCCTGCGTCAGCTGCGTGGCGCGTGCAATCACTTCATCCGGATGGCGCGGCGTAACCGGCAGGCGGACGATGCCGTGCTGCAGGTCGATGACAATCAGGGCGGTTTGGGCATCTAACGTGGTGACAGCCATGGTGAGTCCTCTCAAATTAGTGGTCAGCGAGTCGTTGCAGTAAGGGAATGGCGGCCAGCAGTGTTTGCTGTTCCTGCGGGCTGAGCAGGCTGCTGATACTGTGCAGCAACCAGTCGTCACGCTGGGCGCGATTGCTGGCGATGAGCTGCAGGCAGGCAGCGGTAGGCTGATAACGGGTTTTGCGGCCATCCTTCGCATCGGCCACGCCCTGTACCAGGCCCAGCGTCTGCAGGCTGGCGACCGTGGCACTCATTGACTGGCTGCGCACCCCTTCGCGCGCGGCCAGCTCGGTCACCGTCATTGCGCCGTCGCGCACCAGATACCCCAGCACGGAAACCTGCGGCCAGGTGAGATCGCCCGGCGGGGCCGATTCACGCAGGCGGCGCATCAGTTTGCCATTGATGCTGCGTAACGCGGCAGCGGCGCTAATCAGCTCGCTCATCGCCCTTCTCCTTTACTGATGAGACCGCAGTATATAAATACGCAGGTAAACTGTGTAGTTTGCCTTCGTATCAATTTGTAATTGTGTATCCCGCCGCTCAGCTGCGCTGCAAATAGTGAATCAGGCTATGAAAGCGCAACGGGCTGGCCAGCGGATTGCGGTAGCTGTGCGGCTGATCGGCGGCGAACTGGCTGGCTTCTCCGGCCTGCAGGCGACGCCAGCTGCCCGCCATGCCCAGCAACAGCTCACCTTCCAGCACCACCACCTGCTCAATCACCCCGCTTTCGTGCGCTGACGAATCGCTTTGCGCGCCCGCCGCCAGCGTCACTTCCAGCAGATCGAAGCGCAAACGCGCGTCATACGGCAGCAGCGGCTTCACCTGCATTTGTGCATTGGGCTGGCTGAAGGTCGCCACATCGCCCGACGGCTGCGCCCCGCTCTGCACAAAAAAGGAGAACGGCACATTAAAGCCGGTGGCGATTTTCCATAGCGTGGCGATCGTTGGACTCGACTCGCCGCGCTCAATCTGACCGAGCATGGCTTTACTCACGCCGGTGCGCGCCGCCGCCAGCGTCAGGCTCCAGCCATTGGCCTGACGCAGCTGCTTCAGCGCCTGGCTGAGATGTTGATGCAGATTTTCCATGAATTCTCCTGAAAAGCGGGCGCGCAGTGTACCACTTGTGCGCGCCATACCGTGCGTGCCACAATGTGCGTTATAACGCACAACAGGATGTGATTCCATGACCACTGCGACTGTTCGTCCGGCTTTTTCCTTTCCGATGCTGATTTCCGGCCTGATCGCCGTGCTGGTCGGCTACAGCAGCACCGCGGCGCTGATCTTCCAGGCGGCACAGGCCGCAGGCGCCTCACCGGCGCAGATTGGCGGCTGGCTGTCGATGCTGGGCGTGGGCATGGGACTGGCGTCACTCGGCCTGTCGCTGTGGACGCGGATGCCGGTGCTCGCCGCCTGGTCGACGCCGGGTGCCGCGCTGCTGGCCACCAGCGTGCACGGCCTGACGCTCAATGAAGTGGTCGGGGTGTTTGTCGCGACCAATCTGCTGATTGTGCTGAGCGGCGTGACCGGCCTGTTTGCCCGGCTGATGAACCATATTCCCCAGTCGCTGGCGGCCGCGATGCTGGCGGGGATTCTGCTGCGATTTGGCATCGGCACCTTCAGCGGCTTACAGGATCATTTTGCCCTGTGCGGCAGCATGTGTCTGGTGTGGCTGCTGGGCCGCCGCTGGCTGCCGCGTTATGCCATTCTGCTGGCGCTGGTGACGGGCGTGCTGGTGGCGCTGGGTCAGCGCACCATCCACTTTCCGCCTCATGCGCTAACGCTGAGCGTGCCGGAATTTATCATGCCGCACTTTAATCCTGCCGCGCTGATTGGCGTCGGCTTGCCCTACTTCCTGGTGACCATGGCGTCGCAGAATGCGCCCGGTATTGCCACGCTGCAGGCGCATGGTTACCGGCCGCCGGTCTCCGCGCTCACCGGCTGGACCGGCCTGATCGCGCTACTGCTGTCGCCGTTCGGTGGCTTTTCGGTGTGTATTGCGGCGATCACCGCCGCGATCTGCATGGGCGATGATGTCGATCCGGACCCGGCGCGCCGCTGGGTGGCTTCCGCGCTGGCGGGCGTGTTCTATCTGCTGACCGGCTTTACCGGCGCGCTGATCGCCGTGATGCTCAGCGCATTGCCGCCGGTGCTGATCGCCACGCTGGCCGGTCTGGCACTGCTGGCCACGCTGGCCGGCAGTCTGCAGCGCGCGCTGGCGGAACCCGCGCAACGTGACAGCGCCATCGTGGCATTCCTGATCACCGCCAGCGGCATCTCCCTGCTCGGCGTCGGCTCGGCGTTCTGGGGCCTGATCGGGGGCGTCCTCACCCATTTGCTGCTCAGCCCGCGCCGGAACGGTTAACATTTCACCACCCCGCGTACCGTGGGGGGAATAACGCCCTGTTTCCCCCCCTTTTTCCCCCGTTTGATTGCGGCGCATTTGGCTTAAGATCACTACCATCGCCCATCACACCCGATGTTTGGCTTCAGATAACCACCGATAAGGGCCCAACGAGTGGCAAAAACTTTTCTGCGCAGCGGCAATCTCGACGCGTTACTGGCACTGGGGGAGAACGGCCAGCCGGTCTGGGCTTCTGCCCTGCAAATTCGCGAAACATTACGTTTGCGCCGCCAGACGACTCTGGCCAACTGCCTCGCGATCCCGCAGGCCAACGAGCGCGGTGACCGCCTTGACTGGTACGCGCCATTCAGCGGCAAAGTGAAATCCTGGCTGGCGGCCAGCGATCGCGAAAAGCGTCAGGCGCTGGATCAGCTCACCCTTAATCAGCAGGATTTGCAGGCGCTCAGCCTGCGCGCCCGGGATGCCGACAATCCGGCGATGCGCCTGTTTGGGGCGCTGCTGGCAAAGACGCTGCAGTTTCCCGATCAGCAATACGTCTATCTGGTGGATGGCAAGCCGGTGATCACCTTCTGGGGCTTTGTCGACCCGCAGGCGCGCACGCGTGATGATGCGCTGGCCTGCCTGCGCGACAGCCTTGATGAAGAGCTGCCGCCGCTGGTGGTGCCCGCGCCGGAGCCAGAAAGGGCTGCTGCGCCTGAACCGGTTGCGGCCCCCGTTGTGGCGGAGCCCGAGCCGGAACTGCTGGCGGAACCCGAACCACAGCCCGAACCCGCACCGCTGAGCGTTGTCGCCGACGCGCCCGCGCGGAAGAAATCCGCACTGCGCCCGCTGCTGCTGGTGCTGCCTCTGGCCGCTGCCGCCGCAGCGGGTGTGGCCTTCTGGTTACACGACGCGCCGGTCCAGCCGGCAGAAACCGAAACCGTGCCTGTGGTCAGCGCCGCGCCCGCGCTGGCCCCGGCGATGCTGGCGAAAGCACAGACGCTGGCCGCCACGCTGCCGCACAGCAGTGCGACGGTGACGCCTGCGCCGGCACCGGCTGCCCCACCGGCACCGCCGGAGGTCGTAGCGGAACATACCGAACCGGCCAAAGCGGACGATCTGGTGATGACGGCCGATGACGCGCGCCTTGGCTCGGTGAAATTTATCAATGGTACCTGGCGCGTGACGCTGCGTCAGACCAATCTGCCGACCGGCAAGCCGCCGAGCCTGCGCTATCAGATCCGCAACGGTAAAGGCAGCGCAGTGATTACCCAGGGCGACAATATTCGCTGTAAAGCCGATGTCACCGCTGCCATGACCAGCGCCGGCACCATGGTAGTGCGCAGCCGCTATACTGCCAGCTGCAGCGATAAATCACGCTATCGCATGCCGGAGCTGGTGTGCAAAGCCGGTGATGGCATTGCCAGCTGTACGGCGCAGTATGGCGCCGATCAGGTGTTCCCGTTGACGATTAAGCGTGAGAGTAAGTAACCATGTTGGCTCCCCTGATTGATGACAAACAGAAAATCACGCTGATCGAAGACAGCGGTGTGCAGTTTCTTGATTTTGGTCTGCGCCTGCCCGCGTTACAGGCGCGGCGGCAGTTTGTGCGCCAGACCGCCAACGGCCCGCTGCTGCGCCTCAACGTTGATGGCAACAGCGGCAAGTTTCTGCTCTATCCGCAGGATGGCGGTGCCGCTGAGGTAGTGCGCCCGGAGACCGATATCGCGCTGGCCGATTCCCTGACGCTGCTGGCCGGGCAGTGGCTGCCGCTGCCGGTGCTGCGCTGTTCCAGCGGCCGTCGTTTTATCGGTGGCCCGGATAACTGGGCGCGTCTGCGCCTTGCGCCGCTCAGCCAGCCCGACGCGGCGGGTAATACCCATCGCATCACCCTCGCCTTTGATACGCGCCTGGTGGCCGACGCGGACGGCGGTGAGCAGCTGGGGTTGAGCAAAGCCGATGCGCAGAACGGCGTCAGCTTTGCGCTGGCGTGGCACAACTATGAACTGGGCGAGTTCCTCGACCTCACCTGGGTTGACGGCTGGCTGCGCGAGACGTTCAGCCAGCAGGTGTATGCGCTGGAATCACGCCGCGAGCAGGAAGTGAACCAGGCGCTGCGCGAATTTGAATATCAGGCGCACTATCTCAACGTGCTGGAACTGCTGGGCGAACAGCTCGATCTGGCAGAAATCACCATCCAGGCGGCCTCACCGCAAACGCCGGCGGTCAACGTGGATATCATTCTCGACGTCGGCAACTCGCACACCTGCGGCATTCTGGTGGAAGATCACCCCGAAGAGAGCAACGGCCTGCGCCAGACTTATGAGCTGCAGCTGCGCGATCTGTCGCAGCCGCACCAGGTCTACAACGAGCTGTTCGATAGCCGACTGGAGTTTGCCGAAACGCACTTTGGCAAAGCCAACTTCTCGCTGGAGAGCGGCCGCGAAAACGCGTTTATGTGGCCCTCGCTAACCCGCGTCGGTCGCGAAGCCAGCCGCCTGGCGCTGCAGCGCGCCGGCACCGAGGGCAGCACCGGCCTCTCCAGCCCGCGCCGCTACTTATGGGACGAAGCGCGTTATCAGCCCGGCTGGCGCTTCAACGCCAGCGGCGGCAGCGACGAGCCGCAGGCCACCGCGCTGCCGTTTACTCTGTTGCTCAACGATGAGGGGCAGCCGCTGCATGCCCTGCCGGAAGATGACCGCCTGCCGGTGTTTTCTGCCAGCTACAGCCGCAGCTCGCTGATGACCTTTATGCTGTGTGAGCTGCTGGCGCAGGCCATGATGCAGATGAATAGCGTGGCCCAGCGCCAGCGTATGCCACAAAGCCAGGCGCCGCGCCAGCTGCGTCATGTGATCCTCACGCTGCCGTCGGCCATGCCGAAGCCGGAGCGGGAAATTTTTCGTCGCCGCATGCAGGAAGCCATCGCTCTGGTGTGGAAAGCCGAAGGCTGGCATCCGGCCGACGCCGCGTTTGACGCCGCCAGCCAGGCACACAGCCTGCGGCCGGTGCCGGATGTGCAGATGGAGTGGGATGAAGCCACCTGCGGACAGATGGTGTGGCTGTTCAACGAAACCCAGGTGAACTTTGCCGGTCGCGCGGAAGATTTCTTCAGCAGCATGGCGCGTCCGGATCGCCCGCGCGAAGCGGATGAGCTGCCGGGCAAAAGCCTGCGCATCGCCTCGATTGATATCGGCGGCGGCACCACCGATCTCGCCATCACCCAGTATCGTCTGGATGATGGTCAGGGCAACAACGTGAAAATCACCCCGCGCCTGCTGTTCCGGGAAGGGTTTAAAGTGGCCGGCGATGACATTCTGCTGGACGTGATTCAGCTGTGGATCCTGCCCGCGCTACAGCAGAGTCTGCAAAAAGCCGGCCTGGCGCTGGCGGAACCGCTAATGAACAAGCTGTTTGGACACGACAGCCGCATGGACGGCCAGGCCACGCTGCGCCAGCAGGTCACCCTGCAGCTGTTTATTCCGCTGGCGCAGGCGGTGCTGGAGCGCTATGAAAACTGGAATCCGCTCGACAGCCACAGCGAAATTAACGCGCTGTTTGGCGAGCTGGTGCCGCAGAAGCCAGCCAGCAGCGTGCTGGCGTTTGTCAACGGAGAGATTCAGCGCACGCTCGGCGGCGACAGCCGTTTCGATCTGCTTGACGTGCCGCTGGTGGTGAGCATGGCGCAGTTGCATGCTGAGTTCCTGCAGCACCGGATGGCGATCATCCCGGCGCTGCGCGCCATGTGCGAAGTGGTTTCCCTCTATCAGTGCGATGTGCTGCTGCTGACCGGTCGCCCGTCGCGCTTCCCGGGCATTCAGGCGCTGGTGCGTCATTTGCAGCCGCTGCCGGGCAGCCGCATTTTGTCGCTGGAGGGGTATCACACCAGCGACTGGTATCCGTTCAACAAACAGGGGCGCATTGATAACCCGAAATCCACCGCGGCGGTCGGTGCCATGCTGTGTCTGCTGGCACTCGATCTGCGTCTCAGCAGCTTCTGGTTCCGCGCCGGCGATTTTGAACCCTACTCGACCATTCGTTATCTTGGCGTACTGGATGAAAACGCCACGCTGAGCGATGACAATCTGTGCTACAGCGAGATTGATCTCGACAGCCACAGCTTCGCGCTGGACCGTAAAAGCAGCTTCCGCATTCGCGGTAACGTCTGCCTCGGTTTCCGCCAGCTGGAGAACGACCGCTGGCCGGCGACACCGCTCTACAGCCTGAGCATTACCGATCCGCAGCTGGCGCGCCAGGTAGCGGGCGAAAGCGTGCTGCGCATCAGGCTGGCGGTACAACCGGGGCCGGATAACCTCGGCCCGGAGCGGCTGGTGCTGAGCGAGGCGCGCATGGACGATGGCACGCGCGTGCCGCTGGAGCAACTGAGTCTGAAACTGAATACGCTGTCGGCCACCGGCAACGCCAATGCGCAATACTGGATCGATACTGGATTGATAGTGGCTCCATCCGCAAGTTTTCACTTTAAAATCAATTAGATAACTCACAACACTGATTAATAAATAGACGACTTTTCATGACAAAACATGATGATCCACTACAAATAAATCAATAACTTACAGTATCATTTCGAACGCTAAAATCGTGAAATCCAGCTTTCGGGGCTGCTCAATGTGCCATAATGGAGGACGAAATGTCCTCCTTTTTTCTTGTCACGTCGAGGAAAGCAAACACGATGTTTACCCCGAACGAGTTTCAAAAAGCAGCGGGGATCTCTGATTACCTGCGCGACTTCTGGTTTGATTCTTTGCTGGAAAACCTCATTAATTTTGACATCATCACCCCGCTTCGGATTGCGCATTTCATCGCTCAGATCGGTTATGAGTCTGTTGGTTTCTCTCAGGTGGAAGAGTCCCTGAATTACTCTGAGGCTAGTCTTCTCTCAACCTTTCACGGTCGCATTACTCCTGAACAAGCAAGCGCATATGGCCGCACTGACGCCCATCCAGCGAATCAAAAAATGATAGGGAATATCGTTTATTCGAAAATGAACGGCAATGGCGATATCGATTCTGGTGACGGTTATAATTATCGTGGCCGTGGACTTATTCAAACCAGCGGGAAAGGAAACTATTCAGCCTTGCTGGATTACCTTTCTTTTGACGTTCTCTCTTTCCCTGACTTGCTGTGTCGTCATGATATGGCCACACGTTCTGCTGCTGCATATTGGGGCGCATATCGACTTAATTATTATGCTGATAAGGATGACGTGCAAAATATCACTCAAATCATTAATGGTGGTCAGAACGGGATTGAGGGACGTAAACAAAAACTCGCATTATCGAAATCTGTATTTTGCTAGATAATAAAAAGGCGCTCAATGAGCGCCTTTTTGTTATCGAATCCAGAACGAGAGATTCTTTTCGAATGTGACGTTCAGCTTTTTCGCTGCTCGTTCTAGTATCTCTATCTTCTCTTTTGTGATGCGAAGGTTCTTCTTCAAATATTTGATGCCTATATCAATCGCTAAGGCGGCTTGATCAGGAGAGAGGCGCATGAACCCTATCTCGCTCAAAATCTGCTTTGTGGCGCGCTCAGGGTCTTCCTTGAGCCTGTCCTCAAACTCCCCTCGCAGATTGAAAACATATTCATAATTGAAAATGAGATCGGTGTTCGACAGGATCAGACTCTTCGCCGCCCTCACCTCTTTGATTCTGAGGGGCGCACCGACTGAGTCGATAAGGGAAAGGATCGCTGTGGTCGCGTAGGCGAATTCTTGCGGGTTTGGTTCTTTTTTCATGATGGTCATCGTCTAACAATGGGAAAAGGAATAGCGGAGATAAAAAGCGCTCAGAGAGCGCTTGAGGTGTTAAGCAGTCAGGCGAGCTAAATCAGGTGTATGAGGTAGCGCATGACTCCAGCGTTTCGATTTTTTGTTTGAAGTCGGACACTGGCAGGTTGCCGCGATCGTGTTCGCTTTCATGATTTCAGACATTTTATTACCCAGGTAATCAGGATCGTGAGAGACCCGAGCGCGGAACTCAGAAGGAGTGCATCCGCAATAACGCCGGAAAAGTCGCGCCAGTGATTGTTGACTGGAGAAACCATTGTCATAACAAATATGAGTAATGCGTTTGTGAGTGTTCGCGAGGGCGGTCGCGACATTCAACACGCGGGACATACGGATATACTCTGAAAGCGTATAGCCTGTAATCTCACGGAATAAGCGTTGAAAATGCCAGTGGGTATAACCGCTTACGACTGTAACATCGGAGGCCTGAATTTCAGTTTTGATGTGGTCATTAATCCAATATGTCATTTCTATGACAGTTAATACACGGACGTTATAATTAAAATTGGCCATACGTTTAACCTCATTAATTCAGTGATTATCCCTGGAACATCCGGCAAAAATAGCAAACAGCCAGATCTGAAAGTGATTTGAATATACGAAAGATCAAAAATCGCATTGCTTGTGATTTTGCAATTCTTTAGACGTGGTAAAACATATTCTTAACAAACTCAATCACTTAAGGAATTCGCTCATTATGATTAGACTATTTGGCTTATTAATTTCAATTGCTGGCGCGGTACTTCTTGCTGAACATTTTTTGATGGCGAGCGAATCTTTCGCTCCTGATGTAAATATCAGCACGATTCACGAAGATATTAATAACCTGATAACAGTCATTACTGAATGTTTCGTTATTACGTTCGGATTAATCCTATACGCTGGCAATATCAAAGAAAAGAAAGTCGTCGAATCTGTCCTTAAACGATCACATTTGATGACCGAACTTATTGTGTCTGATTTGGTGCGAGAGACATCCTCCGGTTCATTTGAACTGGATGAGTCGTCCGTCGAAGAACTGGCAATGTCCTATCAGACAGAATGTCCACACAGAAGCGTGAATGACATCATCTTGCTTAAAGCATTAGAGATAGCAGCGATCACCGAACTCTTACCTACGGAGGTGCGCGAGTATTTTGAGCCACTACTAAAGGAAAAACTGAGACAGTTTGATGAAACAAACACAGAAAACTGACATCACCTCGACGCAACATGAATACATAGGTGATGATTTCGCTCAGATTGTGTATTCCTCTGATTTTCAGTAAGTAATAATCTGAATTCGCAAAGACTGAACGCAAAGCGTTAAGATATTGCGTTGACGTCTGCGGATGATCCTTATCAATTTTCTTTTGCTGTGTGACTTTCGCCGGGGTGACTCCCGGCTTTTTTTTCGTCTCGCGTTCACGAACAACCTTCATCGATATGAACTCAACATCTAAGAACAGATCGTGATGAATGTTTGTAGCTGATACTTCGACAGGCTCAATGGTGAGTGTCGAAACCGACATCGGTTCGGATTCCGTTTCTGTCCATTCAGCAAACCAGCGATCGAACTTTACTTCATTCTCAGTGAGTTTTTGACTGCCTGGTTTGTGACGCGAAAGGGTGATGACGCCATAACCCTGAATCGACAATACCACCTCCACGACTGAACCGCGCTGGATGGATCGAATGCGCGTGTTCGTCATGATGATTTCGGATTGGTTATCCTCAAGCAGGGAAAAGAACTCTGATTTGTTCATGATCGGCCTTGTAAACATTTTTGTTGCATTAAGGCCATACTAGTTGGAGGGGCTTTCGTTGTAAACATTTTTGTTTACAAGGTGATTGAGAGGAAGGGTTAGAAAGAGGACGGTTTAAGCTCAGATTGATACGCATCAAAGAAAATGTTCGTGAATAATGCCTTCTCTGTCCAGCTCGACAGTACAACCTCATTAAATCAAGAGTTACTTCTATCACCGTTTTGGACTCTTCCGGCTTAGGGATCATCCTCCAAGCCGGTTTTTTTTAGCCCATAAAACAGTAATCTATCAGCAAGACGACCCATCCTGTCCAGATCCAATGTCCACAGACTGCCAGACGATCGAACCAGCAATTGAAGCGGTTGAGGTTGTACCAGGCGAGCCACAAAGGCAAAAAATATAAAACGATGGTGATTATTATGATGTTGCTGGTGCTCATGATTTAAGCTTCCCTTAAGCTTTAACTCTATCCAATCAAAAAACGTTCACTGTAATCAGGGCGAGCCTTGCTTATCAGGATCACCGAATCATCATTGATGCCCTCACAGGATTTATAGATGAATTCGCTCCATTCGATCTGAAAATCAATCCAGTTCGGGATCTCTTCAATAGAGGATTCGCCCTCAGTATCTTTCAAGCTGAAAACTGAGACATCAGATTGTGTGAAAGAGGTCAGTAAACGACCTTCCCAGAAATGCGCGCCGCATAATGTCATCGGGCCTGGTGTGATGGCGATATTGAATGAATCAAGGAAATGCTCAAAGAAACGGGTGGCAAGGAAATGAAAGGCGTCACGATGTCCCGGCACAAGAGAACTCCAGACAAGGCATTGCGTGATTTTTTTTGACAGGGAGGAAATGCGTTTAAGCATAAACTCTTTGGTAGGATCCAAATCAAAGAGCTTAATATAAAACAACGTCTTTGGTCTGGGTTCATCTGAAATGATTCTGTACTCATTACAGTGAATGGCTTTGAAGAGCCTGAACGGCTTTGGGATGAAGAACCCAGGAATGGAACACGCCTCACCCGCATAGGTCATGAAGGTATGAGTCGTGTCCCGATTCTGATCGTCCTCGTTTAATAGTACGGTGATCTGTGAGCTATGCATGTGAATGATCCTCTTTTTTGTAGGTTCTTTCACAGCATTTTAAGAATGATGGAATTGATTAACTCTCATTCTATGCGAATTAATCAGCTTGTCTCTTCAGGCTGAAGATCATGATAGGAGGTATCGCCCTTATTTATCATTTCGTCATCTAAGGAGGTGTTAATTTTAGAGCATAAATCATTTAATTTATCTCTTCCGGCACCATTCGGATCATCAAAAATGTCTTTTATCATCAAAAGCATTTCTTTTATCGATTCGGTATGAAGTGCTGTTATGCATCCATAGTCGAGCGCTAGATAAGATTCAAGAACTGAACCATCAGAAAATTGAATTGGTTGGGGAACTTCAGTACAGCTTTGAGGAAATTCTTTAACAATGTCCTGAGCAATGACACCCGCCGAGTCGTGACCATTTTTATCATAAGTCATCCCCCTCATTCCGACGGTTTTCTCTAAACTATTCTCTATGAATTTCTTATTAAACTTTAATCTTGAATCTGACGTTTGATTAAATGATGCCGCATAACAACCTTGCGCTCCTCCGCGAACCTGAAACGTCGTTGTTCCGTTCATTATTGTTCGCCAGCTATGATATTCTCCTGCAACCAAATAATAACCTAAGTAACAGTTATAATTTGTATCAGCTGCGGTCATTATCAAAGCATTATTGCTGACATTTCCTGTTGATTCAGTGGCAAGATTACTGGAAATAATAACATCTGCGCTGTTTATTCTTCCAGCAATATCGATTCCGACATTATAAAGGTGCATTCTTCCTACACCCGCACTATCCTGAAAGCGAACGGAGCCATCATCGAGAGCACGAATCACCGCCCCACCGCGACTGTAAAGCCCTAGTTCACCTGATTCGGCAATGATATCTGTTCCAACACCCCCAGAACCAGACGCTCCAGAGTTTATAGCTAAAACATTCGTATTCGTTCCATCGGATGATTCAATGATCGATGAACGTGCGGTGGTGGTTCCAAATGTTGTTCTTGCTCGAAATGTGGAGGTTGTTTCTATCGCACCCGCAACATCATATTCGCTAGTGACTGAACCTCCATATACAACAGCGCCAGAACCAGGCTCATCTTCATCAGCATTGATGACATTAAAAACAGTACTTGCCGATTCAAACACCCCACTCACACGAATCAGCCAAATGCCCTTAACAGAATTCGGACGAACCTCAGTCGTTGAGGTATTACCATATGCTGAATTAGAATTTGACGCGTCAAACCTCATGGTTCCGTATGACCGAACTGAAGCATGAGTAGTCAGATCTGCTGGAGTTCTATAGTTGGAGGTGTCACCTTCAGCTCCTACACAGAATCCCGTATAACCTGCAATAATATTAGCTGCACCCTCAGCATGAAGCTGAAATGAACCAGTAATATTCGGTGCGGCTGAAGGTCGAATTGTTCCTACTCCACCCCCTTCGCTACCACCGTCCCCCCTTAAGAACAATCCCTCAATAGCATTCAAAGTTGAATCAGTGGGATGTACAAAGAGACCATTCAAATCAGGCATTCGAAATGTTGTTGATCCGTCCCCTGTGCTATATGACCCGCGAGAAGTCCGCGTTCCTTGCCAGGTGTCATCATCAATACTTTGGAATATGTCAGAAGAAATCGCTTCCCATAAGTCAGGATAATCAGCGCGATTAAGAAGTTGCCCATCTGCGGCCAAATGTGCTGCGGGTAAAGCCGCGCGCGTTCCGACAAACCATTCTACAGCACCGACAAAATTGTTCATCACCCCGTTAAGGGTTGAACCATCGCTTGAACCACCAGCAACAGCCGCGCGTAATTGACGTAAAGTGACTAATTCATTATCTGCTGAGGCATCTCGACCGACACCTAATGCACCCTCAAAGGTCACATCATTACCGTTTACGGTATCGATGTTTAATCCTTCACTTGTGATTAATGTTCCTGCTAAATTCGGTAAAACCC
Source organism: Pantoea sp. Cy-640 (assembly GCF_011752635.1). NCBI lineage: Bacteria > Pseudomonadati > Pseudomonadota > Gammaproteobacteria > Enterobacterales > Erwiniaceae > Pantoea > Pantoea sp. Cy-640. The sequence continues at coordinate 614,629 of NZ_VWXB01000001.1, read as the reverse complement.
AGGATGTCGTAACATCCTCTGAACCGCTTGAATCCACAAGAACGATTTCACCTCCTGCTGTTAAGCCGTCATTAAAGGTGGAATGCAAACTGATTGCTGAGATATCAGTTTGATTGACCTGATACGTTGAGGTTAAATCTCCACCTTGAGCAACATCACCTGTTGATCCTAATTCACTATCAGAATAGATAGAATTGAAAGATTGTGGTTCTGTTGCGTTCTCACCTGCTATTAACGAGCCTTTAAAATAAACATCATTTGTATCTGAATCTACATGATCAATCGTAGCCGCGAGAGCATTATTATTCTCAAGATCGGCGGCGGCTGCTTCCGCACGGTCAGCGCTATCGCTCGCATCAGACGCGCTTTGTGCGGCATTGGTCATCGCATCCTGTATCCCTTCAGCTGAATTCGATGCATTTGTTTCGCTGGTTGCTGCTGCTGCTGCGCTATCACTCGCATCTGACGCGCTTTGCGCTGCTTCATCTGCTGAACGGCTGGCATTACTTTCAGAGGTTGCAGCATTGTTTTCAGAGGTTAAAGCATTCGCTTCGCTTGTCGCGGCATTGGTTTCGCTTGTACTGGCGGCTGAGGCAGAATCGGCTGCATTACTTTCTGATGTTGCGGCGGCGCTTGCAGAATCTGACGCCGCTGAAGCGCTTGCGGCTGCCTGAGCGACAGCATCGCCGATAGAGTCCGCTGAGGCTTGCGCATCGGTTGCGCTTTGATCGGCGGCGGTTGCGCTATTCGATGCATTCTGTTCGCTTGTCGCGGCATTACTGGCGCTTGTTGCTGCGTTGGTTTCAGATGTGCTTGCCGCTGTTGCTGCATCGCTGGCGGTTGTCGCATCTGAATTCACCTGATCAGCAATCGCATTGATCGTATCGAGATTGGTGAGGTCAATCCCCTTTGATGCCTCTAACCAGCTAACACCTGAATACTGAGTTCCATCAGGTAAGGTAACGGTAATGTCATCATCAACACTGAATACTTGCTGCCAGTTATCCTTATCAAGATTCAATCCGCGTATGGCGCGTGTCGTCTGATAAACGAGATCCATCGGGATTGAAACCATTTGGTTTTGTGGCACTGAATTGAACGAAACACTTGCTGTTGTCGGGCCATCGAAATCATCAGCAAACGTTAAAGCGGTATCGCTTGTAATCGTCAATATAGGATAGGTGTAAAGGGTTCCTCCAATCGTAAACAAGATATAATCGCCAACGCTCAGTTCGGATGTGAACGCGGTATCCATACCGACGACATCACTCGAACCATTCTCAACAGAAATAGTTCCTGAAGCCATAATAAGCCCTAGATTAATTAAGATTGGATTTAAATGTGAACGCCTCTGAGTTCATTTAAATTTTCTTTAAAGCTCTCGTTATCTCCGTCAGCCAGATAACCCAACGCCGCAATTAAAGACTTTGTTTTTTCTTTTTCAGCCTTCAGTTCATCTGAAATTGATGATATTGAGGAATTTAAATCTTTTACCTGAGTTCTTAACTCTTGAACGCAAACAACAACATCAGCAAGAATCGCCCGATCTCTGACATTCAGGACAGTAAACTTATTCCCTTCGCTGTCGATATTCTCGCCGTTTAAGTGAGTATAAAGTTCATCTATCTCCTGAACTTGTTGCGCAATACATCCCCGCTCTTTTATTCCTGACCGGATCCATTCAAATTCGATGACCTCTATCTGATCAATTCTTTCTCCAGCGCCAGGTGTCGTCGGCTGGATGTTCGTTTTCATCCTTCGGTCAGAACCTCCGGCTGTTAATTGACCTAAAGGTGAAGATGTTGTTTCGTCTTGATTAAATGACCAACTCCAGTCTGTACCATATCCATTTAAGTTAAATATCCCTCTTGCCATCACTCCGACTTCTTCCTGATGATACATCCCAAAAAAGCCACCTCTAGTATCACCTCGTGCTCCTCTTCCTATCAATAAAGCTTTGACTGCTGGGGTGTTAAGATAATTTCCATTTGTCGGAGAGCTGGGAGCGGTTGTCGCAGTAACTACTTCCCCATTGACCGCTTGAATAGGACCTGTTAAAGCGTCAATTTGTCCTGGTGTGACAAAGTGACCTTCACCTGTCATGAAAAAGCTCTGAACGGCCTCTGAATCCTGAGAGACCTGGAAGACCAAACCGCCATCAGCTGAATTTCGGTAAGCATACATCTGACCAAAACTTTGAGTCGTCTCAGATCGGTAATGTCCACCCGTTCGATTATTATCCGACCCGGCACCACTTGCCTCGCGATAGACCATCCCTGTTTTATCAAACTGGATCTGATCTGTTGTGACGGTATCGCCTGAGGAATCGATGATTTCAATCATCGCTGAAGGAATAGTACCGACGGTTAATTGGGAACGTAATCGAGCAACAACATAATCTGATCCATCAACCTGATAAACTGATTGTAAATCTCCTCCGTTTACAACAACTCCTGAATCAGGAAGTGCATCGATTGCGTTGATAACATTGAAATTCGTATCTGATGAAACGAACGATCCGTTTACACGTATCAACCACATACCAGAAACAGAAGGCGGTCTAACTTCTGAAAGATTATCTTTATATATACTGCTCCCGCGACTGGCATTGAAATTCAGATCAAATAACCCGCTCGAAGACGGAGATGTTCCTGTCCCTGCGTATGTTGGAGCTGTAATCCCTGACCACATTAAAACGCCAGATCCTTGATTGCTTGATGTTGCACCACCACTTAAATTAGATCCTAGATTTCCCAGGGATCCTGAAATGTTAGGAATAGCACTCGTTCTAACCTCACCAGGCAACATGCCATCTTCATCACCTCGAAGGAAAATTCCTTGAGTTGACCCACTTTGACGACCATTAAGATCGGGTAATCTGAACGTTGTAGAGCCGTCGCCAGTAGAATAATAACCTCGATTACTTGCTGATGATTGCCATGTTATTTCATCTATACTGGCATATAATCCAGCTTCAACCGCTGCCCAAAGGTCAGGGTAATCTGTTCGAGTTAATTCCTGTCCATCAGCCGGGAGATGGCCAGCTCGATCAACTCCTCGCGCGCCATTCACCCAAACAACCCCTCCAATAAGATTATTCATAACCCCGTTTAAAGTCGCACCATTATCGCCTCCCACACCAGCTAAAGCTGTATTGAGTTGCCGTAATGTCACTAACTCTGTATCGCGAGAGGCATCAACTGTGACCCCGACGGAACCTTTAAAATTAACAACGGTATCGCTTGCTGAACTCATTCCAGCGGCATCGAGGTTAAGTAATTGCCCTTCAGTATTAGGCATCGACCATGATTTCGTTGACGTTTCGTCTCCGGTTGAATCCGTCAGCACAATATCGACTGTCGGATCATTGCCAACTGTCACATTCGTTTGAATGGTTGCGGACAAATATTCGTCATCACCAACGATGATCGATGTTTTTATTACTCCGCCATTAACAACATCGCCCGTCACAGGTTCATTCGCCAGGACAAAAGCGGCATTCATTTCTGATGGATCCGTTGAGGTATATCCTGAAATCAAAGAACCTTTAAAATAAACGTCATTAGTATCCGTATCGATATGATCAATGGTTGCGGCTAACGCATTGTTATTTTCCAGATCTGCCGCTGCGGCTTCAGCCCGATCGGCGCTATCACTCGCATCTGATGCACTTTGTGCCGCACTGCTGACAGCGGCACTCAAACCAATGGCTGAATTCGATGCGTTGGTTTCGCTTGTCGCTGCTGAGGTTGCACTGTCTGCGGCATCTGATGCACTTTGTGCCGATGCGTCAGCCGAATCGCTGGCATTGGATTCTGAACTTGCGGCGTTACTTTCGCTTGTCGATGCGTTCTGTTCGCTAGTTGCCGCATTTTGTTCGCTTGTACTGGCTGCGGAAGCGGAATTAGCGGCATTATTTTCTGATGTTGCGGCTGCACTTGCTGAATCCGATGCGGCTGAAGCGCTTTCAGCCGCTTGCGTAACAGAATCACCTATTGAATCAAGGCTGGTTTGGGCATCAGTTGCACTTTGTGCCGCATTGGTTTCGCTTGTTGCGGCGTTTTGTTCACTTGTTGCGGCGTTAGATTCACTGGTCGCGGCGGCACTTGCGCTGTTGGCTGCGTTCGTTTCGCTGGTGGAAGCCGCATCGGCGTTAGCCTGAATTTGTGAGGCAATCGCGGTGACTTGATCCAGGTCAGTGAGATTGATTCCTTCTGCCACTTTCAACCAGCTGGGACCGGTAAAGGTCGTACCATCTGGATTTGTGATTGTGACATCATCATCAACAGTTAAAAGCTGATTCCAGTTATCCCGATCGGTTTGGTTTCCTCTTAGTGCTTGAGTGGTTTGATTCACCAGTGATGCAGGGATTGGAATCAACTGAGTGATTGGCACGACCTCATATGTGAGGCTGGATGTCGTTGTGCCATTGAATCCCATCGCAATTGTTAAGCTTGAATCACTGTCAACGGTGGCAACAGGATAGGTATATTGGACGCCGCCAATCGCAAAGGAAATATAATCACCCGCATTCACATCAGTTGTAAAAGTGGTGCCATCTCCAGTGATGGTGGTTGAGGCGTTAGTAACGGTAATCGTTCCCGATGGCATAAATAAACCCTCAGATTAGGAAGCGGATACACTAATCGAGTTGTAGTTTGTGGGGAGAGAAGAGACGTCAACAGCCATGACGTGTGAAAGGCTTGCATCATGCATCCAGCCCGTCGCCGGAGCTTCATCGAGAAATTCACCTCTTGGCACTAGCGAGATCATCACCTCGTTACTTGCTCCATCAAAGTGAAAGGATTCATATAACACGATACCAAAGGTGCCCAGACCCTGATAAATCCAGCCTCGCGGATTGGGCATCGATCCAGCGAGTGTTCCGGCACCCATCGTTCCGACGCTTGTCCAGTTTGAACCACCCGGATCGCTGGCATGATTCGGGAAACCCGGGTCGAGCCATTTGATATTCACGACCTTCATGAAATTCCATCCGGCATCAAAGATGATATTCCCTGAACCGTCGAAGGCCTGGATGCCATAATCTGATCGCTCAGGAGGAACCCATTGATCGAAAATGTAATATTGCATCGTGCCTATTGTGAGGTTGTACCATTTCAAAACGGTTCCTCGTTTTTGGGTAGCACCATTCGCCCCTGCAATGTGTTCCTGAATGCCTGGGATATAAGCAATGCGCGAACTCGATGTCATGGGTCGAAAGAAAACCAATGGCGCGTTCATCGCGCTGATATCCATATACGCGTGATTATAATATTGGCTGGTCGTATTAAAGTTTGCGTCTGAGAATTGACCGGATGACCGTAAAACAAAATTCACATCCGTTGTTGTCTGTATTGCCAGGTCATGTGAATTGATAACCTCTAATACAAAGTCAGTCATAAATCATGTGGCCCGTAATAAACACCCCAATACACCATTAACCCGCCTATCCATAATCCTGTTGCCAAATCGTCAGGGAATGAGGCGATGTTATTGTTGTACGAAAGCGTGATTGAACCCGAACCGATGGTGATGTTGGGGGTGAGATAAGCGAAGGTTTCCGTATTCGGCACCGTTATCCCGGCAATCGGGACAAAAAACGTAAAGGGTGTGCCACCTGAAAAGTCAGCTGCAAAGCTTACCGAATATGGAGCCTGAAACGTATATTGCGAAATCGGAATCTGAAACGAACCCTTAAGTCTGGAAAACATCACGCTCGTATCAAACTGAAGTCCGGCACTTGCGTTAAATCCCTGAAAACCAAAATCACTCATAGGCGTCCCACCTTAAAACGAACCACATTATTCGCATCCGTAAAAATAAGGTTGTTGTCATTCTTACTCAGCCGCCAGCCTCCGCCGTTTCCGTAAGAAGATGACTGAATAACGTCCTGAATTTTGGCGCTGGTAATGGTCGCATCTTCGATGAATGCGGAATTTATATAGGTTTGAGAATTCACAACAGAAAACGCCAGCTGATAGTTTGTGGGGTCTGAACCGTTATAGATACCGAACTGATCCGCACTGAACACGATGGTCGATTCATACCCGCCATTTGTTGCAGGAGCGATACCGACGGCCATCCCGCCTGAATAGAAGGTTCCACTACGTGTGACACCGACCTCAAGCGAGAATGTCGCGGTGGCCGTGCCGTCATCCGTGACGTTTGCCGTCAGCTTTTCATCAATCAGCGCGGCGGTATCATCGATTTCCGCATCTAGCCGCGTTTCCAGATCGGCTAAGGCCTGATTCTGGTCCGCGACCGTCGTACTGATAGTAAGAATTTCGGCGTGAACCTCTCCATATTGCTGATATTGACGCTCTACAGTGGCATTGTTCGCGAGCGCATTCTCAAGAATCGCGGCTGCATTATCGGCGATATTCTGATTAATCGCCTGGAATGCAGGTGACGCCTCAATCTCTTTACTGATGTCGCCGATAATGTCCGGGATATTCTCTGATGCCTCACCATGGATCCAGTCGGTATAACCTGACTCATTCCCGGTTTTGTCCACCAGCTGCGCGCGGAACCAGAATCCCTGACCCGAGACTAAACCCTGCATTACGTAAACATGACTGGGATAAGCGACATCGGCGAGCAAGGTCGCATCGGTTCCCTCAGCATTCGTCGCGGTCTGGATGGTCGTCTTGAGTGTATCCTCTGTGTTATCAGGAAAGCCCCAGGTTAACGTAATCCCCCAGACAACATCTGTTGATGCGTTAAAGCCAACAGGCAAGGGAGGATTACCCACCTTACCTGTTAAATCCACCAGATCCGAATTCGCCCATCCTGATGATATCTCAGCGGCGTTAATCGCTCTGACCCGCGCCTGATAGGTGCCTGTGTAGATTGCCGGAACCTCAAAGGAGATGGTCGAGGTGCGGGGAACATTGATCCAGTTCGAGGAATTGCGTCGCCACTGCGCTTCATAGGCCAATGCGTTATCCGTCGGATCCCACTGAACGCGCATTGTCTGGAGACTGATACCCTGATTCACCACCGAATATTCATCGATGACAATATTCGAAGGCGCGTTCTGTGTGCCAGCGGGTATTACGCTGACAGGTCGGGTATCGAGCTGCGCGCCATTATCGATCGCATCGTATTTCGAGGAATCGTAAGTGCTCCCGGTGATACTGAAATTCCCGTCATCATCCATACTGACCATCGAGACGCGATAGAGCTGGGCTAGCACCTCCGTTGATTCGACGATCCACACTGATTCTGTCTCTGGTGTTTCAGTATAGGCCACCGAGACCGTCACGATGTTTTCGGCGATCGACTCAATGGTTCTTGCCTCTGAAGTGCCTGAGGGTAAGTTAAGCTGTAGTCGGTCTCCCTCATTTGCATCCGGCGTTCTGTCGAGCGTAATAATCCGACCATCAACCGATCGAATGCGTCCACCTGCTACCCGACCCGATAAATACTCATCGGCCACAGCAATAATATAACCGGGTAACGGAATATCCCCGTCGAGACCGACCTGAAACGTGATCACCCTGTCCTGAATGTTGGTTAAAATCCCCCAGCGCCCTCGCCTGTCTGCCTCGCTCTGTCGAGTACAGGCAATGGCTGTGAGTTCCAGCTGGTTAAACGTCTTATATCGTGTGACTAAGTCAGGTTCAAAGACAGGCTGAACGGCGTTGGCATACCCATTCGCCGGATCGGAATATGAAACGAGGGCTGAGGTATAACGGGTTTTGGTGTTTGAACTGGAATAAGCGAACTGACCGTCAATGACATTGGCGTTTGTGTAGTTGTAATCGACATCGCGCGGCATATCAGCCAGCGCGACAATCTGATCACCGGCCCAATACGTCATCCCTCTGAAAATGGCTGCAAAGTCCCGAAACACGGTATAAGCATCAGATCGGTTCTGAACATACACATCACATTTAAAGCGCGGTTCCGTTCCACTGCCTCCTAACCCGTCCGGCACCAGTTCATCACAATATTGCGCGACGGTGTAAAGCGTCCACTTATCGATGTTGTCTGAGGTCAGTCGGTCTCCCAGGCCAAACCTGTCTGTGACCACCAAATCATAAAACACCCAGGCCGGATTATCTGTCCAGGCGAGTTTAAAGGTGCCGTCCCATGTTCCGGTATAGGTTCGCGTGTCAGGATCGTAGTTATCCGGCACACGAATAATTCGACCCTTCGGTTCACAGGTGATTTGTGGCACGTTGCCTGAGAACTGACTGGAGTCGAACTCCATATAAAGTAAAGCGGTTAAGGGATAACGCAGTTTCGCGTCAATGACCTCTGTATAACTCTCAAGGGTCATCGTATCGCCAATGAGCGCCGAGTTCTGAACCGCTGTAGTGCGATTTAAACGCACTGTCCATGTTGAACCGCCCTGAGGCAAATCCACGCGATGTGAACGCTCATAACCTGTGGTCGTTTTACCTGTCACAGCGGTATCAATGACGGTGTTGAACGTGCCTCCATCGGTTGAAACCTGAATGTTATAGGCTATCGAGTAACCGTTTAAGTCACCGTTGCTGTCCTGAGAGAATAACGATGGCCATTGAATACGAAGCCGGATTGCGGAAAGGGTGGTATCGGTGAAAGTCCGAGTGAACCCCGTGGTTTCAGTAATCGTGGTTCCGACGGCAATTTCATTTTCGGTTCCTGGCAAACCCTGGATATAAGTCTGATCCTGTGTGCCTGCCCGAAATTCCCATGAGACACCGCTGAAATTACTCGACCCATCCGCATTCAGTAACGGTGTTCCGTCGAGATAAATATTCTGTCCTGTCAATTCTCCCGCAAACTCACCCTCACCGAGCGCAATCAGTATCTTTTCTTTCGCGACCGACTGGAGATCATCGGGTTGTTCAACAGGTGTTCTGGATGATGTGGAACCGCCCTTCCTGCCTGAAATCTTTTTGTTTGCCATATCGCGCCTATAAAAAAAGGCCGCTTGCGCGACCCGTCTTCACAACGTCGTTATTGCTGATCTTCGACATACATCCCGGCTGAGACGATCGCCCCGCCGATTCGCCTTTGTCCGTACAGTAACGGAACTGGATAACCCTGTGATGCGGTGTTCGTTGGTTGCCCGAATGCATAGGAAGGCTGGTTGTCTGAATCATCTTTGTAGGATAAACCCTGTGCCTGAGGCGAAAGCATTTGCACCACGCCACCGAGCGTGACCGCGACGCCTGCCTGAAAAGCAAAGTTACTTCCTGCAATCGCCGCACCCCATGGAGCAAAAATCGCGATCGCAATCAGGGCGACACCCACAATCGTTTGTAAGAGTCCGGCGCGCTTGCTGCCCATAATCACCGGAACGATGCGGATCACCTCACCCGATGCGGGTTTTTTCAGATCGTCAAAGCCAATATTGGTTTTGCCTGTAAACACAGAGAATGTCAGTCCGCGCTTTCGGCTCGATATCATGTATTTCTCAAACCCTTTGAGTGTGGCGGCGAGCGCGTGAGCGGCTTCCTGGGTTTTGCGAATCGACCTGTAATGCACTTTACCGAATGTTTTTCCCAGCACGCCTCCGAGTTCAATGCGCGTCATCACTTCGTTCATAGATGATCCTTATTGCTGGTCTTCGATATAGATTCCGGCGCTGATGACCGCGCCACCGATTCGACGCTGGCCATAGAGCAACGGCACCGGATAACCTTGTGCCGCCGTATTGACCGCCGGTCCAAAGGCATAGGAGGGGGCATTATCAGAATCGTCTTTGTGAGCCAGTCCTGGCGGCTGAGGTGATAACATCTGGATGACACCACCGATAAGCATCGCACCGCCGAATTTTGCGATACCTGCTCCGACCGCTGACGCCGTACCGCCTGTGAAGTAGCTGATAGCTACGCCAACGACCACCAGAACCGCACCGATAATCGTCTGAAAGAGTCCACTTCGTTTACTGCCGATATAAACAGGCATGATTTTGATCGTCTCGCCCGTCACCGGATAACTCAGCTCTTCGAATCCGATATTGGCTTTGCCACGAAAAACGCTATAGGTCAGCCCTCGCCGTTTGCTGGTAATCATGAAGGATTCAAACCCTTTCACCGTAGCGGCAAGCGATCGACACGCCTCCTGAGTGCGGGTAATCGAACGGTAATGAACTTTCCCAAAGGTGCGACCGAGAACGCCGCCGAGTTCAATGCGGGTCATGACTTCATTCATCGTTAATCCATTTGGAAAGAGAGATTTGAGTGATTTATTTTTAACAAAACGAATACATTTCATTAAAAATAAACCGCTCACTTTGATAAGCTTTGACAGAATAGAAGTTTATTATCCTCGCGCTTTTTAATGAGGATAACGAAGTGAAAAAATTAGTAATGCTTTTATTGTCGATGGTTGCTTTATCAGGATGTTCTATGCGCGTTGCCGATCTGACCGTCGCCAGTACCAAAAACATGAACCTGAATAGCAATGGATTTATTATTGGAAAGCGTGTGACAGGTATCGATCGTGTTCCTATCATTATTTTACCGATTGGCTATCCTAATGTTAAAGAAGCTACTGATAGAGCCATTGAAACAGATAAGTGTGCCGTGGGTCTGACTGATGTTGTTGTTGATGAAAACGGGTTTTATCTTCTTTTTGGATTCGACGGATTCAACGTGAAAGGTAATCTTATTATTGATAAGAACTTACCTGGCTGTGAAAACCGAATGCCTGAAACCGAACTTCTCGCAAGCAAATAACAAAACCCGCCGAAAGGCGGGTTTCTTATTTCAGAACGTCAATCTTTTAGAATGTCGCAGACATTCCCACATTCCACGCAATATCATTATATTCACTGTTACCGACAACCGTCGAAACACCTGCATAGGCATTCAGCACGTTATCAATCGGGATGTTTGCCCCGACAGCAACATTCATATAATTTTTATCACCCTCTGGAACGGTGGTGACAAACGAGGTCGGTGAGGTTTTCAGCCCTGAATTGATTCTGGAATTCTCATCACCCCACAAGTGATTGTAATCCACCTCTACCCACGGATTGACAGGTAAGTTTTTAGTGTCGATGCGCCATCCGAGCGTTCCGGTTTGGGTGTGATCTTCCTGAGCACCAAAGCGCATCGCGGTAGAATCATTCCCCTCTTCCTGATAACCGCCAACATGGACATAATCCCAGGCATAACCGACAACAGGAGAGGTTGAGAGGTAATCGGTGATCGGAATGTCCCAGCCTGTCTGAGCGCGAAGCCCGAACATCTTACCGTTCGTGCTGCCTTGCTCAGTACGGCGATCTGGCCCCAGATTCATTGAGCGGTTAATGCTGTCAAAGCTCAGGTCGGCAAAATGCAGATCGCCATTAATCCACCAGTGATCGAACAGCTTCAGCTGACTGAACAAACCGACCATGTTTCCGCGCAACTTGTAGTTAAAATCCCCCAGTGGTTTTTGACGGTCGTCACTGTGAGCATACATAACCCCAACTTGCCAGTTATCAAGCAGGTTATAACCAACACCTAACGAAAGATCGGTTGTGTTACCGTTTCCGTTACTCCCATCGTCATCTTTATAGTTGACGTGTGAGCCTGTATAGCCTGCATAGGTGGTGACATCGCCTTGCTGACCTGTTCCTGATTCACGCTGTTGCTGAAGGTTGCCATCAAGGGTGGTTTCCATTCCTCCCAAAAAAATTGATGGCCCCTGTGAAAGCGAACCGACCTGTTGAGGCGCTTTCATGACCGACACCAGGTAATCACTCAGGATTTTTTCCAGCGCTGGGTTTGGGTGGAAATCATCAGAGAAGAGATCGGTCTGGTCTTTGCTGAACGTATCCTGATCGGAGGTACACGTATTCGCCGCGACGCCAAATCCGCAAGCTTGCCCGATGGTATTCGTAAAACCAAATTTTTTCGGGTCATTGATAATCTCGTTAAAGAGTCCGGCAAAGTCAGGACGAACAATGTTTCCTTTGAGTTGGTCTAATCCGGCTTCTTCCTGCTGGTTATACGCTGCGGTTAAAGCTGAAACCGAACCGCTGACCTCGTCATAAGCTTGTAATAACCCTTGATAGATTTGAGCGGTTTGATCTGCATCGCCTCCCCCTAATAACTGTGCTGCACTTTGCAATGAAGCCTGAAGGGCTTTCTCGCGTGTTGCTTTATCAGGGGTTTCTTGTGTATTGGCAAACTTGATCGCCTGCTCTGCTGCGGCTGCGATCTGGTCTTGAGTCAATCCAGCTTGACCTCCGAAAGCCCCGATTGCTGTTTGTAACATGAACGGCGTATTTCCGAGGTTCGGAATGTTCGGCACGATGACCGTTCCCGCACCTGCGTTCAGGAGCTGCTTGACCTGATTCACCGACAGATTTGCACTTTTCGCCACTGTTTGAATTGCTGTTGAAGGCGTTAAGGCGGCTGTCGCGATATCGTTCGCCCCGATCCAATGGATATAGAGACCGTGAGGATCCGCTTTACCGCCGTTCGCCTGAAGATAATTGTTGATCTGCGTTTGCGTATCAAATCCTTCTGGAGCGGGAGGCGATGAAATCGAGTCCAGTGAACCATCACTGACCGCGCCACCCTCAGCGAAATTTGAACCTCCCTGGCTTGACGGTGTCAGATTTAAGCCAAAGTGCTGAGCGAAAAGTTCGTCATACATCGGATGTTGAGCGCCATCGAAGATGAAACGTCCTACATTGCCTCCGTCACTCAAGCTGTCGCCAAACGCTGTGACGGAATCAAAGTTTTGCGCGAGCGCGTGTGAACTGAAAGACACTGATACAATCAGGCTTAACAAAGAAAGCGTTGAAACCTTGCTCATTCATATCTCCACAAATATTAATTAACCTGTGATTTGACTCACTTTTTTGGAATCTCTCATTCCAGAGGTCATTTTGTGGGATATCTTCGCTTTTAATTCACAATCTAAGCGAAATCACTACTTAGGTTAAACTTTGAATGTGATCAGGTGTCGCATCAAATCTTTACCTATTCACAAAAACAAAAACCCGCCGTTCGGCGGGTTCTGAATCAGTTGGTGTATTTGATGCCAGGTTTTCTGAATGAGGCATGATAAATCAAATGATGTTGAGGATGTCCGGCTGGGAATTTCCATTCACTGACATCGTTGATCACGCCTCTAGAAAACAAATATTCAGGATGTTCAGAAAGGATATGAATGTTTTCGGTTTTCCCTCGACTATCGACATCGAATGAAACACTGACATCGCCATCAACATTCAGCGCCCAGGCTCTTGAAGGATAGGTATAGGTTCCAGGCTTCTTGTGAGAATACATCGAGGAACATCCCGACATCATCAAGACCAGAATCAGCATTATTTTTTTAAACACGATAAACCTTAATTGTGACAAGTTAACACTCCTTGCGGAGATACAAAGTGTATACGCAAGGAGTGCTAAAACTTCTCCGTTTGTGCTGATTCCTATCACATCAAATCTTTATGCCTGACGATTTTAATCGTTCGCTCACGCCAGTAACCCCCATAAGGGATCCGGTTGCTGGGTCTGCCATAAAGATGATGAAGCATCATGTTCCCGTCGAGTAAAATTCCGGCGTGGTTCCATTTCTTGCTTCGAATCTGCATCAGGATGACATCTGACGGCTGAGGTTGACCAACAAACTCGCGAAAGCCACATTCAAACCAGTTATCCCGATAGAGGTCTTCACTGTGTCCATCCTCCCACCAGGGGAAATCGACGCGGTAATCATTGAGCGTGATGTGATGAACCTGGTTGAAATAGCTCATGACCAATCCCCAGCAATCCGAATGACCGAGGACAAAAGGCCGTTCGATTAAGGGGAGTTCACCTCTGGGGTAAATGGTGTTGAGATCGCCCTCAGGCCAGCTAACGATAATCCAGGGCACCGCGCTGTCATCGCACATCGCCCGATCAAGATGGCTGGGCTGTGGGGTTGCATCTGGATGACTATGCACGATGGCGGTAATGGTGCCGAGGTCTTCGGCTCTGGCAAAATCTCTTGGGCAGAGGATAAATTGCTCTGTGGGGTCTTCGGACAGGTTATGACACGGTATGTAATACTTTGATTCGCCTGTCTGGACAATAACGCCACAACACTCATTGGGATAAACGCGCTCAGCATGACCGAAGATCTCCTTTTGTAAGGTCAGATCCATGTCTTACCCCCAAAAAAAACCCCGCTTTCGCGGGGTTCATTTTACTTTAAGATACTCCTGAGAATGTTCGGATCTCGATTGAACTCGACAAAATGAGTCGACTCAGGATTTTTGTGAGCCAGATATTCAGCGACGTCGTTCACGATGCGTTGCATGAAGATCTTCTCATTCGCATCAATGAAGAACTTCATTTCGAAATGAAACGCATCCGTATAATATTCAGCGCGGCTGAACGCGACTTCTTTTGTCGGGGTATCGGGTAACTCCACCCCCGCCATTTTCGACGCGTCGCGAATGTTCACGAACTCTGTGTTGTAAAGATGATAATAGTAATTTTCATAAAACATGGTGAGATAAAGCAAACCAAACCACATTTTATTTTTCAGGAGTTCTTCCCGTTCTTTCAGGACGTTTTTCAGGAGAGGATTTTGAATCGCCGCAATGGCATTTTCAAAATTTACCTTACCGTCAATCGTCAGAATTTTTTTATCGCTCATAGCATTCTCTCTTTTGCTGAAATGGATCACTGAGCATGCTCCGTAATAAAATCGTGAACAATCTGTTCGAAATGCTCCTGTTCCTCAATGAAAGGGAAATGGCCACTGTGCCTGAAAAGCACAAAGCGCGCTTTCGGGATATGTTCCGCAATCCAGCGTGATTTCAGAGGGGTGATCACCCAGTCATACGCGCCAGAGGTGACAAGCGTCGGCGCTTTAATCGCCTTAATCTTATCCCCGACATCATAATACGGCATCAAATGACCCACGAAATGATCCATCACGCGGAACGTCGGACGTGTGTAAGCCATAATGCGACCGAACATCGGCATGTTATCGGGTGCGCAATAGTACGGCCCCACCTTGCTCAGGTATTCGGTATGCATACGACGACGACCTTCGGTCGTACCCTCTGAATATTGCTCAGGATTAAACAGTCTGGCCATCACGTTCATCACGCTTTCTGGCGCTCTGGATTTCAGCTCAGGTTCGACCTCACCCATCTTCTCGCTGTAGGTGAACTTATGCCCGGATCCGGTATTCACCAGGATTAAGCCCTGAATGAGTTTCGGATATTCGAGCGCGAGAATTTGCGCAATATATCCCCCGGCCGAATGGCCGAGGAAAAACGCTTTCTCAATCCCGAGATAATCACACAGCCCTTTCACATCATCCGCGCATTGCTCAAGTGTAATGCTCTCGATCGGGACGGCGTCTGACCGTCCCTGACCGCGCAAGTCGAGGTAAATGAGGTGAAAATCGATGGCGAGCATATCGAACGCGGGGCGAAGATACCCATGATCGAACCCCAGACCGCCATGAATCAGGATTAGCGTCGGCTTTGGTTTGAGTTGCGCGGTGACAGAGTTGAGTTCTTCACCGACAACATCAAAGAAAATCCGCGTATCGTTAATGCGAGCAAACATCGTTCTTTACCTATGCTTTTTGCAAGTCAAGGAAGCCTTCCACGCATCCGATAAACGATTGCGGTTTTTCCGCAAAGCTCAGATGACAGGATTCGGCAAACTCACGATAGATAGAGTTTTTGATGTTCTTATGCATCAGGCGCGCGCCGCTGGGAGGCGTCAACCAGTCCTGAGAACCCGCCACAATCAGCGTCGGGATGTCGATCTGTTTGATTTCTTCCCGCACATCAAACTTCGGATAAATCTCAGTCACAAAATGGTCGAGCATTTCCACGTTCATTCCGGTGAAGGAGAACACAGAATCATACATATCCATGTAATCCTCCGCGAAGAAGTATGGCCCGACCTCTTTCAACATCTTGTCGACCAGCTCTTGTGTGAGCGTTTCCTCAGACACCACGCCTGGCGCATAAACTCGAAGACAGGTGTTAACGATATCTTCGGTGGCGCGCTCATTCAGCATCGGGTTCGGCGCGACCTGGTCATGAGATTTGGTGTAAGAAGGCGCGGTATTCACCAGAATTAAGCCTTTCGCGACGCCGGGATGACGGATCGCGAAATGTTGCGCCACAAAACCGCCTGCACAATGCGCGAAGATGTAAGGCGATTGAATGCCCAGATAATCAATCATGCCTTTCACATCATCTGCCATCGATTCAAACGTGATGGTTTTGACATCAACATGCTTTGAACGACCGGAACCCGGCAAATCGATATAAACGATCTGACCGAACAGGCTCAGCTGATGTAAGCTGTTGCGAAGATACCCATGATCGAAGCCTGAGGCGCAATGCAGCACGACAAACGTCGGACGGGGTTTAAGTTCAGGTGTGGCGGTAGACAACCCCTCACCGACAACATCAAAGAAAATCTTTTTACCGTTAACATTCGCAAACATAGAAACCTCTTTAAGTGATTTGAAAATAACAGAGGTATTTTTACATCCCTGTAACCGATCAACACCACATCACACGGCGAAGGAATTTTTATCAATAAAGCTCCAGACGGAATCCTGAAATTTCTCAGGTTCTTCGATAAACGGATAATGGCCCGATTGATCGAACTCGACATAATCACAGTCAGGTAACTTGTTGGCGAGCATATAGGAACCGACGGGAGGTGTTGCCCAGTCATACATCCCGGCCATCAGCAAAGTCGGTTGTTTAATATTCGAGACCTGACCCTGTGAGTTATAAAACGGCATCAATCGCCGATAATGGTTCACAAGGTCGATGTTATAGGTCACATAGCTGATAACTTTTTCACACAGTCCCATATTTTGCGTGGCGAAATAATAAGGACCGATGTTGTGACAGTAATACTGGAAATCCTGATCGGTGAGTGCGGTCGGTTGGAAGAAAAAATTATGTCCGACGTCAAGCAACTCACCCTGAACGCGATCTTTGAGGAAAAACTGTGGATAACCTTCTTCCGCTTTCCCAGGAATAACCGACATTCCCATTGTGCTTGAGACCAGAATCAGCCCTTTGACTTTGTCAGGATGCCGGATCGCCATTTTTTGCGCGACGAAGCTCCCTGAGGCATGACCAAAGATGATCGCCGATTCCAGACCGAGCGCTTCCACCAATTTCGCGACATCGTCAGCCATTGTTTCAAACTGAATCGTTGAACGTTTCACGGCTTCAGATTTGCCATGACCCCGCATGTCGACATAGACAATTTGATAATCTTTGCTCAACGCATCCAGGCCTAAACGAAGATAAGTATGGTCGTAACCATACCCACCATTGAGCGCGATGATCACAGGTTTCGTTTTCAGTAACGTGTCGGACATATCCACACCCGATCCGATCACGTCAAAGAAAAGTTTCACCGTATTTACCGTTGCGAACATGTTGACCTCTTACCTGTTGGCAATCCTGATAATAGAAGTGCCGATTTAATAAACATCACAATCTGAGCGATCAGGTTCGCAATAGCGAGGTTCCTGGGAAACCTCCGAAAGATAATGGGTTATCCTGCCCGAACCGGAGCTTGCATCCGGTGATCGTGCCCGAGCAGACATCCTGACTGGGATCATCAACGGGATTATTGAACTTGTCGAAATAATTCGTTCCGGCGTAATCACAACCGTCGCCGGATCGGTATTTCCCACGCATACACCAGGAACACACCGCATGAAGCTGACGGGTCGGAATTTGCAAACCTTGTAAGTCCATCGGACTCGACAACTGGAATTCGACCTGAACTTTCGTTTCGGATGTCTTGCTGTCGATATAAAACACCCTGAGCTTTTCCTGTGTCGGATCGGCGTTCAGATTCCCGTCATCAAAATTCGCCGCATCGAGATAGCTCGCCAGCGTGTCATGAATCGAGACTTTCGCCTGAAGCATGTCCTGAAACTGCAAACAGAGTGCGGTAATGGATCCGTTCAGGTTCGCGACCGTTAAACGTGGGCTGGGTGCGCTGCCTGTGGTGGAAATCTCTAACCCTTCAATCTTGCACGGCCATGCGGAATATTCCTCGCCCTGCCAGATAATCGATTTGGCGGGAAGCTGGGTTTCATCACCGTTAGCCGCGAGAATTTCAGCCTCTGTGTGAGGAATATTGTGAGAATGAAACCGTAAAATCTCATCGACACCGAACGCGGATCCATCCACCTCGTACAACCGGATTTCTGAACCCGGTTCCAGTTTCTGATAATCGCTGGTTAAGCTCATGGTGCAAACGCCTGGGTAAAGGTTGCGGTCATTTCGAAGAGACCCCCGCCGAGTGCGGTCGGGTTATAAGAGCTGCATCGGTAAAGACCGAGATCTTCGCCTGGCGGCTCCCAGGCAAACGCCTGATAACCTGCCTTGTCATCGAGGAACGTTTTAATTTCCTCAATAAAGTCTTCGGTTCCCGTAAAGGTGAGGTTCCAGTTCTGGCTTCGGTTGTTGATGCCGTTTCCGGCCACTTGCGTATATCCATCCCCGAACTGAATGGATCGGACATTGAACGTCATGTCACCTGAGGCGTTTATTCGCGCACACCAGGTGAAGGTTTCGACTGCCATCGTTCACCCTCTATCGTTTGCCGCGCACCACGCGACCGATATCCCCGTCATCACGCAAATCACGGGCGAGATTTCGTTTATAGCGTTCATCGACAAAGCGTCCGATCTCATTACCGAACTGACGCCAGTCCGCGCTGTTGGTGGTGGAATTAGATCCTGAATCGGAAATGGTAATGTTGACCTGAACGCCGCCTGTCGGTGACGTATTGTTCTGACCGAAGCCACTGGCTTTCACGCCCAGCGAACCATCAGCGGCGCGCTGAAGCGGGATAATCGCCTCTGGACCATCCTCGCCCATGAGTCCTGCACCGCTGGCAAACCGGAACATGGTCGGTGTCGACACGATCGAATTGCTGTAAGCGCTTAACCCCGCACCGTAAACGCCGCCTTTCGCGTTCGCGGTGGTAGACGCGCCGAAGAAATTCGAAATCCCGCTGATAGCCGAGCTGAATAAGCCACTCGATCCGCTGAACAGGTTTGACGCTGCCGCCTGGACGGCGACTTTCTCGATCATCTCCAGTACAGAGACACTCCACTGTTTCCAGCTCACTGTGTTTCCCTCAAGCGCTGAATTCACATTATCGAGTGCGGAACTCATGGCGCTGGACACGTCATCTTCAACCGTTGAGGAGATGTCTTTGGTGGAATCGACCCAGTTTGCAAACCCGGTTTGCGCGCCGTTCAGCCAGTCAGACTGAAGCGCGTCAATTTTCTTGTAATAATCCTGCTGATCGCTGATGCGAGTTTGCAACGCCTGAGACAATGCGGCGGTTTCCCGCTTGTACACGTCCGCATCGATATCGCCTCTGGTCTGCTGATCATTGAGAGCTTGCTGTTGCTGGAGATAATCCTGACGAATACTGATGATGTCCTGTAAACGCTGCTTCTCTGTGTCGCTCAGGCCAAAGCCTTGTGTGTTCACATTGTTCGAGGCGTTCGCATTCTGATTCTGGTTCTGGAGGTTGGTAATGAACTGCTGAACCGCGAGATTATCCTGATTGGCTTTCTTGACCGCGTTCAGCCGGTCCACCTCTGTGGCCAGATCCCTTAACCGCGTCTTTTGCGCCTCGTTCAGATTTTTCAGGTTGCCGCTGGTCAGGTTGAAATTCAGCTTCTGAAGCTCTGTGACCTGCTGTCCGCGTTGCGCACTGGTGTTAATCGTGGCGATCATGCGCTGATATTGCAGCGTTGCGGCACTGTATGCGCTGGCGAGCTGCTTCGCGGCCTGATTCGCCTGATTGGTCTGACCGGGATCGAGTTTGAACTGACCTGGGAACGTCGCTTGCTGGGTAGGCAAGTTAATATCAGAAATCGATTTGTTCTGATTAGCCTGTTGCTGGTTATAAAGCGCATAACCACCCGCTTTAAACCTGTCACCCACCTCTGAAAGCAAGGTTGCAAACTGCGCCGCGCGGCTTGCGATTGCGCCAAAGTCAGCAACCAGCTTCGCCACACCACCGACCAGCGTTGTTAAGCCTTGCAGAATTTGCGGATCGGTGAAGACGCGACGAATCTGATCGAGACCCCGCTGAAGCGGACTCAAATCAACCTGAGCGAGGCCTGTCGCGATTTGGGTTTTTAATCCTTCGACCTGGGCATCCAGATCACGGAAAAAGTTTGATACTTTAACCAGCCCCTGAATCTGATCGTCAGAGGGTGCCAGCCCGTAATCTTTCGCCGCATCTTTAAACTGGTTCAGCTGTTTGTTGTTGTCCTCAAGGAGAGGCAACAGGCGTGAACCGTCATTCACCAGGCTTTCGAGAATGTTGGTTTTCCCTGCCTGAGAAATGTTTGAGTTGTTTAAGGCGTCACCGATTTGGGTCAGGATTTTGTCCGGCGACAGTTTCTGAAGCTTTTGCGCGGATAACCCTAATGTATCCAGCGCCTGAGCTGCATCACCTGACTGATTTAATACTGCATCCCCGACCTTGTCGTTAATATCCTTGAAGATGTCGGATATCTGGTCGCCTGCAATACCCGCTTGTTTCGCGGCATACTGCCACTGAAGGAGGGTTTGGGTCGAAATTTTAAGGGATTTTGCCCAGCGATCCGTTTCGGTTATCTGATCGGCGGTGTTTCTGACCAAACCAATTGAGGCCGTGGCAATCCCGGCGGCGGCGGTTGCCGCGACCACTCCGACCCCTGCAAGCGCTGCGCCCACGTCAGCGGCGGCGGCTTTGACGTTTCGTCGCCATTTATCGGCGGCGCGTTCTGACTGATTGAGTCCACTGACAAAGCCGCCTACTTTGGCGATCAGGTCAATGGTTAATGTTCCAAGCGATCGCGCTGCCATATCTGCCCCATAAAAAAACCCGCCGAAGCGGGTTAGTGGTGATTAGAACAAATCGGAATGCGTCCCTGTTCGAATGAGTTCAACCTCTTTTGTCGTGACTCGATAGAAGAGAACCCAGTCGGGTTCAATATGAGCATCACGCACATCTTTGAATTGTTTGAGCGGATGATCCCGATAATGTTCCGGCAAAGGATAACTTTCGTTGGCGAGGAGCCGAACAAAAGTAAAGAGTTTCTTTGGATCCTTTCCTCTCTTGATCATCTTTTTGAATTCTTTTTCGAATTTCTTAGTTTCAACAACTTTTTTCACAATCCATTATTCCTGATACTTAGCTTCGAATTCCTCAAGAGAGGAAACGATAACGCCGCGACGATTGTTCATGTCGTCGATAGCCTTGAGTGTTTCAGGATTCGTGATTGTCATATCAAAGGGAATGCCCTTCCGGTTGTTCAGTGACCTCACCGCAAACCGAAGATATTCAGACATATTGAGACCAAGCTGAGACAAAATAAGCTCAGCACTTTGAGCTTCGACTTCATCGATGCGAGAACGGATAAGAACAGACATAATGTGACCTCAGTTAACCAATCGAGATCACATTGTGTCATTTTTTAGCGATCCTTTCTAGTCACTTTGTGGCACAAGTTGACTCTTAAAGGTAGGAGCGTAAGCACATTTTTAACTCTTTGACGTAATCCTGCCAGAGGTGATCGGGCATCGTCGATATCAGTTCCGATACTTCAGCATAATTATCTTCAAACAGTTCCTGTGCGGTTTTATTCGGGTCTTTGTGGATAAACTCTAAAGCCTGAATCAATATCGCCTCATAATTAAGATAAGGCTGATTGCGTTTCCATTCCAGAATATAAGGTCGACCACTTCTGAGGATTCTGGCGCGGTCTATTGCATCATAACGCAGGTAATGCCGCTTATTGATGTAATAGACGCCAAAAAGCGCCATGAAAAAGCCGATAGCCAATAACACATACGATCCATGTATTTGTTGAAAAAACCGATCGTGTTTGGCCAGATGGTTAAGCATGAGCAATGTGACTAATGAACCGACAAATAACAGAATATAACCCTTAACAACCGTCTTTTTCATATGACCTCATTATTATTAAGAAACCACATAATGATTTTAATGAATGAGGTCAGGAAGACGGATCAAACCAAGCGAAGTGGATTTGCCTTTAATGCCATGTATTCATGGCGGTTTCGAGCGTGATGGGCGCGTCATCATCCGGTTCCGCTTCGGGTTCATTGAAATGCTGGGTGAAATCGGTGGGTTGAAACGGTGGGGTTTTACTGTCGCGGTTCGTGTTCGCGATAACGCTTGACACCACACCACCCGCCCATTCGGTTCGAAGGCCGGGATTGAGCGAACCATATTTGTTTCGGTAAATCGCCCACAGCTGAAACTCAGGTCGGGAGAGGTTTTCTTTTGCCTCACCAATCGTTCGACCGCCGATCCCGTTTAACACTAGCTCACACCAGAACTCGTCTTCTTCAGTGAGCTGGTATCCTTCCCCAGATCGTTGACCTCCTGAATCGCAAGCAACAGGGAAATCGTCAGCGCGCCATCAAGCGGACCGCGATCAGGATCAGCCTCGCCTGTGATGTCCTCAACGGTAAACACAGGCTTTCCGTCTTCATCACAGATGGAGGCGGCGATACGTCCGGCGATGCCGTCAATCTTGCCTCCGATCGCCATGATATCGGAGGTAGCGGTCTGATAGCCTAGCGGACGAATAAACACCGTCGCCTTAAACGTATCCTCGCCCTGTGTCCATTCGATTTCACGTTCGACAGGTCGACCCGTAAACGCGCCAACGGTTTTGAGATTATCAAGTGTGAGCTTCATATTCGTTCCATAAAAAAACCCGCACGAAGGCGGGTTGTAGGGAACGCTGTGCTTTTCGGCAATCGAGACAGTTAAAATGGCGACGGCGAACCGTCGCCTTTGACCTCGCCTGAGTTAGCGGCTCAGAGTTGCATCATAAATCACACCTCCGATCTGAAGGTGAACCTTCTCTAACCTGGTGCCTTCTTCCCAAATGGAAAACAGGAAGGTCAGGCAAATCACAAGAACGATCAGGACAGATTTACTACGCATAGAGCCTCCGATTTGCTTTTCAGCATCAGCGGGGCTACTATCAAATTGTCTAGGTTTGAGAGCGCCCCAGTTAACGTTAGTTGCTGGGGCTTTCTTTTGCCTGTCGATCGCGCTTGCTCTCGACAAACAGCCGAAAGCACAGCATCAGGAATGTTATCAGATTGAGGCGATTCAACAACTCCCAATCTGTCATTTAAGTTTAAAAGGCCAAGTATTTGCTTAGAAAGGAATGCTGTGCTTATCGGCATACAAAGACAGATACACGGCGGCGAACCGCCGTGTTCAGTCCCTTACTTGCTGAGTTCGTAGTTCAACATGGCAGAAACCTTGATCCCTCCTGCTTTCAACGTCACAGAACACACTTTGTCTTGCTCAAGAGCGAGCAAAGCAAGAACCATGAACAGGGTGATGATGAAAAGCTTGTTGCGCATATTAAACCCTCAGACATTGCCTTTCGGCCTGTAAGGGGCTACTATCATGTTGTCGATGCATGAGAGCGCCCCGGTTGAATTGAAAAATTCGCTGGGGCTTTCTTTTGCCTGTCGATCACATTTGCTCTCGACAAACAGCCGAAAGCACAGCATCAATGATGTTATCAGATTGAGCCAAATCAACAACTCCCAATCCGCAATGTTTGCTTTTCGATTTTTCAATCGGTAAGGTGAGATCTCTTCAGGCATGAAGAAAACCCCCCGCCCCAGTCGAACTCCGAATTCGCTGGGGCATCCTGAACGACAGACATAAAAAAACCTGCACTAGGCAGGTTTCTTTTTATCCCATCACTTACGCCCGATACGACACATCCTTCTCGTCGTTCAGATGAAACGTAAATTGCTGGCTTCCATTCATGTAATAATCGACCTCGATGATCGCCATTTTATGCTGTTTCAGTTCTTTCATAAAACGTTTGCCGTCTGTGATCAGCATGACGTTGTTCGGGTTGCCGTTCACCATTTCCAGATGGAATGTCTCAACCTTACCGCCGTCAAAGCTCACCACCGCTGAACAACCATCATAACCACAATCAAACTGACCGTCAGTTGTGGTTAAGAAGACATTCTTAACAGGTGCGTGATCTTTGGTTTTCAGCGACTTGATCGGATAACTCACCGTCTGAATGTTCAGCCAAGCGCCTCTGTTATACGGAAATGCGAACTTATGCTGATTCAGTGAGGCGTTCGAACCGTACTCTTTGGTTTCGTGACGAAGCTTGTCAGTCTCAAAGTGATAGTTCCAGCTAATAGTTTGCTGAACACTTTTCTCAACTCTCTTCATCGGCAAGCTTGCAGGTAACGCACTGACCCTTTCCGTTAAGGTTGTGACCTGTGATGTCGTTGTGACCGACTCATGATAATCATGAGTCTTATAATAAATCTGCACACCGACCACCAACGCACAAGCCACAACAGAACCGATCAGTCTTACGTGTTTCATTGTCATCCCCTTCAATTTCATGAAAGAGATGATACATTGTATATACTTAGGAGGAGTGGCCAATTGTGCTTAAGATCCGGCGTCGTCAGTCTTCGGCACCCATACACCCGCGCCTGAACGCTGAATGGTTCCGGTTGATTGAACCACCGTGTTCGCCTGGAAATCAAACGGGAAATCTGACACATAGCCCTTGAACACATACCAGGTGCGGTCGGCAGGCAGGATCAGCCCGTCAACCGCATCATCAGAATCCGCGTCATCAATGGTCGGTTCCGATTCGCCGTCGCTCCACCCAATCGCAAAGGTCAGATCTGACTGGTCAGCCGTCTCCGCCAGGTTACTCAGGAGTAAGTGACTGGCGTTGTTCGGATCAGCATTAAGTGTGAGAGAGGCCTGGGCAGGGGTGCGAAGGCCTTTCTTATAAGTTCGGGTGCTCTTTTCACTCAGGCAGGTGTCTTCAATCTGGTCGGCAGGAGAGGAACCGGGGTTAAAGGCGGTGATACATTCGATTTCGCCCACCGTCACATTATTGTACACGTATAACTGAGTACCTTGAGTTAAGACTGACATAATTTCTCCAGACGAAAAAAAACCGCCTTGCGGCGGCGTTTATCGGATGGGTTAGCGAAGAACCATCCAGTCAACATCAAACGAATAGCGATAACATTTTGAGTCGTCGTCTATCCCCTGCATACCCCAACGGGTGATATAAGCATGGGGTTCGATGGCATCACGCATGGCCAGCGCAATACTTCTTAACGAGCTGGCATCTTTCGAATAAATATCGAATTGAATTGAGTATGAATCGACGTCAGGCAAGTTACCGAGAAATTGCTGAGCGTCTCCGGCGTAGTTCTGGTAAGTCGCGTAAGGATAAGTCGGAACAACTGGTTTATTACCAAACTCATAAAGACGCATAACAGTTGGCCCGAGCAGCGCAAGCAAATCAGCGCTCTTAAACAGCGTTTCAAAGACAGGAGCGCTCGTCGTCATGAGGGGGTCGACCTCTTTTGCGCACGTTTGATCGCTCTATCGAGCGATTTTTCATATTCGGTGGTGAAAGTATGGATCACATCGTTCAGGCTGGATTCCATTGCTGGACGCATAATCGGTCGCGCGCGCATTTTTTCAGTGCCAAATTCCAGTAATCGCCAATGCGGCGTGGGCGCATTCACGCCCAGGTCTGGATGATCAACCAGCACGGCACCATGAAGGACACCGATTCGAAAAGCAATGTTGCCGTTCTGTTTGAACTCGCGACCGTTCCACCTCAGCGCAATGTTCGCGGTGATACTTCGCCCCGTGTGAGGATCGTCGACGCGTTCGGCGTTGCGTTTGGCACGTTCAACAATAATATTCCCTGCTTTACGCAATGCCGCGCGACCGCCTTTGCGACGTACATCATCACTGACGGTAAAGAGTTTGCCTAACAGCTCGTCGACACCTGTGATTGAGAATTCAAGGGTATCAGCCATCGTTCAGCCCCTCCGTACACGGTAAAGTAATGTAATCGAGGCCAGATAAAAGATCAGGCAAGACAGCAGCGATATTATAAATTTGGTTTCGAAAAAGAATTCGCCAGTCGTTTGTAATATCACTGCGGTAACGAATCGTAATCCTGACAGAAATTTCAGTTTGCACGGCTTGCGCGGCGATAAATTCACGACCCGATAACGGTGCGACTTCGCCCCACACATAAGCTATCGTTGTCCATGCGAGAGTAATATCGCCCGTAACTGGATCCTGAACTTCTTGGGGCTGTTGAAGTTCAAGCCGATGTTTCAAGATCCGTGCAAACATGGATTATCCTCGCGGCTTGCCATTCAGATAAGTCTGAGCGACATCATCATCTTCGGGTTCAATGAATTCAGTATAAATGATACCGATCAACCCTTCGACGACTTTGGTTAGTCTATCCATCGCCGCTGTGTGTTTTATCAGTACCTGAATGAGTTCGTTTTCCGAAGGTTCGTTCATAGGCAAGTCTGGCCATCTTCTTAATCCACGCGCGACGCGCGGCACAACCGGAACAGGCCATAGTTCCTCCTTAAATGATGGTCGGTGATCGCAATGAATAAATCAGGCTGGTCACGGTGAACGGGAGATAGCCTTGCTGAAACATCGTGTCATCCTCTGCGTTCCGAAACGCATCCAGAATCCCCACCAGTAACAGCGTGGCCATCTTGACCCTGTCGAGTTCGTTAGTGCCCTCGATCACCTCCCCGTCATCATCTACCAGCACATCGCGTGAACTCTGGATGTAATCCAGAATTGATGCGCTGGCTGAATAGATTTTTTGCTGAAGATCATCATCGCCATCATCGGTATCAATGCGGAGATGGGCTTTCGCCTCATCGAGCGTCACGAAGGCTATCATTCACGACTCCTCCCATCCCGACCGCGTTTCACCGCCAGACGCCAGCCCTTAGAACCTACATCGTTCGGACGGTCTGAGGTTTCTTCATAGCAATGCCAAATAGAACCCGCGAACGTCACACAATCGCCGGGGTAATAGGTTTTCTCAGGTTTGAACACATCGCGGTAAATCATGACCGGGATATCAAAGGCGCGTTCTTCGGTCTCACCGTTTGATTTAGTCATGCGAACGGTAAAGTGACGGTCATCAGAAACATCGATATCAATGTCATTTAGTCCGTTCACCACACATTCAAAGCCGCTTAATCCCGATGTGTTCTGGTAGGCGCGCCATAACCCGCCGTTATGAATGGCGTATGTCCCGCGAGGATAGCGTTTGTTGGTGTCGATGGCAGGGATCACCTCAATCTGAAGCCCGTCTTTGCCGTCTTTCCCATCCTCTCCCTTTCCGGGTTCAGGTAAGGAAATTGATTTAACGGCATTCGTCACCGCCTCAGAAATCATTTTGTCGAAATCAGGAAGCGAAATCGGCTCCGGTGACGGGAATTCTATTCCGGCCACGGCACCCGCAATCATCGCCTGAATGTCTGGCAAAGGCTCAGGTTCTTTCGGTTGCGGGATCTCAATGGCAGCAACGGCATCTTTGACCATTTTTTCAATATCCGGTAAAGGTTCAGGCTCCGGCAACGGATATTCCGCAACGGCACGTTCAATCAGAAAACCAAAATCGGGTAACGGCTCAGGCTCTTTCGGCTGCGGCAACTCAATCGCCGCGACGGCGTCTTTCACCATCTTGTCAATATCCGGCAGGGGTTCCGGTTTTGGCACCTTGATAGACCTGACCGCGACTTTGACCACCTCAGCGGCGATGCGTTCGACATCAGCAGTGACATCCTGTTTCGGGATCTCAATGTTTGACACGACCTCTTCGATCATTTTCTGAATGTCGGGCAACGGTTCGGGTTGTGGAACCTCGATCTGTTTGACGGCCTCAGCCAGGAATTGTTTGAGTTCCGGCATCGGATCCGGCATCGATTCGATCGTTTCACTCACCATCGCCTGAATATCCGGTAACGGTT
Source organism: Pantoea sp. Cy-640 (assembly GCF_011752635.1). NCBI lineage: Bacteria > Pseudomonadati > Pseudomonadota > Gammaproteobacteria > Enterobacterales > Erwiniaceae > Pantoea > Pantoea sp. Cy-640. The sequence continues at coordinate 586,803 of NZ_VWXB01000001.1, read as the reverse complement.
CCGGTTCCGGGAGCCGGATTTGACTCACCACCTCGTCGATCATGCGCTGGATATCTGGCAACGGTTCCGGCTGAGGTAATGGAATCAAACTCACCGCCTCTTTCACCATAGAGTCAATATCCGGTAGTGGTTCCTGTTCAGGAATCTCGATCTGACTGATGGCGTCTTTGACCATTTTCTGAATATCAGGTAATGGTTCAGCCTCTGGGATCGGAATCATGCTGATGGCCTCTGACACCATCGCCTTTATATCAGGTAACGGTTCGGGATCAGGTAATTCAATGTGACTGACCGCAATTTCGACCATCCGTTCGATATCCGGTAAGGGTTCCGGTTGTGGAAGGGTGATCTGACTCACAGCCTCACTGACCATTGAGGCAATATCAGGAAGCGGTTCAGGTTGCGGGATCTCAATATCAGAAAGCGCAAGCGCAATCAGGCGTTCAATGTCAGGCAACGGCTCAGGTTGAGGAAGCGAAATCTGACTGACCGCCGTTTTCACCATCTGTTCGATATCCGGTAACGGTTCCGGTTCAATGAGCGGCATTTCAGATAACGCTCGTTCCACCAGCTGCTTCACGTCAGGCATTGGTTCTGGCACTGGAAGGCGAATCGACGCGACCGCATTTTTCACCATTTCGTCGATATCCGGTAACACAGGAGCCTCAGGCATCACGATATTCGCGACCACCTCATCGATGATGGCGTTGATATCAGGTGGAATAAAAGGTTCAGGTTCTGGCAGTTCAATTTCATCGACCGCCTTTTTCACGATCTCCGCGATATCCGTCGGGGTCAGATCGTCCTCGCGTGCCAGCCGAACCGCTTTTAACACCATTTCATAAATATCGGGTAAGGGTTCAGGCTGTGGAATCGGGATCTGACTGATGGCGTCTTTTACCATCTGCGTGATATCCGGTAACACAGGTGCATCAGGCACCTCGATTTGTGCATACACCATCGCGGCAATCGCGGATTCGTCGACCGCGTCTTTTTCAAGATCGGTGATGCGTTCCATTTGCTGTTTAATGATGTCGGAGAGGTCATCGACCTTTTTATTTAACGCCGCGACTTTCTCTTCGTCCTCACGAATCACCTCTTCCTGAGCATCGATAATATTATCTTTCTCAGTGACCAAATCGTTCAGTTCACGCTGAAACAATTCGCGGGATTCATCGATTTTCTTATCGATAACTTGTCGGATGATTTCCGCGAACCCGCGTTCTCTTTCTGTAATCATAGGGGTTTCCAAAAAGGGGACCGGCCTTGTCAGCAAGTCGTTTAACTCACGGGTGTCATCAGTCGAAGGAGGTTGATTTGGGTCGTTCTGATCCGCTGCGGGTGTTGGCGTCGTGTCAGCGTTCGGATCGGCATTCGGATCGGGTGTGGTGTCAGGTGAAGAACCTGATGATGTTGAGAACGGATCATCCTGTGCGTCACGTTTCGCCAGGGCTTCCAGCGAATAGTTCTGTTGCTGAAGGTAAGGTAAATCCCCACCCTCTACAGGCTGCATATTCTCTTTGACTCTCGCCTCATTAGGTGCAAGGAATCCCGCACCGATGCCGTCACCGTAAGATTTGTAACGGGCGGCGGTATCCATGCGTAACAGTCGGCTGTGGTCGAACTCGACACAGGTTTGTTCGTTCAGATCGAAGGTGTCCGCAATGAGGGTTTCAATCGCGGTCATATGCACCTGAAGGCATTGTGAGTAATACGCCTGTTCAAGAGCTTCGATATTGTTATAAGACGGGGTCTGACCGGAATCGATTTTGTATAAGGGAACACGGAACGTTGCGGCCACCAGCTGGTTCGACAAATTGAGTTGTTCAACGAGCTGGGAATCGGTCGCGGTTTGCGCGACGGCCACAAAGGCGGCACCGTCAGCGAGTAACGCGGTCTTTCCGGCGTTGGCACCCGAATAACCTGTGTTCCAGTTGTCTTTAATTTCTTTCGCTTTATCGGCATCCACAGAACCCGGCACGGTGATGATCCCGCCAGGCTTGCCACCGTTCTTAAACGTATGGGCTGAATTTCTCAGCATCGCCTCACCGCCGATGGCGGCAAGACCAGAGGCATAAATCGGGGAGAGACCACACAGCGGATGAAAGAGCGTATTAAACCGATCGTGAATCAGCTCGCGGGAGGGCACAAACAACCCACCTTGCAAGCCGTTCAGTTCATCGGTCAGCACGGAATAAAAGATTTCGCCATCATCGGCGATATAGGGGATCACGCGTCGCGGATCTAACACGCGAAGCTGGGTGACGCGACCGCCACCGTCCCTGAGTTTTAAAATATAGGCGTTGCCGTGCGCGAGTTTTGAAATCATCCACAGTTCAAAGAACTGCATCGGGGTTTGATAAAAGTTTGGCTTAATCAGTAAGGGACTTAAGTCAGGGTTATTGCCCTTTACCCATACGCCATTTGACTGACGGCGTCTGACTGAAATCGGCATTTTGGCGATATCAGACGAAATCAGCGAGATACAACTGAAAATCGCCGGATACGCTAAAACACTGTCTAATCTGACCTCGACGTTTTCTTGCCAGGCTCCTGCATACGGTTCAAGAATCCGACTCCACGCGCCAGAGGGCAACGAGTGAAGCGCCTTGTTTTCTTCTTTTGGCTTGCGCCGAAGAAAATTAAACATTCTTAAACCTCTTATTCAATACGTTTAGGAGGACGGCCTTTGCGTTTTTTTTGAACGGTGTGAAGAATTTCGACATACCCGGCCATTTGAAGAATTAAGGCATGATCACCCCGGATAAATTTCTTCTCACCCGCGAAACTGTCGTGGGTCGTTTTCAGATAACGGACTTCAGTCATGGGTGTTATAAGGCGGGGCGAACCCCGCCAGTCTCCTTAACTGCCAGCGGTGACGCTGTAATCAACATCGGTGATAACCGAAACCGCTGCATCGCGGCGGCGCTGCCAGTTGATCCAGCGTTCCGCACGAACAGCGACGCTGTTTGTCTGGAACATGCTCACCAGCTCGATCGGGGTCGGGGTGATGGAATCGTGCGTTGGAGTGCTCTGCATTTCCAGAGACGCCTCAGTCGAAATGTCGATGGCCACCGCGCCGTCGTCAGCCAGATAGATGTTTGGCGCATCCACCAGGATCAGCGAGTTATCGATGTACTGAGACACGATCACAGGTAGACCGTTGAACGTACCGCCGAACATGGTCATATCCGGATATTCACGCTGACCCAGCGCGTTTTTACGCTGTGACAGGGTCAGGGCGGTAGTGGATGACATCAGCCACACGGCACCTGTTGGTGACAGGTTCGCGTCGATGAACACAGAAAGCGCGGTGTTCGCATCCTGATCCGGGACACCTGTTGACGCAGAAGACGCGGCACCATTGGTGATAGACGCCGGAGACACGCCGTCGACAGCGGTTTTATCCGGGTCGATGAAATCTTCATCCAGACGTTCAATGACCGCATCGGCCAGCGACTGACGCACCAGAGAATCAGCGGATGGAGTGGAAAGACGAATCACCTCGTCAGTCAATACAGCAATCGCGGCAACTTTGGTGAAGCCGAGGGTGATCTGAGAGAAATCGAAGCTGGTCAGCGGTTTCGCTTTACCTTCACCGACCCAGTTCGCCGCACCGCCAGACGTCTGACCCTTAATGCGGACGTTGAACGGAATACGGGTCAGGCCGGGAATGCCACCCGCGCCGAAACGTCCGATGATGGTCTGAGGTCGCAGGAAATCAATGAAGTCGGCGGTGTAATCCTGCACGGTCACAAGATTGCCGGCCCAGTTCGGATCGGAGGTGGAACCCGCGCTGATCAGGTCTTTCATCACAGACTGAAGCTTGATGTCGTCGGGATACTGGTATTTCGCCAGCGTCGCCGCCTCAGACTTCAGGCCTTTGGATGCCGCAAGCAGTTTCGCCATGCGCGCAAAGCCGATGCCTTTTTCAAGCGGTTTTTCAACGTGAATGATATTCGGCGGGGTCACGGCTTTGGTGGTGGTGACGGTGTCTCCACCCGCTGCGGGTTGAACGGGTTTGGCGGTGGTTGCTTTCTGTTGTTCCAGATCGCGCAAACGGTTCAGGTGTGAGTCAAGACTTTTGACCTCACCTGTCAGTTCGTCGTATTTGTCGGTTTCCTCAAGATCGAGGGTGCGACCTTCATCGAAGGCCTTTTGCATCACATCGGCGCGTTCAGCATCAAGCGAAGCACGTTTCGCCTCAAACGATTTAATTTGTTCACCAATATTCATTGGTTTTTCCTTATTCTGAGTAATGGATTTGGTCATGAATGCTGAAGCGCCAGCCGGGGAATTCAAATGAACGACTCTGTGAGTCGGTAAAGCGGGAATTGGCGGTTTGCCAGACGCGGCGCGCAATTCCTGGTCGATGGTCTTCACGTTACTGATCGAGCCTTCTGCGTTGGCGGGAACCGTCACCACAGAAAGCTCGTACCATTCCCATGAAGAGAACCGGATCCCGTCGTCATCGAGATACGAATACTCGATCGGACGAAAACCGATTGAGAGACCCTTCACCAGACCCAGTCGAATCGACTGCCACGCCTCATCGAGACGGGCGGCGAGCTGGCTGGGTGCATCGGCTTGCGCGAGCTGCGCTTTGATTTCAATTCCGGCATCGGTGACGCGCGCGGAAGTGACCTGGCCGATCGGCGAAAGGTGGTCATGCTGCCACAGCAGCGGGATAGGCAAATTGAACTGAGCGCCGTCCGGCATCACGATATCGCCGTACCTGTCAGGTGTCGGCGTGGTCGCGATTCCGGTGATCGTGCGCGTGTTTTCATTCACCGCCTTTAACTGCAACAGACTGACCGCGCGCTGATGGTTCATGGCGAGTCTTCCTGTTGAGAAAAAGCCCGATCGCGGGCTTAGATTGTGAATTTTTTGGGGTGTGTCTCTGTTATGGTGCCGATCTCTCTTTATGAGAGTGTCGGTTTTGACCTGGAGACTGACCTTTGAGAAGAAAAAACAAAGCTTATCGGATGCGGATCATCCGGCCTCGTTTCCACAAACGAGATCTCGTCAGACGTCTTTCGTTTGGGATGATCGGATTTGCGATTGTTCTTGTCTTATTCGCCCTTCTGAAGACGTAAGGAAGTATCATGTTCTCAAAGAGTTATGCCGTTGATCCGAAACATATCGATTTTCAAGGGGTCATGGATGGTCTGTATTACCCCTTCTATTTCGAATGGGCGCGTCATGCGTTTTTGTATGAAGCGCTGGGGATCGACATCGAACAGCTTTTTGAGCAAGGCAAGATGTATGTAGTGCTGGAGTACCAACTGAAATTCAAACACAGCGTGAAGCGAGGCGATCAGGTCGACATCACTTGCGATCTGGAGAAGCATGAAAAATCCACCCGGATTAACGTGATTCAACAGATGACGGTGAACGGTCAGATTGCCGCCGAAGCGACGTTCGTTTGTACCTGTATTGAGCGGGGCCGCCCGAACGTGCCGTTTGAATTACTGAATATGTTAAATTTTAAATAACCCTCAAGGGCGATAACCTCGCCCTTTTCTTTCCATCTGACGACAGGACACGCTATTTATCGAATGAATATTCATAAAATCGTCAACAAACTGAAATCCATTCCTCTTCCCAGACTGAAAAAATACACAGAAATCGACGGCAAGCGTTATTACAAGATTAATAACCATCTTGCCCGAATCGAATTCGATGAAGAACTGGGAATGTTCGTCGGGGTATTTGAGAACATGCGCGCCATGACGTGTTTTTACGTTTACTACGAATCAGATATTCACTCAGCAGGATTAGACGCCCTTCGGAGCTACCTGGCTCACTGTAAGAACAACAATCTGGATCCGTACAAACAACAGAAAGAGACATAAAAAAAAGGGAGCCAGTTGGCTCCCTTTCGTTTATCCCCAAAACCGTTCTGAGTCGTAGCGATACGGATGGACATAAGAGGGTAAGGATTCCGGCACATACTCGCAGTCGAGATACACCGCGCAATTGACGTTCGGCATATGGATAGAGCGACCGCGTTTTACCCCGATGTTATCTAACAGGGTTTCCGTGTGAAATTCGCCGTGTTTGCGCATAATATCGAGGTCAATAATTAAATCTGTCTTATTCATTGTCATCTCCTACTGTGTGAACACGGCGATTGTCAGCGAATAACGAACCTAAAAATTCATAATCCATGCGATTTATTATTTGTGACAATTGCCTTAAGGTTATTTTAATCTTTATTTTCTTCTTTCTAACGCATTGATAACATTATCATCCTGTTGATGATGGTCGTAAGACATCGCCCAGATTAAAGCGATCATCCAGCCGATAACAGTCCACCCTAAGAAAATATTGGTCAACATAATTGCCCAGATATTCAGGCGAAAGCGCAAGATACCGACGAAAGTCGGCAGAAAATACAGAGGTAATAAAATCAAGGTTAAAAAGAGCGAAGTCATCACTTTTCCTCATACAAAAAAACACCTGATGAATCTTTATGTTCATGGTATATATTATGTATATACTACTCAAGTGTTTTTAATGCGTTTAAAGCGCGGATTGTGCTCTTTACAGAAAGAAAAACGGATCCATTCGAGCGGTTACACGTAAAAAATCCCGTAATCTTTTTTGACCGGTCCCGGATTGAGCGCCATGAGCGACACAGCATCAAACAAGGCCATGAGCGGATCGATTTTACCCACCCCACTCGCCTGTTTGGTGATCAGCATGGCATTACTGGACGTCACAACCTTCGCATTTGAAACACACCAGTTCATCAGCGGCTGTTTCGCGTGGATCATGGCACCCTCAGCAAGCTTGCGTTCGGCGGTTTTGATGGCCCCACCTAATCGCCAGCCCTGACTGATCCCAATAATCGACTCCTGAGGAATTCCGGCTTCGACCATCGCATCGAGTAACATTCCGACACCCGCCGGATCCATGCCAACCTTATCGAGTAATCCAGCCTGGTAAATTTGTAAGACCATTTGACTGATCTGTTCAAAATCTTCACCGACCTCGTCAATGATGGTGAAATCACCATCCGTCACAAAGTCGTTCAGGCGGCTCTCCTCGCTTTTGCGACGCTCGATCGCTTTGCGCGTTGCCCAGCCATATGACCAGGTGAGCCAGAGACGGGTTTCTTTACATCGACCGACAACCGTTAAGCCCAGCAAGTCATCGAGACCGCCGCCATCGATGCCCACACAGATCACCTCTGAACGTTTGAGGATAGACTGGAATGAAATCGAGCTATCTTCCTGACCTTGCCAGTAATCGGCACCAGCCCAGCGGTCATTTCGCAGGTTAAGACCGATTTCAATGTTCAGGTGTTTGGCGAGAAATTGCTGATAAGTGCCATCCGTCTTATGACGGTACTTTTTAAACTCGCCTTCGAGCCATTCACGACTGACAGAACGCCCGATATTCGGATTGGTGATGTAAAAATTATCGGGATTCTCATACGCCTTGCTTTCGATCATGTTCTGAGGGAACTCATAAAGAATGCCGAGCGTTTTTTTATCCTCGATTTTTCCATCACGCACATCGCGCCAGTAATCGAGCTTTTGTTTAAAGATACCTGAGGGGGGTTCGTCGCTTTGCGTTGTCAGAAAGATGACCCAGCCTTCATTACGCGAGACCTGACCGCCTAACGCTTCCATAAACATCGATTCGGCTTTCGCGCGCTTACCGAAAATCCAGAGTTCATCAACCAGGATGCGACCTGACTTTTTACCCGATACGGTGTCGGTATCGGCTGCCACCACCTTCAGTGAATTGCGGTTGACGCGATGGGTAATCGTGCGCGTGTGATCCTGAACGTGGAAAATGTCGGTCAGCACATCATCCGATCGAATCATCGCCGCTGCGGGTTTAAAACTGTTGTCGGCGACCTCTTTCGTCGGAGCCAGAATCAGATGTTCTTCGTCCTCGCGCCAGCATAAGATCAGCGCCGTGAGCATAATTCCGGCTGCAATGGTGGATTTCGTGTTTTTCTTACTGATTAACAGCCCGTATTCACGGATTTTCTGATTGCCCGTCTCTGTATCATACCCACCAAAGATAGCCAGAACGAAATCAAACACAAACTGATCGGAACATTCGCCGAATGTCGGCTTGCCGGGTAAGTCAGAAACCCGAAGCTGTTTAAAGATCCCCAATCCCTGATTCGCTATCTCTGGATAAATAGGAGGGGGAATAATCGATTGCTTGTTAATGAGCCTTTCAGCCCAGTCCGGGCAATCTGTACGCCATTCCATATGAAGACCCCAGTAAAGAGACCGCTCAGATTGAGAATCTTTAAGTCGATGCCATGTTAATTTCTGACATTTCTGAATGAGAGAAACATTATGCGTTCGAAACGAATCATTACTGATTTCAAGCTAAAGACGGAATATCAGTCGATGGAAGAAGTCACCCGCCAGCTTGAGCTGGTGAAATTCACCTTAGGGTTATTCTTCGCACCTCTTCCGCTGCCTTATCAGATGGAAATGATCGGCACATTTGAACGCCTGGGCGGCGATTTTAAGGAAATGGCCGATTATTTACGCCAGTTTAAGCAGGAAAAAGACGCGCCTGAGGTCGTTTTAGGCCAGAAACCTAATTGTTAACCACCAGCTTCGGCGGCTGCATCGAGGCAAACGCATTGATCGCCAGTTTCGCCGCGCTGGATTTCTGTTCTTTCTTACCACCCTCACCGATTTTGGCTGACACATACGGCGCAAGCTTCGCGGCGGCATCCAATGACAACTTAGGATCGGTGTAAAGGTTATCGTTCATGATGCGACGCATGACCACCAGCGGATCATCAATCGCGGCTTTCTCAAGAATGCCCTCAGGGATGGTCTCGCTGACGATATCGACTTTCGGAGGGGTCTTCGCCTTCTGAACAGGTTCAATGGAGGGAACAGGTTCAGGATCGGGTTCAACGGGCTGAGGATTTAAGGCTTTGAGACGTTCAATGTAGGCTAACACCTCTTTATTTTTAGAGAGTTCATAGCCTTTATATTTTGCGCTCGCCGCACTGTATCCGGCCTTAATCGCCGCCTTTGTCCGGTGTTCTCCGGTCATCAAGACTTCCGCAAAAGTCCGTTTTTTAGTCGTTAACATGGTTTTTCTCGCTTATTTTTTTGTTGATGCGTGTTTTTTTGCGAATAATTTTGCATGAAACAAGCAGTCGTCGAAGATTTTACCTTTCCGGCTGGATTGAGAAGCGCGACGAAAATAACTCACGCCTTCTCTTGCGCCAATATGACACGCCGTCGAATCAAATCCCAGTTTGGATAATTCTTTTATCAGATGGTCTTCAATAAATTCGATGTGTGTCATTGGATCGTCCTGTTTTCATCGTCGATCCCAGGGAGGGTTAACTGAGAAAGCTTCTTCACTTTCTCTGAAAAAGCCTCAAGCTCTTTTTTCTCTTTTTTGCGGAGCTGCATTAACCCGCTTCCCTTCTGACCGTGCTCACGGAAAGATCGTTGTTCGAGTAATACCAAACGATGTTGATATTCCTCCATCGCTGACGCGTGAAAGTCCTGATCGCTGACAGAAATCTGTATTTCTTCGCTTTTCAGGCGTTCTTCCAGCTCGATCATCCGGTCAAAAACCCTCGCCTGAGCGTCATAATCGTATGACATGGCCATCAAACAGGCCTCACGCTTGGGGAATTTGTATATCTGACGCGAGCTAACAGCTCCCTTACCAGTGGCGAAATTATCATCGGCTAAAAATTTAGCCGATGATAAACCGAGCACTTTCGGCACTTTTTGCAAAAAATTCTTATGCAAAAGCTTTGGGTACTTAGAACAAGGATACTTAATTGCTTCGTCTGAAGCTTTTTGCTCCCGAACCTGATTGATGAAATCCACGACCTCAAGACTTGTCATCGTGGGTACATTTTCAGCAGGAAGAAAAAGAGGATTCATGCTCATATTTTTTCCGTGAAGGGGTTGCACTTTGTGAAAAACAGTCTACGAAAGGCGTGCTGTCGTAGATCGTCTCTCAGGACGAAAAAAAAATTTACGTGATTGGGGGCGAGGTTTAAAAAAGCTTGACTGCACGAACTTTTTCATACCCCCCCCGTCATGTTTTTGAACACCCATCCCCCTGGGTTCTGTAAGTCGTTGAATATCAATGACTTACGTGATGTTTCGAAAGAATTTTGAATGGTTGATCACGGTGATCACAACACGAATTGCTCCAATCGCGTTGAATCTCATTCGTGATTGAACATGCAAGGTTATTGATGACCGGGAATCAGGGCATAAAAAAAGCAGGACAGCTGTCCTGCTTTGCTTACATCACATCGTTAGAGGGAGGATGAGACTCATTATTATTGCCAGAGAATGACAACCAGCGAACATTTCTGACAACAAATGCTCCAGCGGGAGCAAAACGCTTCAACAAAACGATCGAACTTTCGTCTGATTACTTACCGTGTGCCTTAGCAATGTCATCGAAAGATATGCCGATGCCATGCGCACGACCAAAGCCAGCCAGCTGATCACCAATCTTCTTGATCTCACCGTTCACAGCTTTTTCAGTTGTCATGATGAAGTTGCCCGAATCGGTCGCAAGACGAACAGGCGTCGCCGCATCAAAAGCTTTGATCGCCGCATTCATATCATCAGCATTGCGTATCGTTTTTGTTTCAATGTTGTCCATAGCAAAAACCTTTTTCAATGAGCCTTAATAAAGGCTAATTAAGACTGGCTCAGTTAGAGCTTGATAGGATTGTTCAGATGTTTGACCGCGTTCATAAACTCGCGGGTCTTCTGCTCAAGCGTGGCTTCAGGGATCAGAAGAATGTTGTCATTGGCATCTTTAGGATTTGCCACTTTCAACGTTTCGTCTTTACCTGCGTTGACCATGGCTTTAACAAGGTCTTCAGGGCGAGTAAACAGATCATCAGAAAGCATAAGTATTGGCCTTAGCACATTAATGAAAAGGTGTATCTCACTCAGGTATTGAGGAGACGCTATAAAGATAGCACTGACCACTTACTTAAGTTATTGCAATTGTGTGAATCTGAACTTGCTAACGACCGCACACTTTGACACTTCATTGAGTTTGTTTCTTAAGAGTGAGGCGATAAGGTTGAGCGTTTGTCATTCTAAATAAAGAGGAACAGATGATAGTCACCATAGAAATTGATGATGATCTGTATCAGAAGGCGATTGCTTATCTTGATCCGTTAATCAATAAGAATGAGATTTTTCAAGAGGCCATGAAAACGTTTGTTCGCGTTGAAGCTGGGAAACGAATGGCCGCATTAGGAGGAACAATGCCTAACCTAAAAGATGTCCCAAGACGAAGGCCAGAGGATAACGATTAATGTCATTATATTCATCCGATTTTTACGCCTGGGCAATGGAACAATCTCAACTAATAAAAGATCGTCAAAATGAGGCGATAGATATCTTTCATTTAGTCGAAGAGATTGAAGGTCTGGCAAACAGAGAAAGAAAAGCGCTCGAATCATCCATTCGGGTTTTATTAGGTCTTTTGCTGAAGTGGAAAGTCAGAAAGAATGATCGTTACGCTATGTTGAGGTTACTCATTAGAGAACAAAGAATGAGAGTGAATGACGTTCTCGATGACAATCCTAGCTTGCGATCTCAAGTAAATGACATCATCCCTCGCGCTTATCGTTATAGTTCTATATTGGCGATAAAAATGACTGGAGTTGACAGTTTTCCTGAAATTTGCCCGTGGGATTTCTGGGAATTCATGGATCCAGAATTCTGGCCTGAATAATCTTTCTTTTTCTCTGAAATCAAAAAGCCCGGAAAATCCGGGCTTTCTTTTAGAAGTTCTCAATCTGCATCGGGATACCATAGCGTTTAGTGATATCCGCTGTAGAGGAATGTAGCGATTGTAAGAACTGATTGAAATCAACCGCTTTGATGAGCACGAACGATTCTATGTCGGTTGTGAACTTAACAGGTGCGCTTTGCGCGGCGTCAACAATCTTTTTCATCTGATCGTTGATATCGGTTAACGGGAACTCTTCCATCTTTCTCTCCTTTGGTTTAGCTGTATTGGGCAATTACGATTCTGACCAGCTGGTGACAATCACTTGCGCACCACCTGGCGATTTGGCTTTCATATAAATCACGACAGGAGGCCGGATCTCAAGAACGAGACCGAACATCGTATGCCAGACTGTGCTATCAGCGGAATCGGCATAGAGAACCGCACCATATACGGCGGTGACATGCGCACCTGTTGATCCATCGGTGATTTGAATAGCATCTGATGTGAGATCGCGAAGATCGGACATGATAACCTCACGTAATAAAGGTGATTTGAGTAATGTAACGGGCTGACCAGTCCAGGGAGGCTAATGGAATCGCTGCCTGGTCATTCACAAAATCAACCGTGACCGTTGAGTTATCAGAGTAATGAATCACGATCCTGGTGGCATTGTCGGTATTCGTCACAAAGGCAGATGCCGATGGCCGGGTGTTTTGTTCATCCGCGTTATTGAATATCGGTGAGGTCGCAATCGTGCCTTGTTCGAGCTGGGGAGCGGTTGATTGCATGTTTGCATTCGTCAGACGACGGAAGACAGAGGCAACACAGACACCCGCTGGCACCGCTGGCGCTTTCTCATAAAGATAGCTCGAAGAGTTTTCGCGCTGGGTATACCAGCGAAGCTGAGATTCGGTGTCATTGGTAAAGGGCTGAACGACCCTCACCCAATCAGTTGTTGTGCCAGGGTCATTATCTGGGACTAAGAACGCGGCATCGGTTTCGTTATATACCGCGACGTTAATCTTACGCAGTTCAACGGAAATCGTCGGAAACTGACTCACGTTTGAGGCGGCGACAGTCACGGTGGTTCCCTGGGAATACATCCAGTTTCCGTCGACACCTGGCTCGTTGATATTCGTCGCCGCTGAATCGAGGGCGTAATTCGTTGATTCGTCTTCAGGTTCATGACGACCGACCGCGATTCCGTTCTGATATTCGAGTGGCCACTCGTTCTCATTGCTGGTTAAGAGATTGCCGCCCAAATCATAAACGGTGTGCGCCGGTCCGATATAGGTCACGCGAGAATCGAGCGTTTCAGCCAGCATATTAATCGGCGTCGGATCTGGAACCTCAGGCGTTGTGGTGACGGAATCACTGTCACTGATGGCTTCATTACCCATATTGCCGGGATTGACACCTGAACGCACCATCTGACCGCCAACAATATAAGCTTGTGGGGAAATTGGCATAGCATCACCGAATAAAAGGGGCGTGATTGAGGATCATTTCGTCATACAAATCGCGCGAAACAAGGACAACCGAAGTCCCGTCATCACGAAACACCTCAACGGGTTCAGCCTCAGCGTGATCGAGATAGGTTTCAACGTCATCGAGAAAAACGGGTTCAGTAATGGTTTTCATGCTTTCATATCCTGTTTGGTTTTTTTCTTGTGACACCCGTCCTCACCACAGCAAAGAATCTGTGTGTTTGAAATGACGTCCTCACCGCCCTGATAAAGCGGAATAATATGATCCAGTTCGAACCCGGACGGATAATCGGTTAACCGACCACACATCACACAGCGGGGATCGCGTTGCCAGACTTTGAAACGGCGTTTTTGTAAGGTCACGCCCGTTATCCGATTATCGGCAATCGTCATCGTTTTCAGGCGATGTGGATTGAGATTCGACAATCGGGGTTTCAATGTTGTCAGTCTGGCCACCGTTCGATGCCCTCATGTAAGCGCCACGCTTTTCTTCGTTCTGTGCGTTTATGTCCATCAGGATGACGTTCAACCACATCGAGATCGGCATGTTCCACCAGCGAAAACGCCGGATAGATCACCTTGCCCTTATTGACATCACTTATCGCATAATCCGCGCCTTTATTCGGATTCCAGTTCAGCAACATCCGTTTCAGGAAAGCGGGTGGAATCGAATAACAGACACCGTGAATCAGACGATTCATCCAGATGTAATCGGTTCGAAACTTATCGGTATCAATCAGCCGCATCGCGATTTCTAACTGACGGTGCGGCGGTCTTCCGGTGCCCAGATAAAACGAAACCACATTGTCAGGGAATCGGTCTAACCAGCTTTCAGCCAGATGTTCAAAGCCATTAACAGGCAAAGCATCATCTTCGAGCACGATCACGCGTTTCGATTGGGTCGCTGCCCATTCTAACGCGCGACGGTGATTCCAGTTGCTGCCATGACGCTCTTCATCAATAAAGAGACGGGCATTCAATCGTTCACCGAGCGCATTGGCGCTATCACGTCGGGAATGATGCCCCACGACACAAAAGTTTATTTGTGCTGCCAAAATGCGTATTCCCTTCCAATTCCGTTTGATTTAAACACCGTGTGAACAGAAGGACCGGTAATCAGCCGATCCTCATGACGATAACCCACCATGCCGAACGCAATCATATCGCCCACAGAAAACGGCTTTTTGCGCTTATCCCAGAAGTTATGCGATTCCACATTTGAATAAATGCGGAGGATAGAATGCGCAAACATCATGACATCCTCACGCGAACCGCCTAGCAATCCGGCGTTCAGCATCACATCATTCGTATGACTGGCAATAAACGCCTGATATTGCGGCTCAGGGTGGTGATGAATCGCCCAGTTATCGGCGTAAGTTTTCGGCTCGCTCCCGACATAGATTTTCCCCTCGATCATGACATCCCAGGGTTCACGAAGCATTTCGACATCGGTTCCATCTGTACACCAGACTTTATCAATCTCAGGGTGGACGCGAAGGTATTGCCAGACGTGAAACCAACGCAGGAAATAAATGTTCATGCTCGATTCACTGACGCGAACCAGTTCAGCGCCTTTCGGTGCCTCTAACAGCTGGTCAGCCATCACCACCGCTTTCGCGCCTGAAATCGAGCTTGCCCAGGCGCTCAAGGCATCAGGATTCGACTCTAAGCGTTTATTTCGCTGTGGATCTGGATAGGCCGTCAGATAACTGGTGATAACCACATGATGTTTATCGCGCAGTGGCACAAATCCGGCATATTCATTATCACGACGATGATTATAAATACCGACATTACGCCGAACCTGTTGATCGCGTTCAGCACGATTAAGTGAACGCTTAATGCTCATGTGTTCATCGAGCGAATAAATCAGTCGACTTGAACCCACAATATCCGCAAAGGCCCAACTGGTTAATCCAGCGTGATAAATGCGAAGGGCTAAATCCGCATGTTCATACATACCACGCTGATAAACCGGGTCAAACCCACCGACCGCCTCAATCGCGGAACGATGGTAATACAACATCACGCCGCGCTGGCCTGTATAGGCGATGTGTTTTTCATCCTGATAGAGAACGGATAAGTCACGTAATTTGATGTTAATCGCCAGATCCAGAAACTGATAAGACAGATGCACCTCTGGCGATTCAATGTAAGGCTTTTCCCAGTCGTGAGAGATTGGCCATGCGTCGTCATCAAATAAAAACAGCTGTTCACACCCTGCATCGAGCAAAGACACCAGACTCGCATTTTTGGCGGCAACAATCCCGCGAGACTGCTCAAAGCGAATCAGCTCAACTGAATCCGGCACCACTGCCGGAATCGTGGAGCCGTCATCAACCACCACCAGCTTCGCACCAGATGGCAAAAATTTAAGGTGGTATTCCAGCGCCTTTTGAAGGGTGTCAGGTCGGTTATGGGTCGTGATGGCCACACCGATTTTTGACACCTCCCGAACGTTAGGCGTGAACCGAACGCCATTAATGACGACTTCCATTCTCTTTCCTGACATTAGGCGTGATTATTGGCAAGGTAATCGAGGAACACGATAAAAGTGGCCAGATCGATATCCATCGGTTCAGTCAGCTCATTTTCTTTTTCATCCTCGTCATGCGGCACATAACGAAGATTCAGAAAATAATGGCCGTCTTTCGGTGCCATTTCAGTTAACACGTCTTTGAGCTTGTTGAACAGCTCGTTGTGTTCGTCGCTGATCGGGCCATCGGCATCGAACATTTCGACATGAAAGCGTTCGTGATTGGTGCGAAGAATCGATTTCAGGCCGTCTTTGCCTACCGTTTTCTTTTGACGCCCTTTCACATTGATGCGTGCTGGAAGCGGAATCGGGAATTCGGTAAAGCCGTTGATCCCGGCGTCGGTGATCTCACCATTTTCGTTATAAACAGCCCAATGTAACGGAGTATTTAAACGTGTGTACCCGTCAGGGCTGAATTCAATTTCTAAGTCGTATTTTAATGTGTCGGGCATCAGGGTTTTACTCATTAAGGTAGTGAGCTTTAAGGGATATCAAAGATAAAAAAGAGTCTCAATGACTTGAGTATTATTTCGCACGGTTTGACACGACTTTACAGATTGAGAAACTACTCTTTGCACTCCGAATAACCACTTAAGGATTTGAAATGCCAGTCATCTTAACTCCTCACCCAGGCGAAGAGATAAAGCGAATGTTGAGATTGCTGAATGTGAATCACAACAGGCTCGCGAATGACATCGGTGAATCGAGCGTTCTGATTGACCGCCTGATCCGGCGTAAAACCCAACTGACGCCGAATCTTGCCATCAAGATCGCCAAAGCAATCAGCACTACACCAGAGGCATTAATGGAAATGCAGGCCAGACACGATATCTCACGCGCGCGTCGGCATGAAAACGCTGAATCTGTGCCGATCTACCCGCTGCCGAAAAGCGAAGACGATCGCTCAGAATGAGCAATTCCTAACCTGAGTTCAGGTAAAGTCACTTCCGGTATTATTAGGGAGTGACTTTTTTTATGCCTGAAAACCTTCATCCACATCCGGGATTGATTCTTAAATGCCGTTTAAGGGAAAAAGGGATCCCCTTTTTTGACCTGGGCGAAAGGGTCGATTTCGATGAAAACAAACTCAAGGACGTCATCGACATGAAAAGGCCAATGTGTCTGTTGCTTTGTGAAAAGCTCTCACGATTTTTCGGCGATGAACTCAGTTTCTGGATAAAGCTTCAGATCAACTATGAACTGAGTCTGGTGGCCTACGAAACCAGTTATCCCAAAGACATCGAAATCGATCCCATGCAATCACCCTTACCGGATCGATTTGGATGAGTAAGGGTGTTCCGGGCGCTGAATGGTGTAAATCATATCGACAAACGCGATAGCGGAAATCACCGATAACAACCCGACCTGAGCGTTTCCTTCCTCAAGCAACGCTTTTGCCTGTAAAAGCTCGTTTCTGACCATCGCGAGCTTTTTCTTTTCAGATTCACGCATCACACTCTCCTTTCAGAATCCCAACGCATCATTTAACCGATCAAGCAGCGTTTGCACAGTCGGAGAGATTGTCTTTCCGGCCAGCGCCACCTGTTGCGCATAATCGAGGATTTTTTCACACCGATCTTTGCTGGTTATAATTCGGGAAATATTCAACAAAATCCGGTTTGCGGTTCGCTTGAAATCGTTCGCGAGCTTTTCCTCAAGGGTGACAGCAATAATATCGTTGATGAATCGGTGATTCTGAAGAATGGGTTCGAGGCGTCGAATGTTCTGAATCAGGCGAATCTGTGCGGTGGTCGGGGCATGTTCAGCAAACCCGATCAGATAGATGGCATCGATCAGGATAATACCGAAAATGATATCTTGTTCATCGCGGGTTACATTTCCAGGCGAATCATACATACTTGCTCCTTCAGGTAGTTGGTCATTGACTTAACGATTTACCCTGAAAGATAAAGCAGTTTTTGAAAAACGATTCCTAGTCTGTGCGATTGCGAAGATAATAATCGATGTCCAGATCGAGACAATCCGCCAGTTCCTGAGCAATAATCTCTTCAGATTCAGTCATATCGCTGTCTGATTCCGCGATATCGAAATAAAGCGTCATCAGACGATGTGATCGTTCTTTATCATCAGGAAGTTGCTCAAGCGAGTAAAAGATATTGTCGAGCGCACTGTGATAATCGCGTTCGAGTTCCGCTTTCTGGCGTTCAGCAAGCTTGCGAGACACAAACCGCGCATCACCTTCTAACCCCATGGCCTCAAAAATGTCATTCAGCATTTCTTTCTGATTCTCGTTGTATTCGCCATTGGCAAACACAGCAAGATACATGACTTTTAAGGAAGCGATCAGCTCGTTAAGGGTCAGTTCAGCCGGAATGTCCACGTTCAACTCCTAGTGTTGCATGAAACAAAGAATTATGATGTAATCATGTTTCATGTTACACGAAAGGAGAATGAAACATGCAATCTACAAGTCGCGTTCAGAAACATCGCGATGCGATGCGGAAAGCCGGAATGAGGCCGATCCAAATCTGGGTTCCTGATACACGTCGAGCTGATTTTGTCGAAACCTGTCGTCGTCAGGCATTGAATATAGCTAAAGCTGAAAACGATCCTGAGTTAGACAGTCTTTTAGAGAGAAGCCTGAATGAAATTGAGGGTTGGGACTGGTGAAAAGAGGAGATATCGTTTCTGTCGCCTCTAACGATGGCGAATTTATCAATAAACCTAGACCAGCACTAATCATTCAGTCTGACAACTTTAATCCATTTAATTCGGTGGTCATTTTGCCCATAACTGGCACGGAATTTAAAGACAGTGATATTTTCCGTGTTGAGCTGGCACCCGATGAAGTGAACAACCTTCGAAAAAAATCGTGGGTAATGATTGATAAAATCAACACTGTTCACAAACATCATCTTGGTGAAGTATTTGGTCAAATTGACCACGCTAAAATGATTGAGGTTGAGCGCTCATTAACTGTGATGTTAGGTATCGGTTAAGTTTTGCCCCGTTTATCGGGGCTTTTTTGTCTGCATCAGAACATAAAGAACTCCGAGCAAAACCGCATCAGAGACGCCAGAGGCGATATTACCCAGAAAATGAAAGATGATGAAAAACGCCAGAAAACCCACGAAATACACTTTATCAGGATATTTATTCAAGATGGTTTTCCAGTCGCAGACCTAACACCAGTGCGATTTGTTCCAGCACTTTCATTTCTGATTTTTCAATCTCGCCATCTGCCTCCGCAATCGCGACGGCGACATCGAGCACATCTTCAGCCTCACGCTGATCGCCCTTCACGTCCTCAATTTCACGCAAAGCAGCGCGACGACCGATTTTGAAATCCGTCTCCAGCAAATTCACGATTCGACTGGAGATCTCAGCCAGCTCAGAGGTGAAATTGTAGAGAACGGGATTCGTTTTCAGAACCTGGTCGATTTTGGCACGTTCCAGCGCATCGCAATTGCCGTCAGCATAGGCCACCAGCCAGGCGGCATTGACGACCGCCTGAGCGAGATCGCGCTTGTCAAATTTGGTGATGTCAGTGGTCATGCGCTTTGCGCGCTTTTTCAAAAATCCGAACATGGGTTTTCCTTTTAGGGGTGAGTCAGTGCCCAGGAGAACACCCACAGAGAGAGACAGGCGAACCCACCTGACTCACCCCGAAAAGGCTCTCTGAATGGTTCGCTTGGGCAAAGCGAGGGTAAAAAAAAAGCCTGAACAAAACGTTCAGGCCTGTCGATAGGTCTACAAATATACTGAGGAATCACACCACGCGTATCAGTAAGGTTTTACCGAGAGCTGTGAGCGCTTTTTGTATTGTGTCAATTTTTGTGGTGTGACTCAAATTGAATATGCGGGTAATTTCCTGTCGCGGAAGATTGAGCATTTTGGCGAGGTCGGTCTGGGAAACGTTCTGTTCTATTACCTCGTTGAGCAACATCACTTTCGCGGCGATGGAACAGGGGATTTCGATCGTCTCGTCTCCGCCGTTTGAGGGTAATGGGATCGGGACTCGATGACAGAAAAATTCATCGAAGACGGCGATCAATGCATCTTGACAGCTGGTCAAGGCTTCCGTTTTCGTGATGCCGTATCCTTGCGCTTCCTGCAAGTCACGACAGAACACGATAAACCCACAGCTGGTGGCCATCACATCAACAGGATAACGCATTGCTTAATCACCGAATCAGTTATGAAGCCGGGATTGTAAGCAGAAAATCTTCTCGAAAACCACACAATTTGAGCAAAAAAAACCCCTGAATCCTCAGGGGTGCAAAGTCTGCAAATGCTACGGTAGGTTTTCACTTTTTCGAACATCCATCAGGTCACAAAGTTAAATTCATCAGAATACAAATTTAACGCTTTGCAAAGCCCTGAAAGAATATCGATTTTCTCTGGAGGGATTTCTTTATTGGATTTCACGACATCAAGCGCCATGTTAACGATTTCGGTGGCCTCTTCATGTTCCAGGTCGAGTCGTGTCAGTTCGGTTAACAATGCCTCTTCGGCATGTTCAGGATTGTTCTCTAACTGTGCTTTCAATTCATCAAGTGCTTCAAGAGAAAAATCGGTTTGGTCATACATCCGTTCGGACTGGTGGATCTGAATGTAAATTTCTTCAAGTTCATTTTCAGTGGGTTTGCCGTTAATCATGCTGACAAGACTCATAGACGCGACGGCAGCAAAAGCGAACTTTTGATCATGATTCAATAAGGGTTCCATAAACTCACTCTCACACATTGGTTATTATTAACAGAACTGCGATTTGTTGCGCAATTCTATCTTTGTCGTGTTATGGCGACCTGTGCAATTTTGCAATTAACTGAAGATCAAAAAATAACCACTTCAAAATGAACTTATTATCCCGTACCGAATAATAAAAAATAAACCGCTCAATTTAATACGTTTTAAAAAATGGCGTCAGTAAACTGGATCTCGATGGTCGTGAGATCGTCGCTATCGTTATCCACAATGTGAAACATTTAGGCCGTCAGGATGACGGCCATTTTTTTGCCCGTCAAAAGATGGGTTCTCTCTCACCCATTCCCACACACACGAGGAAGGAATCCCTGACAGTCGGTTCGGCAGAACAACATGATGGATACCACAACGAAAGAATGAGGAGAGAGAAGAGTCGAAAGTTTGCATATCAACCGGGCTAACGGCGGAGTTCTCACTTTCTGTATTCAGATTATGCCGTTTGTGCCAAAACCGCAAGACGTACAATGAATAAACCGCTCGAATTGATACGTTATTGCGTAATTGCCTTAAACAGGGAATTCGCCACCGATTCCGCTTTATGACATTCCGACACCAGTTCATCGATAATCGGCTTCACGCGACGAAAAAACGTGCGACGCGAAAACTCAGGATTGATTTTCATCACCCCGGCCATCAATTGCGTCACTTTCACTTTCTTGTACCCTTTCCCCTCACATTTGGAACAGGGTTTATCGACAGGCATATTCAGCGCTTTGCTGGCTTTCACATCGCGCACCATGCCGCGACCGTGACAATACGGACACCGTGACCCGGCATCCTCAGCGGTGCGGCAATAAGTTTCGAACGCAAAGAGGGAAATCAGATAGGAAAGCTGTTGACGCTTTCGACCCGGCAGCGCGTTAAACGTGCGCCAGCCCATCAGCCGTTTACGTGCGATTTTCATCAGAAAACCGACGGCTTTGTTTTTTTCGTTCTGGCTGACACCCATTTTGCCAAAGAACGCCGCCATACCAAATCCTTCTTGAGCCTGTGCCAGTCCGATCGCGGCGAGCACCTCCGGCGCACGTAAAGCGTCATTACTCGTTGAGGGAACGTCATCGGTAATCCTTAAGGATTTGGGATAATGAAACCGAAGGGTTTTTTCGAGATTCATATGAACTGTTTTCCTTTCCGTAGTGATAAAAGGTGATCGCCGCGCCGTTTAAAGACATCCGCAATGCGAATCAGATCCGGGATGGAATGTCGGTGAAACACATTATCCACCTCTAACCGGATAACGATAGAGAGACCGAAGCGCTTAATCAGCCCTTTTCTGAGCTGAGGAATGTTCCCGGATAACTCTCTGTTGCAGTGCCAGCAGCAGGTAACACAATTAAAGACATTGAATCGCAGGTGAGAGGCCGAACCGCGAGAGCGGTAATGACTGGCATCCACAAAGGCTCCCGATTTGTTGGGATTGTTATCGTTGAGTTGACAGCCGCAAGCGTGACAAGCCCGACCCTGATCCCGAATGCGTATATAGCGATTAAACGCATTCTGAGCGGCTTTGTTATATTCAGACCAGGTCTTTTGTTGGGTGTGGGATTGAGCGCGTGAAAGACGGCGTTCCGCGCGCGCTTTATGCCGTTCATCCTGAAGACGGTTCCAGGCAAGCGCACAACGGTAGTTGCCGCAAACGTGCTGTGTTGTCATCCAGGGCACAAAGGATGCATTGCAAATCGGACAAATTTTTTCTTTAGCGTAAGCGATCATCAAGATTCCTCGTTTCAGAAATCAGAATGTCGCGGATGATCGGAGAAAAGCCAGCCTGAGCTGGCTAAAAGTGAAAACTTAATTCCAGAGATTATTAATATAAGCGCGGTTCGATCGTGGCACGAATTTTGACACAGGCAAAAAAGCGCTCACGATAAAAAATCGCGGATCCGATGTCAGGTGTTTTTCTGTCGTCACCCCGCGCTTTGCGTAATCGCGTATCAGGCTGTTCGCCTCCACCTCATTCATCGGATAATGTTCAAACCAGGATTTTTTCACGTTAGTCCCTCACAGTTCGGATAAGTTGATCGAAGGTGAAAACTTTGGATTGCTCACGGCATGAATTCACTATGTCATCATACTGACGTTTGTGTTCCTTCGTTCGAACCTGAGGTTTGCGCGGAATATAGTGAGAACCAAATTTCGGATGAAGTGCCGCGATACGGTATTCCGTCGGGAAATTGCGTACCAGCTGGCGGCGCAACGTGCCGATTTTGAACAAGCGGAAAAAGACATCTTTCAATAAATAATACGGAATGTAACTCCGACAGACCTGATAAACGTCCTCGATTGAGCCTTTATCAAACTTTGTCAGAAAATCCATAATGAGGGCTTCGACCTCTTTAATCTGCTCAGGATCCACGTTTTCCATGATTTTTGACCTTCAACAGTTTTTCACCCGCCTCTTCGAGCGCAAGTGAAACATCGTGTAATTTGAATTGCGCCGTTTTAATTCGGGCGCGCGTATTCACCTCTTCCCGCTTGAGATTTTCAAGGCTTTCCGTGCGGCGTTTTATTTCTGAACGCAGGTGACGAAGATCCCAGTCGAGACGCGTTTCACGTTTGGCGATGGAGAGCACATAATCGAACGTATCGAGGGCCGCACCACACAAACGACAGCTGATTGAACGCTCATACTCAGACACAAGGATATTCGTATGAGGGCAATAACGCGCCGTCTCCCTTCGCTCTTCCTCAACGAAATTTTTCATTTCGTTGATATCAGCATTCGGATCAGACCGATCCCAGAGGCTGATGACGTTGTCAGAATCACTCGTCAAAATCACTCCTCCTGTTTGCGTTTCAGGGCGAAAAATTCTGACGTCGTCGGCACCCGTAAGAAACAGCCGATATTGAGACACCAGGCCTCAACTTGCGTCATGAACTGGAACATTTCGCCCGTCCTGAGCTTAGAGGTTTGGCGCAAGGTTTCCTTCACGATCTGAGCGCCTGTTTTTACATCGGTATAACAAATTTCCTCAAACCCCAGAAAGGTGAACTTCATGGCGTCTTTGCACCACTCAGGGGAACAAAACGGTCGCCCTCTGTTAATCAGAAACCGACTGAGTTCACCCATCCAGGCATGAAACATCGCATTCTGATTGAGCGTCCGCTTCTCATGCCAGGGTTCAACTTTTATCAACAAGCGCTGACCGGAATTGATTTCGCGGTCAAGCAGCTTTTTGACAGCCTCACAATTATCGGGGTGAACACAAATCCCCTCTCTGGGTATATGGATCATGATGGATGCAACTGATTTTGTTTAAAGGCGATGCGCTGTCGCGCAATATCAAAATAATCGCTGTCGGATTCCATGCCAATAAAATCAAAGTCCTCGATGACCGCCGCCTTGCCAGTTGACCCACTTCCCATAAACGGATCGAGGATGACGCCGCCTGTGGGTGTCACCAGACGGCAAAGCCAGGCCATCAGGGAGGTCGGTTTAACGGTCGGGTGAGGATTGCGGGTCTGGGTTTCCGACATCATGTGTAACCCCTCGTCGCGGTCTTGTTTGCTGGCTTTGGCACAATAGAAATATCGGGCAACCGATCCTGAATCAGAATATTCCTGACTCATGTGATTATCCATGAGCCATGACGTCCCTTTAACGCTTGCCTGTCGGCTGGCCTCACTGCGATTGCCGTTCGAGGTCGAGTGAGGAAACAGGTTTAAAACCTCCTCTGACCCATCATGACAGAAATTTGCTGGCCACCGACCCGACACAAGAGATCCGACACCGTCCTCCGGCATTCCACACACCGACATATTCAGGCTGAGGCCACCGGGTTTATTGTGAGAACGCGGGTTGTAACGTGTTTCCGTTCCGACACGGGTCGCATTGATATTCATTGCGCCTGTGCCGTGTTTTAAGACGTTCTGAACCACTGACCCTGTGAACGGCTTACGTGCCACACAAATCGGTTCGTGAGCGGGTTTCAGCGCCGTTCCCCAGCCATCCCAGTTCTTTGCATCCTGAGAGGTCGGAACGTGCAAGTCACCCTCCGCGTAAGGGATCACTGTAGGCTTAATGCCTAATGCTTTATCAATCGCACGTCCTAAATTATGGGATTTGGGAAAGCCTGAGCCATAAACCCACATAATCTGATCGCGGATTTCAAATCCAGCCAGACGGATCGCCGTAGTGCCGAGGTCATAGGTGCGCGAACCAAAAAACGAGAGCAAATGACCGCCCGGTTTTAATACCGCTAAACACCGTCGCCAGACCGATGGCCCCGGCACAAAACTATCCCAGGTTTTCCCCATGAACCCTGACCCGCGATGTTCATAGTCATCTCCGTTAAGCCAATGGGTTAACACCTCCGTCATATCCGGTGCCTTGCTTAACCCGTAAGGGGGATCGGTGATAATGCTGTCAACGGAATTTTCAGGAAGGGAATCTAAGAGTTCAAGACAATCACCATGAAGGAGATTTATGTTCATTGGGTTCTCAGCAGTCGAATGAATCGAGAATCGCCTCAAAGAACGCGTTAATAAATTCTGAGGCGAGAGGAGGAACTATGGCATTGCCATAACCGCGCAGTCGTCCCACTCTGGCGGGAATCCCATCAGCCAGCGGGAATGCGCCGGGTTCAATTGGCCTGAACTTACCGTCGCGACATCCGAGCCAGTCAGCATCTGACCAGTATGAGAAATTCGAATAAGCGGCGTCAGTAAACCTTGTTCTGTCGCGTAATCCAGCCTGTCGAACATCCGGTTCTTGCCATCCTTGCGGATAACCGTCGGGCCACTGCCTTTGAAGTCGCTGGTGGTCGGTGTCGACCAGCCCGACCAGTTCGGAGGCTGGCTGAAGATCAGGTAAGGGATATCCGCTAAATCGTGACGATAACTCTCTGTAATATTCGGATTGCGGGTTGTATCGCGTTTGAATCGTGGCATTCGCGCCCCAGAGGTATCGTGTGCTTGTGGCGTTGGCCAGTTGGTGCGCACCAAAGAACAATCGATATCGCTGGTGCGGCGCGCCAACGCTTGCAGCTGGCAGAACGGACGATGCACACCCGTAACCTTGTTTTTCCAGCTCAGTGAATAAATCATCGAGCCACCCTTTCGAAATCGCTGCGTTAACCTGTTCGCCAAACACGACTGGAGGATGACACTGTTCGATAAGGGCGAGGAACGCGGGGGAAAGATGTCGGTCATCGAGCTTTCCTTTCTGGTGCCCTGCCACACTAAACGGCTGACAAGGCGGTGAGCCGGTCCAGATGGGCTGATCGTCAGGAATGCCGGATAAGCGCAAGGCAAGACTCCAGCCACCAATTCCGGCAAAGAAATGACACTGGCGAAAGCCTTTCAGATCGTCAGCGGTGACGGCGGTGATACTGCGTTCATCCACCTCACCAGGGGCGATCAATTTCCTGTCGATAAGCACACGAAGCCAGGCAGCGGATTTTTTGTCCCATTCGTTGTAATACGCGGACATGAAGATCTCATTGAGGGAAAATAAGGGCGCAAGCGCCCTTTTCTTAATGACTGGCTTTGATCATGGCTCGCATATTGGCGAGATAAGACAAAGCGACGTCGGGAGAGGTCACAATCACTTTTTTTTCAACCTGGGGAACAGGTTCAGGAGGAATAAATCCGTTTCGGATTTTTTCTCCCAGTCTTTTTATTTCGGACTCACAGACTTTCATTGTTGCGGAAACGGTCAGTGCAAGCGCGGTCATTTTCGAACTCACCGCTGTCACTAACCAATATTCCGCATGAGACGACCAGGGATATTTTTCAGGGCAAGGATATTGAAACCGCCTTGCCCTGAAATTCATCACGGTGTCATAAAGCTCTTCAGGTTTCGGTAAACCATAAAGCTGAGATTCACCTTCTTTACACCATGAAACGAATTCACCCGGCGAGGGTAAAAACGGTTTTTCATGTTGTCGGGCGCGTCGCATTCCGGCTTCGATCTGGGCAGAACAATAAATATGATTTTCCGCGATGGCTTTGACCCATTGTCGACGGAGTTCGTTTAACTGTTCCTGGTCTTTAATTGTCGCCATCATGGCCGGGAATATGGCTCTGAGTTGTTTGAAAATGTCGTTAAATATCTCTATCGCTTGTGGAGGAATACTGTCAGTTTTCTTTTCTGGGTGCGATTGCGCAATCAATGAAAGTTGAACGGCATCGCGTTGTTTAATGGCTTCCGCGATTTGCTTCATATTTCTAATCCTTCTGCCCAGTCATCATTATCGAAATCAAGATGATGATTTCGCTGATTCGGGGTTCGTGTATTTCTCGCTTGCTGACTCTGGATAAATAAATTATCCCAGTGCTTACGAAGCTTAGAAGGACTTAACACATTAGTTTGCCAGAAGCCATCGGAATTCGCATAACGGAAAACAATCGCGATGGATCGATGATCGACCTCTTTTGCATAACGGATCAGTCGAAGATCGTTTGACCAGGAAGACCAGTTCGGCTCTTTCGTCGCGGGATTCACGGCTAAAACGAGCGAGTAGATCCAATTAGCGAGCCGTAGATCTTCCGTGGTGCCCCAGTGTTTGCCGCTGATTGACTGGATGGCGACATCGGGAGGGAGCTTAGCCTGGGATGCCGTAAAGCGTCGAGACTTTTTCAGTCGTGACGAAGGATCTTTTAAAAGATCATTATTAGATCCAGTATTGTTCTGTGTACCGTCGGGTGTACCGAGGGGTGTACCGAGGGGTGTACCGACCACCAGCCTCAAACCCGCGTCAGGACTGGGTTTAGGTGTACCGTGGGGTGTACCGTGGGGTGTACCGTGGGGTGTACCGTCTTCAGAACCGTCTGAAAAAGGCAAAATATCCTGATATAGACAATAATTTGTGATCGCGATCACGCTTGCCTGGTGATTGGATCGGATTGAGATCATTTTTTCACGTTCGAAGAATTTCAGGATCCTCAGGACATGACGTTTATCTAACGGTATGCCTTCCGGCTTGATTTTACTCCCCAGCATGGCGGCGGTTGTCACCAGCTCGCCAGGATTCAGATCCCATTTCCGACCGATAAAGTCGACGGTACGTTTTTTGAAACTCGCATCGGACAATAATCGAATCCAGAGAGAGAGCTTCAACGGGTCGAGGCTCCAGCTTGCAGACAAAACACTTCGAAACAGTGAAAAATGGCCCTGTTTCTGATTTTGCATTTTTTTACCCCGAGCGAGGGCATCCTGGGTGAAATCATGGAGAGTGAAACGCGGTTTCAAAGCGCCACCTCCAGACATATGAATGCGGGAATAACCTTAGAAACTGTAATGTTTTTTAATGCGCGATTTTTTCTTTTTTCGATTGCAAAGTCGATGTTAGAATAACCGTGAAAAGATTCAGGATTCATGCTTTCCACCTCTGAAAATCAGCGTTGAAGGATCTCTGCCCCACAGAGATCCTTTTTTTATATTGATTCAGATCACTCCCTGAAATGAACAAAGGGAGCGGTTCAGTATGTAAAGCGGCTTTGTGGTCTTGACGTTTAACAGATTGTCTGAACTCGACGACGCTTTTATTCCTCTCTCTTGCGCGCGGGATAGTCAGGATCGGCGCGCATCTCCTTTATCAAGAGCTTCGCGACCTCTGAGGCCAGCCTTCTCAAATCGTCATCCTCAATGCCATAACCGATGTATGCGAGAAACCGCGCAAACTTCGGGATGTGGGATTTTTTCCATCGCGAAATCTGAGACCTATCCAGGCCTATCGCTTTCGCAATGTTTTCAGTGCCGTGAATATTGATGGCGTTAAGTAGTGTGGATTCAATCTTTAAGGCCGTGTAATTCCGTGTAGACCGCATTCGGTAAACTCCTGGGTGTTTGTCATTGGTATGGGTGCGAGCGGAGAATCATCTTTAAGTAACAACGCGTGATAACTGTGTCATACAATTGTCATAAAAAGTTCAATCTGATGACTCATATCCATAGCTTTCACTAGTGGGAACAATAGAGAGAGCCGTGGAGCGCCCACGAAAATTTCGCGCTAAAGTGAAAGTCGTCGTCGTCATAAAAAGACAGATTGTTAAAGAGCGTTGAAGTGTTTCACTTAAGGTTGAGGAAACAATTCAGGTAAATCAGGACGAATTTGATGGGGCTTAAAGTGGCCATCGGTGGCGCGAGAAATCGCGTAAACATATTGCGGAGAAATCTCATTTTGACCGTGAAGCCACTTCCAGACAGCCCCCTGTGTGACGCCGCACGCATCCGCCAGTTTTTTCTGGCTGCCGTATTGCGCAATGGCGAACCGAACGATTTCGTTCACAGGTTTAATTACCTCAGTAATTGCCGGAATGCAAATCATAACGCCTTAAGTATTGGATTTTCAACTCCCAGACATGAAGAGGTTCAAAGAGAGAAATGACATTAGCTGACCGCCTGAAAGCGATGTTAGAAGAGAGAGGTTACTCGCAAGGTGAATTAGCCCGTCGGGTCGGTGTCACTCAGGGAACTGTGTACAAACTGGTGTCAGGCCAGGCAAAATCGAGTAAGCGACTTGTCGAAATCGCGGAGGCGTTAAACGTCAATGCCCACTGGCTGTTAACAGGAAACGGGTTCCAGTATGTTGAACAAAGCACGGAACTTAACCATACTGCTGGCCGAAACGAATCCGGCCTGACACCTGAAACGCTGGAATTACACGGAGGCGTTTCACTGACCCTGGCGGGGGAGATCGCAATACCGTTACTTCCTGATATTGAAAGTGCTTTTGCGAACTCGCCGTTTCCGTTCACCGCTTATTCTGGACTGAAAATGACGCTTTCTGAAGCAGATCTTAAAACGTTTGGTGTTGATGTCGACAAAGGCGATTTCATCGGCTTTTCTGTCAAAGATGACAGCATGGCCCCAGTGATGCCCATCGGAACGCGTGTCGTTGTCGACCTGAACGACAAGCAAATCATAGATGGTAAATTTTATGCGATAGATCAAGGAAACTGGAAAAAAATTCGGGCACTCTATCGATCCGGTTCAAGTGAACTGACCATGCGAACCTATAACCAGGCGCTTTACCCCGAAGAAAAAATCGGCATGGACGACCTTCAGATTTTAGGTCGTATTGTTTTCTCTCAGCGCGGCATGTAACCCCTTCCAATCAGACACTTATCGCCCGAACCCACAGTTCGGGCAAGATTAACAACTTAGAGATTTAAAATTCACATTTCTCGACCCTCGTCACATTTTGACACTCCCACCTAAAACTTAAGTAGTTGACCATTTAAATCTCTTAGTATTTAATCAGGGCGTTGAACGGCGCAACACAGTTCGTCGGTCGCCCGGCGTGATCAGGATGATTGGCAATGGTGCGAACTTGGGTATTCATTCCGGCTGTTTTTTTGATCGCTGAAACCGTCCGAATGAATACTTAGGTCAAACAACGCGATGAAATCACACAGATTATGATTTTTTTGTTAATAACTTGTGGTCTTTTATTGCCTCAGTCCAGCATTTCATCAGGCTCAGGCTTTCCGCTGATCGCGGGTCAAATCGTCTGTTTCAGATCGTGCGAATTTAGGTAAGTTCTGCTAATCCCTGTGAAATCTTAAGAGCCTGGACGCTGACCTGAACCCATTAAAATCGGTTCTGATACCCTTAAGACACAGGAGAGACCATGGCCTTAATCAACCTGCCCAATAAGTTTTGGCGTCCACTCGCTGAGGTAAAAAACTTTGTAGAAAGAATGCCTCACGGCGTTCGCCTTCCTCAAATGAGCCAGAAAGTGAAGAGCTTTGCCGAACTCAGCCGAAAAGATAAAGACATCCTGATCCGCTACCTCAACGAAAGAGATTGCATCAACGTGATCCAGGCCAGGCCCACCGCTGGCGGCAACCTGACCACGTTCTTTTTTCATCAGAAGCATGGCTTGCCTGACAGAATAGACGGCTTCGACTGGGACGGTATCAAGCCAAAAATCACCATGCCCGTTGAGGAAGCCACGAAAGCAGACATCCCCTCTCCCGCCGAACCCGAGGTGACTGAAGAGGATGACGCGGAAGATGTCGAGGAAACATCCCAGGTAGACGACCTCAAAAATGAGCTTTTTGAAAAATTACCCAATTCTGAAATCAGGGAGGTCAAATCCGAAATGCAAATGGCTTCCAGCCCTGACGGGAATCAGGCCGAAGACCTCCGTAAACGCGCCCTTGAAATGCTCATGCAAGCGGACAAAGCCGATCAGTCTCGCCTTTCTCAGGTGCTGACGGATATCAAGCCGAAGATTACTGAGTTTATCGATAGGCTGAATAAAGCAAACGATAACGTACAAAGTACGCTCGACACCCTTTATGACCAGCTGGGGGAGGTCGATAAGATATCGATGGAATTTAAGAACTACTGTGAAAACCTCTGAAAACCCAAAGCCCCGATTCGGGGCTTTATCATTTATGGAGAAACGTTCATGCGCTTGTCTCGTTCGCGCTTACGCGCCGTGTCTAAATTCGTTCATCGCTGTGCGCACAACCTGATCGCCTTTTTGAAAGAGAAAGGTGATCCGAGTGTGTACTAAAAAAGCTGGTGGCCCCGCCAGTCAAACACAAACAGAGAGCCTTGCCGATTTCGAGTTCATTTCAGACATGCTCGACTGGCTTCAATCACAAGGCATTACATGCGACTTTCCATCTCCGACAATCGACGCATCACCGATCTCATTACCGACTTTACCAATGAAGACTGGGAGGAAATCCGAAACGAAGTTGAACGACTGCACAACCTGAAATCCCAAATCCCGATTTATAACGCCATTGCCGCTTACCACCCTACCGAGTTCACCGCGTTAGTTGATGAATATCTTTCGCTCTCTGATGTTGATTATCAGGTTTACGTCTCTGAATGTTTCTGGGATTTGCTGATGTTTCGCGTGACCCGCGAGTTTGCGATCGCCCGATACGTCAATTCCTGGCCTCAGGAGGCGTGATGCAACCTGGCGTGTATTTTTCCCTGAGTAATGCGGATTACCATCAGGGAGAGGGAATCAGTAAATCTCAGCTCGATGACATCGCCCTCAGTCCGGCGGTGTATCAATGGCGAAAAGATGCACCTGAGGATGAAGAGAAAAAGGATGCGCTCAATATGGGCACCGCCCTTCATTGTGCGTTACTCGAACCGGATCAGTTTGACGAACGGTTTATCTGTCTGCCGGATTTCAATCGCCGCACCAACGCCGGAAAGGCAGATGAAAAAGCGTTTCGGGAAGAGACACAAGCGAGCGGGAAAACGATATTGACGGCTGAGAGCTGGCGAAAGCTTTCACTCATGCGCGATTCCACGTTTGCGCACCCCTCCGCGAGGTGGCTGCTTGAACAGGATGGCCACTGTGAGGCCTCGATGTACTGGAACGATGACGCGACTCAGCTCCTGTGCCGCATTCGTCCCGATAAATTCCTGATCCGAATGCCACTGATTATTGACGTGAAAAAGGTCGCTGACATGAGTCGCTTTCCGAGACACGTCGCGGAGTTCCGTTATCACGTACAGGATGCATTTTATCGGGAAGGGTTTCGTCAGTCTTACGGTGAGAACCCGATGTTTGTGTTCATTGCCGTGAGCGAGACGATTGACTGTGGTCGGTATCCAGTGCGTGTCTATTCCCTGACCGCTTACGATGTCGAGGTTGGCACCCATCTTTTCCGTCAAGACCTTCAGACCTATGCCAGGGCGCGCGCGTTAAACGAGTTCGGCGGCGTCGAGGAAATCACGCGCCCCGAATGGGATAAAAGGAACGACTATCTATGAATGATATTGTGCAACATGATCCGTCTCAAACCCGCTCAGCGATTTTCAATCCCACCAGCCTTGAAAAGCTTCAGATTTTCGCGGAACAGATGGCGCTGAGTCGGGTCACGATCCCGAATCATCTGGTGGGCAAACCTGCTGACTGTCTCGCGGTGGCCTTACAGGCGGTGCAATGGAACATGAATCCTTATGCGGTGGCGCAAAAGACCAGCGTCGTGAACGGAGGATTGTGTTACGAGGCGCAGCTGGTGAACGCGGTTGTGACAAGCTCTCACGCTGTCCAGTCCCGGTTTAAATATGAATACGGCGGTGAATGGGATAAATATCGCCCAGGGGATAAGAGCGACAACGCCGAAAAAGGTCTGTGTGTGCGGGTCGGTGCCGTCCTCACAGGCGATAAGGAGGTGACCTGGGGTGAATGGCTTTACCTTGAATTCATCAAGGTCAGAAACTCCCCACTCTGGACGACGGCACCCAAACAACAGTTCGGTTATCTGGCGGTAAAATACTGGGCGCGTCTTTATACGCCTGATGTGATCCTGGGCGTTTACACCCCTGATGAAATGACTCAACCCATTGAGCGCGACGTCACTCCCGTTCCTGCACCTCAGACCGTCACCGAACTCAATCAGGTGATCGGTAAGACGGTGACGGTTCAGGCTGAGACGCATGAGAAAGAAACCCGATCACCTGAGGAGATTCTCGAACGCTTTCGGATCGCCGCGAGCAATACGAAAACCGTCGATGAACTCGATCAGTGTTATGCCTACTGCATTCTTTTTGTGAAGGAGGATCCTGAGCTGATGAAAGACGCATCCGAGGTGTATGAAAATCGTCGAAAAACGTTCACCTGATCGCCATTTTCCATTCTGTGACCGCAAATGCGGTCATTTTTTTTGAGAACCGCCCAGATAGAGAATTTTTCTTGTTCGTTTTGTGGAACATGATGTTCGATTTATCAGGTGGAGCTATTTTTAGAGGCCAAAACATGAACAAGTTACTCAACCGATTTTCGTGGGATGACATGAAAATCATTCTGGCTGTCAGTGAGTATGGGAACCTGTCGAGGGCATCAGCGTTTCTGGATATCAACCATTCGACCCTCTTTCGCCGCTTAGGAGCGCTGGAGGATTTGCTGGGACTCACGCTGTTTCTGAGAACGCGAACACAATATTTCCCTACCGCAGCGGGACAGGAGCTGATCACGCTCGCGGCAAAGATGAAAGAGGAAATGAAATGCACCCTCAGCAACATCACAGAGGAGGTGCGCGGGTTTATCGGGGAAATCCGTATCACGACGAATGACGCGCTCTTGCAAGACTATCTCAATCCGCTGATTGCCTCTTTCTCTTTACAGAACCCGAAGATCAGCTTCTTTGTGTCTGTGGGAAATGAGGAAGTGAGCCTTGAAACGGGTGGAACCGATATCGCGTTCCGGGCAACTAACAACGTTCCGCATCATTTATCAGGACGTCAGGTCGGGATCGCAAAATGGGCAATATTCGGTCATCGCGATGAATGGGAAGGGTCAACCTTTACCGTTGACCAGCTCAAGAACAATCGCTGGTTAGGCTTCACCCCTTCCCTTTCGCGTCTCCGGGCGCATAAATGGGTCGAATCAAACGTCGCCTCTGACAAGATTGTGTTTCGCGGGGATTCGGTGCTGAGCATTGCTAACGCTATTCATAATCGGATGGGGATCGGCCTGTTACCGCTGATGCACTCCCGACACTATGACGACCTCGTTCGCCTAAGTCCGGTGTTCAGTGACATTCAGGAGGAGCTGTGGTTCCTGGCTCACCCTGAGGTCAGGAAATCGGCCAAAGTGCGCGAGTTCATCAACCACTGTGCGCAATACATCGCAGAACACCAGAATGAAATTTTTAAAGAATAGGCCTGGATTGATCCGTTTTTCCTTTTTAATCCGTTAATGTGAAGTCTCAGGGCGGAACCTGATGACAATAACAACGTTTGAAATATGCCACTTATACGCCTGAACCGTCAGGCGTCTTTTTAAACGCTCTTATTGAACCCCTGTGCGCAACACAGGTTCTGTCCTGTTGATGTTCTCTTATGGTCGTTCGTTATAATAATAACAGGTTGTGTCGTGTTAGCTTTCATGCCGTGATTCTATCCATTCACGGCTTTTTTTTGCCTGTCGTTCAGCTCCCCCTCCTAATTATTACACTTTTATTTCATTTCTATTTCACACATCTATCGCGTTGTTTCCGTTCAGCTTTTGAATAGGCCATTCGCTTTTGATTTTGTTCAGGCGTATTAATCTGAGCGGATCGCTTTCATTGATTTATATTCCAGCTTTGCAAAATCGAAAGTACACCTTTGAATGAATTTGTTTATAGTCTTTCTCGTCGACAAGATGACCTCCGTTAAAGACTCTTAGACGACACTCTTAATAAATACATATTCATTGAAAGGATGTTACATGACTGATATTAAAGCTGTTGCGGTTGAACCAAAAAACCTGCTCAATCCACATAACCACGCATTAGTTCTGCTGGATCATCAGTCCCAGATGGCCTTCAATGTGAAGTCAATCGATATCGGTTCTCTTCGTTCTAACACAGCAATCCTTGCTGAAACCGGAAAGGCGTTCAAGATCCCGACCATTGTTTCGACCATCAGCCGCAGCGACTTTGCCGGTCCGGTGTTCCCTGAGGTGTCTAAAGTCTTCCCAGACACCAAAGCGTACATCAACCGCACAACCTCTGACGCGATTGAAGATCAGAACTTTGTGAACGCGATTAACGCGACTGGCAAAAACCGCATCGTCATCGCGGGTCTGTGGACATCCGTTTGCCTGAACGGCCCGGTTCAGGGTCTGCTTGAGCAAGGCTTCGAGGTGTATGTCGTGGCTGATGCCTCAGGCGACATGAGCCATGAAGCGCATGTAATGGCGATGCACCGCATGATCCAATCTGGCGCGCGTCCGATTACGGCCACCGCTTACCTGCTTGAGCTTCAGCGTGACTGGGAGCGTAAAGAGACCTATCCGGCAACGATGGAAATCTCTCAGGCGCATTCCGGCGCGTTCGGCATCGGTATTCAGTACGCGTATGACATGGTTCACGGTAATCGCGGCATCGAATAAGCGCGATACCTCTTTAAGTGCCACCTCTTTCTGACAACGATTCCTCACCAGGGGAAAAATAAAACCGATAATACAACACGGGTTTATCTGGTTTTCCCCCGGCTCCCAATGGCCGGGGTTTTTTCCTTTCCGTGATTCCTCGCTCTCTCTCTTTCCAGCGCCCGTCTCTGACGTTCGGCGCGTTTTGTCATGGAGTTTACATCATGCGTTTTATTACTTTGCGCGAGTGGAACCAGCGACAGATTCGCCCTCGCTCGATTGAAACCGTTTTACGCTGGGTCAGGTCGGGCAAGCTCTACCCCCCGCCCTTTCTCGATGGTCGCGAATACCTGATTCAGGAAACCGCGATTAAAATTAATCCTGCCAATCCGAAACAATTTGCCTCAGACAACAACAAGTTGATCCTCCGCGAAAGGATCAGGCAACACAGACGCGCATAACTTTTTCTCACGGAAAGCATGAATTGCTGAGAACTTTCTTTTAATCGCTCACTTAGTGACATCTTTTTGCTTCCTGATGGCATGATTTGTTCAATGTCAAAACAAAAGAGGACGCTAAAAATGGATGAAGGTCACTATCTTGTTACGATCGTCAGCTCGAATGGATTCGGCACTTCAGCCCAGATTTACGTAAAAGAAAACCAATTGTTAGGACAAGGTTTGAGCTTATCATTTTACGGCTCTTTTCATCATCGTTACCTCTTACTGAACGTCGCAAAAAACACCATCTCTGAAATGTCTCCCATCCTGAACGAATACCAGGCCTACACCTTTTCCGGCAAGCTCATTGATATTACCGGCGGGTATTACCTTGAACAGGATCTGGATCAGGATCTGGAGGCGAACATTTCCTTTACCAAATTATCATCGAAAACAGGTGAACCATGCTCGACGGAATTTATCGACTAATCATTACAAACAAGATGGGTTTAATGGACAGACTCCCTGGGTCGTTAACACAAGGAGAATTAACCGCATGGAATGCAAACTTTTCTTTGTCTGGGTCAGTAAATTATTACAATTCTGAGATCTACATCATGAAATCCACAAAGGCAAATGTGAAGCGCTCAGTTCTTGATGACCTGGACAGTTATCAATTTAAAGGAACCACCACAATTCATAGCGATGGTTTTACCATCATTGAAACCGGAGGCGGTCTTGAACTGATTGTGGCGGCGATTAAGGAAGATGTTTTCCTGCACCTTTAAACTGGAGAAATCGTTATGCACTCACTAACCGCATTACAATGCGATCCGACCACCTTGTTTCCTGAACGCGAGCGATGCAGCGTTTCCACTCTGTTCACCCGCCCCGACGTCAGTCGACTGAGGCAGTCACTGAACGTCAATTCGGAACAGCTCGCCAGTATTATCGGCGTTTCGCCGTCGCTGGCGAACGGCTGGATCAATAACACCCGTAAACCTCTTGGGCCATCACGTAAGTTATTATGCTTACTTGAACGACATCCCTCTCTCGCAGATGAATTAAAAGATCTGTAATGCGTACAACAACGCAGACGAAAAATCCTTTTTTGTCTGCTTTTTATTTTCCTTCCTTTGAAGTTCCCTCCATATTGATAATTTTATTCTAAAGTGTGGAACAAAATTCCGCTTATCCTCACTCACCTTAGGAAATCTCTGATTACCAGGGTATAAGAATGAATATTTCAAATCTGAAGAATAAGTTTCTTTCCCGACCTGTTCAGAAACAAAATAATAATAACAACACGAACAAGGCGGAGGCTCCAAAGCTTTCAGTCATTACCGAAAAATTACCGACCTCTCCTTTCATGAAATGTCAGCTGTCGCTGAATAAGAAAGGGAAACTCGCGGTTCAGGTGCCCGAAGGTGCGCCGGTCCTTGAGCCGTTGCTGTCAAAAACCATCGGCCATCCGGCACTCAGTTATCAGTCGCTGGCTTACAGCGATGACCGAAACCGTCATGTTCTGCTCGACACCAAAGGTCGCCTGATGTCGCTGGCCATGACGGATGAAGGGTTCATTGGTATCACCCACAGCCAGCAAAAAAAAGACTGGCTCCCACCGCCCAAACCCTCCATGCTTAACCGCAATCGTCCGACACAATCGCATCAGCTGGAACTGATTAACGATTTCGCGATGGTCGACGGTAAAAAAATTGCCTTGCCAGGAAAGGCGCTGAATGAATTCCTCACGGAATCGACCTCTGATGAAACCGGAAGATTTCGGGTGCATATGAAGCAGTTGTTCCGGTTTAATGAGGCGTCGAAAGCCTGGGAGCCTTACCGTTCTCAGACCGATCGGCGTTCGCTGTTAAGCACTCAGGCTGATGGCAACGTTTATAGCGTGAATAACGATCGCCAGCTGGTGGCCGTCAATCATGAAACCTTGAAAAAAGAATCCCTCACTGAGGCGATGTCACCGCATCTTTTCCCTGACCGCGCGCAGACAAAGAAGACACCTGGGATTACCGTCGATAAAAAGATTGAACATTTTTCCGTAAGTCGTGAAGGTCACGCACTCCTCCAGCTCAGGAACGATGATGATAAGGTGCAAAAACTGGTCTGGTATGAGGATGTGAACGATCCGAACTCTCGCCTTTCGTTGAATTTGCCACACGGTGCCAGCTGTCAGAAAACCGCTATCTTTGACAAGACGATTTTCGCCATCGATTATCGCGGTGCGCTTCAATGCGCCCCTTTGCCCAGCATTCATGATTCAACGCTGCATTTTGATTCAGGCGCGATGAACGTTCGGGCAAAAAAAATCAACGAGGCGATTTCATCGACCATCGGTGAGGGGTTTAAGCTTGAGGATATCCGCAACGTCACGCGTGACCGGATATATTTTTTAGTCAAAGACAAGTTAGAGCAAAAACATTTCATCGGCGTCAACATCGACAGCCACAACGTCAGCATTGAAAGCGCCTGGAACATCACCGACGCGATGACGCTTGACCATCAGCAAGGCCTCGATCCGTTTGTGCCGAATCCGAAAAACGTTATCGACCTCGATCGCTTTGGAAAGGTCACGGAATA
Organism: Pantoea sp. Cy-640; assembly: GCF_011752635.1. NCBI lineage: Bacteria > Pseudomonadati > Pseudomonadota > Gammaproteobacteria > Enterobacterales > Erwiniaceae > Pantoea > Pantoea sp. Cy-640. The sequence continues at coordinate 548,501 of NZ_VWXB01000001.1, read as the reverse complement.
TGACCACCGTCCTTATTTCCTTAACGAGAAAACGGGTCAGTGGGAAATGACCAGCGAGGAAAAATCCGATCGCATGAAGATGACCCGTCTTCGCGCAGGTCTCGACGGCGCGCCGTGGATACTCAAAGATGACGCCATCAAAAAACTCAAAGTGCGTGAGTTCAGTCAGCGCCAGCCAGAATCAGGGGCGGTGTTCGCGCTGCCTCAGGTAAAAAAAACGCTTTCTCTCGATCAGCAAATTCCCTCACTCGACCACGACCATTTTATTACTGATTTTGCCGTCCTCGATGCGGCGAATGTGGTGACAGTCAATCGTTATGGTGATCTGACGTTTCGCACCTCAGGCAGTTCGAAAACGGTCAATGCTTCACAGCTTGCCAAAACGAGCGGCAAGCCAGACCTCAAAATACAGAGTCTAGGAATGACCGCTGAACGTCAGCTCCTGATGTTATCCAGTAAAGGCGAGGTCTTATCCCTGAATGAATCGCAGTGGCGCGCTGGCCAGACGCAACCGCTTCAGGTGATCACACCGCCGCGCAATGAATTTATTGCAAATATCAAATTCATCGACCTGCACACCGTAAAACCGGGCGTGATTGCGTTTGAGGATGGGAACCGGGATTTATGGATCCGCAGCGGTCGCAACTGGACCCCTTATCTTCAGGATGAAAAGGAACCCTCGACGCCGAATTCGCCAGACGTCTTAACCAACAGCTTTGAAACACTCAAGGCTGATGACAAAGTTCGCCGAATGGGTGTCGTCAACGTCAAATCAAATTATACGATCGGCGGTCTTCACCGTCAGCGGAAAGTGAAAACAAACTTTCGGGATCGGATGGACGCCTTTATTTTTCGCCCGACAATGGAATGGCCACGACCGCTTAAGAATGCCGCCTATGGCGTACAGCACTCCTTTCATGGTCGCGAGGGCTTAAAACCGCTATATGATATGCAGGGCGATTTAGCGATGCAGATTCGGATCCTGCAAGACCGCTATCCCGATTCACCCTCCCAGACAATGCACTCACGCATTCATGCCCTTTATCAACACGCGCAAACCCCAGAACAACGCAACCTGATTCGTGAGTTGCAGGATTTCAAAGACATTCTCGCCCAGAGTGCCACGCATTACAGTAAGCTCATTGGGAAACATTACGGGCTGCTTGATAACAATCTTCGTTCCACCATCAGACCGAAAATGAAACGCACCAAATCGGGTCTGTTTAATATCGCCAGCTCTCGCAGCTCGAATCTCACTGAGCATTTAAAAAACATGATGAACGCCTATCCGCTGGATCTGGATAATGAGTCCGTGCAAATCATGACGCAGCTCTTTGACCGAAACGTGATTTTAAATCAGCAAAAAGAGGCGGTGCCTGCCGGATTAAACCGGGATGCGTATGATGAAATCGGGCTGGTCAAATCAAGGCTTATTCATGATGTCTTAGTGATGCGCCATTTTCATGAGTTGATGGATGATATCGAGAAATCCTTTACACTTGAAAAAGAAAAGCCAGAATGGTTAGCGGAAACCGGGGAAAAGCTTTCCGCGCTTCGCTATGGCTTATGGGATCAGAATCCGATTAAAGCCGCCACTGATCAGGGCTTCGAGAATCACGGCACGCTTGAGGGAAGCTATGACGCGATTCGCCAGATGGTCAAAGCCTTCAGCAAAGAAAACCACGGTGTCAATATCACCACGCGTTCTGTATTGCAGGCATCTGATCAAGCAGCCCTTCAGCAAAACTTACTCGATACGCTTCGCGGCATGGAGACAGGTGAAAGCGTGTCGTTCTCGCGCGGGTATGGTGTGAACGCCTCAGTGACCTCTTACTTTTCCCGGGCGTTATTTGTGGGTGCGGGTGCCGCCGCGCGAGCCGATCGGGGTTATAGCATGAACCTGACGCGCACCGAGAAAGGGTTTAACGTCTCCTTCGGTCGTTCAATGGCGCACACCGCAAACCTGAACATGGCCGCTGTGAACAATCTCTTTTCGCAGTTCGACCCCGCGCATCCGGTTTACCTTGATGAATCCCATCATTTGCCGATGTCGAAAACGTTGCTATTAGGAGGAGGCGCATCGTTAACCGCCAGGAATGCGAACGCCTCAACCTTGTCGCTGGATATCGCTGAACATGAGCTGAATAATTTTATCGAACAGCTCATTGCCGGAGACCTCAACCCGATTGAGATCATGAACCGTGGCACCAGTCCGCAGGTGACGAACACAAACAGGCAGGATGTGAATCTTTCGCTTAACGTGAACGCGAGTCTCTATGTCTCTCTTCCTTTTGTGTCAGATGACGTCCCGACCACAACCGGAATCGGTCGCTTTCGCGTAGCGGGTTCCGCGAATGTCTCAGCGGTCAACTATCGCCGTGAACGTTCACGCAGCGTGACCAGTGTCGGAGAGAGTTCGGCACAAAGCGACAATTCCTTTTCCTTCGCCGATCGCGCGGCGATTAATGCGGGTCTTTCCGCGCCCTTCGGGCCTCGCTGGTTTTCTAATGGCAGCAAGGAAAACTTAACCGCGTATGTTTCGCCCAGTGCGGATATGAGTGTTTCCATTGATAATCGCACCGAACACAAACTTAAAATCGATCTGAATGACGCACCTGAAATCACCTCGCGTCAGATTGATACCATCGTGAACCGTCTCGATCGGTTTTTCACAGATAATGCCTCGTCGCAATTGCTCGCCCAGGTCAATCGCAAAAAGGAGAATGCCTTATCCCCTGATGAACGACTAACCATCCTCGACAGGCATTTTTCCAGCTGGTATGAAAGCAGCATACCGAGCCGCCATCATGAGTTGACAGGACACGGTCAGAAAACCGCGCTCCTCGCCCTTCAGTCTCTGGTGAGAAATCAGAAAGCCTATGAGGAAAAATCTCAACTCATTACGAGAGCGGAATATCAGTCAAGCTTTAAGAATGCCAATCAGCTCGAACATAAAACGTTATGCCAGTATCTGGCCTCCCTCACCAACTTTACGCATCAGGGCGTTCATTCCGACCGATTAAAGGAGATGATGGAAAACGACCACCAGCTGAAATCGTTTATTGATGCCATTCGCGAAAACCCGCGGGCCATCGCCACGCTGACGTTTGAGTTTAACCAGGACGTGCGCGAGCAACTTGAACACCAGTGGGCGGCAAAGACGCTGACTCAGGATCAGATATCTGACATGCTCAAAGACCGTCAGAATCTTCGGATCAAATCACTCAACTTTTCTCATACCGTCAAGAAAACCGACGGGTACGCGTCACCGAATTTCATGCTGGGCGGGTCGAATTCCGCGACGGTATCGATTACTGAACAACTGGGGTCGATTCAATTTGCCTATTCCGATAATAATGACCAGTATCCCGCCTCCTATACCATCAAAGGGCGCATGTTAACGCGCGACAACGGCTTTAATGCCGCGCTTGATGCCGCCAAAGAGGCCGGATTTGTGCTGAGAACGCCTGTTTAATCACTGAAGGGATGTGGCTCAGTGCCGCTTTCCTTTGTGAGCCTCAGATAAATCTCACGTACCGAGGCGGCATAGCTCGCGCGAAGGGATTTGAGTTTGGGATTCGGACCAGTGTTATACATACCGAGCGAATCCCATGAGCGCCCATAATGCTCAAAAAAATTATTGAGGATATAGGCACCCGTCGCGATGCAGACTTTTGGCTCCGAGAGTAAGCGTGTGCGGGTAATGCCAAATCGTCTGAGCTGAGCGTAATGGCTCGAATTGATGCCCATCATGCACACATCTTCGGTCTGATTGGTGTTGGTGTTGACAGCGCTGTTTTCATTTTTGGATTCTTTCGCGGCGATGGCTTTCAGCAATAATGGGTCAAGATGAAATCGACTGGCCACCTCATTGAACGGATCGGCATGAGCCGCACCGGAAACCAAAAAAAGACAAGCGATTGTCTTTCTTAAAAAATTCACTTGCACTTTTGTTTCTCTGTATTTGCGTTATTTCCTGAGTAAAAAAAACGGGAATTCAGTTCCCCTCGACCTGAATCAGGGAACCAGACTCAGGAAAATCTCACCTAAAAAAAGCCAGAACTTTTTTCAGGCTTGAGTCGAAACCTTATAAGGAATCATGATGAACGTAACTGATACCAATGGCGCTTACCCGAATACGCCACAACCTGAACCGGAATATGGCGGCGCAAACCAGCCTTTTAACACCCCTGAACCGCCTCGTCAGCCCGGATCCGGTCCGGTCTATGACGGCGGCATGACGCCACAGAATCCGGTAAGCATGAACCCACAGCTTCAGCCTCCTGGCTCGAAAGGTGGCCTTCAGCCCCAACAACCGCTTCAGAACCAGAATCTGTCGGGAGGTCTGATTGGAACGATTGAACAAATGCTTCAGGAATTCCTTCAGAAACTGCAAAACCTGTTGAAAATGGTCGCCGGGAATACCGATCAGGGCGCGCCACCGCCTCCCTCGTCTGCCATTGCGTCACAGCCTCAGCTGATGGCAGGCAACACCGGATTAAGCGCGCCAGGCCCACAGGATATTTCGAATGTTCGTCTGGCCACACCGTCTGCCAGCGGCACCGATGCCAGCTCAACCGCTTCACCGAAAATGACCACAGGTGATACCTCGCTCAATACTGACGATCCCGATTTGAAAAAGCTGGTCGACAAATACGGCTCTGATTATCAGGCCGCGTCGAAAGAAACTGGCGTTCCGGCGAAACTGCTTGTCGCTGTCACCATGCAGGAATCTGGCGGCGATGTGAACGCGACATCGACGAACCCCGGAAACGGGAAAACCGATTCCGGCATGAACCAGATTAACCCGGATACGTATGCAGCGGTCAGGGCTGAACATCCTGATAAGCTGGGAAGCAATATGAATGATCCGAGCAATCAGATCATGTGTACCGCGCTTCTGTTGCAGCATGGCAAACAGAAATTCGGCACCTATGACGCCGCCCTTCGCTCATACAATTCCGGCGATGACCAGGTCGATAAAAACAATCTGTCGAATGTGACTATCGGCGATCCGAATTATGTGAATGAGGTGAACAAATACGCCGCCAAATTCAAGTAAGATTCAGGCGATCTTCGGATCGCCTTTTTTACGCCTGAATATTTCGCTTCTCAATCTGAGCGATATATCATTGAGTCTTGCGCTTATTCTTGCGAAGATGCACGCGCAATATTCTTGCGTTTATGAATGAATAACCTTAATAATAGAAGGGTGATTCGTTTCATTAAACCGTAATATTAAACAAGACGTAAAAGGTGTAAATCTATCCGTGAGTATTCAAACTTATCAAAATGCAAATTGATGTTAAGTGATTGTTAACCCTGAACTTTAAAACATTGATTTAAAATGCATTGATAAGATGATTAAAATAATCAAATGCTTGTCTGACCTGTTACTGAATATTCTTTACATTATTCCCTTTTCTAAAATCACGCCGCTTTCCTATCTTCAAATGTTATTTGCCGTGATAGCGTGACCTTATTCATCGGTAAAACTTCTGAAAGAAATCGTTGTATTCTTTTTGATAACGTGATCTCCTGGAGATTATCTTTCAGTTTTTCGTTTTGTGGAGTGAGCGCGTGGATACCCATTCAGAGATAACCATAAACACAGCTCAGGGACGACAAACAGAAATGTTCACAGAAGAGAATCAGGGCTGGCTTCAACGTCTGTCAACTCTGGATATCGATTTTGTGATCGAGGGCGAAACCGGGACGGGGAAGGATACGTTCGCGAGAACGCTTTATGAAATGAGCGACGTGACCGGTCCATTCATCGGCATCAATTGCGCCGCGATACCTGACGCACTGGCGGAGGCTGAACTCTTTGGCACGGTGCCTGGTGCCTATACCGGGGCGATGATGAAACCGCGCATCGGTCATATCGAATCGAGCCATGACGGGATGTTGTTTCTCGATGAAATCGACTCGATGTCCTTACAGCTTCAGGCAAAGTTTTTACGCGTCCTCGAAACCCGATCCGTGATGCGCCTGGGCAACACCGAAACCCATCCTGTCAATCTCAGGGTGATTGCGGCTGCACAACGCCCGTTAAATGAGCTGGTGGAGAAAGGCGAGTTTCGTTCCGATCTCTATTTCCGCTTGTCGACCGTCAAAATCACCCTCCCGAGCTTACGGGAAAAGGTGGAAACCATCATCCCCCATTTCCGGCATTTCGCAGCAGAGGCCGCGATTCGCTACAACACACCCTTACCCGCGCTCAATCAGTGCCTCACCGAATCGTTATTGATGCATCGATGGCCTGGCAACATGCGGGAACTCAAAGCCGCCGCGATGCGCTTTGTCCTGGGGATGCAGGTGCTGGAGAACACACGACCCGCGTCAATCAGCTGGACGCTGAAGGACAGAATGGCCCGAATCGAGTCCTGTTTAATTGAGGATTGTCTGACGCGCCATGATAATCAGGTGATGGATGCGGCGAACGAGCTGGGGATCCCGGCAAGAACGCTCTATAACAAGCTCAAATCCCTGAATTCACTGGCGAAATAAAATATTTTCAACCCCCGCTGGAACTGAAAATCGGTTCTGGCAACTTAATAAATGAATATTTCGATATTCATTTCATAAATTTAAGGAGATTGATTATGCCTGTATCATCAACTGGCGTTTCAACTGGCGCAGCGAACCAAAATGCTGACCAGTTCCAGGCGCAGATGGACACCATCGAAGCGAAGTCTATGCAAAACACCTTAGACAAGTCAGAACGTGACGTGAAAGATGCCTATGTTTCCGGCTATCAGAACTCGATCACCACCATGATCAGTTCTCAGGCATCCGACAAAATCCAGTTCTAGCGCGTAAGGAAGCCCTTCGGGGCTTCCTTTATCGAGGTCATATGAAAATCACACAAGATCCCTCTTCGTTGTTTGCCGATCAAAATGACATTTCCCTGACGCCTTCTCAACCGACGATGTCGGATGCGAGCCTGTTCGCTAATTCGCTGGATAACGAACCTGCCGATGTTGCGTCCAATGGTGGCATTCTGCATAAGGCCAGCGAGATGTTTGACCAGGTGAACAACGAGAAAAATCAACTCGACACCACCCTTCGCCGTGCCACACAGAGTACCGATCCGCTGGCCATGAACAAGGCTGAGGGTCAGCTCTCAAACTATTATCTTGAAAGCATGATGAACACAAAGATTGTTTCGAAGGCTGTGCAAAGCCTCGACAAGATCACCAATTTACAGTGACTGCATGAAACGTATTTTGCTCGCCGTCTCCATCCTGCTCTTGCTTGGATGTGATGCGAAGGTGCCGCTGAATAGCGACCTTTCCGAATCCGATGCGAACGATATTATTTCCGAGCTGGGACATTACGACATCACCGCCGATAAGCAAATCGATAAAACGGGTGTCACCTTACTCGTGAATCAGTCTGACATCGATCGATCTGTTCGTATCCTGAACGCCGCAGGCCTGCCGCATAAAGCCCGAACCAACCTGGGCGAAATGTTTCAAAAGAATGGGATTATATCCAGTCCGCTTGAGGAACGCGCTCGCTATATCTATGCCCTTTCGCAGGAGCTGGAATCGACGCTTTCCCAGATTGACGGCGTGGTGCTCGCGCGTGTCTCTGTCGTCTTGCCTGAACGCGTGGCACCGGGTGAACCTGTTCAGCCTGCCAGCGCTTCGGTTTTTATTAAGTACACCTCAGAACTCGATCCCGATGCGATACGACCCCGCATCCACCAGCTGATCGCGGCGAGCATTCCCGGCCTGTCCGGTAAATCCGATGATGCGATTTCAATCGTGTTTTTCCCGGCTGTCGCTTATCACGACCATATCAACATGGTGTCTGTCGGACCGATTCATATGCGTGAAACCACCTTTAACAGCGTTAAGGTTCTCTTGCTGGTGGTGCTGATCATGGCGTTGTTAGGCGGCATCGGGGCGGCGGTCTGGAAGCAGATTAAGAAACGAAAGCAAAGCGGAACGGATCTGGCGGTGACAAATGATTGATGAAATCGACTGGCTGAACTGGTGGCGCTCAGGGTTCGTCACCGACATTCATGAAAGCTGGGAGAGTCTGCCCTGGTTCGATCTGAGTGAGCGCGAACAGATGCGCCTTTATCAGGATTCCCCTTCAGCGGTAAGAGCGCTGTGTCAGATTCCGGTCGCGAAAGTGATCGCGCCAGATACGCGAACCCTGAAATATATCGATCTCTCTCCTGTAAGGGAAAAGGCGATGTTAAAACTGGTTTCCTCGCTCTGTAATCATCAGTACACCCATCTGTCGATTCAGGATCAGCGCTGGTGCGAACGGATTATCAAAGGCATTCGACCGGAAACCTTCTTACCGACAGGCATTGATTATCGTCGTCCGGCTTATCTCTATTCCCTCACACAAAAAATGTTTGTCGATCCGGTCTGGCAACGATTACGCCTTCGGTTCAATCGTGAGGAGGTGCTCGAATGTGAGGAACGGGGTTTAATCATTTCAGCCGGATCGCTCAACCGTGCGCGCGCCCTCTTTGATGCAGCATTGTGGAGAATGGAAAGAAAATGATCCGTCTGCCCGTCGTGACGCTCGAATTTGAACCCGACCCGATTGAGGGTGTGCTGATCACCCGTCAGATGATGGAAGAGGACAGCGCCGCCGCGTCTCTGATGGAAATCACTGAGGCGCATTGTCAGCAGCTGATTGAACAAACCGAAAAAGACATCATAGAAATGAAAAAAAAAGCCACCGAGGAACATCAGAAACGTCTCGCGCAAATCCTTGAGGAAATGGAACAGAACTTCCTCGATAAATCCGAGGGTTTGTTTGCCGAATGGTATCAGGAACGTGAACGAGATAGCGATGAAATCACCGAAAGGGCAAAAGGCCTGGTCGAAAAAGTCTTTATGGCCATGCTCGATCAGCTCCCGGATGAAGACAAACTTCACGCGGTGTTTCGTCAGATTCAGCGCAGCGCGAATACCCGCACCGAGGCGACGCTTTATCATCATCCCGATCATGCTGAAGAGCTGGCTGAATGGATGTCGAAATATCATCTAGCCATGTGGGCACTCAATCCAGATGACAAGCTTTCGCATGATGAACTTATTCTTGCCACCGACAAAGGTGAACTGTCACTGACCTGGGCAGGTTTTCAGAAACATTTGGTCTCGCGATTAATGTAAGGAGTGAAGATGTCGAACATGCTTGATATTCAAAAACGCCTCGATCACCAGCTGTCGAAATCGAACCATTCGGTTTCGGATATGGCGAAAAACATGGAGGGTCAATCCCCCACCATGCAGGATTTATTCATGTTTAAAAACGCGTTGAGGAAAGAGGCCACCGCGAACCTCGCAGATAACCAGCTTCAAACGCTCAAGCATAACCTGAGCAAATCCATCATCGATTCTATCAGCTGAACAATATGCGGTAAGGGAAACTTTACCGCGTTAAGGGATAACAGTGTTAAATCGTTCAACGCGCTTAATTCGTTCGGCTTTATTTGCCCTGACTACCACAGCAATCACTTTCCAGGCTTTTGCCCAAACTCCGCATAGCTGGTCGGAGGGTGCCTATGCGTATGCCGCGCAAAATACACCGCTGAAAACTGTCTTACAGGATTTCGCCACCAGTCACAGTGTCAGTCTTAACATCCCTGTGGATTTTGATGTCAATGTCGACGGGAGGCTTCGCGCGGATTCCCCTTCTGATTTCCTGAATCGGCTAGGTCTGCAATATCGCTTTCAATGGTTCGTCTATAACGACACGCTGTATATCAGTCGCCAGTCCGATCAAATCTCGCGACGGATCAAAGTGTCAGCCGATGCCGCGCCTGATTTAAAACAGGCCTTAACGGATGTCGGTTTGCTGGAATCGAAATTCGGCTTCGGTGAACTGCCTGATGACGGCGTTGTGATCGTGACCGGCCCTCCAGAGTATGTCCGACTGATTCAGGATTTCAGCGCGAAGGACAAGGACAAGAAAACGAGCAAACAGATGATGGTGTTTCCCCTGAAATATGCCTCTGTGGCTGACCGCAATATTCAGTATCGCGATAAAACAATTTTGGTTCCGGGTGTCGCGACCATTCTCGCTGAATTGTTAGGACAGAAAACCGGGAAGAGTGCATCAGGGGTTCAGCAAAATTCCGATGCAACAGGCGGTATGAAGGGACGGATGGAACAACAGATTCGGGATCAGTCTGATTCGATTCTAAACGACCTCGTCAACTCACAAACCTCCGGCCCCAAATCTGATGACGATGATAACCCGGATGAACTTCATCCTTACGTCTCCGCAGACGTGCGAAACAATGCGTTGTTAATTCGCGATGACCCGAGCAAACGCGATGAATATCAGTCTCTGGTTTCCCAGATTGACATCCCTCAGAAGCTGGTTGAAATCGATGCGATGATTGTGGATGTCGACCGGAAATCGATGAATGAACTTGGCGCAAACCTTCGCGGCACATTCGGGAACATCACCGCCGGGTCAACCCTCTTTCGGGGTGCAAGCTCGTTATTCGTGACCGATTATTCGCGGTTCTTCAGCCAGATTCAGGCGCTTGAGGGTTCGGGCAATGCCTCCATCGTGGCGAATCCCTCGATTCTCACCCTTGAGAACCAGCCCGCTGTGATTGATTTAAGTGACACGGCGTTTATTTCTGAGGTCGGTGAGCGCGTGGCTGAGATTGAGCCAGTCACCGCCGGAACCAGCTTACAGGTGATGCCGCGTGCGATTGGAACAGGACAACATCAAACCGTTCAGCTTGATGTCAATATCGAGGATGGGAAAGTTGACCGCGACGATGACAACAAAGCGACTGGCGATCAGAAAGTCACGATATCGACGCAGGCGCTTGTACAGGAAAACGGGTCGCTGGTAATGGGTGGCATTCATTCGCGGGAAACGGGCGACATGAGTCATCGGATCCCTGTCTTAGGTGACATCCCTTATATCGGCCACCTCTTCTCTTATACCCGTCATGAAACCAATCAACGCGAACGGCTCTTTATCATCACGCCTCACCTGATAGGCGATCAGGTTGACCCGACACGTTATATTTCAGCGCGTGACCGTCAGCAGCTGGCGAGCGACTTAAGAGGCATTCAGAACCGCCAGGAATATTCCGCGATGCGCGGCAACATCGAGAACGCGCTTCGTGATTTGGCTGAAAATAAAGTGCCGGAAGGCTTTGAATCCGGTGGTGAGGGTGTCGCGATCAATCAGCTCTGTACTCTCCCCTCTGGACTCATGGTCGACAATTCTCGCACCCAATGGTTTAACAACAAAACCGTTCAGCTGAGTGTCGGCGTGATGAAGAACATTACTACTCAACCGATTCGTTTTGATGAGTCAAGCTGTGCAGATGACGATGTGTTGGCCGCAGCGGTCTGGCCGGGTTCGACGATTGCGCCGGGTCAGCAATCTGAAATTTACGTCGCCTTCCGTTCCCGAGGTGAAAGCCGTCGTTCGCGTCAGTCTCTACTGACCTCAAATTCAAATGTGATCCGCTATCAGGAGTGAGAATGTCAAAGCTTATAACCCTCATGATAACGGTCATGGTGTTATCAGGATGCGCCTCTAAAACCAAATCGACCTGTGACGATGTTTCCTGTCGTCCGCAGTCAGATAATCACCATCTTGTTATCTGGTGGCCACAGTCAATGCGCGAATCCGATCAGAGTTATTCGAAAATGCCCGTTCGATAATATAAAGGGGAACCAATTCAGAGAGAAATTAACTTAATAGGTTGAAGGATGTCACATTCATTAGTTCATTCACATTACAGGAAACACGCTATGCGATTAAATTTAGGCGGTATGACTGACGTTGCGCCTTCTCAGGCGCGCTCGATGGCCGATAACCAGCGCTGGAGCATGAACAATCAAATGCTTTCTCGCGAACAGGATGAAACAGGAGTGTATGGTGGTCTGACAAATCCCGGCGAGATGGTCGGGAAAATGTTCAGCGGTTCGCTGTTACGCAACAATCTGTTTGATGACAACAACTCCAACGCCTTTGGTACGGGTCAGGATGCCGCGAACCTGGGCTTGAGCATGTGGAACAATTCCAGCTCGAACCCGGTGTTCACAGGTGCGGAACCTGGCGGTGCCAGTATGGGTGCGACCGTACCTGAATCCCATCTTTATTCGGTGCTGGAAGAAGTGCTTCGTAAGATGGGGATTAACATGCACGGTTCGGTTTTCAACCCGAACACAAACCCCGCGATTACGGGCGCGCTGACCGATGGCCTGACCTCTGGTCTTCAGAACCGCGAGGTGGTCAGCCAGCCCACCCCAACCATGAGCAATGATGCAAAAAGCGCAAATCAGGTCGGTAATGCGATTGGCCAGAACCTGAATGTGAACCTCGCATCAGGTGCGATCAACAATTGTCGTTTAGCCTCACCGAATCCCGCTCCGTCTGACGATAATTCCACGTCAAACCTTGCCACCTCAAACCCCGTACAGGCATCAAACGGCGCTGGCAACATCGGCGGCGATAAAGAAACGCGTGAACTGATCGGTCAGTATATGGATCAGCACACCAACGTTTACAGCAAGCCTGAAACCACTGACGGGAAAGACACCTCCTGGAAGGATGCGCTGGCCAATCAGGATAAGCTTTCCGGTAACTCAATCGCGCTGGTGAACATTGCCCGTCAGGATCTGATTACCCATCTTGAGGGCGGTAACGTCGGTGACAATCATCCTCATGGCAATGTTTCGTGTGCGATGATGAATGCCGATGCAGGTCAGACCAATGCGGCCATCGCTCAGAATCAACGTCAGCAGCTGATGACGGTTTAACGTTTCATATTGTGGATAACAAAAGCGAGGGAAGGCATTTGCCTTCCCTTTTTTTATTCGCTTCGATAATGATATCGACAGGCCATCACTTTGATCTGATTATCCTCACAGGTATAAATCAGACGATGATCCCCCTCGATACGCCGTGACCAATACTCAGGGTAATTGAGTGTTAAGCGTTCTGGTCTACCTATCCCCTCAAATGGAGAGGTGTCAATCTGTTTTATCATCATGTTAATTTTGGATAACATGGTCTTGTCCAGCTCCTGCCAGTAAAGATAATCCTCCCAGGCATTCGCAGAAAACTGAATAATTTTATTCATTAAATATCACCTAAACGTCAATAAGTTCGTGAACACAAAGATTATCTTTCTTGTCCTCTTCTATTGATTTAAGTAATCGCGAATGCATCACCGGACTTTTCATGATGTGAAAGGTTTCGTTAAGGGAATTGAATTCGGCAAGGCTCATGATAACAACCACCTTACCGTTCTTTCGATTGATAAAAACCGGCTCTGAATCATCATAAACCTTATCCATAATTGCAGTGAAATTTTGCCGTGCTGTTGAATAATTAATAAATTGCATTTGTAATTCTCCTCTAGTCTAGTGATTCGTCTCAAACTATAGAGGGCGCGTCTGGGAGGTACAATCAGCGAAAGTGGAAGAGTAGGATCAAACTGAGCGGAATAAAAAAAGGAAGGCTTTCGCCTTCCTTAATGATGTTTAACCTTTTGTGTCAGTCAAGGACTTCTCTTCCTCTGGGTTTCATACGATCCCATTCAAGATCTTCATCGGTTAATTGATACATTTCAGGAGTATCCTTTCGAGTGAAGAAAGCAAAAGTAAAAGGAATTCCCTTTGCCTCTTTCATTTTTTGTTCCTCAGCTTTCCTGTTGTCGAAACGCTCCTGAAGCATCATCCAGAACTGTGCATTACTTCCCAGCGCTTCAGAAATCTTTTCTGCAAATTCAGGAGTGACATTTACATTACCTGCAAAAAAATTGCTGATTTTTCCTGGATCAACTTTTATCCATTCAGAAAACTGAGTTAACGTTATCCGTCGCTCATAAAGAAGCGTCGAAACAATTTTCCCTGGATGTATTCTTTCATATGAACGCATGAAAAACCTCTGAAATCTAAAAATATGAAAATTAAATTTGTGGATCAATAATATTGATAATCTTAGAAATGACTTCATTCACAAGCGCTTCATCAGCTTGAGTATAATAAGTTGCTCCTCTTGAAATCAAATCAATAGCTTTGAGTTGATGACATAACACAACACCGCGAAGGTTTCCATTATCAGTATCGTGAGGAAGAACGTTAACTGTAACACCGAATGAACGAGCGGATTGAGCGCCCGTTGATATCGGACAACACATCGCGACCTTTAGCGCTCGATTTAAATCACCATCAGTGATGACAATAAAATAATGAGGGTCTTTCAATTCATGCCCGAAGACTGGGTTTGGATCAACATGCCAGATTTGACCGCGAGCGGGTGACTTCCTTGTTACCATGCCTCGTTGCCCACCTTATCTTCGCCAAATCCTTTAACGGATGCATTTAAGTGTTCAATCTCGTCCTGATCAATGGTTTTTAAAAGCTCAGAGACAGTGAATGATCCGCGCGGAATGTGTTTCGATTTCAAAGAACGCACCTCAAAACTCAAATCATGCTCCTCAAGAGCGATCGAATCGCCCACACTTAAACCATATCGTTTCACAGTGTGGCTGGGTATCGTAAAGATGATCGCGCCGCCTTGCTGTCTCAGTTTGATTGTCTGCATTGTGTTTACTCCCCTAGTGAAAGTAGAACAATTGTAGCACAACCAATGATAACATCAAGCCCTGCCATTAGATTTTTAAAATAAAGGAAATGACGAACTTGAAAATTAAAGTCAAAGGCACATTAACTCCTGAAAGATTAGCTCAGGCATTTAAAGCCACATTAAATAGCATTAGTTATTATCGAGAAAATCCTGATGAATTTATTATTAAAGGATGCACTATTTATTTTAATTTTTGGAGCAAAGAGAGGAGAGCTAATGTTAATTTTGTTTATAAAGATACGGGAGAAGAAGTTGATTATCATGAAATCTGTTTTGCCGATCCAAAACCTCCAAAGAAACCTAAAAAACCCAAGCTAAAATTAATTAAAGGCGGTAAAAAATGAGTTGATATTTTAATCTTCCTGAAACTCAATCGACATTCCTGGCTGAAGCTCTTCGATAGAACGGATCAAACGGTAAATCGCCGCGACCGATTTGATGGTTTCGCGCGGGATGAACTCTCCCTCCTCTGTCGTTCGGTATAGGTTTCGGGTGAGCCAGATGTAACGCACCACAGGTTTATTCGCGGCATGAGCCATCGCAATCACCTCTTTCGCCTCGTCATCCTGAGCCTTGAATAACACTTTCGGTAAGGCGGTTTCATCCGGGTTATAAAACAGACCCACCGCGAAATGTGTCGGGTTGACCATGACCACATCAGCCTCCTCAACGCGTTTCGCGGCGATTCGCCGCACCGGTCCGTTCAGAATTTCATGTGAAACCTGTTTGCGATGACTCTTCGCGTGAGGGTCTCCCTCAAGCTGTTTGTACTCCTGCTTGATGTCCTCATGACTCATGCGATTCTGTTTGAGATAGAAATATTTCTGAATGGCAAAGTCAGCAACACTGAACACCAGCAAAACGCCGATTGAGGTATGAGTCATGATTTTTAATAGCTCGACACCCGCTTTCATGAACCCTTCCAGATTGCCGCTTGAGAGTTCAGTTATTTCCTGAAGATGGGATCGCAGCAAAAGCATAAACACGCCGCTTAACACTACGGCTTTAAAAATGCTGATGAAGATTTGCAACCATTGTTTGACCGCGAACATTTGTTTGATTTTCGGCAGCGGATTAAGCGCATCGAATTTCGGTGCCGCCGCCTCTGGCGCAAACAATGGCCCGATCTGAATCCATCCAGCCAGCGGACGAACAATAATCACGGTGCCAGCGGTCAAAAGCGTTAACACCGAACCGATTAAGAACGCCTGACCCGCTACATCATTCACCGCCTGTTCGAACGGCACGTTAAGGCGCAGCGTCGGCAATACCATCAGCGCTTTGAGCTTTTCAATGGTGTCATCGAGCATGGCAAACACCACTTCCATCACACCCAGCATCACCAGTAACTTTGAAACGTCCTGGCTCTGGCTGACCTGACCTTTCTTGCGGTTTTCAGAAAGCTTATGATCCGTTGCCTGTTCTGTTTTTTCACCACTCATGAGGGTTCCTTTGTGAGTAGATCATGTAAGTGAGGTATCAGGTCACGCAGGGCTGAGAAGCGGACTCCGGCCATGTGTTCCAGAATCGGCAGATACACAATAAAAAACAACATACCGACAAGACATTTCAGCGGAACCGATAGCACGTTTGCCTGAAGCTGAGGCGAATAAATGCTGATGATTCCGACCGCGAATTCGATCAGCAACAACATTAAAACGAGTGGGCCGGCATAAAGCACGGTATCGGTAAAAAAGCCTGAGACCTGATCGAGTAATTGTTTAAAGCCCTCTTCTGTGAATCCTGGTAAGAGCTGGTTTACAGGCCAGAGGCGATAAGAATCCCAGATAACCTGAGTGACAAGCGACAGACCAAAGGTCATCACCAGAAACACCATCGACCATCGAAGCAGGATATCCCCGAGCGGCGTGGCGTCTGGCCCCAGCGCCGGGTTCAGCTCTCCGGCATTCAGTGCGCCGCGCTGGGAATCAAAAAGTGACCCGACCGAGTTGAACAACCAGAACGGCAGCGCAAGCAGATACCCGAGCAACAACCCGAGAATGATTTCCTTGAGTGCAAGTCCGACAATTGCCCACGGAGTGAGCAAAAGCCCGGAAATCGAAGGCTGAATGACAGGCTCAACGAACAAGGCGAGAGAAACGACTATGCCATTTCTCACCATGCCTCTGAGTGTGGAAAAGGAAAAGATAGGACAGAGAAGCAAACAAGGCATGATCCGCGCGATGCCTAAGGCAACGGCGATCATGCCCTGAAATAACGTGCCGATGATATCAGTGAACATCAGACTTTCCCGGCAGTGGCCATCATGTTAAAAGCGGTTTCGGTCAGGTTAAGCAGCTCGACCCCGACCCAGCGTCCTGACATGGCAAGCGTCCCTCCCACCGCGAGCAACTTAATCGCAAAGGGCAAGGTCTGATCCTGCAACTGCATCACCGACTGAAGCAATGACACAATCACCCCGACCACCACCGCGACCACCAGCGGGGGCGCGGATAACATCACGACAAGAATCATGGATTGTTTGAACAGATACATGACATCCATTTCACTCTCCTTACTGGTAACTGTAAAATAAGCCGTCGAGTAAACGCGTCCAGCCGGAAACCATCACAAACAACAGAATTTTCAGGGGTAAGGAAATCGTCATCGGTGAAACCATTTGCATTCCTAGCGCCAGCAAGACGTTTGAGACCACCAGATCCACCACCAGGAAGGGAATGAATATCAGGAATGCTATCTTAAACGCGCTTTGCAGCTCTGAGAGCACAAAGGCCGGAATGAGTAACAGGAGATTGTCCTGATGCGTCACCACGTCAGCGGCTAAATCCTTTGGCCACATCTTCTGGGCGTTTTCGGTGAGGTGTGTTAAGACATCAGGATCGGTATTGCGCGTCATGAAATGCGTCAGCGGTTCGATGCCATAATTCAGCGAGGCTTCGAGTTTTTCGGTGCTGGTGGTATCGAGCGGTTTCTCTTTAAAACGCGTCTGCATTCCATCGAGAACCGGAGCCATTACAAAGAGCGTGGCCGCAAGGGCAATCCCATAGAGTGCCATGTTCGGCGGCACCTGTTGAACGCCGATGGCATTACGGGTGAGCATCATCACCGTTGAGACTTTCAGAAAGCAGGTGGTAATCATGAGTAACAACGGGATCAGCGATATTGCCCCGAGCAATATCGCCAGTGCCAGCGGATTAAACGAGCTGATATTTTCCGGCATCAGGGATTACGCCTCACCCGTACCGCGAAAGACATTCTGAAGTTTCAGACCCAGCGCGCCGTTTACATTAACGAGCAAGCCTTTCCCGAGAATATGCGTTCCATGACATAAAAGCGCCTCACCTGGCGTGACATGATCCACCAGCAACATCGACCCGGCATCGAGATTTTGCAGCTCACCGAGCGTCATCGAAAGATTGCCGCAATGAATGGTCAGGTCGAGTTTCAACCCGCCGAAGGAGTGCGGTGAAACCTCTGGCACCTGATCTAATGCCTCTTCTACCACCACTTCGTTTTCATCATGTTCTTCGTTCATAATCCTGACCTGTTTTCGGGTGATCCTTATAAGGTATTGGTGAGAATTATTCGTTTCTGGTTCCAACTCGAAATAAAATTCTGTTCCACTGAGCGGAATTACTCCCTCCCCCTCAACCGTCATAAACGGCATGGTCGGTAAAAGAAGATCGCCCTCCGTTAACGATTGTAAGCGCTCAACGGAAAGGGAAAATTGACCGAGAACAAACGGCATTTTGATCGGCAATGCCACAGGAAACGGAATCGCCATCGGATCGAGGATTTTTTCTGACATCCATAGATCGAGCAATTCAAAAGAAAGTCGGGCGAGAAAATGGGTTTCGACATCGCCTTTCATGATGGTGATGTCAGCGGTCAGAAAATCGGTTTCCTCTTCTTTGCTGGTGGTAAAGAAACGAAACAACGTTTTGAAATCCTCATTCATTCGCCCGTTCACCAGCTCGATAAACCAGGGCTGAGGATCGTTCGCCGCCTCACTGAAGGTCGGAATATCCGCGACCAGCGCCAGAAAAGACGCCGGGTCATTAATCTCAATGGGGCCATGCGCACAATGGAGATGATAAAAGGAAGAGGTGGACACTCCCTCGACCATCTTTATCTGAAAAAAACCGTCATTCAAATCACGGCGAAAGGAGAGCTTGCGCCCTGCCCCAATCCAGCGGCGAAGGGTGGCCTCTTTAATCGTCACGAAAGGAAACATCATAGGGCATCAATCCGTTTAAACTTAAGGCGAATTGCTTTACCCATTCGCTTTGACAATAACCGTTCGGCTTCTTTTTCAATGCCGATCATCTTCGGCAAAACCGCTTCCTGAAAACCCAGCGTCACCATCGTTTCACCGCTGTCGCCTGGCGTTAATCGCGCGGTCACATCCCCGCTTTGTCGAAACCACATCGAGAATTCAGCCGGGAGGGTTTCATGTTCCTGGATGCCCCACATCAGATCCGGCGTCAGTTCGGTAAATGGATGATTCGGCGAGTGCTGTTCGGCTTCAGGTTCGCTGGCTTTCTCCTCAGCCAGATCGGCAAAATGAAAATTCAACGCCTCAAATTCAGCCATGCGATCGTTTGGGTCAGTCATCAGACGTTTGAAATCGTGGGCATCCTTTTTGCTGGGAGTATTTTTTGAAGATTTAGTCTGAGCAGATGATGAACGTCGGATCGGCTCAGGGGATTTTGTGGGTGTCGTGGTGACAGGTTTATGCGTGGCGGGATGTTTGATTACCGGCTTCACATCAGATCCTTTTGTTCCAGAATATATTCAAGCTTTTCGATTTCGCGCTGACAGTTTTCGATATCCGTTTGCGCCGAACCGATGACCTCAAGCTGTTGACTGATGGCGTCCATCTTTCCGGCGTTATCCTCTTCCTGTTTAAGAAGTTTGGTGCGCGCCATCTTTTCGTTTTCCAGCGTCTGAAATAATTTCTCATGCATCATCACAACACCTGTGTGATGTTTGGTGAAATCATCGAGCGCTTCTTTGTACTGGTCACGGAATTTATTCAGGCGACGCTGACCGATTTTCAAATCGTGCTTGAGGTTTTTGAGTTTCTTATTCTCAGCGGTTAAAGCATTTTTGAGT
This sequence comes from Pantoea sp. Cy-640, assembly GCF_011752635.1. NCBI lineage: Bacteria > Pseudomonadati > Pseudomonadota > Gammaproteobacteria > Enterobacterales > Erwiniaceae > Pantoea > Pantoea sp. Cy-640. Next base: position 528,815 of record NZ_VWXB01000001.1, on the reverse strand, counting down.
TTCGCAAGTTTGCGCTCGCGGAGCGGTAACAACATCGTTGCCGTTTTTAACAGCTCATAATCGGCGCGCTCTTTCTCTTCGTCATAGTCCGGCAGCACGGATCGTTTCCTCTAATTTATTGAGCATATGAATAAAGGGTTCGGGATGATGATTTTCCTGTTGCAGGAAGGCCGCGATTGACGGCTGAGCCTGAACCGCAACATCGGTCATCAGATCGTTGCCCTCCTGGTATTCCCCAAGACGAATGAGCATTTCGACCTGTTGATAAGATGCCATCAGTTGACGGAATTGACGGGCGAGCATCATATGATCGGATTCGACGACATTCGGCATGGTACGTGATAGGCTCTGAAGGATATCAATCGCCGGGAAATGCCCTTTTTCAGCGAGCTTTCTGTTTAAGATAATGTGTCCGTCAATCAGCGATCGCACCTCATCGGCCACGGGATCATTAGGGGAATCCGCTTCCATCAGGACAGAGTAAAGCGCTGTGATTGCGCCCTTAGTGGTCTTTCCGGCACGTTCAAGCAGTCCGGGAAGCAAGGTATAGACTGACGGCGGTAAGCCGCCGCGCCCTGGTGGTTCCCCCAACGCCAGACCGATTTCACGTTGCGCGCGCGCAAAGCGCGTGAGCGAGTCGATAATCAGTAAAACGCTCATGCCTTTATCGCGAAATGATTCGGCGATCCCCGTGGCCGTAAAGGCCGCGCGCGCGCGTTCCATGCTGGTTCGGTCAGAGGTGGCACAGACCATCACCGTTTTTGCGCGTAACTGGTCATCGAGTTCATGCTGTAAAAACTCACCCAGCTCGCGGCCACGCTCACCAATCAAGCCAAACACAATCACATCACAGGGCGTATTCCGCGCAATTTCCGCGAGTAACGTGGTCTTGCCGCATCCGGCTCCCGCGAAAAGTCCCATGCGTTGACCGATGCCTAAAGTGATCATCCCGTCAATTGCGCGAACCCCTGTCGCGAGCGGTTCGCTGATGCGAGGTCTGTCTGTCGCGGAAGGCGCGTTACCAAGAACAGAGGTCGCATCAGGGTGTTCATCATCCATCGCGAACGCGGAGACCGATTCTTCATCCATTGGCCAGCCGAATCCGTCGAGAACAGACCCGAGCAATTTTTCGGAAGCCGAAATCTTGTGCGGCTGGTAAAGCGGCGTCACGGGTGAGCCTTGCGCGATCCCGTTGAGTTGTCCGAGGGCTGAAAGCAAGGTACTTTCCGGGTTAAATCCCACAACCTCCGCCATCACCTCTTGATTGTCTTTGCCCATAACCCGACACAGATCACCAATCCTTGCATCCGGCAAACTCGCCTCTAACAAAATGCCGGAAACACCTGTGATGCGACCATGTATCTGAACGGGTTTCGCCTCCATTAACAGGCATTCTTTTTGCCTGAACCATTCATCCAGCTTGCTCATTACCATTTCACCGAAATGTTTTCAGACCCGGTAAATTCAACGGTGTCTTTTGTGATTTTGGACAGGGTGAAGCCTTGCTCTTTATCCCCGATAAACAGTCGACGACCGTCTTCAATGACGACGTTCGCCCCCTTACCCGCTGTTATCTGTACAATGCGGAATGGTAATCTCAGCACTTTTAAGGCGGTGGCATTGATCAAAGGAAGCGAAACTTTGTATTCGTCATGCAAAGAGGACATCAGGCGGGACATGATTTCGAGCTGGTTCTCTGTCAGTTCACCGTTGAGGGTGAGTCCGTGTTCATCACCTGTGATAGTCACCAGTTTATTGAGGTCGCGATCTTCCAGCTTTTTCTCCAGCACAGCGCGCAAGGATTCCGCATCGGTTATCGCGATGCGATTATCAGGGGTTTCATTCGTGGTTTTTGACGCGGATAAAATCCAGGAAACCACAATGACCACACCGAGCACAATCAGCATCACCACAGAGGGTTTAAACCAGGCGGGGAAACGACTCGATTCGCGTTCAGGTTTGGGCTGAGCGGTTTCAATGAGACCATCGGCATTGATGGGGATAAGGCTTGAAGACGTCCAGGGCGTATCGGATTCACTCACCACAAGCCAGACACCTGACAACATGAAGGGTTGATTGGGTTCAAGCGTTAAGGTGTCGTTCACCCTCCCGCCCTCAGCAAGGTAAATATTCCCCTCATTCGGTGCAAGATGCCAGGTTTCATCACGTTTTGACAGGGTGGCATGTTTTGCGAGAATGTCCGCGTCACACAGCTGGAGATCGCTTTCCTCATGATTGCCTAACTGCCAGTTTTCCCCGCTTAACGGCAACGTTGCCCCCTCATGCAATCCGTTTAACACGCGCAATTCAAACATCTTCCATTTCCTCAACCATCGGGTTATGTTCCTCAATCAGGTTTTCGTTAATGTCTATGCGCCCTTCCACGTTAACCGGAAGATTGAATTCGAGTTCGGCAAAAGACAGGACAGCAACATGATTGAATTCGTTTTGAATGAGCGTTCGTAAGGGAGAGCGTAAGTCTTGCGCCACCAGCATCACCCCCTGATTAATGGAGCGGTAAGGCGGGAACACTGAGCGGATCTGATCCATGAACAGCTTCATCCGTTCCTGGTCGAGAGTAAAGAAGGTATCGGTGTTGGTGTGCCTCAAGGCCTCGCGAAGGATTTCCTCTGTCTCAGGCGTCAGGAGCCAGGCAAGTAACCCCTCACCGTCGGTGCTGTGCTGATAACAGAGGTGTTCTTTAATATCGATGCGAACCTGGTCGATTAACATCCCCGTGTCGCGCTCGCTCCCATGCATCAGCAAGCTTTCGGTGATGGTTCGGATGGCTCTTAAGGAAATGCGTTCGGCCACCAGCCTCTGAAGGACGCTCGATAAGCGCGCGACGGGAAACACACGCTCGAATTCCTGTGCCACCTCTGGCAAATCACTTTGTAACCATGAGACGATCGCGCGGGTTTCCTGCATCCCGATAAAGCGCGGCGCAGACTGAAACAACGCTTCTTCCATTTTCGCCAGCAACAAATCATTCCCTGACCAGGAGAGTTCACCGCTGGTAAGATATGGATCATCCTCCTCAAGCCAGATGAAATCCTCCTCAGGGGCAATGTCGGATTCCTCAGCGTGGGTTTTGTCTTCAAGCTGGCGCGTATAGCCGATGCGTTCCACCGCGCGTTTATTTTGGGTGATGGTGGCGATGACTTTGGGGATTTCATACACCAGAAACCGAAACTCATCCTCGCGTTGTAAGGTGGTGAACTGGATATCAAACACAGGTAACGTGAACCCGAACTGATTTACGATGCGATTTCGAATGCGTCGGATTTCCTCGATGATCTGAATAACATGCGGATCGCGTTCCCGCCCAGCTGGAAAACTCAAGAGAAACAACCTTGCCGGGTTAAAGGTGCGTAAATCGTTCTCGCCGTTTTCCTCTGGGATGATTTGATTTTCATTCGTGCTGGTGGCGGCCTGACGTCGGTCTCGCCAGAGTTGAAACGTACCCGATCCGATTGCGCCGGTCCCGAGAATCATGAAGACAATCGTTGGCATTCCTGGCAATAAGCTGAAGGCGAACATCCCCACTCCGGCCATAATCCAGGCTTTCGGTTGCTGGGTTAACTGTTGGGTGATTTCCTTACCGATATTGTGATCGAAACTTTCCTCGTTAGCGGAGACGCGGGTAATCATCATCCCGCTGGTGAGCGAAATTAAGAGCGCTGGGATCTGGTCAATCAGGCCATCGCCGATGGTGAGAATGGAAAACGTGTGCATCGCATCCCCCGCCGTCATTCCCAGCTGAAGGATCCCAATACAAAACCCGCCAATAAGGTTAATGGACAGGATCACAATCCCGGCCATCGAATCCCCTTTCACGAATTTCATCGCGCCATCCATCGCGCCGAAGAGCTGGCTTTCTTTGGTGAGGTCTTCCCGTCGGCGTTTCGCCTGAGCGACGTTAATCAGTCCGGCGCGCAAATCAGAGTCAATCGACATCTGTTTCCCAGGCATCGCATCCAGAGTGAAACGTGCGGCGACTTCGGCGACGCGTTCTGAGCCTTTCGTGATGACCAGAAAGTTCACCACGGTCAATATCAAGAACACGACAAGCCCCACCGCCAGATTGCCGCCTACGACGAAGTTTCCGAAAGCGGTGACGATGTGTCCGGCATTTTGCTGAAGCAGGATTTGACGTGTTGTCGAAATCGACAAGCCCAGACGAAACATCGTCGTCAGCAACAACACGGAGGGGAACGTAGAAAACGCGAGGGGTTTGGGTAAGAACATCGCGTTCATGATCAGCAAACACGACATGCTGATGTTCGTGGCAATCAGGACATCGATAAGCGGTAAAGGCAGCGGGATGATCAACATAAAGACCACTGCCAGGGCAATAAAACCCCCTACGATTTCCGATCGTTCCATCGCGTGATAAGCGATTTTATTGAGCAAATTAAACAGTTGGTTCATAAGGCGTGACCGAGACGATTCTTCTCCATCTGTGCCAGCTCACCGTTTAAGGTACGAACCAGTTTAATCGCGCCGTCGCGATGATTGCCTTTGTCACCCCAGACGTTTTCCGGCAAGCGCTCAATTAACCGAAGCAGATGGTTAAAGTAAAACGGATGACGTTGAGAGTCGTCACCGATGGTTTCGAGTCCCAGCGATAAGAGCTGATTCGAATAGAACCCGTTCTTACACATCCCGAGTAAGGTTCGGGTCATCGTATCCACTGACATTTTGACCCCGCCAAAACTCTGACCGATGCGGGTGAGAAAATCCGTCACCTCTTTTATGGTGTTACTCAAAAGCTGAGTATCATTGAGACCGTTCATAAGGCGACGTAAGGCCATCGGAGGGATAGAGGGGGCAAGTGAGGCGATATCATCAGCCAGCGCGCGCTGAAGCGTTTTAAGCGCAGGAAGAAAGCCATCCACACCAAACTTTGCCAGCAACATATCGAGTATGGAATCTGACGATTGCTGACCGACCACGCCTTCATAATACATTTTGCGCAAGGTTTTCTTTTGCGTCTTATCCGTTGAGAATGTCGCGAAAGCGTGTGCGGTGTTGATTCCTGCTGAGACCTCAGCGCCGTGTTGTTCCACCAGCTGATTAAGCATCGCCTGAATGCGCGCCAGTAATTGCGGCTGATGTCCCTCTTCGAGGTTCATCGCCATCAGGCTCAGTGAGGCATACGCTGAGGCCGGATCGTTATCGGTTTCCTGTAAAAGTGCATCGAGCTGTTCACGTTCAGGCGTTTTTTCGAGTATCGATCGAATGCGCGTTTCGCGTTCAGCTTGTTCTTCGTCACGACCGCCTTCGAGTAATTCGCTGAGCTGTTCGATATGCGTAAAGCGCAGTAAGAAACCGCCTTTCTTCGCGCGGTTAAGCTGTTGCTGACGCTCGATGCGCGCGCGGTTCTGATCGATTTGCTGAGCAAGTGAACCCTCAGCGGCGTGTTCGGCCTGTTCAGTCTGAAGTTTTGCCTGATGAATAGGGTGAACGGGTTGTTGATGGTCTTGTTTCTTTTTCGATTCGACGACCGATTCGATCAGTGCTTCATTCTCTTCAAGCTGAGGATGATGGGGTCGGCGTGGGTGGTGAACGTGCATATTCATAGTTGAGACCTGAGAGGGGATTTTAAAATTGAGTGAAAAAATCGCCTTCTCAGTTCCCTACTTTATCACCTGCCAGAATTGGCAGTGAATTCGGTTGAAAATTGCCATTAATGGCAATAATCATCGCCTAAGACTATTCCTAATCATTTATTTTCAATAACTTACGACAATCAAAGTTGGCATGAGTTCTGCAACACACTCTTATCATCAACACAGGAGGTCTTATGGTTGCCTTATATGCTGACATGATTGAACACGTTTTGATTGACTGGGAAACGGTCATGAAAGAAACCGAAAAACGGCTTCACAATTTCATCCGTAAACGCGTATCGAATTTTGCCGATGTTGACGACCTGGTTCAGACCACCTGGCTTGAGGTGTTGATCCACAAAGGACGCTTTAAAGGTCATGCCCGACCGGAAACCTGGATATTTGGGATCGCGATGAACCTGGTGAAAATCTATTACAAGGATTCGCGCCTTCGCGCTTATAACACCGCGCCTGTCGAGTCGATGGAAAATGAACACAATCCGAAAGATGAACCAGAAATCATTCTTGAGGGGCGAAAGAACCTGTCGCTCGCCATAGAGAACTTTAAAAAGATGCCGGAGGAATATCAGAAATTACTGACGGTACTCATTGAAAATGACGTCGGTTATCAGGAGCTGGCCGATACCCTATCCATTCCTATCGGCACCGTCCGTTCCAGACTTTCCCGTTTACGTGCCTTTCTGAAAAAAGAAATGCGATGGGAGGCCTAGAAAGAGAAAAGGGGAAACAGCCGATTCCCCTTTGTGTTATTAGCGCAAATCTGCCAGTTTTTCTGACGATTAATTATTACCGGAAGTCGAGGCGTGTTCAACCCCGGCTTCCGCGCCTTTTTCCCCGCCGCGCTGTGCGGTTTGTCCGGCAGCGTAACCGATTCCTTTTTCACCATTGGCGGCGGCTTGCTCGCTTGCCGCTGCACCCGCATCCATTCCGGCTTCTTTCGCGGCACTCACCCCGGCTTTGAGTCCTCCTTCAGCGGCGGCTTTGGCACCTGCCTGAATCCCTGCCTGAACGGCAGCGCGACCGACTCCCGCACCGAGCGCCGCCTCACCCAGGCCCGGAATCAGAATCGAAAGACCTGTTGTGATCCATCCGAGGATGTCGATCATCTTAAAGAACCCGCCGCCCATTTCTTTCTTTTCATCGGGCTGGGTTTTCTGGCCATCGTACATATCGCGACGGGCTTTCATTTCGTCTGGGGTATCGATATAAGAAGGCGTTGGCGCAGGTGCGATTTGATTGGTGCCATGTGCAATGAACGCATCAATATCGCCTTTGGCAATTTTCTTATCATTCGACTTGTGAAAGAAATCACCGCCAGCGTGATGCATTCCGTTATCTAGCATTGAAAACAACATAGAATTTGGCTTAAGCAAAAGCTTTGCCGCATCACGAACATCCTGAGGCTGATTTTTATCATCGGCAATCTTCTGAAGGCTTTTCGGCGTGATATCGCCATCCTTAAAGAAAATGTCCTCGTTGTTTTTGACTGTGTTCAATGCATCCGCTTCGTTGACATTCAGCTTCACGTTATAAGACGCCTGGTCACACAACGCCTCACGCGATTCCTCTTTGTCAGGATCGGTCATGCCTGTATATTTCGCCCACTGGTCAGGGTGATCGGTCATGTACTTCGCCGCCGCCTGAACCTGTGGAGGACACTTATCAAGGGGTTGTTTCCCGTCTGCGATATCCTTCATGGTTTGTAGGCTCAGATTCTTCGGCAAACTTTGCGAATAGAGATAGAGTTCCCGAATCGCATCGTTGCCCGTCATTTCCTGTGGAGGTGTGCCGGGTGGTGCATCTGAGGGAACATAGGTGTGCGTGTAGGTTTCAGCCTGTTGATCGGAATAGGCCATAAAATCAGGCGTTTTCTTGATGGCCTGAATGTCATTAGCGGCAATCTTTCCGTCGACTTTACCGGGCGTGGCGTTGTCGATTTTGTCGTACATATCAGGATCGGAAAGCAAGGTGTTCAATGCGCGTTGCATATCAGGGGGTGTTTTCGGATCATCGGCGAGTTTCTTGAGGTCATCTTTGTTCATCGCCTTCGTGATCAATCCCTCGTTTCGACCCAGCGTGTTCACGACGTCTTCATATGACATGGGTTGATCGGTGCCATCCTCAGGAATGACGTTCAGCCCTTTTGGTGGGTTCGTGATAGTGGTGGCAATTTGAGGAGGCTGAGTCGATGTCTTCGTTGAGGTGTCTTGATATTGAATACCCCCATCTAAGGTATTCTGTTGATTCAATTGCTGAGGTGAGGTCTGACTCACATCGGGTAAACCTGAAACCGATAAGTTTGAAATTCTCATGATGGATCCTCACAAAATCCGAATGCTTAATAACAAAAGAATTCTAAAAATCATCCATTTTTAATGTAATGGAGCGATATGTTCCGCGAGAAGGTAACTTGCACGTAACGGAATACCATGATCAGCACGAACGCCGTTTTCAGAAAACGGATTTCCAGCAAATTCTTCAGAACCGACGGCGCGGTTTTCTTCGAGCCTTTGTCCCGATCCGTCAATCCAGATATGATCCCGAAGAGTGGCTAATGATGTTCCATTAAGCAGATGAAAAGCATGAACGAGTTCATGGGCAAGCGTGATGAAGGAGATTCGAGGGTCTAATACAGAATGCCCGATATTCATCGCATCAGTCCAAACCGCTTCATCGGGATGAAAACGAACGATAGGATTAACCCCTTCGCCTGGTGTGTTATCAGGTTTTGGCGCTCTTAAATGAAGCATGGCTTGTTCATGTTTTGGGTCATCTGGGTTATCGCTGACTCTGAAGCGTCTGACTTGTGAATCGGTTAATCTTCCCTGAACAAAACTCCCTTGTTCATGGTTGGCACAATCGATATAAAGTCGTTTATCAGGGTTATGATTAAGGATTTGACAAATCGCACTCAATAAATTTCGACCATTTTGACCGGATTTGATTCTTGCCAGAGCGGCTTCAGTCACCTCATGATGTTTCTTTGAGGCCGATAAAATGGTGAATTGTGGCACGACTAAACTATGTTGAATAGATTGAGGCATGTTGACACTCCTTACAGTTCATTTTGTGTGAAATATTCAGCTCTAATCGGCAAACCATGATCTTCGCGAACGCCATTTTCTGAAAACTTATTACCCCAATATCCACCCGTTCCAACAGCGCGATCTTCTTCTTCAAGTTGCGAAGTCGAATTGTTATAGACATCATTAAAAGCACTCGCTTTTGATGTTCCTTTCATGAGGTGATAAGCATGAATCAATTCATGAGCAAGAGAGGTAAAAGCATCGCGAGAATCTTTAATCACCCAGGATCGTTCATCTTTATCAACGATGATAGAAACATTCGGATTGTAATAAATGATAGGTTTAACACCTGTTCCGTTAGAACCGAGTTCTATCACCTTATTTCGATAAGATGTGACATCTTCAAAGTAATCAAGATTATATTTTTTAGCTTGAGAATAGGTTAGCTCTCCACCCGTTTCATTGTCATCGTTATCGGAAATCATGATGTCGATTTTGTTTTCCCGGTCAGAAAGCCGAGAAATTTCATTGAGGATATTGGATCCGTTTTTACCGGATTTGATTTTTTCAAGTGCGGATTCCCCGGCTATCAATTGTTTTTCTGTGTCAAAATAGAGAGTGACTTTCGGCTCAATTTTGCTGGGACGTGACCAGTTATAAGACATCAGTTCACCCATTGATTATTCGTTATTCAAAGTAAGCATTACGTAAAGGTAGGCCATGATCTCTCCGAATTCCATTTTCAGAAAGACTGGTGTTTTCAAACTCGCCCATTCCAACAGCACGAATTTCCTCGCGGTAATGTTCTGGGTCGTTAATGGCTGAGGTTGAAGGTTCTGTGCCAAATCCGCGACCAATCATCATGTAATAGGCATGAACCAGCTCATGAGCTAAGCCGATGAAGGCGAGATTAGATATATTCGCACTTCTGGGCATCCCATTAATATCAACTAATATAGAATGATTAGGATTATAAAAAACAAGGGGTTTAGCACCAATCCCATTTGAAGAATACTCATAGACTTTATGTCTATGTTCATAACTATTAGGATCCTTGTTTCCATGATAATCAGTTTTCATTTCTTCAGTCATGGCACCACTCAACCCTGAAGAATCTTCTTCAGATTCATTCACAATAATTGTTATTCTTTTATCATTAGTCGTTGCGTCTTCAATAGACTGAATCAAACGACGACCATTAGGACCGGCACAAATTTTTCTCAAAGCGGATTCGGTTGTTTTAAATTGCACTTCATTTTCGAACTGAATATCTAATACAGGAACTATCTTGCTCGCTTGAGTGATCGAGTTAGGCATTTGTTTATCTCATGATTTCGGAGGCATAGACTTATTAAAATAACTCTTACGAACAGGCATCTTGAGTTCTCGACGAACCGTATTTTCACTGAAGGCTTCTCTCTCGAACTCCCCAATACCTACAGCCCGCTCCTCTTCGCGTCGTTGACCTGTTCCATTGAACCAAACTTTATCGGGGTGAGTCGTCAGGGATGTTCCGTTCATCTGATGAAAAGCATGAATCAGTTCATGTGTAAGAGAGGCTGGATTATAAGCTGTGCTATAAACCTTTACTGGGAAACCTTCGTTGTCAATATAACTCGATTCATTGGGATTAAAAGTGATAATTGAAGGCGTTCCCTCACTATGTTTCCCGTCTCGATCGACTGTCGATAAAAGTCGCATCGCGGTTTGATGTTCCTTTGAATTGACATCAGGATTAACATAATATTTTCGAATCTGAGATTTTGATAAATATCCTGCTGTCCCAGTAGGATATTGATTATTTGCCACAATAATGAGATTCTTTTCTTCTGTAGCAACATATTTAAGGCTGAGCAACAAATTCTTACCTGAATGAGTTGATGCAATTTTCTTTAGTGCTTTTTCGGTTTCATCCAAATCTCTATTATTTTCATAGTTAATGGTAATAAAAGGAGCATTAATACTATTTGATTTATATGGTAAGAAATTAAGAGGCACGTCGAATATGTCCTTGCTTGAGTTGTTCACTTATAAAAATTTGTTCTCGGGTCAGATAACTGGCGCGAAGAGGAAGATGATGATCATAGCGAACACCATTCTCAGAGATTCCGCTTCCTTTATAAATCCCGACTCCGACAGCGCGATCTTCTTCAAGACGCATATCTGAATTTTCATCAAACAATTGGTCAAATGAATACCCACCTCGATAGGTTCCGTTCATTAAGTTGTATGCATGAACGAGTTCATGAGCAAGTGAAACAAAACACATTTCTTTCCCACTGTTCAAATAGGTAGGAAATCCGTCTTGATCAAGCATAATGCCTTTATTAATGTTAATCTTGACAATGGCGACAACACCTTCATTGTTATCGCCATTGGGTTTAATTCTCGCAAGCTCTAACATTTTATTAAAATGTTCATCACTATCAGAATTTCTGTTAACTTTGTGAATTTGAATCTGAGAATGAGTCAGCATTCCTCCAACGCCATTTTCGCGATCATGCGTCATGATTTGTACATGACGACCATGAGTTGAAAGCATTTTGATTCTTTTTAATAACTCATGACCGCAAGGACCAGAGTTAATTTTTGTTAATGAAGATTCAATATGAATCAACTCTTCGATAGATCCAGTATGAATCTTGATTTCAGGAATCAGTTTACTATGAAAATTGCCTGGAAATTGCATTAAAATATTCCTTTAATAATAATTAATTCATGCGAGGTTCACGATAGTCTTCTAATCCTTCTTGTAGTCGCATTTTATTTTCACTGATTTCTTTTCTGTAAAACTCACCTATTCCTAAGGCTCGCTCTTCTTCGCGACGTTGATGAGAGCGGAAACCGGAATAATTTTCCATATTACCACCTTGATAATTCCCTTTCATCATTCGCATCGCGTGAATAAGAACATGACCTAAAGTAAAATGATTACCATAATGGTTTGGATCACGTTTCGCCCCTCCCCACGGATCAGGAGAACGTGACATCATGGGATTAAAATAGACGACAGCACTTGTTCCCTCTCCGCGATTGACTTTGCCTCGTCGCATATTACTGCATAAATTATAGGCTAAGGCTTGCATTTGATGATTATTCGTCGCGTCAACAACATAACGATTTAATTGTGAATGCGTTAATATTGGACGTGCAATATTTTTATATCGTGTGCTTGCATAAATTTTTAGTGATCGGCCTTCATTTGAAAGATTTCTCAACTTTCCTAAAAGCGCTCTACCAGCAGGCAATCTCTCAAGTTTATATAATGCTGTATCTACCTCTTGCATCACATCCAAATTGTTATGGTGAATGCTAATAAATGGCGCGATAGCGGATTGAATAGAATATTGAGACATATGAAGTCCTCAAGTCATTGGGAAATATTGATTGATAATCGGCTGAACTTCGTTTCGGTCAAATCGTGTTGAGCGTTCAGGTAAGCCATGATCTCGACGAATACCATTTTCACTTAAATAATATCCGTGGTAAGGATGAATACCGATCGCACGGTCCTCCTCAATATCTGTAAACGGGTCTTCAGGATCAGGTTTAATATGAGAACCATGAATATGATGATAAGCATGAACAAGTTCATGAGCAAGGCTTGTAAAAGCGAAAGTTGAGTCTGTGTTAACTCGCCAGCCTATGCCATCTTTATCAACATATCGGCTTTCTGAAGGATTAAATTTAATTTGGCAACTAATCCCCTCTCCACGCTTACGACCTCCATGAGGACTGTTCAACATATCGACAAGAACTTTATATTTTGTTCTTTCTGGATCATTTGTAATACTGTAAATCCTTCGGATTTCATGATTCAATGTTCCTTTTGATGATGTCGGTTCATCACGAACAACAATAATATCAATGTCTCGTGTTTTATCGGTATATCTGTTAATTTCCTCAATCAATTGCCTCCCATTTGAACGAGATTTTATTTTTTCCAAAGCCGTTTCTGTTGCCTGGAATTCTTGGTTATTATTAAAATGAATTTTTGTATGAGGAATAACACTACTAGGCACACAAAAAGAAGGGTACATAACTTCTCCTTTTATTCATTCGGTAAATATTGAGCACATAATGATTGTGACTCATTCCTGTCATATCGTGTTGAGCGTTGAGGTAAATTGAAATCTCTTCTAATACCATTTTCACTGAGATTATTGTTTCTGAAATCAAGAATGCCAATTGCCCGATCTTCTTCTAATTCAGTAAAGGGATCGTTGGGATTCGAACGAAGATGCGTTCCATGCACATAATGATAAGCATGGATTAATTCATGGGCAAGACTGATAAAGGCTAAACCGGAAGCGGCTATTCGTGTTCCAATTCCATCAGGATCGACGGTTCGACTCTCTGAAGGATTCCATCTTATTTCACAACTGACGCCGTCTCCGCGTTTATGTCGATCATTTGGTCGACTTCGTAAATCTAACAACAATTTATATTTTCTGTTATTTTCATCATCAGGAATCAGAAACTGTCTTCTCAGTTCGTCATTAAGGAAAGGTTTCGAACTAGTCGGTTCATTAAAAACGACTTTTATATGAATGTCTTTGGAATCACTTGTATAACGGCATATCTCATAGATGAGGTTGTAACCATTTGTGCCACCTTCTTTAATTCGGGTGAGCATTTTTTCAACTTCTTCATATTCTTTTCGATTATTGCAATAAATATGAGTATTGTACAAAACATCTGATGGACTTCGATAATTATGACCAATCATTCTTAATATTCCTGACGCTTAGGCAAACCGTGTTCTTCGCGAATTCCATTTTCTGAAATCTTATCGCCTTCAAATGGACCAATACCGATCGCTCTTTGCTCCTCTTTGAAAGTTCTGGTTCCTTCTTCTGGTTCCGAACCATCAAAATAATGTGTTCCTTTCATAAACCCCAAAGCATGAACGAGTTCATGCGCTAGAGAGGTAAATGCTTTTGAAGGATCGTTTACACTCCGACCGTGACCCATATAATCAATCGATCTCGCTTCATTAGGATTCCAAACAACTAAGGCTTTTACACCTTCACCTTTTCTAAAAAAAGATTTTCTTTGTGAAATGTCGATGGCAATCTGATTACTTGCAGATGATTCATCAGCGATATGATATTTATTCAGCTGTGGTTCAGTCAAAAAAGCCGTTGCTTCCGATTGATATTGATCACTCACCTGAATTTTTAATTCTCTACCATCCTTTGAAGCATTCTGAATTTTAGTAATTAACTTTTTCCCATTAGGTTTACTCGCGATCTTTTCAAGCGCACTTTCCCCTTTTTCTATATCATCTAAATACATCCCTTCAACTTGAATTGGTGGAGCTATTCTACTCGTCCGGTTAAACGGCTCAAATGTCATCATAAAATTTACTGAGATCTGGTGAAAAAATGTTTTCGAGATGCCATCTCATGTTCTAAGCGAATCGCATTTTCAGAAAGTTTTTCTTTGTCATGACCTCCAATCCCAATGGCTCGTTCTTCTTCTTTGTATGCCATTGTTCCTTGGGTGAGTGGAGAGAAATCATAATAATGTTGGCCTGTCATGAATCCATGAGCATGAACAAGCTCATGGGCAAGACTGATAAATGATTCATTGGGATTATTATTTAATACAGGATAACCTTCTTTATCAATTAAACATGCTGTTTCAGGGTTCCAGCGAATCAATGCGGCAACAGGCTCTCCCGCTTTACCCGTATAGGTATAATGTGATATTTGGGCGGCTTTCCGATTGCTTTCCTCTGTCCCTCCCATCAACTCAAATCGCTGACATTGAGAGCGTGTCAAAAAAGGACCTGCTTCGCATTGTTGTTTGTTACTGGTCTGAATTCGGATCATTCGTCCATCAGTTGCAGCGGACTGAATTTCATTAATCAGACGGCGTCCAATCGGTTTGCTCATGATTTTAGCTAGAGCACGTTCAGTTTGAACGGCTTCAGATTCTTGAGAACTTTCTATTTGTATTGGTGGTGCGACATGACTGATCACAGTGACCGAACGAGCATTCATTTTAGTCTACTCCAGAAGCATGAAAGATGTTAACGAAGACTGGGGCCTGGCCGGGTATTCGATCCTGTGTTTCCTGAAACATTTGTTACAACAGGGTAATAGGCTCGCAAATAAAACCCAGATTGTTCACGAATTTTATTTTCTGAAATAGGTTCATTCTCATACTGAAAGACCCCGAGACCACGCATTTCTTCATTAGTTGATCCTTCAATTGTTTTATCATCAGTATAAGTACCTTTGAGTATTCGCATCGCATGAACTAATTCATTGGCTAACTGAAAGCGATTAACCCCGCCTTCATTGACACTATATTGCGTGTAGCCTTGAGAAAAACTGATATGCGCCTCCGCTGGGTTCCAGTAAACAAGAGCGCTCGCACCTTCTCCTTTTGTTAGTTTCTTTTTGAGGGCAAATTTTCTTGCTGCATCTAAGCTTTCTTCATTATGATAGCTTTTTGATAAATTTGTTTTTTCAGCTTGCTTGTTCGATAAAACAGGTATTGTGTGAGAGTCTTCAGTGTGTTGAATGTAAATCTTTACCTTTTTTGTATCTTTCGTGTATTTAACAATCTCAGATAAAAGTGTGGCTCCAGATTGTGTGTTACCAATTTGCGCCAAAGCATGATCTGTATTCATAAATCCGGCTGCATTTTCTGTACTTATCGTGATTTCTGGAACAATGGTTGATGGTGCTTGAACTCTAGGCATAACTAATTTCCTATTAATTTATTAATCTTTTAACTTGAAAACCCAACAGGATAGGAGGCTCTCACTGGCAAACCTAATTCCATTCTAATCATGTTTTCGCTAATGGCCTCTCCTTCAAATTCTCTTACTCCCATAGCTCGTTCCATTTCTCGTTCTCGACCTTCAATAGAATTATCATCAAGAGATGATCCGCGAACGATATGCATTGCGCGAACTAATTGATGCGAAAGTGAAGAATCATAGTTTTCATTGCCTGGTGCATTAAAATGAGGATTACCGTGAGGATTATCGAGATTTTGACTAAATGGATTAAGCATGATAACTGCACTTGCCCCGTCGCCTTTCGATAACCGTCCTTGTCTGGCAAATTGTGCTGCTCTAGAAACGCTCATTTGATGAAAAGGTGTTGGATGAAGTTGTAATTTTTCGGCTTGCTTAGGTGTAAGAGTCGGAACAGTATGAGTCAAATCAGTAATTGTTCGATACATGATCTCGACTTCTTTACCGTTCTTACTGTATTTTTCAATCTTATTTAATAAGCTTCTTCCTGCGTTAGTATGCTTAATTCGATACAAAGCAAGATTAACATCATTATAAGCATCAACATTAGGAGCGTTAATTTTAATACAATATGCTGATGTGGCTTGTTCTATAATCCTCATATTATTTCCTTTATATCATGACATTTTGTCGAGATTGAGAACCCGAAGGCCTAATTAATGATTCAGGAATAAAAGCACGCATTGGCATTCCAAGTTGAAGCCGTATGTTATTCTCAGTGATCGTTTCTTCAGGATATTTTGCCGTTCCAAGCGAACGTAATTCCTCATTTTCTCTTCCCCAAGCCGTACCATCATCAAGGGATGAACCTCTGACAATGTGCATCGCTTTGATCAACTGATTCGATAATGCTCCATCAAGATTTTGTTCAGTAACCTGACCTACATTATTCAATTGATTTGATCCAAGATTATCAATAAATGGATTAATTGAAATGCTTGCACTCGTTCCCTCGCCTTTCATTATCCTTCCATTTATTGCGATACTTTTTGCACAATCTAAAGCATCTTGAGATGTTCGCTCTTTTTCATAGCCATGTTTTATAGCTTGAGCGGGAGTGAGAAAGGCATAGGTATTTGTTATATTCCAGGCAGAAGAATTAACAACAACATGCTTGCCGGATTTATATCGAACAAAGCTTTCTATTTGGTCAAGTAATGTTTTACCTGTTTGTGTATTTTTGATGCGCGCAATTGAATTGTTCACCTCATTAAAATCATGTTGATTCTCAGCTTTGATGGTAATGCCAGGAGAAACACTAGCAGGTTGGATCATTGTCATATCATAATACTCTTTTATTAAATTGAATCTCGTCGAGGAAGTCCGTGCTCAAGTCTTATAGCGTTTTCAGAAAGCTTTTTGAAGTGGTGACGACCAATTCCAATCGCTCTTCGCTCCTCATCTTTTCCATGATGATTTGGGTAAAGGTTGAATTCATTTGCCTTACTCGTTCCTTTTAACTTCCTGAGACTGTGAACAAGTTCATGAGCTAATCCTACAAACGTTTTCTTTTCTAACTCTTCGTTAGATATTTCATTTTTTTTATCATCAAGTTGATCATTAGGATTCCAACGAATCGTTGAACCTACGCCCTTTCCTTTTCTGAATAATCCTGGCTTATGAGAAATTTGCTCAGCACTGATCACATCCATATAAAAAGGTGAAAACATATCTATGTCATTCTCCCTCCGCTGCTTATCATTCAAATGTCCATAAGTTAACGTTGGCTGTTCATAATCGATAAAAACCCTGATTTTTTTATCATTTCCAGCTCGTTGAGTGATTTCATCAATCAGTCTTTTACCATTTGGACGACTATATATTTTCATCAATGAACTTTCCATTTTGTAATGCGTTAGTTCATTATTATGGTAAAGATCAATGACGCTTGAAACCCTGCTAGATGTAATCTCATACATAAAAGTTACTCCAAGAAGAAATCTTATTTTTACTGGATTATCGCTTCCACTTTTTGACTTTTAGACTTAACTAAGATCATGTTTTTCTGATTAATTTTTAAATTATATCGTTCTCTGCCTCGATGAATTTTCATAAGCATCTTGAATTTGCCTTTCCTGTTCATAACTAAGTTCAGTTTGATGTTTTGTTCTTTCTGTTAACCCGTGTTCTCTACGAATGGCATTCTCTGAAATTTTAGCATTCGCAAATTCTCCAGTTCCTATTACACGCCGTTCTTCCCTTTTGGTTTCTAGACTTTCAACACCGCCAGAAGTATTGAAAGAAGTTCCTTTTAAGAATCGGTAAGAATGAATAAGTTCATGTGCGAGAGTTGTGAAGGCTAACTCTTCATTAATTTCAGATTGATGATGACCGCTCAACGTAACTTTAACAAAGTAACTAGGATCAAAATCGACGATCGAACTGACACCTTCCCCCTTCCTCATAAATCCTTTTTTTGCTGATATTTGTTGTGCTTTGATATTACTTTCAGTCGAATATGATTCTTCAATGCCATATTTTTTTAGTTGCGATTTAGTCAATATTGGAATGCTTTGAGAACGAAATGTTTCACTCACGTTAACTGAAATACTTCTACCATTTTTTGAAAGGTCTGATATCTCCTTCAAAAGTTGTCGCCCGACGGGTTTACTCTTGATTTTTGTGAGTGCTGCTTCAGTTTTATTCGTATCTTCTTCATACTCAGAAACGATCTCAATAGAAGGTACAACAGAACTTTGTCTTCTTATTAAATCCATAACAATCCCACCCAAAAAATCATCCGATATAAGACAAGTTTTCGTCTATGACATATTTCGCTCGTAAGTTCATCTTACTCTCATTTCGAATCGAATTTTCTGAAAAGGATCGGTTCGAATGGATACCCAAACCAACAGCACGTTGTTCTTCTTTGTAGCTCCTTGTTCCTGGTTCATATCTATCTGAATGATCTGCGGTATAGGTCCCTTTCATCATCCTGTATCCGTGGATCAGTTCATGAGCAAGAGAGATAAAAGCTTCTTTTTCATCATTAACCGCTGAATGAATACCCTCGTCAGATACATGAACGGATAAAGAAGGATTCCATCTAACGATAGCGCTCGTTCCTTTACCTTTAAAACCAAAGCGTCGTTTTTGGGCAAGTTTATTCGCTCTATCGTTATGCTCAATGTTGTATTCATCTTCAGATACGCCAAATCGCTGAACCTGAGATTTTGTAAGCGTTGGCATCGCACCAGATGTCGTTTTGCGATCTGCGACTATGGTTAAAGACTTTCCATTTTTAGAAAGTTTACTCAGCTCATAAATCAGCCTGTTACCTGTCGGTCCCTGGTCAAGTTTTGATAAAGCTGATTCTGCTTTTATTAAATCGGATTTAGTTTGATATTTTATATTTATAAAAGGGGCTGTGTGACTTCTGACGACTGGCATAATGGAATGTTATCTCCTGCGCTTGTTAAGCATCGCTTCAGCCTGACGGCTTTTCTCTATGTTTCGTTGATTGGCTTGCTGACCGTTTTCCTTTTCTTTTTCCGTTTCCTCAAACCAGCGGCTAATGATACGCATGGTGACGTTCAGTTGTTCCAGCATTTGATAAAGCTCTTCGTGATAGATTTTATCTGTGCTGATATCGATCCAGAGACAAAGACGCTTATCCTCTTTGTCAGCTGCAAGTATGACGCGCGACGGTTGATCGGGGGTCAGATTTGCCTGAAGCAGTTCTAAGAGTAAATCGGTTGTCAGCTTTTCAGGTAAAGGCAAGAAAGCGAGCATCACCATCGTATCGACCTCAGTCAGTTCAAGAAAGACCTGACCTGTCTCAAGCATAAACGTGTAATAACCTTGTTCATTTAGCGGGATATCGGGGATGTGAAGCTGGTTGAACAAAGGCTGAAGCTTTTTATAAAATTCTTCCGGTTTCATTGATTACCTATGTATTTAGAGGATGTGATAGTTAAGTAACAAAATCGTAAAATTAGTTCCTTAAAATTTTTTGTTCCATTAAATTCAAATACCTATAGTGATGTCATTTTCATCAAGCTGATACTTCATCCTTTGCTGAAACCCATGCTCTACCCTGATTTTATTTTCAGTTATTTCGTGATTGGCATGTTTCCCGAGGCCTACAGCCCTAGCTTCTTCTTCCGCGCTATTCGTACCTTCATTATATCTGTCTGAACCATCAACGAGATAAGTTCCTTTCATCATCCGATAAGAATGAATCATTTCATGAGCAAGAGAAATGAATGATTCTCTCTCATCATTCGTTCCTATAATTTTTCCATTACTTTTAACATGTAAAGCAACAGAAGGATTCCATTTAATAATTGATGATGTACCTTCTCCTTTTCTTCCGAATCTTTTTTTATTAGCTAGGGCATTAGCGACTTCATTATGTTCTTCATTAAAATCAGAGGCTGAAACACCAAATTTTTTAATTTGTGATTCTGTTAACATCGGGTAAGCGGCTGTCATTAATTGATTATTCACTTCTATCGATAAAGCTTTGCCTTCTGTTGAAAAGTTCTTTATTTCTTCAATTAACTTTCTTCCGACCACCCCGTGATTAATCATTCTTAATGCTGATTCGGCTTGCATATATCGATGTGGATTTTCGTAATGAATATTGATATGAGGAGCAATCTGACTACGGCTAATATTCATTTATTTTCTTCTAAATAGTGGATGATACTAATTATGTGAAAATTTTAAGATATTAGTTCCATAAAAATTAAGAAGAAAAAACCCCGCGAGTTGCGGGGCTGAGGGTTTAGGCAAATCCGCCGTTTACGCGGACTATCTGTCCGTTAATCCAGGCCCCTTCTTCACCTGCCAGCATCGAGACGGCGCTCGAAATGTCCTCAGGTGTGCCAATGCGACCCAGTGGTGAGGCACGTTTAAAGAAATCGATCTGCTCCTGTGTCTTATCCTTATAGAAGAGCGCGGTGCCCGTCGGGCCAGGTGCGACGGCATTCACGTTAATATTACGAATGCCCAGCTCGTTAGCCATCACGCGAACCAATCCTTCGACACCGAGTTTCGATGCGATATAACCGCCATAGTTCGGGAAGTTCTTCGCGACTACGCTTGAGGAAAGCGCAATGATACGACCACCGCCTTCAATGGCGTCAGCGGCATGAGATAGCACAATCACGGAACCGATCAGATTGGTATTGATGACGCGCTGAGTTTCTTCGATGCCTTCAGGATTGATTTTCGCCATCGGCATGATCCCAGCGCTATGCACCAGAACATCAAGCTTGCCGTTAATGGTTTTGGTTTTGGCGAACATTTCGCGAACCTGAATCACGTTTGTCACGTCAGCATGAACAACAAAAGCTTTGCCGCCTTTATCCTGAATACCGTGAACGACCTCTTCAGCTTTGCTTTTATTGCCTGAATAGTGAACAAAGACAATAAAGCCATCGTCTGACAAACGTTCAGCGATAGATTGTCCGATCCCACCTGTGGCACCTGTCACTAATGCGACTTTTGAAAAATCATTCATATGCGATCCTTAGTCTGTTATGTAAAGAGCGGTTTCCCGCTCTCGCACAATCTAAAGAATCATTAAGGAAAAGCGTTTTAAGGTGTGCGGTTCATGAGGCAAAAAGAGAAAGAAGAGGTTAAATGAGTTCTTTCCCTTTTGGTCTCATGTTCAGCCATTCAATATCCTCTTGAGAAAGCTCACAGTTCTCAGGCGTCAGTTCAGCAAGATATTCATCTAAGGTTTTTTTCGGATTGTGTTCAGGTTTTGCGCGTAACATCAGCGTTTTGCCTGCCATCTCAGCCTCCACCTCCATTTGATCATTGAGTTCCATCTGTTGAATGATCGAGGACGGTATACGAAGCGCGTAGGAATTACCCCACAGTTTCAAAGTAAAGTTCAGCATTTGACCTCCGGTTTTGATGTTGATACATTATATATCCGAGGGGTATTCATGTTCAACTGATCGTGGATCGTCCTTCTGGTATGAGTACGAAATTTCAATCTGGCCTCCTTCCTTGCTGATTGACATGGCTTAAGACTGCCCCTTTCGAGGGGCTTTTTTTTGTCTTGAATTTAGTACCGCACAAATCATTCAAAATTAGTTCGAAACCAACTGTCATTTGTATCTACTTCGTGTATACTACTTTCATAGTCACACAGAGAGAGACACAGAAGAATGAACAAAACAGAATTTTTTGATTCCATGAAAGAATGCCGTGTAAATCTGACCGCTTTCATCACCATTTCGCCACGCGACAACGGCAAGACAGCCTTAGTCATGAATCAGTCAGGCGCGCCAAATGCTTTCCTGTCGATGCATAAAGATGGTTCTCAGTCTTTGCGTCAGGCATGGGACAAATATGAACGTTGGTTGAAAGAATTCTTCATGAACTTTGATGACATCATTAATGAGGACCATGTTGCAGCCATCGAAGAGGATAGAGAGATTCAGGCCTTACTCGCCGAATCCGATGAAGTGAGCATGATGGAAGAAGAACAGAAAAAAGAGGTTATCGAGCTGACACACGAAGCGGCATTGGTCATGAATGAGGAAATCGATCGTCTTTCCCAGGATCTCGCCGATCGTCGTTGTTACTTTTATGACGACATCCAGATTCACAATGGCCAGCAAGCCGTGATAGCCAGGTATAAGAAAGAGGCGTTTGATAATGGACCGCGCTTGATTCAACACATCTTAAAAGTAATTGTCATTTCAAGGCGTAGAGCCGAAAAGCTCACAGGTTATGCGGAGACACCCCCTCCACCACGCACTTCTGATGATATTTTTGAATATGACATTCCGTTTTAATAACAAAAAGAGATTAATGTAATGGCTCGTCGTCGTTCTACGGTAAATCGCGATTTACCTCCAAACCTCTACGTAAGAAATCAGGGGTATTACAGTTATAAAGATCCTCGTTCAGGGAAGGAGTACGGTCTGGGGCGCGATAAGCGCTCCGCCATCACTCAGGCTATCGAGGCAAACTTAGAGCTTTATCAGGATCTCGCTCAGCCTGTTAAGCTACTTGACCGCATGAACGAGGTGAAGAAGTACACCTTAAACAACTGGCTTGAGTCCTATGAGAAAGAACTCGATCGTCGCAAGTTAGCATCAAAGACAATGGAGAGTTACACCCGATTTCTCAAAACCATCAAGGAACGCATGGGGGCATTTGCCATCGAGGATATCGATACAAAAGTCTTAGCGGATTTCCTGGCACCCTGGCGCGATGACGGGAAGGCAACGATGCACAACCGCATCAGGAACTTTCTTAAGGACGTCTTCTCGACGGCAATCGCTCACGGTGTTCTGAAAGTCAACCCGATTGAGTACATCAAAACAGAACGCGTCACTGTTGTTCGTGAGCGCTTGTCTCTGGATGAATTCAAACTGATTTGTGATAACACACCTGACCTCTATCCCTGGGCGAAACCTTGCTTTGAGCTGGCGCTTCTCACAGGTCAGCGCATCGGTGATATTCAGGCGATGAAATGGGAAGACATTCGCAACAACAAAATTTATGTCATCCAGCAAAAGACAGGTTCTAAGGTGGCCATCGATACCGCTCACGGATTGAAGGCGATTGATAAAACCATCAAGCAGGTTCTGAAAGAACTCGAACAATTTAAGGATGAAGGCGGTTTTGTGATCCCAGTTTCAGGTGGTCGCGACAAACTGTCTCGCGCGTTCCTCAAGTCGCGTGAGTCGTCAAAACTCAAATGGGAAGGAACCGCGCCTTCGTTTCATGAGATCCGTTCGTTGTCCGCTCGACTCTATAAAGAAGAGAATGACGGCGAGTTCTCACAACGTCTGTTAGGTCACAAGAACTCCGCGATGACAGATAAGTATACTGACACGCGCGACAATGCGTTCGTCGAAGTTTAATCCTACCATTGACGCCAAATAGTTACACCCTTAGAATGATACCTTTCTTACCAAAGAGGGTGTAACAATGAAAGGTAAAGTGAGCGTTAACGTAGAAATTTCTAATCATAAGTTTCTTCTTAATCATGGTGTCAACGTGTCAGCATTGACTGACACCTTTTTCGCTGAGGAGGTAAAGAAAATCAAAAGAGAACAATTTATTGAAGAGAACCGTGCTGGAATGGCTGAGATTGCCGCTCATACTGAAAAATATGGTTCATTTTCTGATAAGCATCGGAGCTGGTAACGATGCAATATGATGTTTTTATTTATAATAACGCTGAGGTTAAATTTGTTGTCGATGTTCAGAGTGATATCATCGATATCCCTGGTTTTAAGATGGTTGCTCCGCTCTATCCTGCTGAACAATTCTCTGGAAACGTCAATCAGATTTTGATGCCTAAACTTTTTGTTAACGATGAATACTATCGGATGAAGATTAGCGAAATGGCTTCAGTTCGCGAGAATCTTTTAGGGGAAAAGGTTGTTTCGCTTTCATCCTCAAGTGATGTGATTAACAATGCAATAAACATGCTCTTCTGGGGCATTTGATTCTAAAACTAAGAACCCGCCTTTCGGCGGGTTTTTTGTATTTGGAGTTAGTATTGTTTAAATTGAAGCAAGACTGCAAAGCCGAAGAAGATGGAACCACAGATTCGATTGAAGACCTTACCCGGTTTCAAAATTTTCTTAGCAAAATAGACCGTCGCTAAAGCAAAAAGGAATTCGAAGCAAAATTCACAAATTCCCAGAGTCAGGGAACACTCTACGGCCTGTAAAAAGATATTATGATCGTTATTGATTATGTTTGGTATTATTGAGATAAAGAAAAACAAAGCGTTCACGTTCGTTATTGCTGAAATCAATCCTTCTAAAAAAAGCTTATACACACTGAATCCCTGAAAGTGATCAACCTGATATTCCATATCATTTTCAATTGACCACCACAGGCGAAGTCCAATCAACGCGAGATAAAGCGAACCGATGTTCTTCAGGATATCCAGAACCCACGGATAACTTGTCATGACGGCTCCCAGACCAAGCACAGTAATCGTCATTAAGAACATGAACCCAAGCATACCTCCTGCCATCGTCCAAATCGTTTTAGGCACACCAAAGCGCGCGCTATGACTCAACACAATGAGGGAGTTCGGACCTGGGATGACACAAGCACCACAGCAAGCCAGAAGCAAAATCAACCATGAATCAAACGTCATTAAACTCTCTCTCTTTTTACGATTGAAAAGGAAAGCTAAGGGTATGATGTGAACAATTTGTGTGCTTCATAAATCTGAGCTATTCGTGCTGAGCACATACGGCAACAATTTGATTGATTGTTACTTTTGAATGAATTTCGAATGATTTTGAACTGTGGTTTTTAATGATATGATTTTATTGAATTTTTTATATGCCGAAGTACTGGATCGACAGCGGGAGCGTGTGTAAACGATGAGAACTGCCAAAAAAGCCACGCCGGCGACGCCTGCTAAACGCCTGGGCCTGCTGCAGGAGACGGTTGACGGCGCGCTGAACTGGGTGGAGAGCCACCAGGCGCACTCACCGCGTCTCGCGCTGGAAGCCGATACGCTGCGGCTCCAGCTGCGGCGCGCCCGCGTTGAGAGCCACGCGCTGGCGCGACAGCTGGCGCGGCCGGTCACCCTGGCGCTGTTTGGTCAGTCGCAGGCGGGTAAAGCCTGGCTGCTGAGTGAAATGGTCGGCGACGCGCAGGGCCAGCTGATCGCCCGTCTCGGCGACAAAACCCTGAACTATTTTCAGCACATCAATCCCGGCAATCTCGATTTTGCCATCGCCACCCGTTTCAGCCATCAGCGTGAAGCGCAGTCAGGCGCGTGGCCGCTGGAGATGACGCTGCTGAGCGAAGCCGAGCTGATTCGTCTGATGCTGGCCTGTGCCAGCGCGGAAACCCAGCCGGACAGCGCGGCGATTGATGCCGCGCTGCAGCGCCTGCAGCGCCATCGCCAGAGCGAGATGCAGCCCGGCCTCGACAGCGATGCGCTGGTGACGCTGTGGGCGTGGCATCGCCGCCAGCCCGACCATGCCGAGGTGCTGGACCGTCATTTCTGGCCGCAGGCGATTGAGCTGGCACCGTGGCTCAACGTGGACGACCGCGTGCAGCTGTTTGCGCTGCTGTGGCCGCAGCGTCCGGCGCTGAATGAAACCCTGCGCAGCCTGCTGCATCTGCGCCATCAGCTGCGGCATGCGCCGCGCGTGCTGGCACCGCTCAGCCTGCTGGTGGATGACGCCTCGCTGCCCGCTGAAAAGCTCATCGGCCATGACGCCGACCTGAACGAATTGATTGAAGTGTGTCCGGTTGTCGCCAACCGCGTGGGCAAACCGCAGTCGGTACCGCTCGGCTGGCTGGCGCTGCTGACGCTGGAAATCACCCTGCCGCTCAGTTCGACGCCGCGTCAGGCGCTGTATGACGAAGCCGATATGCTGGAACTGCCCGCGCCGGGCACGCCCGCCGACCGCGATCAGCAGGATGAGCGCGCAAGGCTGCAGGCGCGTGATGCGCTGCGCGCCAGTCTGCTGGAGCAGAAACGTGCCCTGCTGCCGGGCTTCTATGCCGCCCGTCAGGGCATCGATTTAATGCTGATTTGTACCGCCGCCAGCCAGCGTCAGGATGCGGATCTCGCCGCCAGCGCGCTGCGCGAGTGGCAATTGCAGCAGAGCGCGACGGCCAGCGCAGACAAGCCGCGCCTGATTTGGGCGATTACGCCGCACGATGCGCGCTATCAGCAGTCGCAAATCAACGTCGATGAAGCGGTACAGCGGCAGATTGGTCAGCCTGGCCAGAGCTGGGGCTCCATGCTGGCGCGCGATCGCGCTGGCGTCGACCGCATGAGCAGCTGGCTGCAGGATGAGATGCAGCCGGAGGCACGGCGCGACCGGCTGGCGCTGCAGCTCAGCACGCTGCAGCAGAAACTGGTGGAGCGTCTGCAGCCGTGGACCGAAGCCAGCGCCACGCCGGAACAGGCCGCGCGGAAACAGGCCATCGCCGATACGCTGCTGAAGTGTTTACAACATCGCACCGGTCTGCACGGCGAGCTGCTTGAGCGTCTGCAGCCGTCGCGCGAAGCGGTGCGCCAGCTGTGGCTGAGTCAGAGCCACGGCAGCACGCCGTCCACCGGCGGTCAGCCGGCCGCGGTGGAGCAGAGCTATTTTGGTATTGGTTTTGAGTTTGACCTGTTTAACGATGAGCCGGTAACCACCGCCGAACCGCGCAGCAGCAGTGGCCAGCGCGATCAGCAGTTTCCCCAGCAGGTGTTCGCGCTGTGGCTGGCGCACCTGCGTCAGCTGCCGGAGAGCCAGAGCCTGCTGGCGCTGCTCAACGTTGATAAGCCGACGCTGGAACTGCTGGTGGAGGAGCTCATCACCGCCAGCTTCCGTCTGCAGGTGCTGAGCAAACTGCAAAGCGCGCTGAACGAAACGGAGACGCAGGCCAGTGCCCATGAAGCGCGCACCGATCGCCAGGTGTCGCGTGCCATGACGGTGCTGGGTGACTTCGTCGCCTGGCTCGGCTTCCTGCAGCGGGATGAACGTGAACGGCCACAGAGTCGCGTCAATCGCGGCAGCCCGATTTTCGCCCGCCCGCCGGCGCCCAGCGTCAGCTTTTCATCAGGCCAGCGTCTGACGCGGCTGTCTGCCGCGCCGGCTAACCACACCGCCTATTACATTTATGACTGGCTGGTGGGGTTAAATTCGCTGATCGTCGAGAATAACGGCTACACCGGCGGCGGCGATTTGCCGGCCAGCGCACGCCAGACGCTGGCGATTATGCTGCTGCCGCTGCACGCGTAGTCAGTGTGTAATCAGGCGCAGCTCGCCTGCCAGCTGCTGCGCCGCCTCTTCCAGCAGCGCCAGCACCGGGGCAAACTCCGCGCTGGTGCTGACCTCGGCGACATGCTCCAGATGCAGCGTTGCCGGCAGCGCCATACCGCCGGTCAGCCAGTCCCACAGCGCATCCAGATTGTAACCAAAGCGTTCACCGCAGCCGCTCTGATCGACCAGCGCCTGATAAAAGGCCTGGCGCGTGCCCAGCGTGCGAAAATCAAAATGGAGTGTCAGCATAGTCAGGGTACCGGCGTGAAGCTGCGATAGTGATCGGTGGTGAGAAAGATCAGCCCATCAGAAGAGTAAAGCAGACGATCGGCATCGCGGTGGCCGCAGTCGTAATTGACGTCCGCTTCATACCACTGACGCCCGGCCTGCATCGGCAGCCGCCGTTCGCGGTTACTGAAGCGATCGCCGCCAATCGCCCGCCCTGGCAACACCTCACACAGGTTACCCTGCGCCGGGTTCCAGCCCTGACGACGTGCCGCGCTTTTGGTGAGATAAAAATCAGGCAAACGGTGATGCTGCTGCAGCCAGCGCGCCACGCGCTTTGCATCGGTCAGTTGCGCAATATCCGTCTGTTTTTCCGGCGCAGTACCGCTCAGATGGGGCTTCAGCCCGATCCAGCAAACCACCAGCGCAAACAGTAATCCAATCCAGAGTTTTTTCGACATAGTGACATCCTGAAAAGCAGGACGCCGATAATAGCAGGTTTCAGGCGGGGAAAAACGCGGGCCAGCATGGCTGGCCCTGGCGGAGGTTTACTGCTGCATCGCGCTCGGGGTGTGCGCGGCGTGACGACGCCATGCGCCCGGTGCCACGCCATACTGGCGCTTGAAGCTGCGGTTAAACGACTGCTGAGAATCGAAGCCCAGCGAAATGGCCACGTTGAGGATCGGTTCGTTGGTGGTGGTCAGGCGGTCGGCCGATTTTTTCAGCTTCTTAGCCCGGATGTACTCACCCAGCGGATAGCCGGTGTGCTCTTTGAACATACGCTGCAGGTGCCACTTCGAATAGCCGGCGCGCCCCGCTACGGTGTCCAGATCCAGACGTGCTTCAATGTTGTTATCAATCCAGTCGATCAGATCGTGAATAAAAGCGTCGCTCATCATCCCATTCTCTCCCGTCGCCATGGCGAACAGTATCAGTATCAGTTGCAATTACACTTTAAGGGTGACTGACTATCGCACTTAATGCAAGTTTTATTATTGCATTAAATGCCGCACTCGCCGTAGGGGCTTTCGCTACCTGTTACGAATTGATCAAAACCGCACATAAAGTGTATCAGATATTCTTGCAGATGCAGTTCGCCCAAGCCTACACTCCTGTGGTTTTAATGCAATCTTAAAAGTTGCAGATTTTTCGTACGTCTCCTTTCTTTTTCACCAACGCGGAATAACAACAATGCATCTGCAAACATATGGGGTTCGTCGGGCCGTAAGCCTGTCAGGAGTGATGTTGCTGGGAAGCCTGCTGGCCGGTTGTGATCGCGGTGTGGCGCAAAACGCGCCGCCGCCTCCGCCCGAAGTGAGTGTCGCGCAGGTGGTGCAACAAAAAGTCAGCCAGTGGGATAGCTTCAATGGCCGCATTGAAGCGGTGCAGAGCGTGCAGCTGCGTCCGCGCGTCTCGGGCTACATCGATCAGGTTAACTATCGCGAAGGCGATGAGGTGAAGAAAGGTCAGGTGCTGTTTACCATTGATGACCGCACCTACCGCGCCACGCTGGAGCAGGCGCAGGCCGAACTGGCCAGCGCGCGTAGCCAGGCGGCGCTGGCCCGCAGCGAGTCGGCCCGTACCGACAAGCTGATCGGCACCCAGGTGGTGTCGCGCGAAGAGTGGGAACAGCGGCGTTCGACCGCCAGTCAGGCGCAGGCCAGCGTGCTGGCCGCCCAGGCGGCAGTCGATATGGCGCAGCTGAACCTCGACTTTACCCGCGTCACCGCGCCGATTGATGGTCGCGCCAGCCGGGCGATGATCACCACCGGTAACCTGGTGACCGCCGGCGACAGCGCCAGCGTTCTCACCACGCTGGTTTCGCAGGACCGCATGTACGTCTACTTTGACGTCGACGAAGCGATCTATCTGCAGTACCAGGCGATGGCGCGTCAGGGCCAGAACCGCGGTTCGCTGCCGGTAGAGATTGCGCTGACCGGCGAACAGGGCTATCCGCACCGCGGCACCGTCGATTTTCTCGATAACCAGCTGACCGCCAGCACCGGCACCATTCGCATGCGCGCCACGCTCGACAATCAGCAGCGTCAGTTTACCCCAGGCCTGTTTGCCCGCGTGCGGCTGCCGGGCAGCGCAGAATTCAACGCGCTGCTGGTCGACGACCGCGCGGTACTGACCGACCAGGATCGTAAATACGTTTACGTGGTTGATGCGCAAGGCAAAGCCGAACGCCGCGATGTTCAGCTGGGCGATCTGGCTAACGGCCTGCGTATTGTGCAGCAGGGTCTGAAGCCAGGCGACAAGGTGATTGTCAACGGTCTGCAGAAAGTGTTCATGCCCGGTATGCCGGTAAAAGCGCAGCCGGTGGCCATGCGCTCCGCTCAATAATAATCGAGACTGCCCGTTATGGATTTCTCCCGCTTTTTTATCGACCGACCGATTTTCGCCGCGGTCCTATCGATTTTGATATTTACCACCGGACTGATCGCCATTCCGCTGTTGCCGATCAGTGAATACCCCAACGTGGTGCCACCCAGCGTGCAGGTGCGCGCAGAATATCCCGGTGCCAACCCCAAAGTGATTGCTGATTCGGTGGCAACGCCGCTGGAAGAAGCGATCAACGGGGTGGAAAACATGATGTACATGAAGTCGGTGGCCGGCTCAGATGGCGTGCTGGTTACCACCGTGACCTTCCGCCCGGGAACCGATCCCGATCAGGCGCAGGTCCAGGTGCAAAACCGCGTAGCACAGGCTGAAGCGCGTCTGCCGGAAGAGGTGCGTCAGCTCGGCCTGACCACCCAGAAGCAGTCACCTACCCTGACGCTGGTGGTGCATCTGTTCTCGCCCCACGGCAAGTACGATTCGCTCTATCTGCGTAACTACGCCACGCTGAAGGTGAAAGATGAGCTGGCGCGCCTGCCAGGCGTCGGCCAGATTCAGATCTTCGGTGCCGGTGACTACGCGATGCGCGTCTGGCTCGACCCGAACAAAGTGGCGGCGCGCGGCATGACCGCCGGCGACGTGGTCAGCGCCATGCAGGAGCAGAACGTGCAGGTTTCTGCCGGGCAGCTGGGCGCAGAGCCGACGAAGAAAGAGAGCGATTTCCTGCTGTCGATCAACACCCAGGGGCGGCTGGAAGATGAGGCGCAGTTTGGCAACATCATCCTGAAAACCGCCGATGACGGCACGCTGGTGCGCCTGCGTGACGTGGCGCGCATCGAGATGGGCTCCGGCAGCTATGCCCTGCGTTCGCAGCTGAACAACAAGGATGCGGTTGGTATCGGTATCTTCCAGTCGCCGGGTGCAAACGCCATCGACCTGTCGAATGCGGTACGCGCCAAGATGGCCGAGCTGGCAACGCGCTTACCGGATGACGTGCAGTGGGCCGCGCCTTATGACCCGACGGTGTTCGTGCGTGACTCGATCCGCGCCGTGGTCCAGACGCTGTTCGAAGCCATCGTGCTGGTGGTGCTGGTGGTGATTCTGTTCCTGCAGACGTGGCGCGCCTCGATCATCCCGCTGCTGGCCGTGCCGGTGTCGGTGGTCGGTACCTTCAGCGTGCTCTACCTGCTGGGCTTTTCGCTCAATACCCTGAGCCTGTTCGGGCTGGTGCTGGCGATTGGGATCGTGGTCGATGACGCCATCGTGGTGGTGGAGAACGTCGAGCGTAACATTGAGCAGGGCTTAACACCGGTGGCGGCAGCTCACCAGGCCATGCGCGAGGTCTCCGGGCCGATTATCGCCATCGCGCTGGTGCTGTGTGCAGTGTTTGTGCCGATGGCCTTCCTCTCGGGCGTAACCGGTCAGTTCTATAAGCAGTTTGCCGTGACCATTGCCATTTCGACGGTGATTTCGGCGATTAACTCGCTGACGCTCTCTCCGGCGCTGGCGGCGAAACTGCTGAAGGCGCACGGTGCGCCGAAGGACCTGCCGACGCGCCTGATCGATCGCCTGCTAGGCTGGGTGTTCCGGCCGTTTAACCGCTTCTTCCAGCGCAGC
Source organism: Pantoea sp. Cy-640 (assembly GCF_011752635.1). Taxonomy (NCBI): domain Bacteria; kingdom Pseudomonadati; phylum Pseudomonadota; class Gammaproteobacteria; order Enterobacterales; family Erwiniaceae; genus Pantoea; species Pantoea sp. Cy-640. The sequence continues at coordinate 497,482 of NZ_VWXB01000001.1, read as the reverse complement.
TCGGACGGCTATGAATTGATGGTCGGCAAAACCCTGCGCCGGCGCGGTGCGGTGTTTGGCGTGTACGTGCTGCTGCTGGCCGGTGCCGGCTTCATGTTCCATACCGTGCCAGGCGGCTTCATTCCGACGCAGGATAAGCTGTACCTGATTGGTGGCGTGAAGATGCCGGAAGGCTCATCGCTGGCGCGTACCGATGAAGTGATTCGTAAGATGAGCGAAATCGGCATGAACACCGAAGGCGTGGCCTACTCCGTCGCCTTCCCCGGCCTGAATGCGCTGCAGTTCACCAATACGCCCAATACCGGCACGGTGTTCTTCGGTCTGAAGCCGTTCAGCGAACGCAGCCGCACTGCGGCGGAAATTAATGCTGAGATCAACGCGAAAATTTCCAAAATCCAGCAGGGCTTCGGTTTCTCCATCATGCCACCGCCGATCCTTGGTCTGGGCCAGGGATCGGGCTATTCGCTGTATGTGCAGGACCGTGCGGGCCTGGGCTATGGTGCGCTGCAAACCGCGATTAATACCCTGTCCGGTGCGGTGATGCAGACGCCTGGCATGATGTTCCCGATCTCCTCCTATCAGGCCAACGTGCCGCAGCTGGATGTGCAGGTTGATCGCGACAAAGCCAAAGCACAGGGCGTATCGCTGACCGATCTGTTCACGACGCTGCAGGTGTATCTGGGTTCCTCTTACGTCAACGACTTCAATAAGTTTGGTCGTACCTGGCGTGTGATGGCGCAGGCCGACGGGGATTTCCGCGACAGCGTGCAGGATATCGCGAACCTGCGCACCCGTAACGATCGCGGTGAGATGGTGCCGATTGGCAGCATGGTGAACATCACCACCACCTACGGTCCGGACCCGGTGATTCGCTATAACGGCTATCCGGCGGCCGACCTGATTGGCGATGCCGATCCGCGCGTGCTCTCTTCCGCGCAGGCGATGGAGAAACTCGAGGCGATGTCCAGCCAGGTGCTGCCGAACGGCATGAATATCGAATGGACCGACCTGAGCTATCAGCAGGCAACCCAGGGCAACACCGCGTTTATCGTGTTCCCGGTGGCGGTTCTACTGGCGTTCCTGGTACTGGCGGCGCTGTATGAGAGCTGGACGCTGCCGCTGGCGGTGATCCTGATCGTACCGGTGACGATGCTCTCCGCACTGGTCGGCGTGTGGCTGACCGGCGGCGATAACAACGTGTTTGTCCAGGTCGGCCTGGTGGTGCTGATGGGGCTGGCATGTAAGAACGCCATCCTGATCGTCGAGTTCGCCCGCGAACTTGAGATGCAGGGCAAAGGGATTGTGGAGTCGGCGCTGGAAGCCTGTCGCCTGCGTCTGCGCCCCATCGTCATGACCTCCATCGCCTTTATCGCCGGCACCGTGCCGCTGATTCTGGGCGAAGGTGCGGGCGCCGAAGTGCGCGGCGTAACCGGTATCACCGTGTTCTCGGGCATGCTGGGGGTTACGCTGTTTGGCCTGTTCCTGACGCCGGTGTTCTACGTGACGCTGCGTAAGCTGGTGACGCGCAAACAGCAGCCGGCGGTGGAAACGCAGACGGTGTAAACGCTGAGGAGTAAAACCCATCCGGGCCATCGTGCCCGGATTTTTTTTGCCTGGCGCAGCATGACGATGTTACACAGCAACAGTGCGCCTCTGCGCCAGAGCACAGCAGCCGGATTTCACAGGATTTACAGGGGTAGATTGCGCGTACAGAAGCGGAATGGAAAGGTGCGCATCAGCGATGCGCACGCGAGGTTAGCGGTCTTTTTTGCAGAGTTCGGCGATTTCGAGGTCAGGCAGCGGTTCGCAGTTGCTGGTATCGTGCTTTTTCAGCTCGTTAAGGGCATCGGCGACGGTGCGGGTTTCCAGCACTTTAAGCGACGCCTCTTCCGCTTGCTCCGCGATCGATTTGAAGTACCAGCACAGGTTGGCGCTGACCAGGCAGCGCGGTGCGACATCGGGGCGCGACGCCCACAGTTTTTTGTCTTCAATCACTGAAGTGTAGATATCGCGCAGCGTGATCTCAGCGGCCGGACGACCCAGATGGATCGAGCCGGTACGGCCAAGCGTCGAGACAATGATGCCATCGCGCGTTAACGGAACCATGAGTTTCCGAATGAAACTGGGGTTCGCTTCAAGACCGTACGCCAGAATGGCACTGGTCGAGCGTTTACCCAATTGCTCCGCCATCGCTACGCTCAAAACCATCTGCAAAGCTGTCGGGAAGCGGTAATCTAGCATTTCTGTTTCCTGAGTTGCGGCCTATCTTCTTGTTTTCATACCGCGGCAGTGAATAATCAATGAGCAATAAATATAACAAACACTGTTGCTTTTTAGAATACCGAAAATGCTTTCCACCCGTGACTAACCTGCGCTAATACCCGCTTTGATATCGGTTTAAACTATTGAATTTATATGAAAATATTCCAGTATGACATGCCGCTGGCCGCTTTAGCACTCTGAGCCTTGCGCAACAATATGAGCGATGTGTCACTTTTTGCCCCCACCGCTGTAGCTGCGGGCTGGCAAAGGATGTTGTGACAAAGGGACGATCCTTTCTGCACGCTTGGTGCGCCATGTGCGCAACCGACCTTCAGACAAACCATTGTTTCTGTGTAAGAAACAAAAACACCCCGGCGAAGGGGGCTGCGTCAGGGTCGATAAACCGGCTTCTGAAAGGAATAATATTGATCCGGGTCATGATTCCCTTGCTATTTTTTGCACAAAATGCGCGCCGTTACTATTTTCGAGTCGCGAAATAATGTCTGTATTATCCCCGGTCGTCGGCGCATTATTGCTGACCGTTCTCCCGCTGACGGTGGGCATCATTACGGCGGCAACCAGCTGCCTGAACGCGCCAACCTTATGGCAATGCGTGCGGATGGCACCGCTGCCTTTCATTGTCTCGGCTGGCTGCACTCTGCTGTTAAGCGCGTTGTGTTGCCTGCTGCAATATCTGACGGATCGCCACTAAAGCGCAGCAGCGGCCATCTCTGCCCGTTAGCCGTCAGTGGTGATTTCAACCTGCGGATTCCGGAGCGCCTGCCGGCAATTTTCGCTTCAGCACCACCACCAAAAGCACGTTGATCAGCGCCAGCCCGCATAACAGCCACAGCGTAGCCTGCGCACCGGAATGCTGGAAAATATAGCCGCCAATCAGCGGTGTGAGCGCCTGACCAATCAGCGCCGGTCGCGCCATGCGGCCAACTACAATGGCGTACTCTTCCGGTTTCACCATCGCCAGCGGCAGCGTACCGCGCACGATAGCCCGCAAGCCATTTCCTGCACCGTACAGCACCATACTCACCAGCGCCCACGCGGGATAACAGGCCAGCAGCAGTAATCCCAGCGCCACCAGCCCGACTGAAAAGAAAGTGGTCCAGATGGGATGGCCGCGTTTGAACGCCATATCGACAATGCGCGACGCCACCTGGCACGGCCCCAGCAGCGTGCTGATCGCCAGCGCGGCGCTCAGCGAATGCCCGCTCGCCTGCAGCAGGGTAATCAGCTGCACCGATATCGCCGTCATGATCACCGACGCGAGGGTAAAGATGCTGCACAGCAGCCAGAACAGCGTGGGGGCCAGCGAATTCTGTGCGGTATGCTGTTGCGCGGCTTTTGGTCTGGATGGCGTGCGCGGCGCCGGCAGCGCATACAGGTAAGCCGGCAGCACCGCCAGGCACAGCAGCGCGGCAATGGCCAGACAGGCACCGCGCCACTCCAGCCAGTGGATCAGCAACGCGATGCCGGGCCACACCAGCGAGGTACAGAATCCTGAAATCAGCGTAATACCGGTAATCGCGCCACGCGCCTGGCCGCCATATAAGGTGCCCAGCGTGGCGAACAGCGCGTCATACAGGCCCATCGCCATGCCCGCGCCGATAATCAGCCAGGCGAACAGAAACAGCGGCAAACTGTGGCTCAGCGCCATGATCACCAGCCCGAGCGCCATCACCGCCCCGCTCGCCGCCAGCAGTCGGCGACCCTGTGCGCGGGCAATCAGCCGGCCGCACAGCGGTGCCAGCAGGCCGGAGACCAGAATGCCAAGCGAAAGTGCGCCATACACCCACTGCTGCGACCAGCCGGTTTCCGCGATGATCGGGTTAGCCATCACGGCCATCAGATAAAACGATCCGCCCCATGACAGGATCTGCACGGCGCCGAGCGTGACGATAGCGGGCGCGCCCGGTTTTGGCTGATACTCCACAGCTAATATCCGTTAACAGGTAAATCACGGTTATAACATGTTCATCGGACAGGAAAAATGCCCGCGCGCCCTGTTGAGCCGAATTCCACGCCGGGGTTTCAGTGACTGGATGGATAAACCTTATTTCAGTATGTTGTAACTAGTATGCCTGCTTGCTCGCCGCGTCATTCAGTGCCACCCTTTGGTATGTTGTAACTATGGAGAACTGTAATGGCTCGCTACGATTTGGTGGCTGATTTACACGAATGCGTGAATACGCTGGAGCGCGAACTCACTGCACTGCGCGCGTCTGTTGAACAGCAGCCGCTGTTGCTGGCGCGCGTGTTTAGCCTGCCGGAGATCGAGAAAGGCAAAGAGCATGATGAAATCAACCGCATCGCGGTGACCCAGCATCTCGGTAAACGCGCGCGCGAAATGGCCCTCGCCCACTATTGTCGCCTGTTTATGCAGCATCAGTCAGAAAAACTCAGCACCAAAGCGGCGGTGCGTCTGCCTGGCGCCCTCTGCATTGAGGCGGATGAGGCGGCCAGCCAGCGACTGGAGCAGCAGGTCACGACCATCAACACCCTCAAACAGCGGCTGGAGCAATTGATCACCGTCGACTCCGGCCTGCCGAGCGAGGCGCGTTTTGAGTTTGTGCACCAGCATCTGCGTGGCCTGATCACGCTCAACGCCTACCGCAGCGTCACGCTACTGCAGGCGCCGGATACGCTGCGTTTTGGCTGGGCGAATAAAAACATCATCAAGAAGGTGACGCGCGAGGCCATCGTCGAGCAGCTGGAGCGCAGCCTGAAGGCGAACCGCGCGCAGGCACCGTGGACGCGCGAACAGTGGGCAGAGAAAGTGCAGCAGGAGCTGGAGCGGGTGCGGTCATTGCCGGACGGCGCGCAACTGAAGATCAAGCGGCCGGTTAAAGTGCAACCTATCGCGCGGCTGTGGCGCGCCAGCGAGAAAAAACAGCTGCAGCTGGCCTGCCCTTCGCCGCTGCTGGTGTTGTGCCGCGATCGTACGCAGGTGCCGACGCTGGGTGAACTGCTGGATTACGATGCTGAAAACATCGCGCACCGTTACAAGCCGCTGGCGCAGCCGCTGCATCTGATCATCCCGCGGCTGCATTTATGGAGTGACCGTCTGTAAGGCAAAAAAACAGCGCGACAGGTCGCGCTGTAGTGTCCGGCAGTAAAGCTATTGCTTCATGCTGCCAACCATCTCTTCCGGCCGCACCCATTCGTCAAACTGCGCTTCGGTCAGGTAGCCGAGCTGCAGCGCCGAGGCCTTCAGCGTCAGCCCCTGCTTGTGCGCCTGCTTGGCAATTTCCGCCGCTTTGTCATAGCCGATATGGGTATTCAGCGCGGTAACCAACATCAGCGACTCGTTGAGCAGCTGATCGATGCGCTCGCGGTTGGGCTCAATGCCCACCGCGCAATGGTGATTGAAGCTGTCCATGCCGTCGGCCAGCAGCCGCACCGACTGCAGGAAGTTGTGGATCACCATTGGCCGGTAGACGTTGAGTTCGAAGTTACCGGATGCACCGCCCATGTTCACCGCCACGTCATTGCCCATCACCTGGCAGCACAGCATGGTCAGCGCTTCACACTGGGTAGGATTGACTTTGCCTGGCATGATCGAGCTGCCGGGCTCATTTTCCGGAATGCTGATTTCACCGATGCCGCAGCGCGGACCGGACGACAGCCAGCGCACATCGTTAGCGATTTTCATCAGCGAGGCGGCCAGGCCTTTCAGCGCGCCGTGTGCGTGCACCAGCGCATCGCAGGTCGCCAGCGCTTCAAACTTGTTGGGCGCGGTGACAAAGGGTTGCTGCGTCAGGTCGGCCAGCGCTTTCGCCACGCGCACCGCATATTCCGGATGGGTATTCAGGCCGGTACCGACCGCGGTGCCGCCCAGCGCGAGCTCGGCGACGTGCGGAATACTGTGTTCGATGTGCTTCAGATTGTGCTCCAGCATGGCAACCCAGCCGGAAATCTCCTGGCCGAGCGTCAGCGGTGTGGCGTCCTGCAGGTGGGTACGACCAATTTTAACGATGTCTTTAAACGCGGCCGACTTCTCGCTCAGGGTATTTTTCAGCACCTCGATTTGCGGAATCAGCTGTTCGCGCAGCGCAATCACCGCGGCAACGTGCATCGCCGTCGGGAACACATCGTTGGAGCTCTGGCTCTTGTTAACATCATCATTCGGATGCACTTTGCGTGACATGCCGCGCTCGCCGCCCAGCAGTTCGCTGGCGCGGTTCGCCAGCACTTCATTCATATTCATGTTGGTCTGGGTGCCGGAGCCGGTCTGCCAGATGGCCAGCGGGAACTCGTCGCTGTGCTGGTCGGCCAGCACCTCGTCAGCGGCGTCGATAATCGCCCCGGCCCGTTCAGCCGGCAGCAGCCCCAGATCGCGGTTAACCTGGGCGGCGGCGCGCTTGGTCAGCGCCAGCGCGTGCACCAGCGCCACGGGCATCTTCTCGGTGGAGATACGGAAGTGCTCCAGCGAACGCTGCGTTTGTGCGCCCCACAACTTATCTGCCGGAACTTCGATCGGACCCATTGAATCTTTTTCAATGCGGTTGGCTGCCATGACTACGTCTCCTTAGCTCAGATTTTGAGGTTTCCGCCTAAGTCGTCTTCCCGCGACGCCTTAGAGCGAGCAAGATTGTCACATACAAGAAATTAACATTATGCGAGCCCATCGCGTTTATTGCACTTGTTCGTGTATTTTCTATGGCACTTTCTGCTTTAATACGCTTATTTACTTACCGTTATTAAGGGTAAACGATGCAAAAATTGAACAATTCGCTGCAAAATTATGCATGGGGCAGCAAAACCGCGCTGACCGAACTCTACGGCATCGAAAACCCGCAGGGATTGCCGATGGCGGAATTATGGATGGGCGCGCACCCCAAAAGCCCTTCAACCGTTGAAGTGAATGGCGTCACCCGTTCGCTGCGTGACGTGATCAATGACGATCAGGTCGCGACGCTGGGGGCTGCGGTAGCGCAGCGTTTCGGTGAGCTGCCGTTTCTGTTTAAAGTGCTGTGCGCCGATCAGCCGTTATCGATTCAGGTGCATCCCAGTAAAACCGCCGCTGAAGCCGGTTTCGCGCGTGAAAACGCGGCGGGCATTCCGCTCAGCGCCGCCGAGCGCAACTATAAAGATGCCAACCATAAACCCGAACTGGTGTATGCCCTGACGCCGTTCCAGGCGATGAACGGCTTTCGCGAACTGCCTGAGATTGTCTCGCTGCTGGAGCCGGTCGCGGGCGCGCATCCGCAGATCGCCCATTTCCTTGAAAACGCCAGCGAAGCCTCGCTGGCTAAACTGTTCGCTACCCTGCTGTCGCTGAAAGACGAGAGCAAAACCCGCGCGCTCGGCGTGCTGAAATCCGCGCTGAACGCGCGCGAAGGCGAACCGTGGCAGACCATCAAAACCATCGCCAGCGACTATCCGGACGATAATGGCCTGTTCTCACCGCTGCTGCTGAATGTCATCACCCTGCAACCGGGTGAGGCGATGTTCCTGTTCGCCGAAACGCCGCATGCCTATCTGAAAGGCGTGGCGCTGGAAATGATGGCCAATTCGGATAACGTGCTGCGCGCCGGCCTGACGCCAAAATTCATTGATATTCCGGAACTGCTGGCCAACCTGAAGTTCGAGGCCAAACCGGCGGCGACGTTGCTCACACAGCCGCAGACACAGGGCGACAGCCTCAACTTCCCGATTCCGGTAGAGGATTTCGCCTTCGCCATCCATACGCTTTCGGCCACGCCGCAAACGCTGGCACAGCACAGTGCCGCCCTGCTGTTCTGCATCGAAGGCCAGGCGGTGATTGAAAAGGCCGGGCAGCAGCTGGTACTGCAACCGGGCGAATCCTGCTTTATCGCAGCCAGCGAGTCGCCGCTGAGCGCGGCGGGGACCGGTCGTCTGGCGCGGGTGTACAACGCGCTGACGTGAGGCGGCTGACGCCTGCAGCATTAACTGCTATTATTTCAGACTATTAATTAAAAAACGCCTGCGGGCGTTTTTCTTCACCCGTCGCGCGGCCCAACGGTATGCGCACGCAAGGATAAGGACGACTCAGCGATGAAAAAGACCAAGGTTGCCGTAGGTGTGATTGTGGCGCTCGGCGTAATCTGGACTGGCGCAGCGTGGTTTACCGGTAAACAGCTGGAAAGCCACATGGATGAGATGCTGCAAAATGCCAACAGCCAGATCAACGCGTACGCGCCGAATAGCCGTCTGACGCTCAGCTATCAGGATTACCAGCGTGGCGTATTCAGCAGCAAAACCAAACTGGTAATTCAGGCCAGTTCGCAGACCGAAGACAATCCGCTGCTGAAGCCGGGCCAAAGCATCGTGCTCAACGAAACCATCGACCACGGTCCTTTCCCGTTTGCTCAGCTGAAGCGCGGCAACCTGATCCCCAGCATGGCCTCGGTGCACACCGAACTGGAAAACACCGATGCGGTGAAGAAACTGTTTGAACTGACTCAGGGCAAATCGCTGGTTAATGCCGATACCCGCGTTGGTTACAGCGGCGCGACCGATACCGCGCTGCACCTGCTGCCGGTTGATTACAGCAATGCGCAGACCGGTGATCGCCTCGCCACTAACGGCGGCACGCTCAACGTCAGCGCGGACAGCAAAGGCGACAAAGTCAGTCTGCAGGGCGACTTCTCGAGCATCGCCGTCACCAGCAAAAACCAGCTGCAGCAGCCGGTGCTGTTTACCCTTAACGGTCTGAAGCTGGGCGGTGACACCCACCTGAGTCCGGAAGGCGTGCGCGTCGGCGACCAGACCATCACGCTGGATAAGCTCGACGCCAGCATCAACGGTCAGGAAGGCCTGACGCTGGAGAAGCTGGACGGGAAGTCCTCGTTCGACAACAAAGACGGTAAGATTGGCGGCCAGATTGATTATCAGGTCGACAATATCAGCCTGCAGAAACAGCCGTTCGGCGAAGCCAAACTGGCGATGAAATTTGCGCAGTTTGATGCTCAGGCGGTGAAAACCTTCTCTGACCAGTACAATGCGCAGATGCAGGATCTGCTGAACCAGCCTGGCGTGGTGGACGATCCTATCCGCTACCAGGCCAGCGTGCAGACCATTCTGAGAAATAACCTGCCGACCCTGCTGAAAGGTTCGCCGACCGTAAGCGTGGCGCCGCTGAGCTGGAAAAATGACAAAGGCGAGAGCACGTTCAACCTTAACGTCGGTTTTAACGATCCGGCGACCGTCACCGGTGAACCGCAGAGTCTGGGTGCCGCCGTGGATCGCGTGCTGAAAACGCTCGACGGCAAGCTGAGCATCAATATGCCGATGGCGACCGAAGTGATGCGTCACGTCGGGCTGGCGGAAGGTTATCAGGGTGATGACGCGCAGAAGCTGGCCGATCAGCAGGTGAAAGGCCTGGCGGCGATGGGCCAGATGTTCCGCCTGACGCAGCAGCAGGACGATAACATCACTACCAGCCTGCAATACGCTAACGGTCAGGTCACCATGAATGGCGACAAAATGACGCTGGAGCAGTTCCTGTCGCGCTACATGTTAGGCGCGCCAACCAGCGAAGGCATGCCAGAGTAATCCCCGCGGCAGCCCGCTCCGGGCTGCCGTTTTCCCCGGCAAAAAAATTTCACCCTTTTCTGCATCCGTTCAGCCGCACCGTACGTATATCCCTTTGTGAGCACCCTTCTGCTCCTTCAATGAGGATATATGATGAAAAAGTTAATCAGTTATGCCGTCCTGTCTGCCGCCCTGCTTGGCGCGAACGCTGCGATGGCGGCCATGCACGCCGATTCGGTGATGGTGGGCGGCGCGGCAATGTATCCACAAAAAAACATTATTGAAAACGCCCTGAACTCGAAGGATCACACTACGCTGGTCGCCGCCGTTAAAGCCGCGGGTCTGGTCGATACCTTACAGGGCAAAGGCCCGTTTACGGTGTTTGCGCCGACTAACGCCGCCTTTGCCAAACTGCCTGCCGGCACCGTTGATGCACTACTCAAACCAGAAAACAAAGCCAAACTCACCAGCGTGCTGACCTACCATGTGGTCGCCGGTAAATATGATATGAAAGCGCTGGAGCAAAAAATTAAACAGGGTGGCGGTAAAGCCGAATTGAAAACGGTTAACGGTCAGCCGCTGTGGATTATGAGCAATGGGCCACATAATATTCAGCTGAAAGATGGTCAGGGTAATGTGGCAAATATCAGCACTTATGATGTAAACCAGAAAAATGGCGTCATTGACGTTATTGATACTGTTTTGATGCCTGAATAACTGTCTATACTCGGTAAGGTTAAACAAACCGGCCAGGAGTATTATGGACGCCTCTCAGGCTGAGCAACAAATAGCCTTAATACAGGCGGTCGCGAAGCGCGATCGCCTGGCTTTTGAACAGCTGTACCGGCTGACTTCCCCGCATCTGTTTGCGGTAGCGCTGCGCATGTTACGCCAGCGGGCGTGGGCGGAAGAGATTCTGCACGAATGCTACATCACGGTCTGGCACAACGCCGCGTCATTTAACAGCGCGCTCAGTTCTCCCCTGACCTGGATGACGCACATTGTACGCAACCGCTGTATTGACTGGCTGCGCAGCGGCTATGCCAGACAATTTAACACTGACGAAACCTGGATCGACGATTTAAGCAGCACGCCGGGTGACGTCAGTCTGGATGAGCAGTGCGATCCGCAGGTTGCCCGCCTGCACCACTGTCTGCAGCATTTGAGCAGTGAACAGCGCCAGTCGATCGCGCTGGCCTATTATCAGGGCTTATCACATAGCGACATTGCCGGGTGGCTGCAGCAGCCGGTCGGCTCGGTAAAAAGCTGGATTCGACGTGGCCTGGACCATCTGCGGGAGTGTGTAGGACGATGAGTGACAAGGTGCAGCGGGATGACGCCCTGGCGGCAGAATACGCCCTCGGCACGCTGCGCGGCAGCGCGCGATTGCGCTTTCAGCGCAGACTGCAGGCCGAGCCGGCGCTGGCGGCGCAGGTCGCCCGCTGGCAGACGCTGCTGGCGGGTCTCGACCAGGTTCAGCCGCCCATCACGCCGCCGGAAACGCTGTGGAAAAAAATTGCCCTTTCCCTGCCGCCCGACAAGCGCGTCGCACCCGCACGCCGGACGCTGCCGTGGCTGGCTGCCGCCTGCGTCGCGCTGGGCTTAGCGCTGACGGCTTACTGGCTGCGCGAGCCGGTTATGACACCGCTGGCGGTGCTGACCGATGCGCAACACAGTCAGCAATGGGTGGTGAGCGCCAGCCGCCGGCAGGACGTGATCAGTCTGGCGCCGCTGCAGGTCAGCGCGGTCAGGGCAGATCAGAGTCTGGAACTGTGGCTGATTCCGCCTGGCCGGGCGCCCGTTTCACTCGGTCTGGTCACCGGCAGTGCGCCGCAGCAGTATCCGATTGAGAAACAGCAGTCGCTGGTTAAGGCGACGCTGGCGATCAGTCTCGAGCCGCACGGCGGTTCGCCAACCGGACGCCCAACGGGTCCGGTGCTTTACAGTGTGAATTTATAATCGGTGATGGTCACGGGTGAAATTAGCGTTAACGCGGCAGCGTTTATTATTTGTTGACGCCCAGCGTGTTGCAGGCGGAGTGCTGTTAATCATTACGGCGTGACTTAAGCTAAATTAACGGGCACAGAACGCTCAATTTCAGCAAACGGCAAAAACAATGAATGTTTATTTATCCGCCGGCGAGCCTGACTGCCGCGGCCCGGCGAAATAACCCTTTTATAAATTAATCTGGCGTGTCTTCGGGAAAGAAATATTTTATCGACGATTCATTTTCTTTTTCCGAATTCCCTGCCATGCTTAAAACGCTAAACCATAGTACGCGATATTATCGCGAACAATAAATAATAACGCTCGACACCATTGTGTCTTAAACGACACCGGGGAAACTCACCATGCAATTTCTTAAAAACTTCACCATTCGCCGGGTTGTGCAGTGCATCCTGGTCGCGGCGCTGCTGATTGTGGCGCTGGCCGGGATCTATGGCAGCACGGTGCTGCGCGACATGCATCAGCGCGAACTGCATAACGCCACCCTGACCAGCCAGCTGCTGTTTCTCAATCGCGCCAGTTTAGTGATGGCATCGGGAACCACGGCGGCAAAAGCGGCCGTAGCGGCCGATGCGCCGGTCGATAGCGACTGGGCGCCGCTGCGTGCCGCCCTCAGCGCATCGCCGGCTGACTTTGCGCTGCCTGCGGCTGAGCGCCTGCAGTTCCTGCAGCGCGACATTGCAGCGAATAACCATGCCGACCAGTCCGATCGCCAGCGTCTGCAAATGGCCTTTGGCATAGCTGCACTGCTGATGCTCGCGCTGCTGCTGTTCTGTGACCGTTTTCTGGTCACGCATCTGGTACGGCCGCTGGGGGCGCTGCGGGAACATTTCCGCGGCATTGCCGCTGGCGATCTTACGCGGGAACCGCAGGATTTTGGCCGCAACTGTGTGGGTCAGCTGATTCCGCTGGTCAGGCTGATGCAGCAGAGCCTGCTGACCACGGTGCGCGCCGTGCATGACAACACCGACGTGCTGCGCAAGGAGTCTGCGGATATCGCCAGCGGCAACGCCGATCTGTCCGACCGCACCACCCGTCAGGCGGCGGCGCTCGAGCAGACCTCGGCCAGCATGGAGCAGCTTAGCGCCACCGTAGAGAAAAATGCCCACAGCGCCGGCGAAGCGCGCGAGCTGGCTGAGGATGCGGCGCGCACCACGCGCGACGGCGAAGCGCTGGTCAAAAGCGTGTCAGCGATGATGGCCGATATCGCCACCGAAGCCGATAAAATCCGTCAGTTCACCGCCACGGTTAACAGCATCGCGTTTCAGACCAATATTCTGGCACTGAACGCGGCTGTTGAAGCCGCCCGCGCCGGCGAGCAGGGACGCGGCTTTGCCGTGGTGGCAGCTGAAGTGCGCACGCTGGCACAACGCAGCGCCAGCGCCGCGAAGGAGATCGAAGGGCTGATTAATGGCACCGTGACGCGCGTTGGCGAAGGCGCGCAGACCGCGCAGCGCGCCGGCGCCATCATGGACAGCGCCACGCAATGCGTTTCCGCCGTCACCTCGCTGATTGGCCAGATTGCGCTGGCGTCAGACGAACAGAGCAAAGGCATTGCCCAGGTTACGCTGGCCGTGACCGATCTGGATCGCGTTACCCAGCAGAATGCCGCCCTGGTGAAAGAGATTGCCGCCTCGGCCGGCAGCCTGAATGGCCGTACCGGAACGCTGGCTGCGGTGATCAGTCATTTTAACTTTTCTGACAGCCCGCAGCACAGCGTGCTGCTGGCCGGTCAGCGCCCCGTTTCAGCCATTGACAGCTTCGCGACAGAAAAGCTTGCCGTCTCTGACCCGGCATAGCTCGCAGCCGATAACCACAACGCCAGGGACAGGCCACAGAAAGAGAAGAACTTATGAGCCATCAATCATTGCAGCACATCGTTCCGGTTCAGACTGATGTGCGTGACTTACGCATCGCCACGGGCATGACCCAACTGCACGCGGCTGAACGCTTCGACCTTAGCCTGCGGGTCTGGCAGATGAAGGAGTCCGCAGCAAAACCGTCGCCGCTCAGTCAGGGAGAATATGAGTTTTTGCTGCTGCTGGCAGGAAAACATCCCTATTTTAGTCTGACGGCCAGAGCCCGCTAATGCCGTGCGCGCTGGCCGTTGCGTCAGCGCCACCGGCGATAACCGGGGATCCGCTTCCTCCACCCGGCGTGATTCATGGGTCAAATCTCTTTAGCGCTGACGCCCGGGGCACGATTCACCTGTGCTGTCTGCTGATAAAAGGCGTCGAGACGGGCGCGAAAGCGCGCCGGATCGTGCTGGTCTTTAATTCTTTGCAGCGCCCGCGCCGAGCGGGTGCTGATCGCCTCGCGCTGCGCCATTATCTGCGTGATGATCTGTTTGAGCTGCGCAATAATCCTGTCCCTGATCGCCAGTTTCTCCTGCGCTGAACCAATGGCGATTTCAAACATATCATTCAGCGGACAATCAATAAGCCAGCCGGCCGAAGCCGGGTTTATTTCCGGCAGTGCCCGCACATTAGTGGTAATGACCGGACAGCCGCACGCCTGCATTTCCAGCACTGAAAAGCCGTAGGTATCCTGCCAGGTCGGTAATAATCCCACATCGGTCTGTTCGAGCATTTTCATCAGCCGATCATTTTGCAAAAATGTTTCATGCCTGAAGATTGCCTGCTGATTAATCAGGTATTCAATCCGCTGATGAAATTGCGCGTCATCCTGCTGCGCGCCGTGCGCGATATTATAGCGATGCTTCAGGTTGCCCGTTAAATTCACCTGCACGCTGTCGGGGTGAATGATGCCTTCTGCCAGCAACTCGCTAAAGGCCAGCACCACTTCCGCCCCACCTTTACGATAAAACTCATTGCCGACAAAGCTGAACGTCAGCTTCGCCTGATTCACCGGCCTGACCCGATCACAGATAATTGCCTGCGGCGGATGGAGGGTGTGTAGTTTGGGCAAAATGGCTGCAGCCTGCTGCGGAAACGCCTGTAACAGCTTGATTTGAATCCTTTTCGTTGCGTCGGAAATGGCCAGCAGCGCCGTACACTGCGGTGCCGCGATCAGTTTGAGTTGTTTCTGCAATTGTGGATTATGCAGTTTGGCCATGCCCGGCACCGGCAGCACGCGCGGAATTTCGGTTTCAAATGTCGCCATCCAGCGTTTTTTCGTGCAGGCCACCTCATTAAAAAGATGGATGATTTGCGCATCGTCCGGCACCGAGAACGGTAGTGGCGCGAAAATAAACAACTTATTGGCTTTGCGGATTTTCTGCCTGACGGCGTTACGATAAAACCAGATATTTTTATATTTCAGATTAAGATAATGGTGTGAATCGTTGACGATGATATTTCTCTTTTCCGGATAACCTTTCCCATTTACGATTATTTTCATACGTGCCCCGGCACAGGAAAAATAAGCATAGCTGGCAGTATATTCCTCGCCAGTCACAAATCCAGCGAGCAAGTAAACCCGCGCTAAACAATAAGAAAATACACATTTTGTGACAGGTAATAACATCAGCCAGCCTGAATAAAATACAGGCGCGGCCGGTAAAGAATATTAATCAATACAAAATTCGCGGAATTTATAAAAATGGCTAACGCGTTGATTTTCATTTAACGCTGGCCATATTATGACAGTTTCGTGTCAATATTTGATGTTGAAGCTTAATCTTTATTTTCTGCTGGCCCGCCATGCATAAGCAGAGCGATGATCACAGGCCGGCTGAAAATCGGTAAGCAGCGGTAACAGAAACGTGGCGAGTAATGACCTGACGCCGGGCGGGCGACAGGCTTAGCGGCCCTGCACCAGCTGCGGCGGCACGATTAACGTCTGCACATCGGCCTGTGGCTGCGCCAGGCGCTGTAATATGCGTTCTGCCGCGCGCCGCCCGACGATGCGCGCTTCACTGCTGACAAACGTCAATGCCGGATCGTTCAGCTCAGGCTGCGGATCGTCGTTGAAGCCGACCAGCGCCAGCTGCTGGGTGTAGTAACTGTCCACGGCATCTTCCCCGAGGGTGCGGCCACTGCGCAGCGCGCCGAAATAGCAGCCGAGCGTGGTGCTGGCATTGTGGGCCAGGATAGCGGTAATACGCGGATGCTGATGCAGCAGCGCCTGCGTCAGCGCGGAGACGCTCTGCTGGCGATCGTCACATTCAATAATCCAGTCCGGGCGAAACGGCAAACCGTACTGCAGCAGCGTGCCGCAATAGCCGCCGATACGTTCGGCGCGAGTCAGTGACGAACCCAGACCGCCCACCCAGGCAATGCGCTGATGTCCCTGTTTGATTAGATACTCGGTGGCCATCCGCGCCGCCTGGCTGTTATCCGGACGCAGCGAATCGACTTTTTCCAGACTGCTGGCGCGCGCGGCGCAGATCAGCGCAATATTTTGCTCCTGCGCCTGCAGCCGCAGCGATTCCGCCTGCGCCACTGCGCCGCCCAGCACAATGCCGTCGGCACCCTGCGCCGCCAGCGAATCAAAACAGCGCTGCAGATGCTGGCCGTGCTGACCACTCTGCGTCAGCACCAGCACTTTGCCCTGCTGTTCCAGCACCTCACTCAGTCCCGCCGTCATTGCTGCATAAAAGGGCTGGCTGAGATCGCGCACGATCAGGCCAATCACCCCGCTCTCACCACCGCGCAGCATGGAGGCCGAGCGATTACGCACATAGCCGAGTTGCTCAATCGCCTGATTCACCCGCGCGGCGGTGGCGGGTGAAATGCGCCCTTTGCCGGACAGCACCAGCGATACCGTGCTGACCGATACGCCAGCGGCCTGCGCGACATCATGGATGGTGATTTTCTGCTGGGACATAGTGTGACGCTTTTCGTAGCCGGAAAATTCAAAGAGGTAAAACGTTACACTGATTCGCATAAAAATAAAGCCTGATGCTCGTCACGCTTTGTGATTATCACCACAAAAAGCTGTGATAAAACGTTTTATCATCCTCCACCACTTTACCCGCTTGTTACTTTTTAGCCAGGAGAGACTATGCCTCACAGCCAACCCAAAATGTCGCTCTGGGAATTTTTCCAGAGCCTGGGGAAAACCTTCATGCTACCCGTGGCGCTGCTGTCGTTTTGCGGCATCATGCTAGGGATCGGCAGTTCACTCAGCAGCCATGATGTGCTGACGCTGATTCCGCTGCTCGACCAGCCGTTCCTGCAATACCTGTTTATCTGGATGGCGAAAATCGGCTCCTTTGCCTTTAGCTATTTGCCGGTGATGTTTGCCATCGCCATCCCGCTGGGCATGGCGCGGGAAAACAAAGGCGTGGCGGCGTTTGCCGGCTTTGTCGGTTTTGCGGTGCTCAATCTCAGCGTTAACTTCTGGCTGAACATCAATGGGATTCTGCCGACTACCGATGCGGCGGTGCTGAAAGCCAATAACGTGCAGAACATTCTCGGCATTCAGTCCATCGACACCGGTATTCTCGGCGCGGTGATTGTCGGCATTGTAGTGTTCTGGCTGCACGAGCGTTTTCACAATATTCGCCTGCCGGATGCGCTGGCATTCTTCGGCGGCACGCGCTTTGTGCCGATTATCACAACCGTGGTGATGGGGCTGCTGGGGCTGGTGGTACCGCTGATCTGGCCTTTCTTTGCGCGCGCGATCACCGGTCTTGGCTGGATGATCAACAGCGCTGGCGAATTCGGCCCGATGATCTTCGGCACCGGTGAACGTCTGCTGCTGCCGTTTGGCCTGCAGCATATTCTGGTGGCGATTATTCGCTTTACCGATGCCGGTGGCACCATGGAGGTGTGTGGTCACAGCGTCAGCGGCGCGCTGACCATCTTCCAGGCGCAGCTGGCGTGTCCGGAAACTCACGGCTTCGCGGAAAGCGCCACCCGCTTCCTGTCGCAGGGTAAAATGCCGGCATTCCTTGGCGGCCTGCCGGGAGCAGCGCTGGCGATTTATCACTGCGCGCGCCCGGAAAACCGTCACAAAATTAAAGGCCTGCTGATTTCGGGCGTGGTTGCCTGCGTGGTTGGCGGCACTACTGAACCGATCGAGTTCCTGTTCCTGTTTGTCGCACCGGTACTGTATCTGATCCACGCGCTGCTGACCGGTCTCGGCTTCACCGTAATGGCAATGCTTGGCGTGACCATCGGTAATACCGACGGTAACGTGATCGACTTCTTCGTGTTTGGCGTGCTGCACGGCCTTTCGACCAAATGGTACTGGGTGCCGGTGATTGCCGCCGTGTGGTTTGTGGGTTACTACGCCATCTTCCGTTTCGCCATCACCCGCTTCAACATCAAAACACCGGGCCGCGAAGCAGAAACCAGCCGCGTTGAGCAGCAGGTCAGCCGCGCCGGCGTGGGCAAATCCGGCTACAACACGCCAGCGATTCTCGCGGCGCTGGGTGGCGTTGACAACATCACCTCGCTGGATAACTGTCTGACGCGCCTGCGCCTGTCGGTGGCCGACATGAGCAAGGTCGACGATGCCGCGCTGAAAGCCAACGGCGCCATCGGCGTGGTGCACCTCAACCAGACCAATCTGCAGGTAGTCATTGGCCCGCAGGTGCAGTCAGTCAAAGATGAAATGGCCCATCTGATGAGCGCGACGGTGTAAACATGCAGGCGTTTAATTTTGATCGGGTGGTGGATCGCCACGGCAGCTGGTGCACGCAGTGGGACTTTGTCGCCGACCGCTTTGGCGTGCCAGATCTGCTGCCCTTCACCATCTCGGACATGGATTTCGCCACGGCTCCCTGCATCATTGACGCGTTGCAGCAGCGGCTGAATCACGGCGTGCTGGGCTACAGCCGCTGGCAGCACGAGGATTTCCTCTCCGCCCTGCAGCACTGGATGCGCAGCCGCTTTGCCAGCGAGGTCGCGGCAGAGTCGCTGGTGTACGGCCCGTCGGTGATTTATATGGTGGCGCAGCTGCTGCGCCACTGGACGCAGGCGGAGGATGAGGTGCTGATTCATACGCCCGCCTATGATGCGTTTTACCAGACAATCATCGGTAATCAGCGCAGGGTGCTGGAGTTACCGCTGCAGCGCGCTGGCGACACATGGCACTGTGACATGGCTGAGCTGGAAACCCTGCTGGCGCGGCCGCGCTGTAAGGTGATGCTGCTGTGCAGCCCGCACAATCCCACCGGTAAAGTGTGGCAGCGCGCAGAGCTGCAGCAGATGGCGGCACTGTGCGAACGGCATGGCGTGAGCGTGATCAGCGATGAAATCCATATGGATATGGTGCTGAGCGAGGCACATCACACGCCGTGGTGCGAAGTGGCACAAGGCCGCTGGGCGCTGTTTACCTCGGCCTCGAAGAGCTTCAATATTCCGGCGCTGACCGGTGCCTGGGGCATTATTCCGGACGCGGACGACCGCCGGGCGTGGTTTCACGCGCTGAAGCAGCAGGACGGGCTGTCGTCACCGGCGGTGATGGCGCTGGCTGCCACCATTGCCGCCTACCGTCACGGCGCACCCTGGCTCGACGCGCTGCGCGATTATCTGCGTGCCAATATGCAGCACATTGCGCAACGGCTCAACGCGGCGTTTGCCGGGCTTAACTGGCAACCGCCGCAGGCCACTTATCTGGCATGGATTGACACCGCGCCGCTGGCCATTGATGACGTCGCGCTGCAGCAGCGGCTGATCCAGCAGCATAAGGTGGCGATTATGCCAGGCAGCACTTACGGCAGCGCCAGCCGCAGCTATCTGCGTCTCAACGCCGGCTGCCCGCGCAGCAAGCTGGATGACGGGCTGGACCGGCTGATTGCCGCACTGCAATCGTTCTGAACCACAGCGGATGCTGATTAATTCAGCATCCGCTGCCCGCTTTGCGCAAATCACTGGCGCGGTTGCGCAAGATGTTTTTATAATGGTCTGCACTTTACGTTAATTCAGCGAGTGCGACATGATTGATGCGAAACTTCCCCTCACCGACCTTCACCGCCACCTCGATGGCAATATCCGCGCCCAGACCATCCTTGATTTAGGTCGTCAGTTCAATCTTGCGCTGCCCGCCGATACGCTGGATACGCTGCGTCCGCACGTGCAGGTGACCGCCAACCAGCCGGACCTGGTGAGCTTCCTGCAGAAGCTTGACTGGGGCGTCAAAGTGCTGGGAGATCTCGACGCCTGCCGCCGCATTGCGCTGGAAAACGTCGCTGACGCCGCGCAGGCCGGTATCCATTATGCTGAGCTGCGCTTCTCCCCGGGCTACATGGCGATGAACCATCAGCTGCCGATTGCTGGCGTGGTGGAAGCGGTGATTGATGGCGTGCGCGCGGGCGTGCAGCAGTACGGCGTTGATGTGAAGCTGATTGGCATCATGAGCCGCACCTTTGGCGAAGAAGCCTGCCTGCGCGAGCTGGAAGGTCTGCTGGCACACCGCGACGGCATCACTGCCGTCGATCTGGCCGGTGACGAACTGGGCTTCCCGGGCAGCGAATTCCTTAGCCACTTTAACCGCGCCCGCGATGCCGGATTCCGCATCACCGTGCATGCCGGTGAAGCCGCCGGACCGGAGAGCATCTGGCAGGCGATCCGCGAGCTGGGCGCTGAGCGCATCGGTCACGGTGTCAAAGCGATTGAAGACCGCGCGCTGATGGATTTCCTCGCCGAACAGCGCATTGGCATTGAATCCTGCCTGACATCGAACATTCAGACCAGCACCGTGGCCTCGCTGGCCAGCCATCCGCTGAAGGCGTTCCTGCAGCACGGCATTCTGGCAACCATCAACACTGACGATCCGGCGGTACAGGGCATTGAACTGGCGCATGAATATGAGGTTGCTGCACCGCAGGCGGGCCTGAGCGCCGCCGAGATTCGCCAGGCGCAGGAGAACGGTATTGCCATCGCCTTTTTAACCGAGGCGGAGAAAGCCGCGCTGCGCCAGCGCGTGGCGGCATAAGCCATAAAAAAGGAGCGCAGATTGCGCTCCTTGTTGATCGGCTGGCGATAACGCCGTCCGGTTTATTTCAGGCTCAGGGTCTGGCGTTTCTCCGCCGACTGCAGGCCAAGCTCAATCAGCTCCATCACCTGAATCGCCTCTTCCGCTGTAACCGGGTTGGCACCGTTACCGGCAATGGCGTCGCGGATAGCCGCATAATAGGCCGGATAGTTGCCCGGCAGCGTCAGCAGCTCTTTCTCCACCATCACGTCGCCCTCGGCCAGCGTCAGCGTGCCGTTGCGCATATCGTAGCCCCACTCTTCACGCGGCGGACGTTCACCGGCTTTCAGACGGTCCTCCTGCGGATCGAGCCCATACTTAACGTAGCTGCCGCGCGTGCCGTGCACCACAAAACGCGCCGATTCCGCCGCTACCAGCATGCTGGCGTGCAGCACCACGCGCCGGGTGGGATAAGTCAGCACCGCGTGGAAGTAATCGGTGGTTTGCGCGCCGGGACGCAGTTCAGCCATGTCGACGTTGATCGCCACCGGCGGTCCAAACAGCTGCAACGCCTGGTCCAGCACGTGCGGTCCAAGATCGAACCAGATCCCGCTGCCCGGGCCTTTCATTTCGCGCCAGCGCTGACGCACTTCCGGACGGAAACGGTCAAAATGCGACTCCAGATAGCGCACCTCGCCCAGCGTGCCGTCGTTCAGCAGCGTTTTCAGCGTCAGGAAATCGCTGTCCCAGCGGCGGTTGTGGAACACTGACAGCAGCAGCCCTTTGGCTTTGGCCAGCTGATCGAGCTCACGCGCCTGTGACAGTGTCACGGTAAACGGTTTATCGACCACCACATGCTTGCCAGCATTAAGTGCCGCTTTGGCGAGCGGGAAATGGGTGTCGTTCGGGGTAGGAATTACAATCAGGTGCAGCGTCGGGTCATCCAGCAGCGCCTGAGGATCGGCCACCACCTGCACCGACGGCCAGTCAGCGTGCACTTTACTGGCATCGCTGCTGGAGACCGCCGCCAGCTCAACGTCTGGCGTACCGGCGATCAGCGGCGCATGGAAGGTTTTGCTGGCAAATCCGTAGCCGATCAGGCCGACACGTAGTTTATCGCTCATTCTCATTCCTCTTGTTCGTGACCTGACTGATTTAAGACGAATCAGTCAGTAAGAACAAGGCGGAATCACCTGAAAGCTCAGGAGATCGCACTCCGTGCCGGTTGCCAGCTCTCCTGGGCCACCAGCGCGTCGTGCGCATCCTGACTGCGGCGGCGGAAATCGCTCGGACTGACGCCCACCCGCTTGCGGAACACGCGCGAGAAGTAGAGCTGGTCGTCGTAGCCGACCTCGCGCCCCACCGAGGCGATCGGTTCCTGAGTGGTTTGCAG
This sequence comes from Pantoea sp. Cy-640, assembly GCF_011752635.1. Lineage (NCBI taxonomy): Bacteria > Pseudomonadati > Pseudomonadota > Gammaproteobacteria > Enterobacterales > Erwiniaceae > Pantoea > Pantoea sp. Cy-640. Next base: position 475,485 of record NZ_VWXB01000001.1, on the reverse strand, counting down.
CAGCAGCTTGGCGCGGATCACCCGCTGGTCTTCACGCCAGCGCAGCAAATTAATGCCCATCTGTTCGCGAAACAGGTGGGCCAGGCGCGACGGCGACAGACAGACGTGGCGCGCCACTTCCTCGATTTTCACCTCGCTGGCCAGATGATTGGTGACGTACTGACAGGCTTCAATCACGCGCGGGTCGCGAATTTGCTGATGACTACGCGGATCCTCTTCCACCGCACGCAGTAGCAGGCGCTCCAGTAGATTCATCGCCAGCTCCTCGGCAAAGCGACGTCCGGAGTTGTGCGTCTGTTCGATGCTGGCAAACAGGCGGTCAAATTCGGCGCGCAGCGCATCCGGCAGCCGCAGCCGGCCAACGCCCTGGTTCTGATCCTGCCACTGCAGCCAGTCGGTCCAGTAGGCGCGCGGACGGAAATAGACCCAGCGATGGTGCCAGCACGGACTGTCCGGCGCGCGGCCATAGTAGTGCGGCGTTTTCGGCTGAAACAGCAGCAGGTCGCCTGGCTCGCAGTCAAACGCTGACGCCCCGTCAAACACTCGTCCCTGGCCTTTAATGGTCAGATTGAGGATGTAACCTTTCATGCCGTGCGGGCGATCGATAAAAAAATCGAGCTGATCGCCGGCGTTGATTGGCGTCAGGCCGGCCACCAGCCAGGCGTTAAACGGATAGCCCGGCAGTAACGGATTTTGCTGTTCACTCGGCGCTTCGCGGTGGTACATAAGGATCTCCCGGTTCGCATGACGTTGGGGCGCAGCGTTGCGGCTGCGCCCGCGGGATCAGGCGGTTCTGCTTTTTTGTTTGTAGCGGTCAAAGATCACCGCCGCTAACAGTATCAAACCGCGCACCACATACTGTGAGAATGGCGAGATATTCAATAAATTCATCGCATTCTCGACGGTACCCAGAATCAGTACCCCGGCGACCACGTAGGAAATCTTGCCGATACCGCCCTTGAGCGACACGCCGCCCAGCACGCAGGCGGAGATGACGATCAGCTCATAGCCGAGCGAGGTCATCGGCTGACCGCTGGTCATGCGTGAAGCCAGGATAATGCCGGCGGCTGCTGATACCAGCCCGGAGAGGATAAAGATGATGATGCGCGTGCGCACCACCGGCACCCCGGCCAGCCGCGCCGCTTCCTCATTGCCACCAATCGCCAGCGTGTTGCGGCCAAAGGTGGTTTTGTTCAGCAGGAAACCGAACACGATCATGGTGGCGATGGTCAGCCAGATCGGTGCCGGCACGCCCAGCCAGTTGGCGTAGCCGAGGGTGAAAAAGCGCTCATCCTCAATCCCCACCGCTTTACCGTCGGAGAAGATATAGGCCAGGCCGCGCACAATCTGCATGGTCGCCAGCGTGGTGATCAGCGCGTTAATCTTCAGACGCGCAATCACGAAGCCGTTAACGAAGCCAGTGGCCATACCGAGCAGCAGGCCGGCGGCGACGCCGATCCACAGGCTTTCGGTCATGTTGATCACCACGGCGGTGACGACGCCAGCGCAGGCAATCACCGACGCCACCGACAGGTCGAAATCGCCGGAGGCGAGGCAGAACAGCATGCCGCACGCCACCATGCCGGACATCGACATCGCCAGGCCCAGCCCTTTCATGTTGATAAAGGTGCCAAAATTAGGCACGAAGATGGCGCAGACGATAAACAGCAGCGCAAACACCACCAGCATGCCGAAGTTGTCCCAGATGCGCCCGAGCTGCAGGCCACTGCGCTGCACCGGTGGCGTATTGGACGTGGTAGATGAAGCCATTTTTACTCTCCTTTACCTCAGGCCACGGCGGCCGCTTGAGTGGTTTTCGGCATGGCCAGGCTCAGCGTCAGCTGCTCCGTGGCGGCGTCGTGGGGCAGTTCACCGGCAATCTCACCTTCGCGCATCACTACGATGCGGTCGGCCAGTCCCATCACTTCGGGCAGATCGCTGGAGGCAAACAGCACCGCGATCCCTTTGTTCGCCAGCTGATAAATCAGGTTATAGATTTCATGTTTGGCGCCGACATCAATGCCGCGCGTCGGTTCGTCGAGCAGGATCACGTTCATCTCCTCCGACAGCCAGCGGCCCAGAATTGCCTTCTGCTGGTTGCCACCGGACAGATTCATGATCAGCTGATGCGCGCCCGGCGTTTTGATGTTCAGCGAGCGAATGTGGTGGTCCGCATTTTTCGCTTCCCAGCCCGGCTTGATCAGACAGCCGGCATTCAGGTTGTGGCGGCGCGCGCTGATATTGATGTTCTCGCGCACCGAGTGCACCGGGATGATGCCTTCGGCTTTGCGATCTTCCGGGCACAGCATGATGCCGGCGCGGATGGCATCAATCGGTTCGCGAATGTTGAGCTGCTTACCGTCCAGCGTGACCGTGCCTGCGCGCAGCCGGGTGGCACCAAACAGCCCTTTCATCAGTTCGCTGCGGCCGGCACCGACCAGTCCAAACAGACCGACAATTTCTCCGGCGCGCACCGTCAGCGATATCGGCATCCGCACGCCTTTCGCTTCCACCTGGTCCAGCTGCAGACGCACGGGGCCCAGCTCACGTGGCGCGTAGCCATAGATATCTCCGAGGTTACGTCCGACCATCGCCTCCACCAGATCGTCATGGTGGGTATTGGCCATATCCGTGAAGGTGCGCACGTAGCGCCCATCCTTAAACACGGTGATGGCATCGCTCAGCGCGAAAATTTCTTCCATGCGATGCGACACGTACAGCACCACCCGGCCCTGTTCGCGCAGCTGGCGAATCACGCGGAACAGATGCTCAATTTCGCGCGCCGACAGCGAACTGGTCGGCTCATCAAAGGCGATGATGCGCGCGTTGCGCGCCAGCGCTTTAGCGATTTCGACCATCTGCCACTGGCCGAGCGACAGGTATTTCAGCGGCATGTCGGGGTCGATATCCATGCCAAGATTTTTCAGCTGCAGACCGGCTTCGTAGCGCAGCAGCTTACGGTTAACCAGCCCGCGCTTGTGCGGCAGCTGGCCAAGATAGATGTTCTCCGCCACGCTCATTTCCGGTACCAGATGCAGCTCCTGGTAAATGATCGCCACGCCGGCATCCAGCGCCTCAACGGTATTGCTGAAGCTTTTCGCTGTGCCTTTGATGCGGATTTCGCCGCCGCTGGGCTGATAGCTGCCGCTGAGGATTTTCAGCAGCGTGGATTTGCCCGCGCCGTTTTCTCCCATCAGCGCGTGCACTTCCCCGGCGCGGCACTGAAAAGAGATATCCTGCAGCGCTTTCACGCCAGGGAAGGTTTTGCTGATGCCATGAAATGACAGAAATGCTGGATCCGTGTTCATGGAAACTCCTGAGCCTCTATATTTCGCACCGTAGCGGCGTTGGCTGCGCACATTTACCCCGGTCACTGACCTCAGTAAGCTCCCGGGGATAAACGTGCCTGCCGCCTTGCTACAGCACGAACTATGCCGGCTGCCTGTTAATTAACATCACATTGAGGACGGCTTAAAACCGACTTACATCAGCCCTTTCTTCGCCAGCTCGGTTTTGAAATTGTCGCGGGTGATCAGCACCACGTCGGTCACTTCGGTGAATTTCGCTGGCTCCTGCCCTTTGGTCACCCAGTTGTAGAGCATTTCGCTGCTCTTGTAGCCGTGCACGTCCGGGCTCGGCAGCAGGGAACCGTAGAAGCCGGTTGGCGCGCCTTTTGACAGCTCGCTTACCGCATCCACGCCGTTGATGCCGATGCCGATCACGTCCGGTGCCTTGAAGCCCTGGCCTTCGGTGGCGCGCACGCCGCCCAGCACGGTGTTGTCGTTCATGCCGACAATCAGCCAGTGCTTCACTTCCGGATGCTGCACCAGCAGCGAGTTACCGGCGTCAAACGCGCCCGGGATATCGTTAGATTTGGTCGGCACCTGATAAATCTGCTTCTCCGGGAAGCCGGCGGCTTTCAGCGCGGCCATCGAACCACCGGTGCGGCGGCGCGCGGTATCCAGTTCGTTAGCGGTAATCGCCATCACGGCGGTTTGCTTCACATCCCAGCCGCGTTTCTGCATCTCTTTGTACAGCTCCTGGCCCTGACGCTCGCCGATTTTGGTCGCCGCCATCATCACCAGCGGTACGGTGTCCATCGGCTTGCCTTTGGCGGTGACAAACTGGTCATCCACGGCAATCACTTTCAGGTCATAGCTGCGTGCTTTGGCGACGATGGCCGAGCCCAGCTTGGGATCCGGGGTACAGATGACAAAGCCTTTGGCGCCGCTCGCCGCCAGGCTATCGATAGCGTTCAGGGTTTTTTCACCGTCCGGCACGGCAATTTTGATCACTTCAAAGCCGAGATCTTTGCCGGCCTTATCGGCGAATTTCCACTCGGTCTGGAACCAGGGTTCCTCCGGCTGTTTGACGAGAAAACCGAGCTTCATGGTCTCGGCGATAGCGGATTGTGACATAAGCGCGGCGAGGCCTGCGGCCGCCAGTGCTTTAGTGAATTTATGCATGATGCTCTCCGGCACAATGGTGTTTTATCGCTGTTATCAACGAATCGGTGTAAACGCTACCAATCAGATTTCACGTTCGGGTACAGCGCAAAATCAGCGCGTTAGCTCAAAGGTTGTACAAAGGCTGTGCAAACGCTGGGCTAGTTGTAGCGGGAAAAGCGCGGAAAAATGTAGAGCGGTATCACATCCCAAAACGATGACTAAATCCTCCATATATTCAGCAAAATTAACCGGACATTAACTTTTGCTGTCGATCACACAACCCCGCCGATGACAGAAAAGTGCATATTCTCAGCCGCTGATGACTAACCGCCGCCCGCGCCCCATTCCAGGATAGAGCGAGACAACTCACACAGGAGAATCCCGATGAGCGCGGGTGCCATAACAATTGGGCTGGATTTCGGCAGTGACTCGGTACGGGCGCTGGCCGTGGAGTGCCACAGCGGTAAAGAGCTGGAAAAGGCGGTGGTCAACTATCCGCGCTGGGCAAAGGGTGAATTCTGCGATGCACACGCCAACCGCTTTCGTCATCATCCTCAGGATTATATTGATGCGCTGGAACAGGCGATCGTCAGCGTGGTGCAGGCGTTAAGTCCGGCGCAGCGCGCCGCGGTGGTGGGTATTGGCGTCGATTCTACCGGCTCGACGCCGGCCCCCATCGATCGCGACGGCAACGTCCTCGCGCTGCGTCCGGAATTCGCCAGCAATCCCAACGCCATGTTTGTGCTGTGGAAAGATCACACCGCCATAGAAGAAGCCGAAGAGATCAACCGCCTGTGCCGCAGCGGCCAGTTCACCGACTATACCCGCTACATCGGCGGCGTTTACTCCTCCGAATGGTTCTGGGCCAAAATTTTGCACGTGTCGCGTGCCGATGCCGCGGTGCGTGAGGCGGCGGTTTCGTGGGTAGAACTGTGCGACTGGGTGCCCGCGCTGCTGAGCGGCACCACCGCACCGGCCGAACTGCGGCGCGGACGCTGTGCTGCCGGGCACAAATCATTGTGGCATCCGGAGTGGCAGGGTTTACCGCCGGCGGCGTTCTTTCGCGCGCTCGACCCCATGCTGGTGGAACAGCTCGATTCGCCGCTGTTCAGCGATACCTTTACCGCCGATGTGCCGGTCGGCACGCTGTCGGGCGAATGGGCGCAGCGTCTTGGCCTGTCAGAACAGGTGGTGCTGTCCGGTGGCGCCTTTGACTGCCACATGGGCGCGGTTGGCGCGGGCGCACAGCCGTACACGCTGGTGAAAGTCATCGGCACCTCGACCTGCGACATCCTGATCGCCGACAGCGAACAGGTGGGCGATCGCGCGATCAAAGGCATCTGCGGTCAGGTCGACGGCAGCGTAATGCCGGGCGCCATCGGCTGTGAAGCCGGGCAATCGGCGTTCGGCGACATCTATGCCTGGTTCAGTCGCCTGCTCGGCTGGCCTTTGCAGCAGGCGGCGCAGCGCCATCCTGAGTTACAGCCGCAGCTGGCCGCGCTGCAGCAGGATTTGATCCGCCAGCTGACCGACGCCTGGGCGGCAAATCCGCAACTCGATCACCTGCCGGTGGTGCTGGACTGGTTTAACGGTCGCCGCACGCCGGACGCCAACCAGCGCCTGAAAGGCGTGATTACCGACCTCAACCTCGGCACCGATGCGCCGGCGCTGTTCGGCGGCCTGATTGCCGCCACCGCCTTTGGCGCGCGCGCCATCATGGAGTGCTTCGAGCAGCAGCAGATTCCGGTGCAGAACATCCTGACGCTCGGTGGCATTGCGCGCAAATCCCCTGCCATCATGCAGGCCTGCTGCGATGTGATGAACCGGCCGCTGGATATTGTCGCTTCCGATGAGTGCTGCGCGCTGGGCGCGGCAATTTTTGCCGCCGTTGCCGCCGGCGTTTACCCCGATGTGCCGGCGGCGCAGCGAGTGATGGCCAGTCCGATTGCCGTCACCCTGCAGCCGGACAGCGCGCGCGTGGCGACTTATCAGCAGCTTTATCAACGTTATCAACACTGGTGCCAGGCGGCTGAACCGCAGTACGCCGCGCGCGCCGCATCCGCTAAGTAAAGGAGCGATGAATGGAACAGAAAGTCTGGTTTGTGATTGGTACACAGCATCTCTACGGAGCGGAAACCCTGCGCCAGGTTGAGCAGCATGCGCGCGAGGTGATGGACGGCCTGAACCAGGCCGGTACGCTGCCGGTGCCGCTTGAGCTGAAGCCGCTGGTGAAATCACCAGATGAAGCGCTGGCGCTGTGCCGCGAGGCCAATCACGACAGCCAATGCGTCGGTATCATTACCTGGCTGCACACCTTTTCGCCGGCAAAAATGTGGATTGGCGGACTGAGTATTTTGCATAAGCCGCTGCTGCAGTTTCACACCCAGTTCAATGCGGAAATTCCGTGGGACAGCATGGACATGGACTTCATGAACCTGAACCAGACCGCGCACGGCGGCCGTGAGTTCGGCTTCATTGGCGCGCGCATGGGTCTGCAGCACAGTGTGGTGACCGGTCACTGGCAGGATAAAACCAGCCAGCAGCGTATTGCGCGCTGGATCAATGCCGCCCTGGCGAAGCAGGCCAGCCAGCAGCTGAAGGTGGCGCGCTTCGGTGACAATATGCGCGAAGTGGCGGTCACCGAAGGCGATAAAGTGGCAGCGCAGATTCAGTTTGGCTATGCGGTTAACGGCTGGGGCGTCGGCGATCTGGTTGAGGTGGTGAACAGCGTCAGCGACGGTGATGTCAACGCGCTGGTCGACGAATATGAGAGCCAGTATCTGTTCAGCGCGGCGGCGTCTGTAAACGGCGACAAGCGGCAGAATGTGCTGGATGCCGCACGCATTGAGCTGGGCCTGAAGCGCTTCCTCGATAGCGAAGGCTGTAAAGCCTTTACCACCAATTTCCAGACGCTGCACGGTATGACCCAGCTGCCCGGTCTGGCGGTTCAGCGCCTGATGGCTCAGGGCTACGGTTTCGCCGGTGAAGGCGACTGGAAAACCGCCGCGCTGCTGCACATCCTGAAAGTGCAGGCCGGCACGCGCGCCGGTGGTACCTCGTTTATGGAGGATTACACCTACCACTTCGCGCCGGGCAACGAGCTGGTACTGGGCTCGCACATGCTGGAAGTGTGCCCGTCGATCGCCAAAGAGGAGAAGCCGCTGATTGATGTGCAGTTCCTCGGCATTGGCGGTAAAGCCGATCCGGCGCGTCTGATTTTCTCGACGCCGGCGGGTCGCGCGGTGAACGCCAGCGTGATCGACATGGGCGACCGCTTCCGTCTGCTGGTCAACGTGGTCGATACCATTGAACAGCCGCAGGCGCTGCCGAAGCTGCCGGTGGCACGTGCGCTGTGGCGCGCACAGCCGTCGCTGGCCACCGCTTCTGAAGCGTGGATCCTGGCGGGCGGCGCACACCATACGGTGTTCAGCCAGGCGCTGGATGTTGAGGACATGTACCTGTACGGCGAACTGCACGGCATCGAAGTGCTGGTGATTGATGACGAGACGCGCCTGCCGGCCTTCAAAGATGCGCTGCGCTGGAACGACGCGTACTACCGCCTGAAACGTTAATAGTCTGGAATGTTGAAGCAAGCCGCGAGTGTATCGCGGCTTTTTTTTGGCTTAAAACGTGCGGTCCAGTCAACAAAGGCAGGCGTTACGTAAAGCCGGCGTGAATACCTCCCTGTCGCCCCGGCCGCCCTGGTTTCCTTAATGCAGGTTGGTTGCGCTTTTACCGGAGCCGAATTTGCATCAGCCATCAAGCGTCGTACTGACTACAGCAATGACAATCTCACTTGCCCCATCAAGACCAGCCCGAATAGCAAAGCGTCCGCGCCAGGGATGGCGCGGCCGATCGGCATGGATGCGGGGTTTCTTTGCGATCGGGCTGGCCTTGATGGGGCCGGGCACCCAATTAACAGCAACCCCACTAAACATCCACGAATCAGGGCATAAAAAAAGGTGCGCCAGTTTGCGCACCTCTTAACACACATGCGATCACGACTAAGACGTTAAACGCTTAACCGGCGCGTTCTGCTGGCGGTCCCACATCACCGTCAGCAGACGCTGCAGCGCAATAAAGGCAAACAGCAGAATACCGATGGCGATTTTGGTCCACCACGAACTCAGCGTGCCGTCGAAGTTAATCCATGTCTGAATCAACCCCTGAATCAGCACCCCGAACAGCGTGCCCAGCACCGTACCGACGCCCCCCGACAGCAGCGTGCCGCCAATCACCACCGAAGCGATGGCATCCAGCTCGACGCCCAGCCCGGCCAGCGCGTAGCCGGCCGAGGTGTAAATGGAAAATACGATGCCTGCCAGGGTCGCCAGCGTGGTCGACAGCATATAAATCTTAATCGTGGTGGCACGCGTTGACACGCCCATCAGCTGAGCCGACGTCAGATTGCCACCAATGGCGTACACCTGATTACCGAAGCGCGTACGGTGCGCCAGCAGAATGCCCCCCGCCACCACTACCAGCATAATCACCGCCAGCAGGCTGAGACGTCCGCCGCCGGGAATTTTCCACGCCAGGCTCGACAGCGTGGTATACAGCGGATGATCGATAGGAATCGAGTTCTCCGACACCAGATAGCTGCAGCCGCGCAGGAAAAACATCCCGGCGAGCGTGATGATAAAGGCCGGGATTTTTAACGCATCAATCAGCCAGCCCATCATGGCACCAAACAGTGCGCCTGCCGCCAGAATCAGGGCAAAGGCCAGCAGCGGATCGACATGGTAGTCGCCGATGATGCGCGCCAGGAACACGCCGGTGAAGGCGATCACCGCGCCAACGGACAGATCGATGCCGCCGGACAAAATCACAAACGTCATGCCGACGGCGATGATGCCGAGAAACGCATTATCCGTGAGGATGTTGCAAATCACCCGCGTTGAGGCAAAGCCGGGAAACTGGCTGAGGCAGAACAGGTAACCCGCGACAAACACCAGCAGGGTAATCATTAACGGTAAATGACGCTTGATCATGGTTTACGTCTCCCCTTCAGCATGGCGATAAAGCGCGGCGACTGCAGCAGCAGAACGCACATCACCACCACCGCTTTCACCACCTGGTTCAGCTCCGGCGGAAAACCTGACAGCAGTATTCCGGTATTCATTGACTGGATGATCAGCGCGCCAACCAGCGACAGCACCAGGTTAAAACGCCCGCCCATCAGCGAGGCGCCACCAATCACCACCGCCAGAATGGCGTCCAGCTCCAGCCACAACCCGGCATTATTGGCATCGGCACCGCGAATATCGGCGGCGACAATCAGCCCGGCTACCGCCGCACACACGCCGCTGATGGCGTAGGTGGACATTACCACCAGCCAGCCGGTCACCCCGGCATTGCGCGCCGCACGCAGGTTGATGCCTACCGCTTCGATGAACAGGCCAAGCGCGGTTTTGCGCGTCAGCAGCCACACCGCCGCGGCCACCAGCAGGGTAATCCACACCGGTACCGGCAGCAGCCACAGCGAACCGCTGCCAAACCACGCGAGGCTGTCACTGTTAAAGGTGACGATCTGTCCCTGGGTGATCAGCTGCGCGATGCCGCGCCCGGCCACCATCAGAATCAGCGTGGCGACAAACGGCTGAATCTTCAGCAGGGCCACCAGCACGCCGTTCCACAGGCCGCACAGCAGCCCGGTACCGAGCGTGGCCAGAATAATAAAACTCAGGCTGTGCCCCGCCACCGTCAGCGTCGCCGCCGTCGCGCCGGCAATTGCCATCACCGCACCCACCGACAGATCGATCCCGCCGGTGGCGATCACCAGCGTCATACCAATCGCCAGCAGCGCCACCGGTGCGGCGCGGTTGAGAATATCAATCGGGCTGCCGAACAGCCGGCCATCCTGAATGTGAATAGCAAAAAAGTTATTCGCCACCAGGCTGTCGATCAGCAGCACCAGAATCAGCGCGACGATCTGCGGCATGCCCGGCGGCAGCTTCGGCTTCCGCCGTTCCGGTTTTTCGTGTGTCATAGGCGATTCAAGCATGTTGTGCTCCTCCGTCCGCGATGGCGTTGACGATCGACGCCACAGACAGCTGCTCCAGCGGAATTTCGGCGACCTGCTTCAGATCGCGCATGATCAGCACGCGATCGGCATAGCCCACCAGCTCTTCCAGTTCAGAGGAGATGACCAGCAGCGCCAGTCCGTCGGCGCACAGGGATTCAATCAGCCGAATGATCTCGGCGTGGGCGCCTACGTCGATACCGCGCGTCGGCTCATCCAGAATCAGAAACTGTGGTTTAGTCACCAGCCAGCGTGACAGCAGCACCTTCTGCTGGTTGCCACCCGACAGCAGCTCCACCGGCTGGTCGGCGTGCGGCGTGCGAATACCCAGGCTCTTGATAAAACGCTCGGCTATCGCCTGCTGCTCACGGCGTTTGATCGGCCGCAGCCAGCCACGCTGCGCCTGCAGCGCCAGAATGATGTTTTCCCGCACCGAGGCCGCGCCGATGATGCCGTCAGTTTTACGATCTTCCGGGCAGAAGCCCATGCCGAGACGCGAGGCTTTGGCCGGCGTGCGGATGTGCTGCACTTTGCCTTTGATGGTGGCGGTACCACGATCGGCACGGCGGATACCAAACAGCACCTCGGCGGTCTCAGTGCGCCCGGAGCCGAGCAGTCCGGCCAGCCCCACCACTTCGCCCGGCCGTACCTGCAGGCTGAACGGTTCAATGGTGCCTTTCTTGCCGTAATACTCAAACGACACCACCGGCTGATTGCTGCGTAACGTACTGCCCTGGCGCTGCAGTGCGGTTTCCAGCAGCTCTCGCCCCAGCATCAGCTTAATCAGCTCAATCTGCGGCAGCGAGGCGGTGTCCCGCGTGGCGATAAACTGGCCGTTGCGCAGTACGGTAATCCGGTCGGTAATACGGTATACCTGATCGAGAAAGTGGGTGACGAAAATCAGGCTCATGCCTTTGGCTTTCAGCTGCGCCATCAGGGTAAACAGCATCTCTACTTCGCTGGCATCGAGGCTGGCAGTTGGTTCATCCAGAATCAGTACCTGCGCGGAGAGATCGACTGCGCGGCAGATCGCAATGATCTGCTGCATCGCCACCGAGTAGTGACCGAGCGGACGCGTCACATCCAGCGCGAAGCCGTAGTTGCGCATCAGCGCATCGGCGTCGCGCACCATGCGCTTGCGATCGATCATGCCGAAGCGGCGCGGCTCGCGGCCAATATAGAGGTTATCCGCCACCGACATATTCGGCAGCAGATTCACTTCCTGATAAACGGTACCAATGCCCATCTGCTGCGCATCGGCGGTACTGTGCGGCGCAATCACCGCGCCGTTGAGGGTGATGGTGCCGGCATCCCGCGTGTAGACACCGGTCAGCACTTTAATCAGGGTCGATTTTCCCGCGCCGTTCTCACCCAGCAGCGCCATAATTTCGCCCTTGCGGATGCTGAACGACACGTTATCCAGCGCTTTGACGCCGGGAAAGCCTTTGCTGATGCCGTTGAGGCTCAGCAGGGGTGTTTCATCGTAGCTGCTCATCAGATTCTGCCTCGCTTACGTCATAAAAACCGCCCCGAAGGGCGGTTGCGGGGATCAGTAACCCATGCCTTTTTTCTTATCCAGCTCCGCCTGAGCGTCAGCCGGTAAGAACAGTTTTGATTCGGTTTTGATGATTTTCGGCGGCAGCGTGCCGTCTTTTTTGAATTTCTCCAGCGCGTCAAACGCCGGGCCGGCCATGTCCGGCGTCAGCTCAACGTTGGCGTTGGCCTCGCCGGCCAGCATCGCTTTATAGATATCCGGCACGCCATCAATCGAACCGGTAAGAATATCTTTGCCCGGTTTCAGGCCGGCTTCTTTAATCGCCTGGATGGCGCCGATCGCCATGTCGTCGTTATGCGCATACACCATGCAGATGTTTTTGCCGTTGTTCTCGGCTTTGATGAAGCTCTCCATCACCTCTTTACCCTTACTGCGGGTAAAGTCACCGGACTGCGAGCGAATCACTTTGATGTTGTTGTGGCCGGCGATGGCTTCGGCAAAGCCTTTCTTACGGTCGATCGCCACGCTGGCACCAACGGTACCCTGCAGTTCCACCACGTTACACTGCTTGTCACCGACGGTTTTCACCAGCCAGTCACCAATCAGTTTGCCTTCCAGCACGTTGTCGGCCGTCACCACCGCCATGTACAGCGATTTATCTTTCACCACGATGGCGCGGTCCAGCAGGAACACCGGGATTTTGGCGTCTTTGGCCTCTTCCAGCACCGGTTCCCAGCCAGTCTGGACCACTGGCGCGATAAAGATGGCGTCAACGCCCTGAGCGATAAACGAGCGCACCGCTTTGATCTGGTTCTCCTGCTTCTGCTGACCATCGGCAATTTTCAGGGTGATACCGCGCTTTTGCGCTTCACTTTTTGCCACGTTGGTTTCGGCTGAACGCCAGCCGGATTCAGAACCGACCTGCGAGAAGCCCACCGTCATGTCGGCAGCCAGAACCGATGTGCTGAGTGCGGCGCTGACCATGGTGGTCAAGAGTAAACGTTTCCACATAATTTTCATTCCTCTGAAGGGAGTGTGCTGTAGGGGTACAAACGCGCTTCAAGCCTGGCGCAATTGCGCTAAAACAAGCGCGACACACCTCACAAAACAGAATGAATTAAAGGAGTTACGCGTATCAGCGTGTCAGATGGCTGACTCAGCGTATGGACAAAACGCCTGAACTTTATGTCAGCGGAGGTTAAATAACTGTAATAAACAGAAGCGGTTATGACCGCAGGCACTGGAAACGATTACAACGGACACGTAAAGAATGGTTATTCATGCGGGCGGCAGGCAATGTTCTGTTTTGTGATAATTCGCACACTTGCGATTTGACGTTTCATCACAGCTGCACCCTTGTGCGTCACCGGTTACAGATAAATCGCTTTTTGGCGCCTGCTGCGTTTCAAAATAAGCGCAACAAAAGTGCGAAAAATAGCGTCTGGAATACCGTTTAAGGCAGCTGTTAAATTTTCTCACCAGCCCCCGGTTAACGGGGCCAAAAACGCGCCTGACGCGCAGGAAAATGCGCGTTAAAAAAGATAAAAGCGTAAAAAAGTCCCTTTTGATGAGCGAATTAGCGCACGTTGTCTGAATTTTGAATTTTTTTAACCGCGGTGTCTGGACTCTGGCCGCGTGCTCCCTATACTTGAGCACTTCCCCGTTCTCTATCTTTTATGGCAATCATGACTGCGCTCGATTACCTGCTGAAATTTCGTAAAGTGAATAATCTTGAGAGTCTGGAAAAACTCTACGATCACCTCAATTATTCGCTCACTGATGATAACGAGATCATCAATATGTACCGCGCCGCCGATCACCGCCGTGCTGAACTCGCCTCAGGTGGCCGTCTGTATGACCTCGGCTGTGTGCCGAAATCCGTCTGGCGCTACGTGGTGTAAAGCGCGCTTATCTCTGTTTCTGCCCCTGGTGCGCTGTCCGAATCGGGCGTGACCCGTTTGGACATGGTACGCTCTGCCTCGTCTTATTTCTTACATCAGGATGAATAACATGTCCGAATCGGTAAACCCGCCGCGTATTGCCGGCTGGCTGCTGCTGCCGCTGGCCTGGCTGATTATGACGATGCTGACCAGCGCGCTGGTGGTGGCGCTCTATCTGCGGCCGCTGTTTGACACGGAACTGCGCACCACGCTGTTTTCTCACGCCAGTATTTTAATGACGCAGTGGCTGGTGTCCTTACTCACCGCCGCCGCGGTGTGGCTGTACAGCATCTGGGTGTGCTGGATCTTTTGTCAGCGTTCGCGCCGTCTGCCACGTCACTACATTCTCTGGCTGCTGATGACCGTATTGCTGGCGCTGAAAACCTTCGCTTTTACGCCGGTGGCCGATGGGAAAGCGATCCAGACATTGCTGCTGGCCCTGCTCTCGGCGGCAGTCTTTGTGCCCTACTTCAAACGCTCACAGCGGGTCAAACAGACCTTTATTCAGCCCTGATGACGCTCTTTTCGTCAGGAATTTAATTCTGAGTGCTCTCAGCCAGCGCACGAATCGCGCAAAGGTTGAGATGCACCTCTCAATTCCGGATAATAAACGCCTTTCGGCTTCCCAGGTTAAAAAATGACCGATTACTTACTGCTCTTTATTGGCACCGTGCTGGTGAACAACTTCGTGTTGGTCAAATTCCTCGGCCTTTGCCCTTTTATGGGCGTGTCAAAAAAACTGGAAACGGCCATTGGCATGGGACTTGCCACCACGTTCGTCATTACGCTGGCGTCGATTTGCGCCTGGCTGGTGAATCACCTGATTCTGCTGCCGCTTGATCTGGTGTACCTGCGTACCATGGCCTATATCCTGGTGATTGCGGTAGTGGTGCAGTTCACCGAAATGGTGGTGCGTAAAACCAGCCCGTCGCTGTATCGCCTGCTCGGTATCTTTTTGCCGCTGATCACCACCAACTGCGCGGTGCTGGGCGTGCCGCTGCTGAGCGTCAACCTCAACCACACGTTCCTGCAGGCGGCGCTGTACGGCTTCAGTGCGTCACTCGGCTTTTCGCTGGTGATGGTGCTGTTCGCTGGCATGCGTGAACGTCTGGTGCTGGCCAACGTGCCGGCACCGTTCAAAGGAAACTCCATTGCCCTGATCACCGCTGGCCTGATGGCGCTGGCGTTCATGGGCTTTACCGGTCTGGTGAAATTCTGATATGACCGCGATTTGGATTGCTATTGCTGTTCTGGCGGCGCTGGCACTGGTGTTTGGTGCCCTGCTGGGCTACGCCTCGCGCCGCTTTGAAGTAGAAGAAGACCCGATTGTTGAGCAGATCGATGCGATTCTGCCGCAGAGCCAGTGCGGCCAGTGTGGCTATCCCGGCTGCCGTCCGTACGCCGATGCGGTGGGCAATAACGGTGAAGCCATTAACAAATGTGCGCCGGGCGGCGAACAGACCATGCTGAAGCTGGCCGAACTGCTCAACGTTGAACCGCAGCCGCTGGACGGCGGCGCGGAAGTGCTGACGCCGGTTCGCACCGTGGCGTGGATTGACGAAGCCAACTGCATTGGCTGCACCAAATGTATTCAGGCCTGTCCGGTTGATGCCATCGTCGGTGCCACGCGCGCCATGCATACCGTGCTGAGCGATGTCTGCACCGGCTGCGACCTGTGCGTCGCGCCCTGTCCCACCGACTGTATTGAGATGCGCCCGGTTGCCACCACCACGGCCAACTGGAAGTGGGATCTCGACACCATACCTGTACGGGTGATCCCGGTAGAACATCATGCTTAATCTGTTATCGCTGCTGCGCAAAGAGAAGCTGTGGGATTTCGAAGGCGGCATTCACCCGCCGGAAATGAAAACCCAGTCCAGCGGCACGCCGCTCAGCCAGCTCCCGCTGCCTGAACAGTTCATTATTCCGTTGAAACAGCATATCGGCCACGAAGGCGAAATCTGTGTGGCGCCGGGCGATAAGGTACTGCGCGGCCAGCCGCTGACCTTTGGCAGCGGCCGGATGCTGCCGGTGCACGCGCCCACTTCCGGCACCATTGAAGCCATCGCGCCACACATGACCGCACACCCGTCCGGCCTGTCCGAGCTGTGCGTTTTCCTGCGCGCCGATGGCGAAGACCGCTGGATGCCGCTCGATCCGCAGCCGGACTATCGCGCGCTGGGTCGGGACGCGGTAGTGAAACGCATCCACGAAGCCGGTATTGCAGGCCTCGGCGGCGCGGGCTTCCCGACCGCCACCAAACTGCGCGGCGGACTGCGCGGCGTCAACACGCTGATCATCAACGCCGCCGAGTGCGAACCTTACATCACGGCGGACGATCGCCTGATGCAGGATTGTGCGGCGGAAGTGCTGGAGGGCTGCCGCATCCTCGCCTGGGTGCTGCAGGCGGAGCGCGTGCTGATTGGCATTGAAGACAATAAGCCGGAGGCGATTGCCGCGCTGAAACAGGCGCTGGCCGGTGACCGCGAGCTGCAGCTGCGGGTGATCCCAACCAAGTACCCTTCCGGCGGCGCCAAACAGCTGACCAAAATTCTCACCGGGCGGGAAGTGCCGCACGGCGGACGCTCCACCGACATTGGCGTGCTGATGCAGAACGTCGGCACTGCCTGGGCGGTGAAGCGCGCCATTGTCGATGGCGAACCGATTACGGAGCGCGTGGTGACGCTGACCGGCGAGGCCATTGCCCGGCCGCGTAATGTCTGGGGCCGTCTCGGTACCCCGGTAAGCCATCTGTTGCAACAGGTTGGTTTCACGCCGGGCGCGCGCCAGATGGTGATCATGGGCGGGCCGCTGATGGGCTTTACCCTGCCGTCCCTCAACGTGCCGGTGGTGAAGATCACCAACTGTATTCTGGCACCGTCGGCCAGCGAGATGGGGCAACCGCAGGAAGAACAGTCCTGCATCCGCTGCAGCGCCTGCGCTGACGCCTGCCCGGCAAAACTGCTGCCGCAGCAGCTGTACTGGTACAGCCAGGGTGGCGATCATGACAAAGCGCGCGCCCATCACATTGATGACTGCATTGAGTGCGGTGCCTGTGCGTATGTCTGTCCCAGCAATATTCCGCTGGTGCAGTATTACCGCCAGGAAAAAGCCGAACTGCGCGCCATCGATCTGGAGGCCAAACGCACCGCCGAAGCCAAAGCACGCTTTGAAGCGCGTCAGGCACGCCTTGAGCGGGAAAAACTGGCGCGGGAAGCGCGCCACGAGCAGGCCAAACAGCGGGTTGCGCGCAGCGATAAAGCCGAGCTGGAAGCGGCAACCGTGCGCGTGAAAGCGCGTCAGGCAAAGACGCCGGAACAGGAAGCGGCAGAACGCGAAGCGCGCCATGCGCAGGCGCTGGCACAGCAGGCCGAGAAGCAGGCTGAAACCGAACCGCTAAGCCGCCAGGCCATTGACCCGCGCAAGGCCGCCGTGGAAGCCGCCATTGCGCGTGCTAAAGCGAAAAAAGTGGCCGCGCCGGCACAGCCAGCCGCTGACACCACGACCGCAGATAGCGATCCGCGCAAAGCGGCGGTTGAAGCGGCTATCGCCCGTGCCAAAGCGAAGAAAGCTGCGGCGGCGCAGACGCCGGCCGATGCTGAGCCGGCAGCAGCAGCGCCAGCGGCTGAGGTCGATCCGCGCAAAGCCGCAGTCGAAGCCGCTATCGCCCGTGCCAAAGCGAAGAAAGCTGCGGCCGCGCAGACGCCGGCTGATGCTGAGCCAGCAGCGGAAACGCCAGCGGCTGAAGTCGATCCGCGCAAAGCGGCGGTCGAAGCGGCGATTGCCCGTGCCAAAGCGAAGAAAGCTGCGGCCGCGCAGACGCCGGCTGATGCTGAGCCGGCAGCGGAAACGCCAGCGGCTGAGGTCGATCCGCGCAAAGCGGCGGTTGAAGCGGCGATTGCCCGTGCCAAAGCGAAGAAAGCCGCGGCCGCAGCGCAGCAGACTGCCGACGCGCCCGCCGCATCCCCTGAAGTGGAGGCCGCTGCCTCTCCTGACTCCGCCGACCCACGCAAAGCGGCGATTGCCGCAGCGGTCGCCCGTGCCAAAGCGCGTAAAGCGCAGCAGCAGCCTTCGACGACTGAGGACTAAATGGCTTTTCGTATTGCAAGTTCGCCTTATACCCATAACCGCCGCAGCACCGGCAACATCATGCTGCTGGTGGTGCTGGCCGCGCTGCCCGGCATGGCGGCACAGTGGTATTTCTTCGGCATCGGCTTCCTGATTCAGGTGCTGATGGCGGTCGCTACCGCATGGATCACTGAAGGCGTAATTCTGCGCCTGCGTCACGCGCCGGTAGTGCCGACGCTGGCGGATAACTCTGCCCTGCTGACGGCGCTGCTGCTGGGCATCAGCCTGCCGCCGCTGGCGCCGTGGTGGCTGGTGGTGCTCGGTACCGTATTTGCCGTGGTTATCGCCAAGCAACTGTACGGCGGCCTCGGCCAGAATCCTTTCAATCCGGCTATGGTCGGTTATGTGGTACTGCTGATCTCCTTCCCGGTGCAGATGACCAGCTGGCTGCCGCCGGATGTGCTGCAGGCGATCAAACCTGGCCTGATGGACTCACTCAGTATGATTTTTACCGGCCACACGCTGGCCGGTGACACCATGCAGCAGTTGCAGCTGGGAGTGGATGGCGTGAGCCAGGCTACGCCGCTCGATACCTTTAAAACCGGCCTGCGCGCCGGGCACAGCGCCGAACAGCTGCTGGCCCAGCCGATTTACGGCGGCGTACTGGCCGGCCTCGGCTGGCAGTGGGTCAATCTCGGCTATCTGCTCGGCGGCATGCTGCTGCTGGCGAAGAACGCCATTCGCTGGCATATCCCGTTCAGCTTCCTGCTGTCGCTGGCGCTGTGCGCCACGCTCGGCTGGCTGTTCGCGCCGCAGTCGCTGAACTCGCCGCTGGTGCATCTGTTCTCCGGGGCGACCATGCTCGGTGCGTTCTTTATTGCCACCGATCCGGTCACCGCTTCTACCACCAACCGTGGCCGGCTGATTTACGGTGCGCTGATTGGCCTGCTGGTGTGGCTGATTCGCAGCTTCGGTGGCTATCCGGATGGCGTCGCCTTCGCGGTGCTGCTCGCCAACATCTGCGTGCCGCTGATTGACTACTACACGCAGCCGCGCGTGTATGGACATCGCAGGGATTGATGATGATCGAAACCATTCGTAAAAACGCGTTCACGCTGGGCATGTTTGCCGTGATCACCACCGGCGTGACGGCGGTGGTCAACTACGTCACCAAACCGACGGTCGATCACCAGACTGCGCTGCAGCAGAAAAACCTGCTCGACCAGGTGGTGCCCACCGATTTGTACGACAACAATATTCAGCAGGAGTGTCTGCTGGTGACCGATGCCCGCGCGCTCGGCAACGACAAACCGCATCATCTGTATGTGGCGCGCAAAGGGGATCAACCGGTGGCCGCCGCACTTGAGACCACCGCCCCTGACGGCTATTCTGGCGCGATACAGATGCTGGTCGGCGCCGATTTCCACGGCAAAGTGCTGGGCGTACGCGTAATTGAACATCATGAGACGCCGGGTCTGGGTGATAAAATCGAGCTGCGAATTTCCGACTGGATCAACAGTTTTAACGGCAAAGTGGTGCACGGTGCCGACGATAAAGCCTTTGCCGTGAAAAAAGACGGTGGCGAATTTGACCAGTTTACCGGCGCGACCATCACGCCGCGCGCGGTGGTCAACGCCACCAAACGCACGGCGCTGCTGATTGAAACGCTGCCAGCGAAGCTCGCTTCGCTGCCTGAATGTGGAGATGCACCATGAGTGAAGCGAAAAATTTACTGATTGGCGGACTGTGGAAGAACAACTCGGCGCTGGTGCAGCTGCTGGGGCTCTGTCCGCTGCTGGCGGTGACTTCAACCGCCACTAACGCACTGGGCCTTGGACTGGCGACCACGCTGGTACTGACCATCACCAACAGTGCGATTTCCGCTTCGCGCCGCTGGGTGCCGGGTGAAATTCGTATTCCGATCTACGTGATGATCATCGCCTCGGTGGTGAGCTGCGTGCAGATGCTGATCAACGCCTATGCCTATGGCCTGTATCAGTCGCTGGGCATCTTTATCCCGCTGATCGTCACCAACTGCATTGTGGTGGGACGTGCGGAAGCGGTGGCATCGAAAAGCAGCATCCCCCTCTCCGCGCTGGATGGCTTTGCCATCGGCATGGGCGCTACCTGCGCAATGGTGACGCTGGGTTCGATTCGTGAACTGATTGGTAACGGCACGCTGTTCAATGGCGCTGACCAGCTGCTGGGGCCATGGGCTAAAGCGCTGCGCATTGAAGTGGTGCATTTTGATTCACCGATGCTGCTGGCGATGCTGCCGCCGGGTGCGTTTATCGGCCTCGGTATGCTGCTGGCCGGCAAATACCTGATCGATCAGAAAATGAAGCAGCGCGCCGCACGTCAGCTGGACGCCACTGCTGCCGCGCCGCAGGGCGAAACCGGGAAGGCTGTGTGAATAAGGATAAACGCCTGCAGATCCTCACGCGGCTGCGTGACGCCAATCCTCATCCGACCACTGAACTGAATTTCAGCTCACCGTTTGAGCTGCTGATCGCTGTGCTGTTGTCGGCACAGGCAACCGATGTCAGCGTCAATAAAGCCACCGCCCGACTCTATCCGGTGGCCAATACGCCAGCGGCAATGCTGGCGCTCGGCGTGGAAGGCGTTAAAGAGTACATCAAGACCATTGGCCTGTTTAACAGCAAAGCGGAAAACGTCATCAAAACCTGCCGCATCCTGCTGGAGCAGCACGGCGGTGTGGTGCCGGAAGACCGCGCGGCACTGGAAGCCCTGCCCGGCGTCGGGCGCAAAACCGCCAACGTGGTGCTCAATACCGCCTTTGGCTGGCCCACCATTGCCGTGGATACCCACATTTTCCGCGTCAGCAATCGCACCCGCTTTGCGCCGGGTAAAAACGTTGAGGAAGTTGAGCAGAAGCTGCTCAAGGTGGTGCCGGCCGACTTTAAGGTTGACTGCCATCACTGGCTGATTCTGCACGGTCGCTACACCTGCGTGGCGCGTAAACCGCGCTGCGGCTCCTGCCTGATTGAAGATTTGTGTGAGTTCACGGAAAAGACCGACTGATCGGTAACGGCGCGACGCTGCGCGCCGTAGATCGCTTATTAACCGTTATTGCGCCGCCTGCAGCCACGCCACCACCAGCGGTGACAGCCGGTTTTGTAACGCGGCGCGTTCAGACTGGAACAGCGTGGCGACAAAGAACGGATGATCGGTCAGCTCTACCCCGCGCACATCCCCCTCCAGATCCCATGAGGTAATACGCAGATTGCGCGTGGCCAGCGCCTCGCTGAACTCAGCGTTAACGCCAAAGTTGCAGTGATAGCCTTCGTTACTCTGCAGCGCGCCGTAGGCCTGAGCAATACGCGAACCCGGCTCAAACGTGACCTCACCGCGCTGCTCGACCAGCGAGCAGGCCAGTGGCGCAATCACCCAGCGCGCGTCAGGGTCGGTCTCGGCATGACCAGCATCCTCCCAGCCCAGCACGTTGCGCGCGTACTCCACCACCGCATACTGAAAGCCGGCGCACGAGCCTAAAAAGGGTTTACCGCTTTCGCGCGCCCAGCGAATGACGTCGAACACGCCGGCATCATTCAGGAAGGGACTGCCAGGCACCACCCAGACGGCATCATAGTCGTGCAGACGCGGCAGATCGATTTCCGGCGTCGCGATCCAGTCGGCGGTTACGTTAAGTGAGAGAGAGGTTGCGGCAAGCTGAACAGCGGGAGGAATAGCCTGGTGCGCGACAGCACTGGCACGGTAATCGCCCACGAGAGCGACACGAACGGACTGCTTCATGATGAGTTCCTTGCAGGGAAAAAACGAGGTTACAGCAATTTCTTCAGGCTGTCTAAGGGCTGGCGATCGGCTATCGATCCTCCCCCTGCCTGGCGCAACAGGTCGCTGCCGCCGGGGGCGTTGCAGAGCTTATACAATGAAAGCCGCGATTAAGTGGTGAAATTGTCGGCAAACGGGAGAGCAGCAATCGTTTTCTTTTTTTACATTTCTAATTAATTGATAATTTTGTGCGCAGGATCAACAAATTAGCCTGCGGCGAACTGTCAGCCGCTTATTGTGCTCAACAATCAGACAATTGCGCTTACTTCTTCGGCAAAAATCAGGGGATTCATCCATCTAAATGGTCTGGATAATATTATGTCCTGCCCGGAGCAGGAAAAGCAGTTTATCTCAGGAAAAACCATCAACCGATCTGCAACAAGAACAATTATCCTGCTATAATGTCACGCAGTGATATTTAACACTGATTTACAAGTTATTATCCTGGTTATAACCCTGCCTGTAACAAGTATTTCAGCGTGCAGAAAATGCTTGCCCTGTTGGCCTGATTCAGCCAAATTAGGCGCCGTTTTTCCTTTCTAATAACAATGTTGCGCGGGATTACCCAGCCCGACGCAGACTTAATTCCTGTTGTAAAACAGGCGATGTATAAACTGAGGTATACGTGTCAACTGCAAACAAACACACTGATGAGGCGGTAAGCCTTAACGCCTTCCGTCAGCCGAAAGCGTTCTATTTGATCTTCTCCATCGAACTGTGGGAGCGTTTTGGCTACTACGGTCTGCAAGCCATCATGGCGGTCTATCTGGTGAAACAGCTGGGGATGTCCGAAGCGGACTCCATCACCCTGTTCACCTCGTTCAGCGCACTGGTTTACGGCCTGGTGGCCATTGGCGGCTGGCTGGGCGACAAAGTGCTCGGCACCAAACGCGTGATTATTCTCGGCGTCATTGTGCTGGCGCTGGGCTATGCGATGATTGCCTTCTCCGGTCATGACACCACCATGGTGTATGTCGGCATGGCGACCATCGCCGTGGGTAGCGGGCTGTTCAAGGCTAACCCTTCTTCACTGCTGTCGACCTGCTACGAGAAAGACGATCCGCGCATCGACGGTGCCTTCACCATGTTCTACATGTCGATCAACATCGGTTCGCTGTTCTCCATGATGCTGACTCCGTGGCTGGCGGCCAAATATGGCTGGGGCGCGGCGTTTTCGCTGTCGGTGGTGGGCCTGGTGATCACCCTGCTGAACTTCCTGTTCTGCCAGCGCCTGGTGAAGAATTACGGCTCCAAACCAGACTTTGCACCGCTGCAGGTCGGTAAGCTGCTGATGACCCTTGTCGGCGTGGTTGCGCTGATCGCACTGGCCACCTGGCTGCTGCATCATCAGAGCATTGCCCGCATGACGCTGGGCGTGATCGCGATCGGTATCGTGCTGGTGTTTGCCAAAGAAGCCTTTGCGCTGCACGGTGCGGCACGCCGCAAAATGATCGTTGCATTCCTGCTGATGGTCGAAGCTATTGTGTTCTTCGTGCTGTACATGCAGATGCCAACCTCGCTGAACTTCTTCGCCATCCGTAACGTTGAGCACGCGATTCTCGGTATCACCTTTGAGCCGGAACAGTTCCAGGCGCTCAATCCGTTCTGGATCATGGTGGCCAGCCCGATTCTGGCGGCAGTCTATAACAAGCTTGGCGATAAGCTGCCGATGCCGCACAAGTTTGCCATTGGCATGGTGCTGTGCTCTGCAGCGTTCCTGGTGCTGCCGTTTGGCGCGAAATTCGCGAACCAGGCGGGTATCGTTTCGGTGAACTGGCTGATTCTGAGCTATGCGCTGCAAAGTATCGGTGAGCTGATGATCTCCGGTCTCGGCCTGGCGATGGTGGCGCAGCTGGTGCCACAGCGTCTGATGGGCTTTATTATGGGCTCCTGGTTCCTCACCACCGCCGGTGCCGCGATGATTGCCGGTAAGGTAGCGAACCTGATGGCGGTGCCGGAAAACGTCACCGATCCTCACGCCTCACTGGCCGTGTATAGCCAGGTGTTCCAGCAGATTGGTATCGCCACTGGCGTAATCGCCCTGCTGATGCTGATTACCGCCCCGCTGCTCAACCGCATGACGCAGGATGATGCGCAGGCAGAACTGAAGCGCGCCAGCGCCAACCAGTAATCGTTTCTGAGCCGGGCTAAGCCCGGCTTTTTTTATCCCCCTTCACAACCCCCGCTTTCCGCTGTAGTTTAAGCAACACGCTTTTTATGCTCGCCTTGCACGGCTGAGATCGGGAATGGCTCATGGACAGATTTGACGAGCTGCAGGTGTTTGTTGCGGTGATTCAGCAGGGCAGCCTGGCTGGCGCGGCGCGCGTATTGCAGCGTTCGCCGCCGGTCATTACCCGCACGCTGAATGCGCTGGAAGCACGTTTCGGCACCACCCTGATTGAACGCACCACGCGCCAGCTGGCTCCCACCGAGAGCGGCTGGCAGCTGTTTGAGCAGGCGCAGCGCTTGCTTAACGATTACCAGAGCGCGCTCGACAGCGCCCACCACAGCGGACTGCACGGCCTGCTGCGCATCACCGCCCCGGTGATGTGTGGTCGTCGCCACGTGATGCCACTGGTTAATGCCTTTCTGCAACAGCATCCGGAAATGCAAATCGAACTGATCCTTAGCGACAGCTATCAGGACCTGATTGAAAACGGGCTGGATATTGCGGTGCGCATTGGCGAGTTGCAGGATTCGTCGATGGTGGCGCGCAACGTCGGCAGCGTACGCTCGATGCTGGTCGCCAGCCCGGACTACCTTCGCCAGGCCGGAATCCCGGCCCATCCGGCTGAGCTCAGCATGCATGCGCTGGTGGCAGGCGTACGCCATACCCGTGAGTGGCGCTTCGCGCACGACCTGCGCGTGCGTATCACCCCACGTCTGCGCGTCAATGACATCGCCAGCCAGCTGGATGCATTGCGCAGTGGCCAGGGCATTGGCCGTCTGTTGTCTTATCAGGTGATAGATGAACTGCAGGCAGGCACGCTGATCCGCCTGCTGAGCGAGTGGGAGCCGGCACCGCTGCCGGTGCATCTGGTGGCGCAGCGGGTGAAAAACATGGCGCCCAAGGTACGCTGTTTCTGGGATTTCGCGCTCACGGCACTGCCGCCGCGACTGCAGGCGGCCGCTGAATTTCCCGCGCCCGCCCGCAATTCCTGATCGCTGTCACTGGTAAAAATTTCTGGCAGTTTTATGCTGCTGACATCACAACAACTCATCAGGAGAGGCCATGATGAAACTCTATTGTAAGCCCGGTGCCTGTTCGCTCTCGCCGCATATCGTTGCGCGCGAATGCGGGCTGGATTTTACGCAGGTCAATGTCGATCTGCAGAAGAAAGTCACCGAGCGCGGAGAAGATTACTGGCAGATAAACCCCAAAGGACAGGTTCCCGCGCTGCAGTTTGATGACGGCAGCATACTGACGGAAGGCGTGGCGATTGTGCAGTATCTGGCGGATCTCAAGCCGGATCGCAACCTGCTGGCACCGACTGGCAGCCTGACGCGCTACCACACGCTGGAGTGGCTGAGCTACATCAGCAGCGAATTGCACAAAACCTTTTCCCCGCTGTTCCGTCCGGATACGCCGGAAGAGTACAAAGC
Organism: Pantoea sp. Cy-640; assembly: GCF_011752635.1. Classification (NCBI taxonomy): domain Bacteria; kingdom Pseudomonadati; phylum Pseudomonadota; class Gammaproteobacteria; order Enterobacterales; family Erwiniaceae; genus Pantoea; species Pantoea sp. Cy-640. The sequence continues at coordinate 450,096 of NZ_VWXB01000001.1, read as the reverse complement.
CATAGTGCGTGCACAGCTGGAGCAAAAATTTCAGCGCGTTAACGACGCGCTGCAGGATAAACAGTGGCTGATGGGGTTACGCTTTACCGTCGCCGATGTCTATCTGTTTGTGGTTACGCGCTGGGCAAAAGCCATCAAACTGAATCTCGAAGGTTTGAGCGCGCTGGAAGCATGGTTTGCGCGGGTGGCTGCGCGGCCGGCGGTTCAGGCCGCACTGAAGGCTGAAGGTCTGGTCTGACGCCACAGGCCGGCATGCTGGCCGGCCTGTTGATTAGCAGCGATTACAGCTGTTCTGCCGCAAAGTGCTGCGTGGGTTGCGCAATCGCATCCTGCGCCGCCACCAGTTGCAGTTCATACTCGCCCATCTGGTGGGTTTTCAGCATCACTTCATATACTGCCGCCGTGACATGTTCCAGCGCATCCTGCAGCGATTTGCCGTGCAGCAGGTCAACCAGCAACAGGCCACTGGTCAGATCGCCAACCCCCACCGGCTGACGCACACCAAAATCCACCAGCGGACGGCTGATGTGCCAGCACTGGTCGGCGGTGACCAGCAGCATTTCAAAGCGATCGCTACGGCGTCCGGCGCGCGCCAGATGTTTCACCAGCACCACGCGCGGCCCCTGCGCAATCAATGCGCGGGCGGCAACCACCGCCTGTTCCACGTTAGCGACCGTCTGGCCACTGAGCATCTCCAGCTCCAGCAGGTTCGGCGCGATAAGATCGCTGGCCGGCATCGCCTGCTTGCAGTGAAACTCCGCCACGCCGGGCGCGACGATGCAGCCTTTTTCCGGATGGCCCATCACCGGGTCACAGAAATACCAGGCGTCAGGATTTGCCGCCTTCACCATACGCACAATTTCCAGGATCTGTTCGCCCTGCTCCGCCGAGCCGAGATAGCCGCTCAGCACTGCATCGCAGGTTTTCAGACGATCGATGGCGGCGATCCCGCTGACGATATCGGTCAGATGGGTGGCGGGCATCACTGTGCCGGTCCAGTGACCATACTGGGTGTGATTGGAAAACTGCACGGTGTTTAACGGCCAGACGTTGGCGCCCATGCGTCGCATCGGGAATTCGGCCGCGCTGTTACCGGCGTGGCCATAAACCACGTGAGACTGGATTGCGAGGATATTTTTCATTATTGCCCTGTACTGCTTGCCATAAAAAAGGGCCGGAGACCGGCCCTTGCACCTTACTGCCAGCTAATCAGGCAGTAGTGTTTTTTGCCGCGACGCAGCAGCGTGTAACGACCAAACAGTTTGTCGCTGTCGCTGAAACGATACTCGGCATCAGATTGTTTCTCACCGTTGACAGACACCGCGTTGGAGCCAATCATGGTGCGCGCCTGGCCGCGTGACGGCACCAGTTCCGCCGCCACCAGCGCCTGTTGCAGATCGTCGTCCGCCTTCAGGCTAATGGTCGGCATACCATCCTGCGCCAGCTGCTCAAAGTCCGCTTCGGTCATGTCGCTCAGGCTGCCGGAGAACAGGCTGTCGGTGATGCGCTTCGCCGCGCTCAGACCGCTTTCGCCGTGCACCAGACGCGTCACCTGCTCTGCCAGCACATACTGCGCGCGCGGCGCTTTGCCACTGGTTTTGTCTTCTTCTTCCAGCGCATTGATCTCTTCAATGCTCATGAAGGTGAAGAACTTCAGGAAGCGATAGACGTCGGCGTCGGCGGTGTTAATCCAGAACTGGTAGAACTTGTATGGACTGGTTTTCTTCGCATCCAGCCATACTGCGCCACCTTCGGTTTTACCAAATTTGGTGCCGTCCGACTTGGTGATCAGCGGCACCGTCAGTCCCCACGCCTGCTGCTGATGCAGACGACGCGTCAGATCGATGCCGGAGGTGATGTTCCCCCACTGGTCGGAACCGCCAATCTGCAGCACCACGTCGTAGCGCTTGTTCAGTTCGGCAAAGTCGTAACCCTGCAGCAGGTTGTAGGAAAACTCGGTGTAGGAGATGCCCTGATCTTCACGGTTCAGGCGCATTTTCACCGCTTCACGGTTGATCATCTGGTTGACCGAGAAGTGCTTACCGATATCGCGCAGGAAGGTCAGCACGTTCATGCCGCCAAACCAGTCATAGTTGTTGGCCGCGATGGCGCTGTTATCGCCGCAGTCAAAATCGAGGAAAGGCGCAACCTGTTTGCGGATCTTCTCTACCCACTCGTTGACGGTTTCCGTGGTATTGAGTTTACGTTCGGCCGCTTTAAAGCTGGGATCGCCGATCAGGCCGGTGGCACCGCCGACCAGGGCCACCGGCTTGTGGCCGGCATCCTGGAAACGTTTCAGGCACAGCAGCGGCACCAGATGGCCCAAGTGCAAGCTATCAGCGGTGGGATCAAAGCCGCAATAGAGTGCAATTGGCCCTTGCGCCAGCCGCTCTGCTAACGCTTCCTCGTCCGTTACCTGGGCTACTAAGCCTCTCTCTTGCAATTGTTGTATCAGGTTACTGCTGGTCATCACTGACTCCAAATTGATCAGACTGCACCTATGCTGGTACACAGCTGTCCGCTGACGTGCGGATACGAAAAAAATGAGGGCTATAGCATAAAGCGCTGACGAGCCGTGCGCCAGCGCTGAAAGGGGATAAAACGCAGTTTTACGGTGCTAAACGGTCGATTGTCCAGCCGCTGCCATCACGCTGATAAAGGAAGCGGTCATGCAGGCGATGTTCGCCGCCCTGCCAGAACTCCATGGTGTGGAATCTGACGCGGAATCCGCCCCAGAAACTCGGCAGCGGCACTTCCCCCTGCTGAAACTTCTGCTTCAGCTCAAGGAATTTGCCCTCGAGCACGCCGCGCGCGGAAATCCGGCTCGACTGTTTCGATACCCAGGCGCCAATCTGGCTGTCTCGCGGACGGCTGTGGAAGTACTTCAGCACTTCCAGCGGCGACAGTTTCTCCACTTCGCCCAGCACCATTACCTGACGCTCAAGGAAGTGCCAGGGGAAATGCAGGGAAATACGCGGATTGTCCGCCAGCTGCAGCGCTTTACGGCTGCCGAGGTTGGTGTAAAACACCATGCCCTGCTCATCGTAGTGTTTAAGCAGGACGATGCGCTGATAGGGCTGGCCGCTGCTATCCACCGTCGCCACCGTCATGGCGGTGGGATCGGGCAGCTGCGCGGCGCACGCCTGCTGCAGCCACTGCTCAAACAGCGCCAGAGGAGTATCTGGCAAATCTTTGCGCCGCAGCCCGCCGCGCGTGTACTCCCGACGCAGGTGGGCAATGTGTTGCAAGCTGTCACTGTCGCTCATGCTGGTATCCCGGTTCTCTCTTACTGTGCGGAGGCATCCGCGTTCTGCAGTTCACAATCATTAATCACGATTTTATCGTTGCGTTCAACAAAGGCGCCATTGCCTTTTGACCAGAAAACGTAGGTCCCATCGCTGTAGCGCGCGCCGGAGGCAGACACCGTCTGGGTCAGCGTGAGTGGTTTGCCGTCCAGAATAAAGCTTACCTGCTGCTTCGCGTTGTCCAGCGTGACCGTCAGCGGCAGCGTGCCACACTGGTAATGTAACGTCTCTGGCGCGGGTGCAGGTTTATGCCAGATACCACAGCCGCTGAGTAAGGTCAGGGTGCCGGCCAGCACGATCATCTTTTTCATGTTTGCTCCTTAACGTATTGCGTGGGGATTGGCGGGATAGATGGCACCCAGCACGCTCATTTCGCGCGCGCCGGTTACCGCCGGCAGATTGCCCGGCAGCCCGGACAGGGTGCGGAACGCCAGCCAGGCAAAGGCCAGCGCCTCCATATCATCTCCGCTGATACCGGCCTGATCGGTGGTGCCCACCTCGGTGCCAGACAGATGCGCGGCCAGCCGCGCCATCAGCAGCGGATTGCGACTGCCGCCGCCGCACACCAGCAGACGATCGCAGCCATCGTTGAGCTGTACCTGATGGGCGATGGTCAGCGCGGTCAGCTCGCACAGCGTTGCCTGCACATCCTGCGGGGCCAGCGCCGGGAAGCGCTGCAGCTGCTGTTCCACCCAGCCCAGGTTGAAGTATTCCCGACCGGTGCTTTTGGGTGGCGGCAGCGCAAACCACGGATCGCCGAGCATCTGCTCCAGCAGCGCGGGCACGACCTGGCCACTGCGCGCCCAGCCGGCATCTTTATCAAACGGCAGGCCTTTGTGGCGCCAGATCCACGCATCCATCAGCATATTACCTGGTCCGGTATCAAAGCCGCGCACCGGCTGACCGGGGATCAGCAGCGACAGATTGGCGATGCCGCCAATATTCAGCACCATGCGCCGTTCAACGCTGTCCATCAGCAGCGCCTGGTGAAAAGCCGGTACCAGCGGTGCGCCCTGGCCGCCCAGCGCCATGTCGCGGCGGCGAAAATCGCCAACCACCGTGACGCCGGTCGCGGCAGCAATCTGGTTATTGTCGCCAATTTGCAGCGTATTCGGTGCCGCCGACTGCGGCTCGTGCCACACCGTCTGGCCGTGGCAGCCAATCGCCATGATATCGCTGGCCTCCAGCGCCTGCTGCTGCATCAGCGTCAGTACGGCTTCCGCAAACAGCTGGCCGAGCCGGGTATCAAGCTGACCGAGCTGCGACAGCGTCAGCGTCTGTCCCTGACAAATTTCCAGCACCTGCTGACGCAGCGCCAGCGGGATGGGATGGCAGTAGCTGGCCTGTTGCGCCACCATATGCTGGTCGATCGCGGCCAGCACGACGTCTACGCCGTCCAGGCTGGTGCCGGACATCACGCCGATATAGCGTCCTGATTTCATAGCGCTTCCTTACCCGTTTGCGGGCCTGCAATGCATCTGTGTTTAGCCTGGCAAATTACCGGGGCTAATTCTATGATAAATTTCCGCTTTTCAACTGCGCTGCGACACGCATTCCGGCAGCAAACTATTTTCATCCGGCAATTGAATTTTTGTTGATGGGCGGTGGTCTATGCTTCGGCCCAGCCGCATATTGTTCGGACATCGCGTCAATTGACCATTTTCTGACTTATACTGTTGCAGTACAGGACGAGAATATGGCGTTTTTTTGCATTAAGGAGCTTTCTCATGATTAAGCGTTTCGTAGCCGTAGCCCTGGCGGGTATCACGCTGGCTGGCTGTGTTAATAACGATACCCTTTCCGGCGATGTTTACAGCGCCAGCGAAGCCAAGCAGGTTCAAAGCGTCTCATACGGTACGCTGGTCTCCGTGCGTCCGGTAAAAATTCAGGGCGGCGATGACAGTAATGTGATCGGTGCCATTGGCGGTGCGGTGCTGGGTGGTTTCCTCGGTAATACCATTGGCGGCGGCGCGGGGCGCAGTCTGGCAACGGCCGGCGGTGCGGTACTGGGCGGCGTAGCCGGTCAGGGCGTGCAGGGTGCGCTCAACAAATCTGACGGCGTAGAGCTGGAGATCCGTAAGGATGACGGCAATACCATTATGGTGGTGCAGAAGCAGTCCGCCAGCCGTTACTCAGTCGGCCAGCGCGTGGTGATGGCCTCCAACGGCAGCCAGGTCACCGTCTCTCCGCGCTAAGCGCACAGATAAAAAAAACCGACGCCAGTGCGTCGGTTTTTTTATTTCTCGCGGTTCTGCAACTCGAGAATGTTTTTTTCCAGCCGGGCAATCAGCGTCACCATCTGATTGATCTCTTCGAGGCTGATGCCGGAGAGGATGTCGTCACGCGTCGCGTCGATCACGTTTTCGACCTGCTCAATGATCGGCTCAGCCTGACGGGTCAGCTTGATGCGCTTGGCGCGGCGATCGTTAGCGCAGGTGGCGCGGGTGATGAGCCCCTTCTCTTCCAGCTGATCCAGCGTACGCACCAGCGACGGCTGCTCAATACCGATGGCTTTCGCCAGCTGAATCTGCGACTGCTCTGGCGGGAGTTGATGAATATTGTGCAACGTCACCCAGTGGGTTTGTGTCAACTCAAGCGGCTTCAGACGCTGGTCGATCAACGCGCGCCAGATGCGCACCAGGCGAGACAGATCTGTTCCAAGCGGCGTATCCATTTCATCTCCTTATAATTAGCTTGCTAGCTATCAAGCCAGATTTTACACTATTCTGCGAGTTTACAGGACAAATTACAAATCCCGGGCCAGACGGCACGCCCGCTGTCTACACTTGATTTAACCGTGCCCGGGTAAAAAGGATGATGCCACGTGTCAATCTTCGCGCTCACCGCGACAGCGCCGCTGACCGATCTGGTGTTCGGTGCCTCACTGTTCTTCCCGCCGCTGTTCAAAGCGGTGCTGCTGGGCTTCTTTTTCTGGCTGCTGATTCATCCGCTGCTGCGCGGCTGGATCTACTCCGGCGATGTCTGGCACCCCACCTTAATGGATCTCTCACTGTTTGTTCTGTGCGTGAGCGGCGCACTGTGGATACTGAGCCTCGGATAAATCACCATGAAATTCAACCCATTTAAGTACTTTTCTACCCTTGTGGTGTTTACCCTGGCGCTGCTCGCAGGCTGGTGGATGTGGAACTACTACATGCAGGCCCCGTGGACGCGCGATGGCAAAGTACGCGCTGAACTGGTGGACGTGACGCCCGAGGTTTCCGGCCGCATCAGCGCGCTGGCCGTGCGCGACAATCAGTTCGTGCATAAAGGCGAGGTGCTGCTGACGCTGGATCCGGTGCCGTGGCAGATTGCGCTGGCCAATGCGCAGGCCCAGCTGGCGAAGGCGCAGGCCGACCTCGCCAAAGCGCAGCATGAGGCGGATCGCCGTGCCAGCCTGCCGCGTAACGTGATCTCCGCTGAAGATATGGACGCGGCGCGCCTCAACGCGAATGCAGCGGCCGCCACAGCGAAAGCCGCACAGGCGATGCTCGATCAGGCGCGCTGGAACCTGCAGCAAACCACGGTGACGGCACCGACCGACGGCTGGGTCAGTAACCTGACGCTGCGTGCCGGCAATTACGCGACCGCTGGTACGCCACTGTTCGCGCTGGTCGACAGCCACTCTTACTATGTGATGGGCTATTTCGAAGAGACCAAACTGCGCCATATCCAGCCCGGCGCGGCGGCGCAAATCGTGCTGTATAGCAACGGCGCACGACTGCAGGGCCAGGTGGAGAGCATCGGGCGCGCCATTTACGATCAAAGCATCGCCAGCGACGGCGGTCTGGTGCCTGATATCAAACCCAACGTGCCCTGGGTCAGGCTGGCGCAGCGCGTCCCGGTGCGTATCCGGCTAAACGCGGTACCGGATAATGTGCCGCTGGTGGCCGGTACCACCTGCACCATCTCTGTCGCGCACTGAGGCCGGCATGAATCTGCAGTGGCTGGCCTGGCACAATCTGCCGTGGATAAAGGCAACCGGCGGCGAGTGGCGCTATGCGTTACGTAATGCAATCGCGATGTGTCTGGCGCTCACCCTGGCGTATGCGCTGCAGCTGGATCAGCCTTACTGGGCCATGACGTCCGCCGCGGTGGTGAGTTTCCCCACCGTCGGCGGCGCCATCAGCAAAAGCCTGGGCCGCATCGTCGGCAGCCTGCTCGGTGCCAGCGCCGCGCTGCTGATTGCCGGTCATACGCTCAACGAACCGTGGCTGTTTGCCTTTTTCATGGCCGGCTGGCTGGCGCTCTGCACCTGGGTCGCCAGCCATTTTCAAAACAATGTGGCCTACGCCTTTTCACTGGCCGGTTACACCGCCGCGATTATCGCCTTCAGCAGCGTTAACGTTAGCGACGTCAGCCAGCTGTGGGACATCACCCAGGCGCGCGTGTGCGAAGTGATCGTCGGGATTCTCTGCGCCGGGCTGATGATGATGATCCTGCCCAGCACCTCGGACGGCAGCGCACTGATGCTATCGCTGCGCCAGATGCACACCCGCCTGCTCGACCACGCCGTGCTGCTGTTGCAGCAGAGCAGCACGGAAAATGTGCGCACCGCCCACGAAACGGTGATCAGCCAAATCCTCACCATGAATCTGCTGCGCATTCAGGCCTTCTGGAGCCACTATCGCTTCCGCCGGCAAAATAACGTGCTTAATTACGTGCTGCATCAGCAGTTGCGCCTGACCAGCGTGCTCTCCAGCCTGCGGCGCATGCTGCTTAACTGGCCCGCCGCGCCGCCGGCGCTGTACAGCGCAATGCAACAGCTGCTGCACGAACTGGCGCAGCCGCAGTGTGATAAATACCGGCTGGCGCAGATTCTGCGCAGCATCACGCCGGACGTGCACGGTGATTTCCGCCAGCGTGCTTTTGTCCAGCGGCTGCGCTACTTCTGCTGGGTGTGGCTGAATGTGGAGCGCTGGATTCGCCTGATCGAGCGCGCCGACGCTGACACCCGTTTCCAGCCGCCGTACGCGCCGGCACTGGCACGTGCCAGCGACAGTGCCGAAGCTGGCTGGAGTGCGCTGCGCACGTTTAGCGTGATCATGCTGGGCTGCGCGTTCTGGATCGGGACCCAGTGGGACGCTGGCGCCGCCGCGCTGACGCTTACCGCTATTGCCTGCGTGCTCTACTCGTCATCGCCTTCGCCCGGCGGCAGCGTGTCGCTGCTGCTGAAAACGCTGCTGTGGTTGTCGCTGTTCAGCTTTGTGCTGCAGTTTGGTCTGATGGTGCAGATCAGCGCGCTGTGGCAGTTTTTGCTGCTGCTGTTCCCGCTGCTGCTGACGCTGCAACTGTTTAAGCTGCAGCAGAAGCAACGCGCCGCGCTGTGGGGCCAGTTTATTGTGTTTATGGGATCGTTTATCGCGGTAAGTAATCCGCCAGACTGGGATTTCCAGAGCTTCCTTAACGATAACCTGGCAAAAGTGTGTGGCGTCCTGCTGGCGTGGCTGGCGTTTCAGGTGTTACAGCCGGGTTCTGATGCGCGCCGCAGCCGGCGCCATATCCGGGCGCTGCGCCACGCTTTTCTCGATCAGCTACGTCGCCAGCCGCGTCTGAGTGAAAGCCGGTTTGAATCGCAGATTTATCATCACATCAGCCAGCTGAGCCACAGCCGTGATGAGCAGGCGCGCCTGTGGCTGCTGCGCTGGGGCGTGGTGCTGCTGAACTGTTCGCACATTGTCTGGCAGCTGCGCGCCTGGCAACCCCGCTCACCGGCGCTGGCGCAGCTGCGCGACAGCAGTCTGCAGGATTTGCAGCGCATTATGAGTTTGCGCGGTGTGCGTCACGACTCGCTGCAGACCGCGCTGGATACGCTGCAGCAGGCCATTGATCAGCTTCAGAGGCAGCCGGAGAGCGACGCGAATACCCTGGCGGGTATTTTGTGGCGCCTGCGCTGTTCGCTGGCGCAGTTGCGTCAGGCGGTGCCGGATTGATCATTCACAGTACTGGGTAAACTGCCGATCAAAGTCATCGTGCAGCTGTTGCAGGGTCTTCTGCCCTTCAAAGCGGGTTTTATCCTGCTCGGACATCGGTTCGATCACCAGCGCTTTCTCGTCCGACGAGTAGATAAAGCGCCGTGCCAGCGTGCTGCCGGTAAAACTGGTGCCCTGAATGCCGCCGCACACCACGGTGATGCTGTGACGGCGGATTTCAGTATGGGTGAAATTGGTTTCGGTGGCGCTGCGCAGGACGTTCTGACAGCCTTTGGCTTGCAGCCGCTGCAGGGTATGCTGCGTCAGCCATTCGCGGCCGCGGGCAATATTTTCACAACTGGCGCGCAGCGGATTGGTATCTATATCTCGCTGCAGCTGACGGCTGGCCTCCAGTCGCAGCTGGGTATCATTCGGGCGATCGCAGCCCACCAGCGCTAAACACAACAGCAAAATCCCACGCGTTTTCATGCCTGCCCCTGAGCGGTTCCGTTCCTGAATCAACATCATAGGATGGAATGTTGCCGCTGAGTAGCAGGAAAATGGGTCAGAATTTTTCTGCGCGGCGGCGGCGGGTCAGGCCCGTCGCCGCCCGGTGGTCAGATCACGCCGCAGGCCAGACGTGCCCCGCCACCGCCAAGCGGTTGCGGATGGTCAGCATGGTTATCGCCGCCGACGTGCACCATCAACGCTTTGCCTTTGATCTCGCTTAGGGATTTCAGACGGGGCGCCACCACGGGATAGCTGGCTTTACCGTCGTCGGTGACATAAAGCGCGGGCAAATCGCCGAGGTGACCGTCAGCGTACGGACCGAGGTGCTTGCCGCTGTTGTGCGGATCGAGGTGACCGCCCGCCGCGCCGGCCGCCACGGTTTTGCCGGCGGATTCGCCGGGCTCACAGCTGCCTTTGGCGTGGACGTGGAAGCCGTGAATACCGGGTTTCAGCCCGCTCAGCGCCGGCGCGAACTGCAGACCATACGGGGTTTCGCTGATGGTCACCTTACCGATCGACTCACCGATACCCTGCGCCGTCACCTGATGCAGCGTCACGTCTTCTGACGCCGCGTGTGCACCGGCAGCACACACCAGCGTCAGCACGGCCATAATGGTTTTTTTCATAACGTCTCCTTACGGTTCAGATTCCCTCTAAGCCTGGACCGCTTTTGCCCAGGCTGCCGTAGTTTGACGCAGATTTACGCTTCAGGGCACATCGTAGCCGAGCGCCGCCTTGCGAATACGGAACCACTGCTGGCGATCCAGCGTCAGTTCACAGGCTTTCACTGCGTCGCTCACGCGCGCGGTTTTACCGGAACCGATAATCGGCAGCGGACGACTGGGCAGCTTCATTACCCAGGCATACACCACCTGCTCGATATTGCTGGCACCGATCTCCTGACGCACCTGTTCCAGCTCATCGCGCAGCGGCTGGTAGTGCGGATCGTTAAACAGGCGGCCGCCACCGAGGCACGACCACGCCATCGGGCGCATACGCGTCTGCTGGCACTGGTCGAGCGTGCCGTCGAGCAGCGCCGACTGCTCCAGCGGTGAGATTTCCAGCTGATTGGTGACCAGGCTAAACGGCAGACGGGATTGCAGCAGCGTGAACTGCGCAGCGGTAAAGTTGGACACGCCAAAATAACGCACCTTGCCACTCTGATGCAGCTGCAGGAAGGCGTCGGCGATTTCATCCGCATCCATTAACGGATCCGGACGGTGAATCAACAGCAGATCGAGATAATCGGTGGCAAAGTGGCGCAGCGAATTTTCCGCACTGTGCAGGATGTGGCTGGCTTCGGTGATGTAGTGACCGATTTTATGTTCCGGTTTCGCGCGGGTAGCAATGCCGCACTTGGTGACGATTTGCAGTTGCTGACGCAGCTGCGGTGCCAGTCGCAGCGCTTCGCCGAACGCGGCTTCACAGCGATAGTCGCCATAGATGTCGGCGTGGTCAACGGTGGTGATGCCCAATGCCAGATGATGCTCAATAAACTGCACCAGCTGCTGCGGCGTCATGCCCCACTCCATCAGCCGCCAGTAACCGGCAATCAGCGGCGAAAAATCGGGTCCCTGTGGGGCAATAGCGTGCGGTTGTAACATGGTTAAACTCCCTTCTGCGCATTAGCGAAAGCGCGAGTATAACCAAATGCGCAGGTCGCGTTTTCTTAAAACAGCTCCGGTTGCTGTGGATCAGGATTTTCATCAACTTTTTGCTGCCGCTGCAGGCGCAACAGGCGCTGACGACACAGGCGCAGCACCTCACGTTTTTGCGCATCGCTGAATTTCATCCAGTTGAAGCGCTCCTCACGGCTGCGCAGACAGCCACGGCAATAGCCGCGCGCATCGCTCTGGCAGATACCGCGACAGGGGCTCGGAACCGGAAAAAACTCTAATTGCTCAGCCACATCACCTCCGCAATGAACCTATCCACTCTTATTGATAACAGCTTAGTGACATAGTGCAAGGCATAAACCGTTATTACTGGTACTGTACACGGCGACAACCACGCCAGCTTCCGTCACCGTGGCAATAGTCAGGGAATCAATCAGGTAAGGAGACGCGGTTAAGGTTTTCCTCATCTTCAATTCATACGATTGTCATATTCCGTTATTCCGATGAGTCTCCATGAAACTGACCTCTAAGTTACAGTGTCACGACAACAGCTTTAATTTACTGGCCGCGTTGTTCTTTGCCTTTGTCCTCAATGCCCTGTTTTTACTGCGCGCGTGGGAAATTATTCCCTACACCCGCGTGCATGATTATCTGTTCGCCGCCAGCATGCCGGTGGTGCTGGTCGCGGCGTTTTATCTGCTCTTCTCGCTACTGGCCTGGCCGTGGATACGCAAACCGCTGCTGATTGTGCTGATTCTCGCCAGCGCCGCCGCCAACTACTTTATGCACAGCTTTGGTACGGTCATCGACACCAACATGATCGAAAACGTGTTTGAGTCGAATGCGCAGGAAACCGGCGCGCTGATGAGCCGCAACTATGTCATCTGGATGCTGCTGATGGGCATTCTTCCGGTCGCGCTGGTGTGCAGCGTCCGTATCAGCAATCGCCAGCGCTGGTGGTGGAACCTGCTGCAGCGCCTCGCCAGTGCGCTCGGTGCCGTACTGGTGATTCTGCTGATGGCTGTGCTGTTCTACAAAGACTACGCTTCGCTGATCCGCAATAACAAAGGCCTGGTGAAGATGATCACCCCTGCCAATATTGTCAGCGGCACCGGCCATTATGTCGATCAGCGTTATCTGCAAGGCAGCCAGGCGCTGGTAAAGATTGGCGAAGATGCGAAGAAAGGACCGCTAATCACCGCCGAGCCGAAGAAGACGCTGGTGGTGCTGGTGGTGGGTGAAACTGCGCGCGCGGAGAACTTCTCCCTCGGCGACTATGCGCGCGACACCAACCCACAGCTGAAAAAACAGCAGGTGATTTATTATCCCAACGCCAGCTCCTGCGGCACGGAAACCGCCATTTCGGTGCCGTGCATGTTCTCGAATATGCCGCGCGAGCATTATGACGCGAACCTCGCCCATCATCAGGAAGGCGTACTGGATGTGCTGGCCCATGCCGGAATCAGCGTGCTGTGGCGCGAAAACGACGGCGGCTGCAAGGGTGCCTGCGACCGCGTGCCGCATACCGATATGACGCAGTGGCAGCTGCCACAATACTGCCACGATGGCTTCTGCCTCGATGACGTCTTGCTGCATCGCTTTGATAACTATGTCGACAGCCTGCACAATGACGGCATCATCGTACTGCACCAGATGGGCAGCCACGGTCCGGCTTACTTTAAGCGCTATCCGGCCGCGTTCCAGCGCTTTACGCCGACCTGCGACAGCAATCAGATTCAGGATTGCGATCACCAGGCGCTGGTCAACACCTACGATAACTCGCTGCTGTATACCGACGATATGCTGAGTCGCACCATCGATAAGCTAAAGGGCCTGAGCGATCGCTTTAACGTGGCGCTGGTGTATCTGTCCGACCATGGCGAATCGCTGGGTGAACACGGCATGTATCTGCACGGTGCGCCATATCTGTTTGCACCGTCGCAGCAGACGCACATCCCGCTGCTGCTGTGGATGTCGCCGGGCTACGCCGCGGCGTATCACATTGATCAGGCCTGTCTGCGCCAGCAGGCGGCAGAGACAGCGGTGTCGCAGGATAATCTGTTCCACACGGTGCTCGGCCTGTTCAACATCCAGACGCAGGAGTATCAGCCGCAGCTGGATATGATCAAATCGTGCCAGAATCGCGCCTGAGGATTGCATTAGACCGACTGGTCTAATACTCTGCCTGACATGAACAAGACAGTGCAACGCAACGAAACCCGTGAACATCTGCTCGCCACCGGCGAGCAGGTCTGCCTGCAGCGCGGTTTCACCGGCATGGGATTGAGCGAAATGCTGGCGCTGGCGGAAGTGCCGAAAGGCTCGTTTTATCACTACTTCCGCTCAAAAGAAGCGTTCGGTGTGGCGCTGCTGAAGCGCTATTTCGTCAACTATCAGCAGCAGGTTGAACAGCAGCTGACCCAGCCCGGCGTTACTGCACGCGAACGCTTACTGCAGCATTTTCGCTACGCGGAACGGCTGTTTATCGAGCAGGGTCACATCGTCGGCTGTCTGGGCGTTAAGCTTTCCGGCGAAGTGTGCGATCTGTCAGAGCCGATGCGCGATGCGCTGCAGCGCGGTGCCACGGCCATTACGGCTGCTTACGCACGCTGTCTGACGGAGGTCGCAGCCGAACAGCCGCTGCCCTATGGGCAAAGCCCGCAGCAGCTGGCGCAACGCTGTTATCTGCTGTGGCTGGGTGCCAGCCTGCAGAGCAAGATTTCACGTGAGCCCGGGCCGATTAGCCTGGCGCTCGACACCATCGAACAGTGGCTTAATCACCGCTGATTTTTAAAAACGGCAATTTCTAGACGACCGGTCTATTACAGGAGTCATCATGGCGAGTAAACAGCTGTTCACCCCGCTGAAAGTGGGCGCGATTACCGTACCTAACCGTGTATTTATGGCGCCGCTGACGCGTCTGCGCAGCATTGAACCGGGCGATATTCCTACCCCGCTGATGGCGGAGTATTATCAGCAGCGCGCCAGCGCGGGTCTGATCATTACCGAAGCCACCCAGGTTTCGTTCCAGGCGAAAGGCTACGCCGGTGCGCCGGGTTTACACACCGCAGAGCAGATTGCTGCGTGGAAAATGATTAACGAAGGCATTCACGCCGCGCACGGTCACAGCGCCGTTCAGCTGTGGCACACCGGCCGCATCTCGCATAATAGCGTGCAGCCGGATGGCAAAGCGCCGGTCGCACCGTCCGCGATCGCCGCTGGCACCCGCACCTCGCTGCGCGCCGCCGACGGCAGCGTGTATCGCGAAGATACCTCCATGCCGCGTGAACTGAGCGTGGCAGAAATCCAGCAGATCGTTAAAGACTTCGGCCAGGCGGCAGCCAATGCGCGCGACGCCGATTTTGACCTGCTGGAGCTGCACTCTGCGCACGGCTATCTGATGCATCAGTTCCTCGCACCGGGTTCTAACCAGCGTACCGATGAATACGGCGGTTCGATTGAGAAGCGCGGCCGTTTCGCGCTGGAAGTGGTCGATGCGGCGATTGCTAACTGGTCAGCCGATCGCATCGGTATTCGCATCTCGCCAATCGGCGCCTTCCAGAATCTGGAAAACGGTCCGGATGAAGAAGAAGCGGCACTGTGGTACATCAGCGAACTGGGCAAGCGCGGCCTCGCCTACCTGCACCTGTCTGAGCCAGACTGGGCGGGCGGTAAGCCTTACACCGATGAGTTCCGCCAGAAAGTGCGTGCCGCCTTCCCGGGCGTGATTATCGGTGCCGGTGCCTACACCGTGGAAAAAGCGGACGACCTGATCGCGCGTGGCCTGATTGACGCCGTGGCCTTTGGCCGTGACTTCATCGCCAACCCGGATCTGGTAGCGCGCCTGCAGCAGGATGCACCGCTTAACCCGCAGCGTCCGGAGAGCTTCTACGGCGGCGGCGCGGAAGGTTACACCGACTACCCGACACTGTAAGTCAAACGCGGCCGCAGCGGATGTGCGGCCGCGTGCTTTCTTCAGGGCATTCCCTCGCTATACTAAGCGGGTTCCCTGATGACTTTTAAAAAGAGGATGTTATGCGTTTACTTCACACTATGTTACGCGTTGGCGATCTGCAGCGCTCCATCGATTTTTACACCCGCGTGCTGGGTATGCGCGTGCTGCGTCAGAGCGAAAACACCGAATACAAATACACCCTGGCTTTCGTGGGTTACACCGAAGAGAGCGAAGGTGCGGTCATTGAGCTGACCTACAACTGGGGCGTGGATAAATACGACCTCGGCAATGCCTACGGCCACATCGCGCTGGGCGTAGATGATGTCGCGGCGACCTGCGCCCGCATCCGTCAGGCGGGCGGTAACGTCACGCGTGAAGCCGGCCCGGTCAAAGGCGGCAGCACCATCATCGCTTTCGTGGAAGATCCGGACGGTTACAAAATCGAGCTGATCGAAAACAAACACGCCGGTCACGGCCTCGGCAACTAATGCCGTTAGTCAGCCTGCTAATTTGCGGGCTGACTTCCCTCTCCTGCTGCACCCTGCGCCGATTTTTGCCATAATGCGCGCTGCCCCATTTCCTGCAATGAGATCCTGATGTCTGAATCGAACGCCTTAAACGCTCTCCATCAACGCTTCCGTGGTTTTTATCCTGTGGTGATTGACGTTGAAACCGCCGGTTTTAATGCGCAAACCGATGCGCTGCTGGAAATCGCCGCCACCACGTTAAAAATGGATGAGGATGGCTGGCTGCACCGCGATGAAACCCTGCATTTCCACGTGGAGCCGTTCGAAGGGGCGATTCTCAATCCCGAAGCGCTGGCGTTTACCGGCATCGACCCCAGCAATCCGCTGCGCGGCGCGGTGAGTGAATATGAGGCGCTGCACGCCATTTTCAAAATGGTGCGTAAAGGTACCAAAGACAGCGGCTGTAACCGGGCGATTATCGTGGCGCACAATGCCACCTTTGATCATAATTTTCTGATGGCGGCAGCAGAGCGCACCGGCATGAAGCGTAACCCGTTTCACCCGTTCGCCACCTTTGACACCGCCGCGCTGAGCGGGCTGGTGCTGGGACAAACGGTGCTGGCGAAGGCCTGTAAAGCGGCGGGAATAGATTTTGACAGCACTCAGGCGCACTCGGCACTGTACGATACCGAACAGACCGCCACGCTGTTTTGCGAACTGGTGAATCGCTGGAAACGCCTCGGCGGCTGGCCGCTGGCGGTGAGTGAAGAGCCGGCCGAAGACGATGCTTCGGCCTGAGGCCCGTCAGACCGCAGCCAAAAAAAGGCCGACACTGCTGTCGGCCTTTTTCTTATTCTGCTTCTTTGTGCTTCTCAGCGGTCTCTTTGATCAGCGGTTGCAGTTCGCCGCGCTGGAACATCTCAACGATGATGTCACAGCCGCCGACCAGCTCGCCATCCACCCACAGCTGCGGGAAAGTTGGCCAGTTGGCGTATTTCGGTAACTCAGCGCGGATATCCGGATTTTGCAGAATGTCTACGTACGCAAAGCGCTCACCACAGGCAGACAGCGCCTGTACCGCCTGCGCAGAGAAACCGCAGCTTGGCAGTTTCGGCGAACCTTTCATGTACAGCAGGATCGGATTTTCTGCGATCTGGCGCTGAATTTTTTCAACAGTACTCATTTTTGCCTTCCTTAATCCTTCACTTCGTGTTTGTTTATTGTAGCGACTTCGCCCCGCGACTGAAAACGGGATTTTGCCTTAGCCGGCGCATATCGCCATGTTTGTTAAGTTCGCGCGCCACGAATAACATTTTCATATCATTAATAAGCATTAATCAATTAATAATTAGCAATAATTCCGCTGGGTTAAACAGCTGAAATCGCTCATTTTTGCCCCACTTTCAGTACCGTGACAGATTAATGGAAAAAGACCTTACCTTTTGCAAAAAAAGTGGATTAGAATTGCCCCGGTGCTGATCGTCGATCAGATTTTTCTAACTTTACCGCGGTCTGGCTTCCTGCCGACGGCTTAACCTGTAACCGGACTATGCGTTTACTGATTACGCTTTTCATACTGGCTTTTGCCCAACTGTTCTTTAATGTGGCGGCGGCTTCTCCGCATGCGCCGGTTAATGCCAGTTTGCAGAAAGCGGAGAAAAAGAACGCGCGTGAAGATGAGCGTCGCAAACGACGCCCGGTGAAAACCACCAGCAAAAAGTCTCGCCTGACGTCGGTACAGAAGTTCAGGCTGAAAAAACAGCAGAAAAGCGAAACGGTACTTCAGCACACCACGCAGCGCAAATCCTCACTTAAGCTCAGTGCGAAAAAATATGGTCATCAGCGGCTGGCGAAGAAATCGCGTGACGTTGCCGTTGATGATGAAGTGCAGCAGCTGAGCGGCATTAAAATGAGCAAGGCCCACCGCCTGCGCTATCAAAAAGCGCGCGAAACCGCGATGACGAAACTGATGGGCCAGCTGGGTAAACCGTATCAGTGGGGAGGCACCTCACCGCACACCGGTTTCGACTGCAGTGGTTTAGTGTGGTACGCCTACAAAGACCTGGTGAAGTTTAAATTTCCCCGCACCGCCAATGAGATGTATCACCTGCGCGACGCCGCGCCAATCAAGCGCGAGATGCTGGAGAAAGGTGATCTGGTGTTCTTCCGCATCAACAACCGCGGCACCGCCGACCATGTCGGGGTTTATCTGGGCAATGGCAAATTCATTCAGTCTCCGCGCACCGGTAAGGACATTCAGATTAGCGCGCTGGGCGAGGATTACTGGCAGAAGCATTACGTTGGCGCACGCCGTATGATGACGCCGAAAACCGTGCGCTAACCTCAGCGTTGCGCAACAAAAAAGCCGGTGGCTGTTCAGCAGCACCGGCTTTTTTATTAATGCAGAATGGCGGTAAAGCTAAAGGCAATAATCATCAGCAGAGCAGCGGCGGTGGTGGTCAATGCCAGTTTTAAATCGGTACTCATCACAACTCCTTAGTCACACAGTTTGCATGGTTAAATAATTTTCGCACAGTGATGGGCAAAAATCTCGTGTTATCCGCCCCGGCTTGCTAGAATCGCCGCCTTTCGTTGCGCAACAGATTTAGCGCATGCTGCATTGACAGCCTGCTGAAGGATGTTTCCCTGCCCGATTAAGCAGATTAGCCCTGATATTCAGGGCGCAAAACCATTAGCAGACGCAAACGTTTAACAATATACTTATCAGTAAGTTGCGATAAGCCCAGGAGTACCATTTTCATGGCAACCATTAAAGATGTGGCGAAACGCGCCGGGGTCTCAACTACCACGGTTTCGCATGTCATCAACAAAACGCGTTTTGTCGCGGAAGAGACGCGTAACGCCGTATGGGAAGCGATTAAAGCGCTGCACTACTCACCGAGCGCGGTGGCCCGCAGCCTGAAGGTGAATCACACCAAGACGCTGGGCCTGCTGGCGACCTCCAGCGAAGCGCCCTACTTCGCCGAAATTATTGAAGCCGTGGAGAATCACTGCTTTGAGCGTGGTTACACGCTGATTCTCGGCAACGCGCACAACGATCTGCAAAAACAGCGTGCCTATTTGTCGATGATGGCGCAAAAGCGCGTCGATGGCCTGCTGGTCATGTGCTCCGAATATCCCGACGATCTGCTGCAGATGCTGGAAGAGAACCGCAATATCCCGATGGTGGTCATGGACTGGGGTGAATCGCGCGGTGACTTTACCGATACCGTGCAGGACAATGCGTTCCACGGCGGTTACCTCGCCGGGCGTTACCTGATTGAGCGCGGCCATCGCGACATCGGTGCTATCCCCGGCCAGATGGAGCGCAACACCGGTGGTGGCCGTCATGCGGGTTTTCTGCAGGCGATGCAGGAAGCGGGCATCAGCGTCCGTCCCGAGTGGATTGTGCAGGGTGACTTCGAACCGGAGTCAGGTTATCAGGCAATGCAGCAGATCCTGAACCAGAAACAGCGCCCGACGGCGGTGTTTTGCGGCGGCGATATCATGGCGATGGGCGCGATTTGCGCGGCCGACGAGATGGGACTGCGCGTGCCGCAGGATATTTCGGTCATTGGCTATGACAATGTGCGCAACGCGCGCTATTTCACCCCGGCGCTGACAACCGTGCACCAGCCGAAAGCCCAGCTGGGGGAAAAGGCACTGGAGATGCTGCTGGACCGCATCACCAGCAAACGCGAAGAGCCGCAGACCATTGAAGTGCAGCCCACGCTGATTGAGCGTCGCTCCGTGGCCGACGGCCCGTTCCGCGATTACCGCCGTTAAGCCGCCTTCTCGCTGAGCCACTCGTGGTTCAGCGTCTCCGCATCGCCCAGATATTCCAGCAACCACGCCAGCGCCGGTGACGCACGCTGCTCAGACCAGCTGACGCAACACGGGCTGTCAGGAAACGGCTGCGGCAACGCCAGCTCCACCAGCGCGCCGCTGTCCAGCAGCGGGCGCGCCAGGTGCCCCGGCACCATGCCCACGCACAATCCGGCCTGCAGGCAATCCAGCCCGGTTTCCCACTCCGGCACCACCAGACGCCGCTGGTTATCCAGCGTCCATGTCATGCGGCGCGGCAGCGCGCGTGACGTATCTTCCAGCACCAGCGATGGCCAGGCGCGCAGGGTTTCGTCGTCCAGCTGCGGACTGTGAGCCAGCGCATGCTGCGGACTCACCACGCAGCGCCAGTTGAGCGCGCCCATATCCTGAAAAGCGAAGCGGCCGCCGACCGGAATGGCCTGGGTGGCGCCAATCGCCACATCGACACGCCCATCAGCCAGCGCGTCCCACACGCCGTTAAATACTTCGTAGCTGATGATCAGCTCCATATCGGGGAAATGGCGGTAAAAATCTTTTACCAGCTGGCGGGTGCGCTGCGGTTTGACAATACAATCCACCGCGATACTGAGCTGACCGCGCCAGCCGTTGGCCAGCTGCTGACACTGACGGCGCGTGGCCAGCATTTTTTTGATAACAGAACGCCCTTCGCGCACAAAATGTTCGCCTGCTGCCGTCAGCACCACTTCGCGATGCTGCCGTTCAAACAACGGTACCGCCAGCCAGCCTTCCAGCTGGCGCACAGTATAGCTGATGGCAGAGGGCACGCGGTGCAGCTCCTGCGCCGCCGCGCTAAAACTGCCGGTGCGCGCTACCGCGTCCACCACCTCAAGTGCATATTCCGACCACATAGTTTTCCCATCAAAAATTTTAACAGCACCCTGCAAATATTAGCGTTTCACAAAGCCCGCTGCACCCTTTTACACTCCCCGCCGTTCAACCTGCCGAATGAGAAAAACCATGCTGTCATCCAAAGGATTTCTGCCTTACCTTGCCGTGCTGAGCATGCTCGGCTTTCTGGCCACCGATATGTATTTACCCGCCTTCGGCGCCATGCAGCGCGACTTTGCTTCCGCACCGGGCACCATCAGCGCCAGCCTGAGCCTGTTTCTGGGCGGCTTTGCCTGTGCGCAGGTGCTGTGGGGCGTGCTGTCGGACCGCTTCGGCCGTAAACCCATTCTGCTGGCGGGCCTGAGCCTGTTTGCGCTGAGCTGTCTCGCCATGCTGTGGGTGACTAACGTCTGGTTGATGCTGGCGCTGCGCTTTGTGCAGGCGGTAGGCGTGTGCGCCGCAGCGGTGAGCTGGCAGGCGCTGGTGGTTGATCGCTATCCGCAGGCCAAAGCCAACAAAGTGTTTGCCACGATTATGCCGCTGGTGGCGCTGTCGCCGGCGCTGGCACCGCTGCTGGGTGCCTGGCTGATGGCCCATTTCCACTGGCGCGCCATCTTCCTCGCGCTCACGCTGGTGACGCTGGTGCTGCTGTTCGGCACGCTGAAACTGGCCAGCGCGCCGCGTGCGCGCCACGAAAGCGCGCCACAGCCGGGCTGGCTGACGCTGCTGGCGACGCGTATTTACAGCGGTAACGTACTGATTTATGCCGCCTGCTCCGCCAGTTTCTTCGCCTGGCTGACCGGCTCGCCGTTTATACTCGCCGCCGCGGGTCTGAGCCCGGCGGACATTGGCCTGAGCTATATTCCGCAGACCATCGCCTTCCTGCTGGGCGGATTTGGCTGTCGCGCCCTGCTGAATCGCTTTCAGGGTGCGCAGCTGCTGCCGTGGTTGCTGATGATTTACAGCCTGAGCATTCTGGGCCTGTTTGCGGTGGCGCTGATGACCACGCCGCCGCTGGTGGCTCTGCTGCTGCCGTTCTGCGGCATGGCGCTGGCCAATGGCGCGATTTACCCGATTGTGGTGTCCAGCGCCCTCGCCCCGTTCCCGCAGGCCACCGGCAAAGCGGCCGGCCTGCAGAATCTGCTGCAGCTGGGCTTATGCTTCCTCGCCAGCCTGATTGTTTCCGCGGGTCTGCAGCAGGCGCTGTTACATACCACGCTGGTCATGGTGGCCACGGTGATCCTCGCCTGGGCCGGTTTCCTGTGGCAGCGCAGCGCCAGCGCACAAAGTGATATTGCTCACGCTTCCCGTCCCTGCGAAGATAATTGCTAAGGCAACGATTATCGTTAGCAAACTAACGATAAGCCATTGAATACTGACCTGCGTGAGCATATACTCAGTGGGTCAGCATTTCTGCAACAAATCAATAACATAATGAGCGTATTTTTTAGCGACACTGTCGCTGGGATGGCGTCTGCACGATATTCACCTCCGGAGTTGTGGCAGACATTTCTATTCAGATTCATACCTCTGTAGTACGTCGGCTATCTGGCGCACGGATTTTCCGTGAGTTCTCTCACAGGCCTGAGGAATTTGACTATT
Organism: Pantoea sp. Cy-640; assembly: GCF_011752635.1. NCBI lineage: Bacteria > Pseudomonadati > Pseudomonadota > Gammaproteobacteria > Enterobacterales > Erwiniaceae > Pantoea > Pantoea sp. Cy-640. The sequence goes on along the minus strand of NZ_VWXB01000001.1, from coordinate 428,055 downwards.
CTTTTTCTCAGGTTCAAATCGGAAAGGTGATGGAGAAGCTATGAGTTCATCGTGTATAGAAGAAGTGAGCCTTGAAGAAAACCAATGGTTTCGTATCGTCCATGAATTACTGGAGCGGGCGGACATCCACATCAACGGCACACGTCCCTGGGATATTCAGGTCAGACATGCGGATTTTTTCAAACGGGTCCTGCAGGAGGGATCGCTGGGCCTCGGTGAAAGCTACATGGACGGCTGGTGGGAGTGTGAACGTCTGGATATGTTCTTCCACCGCGTGCTGAAACATCATCTGGATAAGCAGTTACCGCACCATTTTAAAGACACGCTGCGCATTGCTGCGGCGCGCCTCACCAATCTGCAGTCAAAGAAACGCGCCTGGATTGTTGGTAAAGAGCACTACGATCTTGGCAACGACCTGTTTTCACTGATGCTCGATCCGTTTATGCAGTACTCCTGCGGCTACTGGAAAAGCGCGGAAACGCTGGAGCAGGCACAGCAGGACAAGCTGGATATGATCTGCCGCAAGCTGCAGCTTGAGCCGGGCATGACGCTGCTGGATATCGGCTGCGGCTGGGGCGGACTGGCGGAATTCGCCGCGCGTCATTACGGGGTGAAAGTGCATGGCGTGACTATCTCTGCCGAGCAGCAGAAAATGGCGCAGCAGCGCTGTGCCGGTCTGGATGTGACCATTCTGCTGCAGGATTACCGTGATTTGAACCAGCAGTTTGACCGCATCGTGTCGGTGGGCATGTTCGAACACGTCGGGCCGAAAAACTATGCCACCTACTTCGATGTGGTTGATCGTAACCTGAAACCGGAAGGCCTGTTTTTGCTGCACACCATTGGGGCGATCAGAACCGACATGAACGTCGACCCGTGGATCGATAAATACATTTTCCCCAACGGCTGTTTACCGTCGGTACGGCAGATCGCCGATGCCAGCGAATCCCACTTCATCATGGAAGACTGGCACAACTTCGGCGCGGATTATGACACCACGCTGATGGCCTGGTACGAGCGATTCCAGGCGGCATGGCCGCAGCTGGCGGAGAAGTATGGCGAGCGTTTCAAACGCATGTTCAGCTATTATCTCAACGCCTGCGCCGGTGCGTTTCGCGCGCGCGATATTCAGCTGTGGCAGGTAGTTTTCAGCCGCGGCGCCGAAGGCGGTTTGCGCGTGGCGCGTTGATTTCCGGGCCAGGACAAAAGGCGCTTACCGCGCCTTTTTTATTCGCGATTACTCCGCGTCCGGCAGCGTTTGTGCCACCAGCGCGGCAGCCGCGGCATCACGCTGCGCCAGCACACGTTCGACGGTGTCGACAATCGCCTGGGTATGCGGATCGATTTCGATATTGACTCGGTGCCCCAGCTTCTTCGCGCCCAGCGTGGTGCGCTCCAGCGTTTCCGGGATCAGGTGCACGCAGAACTTACTTTTGGTGACATCACCGACTGTCAGGCTGATACCATCGATGCCGACGAATCCTTTATGCAGAATATATTTGATCTGCTCAGCGTCCTGTAATTTAAACCACACTTCGCGGTTATTCTCTGACTGGATAATTTTACAGATTTCGGCGGTGGTCATAATATGGCCGGACATCAGGTGTCCGCCAATTTCATCGCTGAATTTCGCGGCGCGCTCAATATTCACGATGTCACCTACCTGTAATTCACCGAGGTTGGTGATGCGCAGCGTCTCTTTGATGAGATCGAAGCTGACGCGATCGCCGTCAATGGCGGTCACCGTCAGGCAGCACCCGTTGTGCGCCACCGAGGCGCCCAGCGCCAGGCCGGGCAGCAGCTCAGCAGGCAAGCGCACGGTGTGGGTGCGGAACAACTCTTTTTCTTCAATGGCGACAATTTCTGCCGTGCCCTGCACAATTCCGGTAAACATAATTTCAGCCTCTGCGAAGTTTGTGGCAGTTTATCACAGCTTGCGCCGCAAGGTTTAATTTGCCGGCGCGCAAACTTTACACAAATGGCGCAACCAAATGCGATCAATGTTTGGCGGAAGTGCGGGCTACCGCTACACTAGGTCGCGCATTCTTTGGGGATTTCACCCCGCTCTCTTCTTAAATTACGCAGGTGATACGTGCAGAAGTATTTAACAGAAGCGCGTCAATTGCTGGCCCTCGCGATCCCGGTCATCCTTGCTCAGGTGGCACAGACCGCGATGGGATTTGTGGATACCATAATGGCCGGTGCGGTGAGCGCCACGGATATGGCCGCCGTTGCTGTCGGCACCTCTATCTGGCTTCCCGCCATTTTGTTTGGTCATGGTCTGCTGCTGGCATTGACGCCAACCGTTGCGCAACTCAACGGATCCGGGCGACGCGAACGCATCGCAGAACAGGTGCGCCAGGGTTACTGGCTGGCGGCGGGCGTGGCGCTGCTGATTATGGTGGTGCTGTGGAACGCCGGCTACCTGATTCACACCATGCATGACATTGATCCTCAGCTGGCGGCCAAAGCAGAAGGTTATCTGCACGCGCTGCTGTGGGGCGCACCGGGCTACCTGTTTTTCCAGGTGGCACGTAATCAGTGTGAAGGGCTATCGAAGACTAAGCCGGCGATGCTGCTGGGTTTCCTCGGCCTGCTGACCAACATTCCGCTGAACTATGTGTTTATTTACGGCCATTTCGGTATGCCTGCGCTGGGCGGCGTGGGCTGTGGCGTCGCCACCGCGTCGGTTTACTGGGTGATGTATCTGGTGATGCGCTTCTGGCTGAAGCGCATGCCGGCCATGCGCGATATCCGCATGCATAGCCGCTGGTCGCCACCGTCGCGCGCTATTCTGACGCGCCTGTTCACGCTGGGATTACCGGTCGCGCTGGCGCTGTTTTTCGAGGTCACGCTGTTTGCCGTGGTGGCGCTACTGGTGTCGCCGCTCGGCATTGTGAAAGTCGCTGGTCATCAGATCGCGCTCAACTTTAGCTCGCTGATGTTTGTGCTGCCGCTGTCGCTCGGCGTCGCCACTACCATTCGCGTCGGCTACCGTCTGGGCCAGGGCTCGGCCGAACAGGCCCGCATCGCCGCGTGGACCGGTCAGGGCGTGGGTATCACCATGGCGGCGATCACCGCGCTGTTTACCGTGACCTTCCGCCACGATATTGCCGCGCTCTATACCGCTAATCCGAAAGTGATTACCCTGGCGGCGCAGCTGATGCTGCTGGCGGCCATCTACCAGTTCTCGGATTCGATTCAGGTGATCGGCAGCGGTATCCTGCGCGGCTATAAGGACACGCGCTCGATCTTCTTTATTACCCTGATCGCCTACTGGGTGCTGGGGCTGCCGGTGGGTTATGTGCTGGCGCTGACCGACTGGGTGGTGGCACCGCTGGGGCCGGCCGGTTTCTGGTGCGGATTTATCGTCGGTCTGACGTCGGCGGCGGTGATGATGATCTGGCGCATCCGCCGTCTGCAGCGTTTACCGGCGCAGGTGATTCTGGCGCGCGCCGCGCGCTAAGTGGCTGAGCGGGCGTTTATTTGGCCCGCAATGGCGAAAAAAACGACGCATAGCACAGTTGCTGGTCAGTCGTCAGGAAAAATCACTTTTCCGCTTGCCAGCATCACGGCCTGCCGTTAATATTCGTCCCCGCTGTCGCCCTGACAGCGTGTTGCGCTCTTAGCTCAGTTGGTTAGAGCACCACCTTGACATGGTGGGGGTCGATGGTTCGAGTCCATTAGAGCGCACCAAGTGCGTCCGTAGCTCAGTTGGTTAGAGCACCACCTTGACATGGTGGGGGTCGGTGGTTCGAGTCCACTCGGACGCACCAGATTTCTGAAATGCGCTCTTAGCTCAGTTGGTTAGAGCACCACCTTGACATGGTGGGGGTCGATGGTTCGAGTCCATTAGAGCGCACCACTTTTGCTGTTATCTCCCTTGCGCAACTCGCTTTTCCTTGATCTGAGTCGGTTTTCTCCCTCTGCTTTTATATTGGTTTTCGCATACTTAGCGACTATACTATGCCGCGTTGTTCCACCTGAAAGGTTTCAGCGCTAACGTGCCTATGCCAGCCACTTACATCATTTGCGCAACGCCGTCGCTACGGTCTCTCCGCCCGGCGCATAACTTCTCTGCACGCTTAGCCGTCGTCACCTATTCTTACTTCTGTGTCAAACGTACCAACACCAAACAGATTTTTACTTCGGTGCCAGGCGCATCGAACCCCGACCTTTATCATCCATCACAACTTACAGAAATCTGACATGAAAAAGACCAAGATCGTTTGTACTATCGGTCCGAAAACCGAATCCGAAGAGATGCTGACTCAACTGCTGGAAGCGGGCATGAACGTCATGCGCCTGAACTTCTCTCACGGGGATTATGCCGAACATGGTCAGCGCATCACCAACATGCGTGCCGTCATGGAAAAAACCGGTCGCCAGGCCGCGATTCTGCTGGACACCAAAGGCCCGGAAATCCGTACCATGAAACTGGACGGTGGCAATGATGTGTCCCTGAAAGCTGGCCAGACCTTCACCTTCACCACCGATCAGTCAGTGATTGGTAACAGCGAGCGCGTTGCCGTTACTTACGCCGGTTTCACCGAAGACCTGAAAATTGGTAACACCGTGCTGGTCGACGATGGTCTGATCGGCATGGAAGTCACCGAAGTCACGGAAAACACCGTGGTGTGTAAAGTGCTGAACAATGGCGACCTTGGCGAAAACAAAGGCGTCAACCTGCCGGGCGTGTCCATTCAGCTGCCAGCGCTGGCAGAAAAAGACAAGCGCGATCTGATCTTCGGCTGCGAGCAAGGCGTGGATTTCGTTGCGGCTTCCTTCATCCGTAAACGTTCTGACGTGCTGGAAATCCGTGAGCACCTGAAAGCCCACGGCGGTGAGCACATTCAGATCATCTCCAAGATCGAAAACCAGGAAGGCCTGAACAACTTCGACGAGATCCTGGAAGCCTCTGACGGCATCATGGTCGCGCGTGGTGACCTCGGTGTGGAAATCCCGGTTGAAGAAGTGATCTTCGCCCAGAAGATGATGATCAAGAAGTGTAATAAAGCGCGCAAAGTGGTAATCACAGCGACGCAGATGCTGGATTCGATGATCAAGAACCCGCGCCCTACCCGTGCTGAAGCCGGCGACGTGGCCAACGCCATCCTCGACGGTACCGACGCGGTGATGCTGTCCGGTGAGAGCGCCAAGGGTAAATACCCGCTGGAGTCGGTCACCATCATGGCGACCATCTGCGAGCGTACCGATCGCGTGATGAAATCGCGCATCGATTCCCTGCAGGATTCGCGCAAGCTGCGTATCACTGAAGCAGTGTGCCGTGGCGCCGTTGAGACCGCTGAGAAACTGGAAGCGCCGGTGATTGTGGTGGCGACCGAAGGCGGTAAGTCAGCTAAATCCGTGCGTAAATACTTCCCGGATGCCACCATTCTGGCCCTGACCACTAACCAGACCACCGCGCGTCAGCTGATCCTCAGCAAAGGGATTGAAACGCGTCTGGTGAGTGAAATCGCCTCGACCGATGATTTCTACCGCATCGGCAAAGAGATGGCGCTGCAGAGCGGCTACGCGCAGAAAGGCGATGTCGTGGTGATGGTTTCGGGTGCGCTGGTACCGAGCGGAACCACCAACACCGCGTCGGTGCACGTACTCTGATCGAGCCGGTGATGTTTATTTAAAAGAGCGCCTTTCGGGGCGCTTTTTTTTATTCCGCGCCTGAGACAGAAAGCGGAAAATTCCAATCGATAATAACTATTCAATATCCCGCAGAATTAAGGTTAATCCGATTAAATCTCTCTGTTTTCGCTAAATATTTTCATCATGTTCTGCGAAACGCTGCTTCTTTGAGCGAACGATCAAATTTAAGCATGTTCTCATCAAAAATTTATTCTCAACTTAAAAAGCTTTGTGTAATACTTGTAACGCTACATGGAGATTAACTCAATCTAGAGGGTATAAATAATGAATCGTACTAAACTGGTACTGGGCGCGGTAATCCTGGGTTCAACTCTGCTGGCTGGTTGCTCAAGCAACGCTAAAATCGACCAGCTGTCTTCAGACGTTCAGACTCTGAACGCTAAAGTTGACCAGCTGAGCAACGACGTGAACGCAATCCGTTCTGACGTTCAGGCTGCTAAAGACGACGCAGCTCGCGCTAACCAGCGTCTGGACAACCAGGCTCACTCTTACCGTAAGTAAGAGTTCTGGTTTGAAAAATGGTGCCCTTGTGGCACCATTTTTTTTGTCCGGATTCTGCCGTCCGCTGGCCCTGAATCACGGTGTCGCAGCGGCTTCGCCCTGCGCCTGACTGATGGTGGCTTGCGCACCGCCTGTTGCCCCCTGCTGCGTCTGCAGTACCGCCGGCAGCGGCGTCGCCTCACTCACCGGTTCCCCACTGCTCACCAGCACCGGCATGCCTGAACGACGTTCAATCGCCGCCTTAATCAGCGCACTGTCGCTCTTCGCACTCTTTATAAAGGCTTTCAGCGGCGCGCTCAGCGCAATTGGCATGGTCTGCGGATCGTCATGTTCATTACGCGACAGCGGCTGGTGTACCTCAATGTAGCGTTTGCCGTCCGGCTCGATGGCATACTTGATCGGCTGGTTAATCACCTGCACGCGCGTACCCTGCGGCACGCTGTTAAACAGCGCTTCGATATCGTCCGGGCGCAAACGAATACAGCCAGAGCTGACGCGCATCCCGATGCCAAAGTCGGCGTTGGTGCCGTGAATCAGATACTGGCCGCTGCCGCGCGCCAGACGCAGCGCAAACAGCCCCATCGGGTTATCCGGCCCGGCAGGCACCATCGCGGGCAGCGTGATGCCCTCTTTGGCGTAGCGTTTGCGGATATTGACGGTGGGCGTCCAGGTGGGGTTAGGGATTTTCTGGCTGATACTCGTCACCATACTGGGCGTGGCGGCACCCAACTGGCCGATGCCGATCGGATAAACCACGACGCGATTTTCCCCTTTGGGATAGTAGTAGAGGCGCAGTTCGGCCAGGTTGATCACGATGCCTTCGCGCGGCGCATCCGGCAGCAGCATCTGCAGCGGCACGGTAAGCTGCGTTCCGGCTTTCGGCAGCCAGGGGTCGACGCCCGGGTTGGCTTCCAGCATGCCAAGCATGCCTATCTTATAACGCGCGGCAATGCTCTCCAGCGGCCGTTTGTCATCCGGGACGGTGGTCAGGGTGTTTTCGCCAATCAAACGGCTATCAGCGGCTGGCAGGGGGTATTTCGTAGCAAACGCAGGTGCAGACAGTCCGAAACAGGACAACAGCAATGCACCGGCTAAACGAAGCGCAGGTTTCATGCAATTTTCTCTTTGTCGGATGGAACAGACCCCGGTCATGGCCGGGGTCTGGAGAGTGTAACTTAGCTGAGAGACTGTGCGTTATGCCGGATCGCGCGAATCATCGCTTCCAGCCCCTGCGAACGCGAAGGGGTGAGGTGTTGCGTCAGGGCCAGTTCGCCAAACCAGTGGGCGACATCCAGTGCCAGAATCTCTGGCGCTTTCAGCCCCTGATACAGGCTAAATACCACAGCAATCAAGCCCTTAACGATGGCGGCATCGCTGTCACCTTCAAAAGCAATGGTGCCGTCTGCCTGTGGGGTCATGCGAATCCATACCTGACTCTGACAGCCGGAAATGACGTACTGCGGCTGATGCAAGCTTTCAGAGGATTCTGGTAATTTTGCCCCGAGTTCAATGATGTAGAGGTACTTCTCTTCCCAGTTGGCGCAACGATTGAAGTTGCGCACCAGTTTCTCTTTTTCTGGCAGGTTTGCCATGCATAACTCCTGAAATCTGCTCAACCGCCCAGCAGACGATGAATGCGCGTCAGACCAGCCGCCAGGCGATCGGCTTCCTCTTCGCTATTGTAGAGCGCGAAAGAGGCGCGACACATCGCTGGCACCGCATAATGACGCATCAGCGGCATGGCACAGTGGTGGCCGGTGCGGATGGCAATGCCGTACTGGTCGAGGAAGCTGCCAACGTCAAACGCGTGGTGCTTACCGAGGTTAAACGCCACCACACCGCTGCGCTCGGCCGGGCCGTAAATAACCAGGTCCGGCACCGACGCCAGCTTGTCCAGCGCGTAACGCATTAGCTGGCTCTCGCGCTGATGGATCGTCTCCAGACCGAGTTCGCTGATCCACGTCAGCGCCGCGCCGAAACCAATGATGCCGCCGGTGTTCGGCGTGCCGGCCTCAAAGCGCCATGGTGCGCCATTCCAGGTGGTGCCGGTGGGCAGCATGACCTGATCGATCATCGAACCGCCGCCTTCCCACGGCGGCATGATCTCCTGCAGCGCCTTACGCGCGTACAGCACGCCAATCCCGGTCGGCCCATAGATTTTATGGCCGGAGAACACGTAGAAATCGCAGCCGATATCCTGCACGTCAACGGGGTGGTGCATCACAGCCTGAGCGCCGTCTACCAGCGTCACCACGCCCGCGGCTTTCGCCTGCGCCACGATAGCTTTCACCGGGTTAACCGTGCCGAGCACGTTGGAAACGTGCGTCACGGCCAGCAGGCGCGTACGGCTGTCGATCAGCCCCGCCAGCTGTTCCAGCGCCAGCTCGCCGTTGTCGTTGAGCGGCAGAACACGGATTTCCGCGCCGGTGCGCTGGGCCACCATCTGCCATGGCACGATGTTGGCGTGATGCTCCATCTCAGTGACGATCAGGTTATCGCCCGGCTGCAGCTGACTGCCGCCCCAGCTGTTGGCCACCAGATTGATGCCTTCGGTGGTGCCTTTCACGAAGATAATCTCTTCCGGCGCGGCAGCATGCAGAAAACGCGCCGCCTGGGCGCGCACGTTTTCCATATCGCTGGTCGCCTGCGCGCTCAGCGAGTGAATACCACGGTGCACGGCCGCATAGCCGTGCTGATAGAAGTGACTTTCCGCGTTGATCACCGCGAGCGGGCGCTGTGCGCTGGCCGCGCTGTCAAGGTAGGCCAGCGGATGTCCGTTGACCTCACGACTCAGAATCGGAAACTCCGCTCTGACTCGTTCGAGATCGAAACTCATGACTCAACTCCCGGGAAACGGTCGGTAATACGTTGCAGTACCACCTGGCGCAGCGCGTCATCTTCCAGCGCTTCCGTCAGTTCAGCGGCGAAAGCATGGATGATCATCTGCTGCGCCGCGTCTTCGGCGATGCCGCGCGAGCGCAGGTAGAACATCTGCTCATCGTCGATGCGACCGATGGTCGCGCCGTGGCTGCACTTGACGTCATCGGCGTAGATTTCCAGCTGCGGCTTGGTGTCCACTTCCGCCAGGCGACCGAGCAACAGGTTGTTGTTGGTCATCTGGCCGTCAGTTTTCAGCGCGTGCTGTGCCACTTTGATGTGGCCGTTAAACACCGAGCGCCCTTTGTCACGCGAAATGGTTTTGTGCAGCTGGCGACTCAGGCAGTGGCCTTTGTTGTGCTCCAGATAGCTGCGCGTATCCGCCACTTCGCTGCCAACCGGCAGCACCAGGCTGTTCAGCGACAGCTGGGTGTTCTCACCGTTCAGCTGCACGCTGGTGTTGTGACGCGACAAACCGGCACCCAGCAGGAAGCTGGTGCTGCTCACCTGCGCGTCACGGCCAATCACGATGTCGTTGTGCGCAAAGTGGTAGCTGCTGCTCTCTTCAAACGCCAGCTTGGTATGCTTCAGCTGCGCATTGTCGCCCACGGCAAAGGTAAAGCGCGCGCCAGTGAAGTGGGCGCTGCCATTCAGCGTCACGTAATGCTCGATCACCTGCGCTTCCGCGCCGGACTCCAGCTCCAGATGGTGACGATGATGCACCGTGTTGAGCGCATCCGCCTGCCCGCTGGTAATGTGCAGCAGATAGAGCGGCTGCGCTGCAGCTTTGCCGCGCGGCAGACGAATCGAGGTCACCTCTTCCGCCAGACTTTCCGTCAGGTGCAGGAACACCTCCGGCTGTACCGCAGCCGGTAACGGACGTCGCTCAGCGGCACGGCTGTGCTGCACGTCAAACAGACCGGTGTCACGCGCGCTCAGCTCAGGCTGGAAGCGACCGTCGACGAACACCAGGCAAATCGCGTCCAGCGGCAGCGCCAGCGCAGCCACCTGCTCAGCGCTCACGCCTGGCGCTTCAGCCTGCACGAACTGCTGTGCCAGCAGGCTGTCCAGCGCGGTGTATTTCCAGTTTTCATGCTTGCGCGTCGGCAGGCCGACACGCATCAATTGCTGCCAGTGCTGCTGTGCCTGCAGCGAACGCTGTTCGCCGCGTGACTCAAACAGGTGATGCCACTGCTGCAGCGCGTTATCACTCCTGGTCGGTAAGCCAGCCATAGCCTTGCTCCTCCAGCTGTTTCACCAGCGTAAAGTCACCAGACTTCACGATTTTGCCCTGATACAGCACGTGCACGTGATCTGGCTTGATGTAATCCAGGATGCGCTGGTAGTGCGTTACGATGATGAATGAGCGCTTGCCGTCGCGCAGGCTGTTCACGCCTTCTGCAACAATTTTCAGCGCATCGATATCCAGACCAGAGTCGGTTTCATCGAGGATACACAGCTCAGGCTCCAGCGCCGCCATCTGCAGGATGTCATTACGCTTCTTCTCACCGCCGGAGAAGCCGACGTTGACGGAACGGGTCAGCAGATCTTCCGGCATCTTCAGCAGCTTGATCTTGTCTTCGATGAAGTCCTGGAAGTCGAAACGGTCCAGCTCTTCCTGCTCACGGTATTTACGCACCGCATTGACTGAGGTCTGCAGGAAAAACTGGTTGCTGACGCCCGGGATCTCGACCGGGTACTGAAACGCCATGAAGATGCCCTCACCGGCACGCTCTTCCGGCTCCAGCTCCAGCAGGTCCTTGCCTTTAAAGGTCACGGAACCGCCGGTGATTTCATAATCTTCACGACCGGCCAGCGTGGCAGACAGGGTGCTCTTGCCGGAACCGTTCGGGCCCATAATGGCATGCACTTCGCCCGGCTTAACCTCAAGGTTCAGACCGCGCAAAATCTCTTTGTCTTCAACGCTAACCTGTAAATCTTTAATGCTTAACATACTCTTTCCTTCACATTGCTTCCGGCAACGCGTGTGGCATCAGCCGACACTGTGCTCAAGGCTGATCGCTAACAGTTTTTGCGCTTCCACGGCGAATTCCAGTGGCAGCTCGGAGAAAACGTCTTTACAGAAGCCGTTGACGATCATCGAGATCGCATCTTCTTCGCTAATGCCGCGCTGCAGGCAGTAGAACATCTGATCTTCACCGATGCGCGACGTCGTGGCTTCGTGCTCAAGCTGCGCGCTGTTGTTGCGCGTTTCCACGTACGGGAAGGTGTGCGCACCGCAGTCCGGCCCAATCAGCATCGAGTCACACTGGGTGAAGTTACGCGCGTTAGTCGCAGTCGGCATGATTTTCACCAGGCCGCGGTAGGTGTTCTGGCTCTTACCGGCCGAGATACCTTTCGAGATGATGGTCGATTTGGTGTTTTTACCAATGTGAATCATCTTGGTACCGGTATCGGCCTGCTGGCGACCGCTGGTCAGCGCGACGGAGTAGAATTCGCCCACTGAGTAATCACCGCGCAGGATGCAGCTCGGGTATTTCCAGGTGATGGCTGAGCCGGTCTCGGACTGCGTCCACGACATCTTACTGTGCTCGCCTTCACACAGCGCACGCTTGGTCACGAAGTTGAGGATACCGCCCTCGCCTTCTCCGCCCGGGAACCAGTTCTGCACCGTGGAGTATTTCACTTCGGCGTTTTTGTGGATGATCACTTCGACGACCGCTGCGTGCAGCTGGTAGGTGTCGCGCACCGGCGCTGAACAGCCTTCGATATAGCTGACGTAGCTGTCTTCATCAGCAATCAGAATGGTACGTTCGAACTGGCCGGTTTTCGCCGCGTTGATGCGGAAATAGGTCGACAGCTCCATCGGGCAACGCACGCCTTTCGGGATGTAAACGAAGGTACCGTCGGACGCCACCGCCGAGTTGAGCGCAGCAAAGAAGTTATCGTTGTGCGGCACCACGGTGCCAAGATACTTCTGTACCAGCTCAGGATGATCGTGGATCGCTTCACCGAAGGAGCAGAAAATAATGCCCTGCTCAGCCAGCTTGTCACGATAAGTGGTCGACACGGACACCGAGTCGAAAATGGCGTCCACCGCCACTTCTCTGCCTTCACGCACCGGCACGCCCAGCTGGTTAAACGCGTCTTCCACTTCTTTGGTCAGGTAATCGCTGGAGGCGACGCTGCCGGACGTCTGGGTGGCACCCGGTTCAGAGGCACAGCTGTCATCGCAATTGCCGCAGGACGGCGCGGAATAGTAGCTGTAATCCTGATAATCGAGCTTGTCGTAGTGCGCTTTCAGCCAGTGTGGCTCTTCCATCTCCAGCCAGGCGCGAAACGCCTTGAGACGGAACTCCAGCATCCACTCGGGTTCGTTACGTTTGGCCGAAATGGCACGCACCACATCTTCATTGATGCCGTGTGCCAGTTCGTCGGTTTGCAACTGGGTGAAGAAGCCTTCTTTATAGTTCAGGCTGCCTTCCCAGGTTTGTACATCGTCAGATGCTTCGCTGTGTCGTGACATATTTCACTTACTCGACGCCAAAGCTTTCACCGCACCCGCAGGCGTGCTGAGCTTTAGGGTTGTTGAATTTAAAAATCTGGTTCAGGCCTTCGCGGACATAATCCAGCTCGGTACCGTCAACAAACGGCATCGCCTGAAGCGGCACAAACAGTTTTGCGCCATATTGCTCGAACTGCAGGTCGTCATCGGCAGGCGCTTTCACCAGGTCCATAACGTACCCAAAACCGGCACAGCCGGACTGTTTCACACCCAGTTTCAGGCCCTTAACTTCCGGATCCTGTTCCACCAGGCTGAGAATCTGTTTCGCTGCCGACTCGGTCAGCGTGAGCCCTTTCCAGACGAAATCGTCAGGTGAAAAAGACGCTGCATTTACTGATGACATAGTGCTACCTCGTAAGTCTGGGCCTTTTCAGGCTATCCCCCTATGGTAGTGATATCAGATATCACTTCAACCTCTTGTTTTGCAGGGATAATCATCTCGTGCTGTTTTTTGCTGCTGCTTTATTAAGCATAGTCCCTTCCCACCAGCTTGTGCGCGCCATTCCCGCGCGCGCCGTCAGAACGTAACCTGTTCATAAGCCGTAAATTTTCCAGTTCGCTTTTTACGTTTATGCTCTGATTGATAGGTTACGCCTTTGCTGGATGTAAAGAGATTGTTATTGCCGATTTTTGTAACAGGCAAAGGAAATCAATAAAATTTCACGGCGGGAATTGCATTCCTGGCGCGGTTTAATATGATAATGATTATCATTAACCTACTTTGGGTGGCGACATGACGCTTTCCGTCTCAGCCTGGTTACAACATAAAATCGACGAATATAAGTTTTCGGTCCGTGATATCACCGTCGACTTCTATCTGGCTCAGGCAAAGCTCAACCGCACCGATTGTTCCATTGAACAACTGCGTCGTTTTAACGATACCTGTCTCGACATGGCCGAAATCTGCCAGCTGAACGGCGACGATCACAGCTACCTGCACGCGATGGGCAAGCTGCACCACCGCTTAGTACAGGAGATGGGCAATGCCGATCGCGATCGCCTGTTCCGTATTCAGGCTTACCAGCTGGCGCGCCTGTCGCTGACCCGTTTGTGTCATCAACTGGCGCTCAGCGGCGACTGGGACCAGGCGACCCGCCTGCAAAGTGATTTCGTCCGCCACGCAGGCTGGATATTCTAATCCAGCTTTGTGACGGCTCCTACAATTTGTTTACATCAATTCCAGCAAAGCCTGTAGCGGATGGCGCATACCGTTGCCCTCGGCGCGTTTCACCTGGCTGCGGCAGGAGAAGCCGGTCGCCAGACAGCGCTGACGCGGCAGCTTCTGCAGTTGCGGATGCCACGACAGTTCATAAATGCCCAGCGAGTTCGCCAGGTTTTTACTCTCGTGACCATAAGTGCCGGCCATGCCACAGCAGCCCACGTTGATGTTCTCCAGCTTCGCGCCAAAACGGGCAAAAATAGCCTGCCACTGATTGGGCGTTGACGGCAGCGCCGTGACCTCGGTGCAGTGGGCAAACAGATACCAGGCTTCGCCGCTGGCGATCTGCTCCTCGCGCCCGGCCAGCACGCCGTGCAGCCACTCATGCACCAGCTGCACACTGAACGCGCCGCGCTGCTCGCCCAGCACCTGCTGATATTCGTCGCGATAGCACAGCACCGTGGCCGGATCGACACCGACCATCGGCACACCGAGCTGCGCCACCCGGTTGAGGAATTCAGCGGTTTTGCCGGCGGTGCGGGCAAAGCGCTGCAGAAAACCTTTCACGTGCTGCGCTTTCCCGTTAGGTGAGAACGGCAGTAGCACCGGCCGGTAGCCGAGTTTTTCAATCAGCCGGATGAAATCGGTCACCAGCTGCGCTTCGTAATAGCTGGTAAACGGATCCTGCACCACCAGCACGTGCTGTTCGCGCTGGGCCGCATCCATGGCTTCCAGCTGCTCCAGCGTGACCCGCATCGCCGGGTGGCCGCTCAGCTGCTGCTTCAGGCTCGGCGAGGAGAGCAGCGGCAGATCGACCATGCCGATGTGGCGCTGGCTGAGGTCGCGCATCCACGGCTGTTTCAGGAAGAAGTTGAACACCCGCGGTGCTTTTGCCATCAGCGGCGCATAGCTTTCAACCGACGCCACCAGATGGTCGCTGACCGGGCGCAGATAGCGGGTGTGATAAAGCTGCAGGAAGCGTGAGCGGAAGTTCGGCACATCGATTTTAATCGGGCACTGCGTCGAGCAGGCTTTACACGCCAGGCAGCCGGACATCGCTTCTTTCACTTCATGCGAGAAGTCATATTCGCCCTGCTTCGCATGCCACGAATTGCGCGTGCGCTGAATCAGACTGCGCAGGCTGGCGCCCTTTGCTGGCAAGGCCTGCTCCAGCTTAAGCGGGTCAACGCCCTGCTCCGCCAGCAGGCGCAGCCACTCACGTGTTAGCGTGGCGCGTCCTTTTGGCGAATGGATACGATCGCGGGTGATTTTCATCGACGGGCACATCGGGCTGCGCACGTCAAAGTTGAAGCACAGTCCGTTGCCGTTACACTCCATCGCGCCGCGCCAGTCATTGCGTACCGTCAGCGGAATCTGGCGATCCCAGCTGCCGCGCGTGGCGGCATCGACCTGCATCATGGGTTCGTCGTTACCCAGCGGCGTACAGATTTTGCCGGGGTTGAGACGGTTATCCGGATCGAACGCCGCTTTGATGCGGCGCAGCTCATTAAACAGCGTTTCGCCAAAGAATGCCGGACTGTACTGGGCACGGAAGCCTTTGCCGTGCTCGCCCCACAGCAGACCGCCGTAGCGCGCGGTAAGCGCCACCACTTCGTCCGAGATCTGCTTCATCAGCCTCTCCTGCTGCGGATCGCACATGTCCAGCGCCGGACGCACGTGCAATACGCCGGCATCCACGTGACCAAACATGCCGTAGCTCAGGCCGTGGCTGTCGAGCAGCGCACGAAAATCCACAATGTAATCCGCCAGATGCTCCGGCGGCACGGCGGTGTCCTCCACGAACGGAATCGGTTTGGCGCGCCCTTTAGCGTTGCCAAGCAGACCCACCGCTTTTTTACGCATGTTATAGATGCGCTCAATGCCCGCCAGATCGTCACACAGCTGATAGCCCATCACGCCGCCCTGCTGCTGCGCCATCAGCTCATCCAGCCGCGCGCACAGCGTGGTCACCTGCTGCGCAATCAGCGCCGCATCGTCGCCGGCAAACTCGACAATATTCAGGCCGAGCATCTCTTTGCCTGGCACATCGGTGATCAGCTCGCTGACCGAATGCCAGACGATATCTTCGCGCGCCAGGTTCAGCACTTTCGAATCCACTGTCTCCACCGACAGGGCCTGCGCCTCGACCATAAAAGGTGCATTGCGCAGTGCGGAATCGAATGAATCGTACTTAATGTTCACCAGCCGGCGCACTTTGGGAATGGGTGTGATATCCAGCCGGGCTTCGGTGATAAAGGCCAGCGTGCCTTCGGCGCCGCACAACAGGCGCGTCAGGTCGAAAGTTTGCAAATCATCACTGAACACATGGCGCAGGTCATAACCGGTAAGGAAGCGGTTCAGTTTGGGGAATTTTGCCAGAATCAGTTCACGCTGCTCGCGGCAGCGGTTAAGCACTGCTTTATAGATGCGCCCTTCAGCGGTCGGCGTCGTGGCCAGCTGTTCCGCCAGCGCGGTGGGCATGGCGCGCGTATCAAGAATTTCGCCGCCCAGCAGCACGGCACGCAGGCCTTCGACGTGATCGGAGGTTTTGCCATACACCAGCGAGCCCTGACCGGAGGCATCGGTATTGATCATGCCGCCCAGCGTGGCGCGGTTACTGGTCGACAGCTCCGGAGAGAAGAAAAAGCCGTACGGCCTGAGCCAGGCGTTAAGCTGGTCCTTCACCACGCCGGCTTCAACCCGCACCCAGCCCTGCTCGGTGTTGATCTCGAGGATGCGGTTCATGTAGCGCGACATGTCGACCACAATGCCCTGGTTGAGCGACTGCCCGTTAGTGCCGGTACCGCCGCCGCGCGGGGTAAACACCAGGCTGTTGAAACGCGGCTCACCGGCCAGTCGGGCGATCAGCGCCACGTCCGCCGTTGAACGCGGAAACAGCGCCGCATCGGGCAGGAGCTGATAGATGCTGTTATCGGTGGAGAGCGTGAGGCGGTCGGCATAGCTGGTCGCGGTGTCGCCGGTAAAACCTTGTTCTTTCAGCGACTGCAGGAATGTCAGCACCAGTTGAACGAGGCCTGGCGCCTGAGAAATCTGTGGGATCATTATTTCGTGACCGGGATGTTGTAAACGTTTGCGTGGTTAATTTTTTTCAGCTCTTGGTTGTATCACATTTTTTTGCCGCCCGCTGTTTTTTCAGGAAAACGGCCGCGTCGCGCTGCTTTTTCTGTTTAATTTTCAGGAAATAGATCATCATTGTGAAGGCGCCGCGGAGCGCCCTCCTGAAGGATTACTGAGGTCTGTGTTGTGATGAAAAGCCTGCAACGCGGTGTGGATCTACCGCAAATGTTGTTCTCGCTGATGTTTATTTTGCTGATGATCATTGCCTGTCTGTGGGTGGTGCAGCCGTTCATTCTCGGCTTCGCCTGGGCCAGCATGGTGGTGATTGCCACCTGGCCGCTGATGATTCGTCTGCAGCAACTACTGTGGGGTCGCCGTTCGCTGGCGGTGATTGCCATGACGATTCTGCTGTTGCTGCTGTTTATTATTCCTATCGCGCTGCTGGTCAGCAGCCTGATCGATAACAGCGCGCCGGTCATCGCCTGGGCGACCCAGCGCCATCTGGTGCTGCCGGATCTCGCCTGGCTGCGCGATATTCCCTATGCCGGACGCAAACTCTATTCCAGCTACCATAAACTGATCGACGGCGGCGGCGCAGCGATCATGAGCCAGGTCCAGCCTTATATTGGCCGCACCACCGGCTTCTTTGTCGCCCAGGCCGGACACTTTGGCCGTTTCATGCTGCACCTTGCCCTGATGCTGCTGTTCAGCGTGCTGCTGTACTGGCGCGGTGAGCAGGTTGGTCTCGGCATCCGGCACTTTGCCTACCGCATGGGCGGACGGCGCGGTGACGCCGCCGTGCTGCTGGCCGGTCAGGCGATCCGGGCCGTGGCGCTCGGCGTGGTGGTGACCGCGCTGGTGCAGGGCGTGCTGGGCGGCATCGGTCTGGCGATTTCCGGCATTCCGTATGCCACGCTGCTGACCGTATTAATGATTCTTACCTGCCTGGTGCAGCTTGGACCGTTGATTGTGCTGGTGCCGGCAATTATCTGGCTCTACTGGAGCGGCGACACCACCTGGGGCACGGTGCTGCTGGTGTGGAGCTGCGTGGTCGGCACGCTGGATAACGTGCTGCGTCCAATGCTGATTCGCATGGGCGCCGATTTACCGATGATTCTGATACTTTCCGGCGTCATCGGCGGGCTGATCGCCTTCGGTATGATTGGACTGTTTATCGGTCCGGTCGTACTGGCGGTCTCTTACCGGCTGGTTTCGGTGTGGATGCATGAAGCGCCGGCGCCGGATGACGATCCGGAAACGGCCATCGAAGCACTGGCCGAACACGAAGAGCCGCAGCCGTAACGCGCTTCCGGCGCATAACCGGGCTCTCAGCCCGGTTTGCTTATCCCCTTTTCCCTCTCCGCACCCAACGCGATTTGCATTAGTCAGCCGTGGTTAACACTCATTAATCCGTACCACTTAATTTCGCGGCACAATAATTTTTTCCATTAGTGATTTTTAAGAAAAAACGCACTTTTCAGCGTTTAAGCGCGATCGCACCGATAAAATGATTATTTTTCGCACTGATTCCTGTGCCGGATGGGTGATAAAACGTAATGAAAGATTATCAGCTTTAAACTAATAAGAGGATTCTTAAAGACGCCAGCGGCGGCGGTGAATAACATGTTCACTATGTTTTAAATCAAGCCACTGATTTTTAAACAACCTTTTTCCCCTGAGTAAAGTGAAGAATTGCTGTGTGTAGTCTTTGCCCATCCCCTGTGATGGGCTTTTTTTTGCCTGCAATTCAGCGATAAACAGAGCGGCCCGGCGGTGAACGCCGTCAGCGCTGGGTTTATGGCAATCTTAAGTGATGAAAAGTGGGATGGCATAACATACAGGTGCCCGACGATTGCCGGGCACCAGGCAGGTATAACAGATTACGCTTTGGCCGCGTCCAGCTCAGCGAGGCTCAGCCAGGTTTCCACTACGGTATCCGGATTGAGCGACAGGCTGTCGATGCCCTGCTCCATCAGCCAGGCAGCAAAGTCCTGATGATCGGAAGGCCCCTGGCCGCAGATGCCGACGTATTTGCCCTGCTTCTTCGCTGCCTGAATCGACATCGACAGCAGCGCCTTCACCGCATCGTTGCGCTCATCAAACAGCGCCGACACCACGCCGGAGTCGCGATCCAGCCCCAGCGCCAGCTGCGTCATGTCGTTGGAGCCGATAGAGAAGCCGTCAAAGTGCTGCAGGAACTGCTCTGCCAGCAGCGCGTTGGACGGGATCTCACACATCATGATCACCTTCAGTCCATTCTCGCCGCGTTTCAGGCCCTGCTTCGCCAGCTCGGCCACCACAGCCTCGGCCTGATCGACGGTGCGTACAAACGGCACCATGATCTCAACGTTGGTTAGCCCCATGTCGTTGCGCACGCGCTTCACGGCTTCACACTCCAGCGCAAAGCAGTCGCGGAAGCTGTCCGCCACGTAGCGTCCGGCGCCGCGGAAGCCCAGCATCGGGTTTTCCTCTTCCGGCTCGTAACGCTCGCCGCCGACCAGGTTGGCATACTCATTGGTTTTGAAATCCGACAACCGCACAATCACCCGCTTCGGCGCAAATGCCGCGCCCAGCGTGGCGATCCCTTCGGTCAGGCGCGCGATGTAGAACTCCACCGGATCGTCAAAGCCTTTCATCATCTGACCAATCTGCGCCTGCAGTTCCGGCGTCTGCTGATCAAACTCCAGCAGGGCTTTCGGGTGCACGCCAATCATGCGGTTGATGATGAACTCCAGACGTGCCAGACCAACGCCCTCGTTGGGCAGGCAGGCAAAGTCAAACGCGCGATCCGGGTTACCGACGTTCATCATAATTTTCAGCGGCAGATCCGGCATGGTATCAACCTGCGAGCTGGTGACTTCAAAGTCCAGCAGATCGTTATACACATAGCCGGTATCGCCTTCAGCGCATGACACCGTGACCTTATGACCGTCCTTCAGGTGCTCAGTGGCGTCACCACAGCCCACCACCGCCGGAATACCCAGCTCGCGCGCAATGATTGCCGCGTGACAGGTCCGGCCGCCACGGTTGGTGACGATCGCCGACGCCTTCTTCATGATCGGTTCCCAGTCCGGGTCGGTCATGTCGGTGACCAGCACATCGCCTTTCTCGATGCGGTGCATCTCGCTGATGTCGTGAATCACCTTCACTTCACCCGCACCGATGCGATGGCCGATGGCCCGGCCTTCCACCAGCACGCTGCCTTTGCCCTGCAGGCTGTAGCGTTCCATCACCTGTCCGTTGGAACGCACCGTTTCCGGCCGCGCCTGCACGATGAACAGTTTGCCGGTGTGGCCATCTTTGGCCCACTCAATATCCATCGGACGCTGATAGTGCTGCTCAATCAGCACCGCCTGGCGCGCCAGCGCCTGCACTTCGTCATCGGTCAGGCTAAAGCGGTCTCGCTGTTCCTGTTCCACGTCCTCAATGCGCACCTGTTCGCCGTGCTCCTGCGAATCGGCATACACCATGCGGATCTTCTTCGAGCCCAGCGTACGGCGCACAATCGCCGGGCGATTAGCGGCCAGCGTCGGTTTGTGCACGTAAAACTCATCCGGGTTAACCGCGCCCTGCACCACCATTTCGCCAAGACCGAACGCCGAGGTGATAAACACCACCTGGTCGAAGCCGGATTCGGTATCAATGGTGAACATCACGCCGGAGGAGGCGAGATCGGAACGTACCATGCGCTGCACACCGGCTGAGAGCGCCACGCCACGGTGGTCGTAGCCCTGATGCACGCGGTATGAAATGGCGCGATCGTTAAACAGCGAGGCGAATACGTGCTTCACGGCCACCAGCACCGCGTCGAAGCCCTGCACGTTAAGGAACGTTTCCTGCTGGCCGGCAAACGAGGCATCGGGCATATCCTCGGCGGTGGCCGAAGAGCGCACCGCAAAGGAGGCTTCGGCGTCATCAGCAGAAAGTTGTTCATAGGCGCTGCGGATCGCCGCTTCCAGCTCTGGCTGAAAAGGCGTATCCACCACCCATTGACGAATCTGTTTGCCGGCCTGCGCCAGCGCTGCAACATCATCAATATCCGTGTTGTCCAGCAATGCATAAATACGCTGGTTCAGTCCGCTTTGGTCGAGAAACTGATTAAAAGCGTAAGATGTCGTCGCGTAGCCGTTTGGCACGGATACCCCGAGCGACGACAAATTGGTAATCATTTCTCCCAGGGAAGCATTCTTGCCCCCTACCCGATCAACATCATGCATGCCAAGCTGGTTGTACCAGAGCACTAGCGACTGTTGGTCTTGATTGGACATTGAGATTATCCTTTTAAATGATTGGAGCACATGGAACATTTTGCTATTCGCCAAATCAGCCTGGCACAATCAATTAATAAAGACTAAGTGTTGAATCGTTAAAGCAGAAAATCAGCGTTAAAATCGGATTACTCCCCGAAAAGCGCCTTGTTGCGCAACGCAGCTATTTTTTGCCAACCTGTTGGCAATACGATATTTTTCACTTTTTCATGAGGTTAGCCGCGTTTTTTGTTGCGCAACGCTTGCCGTTTTTATTTTGCGCCCGCGCGGGCAAAAGCGAGAAATTAGCGCTGAATAACCTGGCATTTCATCTATGATGGGTAATCAGCGCAGCGTAAAAAATAGATTATTCGCCGGCCAGATATGGATATTTCATTTTACCCTTAGTGAAAATGAAATATTTTAGGCGATAATGTTACGCAAAAGTAAACAAAAGCATGAGGTCAACCATGAGCACTGAACGCAGCGTATTCTATATCTCTGACGGCACCGCCATCACCGCGGAAGTGCTGGGCCACGCGGTGCTGTCGCAGTTTCCGGTGAATACCAACAGCGTGACGCTGCCGTTCGTGGAGAATGTGCAGCGCGCCCAGGCGGTGAAAGCCCAGATCAATGCGCTCTACCAGCAGAGCGGCGTGCGCCCGCTGGTGTTTTTCTCTATTGTCACGCCGGAGGTGCGCGACATCATTCTGGAGAGCGAAGGCTTCTGCCAGGACATCGTGCAGGCGCTGGTGGCACCGCTGCAGAGCGAACTAGGCGTAGCCTCGATGCCGGTGGCGCACCGCACCCACGGCCTGACCGCCAGTAACTTAGGCAAATACGATGCCCGCATCGCCGCGATTGATTACACCCTGGCGCACGATGACGGTATTTCGCTGCGCGGGCTGGAAGATGCGCAGGTGATTCTGCTGGGGGTATCGCGCTGCGGCAAAACCCCGACCAGCCTGTACCTGGCGATGCAGTTTGGTGTACGCGCGGCTAACTATCCGTTCATCGCCGATGACATGGATAATCTGAAGCTGCCGCCTGCGCTGCGCGCCCATCAGCACAAGCTGTTTGGCCTGACCATCGATCCGGAACGGCTGGCAGCGATTCGTCAGGAGCGCGCTGAAAATACCCGCTATGCGTCAATGCGTCAGTGCCGACTGGAGGTCGGTGAAGTGGAAGCGCTGTTCCGCACCCATCAGATTCGCTATCTCAACAGCACCAATTACTCTGTCGAAGAGATCGCCACCAAAATCCTCGACATCATGGGCCTGCGCCGCAGCATGTACTGACCTCACCTGCCAGGTTGTAAAGCCTGGCTGCCGTCAGTAATGAATAGCCTTTTGATTTAGCTGGTTGAATTCACGGGCTAATGGTTTATTGTGATCATCATCACTTCCCGGTATTTCACCGCTGCGAAGAACAGATTTTTGAGAATCCCAATGAACAAAACTGATGAACTGCGCACCGCGCGCATCGGCACGCTGCTGACGCCGGCCGCGCTGGCGCAACAACACCCCATTTCGGCGGCGATTGCCGCTAACGTTACCGCCGCGCGTCAGCGTATCGCGCGCATCCTGACCGGTGAAGATCCACGCCTGCTGGTGATTATCGGCCCCTGCTCACTGCACGATCCGAAGGCCGCGCTGGAGTACGCAGAGCGTCTCAATCTGCTGCGTGAACAGCACAAGGACCGGCTGGAAATTGTGATGCGCGCCTACTTTGAGAAGCCGCGCACCGTGGTGGGCTGGAAGGGTCTGATTTCCGATCCGGATCTCGATGGCAGCTTCGACGTCAACCGCGGCATCGCTATCGCGCGCCAGCTGCTGCTGGATATCAATGCCATCGGCATGCCAACCGCCACGGAATTCCTCGATATGGTGATCGGCCAGTTTATTGCCGACCTGATCAGCTGGGGCGCGATTGGCGCGCGCACCACCGAGAGCCAGATTCACCGTGAAATGGCCTCGGCGCTCTCCTGCCCGGTGGGCTTCAAGAATGGCACCGACGGCAATGTGCAGATCGCGGTTGATGCGATTCGCGCCGCGCGCGTCAGCCATATGTTCCTGTCACCTGACAAAACCGGGCAGATGACGATTTATCAGACCAGCGGCAACCCGCACGGTCACGTGATCCTGCGCGGCGGGCGTCAGCCGAACTATCAAGCTGAAGATGTCGCCGCTGCGGCCGCCAACCTGCGCGACTTCAACCTGCCGGAACAGCTGGTGATCGACTTCAGCCACGGCAACTGCCTGAAGCAGCATCGCCGCCAGCGCGATGTGGCGCAGGACGTGGCGGCGCAGATCCGGGCCGGTTCGCGGGCAGTGGCAGGAGTGATGATTGAGAGTTTCCTGCAGGAGGGGAATCAGAAAGTGGTGAGCGGTCAGCCGCTGACCTACGGCCAGTCGATTACCGATCCGTGCCTCGGCTGGGATGACAGCGCGGAGGTGCTGGCGCTGCTGGCGGCTGCCGTGGACAGCCGCTTCTGATGCCTGCTAGCTGGAGCAGCTCACCTCCAGCGTTTTTCCCCACTCCGGCGGCCGCTGGCGCAGTTCCGGGCTGATGGCCGCCTCGTTAAACGGCTGCTGCAGCGCCAGATGTAATCTGGCCAGCGCCGCCGTTTCCCCCTGCTCAACCTCATCGATCACCTGCTGGGCCAGATAGTTGCGCAACACCAGCGCCGGGTTAGCCGCTTTCATGACTGCCTGACGCTGCGCATCGCTGACGCCATCCTGCAGCAGGCGCTGACGATAGCCGTGATACCAGCGGTCAAAGGCGTCACGGTCGATAAACTCATCGCGCAGCGGTGAACGCGTCTCTGCCTGCTGCGTCTCGCTCAGCAGGCGGAACGTCAGGGTGTAATCGCTGTGCTCTGCGGTCATCAGCGCCAGCAGGTCAGTGAGGATGGCGTTATCCCCCGCATCGGCGGTCAGCAACCCGAGCTTCGCGCGCATTTTTTCGCCCCACACCCGCATCAGCTCGTTCTCGTAATGGCTGAGCGCCTGTTTCAACTGCTCAGTGCTCAGCAAACCGGACAGCGCATGCGCCAGGCGGTTGAGATTCCACAAGCCGATCATCGGCTGGTTGCTGAAGGCGTAGCGCCCCTGATAATCGCTGTGATTACAGATGAAATCCGCATCGTAGTCATCAAGGAAACCGTAAGGCCCGTAATCGAGCGTCAGGCCGAGGATCGACATATTATCGGTGTTCATCACGCCATGCGCGAAGCCGACGCTCTGCCACTGGGCAATCAGGCTGGCGGTGCGTTTGACGATATCGGTAAACCACAACAGGTAGCGATCGGCCTCCTGCTCCAGCTGCGGCCAGTGATGATGAATCGCGTAGTCCGCCAGCTGGCGCACTTTCTCCGGCTCGCCGCCGTAATAGAAATGCTCGAAGTGACCAAAGCGCAGATGGCTGTCGGCGATGCGCATCAGCATCGCGCCGCGCTCGCGGGTTTCACGCTGGACCGGTTCGTCGCCAATGGCCAGCGCCAGCGCGCGCGTGGTCGGGATGCCAAGATGGTGCAGCGCTTCCGAGGCGAGAAACTCGCGCACGCTGGAACGGATCACCGCGCGGCCATCGCCCATGCGTGAATAGGGGGTCAGGCCCGCGCCTTTCAGATGCCAGTCAAGTTTGCGGCCGTCGGCCAGTTGCTGTTCGCCCAGCAGCAGACCACGTCCGTCGCCCAGCTGGCCAGCCCACACGCCAAACTGGTGCCCGCTGTAGACCTGCGCCAGCGGCGACATGCCGGGAAGTAACGCTGCGCCATACCACACGCCGTGGCCTTTGCCAGCAAACAGCGCGGCATCCAGGCCCATCTCCTGCGCCAGCGCGGCATTGTGATAACACAGCCGGCCGCCGGCAAGCGGCGTTGGGTCCAGCGCGGTGTAGAATCCCGGCAACGTCTGCTGCCAGCTATTAATAAATTGCATCGACACTCCGGAAGGTGCGCAACGATGCGCCACCCGCATTGCGTTTAAAGATAAAGCGTAGTCTACCGTCGGGGTGACGGAGAAGACAGATGAAAGGTTACTGCTGTGAAGGCGTGGTGAGCGTGACGTGCGGATAGATGAGATCGCTTAACCGTTCCGCTTTAACCACCGGGAACAGGCTGCCCTGCAGCTGCGCGCCGCTCAGGGAACTGACTTTCTCCAGCAGGGCATTATCGTCAACGCCACAAATAATTATTTGCGGGGCGTAAGCGGAAAAATTATCGATAACAGTCTGAATAAATGGCGTAAATGAGGCACGTTTCGCCAGTGCATGAATAAACGCTTTGTCCATTTTTAACACGCTAAACAGATTTTCGTATACTGCCGTAGCCGGTGCTTTTCCTGACCCAAATTGAGAAAGCGATAAGCGAAATTCCTGTTGCAGGCGTGCTAACAGCGGCTGCTTTTTGCCAGCCGATAATTGCGGAAACGTTTCACTGATATCCAAAACAATAAAGGGAAGTTGTTTAAATTTCCTTAAGAGAAACTCACTGGCCAATAGCGTCGTGGCCATAGATTCATCAATACGAACCAGCGCGATAATTTGATGTAACTCAAAAAAGTCACGGTACTTTTCCAGCAGCACTAACTGGCTCTGCAGCAAACGTAATTGCTGGGCATCGTCAAGCTGCGGCAACAGCAAGTCCTGCGGCAGCGTAATCGGCGCACTGTCATGAACAAACTGGGTGACCAGCTCAACCGCAGTCAGCTGGCCCGCCAGGGAATAGGCAGGATAAAACCAGGTTTCCGACTGATAGTCGGCAGATAAATGGACTTTCATTTTTTACAGCCAGATGCAGTGGCAATTGGCGCATCGTATATCAATGAAAACGGTCAGGCAATAGGACCAAACGTTAGAAGAGACGCCGTTTTCTGTCTAATTACCGACTTTTCTGCATCAAATAATACTTAAGCCAAATGATCCAGGTTAATGTCCATACTGATTAAATTCACTGACGTCTATTTTTAGTCGCAAACCCGATTGCGGTAAAGTGCCATTTTAAATGAGAGTTATATCTGGCGGAAAAAAACAAATAAATCGGTTCAAAACCCATCTGATTATTACGCCTTTTTTTAACACTAATGGGTTAAGCGGATTAGATGCGACGCGCCTGCCAGAATACTTTGCGCCAGTAAACATTATCCAGCGAGGAGCGGATCACGCCCTGGCTGGTAGAGGCGTGAATGAAGGTATTGTCGGTGTCATAGATGCCGACGTGAAGGCCATTTTCGCCGCTGCCGGTTTTGAAAAATACCAGGTCGCCGGGCAGCAGATCGCTTTTATCGATGCGCGTGCCAATATCGGTCTGATCAATCGTTGAGCGCGGCAGCTGCAGGTCAAAGCGGTCACGAAAGGTCAGGTAGACAAAGCCCGAGCAATCCACGCCACCGCGGCTTAACCCGCCATAGCGATAAGGTGTACCGCGCCAGCGGCTGAGCTGATCGTTAAGTTGCGCAATCACGGTGATGGAGTCAGACAGACGGCCATTGGGCGGCGGCGCATGATGGCTACAGCCCGCCAGCAGCAACACGAGGAGAAACAGGGTCAGCCGCATTAGAATAGTCCTTAAAAACGTCGTCCGGCTGACACTGTAGCGACAAAGCGGCGCGGCGCGCAAGTCAGGGAAGATAAAGCAGCGGCCCCTGTGGTGTCTCCAGCTGCACGAATTCGGCCTGATAGAGCGGCGCCAGTCGCTCGGCGGTCAGCACCTCGCGCGCCCCGCCCTGACTGACTACGCGGCCCTGATGCATCAGCCAGACGCGATCGGCATGGCGCAGGCTGTGGTTGAGATCGTGTCCGCTGGCGACAATGGCGATGCCGGCCTCGCTGAGCTGCAACAGCAGCTTATCCACCGCGCGCTGCTGTGCGATGTCGAGCGCGGTGAGCGGCTCATCCAGAATCAGTAACGCACCGCGCGGATTAATTGCCGGATGGATCTGCAGCACCACCGCCGCCAGGCGCACCCGCTGCCACTCACCGCCGGAGAGCTGCGCCAGCGGACGCGTCAGCTTGTCCTGCAAGCCAAGCTGCAGCAGCAGGTCAGTGAGCGTCGCCTGCGCTTTATCGCCGCCCGGCGGGCTGTGCAGCCGCAGATAGTGCCACACCGGCAGTGCCGCAGGTGCCGGCTGCTGCTGCGGGAGCCAGGCGCGCTGCTGCGCCAGTGCGGCCCCCGACCAGCTTCGCAGCGGCTGGCCGGCCAGCGTCAGCTGCCCTTCGGCGTCGAGCAGGCCAGCGAGCGCGGTCAGCAGCGTGCTCTTGCCGGCGCCGTTTGGGCCGACCACGTGCACGCGCTCACCGCGGCAGAGCGTCAGCTCCCCCGCGCTCAGCCGTCCGGGCACGCGCAGGTCGTGGCACTGCAGCAGCATTACGCCGCCAGCGCCTGCTCAATGCGCTTCAGAATGATCGGATCGTCCGGCGTCATGTCCAGCGAGAAGCGCGCAATCACCTCACCCTGTTTGTTGATGAGGAACTTTTCGAAATTCCACAGGATATCGCCCGGCGCTTTCGGCGCGCGGCCTTTGCTCTCCATGCGCTCAAGGAAACCGCTGCCTGCCGGGCGTTCGGCTTCCGGCTGCGCGGCGACCAGCTGACGGTACAGCGGATGACGCTGCTCGCCGTTAACCTCCGTTTTGTCGAACAGCGGGAAGGTTACGCCGTACGTGGTGCTGCAGAAGGTTTTGATCTCTTCGTTGCTGCCCGGTTCCTGCTCAAGAAACT
Organism: Pantoea sp. Cy-640; assembly: GCF_011752635.1. Taxonomy (NCBI): domain Bacteria; kingdom Pseudomonadati; phylum Pseudomonadota; class Gammaproteobacteria; order Enterobacterales; family Erwiniaceae; genus Pantoea; species Pantoea sp. Cy-640. The sequence continues at coordinate 400,283 of NZ_VWXB01000001.1, read as the reverse complement.
GATTGCAGGGGAAGCCCAGCACGCTGAAATCTTTGTCTTGCCAGGCCTTCTGCAGCGACTCCAGCTGTTCATACTGCGGCGTCAGGCCGCATTTTGATGCTACGTTAACCACCAGCAGCACCTTGCCCTGATACTGTGCCAGCGTGGTTTTTTCACCGTCCAGCGTAACCAGTTCTGTCTGATAAAGGCTCATCGTCGATTCCCGTTGTTGATTGCACTGTGCCAGCCGCAGCTAGCGCGAAGACTTCACTAATAACATGATAAACAGCGGCGCGCCGAGCGTGGCAGTGACCACCCCAATCGGCAGCTCGGCCGAGGTGAGCACCAGCCGTGCCAGAATGTCCGCCGCCAGCAGTACCGCCGCGCCCGCCAGCGCCGCGGCCGGCAGCAGGTAGCGATGATCGCTCAGGCCGCTGAGGCGCAGCAGATGGGGGATAACCAGTCCGACAAATCCAATCGCACCGGCCATCGCCACGCTGACGCCCACCAGCCAGCCCATCGCCAGCACCAGCAGATTGCGCCACAGCAGCAGTGGCAGGCCGAGCTGCCGCGCCGACACCTCCCCCAGCGCCAGCAGATTAAGCGTCCGGGCGCTGGCCAGCAGCGCCAGCGTCACCGGCAGCAGCGCCAGCATCATCCAGCCGTAGCGCCAGTCGATACCGCTAAAGCCGCCCATCATCCAGTACATTAGCTGGCGCAGATCGAGGCTGGTGCTAAAGTACACCGCCCACGTCATGATGGCGCTACAGATAATGCCGAGCGCCACGCCGGTCAGCAGCAGACGGCTGACCGACAGCTGACGATGGGCAAAATGCAGCAGGATCAGCGTGATCAGCAGCGCGCCCGCCATCGCTGCCAGTGCCAGGCTCCACAGTGCGCCGTTACCCAGTAGCACCGCCAGTACCAGGCCGATGCCGGCGCCGTTCGATACGCCCAGCAGCCCGGGCTCCGCCAGCGGATTGTTGAACAGCGCCTGCATCACCACGCCGCAGACTGCCAGCGCCGCGCCCACCAGCAGCACCGCCAGGGTGCGCGGCAGGCGCAGCTGCCAGACGAACAGATCGCCGCTGGCAGAAAACCATTGCAGCGGAGAAATCCAGCTGTCGCCCGTGCACAGACTGAGCACCAGCAGCAGCAGCACTGCGGCAGTAAGCGCGCCGAGCCAGCGCCGGCTGCGACGGTCGGCCTGTTGGGCCAGCTGATCCAGCAGAGTCATAAGTAAGATTGGCTGAGAAAACAGAGATTTGATTGTAGAGAGATTACGCTAAAAAGAAAGCCGCGCCTGCAGCGTGCTGCCGGGATTGCGCGCATAAAAAAGGCCGCTGAGCGGCCTTTTTGTCATACTGAAATCAGTCAGCATCCTTGGGTGACGCGTTCTCCACGCGACTTTTCAACTTCTGCCCCGGACGGAATGTCACCACGCGGCGGGCGGTGATTGGAATATCTTCCCCCGTCTTCGGGTTACGGCCCGGACGCTGGTTTTTGTCACGCAGATCAAAATTACCAAATCCGGACAGTTTTACCTGTTCTCCGTTTTCCAACGCGCGGCGAACTTCTTCGAAAAAAAGCTCTACCAACTCTTTGGCATCGCGTTTGCTCAACCCGAGTTTTTCAAACAGGTACTCTGACATTTCAGCTTTTGTAAGCGCCATAGGTTCAATCCCTCAAGGTTGCCTGGAATCGCTCTTTTAATGCTGCAACGCATTTGGCAACGGTCGCAGCAATCTCCTCTTCTTCGAGTGTCCGGCTGGTATCCTGCAAAATCAGGCTAATCGCGAGGCTCTTTTCACCCTCGTTTACGCCCTTACCACGGTACACGTCAAACAAGTTTACGCCAACTACCTGATTTACGCCAACTTTCTTACACTCCGCGATGATATCTGCTGCGGGCACATTTTCAGCCACTACCACAGCGATGTCACGGCGGTTCGCCGGGAAGCGTGAGATCTCGCGCGCGTCAGGCAGGACGCGGTCTGCGACCTTATTCCAAAGCAGTTCAAACACTAAGGTGCGGCCGTTAAGATCCAGCTTACGTTCCAGCTCCGGATGAACCACCCCGATAAATCCGATTCGTTCGCCGGCTAAATAAATGCCTGCACTCTGTCCCGGATGCAGCGCCGGATTGGCTTCTGCACGGAACGAAATCGCGTCGAGTTTACCGGTCAAATCCAGCAGCGACTCTAAATCGCCTTTCAAATCATAGAAGTCAACCGTCTGGCGCGCCAGATCCCAGTGCTCTTCGTAGCGGTTACCGCTCAGCACGCCCGCCAGCATAAGATCCTGACGGATGCCGAGATCGGCCTGCGTATCAGGCACAAAGCGTAAACCGCTCTCAAACAGGCGCACGCGGCTCTGCTGACGGTTCTGGTTATACACCACGGCGCCGAGCAGACCGGTCCACAGCGACAGGCGCATTGCCGACATATCGCTGGAAATCGGGCTGGGCAGAATCAGCGCTTCTTCACCCGGATGCAGCAGCTGCTGCACTTTCGGATCGACAAAGCTGTAGGTAATCGCTTCCTGATAGCCTTTATCCACCAGCAGGTTTTTGGCACGCTTCAGCGACAGATCGGCTTCACGGTGCTGAGTCATCAGCAGGCTGGCTTTCACCGGCACATCCGGAATGTTGTTGTAGCCGTATACGCGCGCCACTTCTTCGACCAGGTCTTCTTCGATGGCCATATCGAAGCGCCAGCTCGGGGCGACGGCCTGCCATTCGCCGTTGCCGACGGTGACGTCACAGCCGAGACGGGTCAGGATATCGGTCACCTGCTCATCCGCAATGACGTGGCCAATCAGGCGGTCCAGCTTCTCACGGCGCAGCGTAATGGTAGCGCGCGCCGGCAGTTTGCTGGCATCGGTCTGATCGATAACCGGTCCGGCTTCGCCGCCGCAAATCGCCAGCAGCAGCTGAGTGGCGCGCTCCAGCGCCTTATGCTGCAGCGCTGGATCGACACCGCGCTCGTAGCGGTGGGAAGCATCAGTATGCAGACCATGACGACGCGCACGACCGGTGATCGCCAGCGGATCGAAGAACGCGCACTCAAACAGTACGTTCTGCGTCGCTTCGTTGACGCCGGAGTGCTCACCGCCGAAGATGCCACCCATCGCCAGCGCTTTGTGGTGATCAGCAATCACCAGCGTATCGCTGTGGAGGGTCGCTTCGCTGCCGTCGAGCAGCGTCAGGGTTTCCCCCTCTTTCGCCATGCGCACCACGATACCGCCGTCAATGCGGTCGAGATCGAAGGCGTGCATCGGCTGGCCGAGCTCCAGCAGCACGTAGTTAGTGATATCCACCACCGGATCGATCGAGCGGATACCGCAGCGGCGCAGTTTTTCGCGCATCCACAGCGGCGTTTCAGCTTTCACGTTTACGCCTTTTACCACGCGGCCCAGGTAACGTGGGCAGGCATCGGTGGCGTCAACGCGAATCGGGAAGGTGTCGCTAATGGTGGCTTTAACCGGCTCGATGACCGGCGCCTGCAGCGGCAGGCCATTAATCACCGCCACGTCACGCGCGATACCGATGATGCCCAGACAGTCGGCACGGTTCGGCGTCACGCTGATTTCGATGGTGTTGTCATCCAGCTGCAGGTACTGGCGAATATCGGTGCCCACCGGCGCATCGGCTGGCAGCTCGATAATCCCGTTGTGATCGTCAGAAATCCCCAGCTCGGAGAACGAGCACAGCATGCCTTCTGACGGCTCACCGCGCAGTTTTGCCGCTTTGATTTTGAAATCGCCCGGCAGTACCGCACCAACGGTCGCCACCGCCACTTTCAGCCCCTGACGGCAGTTTGGCGCGCCGCAGACGATATCCAGCAGGCGATCGCCACCGACGTTGATTTTGGTGACGCGCAGTTTGTCGGCGTTCGGGTGCTGGCCGCACTCCACCACTTCACCCACCACGACGCCATGAAACGCCCCTGCCACCGGGTCGACGCCGTCGACTTCCAGACCGGCCATGGTGATTTGCTCAGACAGCGCGGCGCTGTCCAGGGCTGGATTTACCCATTCGCGTAACCAGAGTTCACTGAATTTCATTGGATAACCTGCCCTTATTTAAATTGTTTGAGGAAACGTAAATCGTTTTCGAAGAAGGCGCGCAGATCGGTCACACCGTAGCGCAGCATGGTCAGACGCTCCATGCCCATACCGAAGGCGAAGCCGGAGTAGATTTCCGGATCGATGCCCACGTTGCGCAGTACGTTCGGATGCACCATGCCGCAGCCCAGCACTTCCAGCCATTTGCCGTTTTTACCCATCACGTCCACTTCCGCTGACGGTTCGGTGAACGGGAAATAGGACGGACGGAAGCGAATCTGCAGGTTCTCTTCGAAGAAGTTGTTCAGGAAGTCATGCAGCGTGCCTTTCAGATTGGTGAAGCTGATGTCTTTATCGACAATCAGACCTTCCATCTGATGGAACATCGGGGTGTGCGTCTGATCGTAATCGTTACGGTATACGCGGCCCGGCGCGATGATACGAATCGGCGGCTGCTGATTTTTCATGGTGCGGATCTGCACGCCGGAGGTCTGGGTGCGCAGCAGGCGCGTGGCATCGAACCAGAAGGTGTCGTGATCGGCGCGCGCCGGATGATGCCCCGGAATATTCAGCGCATCAAAGTTGTGATAATCGTCTTCAATTTCCGGACCGGTCGCCACCGCGAAACCCAACTCGCCGAAAAAGGTTTCGATACGATCGATGGTGCGGGTCACCGGATGCAGACCGCCGTTCTCGATACGGCGTCCCGGCAGCGACACGTCGATAGTCTCAGCCGCCAGGCGGGCATTCAGCGCCGCGCTTTCCAGCGTATCTTTACGCGCGTTGAGACGGTCCTGTACCTGCTGTTTGGCATCGTTGATGACCGCACCGGCCGCCGGGCGCTCTTCCGCCGGCAGTTCACGCAGGGTGGTCATTTGCAGCGTCAGGTGCCCTTTTTTACCCAGAAATTCGACGCGCACGGCGTCCAGGGCGGCGATATCCGACGCCTCGTCGATGGCGGCCGTGGCACGGGCCACCAGGTCTGCGAGTTGGGACATGATTTCCTCTTCTTCCAGCCGGGCTGGTCAGTTCTCGTTGGGATCGTGCGATCCGATTAAGTGTCGCCGGAAACAAAAAAGCCTCCACGAGGGAGGCTTTCAGCGCGATTTTTCGTTTCTTTTCTTATGCGCAAAAGCCCCTGACGATCAGGCGCTAAAGTAAAAAAAGAAACGGAAAATAGCAGCGTACATGCTTGCGTTACCTTGTCTTGATAGAAACCGCACTATTGAAATGCCCTGCGGCTAAAATGTCAATCATTTGCGTGGGTTGCAGGCAATAAAAAAGGGAGCAAGCTCCCTTTTTTACCTGACTTACGCCAGAGCTGATTTTGCTTTTTCAACCAGTGCAGTGAATGCCACTTTGTCGAATACAGCGATGTCAGCGAGGATTTTACGGTCGATTTCAATGGACGCTTTTTTCAGGCCATTGATGAAACGGCTGTAAGAGATACCGTTCTGACGCGCCGCAGCGTTGATACGTGCGATCCACAGCTGACGGAACTGACGCTTACGCTGACGACGGTCGCGGTAAGCATACTGACCAGCTTTGATAACAGCCTGGAAGGCAACGCGGTAAACACGTGAACGTGCACCATAGTAGCCTTTAGCTTGTTTTAAGATTTTCTTGTGACGTGCGCGAGCAATTACACCACGTTTTACGCGAGCCATGTGAGCTCTCCTATATCATATTCTGTGATTTCCCCATCATCTCTCGTGCCGCAGTGGCGTTGGCTGGCTTCATTCATCCCAGTCACTTACTGATGTAAGCTCCAGGATTCATTCCGTTGCCGCCTGACTGCAACCCGAAATCTATCGGGGAATTAAAAAAGGGTTAACTTATGCGTACGGCAGGCAGGCAACAACCAGACCCAGATCGCCTTTAGACACCATGCCTTTTGGACGCAGGTGACGTTTACGCTTAGTAGACTTTTTAGTCAGAATATGACGCAGGTTTGCGTGCTTACGCTTGAAGCCGCCAGAAGCGGTCTTCTTGAAGCGCTTTGCGGCGCCACGTACAGTTTTAATCTTTGGCATTTTTACAAATATCCACTTCGCATTGTTAATAAAATGAACCAGACAGGCGAATAAAAATCCGCGCAGCGCGAACGCTACGCGGCATTATTACTTGAAAGCCTACTGTTTCTTCTTAGGTGCGAGCACCATAATCATCTGGCGGCCTTCGATCTTCGTCGGGAAGGATTCGACCACTGCCAGTTCATTCAGATCTTCTTTCACGCGGTTAAGCACTTCCATACCGATCTGTTGGTGCGCCATCTCACGACCACGGAAACGCAGCGTGATTTTGGCTTTATCGCCCTCTTCCAGAAAACGAATCAGGCTGCGGAGTTTTACCTGATAGTCGCCTTCATCGGTACCAGGACGGAATTTGATTTCCTTGACCTGGATAACTTTTTGCTTCTTCTTCTGTTCCTTAGAAGATTTGCTCTTTTCATAAAGGAACTTGCCGTAATCCATAATGCGGCAAACCGGCGGTTCGGCGTTCGGGCTAATTTCAACTAAATCTACGCCAGCTTCTTCTGCTTTCTCAATCGCTTCGCGCAGTGAGACAATGCCAAGTTGCTCGCCGTCTACGCCAGTTAAGCGCACTTCGGTGGCACGGATTTCGCCGTTGATACGGTTCGGACGCGTCGGTTGTACTCGTTTTCCGCCTTTAATAACCTTATTCCTCTAATTGGTGAAGATGTCGGCTGCGAATCTCTTGTTGCAGCTTCTCAACAAACACATCTACGTCCATGCTCCCGAGGTCTTTACCACGGCGGGTGCGCACGGCAACTTTTCCTGCTTCCACCTCTTTCTCACCGCAGACCAGCATGTAAGGGACGCGACGTAATGTGTGCTCGCGGATTTTAAAGCCTATCTTCTCGTTTCTCAAGTCTGCTTTGACACGAATGCCAGCATTCTGCAATTTCTTCGTCAATTCACTGACATATTCTGCCTGGCCGTCGGTGATATTCATCACCACTGCCTGTACCGGCGCCAGCCAGCTCGGGAAGAAACCGGCGAACTCTTCGGTCAGAATCCCGATGAAGCGCTCCATCGAACCCAGAATCGCACGGTGAATCATCACTGGCGTCTGACGATCGTTGGTTTCGCCCACGTAGGTGGCGTCCAGACGTTTCGGCAGGGAGAAGTCTAGCTGAACGGTGCCGCACTGCCAGGCGCGATCGAGACAATCGTGCAGCGTAAACTCAATTTTCGGGCCGTAGAAGGCGCCCTCACCCGGCTGATATTCGAACGGAATGTTGTTCTCTTTCAGCGCTTCGGCGAGGTCCACTTCGGCACGATCCCACATCTCATTGCTGCCAATGCGCTTCTCAGGGCGCGTAGACAGTTTCACCACGATTTTTTCAAAACCGAAGGTGCTGTACATGTCATAGACCATGCGGATGCAGCTGTTCACTTCATCACGCACCTGATCTTCAGTACAGAAGATGTGGGCGTCATCCTGGGTAAAGCCGCGCACGCGCATCAGACCGTGCAGCGCACCTGACGGTTCGTTACGGTGACAGCTACCGAACTCCGCCATACGCAGCGGCAGGTCGCGGTACGATTTCAGACCCTGGTTAAAGATCTGCACGTGACCCGGACAGTTCATCGGTTTGATGCAGTATTCACGGTTCTCTGAAGAGGTGGTGAACATCGCTTCTTTGTAGTTGTCCCAGTGCCCGGTTTTTTCCCACAGCACGCGGTCCATCATGAACGGACCTTTCACTTCCTGGTAGTCGTACTCTTTCAGCTTGGTGCGCACAAACACTTCCAGCTCGCGGAAGATTGTCCAGCCGTCATTGTGCCAGAATACCATACCCGGTGCTTCTTCCTGCATATGGTAGAGATCGAGCTGCTTACCGATTTTACGGTGATCGCGCTTCGCGGCCTCTTCCAGGCGCTGCAGATACGCCGCCAGCTGTTTCTTGTCTGCCCAGGCCGTACCGTAAATACGCTGCAGCATTTTGTTGTCGCTGTTGCCGCGCCAGTAGGCTCCGGAGATTTTCTGCAGTTTAAAATGATGGCAGAAACGCATATTCGGCACGTGCGGACCGCGGCACATGTCGATGTATTCTTCATGATGATACAGGCCAGGACGATCGTCATGGCTGATGTTTTCGTCGAGAATAGTGGTTTTGTAGCTTTCGCCACGCGCAGCAAACACGTCACGCGCTTCCTGCCAGCTCACCTTCTTCTTCACGACGTCGTAATTGGTCTCAGCCAGCTGGTGCATGCGCTTTTCCAGCAGCTCAAGATCTTCCTGAGTCAGCGTATGGTCGAGATCGACATCATAATAGAAGCCGTTATCGATAACCGGACCGATGGCCATTTTGGTATTCGGCCACAGCTGTTTGATCGCATGCCCTAACAGGTGCGCACAGGAGTGACGAATAATTTCCAGACCGGCTTCATCTTTCGCGGTGATGATAGCGACCTGCGCATCGCTGGTGATCGGATCAACCGCATCCACCAGTTCGCCATTGACGCGACCGGCAATGCAGGCTTTCGCCAGACCCGGACCGATATCCAGCGCAATGTCCATCACGCTGACCGGACGGTCAAATACGCGCTGGCTGCCATCAGGAAGAGTAATTACTGGCATTTCATATCCTTAATTGCAGTGGTAAGCCACACGAAAGCCTACATGCAACACTGAGTTTTGTTTGGTTAACCTGGCGCGATGTCAGACCCACACTGTCGGAATGACGCCAGGCGCGTAAAGCGGCATCGATGATAACAGCTTTCCGCAGTGAGCAAAACCCGCGAAGAAATGCGCTAAGCCAAAGAGAGATCAAAAAAAACCGCCGCGCGGCACAGGCCGGGCGACGGTGTAACAATGCGCTCTGGTTTACATCGCGTAAGAGAGCTGGACCGTGGTTTTGGTATCGGTACGGTCTGGCGCAGATTCTGGCGGATTGTTATTCCAGGTGACGTTGTAGCCCAGTTTCAGCGCGAAGTGGTCGTTGATCGCCACCTGCAGTGCGGTTTCGGAGTTCAGCGTGGTGTCTTCACCAAAGCTGCTCAGCACCGACACACCCTGGATGAATTTGGTGGTGTCAGTCAGCTGCCACTGATAGCTCAGCGCGCCGTAGCCCAGTGCTTTGGTTTCGTGGCCGCCATCGTGGAAGTCATCGTAACGGACACCCGGACCGAATTCAGCACGCAGCGAGTGCACCGGACCGTTGAGGATCTGACGACCGTAACCGGCGGTCAGGACATCGCGTGAATCATAACCGTTCAGGCGGTCGCTCAGCCAGCTCGCCTGACCGAACAGGTAGTCAGCGCTGTTGAGGTTATAACGGCTACGGCCACCGATGTTATAGGTTTCCGACGAGCGCTCATCGTTGGATGAGGTATTCGCGGCGTTACCCCACAGGCTGTACGCCGTTGAGGTCTGATACCAGGTCATGCTGGTTGACGCGGTCAGCGATGAGCTGGTGGTGTTACCGGTCTGTGCCAGGTAACCGGCTGACGCGGTGCCTTCAAACGGTTTTTTTGCCGTAGAAGGGTCATCCATTGAGGTGAAGACAGCGTTATCTGCAAAGGCCTGGTGACAAAATGCTCCGGCGGAGAGCAACAAAACAGCGGACAGCTTATTGAAGGCTTTCATTAAAAGGTAACCCGTACGACAGTTGAAAAAGAGATGAGTCTGGAGAATTTTCCCGGGCAATCAATGCAATTTACGGTAAGTTTTGTAAAAAAGTATGAAAGCACCAGAATCGCCAGGTTTTGCGCTGGCACCGCTTGTGGATTGGGAATCTTCCCATTTCCGGCGCGCATTATAGGCGGCAAATAACCAAATAACAGCTTAAATGCTACAAGAATTTTCTGCCGCCCCTGACAGGACTTTACGCTGTGCGCCGCCGGGCGATTGTGCAGAATTCGCTCTATCGCAGGCGCTGGTCTACGCTGAAATCTGTTCGATAACAATGAGGTGAAAAGATGAGCGATCATGATCTTAAGCATTACGTTGTCACCTTCCGTTATCAGGAAAGGGGTCTCGGCGATCTACAGGCGCTGAATAGCGCGATGGTTAACGGCGGTTACAGCACCACGTTACACGATGCGGATGGCCATCCGCATGAGCTGGGCACCAACAGCTTTGGCATTGTCAGTGCACTGGAGGAGCAGGCGCTGGCGGAACACGCCGCCGGGCTGGCGGCAGTGGCACTTGATCAGCAGCCGGACGCTGATGTCACCACGCTGGAAGCGTTTCTCAAAGCGCAAGCCTGACGCAATCCGCAAATTGCGCATTGCCGCTGGAGTTGTGCAAGTTTTGCGCGTTACAATCGACCTTACGCAGCGAATAAAGAGGATTACCCGATGTGGTCAGCCATTAGTCGTCTGTTAAGCGAGTACGCCGGCGATGCCGAAATCACGGAACGTCATGAGTTACCCGGTGGCGATATTCATCCGGCGTGGCGCCTGCGCTACGGTGAGCTGGAGGTGTTCGTCAAATGCAACACGCGCGACATGCTGACGCTGTTCAGCTGGGAAGCCGACCAGCTTGATCTGCTGGCGCGCACCCACACGGTACGCGTGCCGAAGGTCTACGGCGTCGGTAACGATCGTGACACCAGCTTTCTGCTACTGGAATACATTCCCCCGCAGCCACTCGACGCCCAAAGCGCATTCCAGCTCGGCCAGCAGCTGGCCCATCTGCACCAGTGGAGCGAGCAACCGCAGTTTGGTCTCGACTTCGACAACAACATCACCACCACGCCGCAACCCAACAGCTGGTTACGCAAATGGTCGGTTTTTTTCGCCGAACAGCGCATCGGCTGGCAGCTGCAGCTGGCGGCGGAGAAAGGCGTGCACTACGGTGACATGGAGTTGATCGTGGATTGCGTGCAGCGCAGCCTCGCCAGCCATCATCCGCAACCGTCGTTATTGCATGGTGATTTGTGGCCGGCCAACTGCGCCGGCAGCGCCAGCGGCCCGTGGCTGTTCGATCCCGCCTGCTACTGGGGCGATCGCGAATGCGACCTGGCGATGCTCAGCTATTACGCCGATCTGCCGCGCCAGATTTACGAAGGGTATCATGCGGTGTGGCCGCTGCCGGAAGGCTTCTCGCAGCGTCAGCCGGTGTATCAGCTCTACTATCTGCTCAACCGCGCCAACGTCTTTGGCGGCAACTGGGCCGGCGAAGCGCAGTTCGCTATCGGCCAGTTGCTGGAGGAGGATGCGCTGGGCCAGCGCCAGGTCAGACCGGCCTGACGCTTTACAGCATACCGAGCAGTTTCAACACGAAGTAACCGGCCACGGCGATGATCACCGGCAGAATATACAGCGGAAAAATCTGCAGCAAAATGGTGTGGCGCGGCACATGGATTTTCTCTTCCAGCTGCGCCCGCGTGCGCCCTTCGCTGCCCTTCGCCTGTTCCAGAATCATCTGGTCTTCAACGCCTTCTTTAATATGGCGCGCCTGACGCCCCATGCGTGCGCCCGAGGCCTGCAAAGCGATGCCCACGAATATCAGGATATAGATCAGCCAGAAGCCAATATTGGCCCCGCCGTTAAATTCCGGCACCGGCGAATTGTTCCAGAACACATTGAGAAACGGCGTGTTGAACTTAATCATATCCACCATCACATGCACGAAGTCGAGCATCACGGCGTCAATGCCGGGCTGCTTTTCGCTGTGTTTAAACATGAAGCCTAAGATGGAGATAAGGGTGGATAACAGCGCCGGAATAAAAATCACCCAGCCAGCCACTCGCTTGAGGATGGCGATGCGGCCAGCCTGTTGATACGTCATGGTGTCTTCCCTTCACAAACAGTAGTTTTGCCCTAAGTCTACCTGCACTACAGCAAATTTTCCTGAAAAATGCGTAACCTGCCGTAAGTCGGTTTTCGCCGCCGCCCATGTTAAGGTAGGGCAAACTGTCAATGGAGCTGTTGTATGACCTATCGTCGCCCTGTGCTGGCCGCTATTTTTGATATGGATGGCTTACTGATTGATTCTGAACCGCTATGGGATCGCGCCGAGCTGGAGGTGTTTGCCAGCCTGAATGTGGATATTAGCCGCCGCCACGAGCTGCCGGATACGCTCGGCCTGCGCATCGATCAAACCGTGCGCATGTGGTACGAGGCGCTGCCGTGGAACGGACCGGATCAGGCCGAAGTCACTCAGCGCATTATTGCCCGCGCGCTGGCGCTGGTCGAAGAGACGCGGCCGCTGTTGCCTGGCGTAGAGCAGGCGCTGCAGCTGTGTCAGCAACAGGGCCTGGCGATTGCGCTGGCCTCGGCGTCTCCGCTGGCGATGCTGGAACGCGTGCTGGAGATGTTCAACCTGCGTCACTACTTTAGCGCCCTCGCCTCGGCTGAAGCGCTGCCTTACAGCAAACCGCATCCGCAGGTGTATCTGGATGCTGCAGCAAAGCTGGGGGTTGATCCGCTCAACTGCGTGGCGCTGGAAGACTCGTTCAACGGCATGATCGCCAGCAAAGCCGCGCGCATGCGTTCCATTGTGGTGCCTGCCGCCGAACATCGCCACGATGCGCGCTGGGCACTGGCCAATGTGCAACTGGAAAACCTGACGCAGCTGCAGGCGGAACATCTGTTTAACTGATCGGTGTGCATCGCGCGTTACGCCTGGCTGATGTTTCGCCCGGTTGCCAGGCGCAAAAGTAAGCCAGACCGTTAATTTCCCGCGCTTTTTTCAGGCGCGGGTCAGCAAAAAATTCACTCTTCGTTACAGCGTCACCGTTCTCATTTACTGGATAAATCCCTATACTGGATGCATCGACAGTTTTTGCAGCCAGGTTCCATCATGACGGCCGAAGGCCATATCATTTTTGCCATCGCCAGTGCGATATTTGCCAAACGCGCCGAACTGACGCCGGTGATGGCCAGTGCCGACTGGTGGCATCTGGTGCCGGCTGCGCTGCTGACCTGCCTGCTGCCGGATATCGATCACCCTAAATCGGTGCTGGGCCAGCGGCTAAAATGGCTGTCGCAGCCGATAGCCCGCGCTTTTGGCCATCGCGGCTTTACCCATAGCCTGCTGGCGGTGGCGGTCAGCCTGTGGCTGTTTCAGATTAACGTGCCGGCCGACTGGTTCCTGCCAGCGGATGTCCTGCAGGGCATGACGCTCGGCTATCTGAGCCACATTGTCGCCGATATGCTGACGCCCGCCGGCGTGCCGCTGCTGTGGCCGTGCCGCTGGCGCTTTCGCCTGCCTATCCTCAACAGCCAGCAAGGCAATCAGCTGGAGCGCGCGCTGTGCCTCGCTCTGGTGGGTTATGCGCTGTGGTTCCCGCCCGGCATGCCGTCGTTTGGCGCCAACGGCTGGCCGGAGCAGCTGTTCAATAATCTGCAGAACGGCATTGGCCGGCTGGTGAACGGCAGTACGCGCTGAAGTGTTTTTCCTTCTGCCAGCGATTGCTGAAATAATCGCCTTAAATTCCATTTAGTTATAACCCAGACGATTTAGATATATTGTTCCCGCAGGGCCAACTGGTACCATGCCGCGACAGTTACAGAGGATCCCTCTGCTATTTTCGGTTACGCGGCGCGATCGCGTGGCGACCTTTAGGAGTTAACAATGAATATTCCTCTGAACATCAATATCGTGGCATTTGTCGCGCTGCTGATTGCGTTAAACCGCGTCGGCAACCAGAGCTGGAGCCTGTCGAAGCGCGTGCTGACCGGCCTGGTGCTGGGGGTGATCTTTGGCCTGGCACTGCAGGCCATTTATGGCGAAAACAGCCCGGTGGTGAAAGAGTCGATTGGCTGGTTCAACATCGTCGGCAACGGCTATGTTCAGCTGCTGCAGATGATTGTCATGCCACTGGTGTTTGCCTCGATCCTCAGCGCGGTGGCGCGGCTGCATAACGCCTCGTCGCTGGGCAAAATCAGCGTGCTGACCATCGGCGTGCTGCTGTTTACCACCGCCATTTCCGCACTGGTGGGCGTGCTGGTGACCGGCCTGTTCCACCTTAGCGCCGAGGGACTGGTACAGGGCGCGCAGGAAACCGCGCGTCTGAGCGCCATCCAGAGCAACTACGTTGGTAAAGTCGCGGATCTGAGTACGCCGCAGCTGCTGCTCTCCTTTATCCCGAAAAACCCGTTTGCCGATCTGGCCGGTGCCAATCCAACGTCGATCATCAGCGTAGTGATTTTCGCTGCGTTCCTCGGCGTGGCGGCGCTGCAGCTGCTGAAAGATGACAAAGCCAAAGGCGAGCGCGTGCTGGTGGCGATTGATACCCTGCAATCCTGGGTGATGAAGCTGGTCCGTCTGATCATGAAGCTGACGCCGTACGGCGTGCTGGCGCTGATGACCAAAGTGGTTGCCGGTTCCAACCTGCAGGACATCATCAAGCTGGGCGGCTTTGTGGTGGCCTCGTATCTCGGCCTTGCAATCATGTTTGGCGTTCACGCGCTGCTACTGTCAATCAACGGTATCAACCCGCTGCGCTTCTTCCGTAAAGTCTGGCCGGTGATTACTTTTGCCTTCACCAGCCGTTCCAGCGCTGCCAGTATTCCGCTGAACGTGGAGACACAGACGCGTCGTCTGGGCGTACCGGAATCCATCGCCAGCTTCTCAGCCTCGTTTGGCGCGACCATCGGCCAGAACGGCTGTGCCGGCCTCTATCCCACCATGCTGGCGGTGATGGTAGCGCCGACCGTGGGTATCAACCCGTTTGACCCGGTATGGATCGCCACGCTGGTCGGTATTGTCACGCTGAGCTCAGCCGGTGTGGCGGGCGTCGGTGGCGGCGCGACCTTTGCCGCGCTGATCGTCCTGCCGGCGATGGGACTGCCGGTCACGCTGGTGGCATTGCTGATCTCCATCGAACCGCTGATTGATATGGGCCGTACCGCGCTCAACGTTAACGGCTCGATGACCGCCGGTTCACTGACCAGCCGCTGGCTGGGTATGACCGACAAAAAAGTGCTGGAGAGCGACGAACACGCGGAACTGGCGCACCGCTAAGTAACCCGTTTTCCCGTAACGGCAGGCCGCAAAGCCTGCCGTTTTTTTTGCCGTTTTCTGCACTTTTTTCCGCAATCGTGGCGCTAACGTCAGGAAAGCGTTAAGCATGGTAAACGGAGGCAAAATCGACGGTTTTTTGCTTGAGTTTGCGCGCTGAAAGGCGAATGCTGCGGGGAGTTACCGCAGGAGAACCCCCATGAAAAACGTTATCGCCTCAATACTGGCGTTAACCCTGATAGCGCCAACTGTAAGTTTTGCTCATCCGTATGGCTGGGGTCCGGGACCCGGCCCGCACTGGGGTGGTCCGGGACCCCGCTGGGGACATCCCGGACCGCTGCGTTTTCTGCCGGAGGCCGCGACCGCCGTGCTGATTGGCGGACTGACCTACTACCTGCTGAACGGTAGCTACTACCAGCGGCAGGGCGACACCTACGTGGTGGTCCAGCCACCGGATGGCCCACCGGCCAGCGCCATGCGCGTTCTGGATTACAATGGCAAACGCTACTACGTGCAGGATGGTCACTACTATCAGCGCGAGATCAGCGGCAGCTACATTGAGGTGCCGCGGCCGTATGGGCTGTAAGCGCACAAAGAAAAACGGCCCGTCTGAGACGGGCCGTTTGTTATTCTGCTGCCGTTACTGCGCGGCTTGCGGATCGGTATCGTAATCCTTACAGCTCTGGAAGCCGTAGTTCATGACGCGACCGGTGTCGTTATAGCTCACAAAGTAAGTCTGCTGTTTGCCATCACGCTCACCAATCACGTAGGTCTGGCAGGTACCCCGTGCGTGAACCATGGTGATTTCGGTTGACGCCGGTCCGGCAATCTGGCGCACCTGTTCACGCGTCATGCCTTTTTTCACATCCTTCACCACAGGCTTAGTCACGTAGCTTTCCGCACGATCGTAAGTTGTACAACCAGACAGGGCTGCCAGCGTCATAGCGGCAGCGATACATCCCAGCACTTTATTCATCTTGTTGTTCCTCATACTTTGTCCATGTCCCACTAAGCCTGGAACATAATTCCAGATTTATCAACTCAATGGCGGTGCTTTCGGTCAGTTCTGAAGCGTCAGGATTACGTAAAGATGCTGTGTTGCCGTCACCGGCTCCGTATAATCGCGGCGCAAGATACATCTTAAAGCCAAAAATAACACAGAGGATCAATGACACCTGCACACCCTAACCGGCTGGTTTATGCCATCACGCTCGGCCTGCTCGCCGCGCTCGGGCCGCTTTGTATCGATCTCTATCTGCCTGCCCTGCCTGAACTGGCGCGCGACCTCGGTAGCGAAACCGCCACCGCCCAGCTAAGTCTGACCGCCGGTCTGCTGGGGCTGGGCGCCGGACAGCTGCTGTTTGGTCCGATGAGCGATAAGTTTGGCCGTATTCGTCCGCTGCTGCTGTCGCTGGCGCTGCTGTTCATCGCCTCAATTGGCTGTGCGCTGGCGAAGGATATTCACGCTCTGCTGGTGGCGCGCCTGTTTGAAGGGCTGGCCGGTGCCGGCGGCGCGGTGCTGTCGCGTGCCATTGCCCGCGATATGTATAGCGGCCATGAGCTGACGCGCTTTTTTGCCCTGCTGATGCTGGTGAATGGCCTGGCGCCGATTGGTGCGCCGGTGCTGGGCGGTGCGCTGATGACGGTGCTGAACTGGCGCGGCATCTTTGTAGTGCTGGGCGCGATTGCCGTGCTGCTGATTCTGCTGGCGCGCTGGAAGCTGCGCGAAACCCTGCCGGCCGAACGCCGTAGCCAGGGATCGATCTTCTCCGCCTGGGCGGCGCTCGGCCAGGTCATCACCCACCGGCCGTTTATGGGCTTCTGCCTGACGCAGGGCTTCATGATGTCCGGCATGTTTGCTTATATCGGTGCCTCGCCATTTGTACTGCAGCAGATTTACGGCCTGTCACCGCAGGCGTTCAGCTTGTGCTTTGCGGCGAACGGTATTGGCCTGGTGATTGCTTCCCAGACCAGCGCCCGGCTCTGTCCGCTGTGGGGCGAATATCGCGTGCTGAAGGGCGGCCTGACGCTGGCGTTTGTCGCCTCCAGCTGCCTGCTGCTGGCCGGCGTGAGCGGCGCGCCGCTGCCGCTGGTGCTGGTGGCGCTGTTCTTCACCATCGCCAGTAACGGCGTGATCGCCACCACCGCGTCATCGCTGGCGATGCAGAGCCAGGGCCACCGCGCCGGCAGCGCCTCGGCGGTGATCGGCGTTGCGATGTTCTCGCTCGGCGCGCTCAGCGTACCAATCACCGGCCTCGGCGGCACCTCGGTAATCAGCATGACGGCTACCATCTTTGGCTGCTTTATGCTGGCCATTGTGATGTTCATGCTGCTGGCGCAGAAACCAAAAAGCGCCTGAATTGCCAACAGAAACACCGGACAACAAGCCGTTCGGCTTGTTGTTTTTCTGCGGAGGCGTTAGCTTTAGCACATGATTCGCATTGTGCCGTCAGGCTACCGACTTGAGGAGAGGTTCATGTCACTGCAGCAGGAAATCATTCAGGCCCTGGGTGTTAAACCGGTTATCGACCCGCAGCAGGAGATCCGCGTCAGCGTCGATTTTCTGAAGTCCTATCTGAAAGCCCATCCGTTTATCAAAACCCTTGTGCTCGGCATCAGCGGCGGTCAGGACTCAACGCTGACCGGCAAGCTGGCGCAGACTGCTATCACTGAACTGCGTGAAGAGACCGGCGATCACGACTACAGCTTTATCGCCGTGCGCCTGCCGTATGGCGTGCAGGCTGACGAGCAGGATTGTCAGGATGCGCTGGCATTCATCCAGCCGGATCGCACGCTGGTGGTCAACATCAAAGAAGCGGTACTGGCCAGCGAGCGCGCGCTGCAGGAGGCGGGCATTGCCCTGTCGGATTTTGTGCGCGGTAACGAGAAAGCGCGCGAACGCATGAAAGCCCAGTACAGCATTGCCGGCATGACCAAAGGCGTCGTGGTCGGCACCGATCACGCCGCAGAAGCGGTGACCGGCTTCTTTACCAAGTACGGCGACGGCGGCAGCGACATCAACCCGATTTTCCGCCTCAACAAGGGCCAGGGCAAACAGCTGCTGAAAGCGCTCGGCTGCCCGGAACACCTCTATCTCAAGCACCCCACCGCCGATCTGGAGGACGATCGTCCCGGTCTGCAGGATGAAGTGGCACTAGGCGTAACCTATCAGCAGATTGATGATTTCCTCGAAGGCAAAACCATCGACGCCGACGCGGCGAAAATCATTGAAGGCTGGTATACCAAAACCGAGCATAAACGTCGTCCGCCGATCACCGTGTTCGACGATTTCTGGAAGAAGTAATTCCTGTGGCTTCCCGCTCCCCCGGCGGGAAGCCTGCCTCTTCACACCCCCGCTGGCGGGAAAACGCGCACGCTGATATACTGTATGCACAACCAGTAAGCGGAGCGTTCTTTGGTCAGACGAGCAAACCGCCATCGCCTCGAATTTGATGCGGCGGCTATCTATCAATATCCCGAACATCTGCGTCAGTGGCTGGAAGGCTTGCCTAATCAGCCGGGCGTTTACACTTTCCACGGTGATAACGACAACCTGCCGCTGTACATCGGCAAGAGTATCAACCTGCGCAGCCGGGTGATGGCCCATTTTCGCACGGCGGATGAAGCCAGCATGCTGCGCCAGGCGCGCCGCGTCAGCTGGATCCCCACCGCCGGGGACGTGGGCGCACAGCTGCTCGAAGCGCAGATGATCAAAACGCAGCAGCCGCTGTTCAATAAGCGCCTGCGCAAAAACCGCCAGCTGTGCTCGCTGCAGTTGGGCGACGGCGCACCGCAGGTGGTGTACGCGCGCGATCTCGATTTCTCCTCCTCGCCTGACCTGTACGGGCTATTCCGCAGCCGCTTTGCCGCGTTAGAGAAACTGAAAAGCCTTGCCGATGAGCTGCGCCTGTGTCACGGCCTGCTGGGATTAGAGCGCCTGCAGCCGGGACGCGGCTGTTTCCGCGCGGCGCTTAAACGCTGTGCCGGTGCCTGCTGCGGGGCGGAACCGCTGGCGGCGCATCAGGAGCGCCTGCTGGCAGGGCTGGAGCAGCTGCGCGTGGTGTGCTGGCCGTGGCAGGGCCCGGTGGGTATGGTGGAGCGCGGGACGGAGATGACGCAGATTCACGTCATCGATCACTGGTTCTGGCTGGGATCGGTCAGCAGTGAGCAGGAAGCGCGTCAGCTGCAGCGTGCGCGTCACGGCTTCGACCATGACGGCTACAAAATTCTCTGCCGACCGCTGCTGTCCGGCGTTTATCCGCTGATTGAGCTATAACGCAAAACCGCCGACGCTGCCCAAAGCAGCGTGTGCCATGGACAACGTCGGCGGTCTCAAACCGGTGAGCTAAACGGCTTATTCGCCATCAGCCGGCGGTGGCGGCATTTTACCGTCATGCGGGCCTTTTTCTGTCAGACGTTTCTCAAAGTTGGCGTTGTACTGCTTCTTCTGGTCTGGCGTCAGCACGTTATAGATCTTGTTCTGGGTTTCCAGCATCTTCAGCGCATGCTCTTTCGCATTGGCGCTCATTTTGTCTGCCTGCGCTTCTGCTTTGGCACGGTCAAAGGTGTCGGATGCGATGATGCTGTGGTTAGCACGACGCTCTTCCAGCGATGGACGCTTCATGTCTTTATGGCTGTCACGCAGGATGTCGCGAATCTGGGTTTTCTGCGCGTCGGTCAGGTTGAGGTCTTTGAACATCATGTCCATGCCGTGGTGGCGCATCGGCTTGTGCATCGGTTTTTCACTGCCCGCTGGCGGCGGCGTCAGGTTGTCAGCCGCAGCATGGACGATATTGGCGGCGCCGAAAGCCATTGCGGTAGCCAGAAACAGGGAGGTCAGTTTACGCATAATATTGTCCTTACTTTTCAGTTTAATGACGACAGCCTGTGTCGCGTCTTCGGAAACAAGCATACGACGCTGAACGTCAACTACTCAGAGGCTGAGTAAAGCCCTGCAAGCATAAAAGACAGTTATCGGGCAATCATGGAGAGATTGCGAAGAAATGCGTGAGGAATTGCAAAAGAGTATGACGATCAAGGGGAAAGCGCAGGAATTAAGGAGGAGTGTAATGGCTTTGTCGGTTTTGCGGAAGGGAAAATGTCGTTAATTTGCTCACCCGTGACCTCTCCCGTCACAGGGAGAGGAGGGATTGCCGGGTAAAGCTTTCGATTACAACTCCAGCGCCTGGGTCTGCTCACTTTCCTCTACCAGCATCAGCCCGGCGCGCAGGCCCGGTGCCACGTTGGGATTGGGGAACAGCACATATTCACGCGCCTGCTGCACGTAATAGCGCCGCTCACCCTCTTCTGCCAGCAGCGTGCCCTGCGGGAAAGCCGTGAAGTTGAGGGTTTCCGGGCCCATATGCAGAACAAACTGCTCGCCGTGCCGGGTGATTTGCTGCGCCACGCGGTAATGGCGCGGCGTCTCGCGCACCGGCGGCAGCGCCTCACCGTACAGCAGCGCCGCCAGCGCACGCTGCACGCCGCTGAACTGAGTGAGATCGTTCTCGCCAAACGGCAGCGCCTTTCCCAGCTCCAGCGTACAGCTGGCTGCCGCGTAGTGTTCACAGCTGAAGTGGGTGAAGGTGCCGCCCGGCGCACGGTGAAACACCAGCGCCTCCAGCTCGGCCGCTGCCAGCCAGTGTAAAAAATCTGCTGGCCACGGCTGGCTGTTGAGCGGCATCACGCCAAAGCGCGTATGCCACGAACCGCGAATCGCGGTGTGCAAATCGAGATGCCAGCGAATTTCGTGATCGAGGCACTCGCACCAGAATTTTTCCAGCGCCTGCTCCAGTTGCAGCGCACGCTGCGCCTCCGGCACGTCGGCTACCTGTTGCCAGCGGCCACCGAACAGCCGGTTGATATCATAATGCTGGTAGCGTTTGCCGCTGCGCAGCGCCGCCGGGTTGCCGAGGATCACCAGCAGGCGCACGGCCAGCGGTTTTTCCCCCTGCAGCAGCGGCGTCAGCAACAGGTTGAGGATCTCCACCGGGGCGGTCTCGTTGCCGTGAATCCCGGCGGAGAGGACCAGCGCCTGCTGCGTGGGCGTATGCGGTGTCAGGGATAGTATGCCCTCATCATGCCACTGCCAGTGCAGGTGGGCGTTACTGCCCTGCCGCTGCGCGGGCGGCCTGCCTGACAGGGTTTGCTGTAAAAAGTCCTGCATGTTCACTCCTTTCTGACACAGGGGGCAACACATTTGCCCCCGGCGTTAACGCTGAAACGCGTAGACACTGCCTAAGTCTAGCAGCTGTGTCAGCTCGTCCAGCGCGCTTCGCCCTTCGCTCAGCAGCTGCGGATCGGCCAGATCGGCCTGCGTCAGGCGGTCGCGATAGTGACGATCCACCCAGTCATTCAGACGCGTAAACAGGCGATCGTTCATCAGAACCGCCGGATTGACGGCCTGACGCTCCGCCTCGGTTAACACCACGCGCAGACGCAGACAAGCCGGTCCGCCGCCGTTGCACATGCTCTCACGCAGATCAAACACCTGCAGCGCACGAATCGGGCCGCCGCTCTCCACCAGCTCGCTCAGGTAGCGCCACACGCCGGGATGCTGGCGCGACTCTTCCGGCAGCACCAGCCGCATGCCGCCGTCCGGATGCTGCAGCAGCTGGCTGTTAAACAGATAGGTGTTCACCGCATCGGCCACTGACACGCGATCGCGCGGCACCACAACCGGCTGGAAGCCCGGCACCTGATCCGCCAGCTGTTGCAGCAGCTGGGGCTGGTCGACAAACGCTTCTTCGTGGCAGAAAAACACCTGCTGATTGCTGACGGCGATTACGTCGTTGTGGAACACCCCCTGATCGATCACCGCCGGATTTTGCTGAGCAAACAGCGTGCGCGCGTCATCCAGCTGATGCAGTCTCGCCACCGCCGCGCTGGCTTCACGCGTCTGGCGCGCCGGATAGCGCGCCGGTGCGCTGCCCTGCTGCTGGCCGTCGCGGCCGTAGACAAACAGCTGCACGCCGGGCGCGCCATAGTCAGCGCCGAAGCGGTTATGGTTGGCTGCGCCTTCGTCACCAAACAGCGCCACCTGCGGCAGCGCGTCGTGTACGCTGAAGTGGCGGCCATCGCGGAAGATGGCGCGCAGCAGGTCGGCGGTTTCCGGCGCTTCAATCGCCCGGTGAAACTTATTGTTGAGGTTAGCAACGGTCAAATGCACTTTGCCGTCGGCGCTGTCGGCCGATGGCGAAACCGTGGCCGCATTGGCCACCCACATCGCCGACGCCGAACTGGCCGCTGACAGCAACTGCGGTGCCTGCCGGGCTGCTTTGGCCAGCACCTGCGCATCGCTGCCGCTGAATCCCAGCTGGCGCAGCAGCGGCAGGTTGGGCCGCTCGTGCGGAGGGATAACGCCCTGCACATAGCCCATGTCGGCCAGCGCCTTCATTTTCAGCAGCCCCTGTTTGGCCGCCAGCCGCGGATTGGAGGGCTGCAGCTGATTGCGCGTGGAGGCTTCGTTGCCAAACGACAGGCCAGCGTAGTGGTGCGTCAGGCCGACCAGACCATCAAAGTTTGCTTCAAACGCCTTCATGATGTCGCTCCTGAAGCAGCAAAATCGAGCCCTGGCGACAGGCTGCCCGGCAGCGCTAAGCTGCTGCTCTCCAGCGAGGCCATTGGCCAGGCGCAGTAATCTGCCGCGTACCAGGCGCTGGCACGGTGATTACCGGAGGCGCCCACGCCGCCAAACGGTGCCGAACTGGCGGCGCCGGTCAGCGGTTTATTCCAGTTCACGATGCCGGCGCGCGCTTCCAGCAGCAGCTGATCAAACTGGTCACGCTGTGGTGACACCAGCCCGCACGACAATCCGTAGCGCGTGTCGTTGGCGAGGCCAATCGCCTGCGCGTAATGATCGTAGCGGATGACCTGCAGCAGCGGTCCGAACACCTCTTCGTCAGGCAGTCCGGCGACGCCGGTCATGTCGATGATGCCGGGCGTGATAATCGCGCTGTCGCGATCCGGCCAGCGCATCGCCAGCAGCACCTTGCCACCCAACTCAACCCGCTGCTGCCAGGCGGCGAAGATCTGCCCGGCGGCGGCGGGCGAAATCACGCTGCCCATAAACGGCTGCGGTTCGGCGTCCCACGCTGCCGGCCTGAGGCGCGCACTCACCTCGACCAGACGCTGCAGGAAGGCATCGCCCGCCGC
Source organism: Pantoea sp. Cy-640 (assembly GCF_011752635.1). Lineage (NCBI taxonomy): Bacteria > Pseudomonadati > Pseudomonadota > Gammaproteobacteria > Enterobacterales > Erwiniaceae > Pantoea > Pantoea sp. Cy-640. The sequence goes on along the minus strand of NZ_VWXB01000001.1, from coordinate 377,144 downwards.
ACCGCGTTTCACTAGCAAACGACGCGCGCAGGTGCAGCGCTGGCCGGCGGTAATGAACGCCGACTGAATGGCGATATGCACCGCGCCATCGATGTCGGCCGGATCTTCCACAATCAGCGCATTGTTGCCGCCCATCTCCAGCGCCAGCATTTTCTCCGGCTGTCCGGCGAACTGGCGATGCAGGTGATAGCCGGTGGCCGCGCTACCGGTAAACAGCAGGCCGTCAATCTGCTCCGCCTGCGCCAGCGCCTGGCCGGTATCGCGTCCGCCCTGTAACAGCGCCAGCGTACCCGCCGGCAGGCCCGCTTCCTGCCACAGCTGCACGGTTTTCTCTGCGGTGGCGGGGGTCAGTTCGCTCGGTTTAAACAACACGCAGTTGCCCGCCAGCAGCGCCGGCACGATATGTCCGTTTGGCAGATGGCCGGGGAAGTTATACGGGCCGAACACCGCCAGCACGCCGTGCGGCCGGTGGCGCAGTGAACTCTCACCTTCGGCCTGCTCGCCGGTGCGGGTGTGATAAGCCTTAATCGAAATGGCCACTTTATTGATCATCGCCTGCACTTCGGTCAGCGTTTCCCAGCGCGGTTTGCCGGTCTCACGTGCGATGATCGCCGCCAGCTCGGTTTTATCCCGCTCCAGCAGACGAGCAAAATCCTCTACCCGCGCCTGGCGGGCAGCAAACGGCAGACGTGCCCATGCCGGGAACGCCGCGCGAGCCGCCTCACAGGCCGCCGCCACCTGCGCAGCAGAAGCGGCGTTACCCTGCCATAAGATCTCGCCACTCACCGGATTGTGTTTACTCAGCGTCTCCGCGCTGCCCGGCTGCCATTCACCGTTGATAAAATGCGTCATGCGTTATTCTCCTCGCGACCCAGGGTAACCACCCGCAGCGAATCGCCATAGTCGCAGCGCAGCGCGGTGCGCTGCTGCTGATTAATCAGAACCTGACCGGATGCGATATCGACCGGCAGCAGCGCCACGCGGAACTGCTGATAGTCGCAGTTCGCCACCAGACACAGCGGCCAGTGCGCCTCGGCTTCGCCTTCGCTGGCGGTCAGCACTTTGCTCTTGCGGATGGCGCGGATGCGGTCGATCTCACACTCCAGCGTCGGGCCGCCGTCAAAGATGTCGATATAGTTAAGATAGCGGAAACCCTCGGCTTCCAGCACCGCGCGCGCCGGCGCGGTTTTCGGGTGGACTTCACCAATCACCTGCTGTGCCGCTTCCGACAGATAGTGGATATACAGCGGATGCTTGGGCATCAGTTCTGCGATAAAAGCTTTTTGCCCGGTGCCGCTGAGAAAATCGGCCTGGCGAAACTCCATGGAGAAGAAACGGCTGCCCACGCTATCCCAGAATGGCGAATGTCCCTGCTCGTCGCTGACGCCGCGCATCTCCGCAACCACGTGCTTCATGAAGCGCTCGCGGAAATTCGCCATAAACAGAAAGCGCGACTTGGACAGCAGATGGCCATTTTTTCCGTCGCGGTAGTCAGGATCGAGGAACAGCGTGCACAGTTCGCTGCTGCCGGTGTGATCGTTACTCAGCGACAGCGTCGGCAAACTGGCGTAAACGTTCAGCTCTTTCGAGGCGTGTACCTGGGTACCGACGCGGAAGTTGTACCAGGGATCCTGCAAACCTACCGCCACTTCAATGGCGCAGATGCCGACGGCGCGATTGTCACTGCTATCCGCCAGCACAAACACGTAGCCCTGTTCAGCGCGCGGCAGCGCGTCCTGCCAGGTTTGCAGCGAGCGCTCAATGCGCGCCTTCAGCGTCTCGCTGTCAGCGGGCAGCGAGGTCAGACCGCCGCCGGTTTTCCCCGCCAGCGCCAGCAGTTGCGGCAAATCGTCACGTTCGACGGGGCGGATCACCATCATGATGTGGCTCCTTTGAGCACGCGTGCGCAGGCGCGTTCGAAGCGCGCCAGCCCTTCTTTTACTTCACGCTCGCTGATGTTCAGCGCCGGCGCAAAGCGCACCACGCTGGCACCGGCGATCAGTACCATCACGCCCTCTTCCGCCGCCGTCAGGTTGAACTGTTTGGCTTTACCGGCAAAATCGTCATTCAGCACCGCGCCAATCAGCAGGCCCAGGCCGCGAATCTCTTTAAACACCGGCAGCCGCTGGTTGATCTCCTGCAGCGCCGTGACAAACCACTGATGCCGCTCGGCAACGCCAGCCATAAACTCAGGCTGATTGATCAGCTCCAGCACTTTACCGGCCACCGCCCCGGCCAGCGGGTTGCCGCCGTAGGTGGTGCCGTGCGTGCCGACGCCCATCACCTGCGCCAGATCTTCACGCGTCAGCATCGCACCGATGGGGAAGCCGCCGCCCAGCGCTTTGGCGGTGCTCAGCACATCCGGCGTGACGCCGTAATGCATATAGGCATACAGCGAGCCGGTACGGCCGACGCCGCTCTGCACTTCATCAAAAATCAGCAGCGCCTGATGGCGGTCGCACAATTCGCGCAGTCCGCGCAGGAACGCTGGATCGGCCGGTAATACACCGCCCTCGCCCTGAATCGGCTCGACGATGACCGCGCAGGTCTGGTCATTAATTAAGGCCGCCGCCGAGGCCAGATCGTTAAAGGTGGCATGCTGAATGGCTGGCGGTAACGGGGCGAAATCGCGCGAATAGGCGGGCTGTCCGCCGGCTGAAACGGTGAATAGGGTACGGCCGTGGAAGGCATTGGTGAAGGCGACGATACCGTTTTTTTCGGCGCCGAAACGGTCGTGCGCCACTTTACGCGCCAGCTTCAGCGCGGCCTCATTGGCTTCCGCCCCGGAGTTACAGAAGAACACGCGGTCGGCAAAGGTGGCATCAATCAGCTGCTTCGCCAGGCGCAGAATCGGTTCGTTGGTGTAGCCGTTGCCGGTGTGCCACAGTTTACCGGCCTGCTCGGTCAGTGCCTGCTGCAGCGCGGGATGGGCATGGCCAAGCGCGTTCACCGCGATGCCACCGGCAAAATCGATGTACTCTTTGCCCTGCTGATCCCACAGCGTAGAACCTTCGGCACGCACCGGCACAAAAGCCGCAGGGGCATAAACCGGCATCATCCATTGATCGAAATCGTGACGTGAAACCTGCAGTGACATAGCCATTTCTCCTGCCTCACTTCGGGTGAAGCTTTTGTTTTAAAATTGTTAAAAGTTGCTGAGTTGCAGCTCGACTATAGAGTGCAGTTAACGTGCCAGCCAGAGGAAAAAATGCATAAATCAGGTTCGGCAACGAAATATCAATAAGTTACACCCTTTCGCTATGCACATTTAATGCATAAAAAGTGAATAACCATCCGATGACAGCGGCACCGTAGTAATTTGTTTAGCGGATTTATGCATTCGCAAAATGAAATATTGCTTTTGTGATCGCACAGCAGATATTTCGCCAAAATGAGGCGTCTGCTGCGCCATTTTGGGGCGCGCTGCGCTCAGCGGGTGCAAGTGACAGCCCGGTTCAGGCATCGGCGTGGTGCAGGTCGGTCGCTTATTAGTAACAACTGATTAACTTATTCTGACTACCCTGTGCCAGGCTGGCCGGTAATTAGTCGTATTAAAGATCGGGATATTATTTAGCCTGAAATAAACCGACACAGTGCGTCAATGCGGATAATTTACGGCGTGACTATCAGCCTGCTTTGATTCATAAGCATTGAACTTTAAGGCATAGGCTTGTGCTATTTAAGGCAATAAAGCGCTATTTTCATTAAGTCATACCCTTCTTAGTTTAATCATTATTTATCAATAATATAAATATTAATCGTCGATTAAACGCTCACTCAATCATGATAAGTAAAAGCGATTCACATTTCCGAATAATGGAATTGGCGTATAAAAATCGCACAAATAGCCAATAAGAAATTATTTGTTACAACTATTGCACTACTGATCTTTATCCTTTTGTGTCATTTTCTTGTCACCCCACCAGGGGCTTAAAAAATTAAAAAATAACACAGGGTAAAAATATAAATGATGAAGCGCACTTTACTGGCAGCAGTCATGCCATTGCTGCTGGGATTTTCTGTGGCTCAGGCCGCTGAAATCTATAATAAGGATGGTAACAAGCTGGATCTGGTCGGCAAAATTAACGTGTCGCACCTGTTCTCCGATGACACCACCAATGATGGTGATACCTCATCGTATGTCCGTATCGGTTTTAAGGGCGAAACCAAAATTACCGATCAGCTGACCGGCTACGGTTTCTGGCAATCGCAGTTCAGCCTGCGTAACACGGAAGGTGCCGATGCGCAGGCCGGTAACAAAACCCGCCTCGGCTATGCGGGTCTGAAGTTCGCGCAGTTTGGTTCGATCGACTATGGCCGTAACTATGGTCTGATTTATGACGTGCTGGGCTATACCGATATGCTGCCTTTCTTCGGCGGTGATTCCGGTTATGTCGATGCTTTCCTGTCCGGTCGCTCCACCGGCGTGCTGACCTGGCGTAACAAAGATTTCTTCGGTCTGGTTAAAGGCTGGAACGTCGCAGCGCAGTACGAAGGCAAGAACGAGCGCAGCGACAGCGCGGCAACGCCAAACCTGGCGGTACGCCGCTCCAACAGTGATGGTTTCGCCCTTTCCACCTCGTATGATACCGACTTTGGCCTGAGCGCGGTTGCCGCCTATGCCAGCCTCAATCGCGTCAGCGCGCAAAACCTTGCCACCTACGGCAGAGGTGATAAAGCCGAACACTGGGAAACCGGGGTGAAATATGATGCTAACCAGCTCTATCTGGCGACCATCTACGGCGAATCCCACAACGCTACGCCAATCGGTAACATCGGGTTCGCCAACAAAGCGGTGAATTTTGAAGCCGTGGCGCAGTATCAGTTCCTGAACGGTTTCCGTCCGTCGCTGGGCTACGTGAGCTCAAAGGGCAAAAATATTGAAAACGTCGGCGACGCCTGGCTGTTCAAATACGCGTCCGTGGGTGCCACCTACTACTTCAACAAGAACATGTCGGTCTACAGCGAATACCGCATCAACCTGCTGAAAGATGACAACGCGCTGCGCCTGAAAACCGACGATATTACCGCGGTAGGTCTGGTGTACCAGTTCTGATGATGATTTACCCTCATGGCATCCCGGCAAGTGTCGGCTGAGGATGCAGCAAAGGGCAGCTCCGGCTGCCCTTTTTCTCTGGTGCCGCGCTGATTATGGTGCCAGCAGGTCGAAGCGGTTTTCGCCCCCCTGATCCAGCATCACCGGCGGCTGCACCTGCAGCGTAATCCAGTTGGAAGTCACGCGATTTTGCTTGCTGTCCTCCAGCGTCACCGACAGGCGATAACTGTTGTTCGCCTCAGGCGACGCATCCCACGCGGGCATAATAATACTCCAGCCCTGCGGGTCGTTGGGATCGGCTCCCGGCGTCAGGCTCAGCGCCTGCGTATCGCCCTGCCAGCTGACTTTACTGATTGGATGTGCACTGCGGATCTGCAGTTTCAGCGGCAAACTCTCGCCCGCATTGAGCTGCCACGGCGGCGTGGCGAGGAATACCGACAGGGTTTTACGCTGGCGGAACTCCAGCACCGGCGTATTGCTGCGCGTGACCAAATCATAGCGACTACCGCGCAGCGAACGCGCGGCGGCGACGTTATCCGGATTGAGCTGCTGACTGAGCGCCACGCCAAAACGGTAATTAAGACGTAAGCCGAGCTGATCCTGGCTCTCGCCTTCATTACTGGTTTTGTGGCTGGCCGATACGGTGACCAGCGGCACTGGCGTGTAGGAGACGCCCAGCGTCAGCGCTGAAGGATTGTGGTAGCTATTGCCGGAATTAAACAGATCGACATTGTTGCCGAGATACTGCTGCCAGCTGACCGACACGCCCAGCTGGCGGTAAAACGGCAGATAGCCCTGAGTGGTGACATCATACCCGCGCGCCAGCCGTTGCTGCTGGAACGGGTTGCGATTGCGCCAGCCGGACAGCGGCGTGTAGTAGTTGGCGGATAAGCGCAGGTAGTCGCTCCAGGCCTCGGTGCCCAGCGAAGCGCGCTGCAAGCCGCTGTCAAACAGCCGATCAACGAAGCCGTTATAGCCCAGCAGCCAGCTGCCGGCCACCCAGCGCTGTCCCAGCCCGGCATTGCCCACCAGCCCGTCATCAGTCTGGTGCACGCCCAGCTGGCTGAACGTGAGGTAATTGTAGCGATCGGCCCATGGCGTCAGCAGCGAAGCCCCGCTGCCGCTGAAGTTGCCCTCCATATCGACGTTGAGATCGATCTGTGCCTGGCCATAAGGCGACAGCAGCGACTGCCCTTCATCCGCCACCCGGGTGGCAACCTCATCACGAAAATGGTTAAACGCCCAGATTCCGGCCTGCTGACCCAGCGTGGTATCGCTGTCGCTGTTCTGGCTGGCCTCGCCGATGCTTTTGGCAATGCCCGCCAGCTTTTTACTGAACGCCGACGTATCGTCCTGATAGCCCAGCGCCGGTAATTCATCAGCGATTTTCTGGAAACGTGCCGGATCGGCAAACGGTGTGGCGGAGACGTCGCTGTTGTCAGTGAAGGCCTGCGCAGGCGCAACGGCCGCCAGTACAGGGGCCCCTAAAGTTACAGCAGCGAAAATTTTGCGGGTCAGAACCAATGGCAGCATAGCAAAAGAGTAGTCGTTTCAGTTTAGAATTTGAAGTAGCTCACAAAACTGTACGAGGTTACCTTAACATATCCTCGCGCCAACGTAGGACTTGTCTTGCTATGTTTCAGAATTTACGCCACCCGCGGGCATGCAGGGCGATCAGACGGGAAACCGCGTCGTGCGTTCCCCTCTCCCGGGCGGGAGAGGGTTCGGATGCGGGTTGAATACCCGATCAGCATTAAAAACCTAAACTGTCCAGCAGGTCGTCAACCTGGTCCTGGCTGGAAACCACACCTGGCGCGTTAGCATGGATCTGCGGACCGTTCAGCAGGCTGTTGCCCTCTTTACGTGCCGCCGCATTGGCTTCCGGCATGTTCTCCAGCAGTACCATCAGCAGCTGGCGTTCGATCTCCTGGATCACATCCATCATGCGCTTGATTACCTGACCGGTCAGGTCCTGGAAATCCTGCGCCATCATGATTTCCAGCAGCTGCTTGTTGGTGTACGCCGTGTGAGACGGAACGTCGTCAAGGAACTGGCGCGTATCCGAAACCAACTCGCGTGCATCCGCCAGCTCGATCGGGTTTTCAAACCAGGCATCCCAGCGGCCTTTCAGCTGGGTGGCGCCGGCTTCCATCTGGTCCTGGTGTGGCTGCGCCGCTTCCACACAGTTCAGCGCACGTTCCGCTGCCTGTGCGGTCATCTGCACCACATAATCCAGACGGTCACGCGCGTCCGGAATCGCTTCTGCCGCTTCGGCAATGGCCTGATCCAGCCCCAGTTCGCGCAGGCTGTCACGCAGCATACGTGTCAGAGAGCCAATCCGGGCAATAATCTCGTGTGCCGAAGCTTCTTCAGTTGGTTTCGGAAGGTCGCTCATCACATCTCCTTACATACCCAGTTTTTCGAAGATTTTGCCCAACTTCTCTTCCAGCGTGGCGGCGGTGAAAGGCTTCACCACGTAACCGCTGGCACCGGCCTGCGCGGCGGCGATGATGTTCTCTTTCTTGGCTTCGGCGGTCACCATCAGCACCGGCAGTTTGCCCAGCGTGGCGTCGGCACGAATGGTCTGCAGCAGTTCCAGACCGTCCATGTTCGGCATGTTCCAGTCAGAGATAACGAAATCGAAGCCGCCTGCACGCAGTTTGGTCAGGGCGTCGACGCCATCCTCGGCCTCTTCCACGTTATTGAATCCCAGCTCTTTCAGCAGGTTACGGACGATACGACGCATCGTGTTGAAGTCGTCCACTACCAAAAAGCGCATATTTTTATCAGCCATATCTACTCCTGTGTTGTCTTGTCCGGCAGGACCGGCTCGTTAAATTCGCAATGCCTGTCCGGCGCTAATTTTGGCCAGCATATGCTGGCTGATGTGGCCCAGATCGACCACTTCACTGGTGCCGCCCATCGCTATCGCTTCGCGCGGCATACCAAATACCACACAGCTGGCTTCATCCTGGGCGATGGTCCACGCGCCGGCGCGGTGCATTTCCAGCATCCCGGCCGCGCCGTCGTTGCCCATGCCGGTCAGAATGACCCCCACTGCATTTCGCCCGGCGTTGACCGCGACCGAGCGGAACAGGACGTCCACCGACGGTTTATGGCGGTTCACCGGCGGTCCGTCGTTCAGTTTCACCACGTAGTTGGCACCGCTGCGCGCCAGCTCCATGTGCATCGCGCCCGGCGCGATATAGGCGTGGCCGGGCAAAATACGCTCGCCGTCTTCCGCCTCTTTTACGGTGATCTGGCACAGCTTGTTCAGCCGCTCGGCAAACGAGCGGGTAAAACCGGGCGGCATATGCTGCGTAATCAGCAGCGCCGGACTGGTGGCCGGCAGCGGCTGCAGCACATGGCGAATCGCCTCGGTGCCGCCGGTTGAAGAGCCGATAGCAATCAACTTTTCACTGCTCAGCAGCGGTCCCGCTTTCAGCATCACCGGCTGCGGCGTGGCGGCACGCGCATGCAGTTTGGCGCGCGCGGCGGCGCGAATCTTGTCGGCGATCATCTGGCTGTAGGCCAGCATGCCTTCACGGATGCCGAGCTGCGGCTTGGTGACGAAATCCACCGCGCCTAACTCCAGCGCACGCAGCGTCACTTCCGATCCTTTACCGGTCAGCGACGAAACCATCACCACCGGCATCGGCCGCAGGCGCATCAGTTTTTCGAGGAAGTCGAGGCCATCCATGCGTGGCATTTCGACATCCAGCGTCAGCACCTGCGGGTTGTACTGTTTGATCAAATCCCGCGCTACCAGCGGGTCCGGCGCCGTCGCGACCATCTCCATATCGGGATGGCTGTTGATGATCTCCGTCATCAACTGGCGCATCAGCGCGGAATCATCCACGCACATCACGGTGATTTTGCTCATCGTCTTTCCTTGGTCAGTCCATAGACAGTCTGTCCACGCAGCCAGAACTCTTTACTGATCTGACTGAAGTTTTCCGAATGCCCGGCAAACAGCAGACCGCCCGGCTTCAGCAGGGGGACAAAACGGCGCAGAATTTGTTCCTGCGTCTCTTTATCGAAATAGATCATCACGTTACGACAGAAAATCGCGTCGAACGGCCCCGGCAACGCCCAGTCGTGCGCCAGTAAATTGAGCTGCGCATAGTTCACCATGTTGGCCAGCTCGCTGCGCACGCGCACCATACCGGCGTGCGGGCCGGTGCCGCGCAGGAAGAAGCGCTGCAGCTGCGACTGCGATAAGGTGCGCAGCTCCTCCTGGCGATAAACGCCCGCTACCGCTTTCTCCAGCACCTGGGTATCAATATCACTGGCATGGACGGAAAATTTCCCTGGTCCGGTGCCCAGCGTTTCCGCCAGCGTCATGGCAATCGAGTACGGCTCTTCACCGGTTGAGGCGGCGGTGCTCCACACGCTGTAGTTGCCGCTGCGTTTGCGCGCATGCTCTGCCAGAATCGGGAAGTGGTGCGCCTCACGGAAAAATGAGGTCAGGTTGGTGGTCAGTGCGTTAATAAACGCCTGCCACTCAGCACTGTTCGGGTCCTGCTCCAGCAGCGCCAGATAGCGACCAAAATCATCAATATTCAGCATGCGCAGCCGACGTACCAGACGGTTGTAAACCATCTCGCGTTTGTGGTCGGCCAGCACGATGCCCGCGCGCTGATAGATCAGCTGGCTGATACGACGAAAATGTGTATCGGAAAGCGGCAGGCGCTGCACCATTTGTGAGAGCAGCGTCGTGGCTTCATTTTGATCCAATAACGTCGATTTCTTCATTTCGGGTCACCCGGCAACAAACTGATTAAATTGTGATACTGCGGTTGCTACTGTGCTGCCAGTGCACACCATTCACACGGGCCGCCCTGCGGCGGCCACAAGGGTTAAAAGGTTTCCCAGTTATCGTCAGCGCCACGAGCTCCTGCCGCTTGCGCCAGCGCCTGCGGTGCAGACGGACGCGCATTTTTTGGCGCTGTAGTTACGTTAACGGCCTGGGCGACAAATTCTTTACCAATATTGAACACCGCCACCGACTGTTTCAGTCGGCTGGCCTGATCTTCCAGCGCCGCTGCCGCCGTCGCGGACTCTTCCACCAGCGCGGCGTTCTGCTGGGTGACGCGGTCCATCTCGTTCACCGCCAGGCCAACCTGGTCGATACCGCGGCTCTGCTCATCGGAAGCCGAGGCGATTTCGCCCATGATGTCGGTCACGCGGGTCACCGCGTTGACGATCTCGCTCATGGTTTCGCCCGCGCTCTCTACCAGCACCGAGCCGGTATTGACGCGGCTGACCGAATCTTCAATCAGGCCTTTGATCTCCTTCGCCGCCTGCGCGCTGCGCTGGGCCAGACTGCGCACCTCGCCCGCGACCACGGCGAAACCACGCCCCTGCTCACCGGCGCGTGCCGCTTCCACCGCAGCGTTCAGCGCGAGGATATTGGTCTGGAAGGCGATACCGTCAATCACGCTGGTGATATCGGCAATCTTCTTCGAGCTGCCGGCGATGTCCTTCATGGTGCTGACCACGCCATCGACCACTTTGCCGCCCTGCTGCGCCGTTTCGGACGCGTTCAGCGCCAGCTGCGACGCCTGACGGGCGTTTTCCGCGTTCTGCTTCACGGTAGCGGTCAACTGCTCCATGCTGGCCGCGGTCTGCTCCAGCGATGCTGCCTGCTGTTCGGTACGCGAAGAGAGATCGTTGTTGCCCATGGCGATTTCGCTGGCGCCGGTGTAGATGGCGTCCGAACCGTCGCGCACGATGCGTACGGTGCGCGCCAGCTCCTGCTGCATGTGCTGCAGCGAACTGAGCAGGTCGCCCATTTCGTTGCGCACGCTGAGATCGACCGGCTGCGTCAGATCGCCGCGCGCAATATGGCGGATGTGCTCAATGCTCTGCTGCAGCGGACGGATCAGCGCCGTACGCATGCCGCTCCACACCAGCGCAATCACCAGCAGCGTCACCAGCAGCGTACCGACCACCAGCATAATCGCGTGTTGGTAAGCGCTCTCGTTGGCGTCAATACCCTGTTTTGCCAGCACAATGTTGTAGGCGAGCCAGGCGTTGTAATCCTTTTCAAATTTGTCCTGAAAACCCTGCGTTGGCTGATCGACAAAGCCTTTAAAGTTACCGGCACTGAGAAAATCAATCAGCTCGGCCAGCGCCCCGCGAAACGCGTTGTAGTTGGCCTGCAGCGTCAGCACGTTCTCCGCGCTTTTGCCCTTTTCCGACAGGTTAGCGTTGAACTCGGCAAAGCTCTGATCGGCGGTTTTCAGCTCCGTATTGGCCAGCGCCACCAGATCTTTTACCGTGGCACCGGAGCCAGCCTGCTGACTGTCCAGCAGATAGCGGATACCGGCACGGTTCAGCGTGTTACGCGCCTGTACCAGCGAAACCCATGAGGTGCCCATCGCCCGCTGCAGGGTGCTAAGACGTTGGTTGTACGCAAAATTATCTTTATCGGCTTTCACCGTTGAAAAAAACATTCCTCCGGAAAACAGCTGCAGTAAGGCAAATAACGCCAGCACGCACAGCAGGCCGGATACCACTCGAACACGACTAAACATAAACACCTCATTAATTGGCGGATCGCTGGTGTTATCGGCGCGCAGGCGCGGATCTTTATGTGAGGTGAAAGGGGTAAGACCAGCAGCAAACCGGGGAAGGGCCAGCCACGTGACCCTCTCCTGCGGCGGGAGAGGGGACGATTCAGGCAGTGATTAAAACGTTTCCCAGTTTCCTTCACTCACCGGGGCCGTAGCGGCTTTACGCACCGCCGGCGGTGTCGTGGTCAGCGAAGGACGCACAGGGGCCGCTGCCGACGCGCGCGGAATGCGGAACACCGACACCGACTGGCTCAGGCGGCTGGCCTGCTCCTCCAGCGAGGCCGCGGCGGCGGCCGACTCTTCTACCAGCGAGGCGTTCTGCTGCGTGACGCGGTCCATCTCGGTCACCGCCTGGCCCACCTGGTCGATGCCACGGCTCTGCTCATCCGAGGCCGAAGCGATTTCGCCCATGATGTCAGTCACGCGCGTCACCGCACCGACGATATCCTGCATGGTGTCACCCGCGGTACCGACCAGCTGCGAACCGGCATTAACCCGGCTGACCGAATCGTCAATCAGTCCTTTGATCTCCTTCGCCGCCTGCGCGCTGCGCTGCGCCAGGTTACGCACCTCGCCCGCTACCACGGCAAAACCACGGCCCTGCTCACCGGCGCGCGCCGCTTCGACCGCCGCGTTAAGCGCCAGGATGTTGGTCTGGAAGGCAATGCCGTCGATCACGCTGGTGATATCCGCGATCTTCTTCGAACTGCCGGCGATGTCATGCATGGTGCGCACCACGCCTTCGACCACGTCGCCACCTTTGCGTGCGGTCTCCGACGCGCTGAGCGCCAGCTGCGAGGCCTGTCGGGCGTTCTCGGCGTTCTGCTTCACCGTGGCGGTGAGCTGCTCCATGCTGGCCGCGGTCTGCTCCAGCGACGCCGCCTGCTGCTCGGTGCGCGCCGAGAGATCGTTGTTACCGGCGGAGATTTCGCTGGCGCCGGTAAAGATGGCGTCCGAACCGTCACGTACGTTGCCGACGGTGTGCACCAGCGACTGCTGCATCTCATGCAGACTGCTGGCCAGCTGGCTCATTTCGTTACGCCCTTCAACGGTGATGGTCTGTGTCAGATCGCCTGCGGCGATATGGCGAATGTGACCGAGCAACTGATGCAGCGGCTGAATCAGCACCGTGCGCAGGCCAAACCAGCAGGCGACGATTACCGCAATCACCATCACTGCGACAATCGCCAGCAGCCACATCATGGTGTGGAAGGCACGCTGGTTCTGCGCCACGCCCTCAGCGGCTAAAGCACTCTGCGCGCTGCGCCACTCTTCATAGGTGGCTTTCATTTTGACCTGTTTGGCTTCAATGTTCTGATCAAACATGCCCTGCAGATCGTTGGCTTTCAGCCGGGCCAGCATCGCCTTCAGGCCGTTATTGAACGCGGCATAATCCGCTTCCAGCCGGTCGCGCAGCGCATCAGACAGTCCTGGCGTCGCTGGCAAATCGTAATAACGCTGATAGTGGCCGGCCGCGGTGTCGAGCTGTTTCTCCGTCTGCGCGATCAGTGCGTTAAGCTGACCGCCGTTGGTCTGTGACGCCATGCTGCCCTGCATGCGCAGCATGGCGCGGTTGAGCACGGTACGGGTTTGATTGAGTTCAATCCAGGCATCGGACATGGCAGCGACGTTATTACTTGACGTTTGTGCCACAGCAAACGCCTCTTTATCTTTTTGTAATGCCGACCAGAACAGCCCGCCGGACAGTAATTGCATAGCACCGAACACCAGCAGGACGGCGATCAGGCTGGTGACGACGTTGATTCGTTTTAACATAGTGTCTCCAAAAAGGGGGGTTGCGCCCTGTTTATCGACCGCTGCGCTGAATATTTGAGAGGGTTTACCGGACTTTACGAGGGATAATGCTGAATTAAAGCTTTTTTACAGCGTTTTATAAGTAAAGAAAGCAGGAGATGAGGGAGCGGCGCGTTGTCCGCTCCCGTTTCAGCTTAGAACGTTTCCCAGTTGGCGTCGCTGACCGGCGCGGTCAGCGCTTTGCGTGGCGCACTGGCCTGCGGGGGGGCGATCTGCGGATGGCGCACGCCCGTGCTGCTGGCAGGCTGAGCGCCTCGTGGAATGCGGAACACCGCCACCGACTGGCTGAGACGGCTGGCCTGCTCCTCCAGCGAGGCCGCCGCCGCCGCCGACTCTTCCACCAGCGAGGCGTTCTGCTGCGTGACGCGGTCCATCTCGGTCACCGCCTGGCCGACCTGATCGATACCGCGACTCTGCTCGTCTGACGCCGAAGCGATCTCGCCCATGATGTCGGTGACGCGCGTCACCGCATTGACGATTTCGCCCATGGTATTGCCCGCCGTGCCGACCAGCTGTGAGCCGCTGTCAACGCGACGCACCGAGTCTTCAATCAGCCCTTTGATCTCCTTCGCCGCCTGCGCGCTGCGCTGGGCAAGGTTGCGCACTTCACCGGCCACCACCGCGAAGCCGCGGCCCTGTTCCCCGGCGCGCGCCGCTTCGACAGCGGCGTTGAGCGCAAGGATGTTGGTCTGGAAAGCGATACCGTCAATCACGCTGGTAATGTCGGCAATCTTCTTCGAACTGCCGGCAATATCGTGCATGGTGCGCACCACGCCTTCCACCACTTCTCCGCCTTTCTGCGCGGTTTCCGATGCGCTGAGCGCCAGCTGCGAGGCCTGCCGCGCGTTCTCGGCGTTCTGCTTCACCGTGGCGGTGAGCTGCTCCATGCTGGCCGCAGTCTGCTCCAGCGACGCCGCCTGCTGTTCGGTACGCGCCGAGAGATCGTTATTGCCGGCGGAGATTTCGCTGGCCCCGGTAAAAATGGCGTCCGAGCCGTCGCGCACGTTGCTGACGGTGCGCACCAGTGCCTGCTGCATCTCCTGCAGCTTGCTCGCCAGCTGGCTCATTTCATTACGTCCTTCGACAGTGATGGTCTGGGTTAAATCGCCCTGCGCAATGTGTTCAATGTGCTGGATGCTGTCGTTGAGCGGCTTAATCAGCACCTTACGCAGGCCGAACCAGCACAGCACGATCACGCCCACCACCAGCGCCAGTACCAGCCCCAGCAGCCACATCATGTGCTCGTAAGCGGCACTGTTCGCCGCCACGCCTGCCGCCGTCAGACGATCCTGATCGGCGCGCCATTGGGTGTAGTTTTCCAGAAAGGCACTTTGCGTCGGAGCCACCGGTACTTTGCCGGCTGCGGCGGTATCGTTGTGCTGCAGTACCTGCTGCATCTCAGCCAGCGCGCTGGCGTAAGCTTTATAGGTCTGCTCCAGCTGCTGGTTGAGCTGCAGGTTCTGGCCCGGCGTGTCCGGCGTGTTTTTAAACAGGGTGAATTTGTCCTGCGCCGTCTGCTGGAACGTCCTGCTCTGCCCGAACAGCGTACTGATGTCAGCTTCGGTGCCGGTCAGTTTACTGGTGGCAATACGCAGCTGGATGCGCGTCAGGATCACGCGGCTTTGGTTAAGGCTCATGTAAGCATCATTGATGGCGGCAATGTTTTTGCTCGCCAGCTGAGAGGTATTGAAACTTTTTTTGTCGTCACTCAGCGCTTTAAAAAACAGCGAGCCGGAAGCCAGCTGCAGTACGCCAAACACCAACAACACCAGCAACAGGCTGGTCACAACGCGGATTTTCGTAAACATAGTTTGCCCTGGGAAATGAAGAAAAATCGTGCAATACAGTTATCGACCTGGCGGCGGGAATATTGAGCGAGGGCAGGAAATATTTGTGGGCTTTGCTATTGATTTATAACGGTTTAATAAAGAATGTAATAGTCACGGGCCGCATCAGCGACCCGTGACTCTCTGCGAACGATTATGCGCTACGCAGCGTATCTACCAGCGCCATCTCTTCACTGCTCAGCAGTTTTTCGATGTCGACCAGAATCAGCATACGCTCGCCCAGCGCACCGAGACCGGTGAGGTACTCGGTCGACATGGTGACGGCAAATTCCGGTGCCGGACGGATCTGATCCTGCGTCAGCGACAGCACGTCAGACACGCCATCCACCACGATGCCGACCACGCGATGCTCAAGATTCAGCACGATCACCACGGTGTTTTCGTTGTACTCCACGTCCGGCTGCGAGAACTTCACGCGCAGGTCGATAATCGGCACAATCACGCCACGCAGGTTAGTCACGCCCTTGATGAACTCCGGCGTGTTAGCGATTCGCGTTACCTGATCGTAACCACGAATCTCCTGCACTTTAAGGATATCGATGCCGTACTCTTCGTCACCGAGGGTGAGAACCAGGAACTCCTGGCCGACGGTTTCGCCGGCGATTTTCGTCACGGTTGCCATGTCAGTCATTTTTTTACCCTTTCGTTATCTGTTACGCTGCGGCACCGGCCACACGCTTCTCACGGTTCAATGATTGCAGTGCCGATACGTCGACAATCAGCGCAACGCTGCCATCGCCGAGGATGGTGGCGGCGGAAATGCCCGGCACTTTGCGGTAGTTGCTTTCCAGGTTCTTCACCACCACCTGATGCTGACCAATCAGCTGATCGACCAGCAGCGCATAGCGACGTCCTGCGCTCTGCAGGATCACCACGATGCCCTGCGTGGCGTCGGTTTTGGCGTTCTGCACGTCAAACACGTTCCACAGCTCAACCAGCGGCAGGTACTCGCCGCGCACTTCCAGTACGCGCTCGCCACCGGCCAGCGGTTTCAGCTCTTCAGCCGTGGGCTGCAGTGACTCCATCACCGCGTTCAGCGGCAGGATGAACACTTCGTCTGCCACGCGCACCGACATCCCGTCGAGGATCGCCAGCGTCAGCGGCAGCAGAATGCGAATGGTGGTGCCTTTGCCCTGCTTCGAGGAGATTTCGACGTGACCGCCCATCTCCTGGATATTACGTTTCACCACGTCCATGCCGACGCCGCGGCCTGATACGTCGGTCACCTGTTCGGCGGTCGAGAAGCCTGGCGCGAAGATCAACATGCCGACTTCTTCATCGCTCATGCTGTCGCTGACCGGCAGGCCGGACGAGAGCGCTTTCGCCAGGATACGTTCACGGTTGAGGCCGGCACCGTCATCGATCACTTCGATGCAGATGTTGCCGCCCTGGTGTTCCGCGGACAGCGTCAGATTGCCGACCGCCGTTTTGCTGGCGGCCAGCCGTTTTTCCGGGGTTTCGATGCCGTGGTCGAGGCTGTTACGCACCAGGTGCGTTAACGGATCGATGATGCGTTCAATCAGGCTCTTATCCAGTTCGGTTGAGCTGCCGAGCAGCGTCAGTTCAACCTCTTTGCCCAGCTTGCTGGCCAGATCGCGCACCAGACGCGGGAAGCGGCTGAACACGTACTCCATCGGCATCATACGAATCGACATCACCGATTCCTGCAGGTCGCGGGCGTTACGCTCCAGCTGACCCATGCTGTTGAGCAGGTCACCATGTGCCACCGGATCCAGCGCACCAGAGCGCTGCGCCAGCATTGACTGGGTAATCACCAGCTCGCCGACCAGGTTGATCAGCTGGTCAACTTTTTCCACCGCCACGCGAATACTGCTGGATTCGCTGCTTTTGGCGGGCGCGGCGGCACGCTTGCTCTCACGCTTCACCGCCGGGGTAATGTCGGTGACGGTCGCCGTTTGCTGCACCGGCGCTGCGGCTTCGGCCTCAGCGACTGGCGCGGCGGCAACGGCGGCGGGTGCGGCGTCCTGCGGGAACTGAATCTGCGCTTCATCAATCACGAAACACAGCACCGCCACGATATCGTCTTTGCCGACTCCGTCGATGGTGGCTTCCAGCGAGCTGGCGCCTTTCACCACATCGGTCAGGGTGCCGAGGTTGCCCAGCTCTTCCAGCAGCAGATCCGGCTCTTTCTCTTTCAGATTGATCAGCTGCAGGCGCAGGCCGCTGCTGGCGGGCGCGGCAGGTGCTGCCACGTCGGCGAGCGCCACCACCGGTGCGGCGGCTTGCGGGGCTATTCCTTTGGCTTCCAGCGCCAGCTGGCGCAGGGCTTCACAGATGTAGTTAAAGCTTTCTGCGTTTGGCTCCTGCGCGGTTTTATAGGCATCGAGCTGTTCCTGCATAATATCTTTGGTTTCCAAAAACAGGTTGATGATGTCGGTGCTGAGCTGCATTTCGCCACGGCGCGCACCATCCAGAATGTTTTCCAAGATGTGGGTGGTTTCCTGTAAAACCGTAAAGCCAAACGTACCGGCTCCGCCCTTAATGGAGTGGGCGGCGCGGAAGATGGCATTCAACTGCTCGGAATCGGGCTCCTGGGGATCCAGTCCCAACAGGTGTTGCTCCATATCCGCTAACAGCTCATCGGCTTCATCAAAAAACGTCTGGTAAAAATCGCTGATGTCCATGCTCACGGGATCACCTCGGCTGTGAGGGTTGGTCTGGTGTCACCGCGCTGGCGGCGGGCGGTGCCGCTGCCGGCGGATTCGCCGCGGCTGCCGGTGTGGCCGGTGCTGCGGTAGAACCCGTGGGGGCAGTTGGCGCCGCCGGACCAGCCGGTGCGGTAATGCTAGGTAAAATCTGCGCCGGGTCACTCACCTGAACGGCATCGCTCTCGGCATTCTCTTTTTCAATCGCCGCTTCGGTGTCATGGTTCAACACCAGCAGGCTGATACGACGGTTCACCGCGTCGTTGGCGCCGCGGTTTTTCAGTTTCATGGTGTCGGCCATGCCGACCACGCGCAGCATTTTGCCGCCGTCCAGCCCGCCCGCCACCAGCTCACGGCGTGAGGCATTGGCACGATCCGCCGACAGTTCCCAGTTGCTGTAGCCGCGATCGCCGCTGGCGTACTGGAAGTCATCGGTATGGCCGGACAAACTGATTTTGTTAGGAATATCATTCAGCAGCGGCGCAATGGCGCGCAGGATATCGCGCATGTACGGCTCCACTTCCGCGCTGCCGGTTTTAAACATCGGGCGGTTCTGGCTATCGATAATCTGAATGCGCAGCCCCTCTTCCACCATGTTGATGATCAGATGCGGACGCAGCGCTTTCAGGCGCGGATCGGCCTCAATCAGCTGGTCGAGTTTTTCACGCAACCGGTTCAGGCGAATGTCATCCAGCTGGCGCTTTTGCGCATCCATATCGACCTGTTTTTGCACTTCGCCTTTCTTCTGCGTCGGATCATCGCCGCCGCCGGGAATCGGACTTTCGCTGTCGCTGCTACGCTGACCGCCGGTCAGGGCGACCTTGAGCGGCGTTTTAAAATATTCGGCAATCTGCACCAGCTCCTGCGGATTGGCGATCGAGATCAGCCACATCACCATGAAGAACGCCATCATCGCCGTCATAAAGTCGGCATAGGCAATCTTCCATGAGCCATGGCTGCCTTCATGCTTTTTATGTTTGCGCCGTTTGACCAGCACAATCGGGCGATTACCGTGCTTCATGAAGGCGTATCCGAAGTCTGCTTAGCCGGGTTTTTCGCGTTACGCACGTGCTCTTCCAGCTCGGTAAAGGACGGACGCTCGGTGGAATACAGGGTTTTACGACCAAACTCGACGGCGATCTGCGGCGCATAACCGTTCAGGCTGGAGAGCAGCGTGACTTTGACGCACTGCATCATCTTGGTGGTTTCCGCGCACTTCTGGCGCAGCACGGATGCCAGCGGCGAAATGAAGCCGTAAGCCAGCAGAATACCGAGGAAGGTTCCCACCATGGCGTGCGCAATCAGTGCGCCCAGTTCTGCCGCCGGGCGGTCCGCGGAGGCCAGCGCGTGCACCACGCCCATTACCGCGGCGACGATACCAAACGCCGGCAGGCCATCACCGACCGCCGCTAAGCTTTGTGCTGGTACTTCGCACTCGTGTTCATAGGTTTCGATCTCTTCATCCATCAGGGCTTCGATCTCGAAAGCATTCATATTTCCGCTCACCATCAGACGTAAATAGTCGGTAATAAAATCCACTAAAGGTTTATCGGACAAAATACGCGGATAGTTAGCGAAAATTTCGCTCTGGCTGGGATCTTCAATATCGCGTTCCAGCGACAGCATGCCCTGCTGACGTGATTTCGCCATCAGGCGATACAGCAGTGCCATTAAATCCATGTATACGGCTTTGTTATATTTTGAGCCGCGCATTAACAAGGGCAGCGCTTTTAGCGTCTTTTTAATCGATTTGCCGTTGTTGCCCACCAGAAACGCACCAATGCCGGCGCCGCCAATAATCAGCAACTCCGACGGCTGGTAAAGCGCGCCCAGATGGCCGCCTACCATCATGTAACCGCCCAGCACGGAACCGAGGACTACGATATAACCCACAATAATCAGCACAAAAACATCCTTACGTCCGTAACGTGTTGGTGGAAGTTAAGCCAGAGAGCCGCAGGTGTTATTCACAGGGTGTGGGCAAAAAAAAGCAGCGGTATTAACCGCTGCTGGATGCTTTCCACGATGCGAACAAACTTAAACGGCGCGTTTAACCTGTTCATCCAGCAGTTGTGGAAAGGTATCGGCAGAATCTGCAGAAAGTTTACGTCTTTTTACGGCACGTGATGGCGGCTGGCACAGGCTGCAAACAAAGCTGCCCGGCGGCTGATGCGCGTGGTTGATGAAGCTTCCGCCACAGCATTTACAGTCAGACAATTCCAGCATGCCACTTTCAACAAATCGCACCAGGGTCCAGGCGCGGGTCAGCGCCAACAGCGGGCCCTCGTCCGATTGCGGACACTGCTCAAGATACAGGCGATACGCTTTGATAACCGCCTCTACGCCACTGCTCAGCCGGGTTTTCAGCAGAAACTGCCAGGCGTTGCAGAACATCGACGCATGAATATTTTGTTCCCAGGTCATGAACCAGTCGGTAGAGAATGGCAGCATGCCTTTCGGTGGGGGTGCACCACGCAGCTCTTTGTACAGTTTTATCAGGCGACCGCGGCTCAGCTGGGTTTCACTTTCCAGCATCTGCAGTCGTGCGCCCAATGTAATCAGCTCCATTGCCAGCTGAATATCACGCGCTTCCTGAACGATACTTTTTTCGGTCATTATACCGCCCTCTTTTTAGCAGAGGCATCATCTTTCGATGCGCTGCGCAATAAACGGCTGGATAATAAAATACCGGTGTGGATTTGCTGCAAATCATCCACACGTGATTCCTGCGTTAAACGGTTAATAAGATTGTGATCGGTAAAGCGGAACTGGCAAACCAGTTGATTGGTTTCCGCTAATTTTACCATCTCAGGTAAAGTCAATTGCTGCAATGCATCCGCCATTGGCTCATCGATACCTAAACGAAACATTGCTGAAGCTTTTTCCTGGTTTATCAAACGCTGTGCAAGCAATAAATATGACAGATTGATGTCATATATGTGTTTTAGTAATTCTGATGTACCCATTTTTTTCCATCCTGATAGACGCGACATATATACGGCCACAGAATTAAGTGTTCTATGGTTCGGGTTGCTGGTTGGTAAATCTAAAGATGGCAAAAAATAATCAGGCATAAGCCAACGCGTACTGAACTGTTTCACTTCCCACCGGGATATTGATCAGTAGTAGTCAAAACTCCAGGCCAATCTTTTCTTGAGTTGTAACCATCTTCCGTGACGTCTGCTTACAGTTTTTTAAGACTAATCCGAAAACAAGGCAAATCTATATCGTCTGATTTCGACATACAACGTGATTGGTATGAAATTTTAGATAAAGTGTGATCTACGTCACACTTTTAAGGCAAATTTTTCAAGTGAAGCTTCAGTAATGCTTTTCTGTTGTTCTTTTTTTGAGCGATTTTGAAACGTTTCGCTAATATTTCACAGGAAAAGTCTGAATTTTGAAGTGTGTCGCAGATCGCCGCCATGGGACGATCTTTTATCTGCTACGTTGGCTTTAGGCAAAGACAAGCCCCCGAAACAAACCAAAAAAGCAGCATAAAACACCAAAAATGGCTGTAATTATTCGCTTTTAAATTAATCACTTACAGGGAATATTGCCACGCAGGACTAATGGCGCTGTGCTAGCGAAGCGTGAAGAGTGGATGCAGCGCGCTTGTGGTGTGTAAAGAGTTTGTAGGGAGGGTTTAGCGAGTCACAAGGGATGTAACAGCACGTTACATTAGCGATATGAATGAATTGACTAACTAACACACTGATGTATTAGAACTATCGGCCTGGCCAGCCAAATCTTTAGGGTCGGAAGGAAAAATTCAGCGTTTCAGTGCTTAACTGGCTTAATTTTAACCAATTCGTGCGTTTTTTGGTGCCGGGTCAGCGGGTTAGCGCTTAACAAAATGAAATCGATTTCATCCGGTGAGGGTGTCGCGTGAAAACGCTACGCAGCACGATCCTGCCTGCGTCATCTGACGGATACCTCTCCCGCGTACGGGAGAGGCATTGCCTGAGGGGAACATCGCGCCTTGCGGGGCTAATTACGCCAGCTTCTGAAACGTCGCGACCTTGTTATCGCTACCGTGGCTGGCGCTGCGTGCCGGCAACGTGTTCAGATCTTTCAGGAAGCTTTCGCGCCAGTGCGAAATGTCCTGCTTACGCAGTACGGCCATCATGTCGTTATAGCGCGAGATACGCTCGGTGCGCGGCATGGTCAGTGCGCGGTCCAGCGCCGCCGCCACATCATCACGATCGTACGGGTTAACGATTAGCGCAGAAGTCAGCTCGTTAGCCGCTCCGGCAAAGCGCGACAGCACCAGCACGCCCGGATCGTCCGGATCCTGCGCCGCGACATACTCTTTCGCCACCAGGTTCATGCCGTCACGCAGCGGCGTAACCAGCCCCACGTCGGTCAGGCGGAAAATCTTCATCAGCAGGCGGCGATCAAAATGCTGGTTGAGATAGAAGAGCGGCGTCCAGCCCAGCGTGCCGTATTTACCGTTAATGCGCCCCGCTTCTGTCTCCAGCTGGTGACGAATATCCTGATAGGCCTGCACGTCGCCGCGCGAGGTCGGCGCAATCTGTGAGTAACGGATTTTGCCGCGATGCTGCGGGAAGTTTTCCAGCAGCGCTTCGTAGGCAAGGAAACGCTCCGGCAAGCCTTTGGAATAGTCGAGACGCTCACAGGCGATAATGTTCTGCAAATCGCCCAGCTCACGCTTCATCGCGGCCATCTTCGGTGGCAGCGGCCCTTCTGCCATCTCTTTAATGCTGTCCGGCTCGATACCGA
This sequence comes from Pantoea sp. Cy-640, assembly GCF_011752635.1. Classification (NCBI taxonomy): domain Bacteria; kingdom Pseudomonadati; phylum Pseudomonadota; class Gammaproteobacteria; order Enterobacterales; family Erwiniaceae; genus Pantoea; species Pantoea sp. Cy-640. The sequence continues at coordinate 354,439 of NZ_VWXB01000001.1, read as the reverse complement.
TGGGGTAAACCTCGGTCATAAAGGTGTTGCCAAAGGCGCGATGCTTCTTCTCGCCTTTATTCTGCAGCTGCGTCAGCTGGCTCAGGCTGTCGAGAAACGCTACGCGATCGGATTCTGTCTGGAAACCCAGCAGATCGTATTCACACAGCATTTCCAGCAGTTCCTGATGCGGCGGCAGCGCATTGAAAATTTCCGGCGTCGGGAACGGGATATGCAGAAAGAATCCGATTCGGTTATTGATGCCCTGTTTACGCAGTTCAGCGGCAAACGGCAGCAGGTGGTAATCGTGGATCCACAGGATATCGTCCGGCTTGATCAGCGGTTTCAGCCGCTGCGCCAGCAGGGTATTCACGCGGCAGTAGCCTTCCCAGGCTTCACGCTGATACTGCACCAGATCGAGGCGATAGTGAAACGCGGGCCAGATCACCGTATTCGAAAACTGGCAGTAGTACTGATCGTAATCGTTTTGATTGAGGGGGAATGAGGCATAGGTAATGCCGTCTTGTTCGATCTGGGTAAGTTCCTCATCTTCTTCACCGGAAAACTCACTGATCTCTCCGTTCCAGCCAAACCACAATCCTCCGGTGGTCTGCAGCGCATCCAGAATGCCGACGGCGAGACCGCCTGCGTTGGTTTTGCTTCCATCAGGAATAGCGATACGGTTAGATACGACGACTAAACGACTCATAACCTAAACTCCTTACCGACGTTGTCATGTTCTAGTTGTAATAATAGTTGTTCCAGCCAGTGCCAGACCGCTGCCACATCGGGCAGACGATAGCGCGCCTGGCTTGGACCTTCACCGACCTTGACCGAGATGCCGTGCATGGCATTGACTGCAAGAAAGCCTTTCTCATCGGTCAGATCGTCGCCCACAAATACCGGAATGCGACCGGTAAATGGCGCTTCCTGCATAAATTCGCGTACCGCAGCACCTTTATCGATGCCCTGCGGTTTCAGTTCCACCACACACTTACCTGGCTGCAGCGCCAGCGCCGGAAAGCGGGCTACCGCCTCTTCGGCCAGCTGCATGATGGCGTTTTCATACTCTGGCGCGTTGCGGTAGTGCAGCGCAAAGGCCATGCCTTTCACTTCCAGCAGCGTACCGGGCCACTGGTCAAGCGTCTGCTGCAGTTCAACCTGCAGCGTTTGCGCCACCTCATCGGGCAGCGACTGACGATGCAGATGTCCGCTGGCATCGCGGCGCTCAGCGCCATGCACGCCCGCTGCCGGGGCTTCCAGCGGCGCGACCAGCTCATCCAGCTGGCTGATCGGACGGCCGGAAACCAGCGCCAGCGCGCCGTGACTTAAATTAGAAATTTGTTGCAGATGCTGGCGCACCGATGCGGGGATGGAAACCGACTCGGGCTGCGACTGAAGCGCGGCCAGCGTGCCGTCAACATCAAAAAAGAAGGCGTAAAGTCCGCCACTTAGCGACGGCAGGGTGCTGTTCTCATTAACCGCAGGGGTCACGTCTCCTCCTGTATCTGAACGTAAACGGGCAGTCTGTTCGCAGGCAGGCAGGAAGTGAGGAGGTTTTTCCGTAAACACGGGAATCGAAAGGGTAACGCTCCAGAACTAAACGAAATTTTCATCAACACTGCAACCGCACTACGAACATCGGCAACATTAAGTGTAGACAACAATTGAAGTTTCGCCAGACGGGCGCACAGAGTGCTTAGCGAAGAGTGCACTTTTCAGCGGTTTGCGCGGCAAAAAACTGAATTCTGCTGTTTTTCATACGCTTCGCTTTTTTTACCGCGGGCAGACTTGATCATAGCAAAAATCGCCTGATACTGTATATAAAAACAGTATCTATGGAATATTCGCTATGACGCGTTTCTTTTTGCCACAGCTTTCACCGCCTTCGCGCTCCCGCCCGCTATTCCTTGACGCGGTGCACGGCGGTTTCCCCTCGCCCGCTCAGGACTACATTGAGCGCCAGATTGATCTCAATGAGCTGCTGGTGACCCGCCCGAGCGCCACCTATTTTGTGCGCGTCGAAGGCGACTCGATGCGCGATGCCAATATCCGCGAAGGTGATCTGCTGGTGGTCGACAGCTCACTCAATGCCCGGCACGACGACATCGTGATCGCCGCCATTAACGGCGAGTTCACCGTCAAGCGGCTGCAGACGCATCCCTGCGTACAGCTGATGCCGATGAATCCGCGCTATCAGCCCATCCGGCTGCGTGAAGAGGAGGAGCTGGAAATTTTTGGCGTGGTGACGTTTATTATTTACGCCGCACGCGTCCAGCGTTAGCGCATCGTTTCGGCGCGGATCATCTCAATCAGCCGGCGTAAACCCGGGTGCAGCTGGCGACGGTCGGGGTAATACATCACCAGCGGTTCGTCTTCGCTGCACCAGTCCGTCAGCACGCGCACCAGCTGCCCGCTCGCCAGCTGCGCCTGTACGTAGCGCTCCGGGCAGTAGCCGAGACCGTAACCGCCGGCGACCGCATCAATAATCATGTCGCTCTCATTGAGCGTCAGCGTGCCCGGCACATCGACCTCATACGCCACCTTGCCCTGCGCCAGCGGCCACTTATACAGCGTGCCATTGCCAAGGCGCATGCGAATACAGCGATGGTTGCGCAGATCGTCCGGATGCTGCAGCGGCGGCGCGTCGCGCAGGTAATCGGGTGACGCCACCACGATCCAGCGCAGTTTGGGCGTCAGCGGCATGGCGATCATATCTTTCGGTACGCTGGCGCCGTAGCGAATCCCGGCGTCATAGCCGCTGCCGATGATATCCACCAGATTGTTATCCACCGTAATTTCCAGACTGAGCTCCGGATAGGTCGCCATAAAGCGCGCCAGGATCGGCCGAAACAGCAACTGCCCGGCATCACGCGGGATGTTCAGCCGCAGGCGGCCGCTGGGTGATTCGCGATACAGGTGCAGATCGTTCAGCGCCAGCTCAATCTGCGCAAAGCCGGTTTCCAGATGGCGCAAAAAAGCGGCACCGGCGTCCGTCGGCACCACCGCCCGGCTGGTGCGATTGAGCAGGCGCACGCCAAGACGCGCTTCAAGACTGCGCAACGTGTGGCTGATGGCCGACGTGGTGACCCCCAGTTCCAGCGCGGCGAGGCGGAAACTCTTGCGCCGGCAAATCAGCAGAAAAACATTCAGATCGGCCAGTTCATTACGTTGCAGGGCGGGCATTTTCGTATCTCCTGACTCATTGCCACGTTGAATCTGATTCAACTTCAGATGAGCTATCATAGCGAAGCTGCCGTACCGGACGCTATGCGCGCGTGGCATGGCAGGCAAAACGTCACTTTTAACCCCGAGCTCATCATGCTGCCCGAAGACCGAAAAGACGCTATTTATCGCTACCTGTTTGCGAAACGATCGGCCACCATTCACGAACTGGCCACGCTGATGGCGGTGTCGGCGATGACCATCCGCCGCGATATTAAATTCCTGCAGGATGCCGGCCTGGTGGTTGGCATACACGGCGGCGCCAGGTTGCCTGCCGTGGTCCATCAGGCATTGCCGTATGTGGATAAGGCACAGCTGAACGTGCACGCCAAACAAAGCCTTGGCCGTTATGCCGCATCGCTGGTACAGGATGGCCAGGTGGTCTACCTCGATGCCGGTACCACCAGCTATGAAATTGCGCGTGCGTTAGGCGATCAGGCAAGTCTCACCGTGCTGACTAACGACTTTACGATTGCCGCCTGGCTGATGCGTCACAGCCACATCACGCTATTTCATACGGGTGGCAAAGTCGATAAACGGCATATTGCCAGCGTGGGTGCCATGGCGGCGACCGCCCTTGCCGCGTTCAATATTGATCTGGCTTTCCTCAGCGCCAGCGCGTGGGATGTCACGCACGGCCTCTCGACACCCGACGAAGACACCTTGCTGGTGAATCAGGCGGTGCTGGCCGCCTCAGCGCAGCGTTATCTGGTGGCTGACAGCAGCAAATATGGTCGTTACAGCGTGTATTCCGTGTGTAAGCTGCAGCAGCTGGACGGCGTGATCACCGATGACGATTGCCCCTGTGCTGCCGTTGAGGAGATGAAACAGCGTGGTATTCGTCTGCACCGGGTAAATCGCCGCGGCTGAGCGGCTCGCTGCGCATCCCGGTAAAGAGCATTAATTAAAAAGGAGGCGCGAACGCCTCCGGTGGCTACAGGGAAATCACATCAACTATTTATTATGGGGCACGGTTTACGGCGTAGGGGCGACTTTAGGATTGGAGCTGAACCAACCGCGGCGATCCTGCCAGTTGCCATATTCATCCACAATCGCCCCTTTACTGTTGGCCATCAGGAAATGATAACTCTCCAGTTTTTTCAGCGACAGCGTTTCGCCCTGATGCTGAATGACGACATTGTGGCTTTGCACCGGACCAAAACTTTTCGGCGTCGGCGGAATATCCGCTGATGCGGCGCCAATTTCTGAGAAGTTATATACCCAGCCATCGAGAACGCGCCACGATTCATGTTTTGCCGGACGTGCCGGCGGCGCGCTAATCGGCATGTGTCGATGCTCCGGAATCATCTGATTCGGCAGCAGATACATGGTCATGGCGTAATAACCGTAATCCAGATTATTGACCCAGGTGATGCTGGCCAGGCCAACATGCTGATAATCGCCCAGCCCGAAATCATTGACCCACAGCTGCTGGCGCATGGCCGGCGTCAGCGTATGACCGTAAGAAGCGAGCAGTTGCGCTATTGCATCTTTCGCCACCTCTTTCTGGAAGACGCCATTTTTATAGAAATCTTTATTGGTATAAACGTGATGCGGCTGAGCCGCAACGGATGCGGTGGCATTGAGCGCCAGTAAGGCCGCAGCGAACGCCAGAGCAGGTTTTGTCATAATTCACCTCCTGTTTATGACAGCCATGTTGATGCAAATAAAAATTTCACCGGCCGGTAAAACGCAAGGGTGGCCAGCGCGGAGAACAGAGTTGCAGATGGCGATGCGGAGGGGAAATTCATTTAGAGAATCGGATCTATCTAATTATCAGATACGGCTGTGCTTTTTTGTGATTATTAACAAATAATCACAGGCTATTCTGCCCGGTAAAGCATCCAGCTGCTGGCGGGCGCAATTTATCAGCTGCTAAAGAAATTCTTAAAATGTTGGTTGCGCTCGCAATTGTGACAGGCGCGCGGCCAATTGTGTTTGACCTGCTTTTCACATCAATGCACACTGGCGGGCGTGAAAAACGGCAGATGAAGAGCCAAGAGATGTTGCAGAATTATAGTCAGCGCGTCCATTTCTATTACTGCATTCTGGTTGCGTTAAAACTCTATGTGAACAGCAAGAAGTCCGGCGGCGTACGCGGGAAAAATAACTTTTTGCTGAAGTGGTTACGCAACGCGCAAAACAACACCATCTTTCATCCTGATATCACCAGTGAAATTGAATGGCTGCGCGGCAAAATTATCAGCGCCGGACCGGATGCCGATTTAGAACCGATGCTGCAATACGTTTACGAGACAGCAAAACGCGCCGAAACGCTGCGTCTCGGGCCGTAATCGCACGGGCTGCGCATTGCATTACCCCTGTCTGCAGGCAAAAAAAAGGGGGCAACGCGCCCCCAACCACTACAAAAATTTCATCCCTGACGCCCTGGTGCGGACTCCCTTCCGGCTGACGCTAATTCTCTTCGCACTGGCTACGCGTTACAGGGTTAGCAGCAGCACGCTGATCAATAACCAGCAGCCCGCGCAAAATGCGCCCGCCGCCACCCAGGTTAACGCCCGGGTATTTAAATGACAGATATCGCGTTGCCAACGTTTAACCGGCTGCATAACCACTCCTGAAAATACATTCTCATTATGCCTGGCAGAGGATTGCCGTGAACTGAGGATAAGCTTGTCATGCATTAATATCTCTGACCATCGGATGTGCTTACCGGTTATGTAGGCGCAGGACTACATCCCATTAATTACCGCTTATATCGCCATCGAGACGAAAAATGCCGCAGGTGTGCAGATCGTAATAGCGTCTTTTTCGCGCCGTTTGTCATCCGGAAATACGGCTTCGCATCGTTTAGTTTTCCTAAAAAACAGGCGCAGATTAAATCGTTTTTATTTACCCCTGCTCAGGGTTATTAATAAGCACACCGGACGCGATAGTTTGCAGATGATAAAGGGATGTGGCGTGACCAGTCTCTTGATGCACGGCCAGACCGCGTTCAGTGCCCTTTCTCAGGGTGTAAATTACGTTAGCATTTAACTTTGGATTCAATCATCAATGAAAACCCGTCTGGCCGTTATGGCCTCTGTTGCTGCAATATTATTTTCACAGCAGGCATTCGCCAAAAATCTGTGCACCCTGATTGTTGACGCTGAATCAGGCAAAGTCCTGCTGGAGAGTGGCAACGACTGCAGTAGAGAAGTCACACCCGCATCCACCTTTAAAATAGCCATCAGCCTGATGGGATTTGATGCCGGCGTGCTGAAAAATGAAAAGGAACCCGCCTGGGATTACCAACAAGGATACCCGGACTGGGGCGGTAAAAACTGGATGAATAAAGTCGATCCCACGGCGTGGCTAAAATATTCGGTCTTCTGGTATTCGCAGCAGGTTGTTAAAAAGATTGGGCAACATCGCTTTGAAGACTATGTAAAGGCGTTTGGTTACGGAAACGAAGATGTTTCCGCCGTTGACGTCAGCGCCCCCGGTCAGAATGGGGTGTGGGTTATGTCATCCCTGCAGATCTCACCGGTTCAGCAGATTGGCTTTTTAAGGAAAGTCGTTAACCGTGAGTTGCGCGTAAACAAGCATGCCTATGACATGACAGATAATATCACCCGCTACGACGTCAGCGTTAAGGGCTGGACGGTGCACGGCAAAACAGGAACCGGCTCACCGGGGAAAAATAATCAATACGATCCGCACCATGCCTATGGCTGGTATGTCGGCTGGGCGACCAAAGGCAGCAAAAAAATTGTTTTTGCCAAACTGATTCAGGATGAACAGGTGTTAACGCCGAATGCTGGCCTGAGAGCACGTGACGAAGTGTTGAAGCAGATGTCGGCGGTCATTGCGCCATGATGGCATAACACATGGATGCCACGGATTTTTATTAACCTCCCGGTTTTCATGCGGTTGACAGATTGCGGCGAGGCCCTTCATTATGAAACTGACGGTTAGCCAGCAAATAAAGTGACCTCCAGAGCGCCGCTTATCTTTCTTTACGCAGCGTAGTCAGCAGTGACTGCGCGGCAACAGAAGACTGACCGGATGGCGAACACACCAGTCCAAACTGACGGTGAATCGCCGGGTCCAGCGGCACCACACAGCCTCCCTGCAACACCGCAGGGAGCGCCGATTCAGGCACCAGCGTCACCCCCATGCCTTCACACACCAGTAAACAGGCGCTGATCCAGTCGCGCACGTTCACACGAATGTCGGTAAGGCGCAGGCCCGCCTGTTCCATCAGACTTTTTCCATTAACCGCACAGCCGCCAGTGGCGAGAATGAAGGGTTGAACGGCCAGTTGCTGCAGCGTGACACCGCCGGACCTGGCGTTGCGTGCCAGCGGATGGCTGGCTGGCACCACCGCCACCCATGCGTCCTGCCCCACGATAACCTCTGCACGCCCGCCGGCAGGATTCATCACTACCCCCAGTTCAACTGTATCCGCCGCCAGCCACGCCTCCACTTCGTCGTCCGTGCCTTCCAGCACCACCACCTCAATGCCTGGATGCAGGCGTTTGAATTCCCGAAGCAATGCGGGCAGCAGTGTGGACGTCACCGAGGGAAAACTGGCCAGGCGAACGCGCCCTCCCTTCAGGCCTCGCTGCTCATCAGCCAGCTCGCGAATGGCGTGCAGCTGCGCCAGCATACGCCGGGCATGTTCAACAACCTGCTCACCCAGCGCCGTGACACCGATATGACGACGTTCACGCGTGAATACCGGGAATCCTAGCGAAGCTTCCAGTTGGGCAATCGCCTGGCTGGCACCGGACTGCGTCATGCCGACCTGTTCAGCGGCGCGCGAGATGTTGCTGGCATCAGCCACCGCGAGCAATAAGCGCCAGTGCAAAAGATTCATCATGATTATCAGTAGCTCAGCTAATAGTTAATTTATGAAGCATTAATTTTACAGCGTGATGTCGCTTAAGCACACTCTGTTTATCGCCGCACCTGGCGAAACACGACGTCATTTTAACGGAGAGAAGATGAAACTTTATTACGCTCCTGATACGTGCTCGCTTTCACCGCATATCGTGCTGCGCGAACTCGGACTGGAATTTGAACGGGTTAAAGTGGACAACCGCAGCAAGCTCACGGCGGATGGCCGGGATTTCCTCGCGATCAATCCTAAAGGTTATGTCGCTGCACTTGAGCTGGAAAATGGGCAGATACTCACGGAAGGCCCGGCGATTGTGCAGTATCTCGCCGATTTAAAACCGGCAAGCGGACTGGCCCCCGAAGCGAGGAGCTGGGCGAGGGTGCGATTGCAGGAGTGGCTGAACTTCATCAGCAGTGAAATACACGCCGGTTCCGCACTGCTGTTCAATCCCGGCCTGCCTGAAGACGTCAGCGCGCTGCTGCGTGAAAAGTTATTCCGCCGGTTCGATTTCCTGCAGGCGACGATGGAGCAACAAGCCTATCTGACAGGCGCGTCTTTTAGCGTCGCCGATGCTTACCTTTTCACTGTGCTGCGCTGGTGTAAGTTTTTTTCCATTACGCTGAATCGCTGGCCTGCGCTAATAGCGTATATGGCACGGATCAATGCGCGCCCAGCTGTGCAGGCGGCACTGCTGGCAGAGGCGTCTGAGTGAGACTGGCAGACAGAGTTTTGTGCCGGCGATCAGGCTCTGTCTGCAAGGTTATATGTCAGTGTTATTGTGACAACGGCGCGCAGAAAGTTATGCTGTATGCGCCAGGCTATGAAGCCCGCTATTGGGCCCGCGTGGCAACATCAACATCGAACCTGTGCTGTTTTGAGGACACTGACATGACCCCTTTTTATCAGTTTTCGGCCACCAGCCTGACCGGTCAACCTGTCTCTATGGCCGATTATGAAGGCAAGGTGGTTCTGGTGGTGAATACCGCCAGTCATTGCGGCTTCACGCCCCAGTACGCCGGCCTTGAAGCGCTCTATCAGAAATATGCCGCGCAGGGTCTGGTGGTGCTTGGCTATCCCTGCAATCAATTCGGTAAGCAGGAACCGGGAAATGCTGATGACATATCACAAACCTGTCATGTTAATTACGGGGTGAGCTTCCCGATGTTCGGCAAAGTCGAGGTTAACGGCAGCGCAGCGCACCCGATATTTCGCTATCTGAAAGCGGAACTACCCGGCGTGCTGGGCGGACGGATTAAGTGGAATTTCACCAAGTTTCTCATCGGACGCGACGGCCAGCCGCTGAAACGCTTTGCACCGATCACGTCCCCGGAGAAAATAGAAGCCGCGATAATCGCTGCCTTTAAGGTGGGGCTAGATTTGCCCCGCCCTTAAAAGGTGCCGACATCAATAAGGATGATTATTGGCGCAAAAATCAGGGCTTCTTTGGCCGTCCATTGAAAAACGTTTATGACGCTTTTTCATTCACCGTCATGATAAAGTTCAGCGTGTTTTCTCCCTGGTTTGCGTAGAAATGTGGAACATCGGTTTTGGCTGTAACGGAGGATCCCGCCGTTACCTGAAATACGCTCTCTTTCACGCCAAACGTGAGGGTTCCGGATTTTACGTGCAGTAGCTCCAGCGTGCCTGAGGTATGCCCGGGTGATTCAAACTTTTCGCCTGGCCGCATTTCCCACAGCCACAGCTCAAGCATATCGGGTCCACCCGAGCCGGCCAGCAGCCTGGCGCTTCCCCCTTTGTCTCCTGTCCAGAGTTCGGGGATGTCCGTATCAGCGATGATGTGCACATCAGGCCTGGCGCTGACATCAACAAAATCCGCCACGGACACGCCCATGGCAGCAGCAAGCCGGCATAGCAGCGCAATGCTGGGATTAGCCTTGCACCCTTCTATCTCAACCAGCATCCCCTTACTGACACTGGCTTTGCGGGATAACTCATCGAGAGAAATTTTTCTTTGTTTACGAAACTGCTTAATCCGCAGGGATACGGCTTCGTTAACCGTGTTGACATCTGCGCCGGCGAAGGTCACTAAATTGACTTTTTTGGTCATTGGTCGATATTATGAGATAAAATGGTCATTACAGGATTATCGCGTGTTAATCGTATCTGCGTCAATTTCCCCTGAAGTCTATCAAATCGCCCCCGGTTTTCGGGCACTCAGCATCAGTGTACAGGCAGCGCCTGTCGTGAATCCGCACGTCGGGGTAACGGCACTGAAGGCGGCCTGTGAGGCGGTGCTGTCAGATTCCCCCGCCTGGGCTGAATCCCATCTGGCCGCATGGGCCGATGTGTTTCAGAGATTTGGTGCCAAACCCAAACGCACGCCCTGTTCTGCTGATGCGCTACGCAAACGCGTGCTTCGCGATGGCACCCTGCCCGCGCTCGATCCGGTCGTTGATCTTTATAACGCTGTCAGTCTGCGTTATGCCGTGCCCGTAGGGGGAGAAAATATTGCCGCGTACCAGGGCGCACCTCGCCTGACGGTGGCAACAGGCACGGAACCCTTTGATACCATGAAAGAAGGGGTTATGGCGGTGGAATATCCTGCGCCTGGCGAAGTCGTCTGGTGTGATGATGCCGGCGTAACCTGCCGTCGCTGGAACTGGCGGCAGGGAATCAGGACTCGCTTAAGCGTTGAAGCGCAACACATGTGGTTTATTCTGGAAAGTCTGCCGCAGATGCCGCCCGATCAGCTGCATGAAGCTGGAAAGATGCTGACCGACGGCCTTGAAGAAATGATGCCCGGACGGCAGTGTAACGTCACCCTCATCGGCGAGTAACACCTTTAACTCAGTTCTGGAGACTCTGCATGTTCACCGGCTTGTCTGCTTTCCCGTTAACGCCTGTCAGCGCGCGTGGTGTCGATGAACAGGGATTCACGAAGATTCTGGCTCGCCTGACGGCAGCCCGTGTCGATTCTTTGGGTGTTCTGGGTTCAACCGGCAGCTATGCTTACCTGAGCAGGGAACAGCGCAAACGCAGCGCAACGCTGGCCTGTCAGGTTGCCGGGGAGATTCCCGTGATGGTTTGCGTGGGTGCTATCAGCACCGATGCCGTACTGCATCTGGCTGAAGATGCGCAGTCCGCAGGCGCGGATGCGCTGCTGCTGCCGGCGATGAGTTACCAGCCGCTGCGTAATGAAGAGGTGTATGCCCTCTTTGAGACGCTTACCCGCCATGCTTCAGTACCGGTTTGTGTTTATGACAACCCCGGAACCACGCATTTCCGCTTTACCGACGAACTGCTCGGGCAGCTGTCGTCACTGAAAGGGATTCGCTCAATTAAAATTCCGGGAGTACCGGATACCCCCATCGCTGCAGCTGAACGCGTCGCTGCACTACGACAACATCTTCGTCCTGGCGTGACCCTGGGTATTAGTGGTGACGCCAGTGCCGGGCTGGGGCTGAATGCCGGTTGCGAAGTCTGGTATTCCGTTTGTGGCGGTATCTTCCCGGAAACCGCTAAACAAATTACGCAGGCCGCAGCCATTAACGACGCTGAACGCGTTACGGCCTTAACAAACCGCCTGAAACCTTTATGGGATTTGTTCCGTAAGCATGGCGGAAGTATCCGCGTGATCGCAGCGGCAGCAGGCATACTGGGGCTGACCGAAGCAGACTGTCTGCCTCGCCCCCTGTTACCCTTATCGGCCGCAGATGTAGCAGAAGTAGCAGCAGTGATGGCCGCTCTGGACCTGAAGTAACGCGCCGGCGGAATCGGTCCTGCGCCAGGACGTTGATAGAAAGTAGGGTTTGAAGGGTGCACAAAAGGTCATGGTGCCTCCATGTATCAGCTTCTGATAAAGAATGCCCGGAGATAAACATCACCGGGCATAAAGCGGTGTTTAAGCTGATTTGTAACGCGCTTCGAGCTTATCCATGAAGCCAAAAAGTACCTGATTCATTTCGCTGTAATCGTGCGCACGAAGTTCTTCTGGCGTATGAACAAAGCGATACTCTGCGGCTCGGCTCAGGTCTTGTTGCGAATGAGCGATTAGCCGTTCTACAACATCCAGCGTCAGTTCCATGTGGCACTGAAAACCAAAGACGCGATCTGAATAGGAAACGATCTGGCGGGGACAGCCTTCGCTGTAGGCGATGATCTTTGCATCCGCGGTCAGGCCCGGCATGTCGTTATGCCAGTGACCGACCTCAAGCGACTTCGCAAAGTGAGAAAACAACGCATCCTCGCGAGCCTCTTCAGTTAGCGTGATCGGGAACTTACCAATCTCTTTTTCAGGGCTGTGAGCAAACGGCGCGCCCAGCGCCTCACCGATCAGCTGTGAGCCAAGGCAGATACCGATAACGGCTTTACCGGTTTTAACAGCAGCAGCAATCAGCGCCTGCTCGCCTTTCGCATCGAAGTGCGGACACTCTCTCTGGGTCGTGGACGGGTCCTGCGGACCGCCCATCACGATCAGGAAATCAATACCTTCGGCGTCCACGGGTAGCTCATCGCCTGCGTATACACGCGAGTAAGTCACATTATGACCTTGATTTCTGGCCCATGTTTCATAAGCCCCTGGCGCTTCAAAACTTTCATGTACGATAAAGTGTACCCGCATAAGGATAGGCTCCTGTTATACCTGTGATAATCTGACCGATAAACGACACACTCATCCAGTGAGTTGGTACACCGGATGGTTTCAAGGCAGCATCATAGTTGCAGGACCCTAATCTGAAATGCCAGGTAGTATAGATAAAGCGCCAAGACATGAAGCATCCACAGGCTGGTCCGGCACAGCGATTAGCTATCAGCGAGGAGAAACCGATCCTCCTCATCATCACCTTGAAGGGCAACTCCTCTATGCAACCAGAGGCGTGATGCTGGTCGAAACGGAAAACAACCGCTGGGTTATCCCCCCTCAGCGTGCATTGTGGCTACCACCTCTGCAGATACATAGTTACAATCTGCTGTCTCACACAGATCTCAGGGCCATCTATTTCAGTGGCAGCCTTATCGCGGAATGTACAAATTTTGCGAAGAGTGACCAGGTGCATGTCATTACGGCTACGCCACTGGTGAAAGAACTGATAACCGGTCTGTTCAGTGATAACTACAACAGACCGAGCCAGCGGAAAATGGCTCTGTTGCTTCTGGAAATACTCAGCGAAGCGCCTTCTCTGACTGCGGAACTTCCAATGCCACGTGATGAGCGATTATTCTCTGCGGCCAGAGAACTTGTGGTAAATCATCGCTGGGAAATACCACTGAGCGATCTGGCTTTTATCGCGTCAATGTCTGAACGTACCTTTTCGCGATTGTTTATTAAGGATACGGGTTTTAGTTTCAGAACCTGGAAGCATAGAGCAAGAATTTATGCTTCGTTAGATCTTCTTGCGAATAACATCCCTATCAAACAGGTCGCTTACAAGCTTGGTTTTTCATGTCCGGCTGCCTATACCGCTGCTTTTCGTTCCATCCTGAATGCAACGCCGCGCGATTATTTGCCTTAATCTATGAATCAATGCCTGCTTCTTGCTCCAGGCAAACATTTTTCCTGAGAGTCAGTCCGCTTCGCCCTGTGAGTTCAACGGGTCGATGCAACGCTATACTTAAAATCTCTCTTAACCTTTCTTCAGGCCAGTTTCTTCAAAGAGCCATTGTTTTAAAATTTGTAATTTAAATGAATCACGATTATCCGGGCGATAAACTAAATCGTATCCCCGCTCAGCCTTAAGTTTGTATTGCGGAAACGGAACAACCAGCCTGCCCGCTGCGACATCATCTGCAATCAGCACACTGCGTCCAAGAGCCACCCCTTCACCTCGTATGGCAGCCTCCGTCGCCATACTGCCCAGGGTCCATAAAGGGCCCTGATGGCAGCGGGGATTTTTTTCCCCGGCCATGTCAAACCACGCCTCCCAGTTCACCAACATTCGGTATTCATGAAGAAGAACGCAGTTGGAAAGTTCCTTAACGTCTGTCAGACCATTATGTTCTTTCAGATAACCCGGGCTACAGACCGGGGTAACCGTTTCATCAAGGATACGTTCAGACAAAACGCCACGATAATGGCCAGTGCCATAACGAATGGCCGCATCTGTCTGACCATCATTGAACTCTACATTAATGTCAGTCACATCCAGTTGAATATCTAATTCAGGATATTGCTGCCTGAATCGACTGAGGCGCGGGGCCAGCCATTTACTGGCAAAAGAAACCGTTGTACTGATACGCAAAATCCCTGCTGGACTCATCCCACGCAAGCGCCCGGATTCCCTCATTAGCTCACCCAGAATACGGGTAACCGCATGGTGAAATTCCGCCCCTTCCTGCGTCAGGATTATTTGTCGGGTCAGTCTGAAAAAGAGCTTACATCCCAGATGATCTTCGAGTTTCCGTATTTGCCGGCTTATCGCGCCATGCGTTACGTGCAACTCAGCAGCCGCCAGCGTCATGCTGGAAAGGCGAGCAGTGGCTTCAAAAGCGCGCAGAGTCTGCAATGGAGGGAGGCGATCAAATATCATACGCGTGATAATAAATCACGCATATTGTGAGAACAAATGATTTGTCAGGGCAGAGACCGAAAATCAAAATTAATAGAAACAACGTCATCATTTTCATAACGATAATCGGAGGCGCGATGGATAGTTTATTTGTTTACGGGACGCTGGGTCCTGGCCGACCTAATGCGCATATTCTTGAAAATATCGGGGGTACATGGCAGGAAGGCCACGTTGGCGGGTCTTTATCAGATAAAGGTTGGGGTGCAGAAATGGGTTATCCAGGAATCGTATTGGATGATTCAGGTAATCGTGTGCAGGGTTTTCTGTTCACGTCAGCCAATTTACCTGTTCACTGGCACATACTCGATGAATTCGAAGGTGCTGAGTACCAACGCGTGCCGGTCGATGTCACGACAGCGTCCGGGCAGACGGTAACATCATGCATCTATATGCTCAAAGCCTAAACCATTATATGCTCAAAGCCTAAACCATGGCCCTGCTATGAGGGGCCATATAAAGGCTAAAGCATGTACCCTCATCTTAAACCCGGTCCGCGATGACCTCCCCGATGAAGCAAGGGGGGGCATTCAGCCTTTGGCGTTTTCGTGCTGGCACCGGTGTTCAGCGCCAGCACGGCAGCCTCTAGGGTTGCAGCGGTTCCGCCAGCGTTATGATAAACAACTCACTGTCCGAGCTGGCTTTATCCAGCGGCTTCACGCTGATGGTGGTGGCAACCGGCTTATCATCTACCGTCAGCTTCCCCTGGTCGTTGACCCGATAATCCTTGCGCTTCTTACCTTCCACCGGATTTTGCAGCACCATTTTCACGCCGAAGTCATTGTCATTGATGACCGCCAGCGTGTTGCTGTCGATCAGCGCCAGCCCTTCGGCCTTCTCCTGCTGCCAGCCGAGTTGACGCAGATCCACCACCCGCGTTTTCGTTGCCAGCACGATGCCGCGCTGCGCCAGCGTTTTGGCGTCGTCAAACTCCGGATAGTCACCGGCCTTATCGAATGCGGCCAGATCAGTGGCCTGGCTGAGATCCACCTCATAGATAAGGTTACGCATCGCGTCGTCTTTGTCGCTGCCCTGCTCAATCAGCAGGATGTGCTGATTATCGATCGCCACGATATCGCCAATTTTCGCGTCGCTGTTTTTACTGTACGCCTCGCTGTCGATAGGGTAACCATACATCGCGGTTTTCCCGGTGGCCGGATCGAAGCTCACCAGGCGGGTAAAGCGTGCCTGCTTTTTACTTTTCCCGTTGATATCCAGCGTACTCTGCACCGCGGCGATGATGCGTCCATCCGGCATGCGCGTGATCCCTTCAAAGCCACGATTTGGCTGGCGCCATTTAAGAACGTTCGGCAGGCCACCTGCGATCGATTTTTCCCCTTCCATGGCCTGCGGCCCGTGAATCGCCAGAATCCTGCCCTGCTTATCAACGTTAATCAGGAACGGACCATACTCATCGCACAGCCAGTATCCGCCCTTCCCGTCCAGCGTAATGCCTTCCGTATCCAGACCCCGGTTATCGCCCTGCAGCACGTGCAACTTATCGCTTAGCGCGATCTCATTGGTTGACCCGATGACGCCATTCTGCAGCGGCAAGCCGTTAATATTGCCCTTTGCGTCGTGCAGCGGTCGGGCGTCCGTCGCCTGCGCTTTGCCGTTCTTCACCTGGATATTCATCAGCAGCGGCGCGAAATCCGGCGTGACGAAAATTTTCGACTCCTGTTACCCATGTCAGGCGAGTCGGCGTTCGGTCCGCGATCGGTGACGGTCACAAAGTTGAGCGTATCTCCCTGCCTGCCGGTAAACAGCAAACCGGAACCGATGCCTACCGGCAAACCCTCCGGAAACGCGCTGGCGAACGCACCGCTGTAGCTGACGCGCGTCCCCTCAGGAAAAGTGACGCTATAGTGTTCGGTTGGCGGCTGCGCCGCCAGCGTGGATAACGAGAGGGTACAACCGAGAATCAGGGGAAGCGTTTTTCTTTTCATATTATTCATGTCCATACAGAGGAGCTGACACCCTAAAGATTAAAAATGACAGGAAAATGAAATGTCAGAGCAACAGTGGCGGCTGACATCATCCCGGGCGTTCTCCCCGGTTCACCACCGTACCGGTTTTGCTTCATTCATCAGAAACCAGCTTGCCTGTTGTCCCCCTGCAGCTCAGCCATCACAGACATTTCTCAGCCTTTTCCTACAACCTGACGCAGGCCGTCTGATATCGGCTCAGCGCGGTTTCCGTTCAAATGGGTTAACCGCGAGCACAGGAGGAAACAATGCTGAACATCTTCACTATGGATAGCGACCGCTGGATTACGGAAGGTCTGCGCCTCTACTTTTCCGGGCAGATGATAAGCTGCCTGACGCTCACCTCACCGGATGACCCGATCCCTACCGGACGCGGGCGTAACGTGGTGATCAGCGAACTGCATTTTGCCAGTAAAAATCTGGAAGAGACGCTGCGTAGCCTGCTGCTGATGCAGCTCAAAACACCGGGCATCGAGCTGGTGATTCTCACCGACATCAGCGATGAAGCCGTGCTGAATTACGTGGCACGCCACCTGAAGAAAGCGCTGATCCTGAGCAAAAAATGCCCGCTGGCGACACTGGTCAGTGCGGTGCTGACACCAGAAAACGTTGCCGCCGTCGCCGTACCGCACGGCAACGCCGATGTGCTGACCGAGCGCGAGTTCACGTTGCTGCGCTGGCTGGCGGGTCCGCGCCGCATGACGGAGATCGGGCATGCGCTGCACCTCAGCAATAAGACCATCAGCCACTACAAGAACACCATCTCACGCAAGCTGGGCTGCAAAAACCATATGGATTTTTACCATCGCCTCACCAGCTACGGCTTTTAATTCGCGCCTCCCGCCTCAATTCTGGATGTTCAGCCCGCTGGACATCCTGCGCCTGCCTCCTTTCCTGTTAAAAAAATCAAGACATTCAGCCAACTTCCTTACCGCAAAAGGGATGACACCCGGTTTGATTCGCGCATAATGACGGGTCACCTGTACGGGCAGGATGCCCGCTGACACCCCCACTCTGCCGTAACGCAGGATAAAACATAAAAACTGAAGGAAGACTGGCATGGAATTCACCATACGCAACGCGCAGCCTGATGATGCCGAACTGCTGCATCAGCTGGGGCGCATGACCTACAGCGCCCACTTCAAACATATGTGGGTATCCGAAGCCGAGCTGGATGAATTCATCGATAAAGAGTACGGCCTGGCCGAGCTGCGCAGCAGCCTGGTGGCGCCCAACGAAAGCTGGCTGATTGCCGAAACCAACAAACCCATCGGCTTTGCCAAAGTGACCTGGAACACGCCGGTACCGGACTCCGGCATGAGCGGTGCCCAGCTGAATAAGCTCTACCTCAATCCGCAGGAAACCGGTAAAAACTATGGCCGGCGCATGTTCGAAAGCATTATCCACGCCGCGCGCGATAAGCAGGAAGGCTATCTGTGGCTGGAAGTGATGGGCGAGAACGTGCGCGCACGCAAATTTTATGAAGCCTTTGGCATGCAGCACATCAAAGACATTCCTTTTATTACTGCTTCGCAGCAGAGCATCCTGCAGATTTTAGGCATGGTTATTTAGCGTGGCTCACGGCGCCGGGTCAGCTGTCTGGCCCGGCCGGTTGGGTGCACTGGAGTGTTTCATTTTATTACTTCACCGCCGCAAAAGTTTTAAATAAGCGCAGCGACAGCGCAGAATTATTGTTATTTCAACAAACTAAGATAAAAAATAAAAATGCCCTTTTTATGCGCCGTCACGCTTGCAGAAATAGCACCAGCGATTAGTATTAAATACGCAACACGCACATGACAACGCAACAACGTCATGTTATTTATTACTCATGAAGAGGATATATTATGACTCAGCATCGAGGCGGTTCAGGTAATTTCGCAGAAGATAAACAGAAAGCATCAGAAGCCGGTAAAAAAGGCGGACAGCACAGCGGCGGCAACTTTAAAAACGACCGCGAAAAAGCGTCCGAAGCCGGTAAAAAAGGCGGTCAGAGCAGCAATCGCGGCTCGTGATTTGCCGGCCAGCACAGGATGAGGCGGCCATGGCGCAGGGAGCGCGCCGTACCCCCCGGATTATTGTCTTACCCTGCGCTGAATTTCCTCACGTTTAACAGATAACTCTGAAACCACCTGAATCTGGCAGAAAACGTTATATGATCAATTAACTATTTATTGCCTTACAGGAACAGCCTGACGTGATATTGCGCTATTTTACCTCTCTTTTTTCCAGTCCGGAATCATTACTGCAGGTGATGAGCCGCCAGGATATTCGTGAATCCATTCAGGAAGGTGACCGGATTATTATTGACGAAGACGGTAACGCTTCGGTTAATCCCCTCAGTCCACAGGTACAGCAGGACTTCGCCGATCATATTAAGCGCTTAAAGGATATCTGATGGGAACCGCGATATTTATGGTGCTGATGGTCTGCGGTTACTGGTACACCAGTCGCGATATGTCCAGCCGACTGAAAATAAAACGATCCTTTGGCTGGGACGTCTATTTTCTCATTGCGCTGTACGGCTGCATTTTTGTCGTTCAGGGCGTGGTCGCCACCGGCCTGGTCTGGCTGCTGCTGCTGGCGGCCTCGGCCATCAATAACAGCCTGGCACTGTCTGCCGATCTCCATGCGCGCTGGCACGTTGATTTCATGACCTGGAGTTTTCTTGGCATTCAGGCACCGGTGGTGATCATGCTGGCGTTTGCCGTGCTGTTTTGTGTGTATCGTTCCAATTCCGGCAGCGCGCGGCTGACCGCCGGCAGTCGCAAAGAGCTGTATCAGCGCCTGTCGCGCTCTAACGGTATTGAACAACTGCTGCTGCACTGCATGGAAGAAGGTGAACTGGCCTGGGTCACGCTGAAATCGCGCCGTATCTACATCGGCATGATTCACGCCGCCACCTTTGAATATCCCAGCACCGCCAATATCGTGCTGATCCCGATGCTCAGCGGCTACCGCGATTCGCGCACGCTGAATCTGGCGATTGAGCATAATTACAGCCGCTGGTATCACCAGCACGAGATTAGCTTTGTCTCCAAACCCAAAAGCGCGCTGGAGTTCCGTAAGGTGCTGATGGTCGACCAGATTGAAAGCCTGTCGCTGTTCGATCCGGCCAGCGCCAGCGCACTGGCTATGGGGAAACATCAGCAAACTGAGAAGCGGCAGAATGTTCCGGGCTGAGCCGCACAGCCGCCCTCTACATCCGCGCAGCTGGCAACGGTGGCGCGGGTTCACATGGTAACCGTTAAGGAGTATACAATGACCGATCGTCCCGTTCACGGCGACCAGCCGGATTACGATCCGCGTAAAAACAACCCCGAGCCAAAGCCGAAAGATGACGAAACCAGCGCGCCTGAATCCGGGGATAAACAGGCCGAATAAACCATAAACCGCCTTCTCAGGCGGTTTTTTTTCGCCCGGCCCGGATTAGCCCGGCCACAGCCAGTCACGCACTTCCGGCACGTCTTCACCGTGTTCGCGCACGTAGCGATGGTGCTCCGCGATGCGCTGCTGCAGGTCGTCGAGCAGTTCAGGATGGCGATCGGCCAGGCCCGGCACATGCAAAATCGCCGCCTGCGCCAGATGATAGCGGTCCAGTTCGTTGAGCACCGTCATATCAAACGGCGTGGTGGTGGTGCCCTCTTCGTTGAATCCGTGCACGTGGAAATTGGCGTGATTGCTGCGCTGATAAGTCAGACGATGAATCAGGCTGGGATAGCCATGAAAGGCGAAAATCACCGGTTTGTCGCGGGTAAACAGCGCATCGAAATCCTCTTCCGACTTGCCGTGCGGGTGCTGCTGCTGCGTCTGCAGCGCCAGCAGATCCACCACGTTGACCACGCGAATGCGCAGCGTGGGCAGGTAGTTTCGCAGCAGATCCACCGCCGCCAGCGTCTCCATGGTGGGTACATCGCCGGCGCAGGCCATCACCACGTCCGGCTCGCCGTCATCGCTCGCCCAGCGCCATTCGCCCATACCCGCCTCGCAGTGGGCAATGGCGCTGTCGATATCCAGCCACTGCGGTGACTGCTGCTTGCCGGCGACAATCACGTTGATGCGATCCCAGGTGCGCAGACAGTGATCGCCCACCCACAGCAGGGTGTTCGCGTCTGGCGGCAGATAGATGCGCACGATATCCGCCTTTTTATTCGCCACGTGATCGATAAAACCGGGATCCTGATGGCTGTAACCGTTGTGATCCTGGCGCCAGACGTGTGAAGACAACAGATAGTTGAGCGACGAGATCGGCTGACGCCAGCCCAGCTTGCGCGTCACCTTCAGCCATTTGGCGTGCTGGTTAAACATCGAGTCGACAATATGGATAAAGGCTTCATAGCAGTTGAACAGCCCGTGTCGACCGGTGAGCAGATAGCCCTCCAGCCAGCCCTGACACTGATGCTCGCTGAGAATTTCCATCACCCGACCGTCACGCGCCAACTGCTCATCATACGGTTCGATATCTGCCATCCAGCTGCGGCTGGTGACGTCAAAAACCGGCGTCAGGCGATTCGAGGCGGTCTCATCTGGCCCGAACAGCCGGAAGTTATCGGCGTTGCGCTGAAAAATCGCGCTGAGGTAGTGGCCGAACTGTTTAGTGGCTTCGCCGCGCTGGCTGCCCGGCGCGCCGGTGTCGAGCGCAAACTCGCGGATGTCCGGCGTGTTGAGCGTGCGTCGCAGCCGGCCACCGTTGGCATAGGGCGAGGCGCTCATGCGTTTATCCCCCTGCGGCGCCAGCGCACGCAGTTCCGGCCTGAGCTTACCCGCCTCGTCAAACAGATCCTCCGGCTGATAGCTGCGCAGCCACTGCTCTAACACCTGCCGATGCGACGCGTCTTCGCGACACGCCGCCACCGGCACCTGATGCGCACGCCAGAAATCTTCCACCTTTTTACCGTCCACCTCTTTCGGACCGGTCCAGCCCTTCGGGCTGCGCAGCACAATCATCGGCCAGCGCGGGATCGCCTGCTCAGCCTGGCCGCTGCGCGCCTGCTGCTGACAAGCGGCAATTTTATCAAACGCGTTATCCAGCACTGCCGCCATCTGCTGGTGCATGTCGGCCGGCTCGTGCCCGCAGACAAACAGCGGCTCATAACCGTAACCGCTGAATAGCTGCTGCAGATCGTCATCACTGCTGCGCCCCAGCAGCGTCGGGTTGGCAATCTTGTAGCCGTTCAGATGCAGAATGGGTAGCACCGCACCATCACGCTGCGGATTGAGGAATTTGATGCCGTGCCAGCTGGCGGCAAGCGGCCCGGTTTCAGCTTCGCCGTCACCAATCACGCAGGGTACGATCAGCTGCGGATGATCGAAAACCGCGCCAAACGCGTGCGACAGCGAATAGCCCAGCTCGCCGCCTTCATTAATCGAGCCCGGCGTTTCCGGTGCCGCATGGCTGGGAATACCGCCGGGAAACGAAAACTGCTTAAACAGGCGCTGCATGCCTGCAGCATCTTCACTGACGTGCGGATAGATTTCGCTGTAACTGCCTTCGAGCCAGCTGTTCGCCACCATGCCCGGTCCGCCGTGCCCCGGGCCGCAGACGTACAGCAGATCCACCTCGCGCTGGCGGATGATGCGGTTGAGGTGCGCATAGATAAAGTTAAGGCCGGGCGTCGTGCCCCAGTGGCCAAGCAGTCGCGGCTTGATATGCCCGGGCTGCAACGGTTCGCGTAACAGCGGGTTGGCCATCAGGTAGATTTGCCCGACGGACAGATAATTGGCGGCGCGCCAGTAGCGATCGATCAGCGCCAGTTCATCGGCGGCACTCGGATTGGTCATGCCCTCTTCTCCTTTGGTTAGCCATCAGTTAACCCTAATAGAGGATAGGCGATGCTGCGAGCCAGACGGTATTTCTGCGCTGCCGCTATTAGCCGCTGCGCTTATTCAATCTTTCACGCAAATATAAGCGCAGCGGTAAAAGCTGTACACGTAAATATTTTTTTCATTTTGTGCACTATTTAATGGGTCGTGACCCGCAAAACTGGCGCTTTTTCGCTTTTGGTCTATTGTGCCTTTTACAGGTAATACCAGTAGAAAATAGAAAAATAAAAGGATCCTAAAATGGACTATAAAATGTTCGCTAACCGACTGCAGCAGTGGCCGCAGTTACATTTTACGGCGATTGAACTGCAGCAACGCGAGATGGCCTGCGAGATCTACGCCACGGCGGCTGAGCACCAGACCATGAGCCAGCTGTTTATTTGTCGCGCCAGTGACGAAAAAAATGCACAGGAATTAATCAGACAGTACCGCAGCTGGCTGCATAAATTTAATCTCGGTCGCAGCAGGCGCGATAATTCCCGCCCGCCGCGCAGCGTGTCGGTGAATGTTCCGGGCGCAATAAGCGCAGCGTTAAAATAGAGTTATCGGTGTGCTCAACCATTTTTTAGTTGCATGAATCTGCTTCAGCAGCGTATTACTATTCGCGCAGCGTGATAACACCTGGCAATCTGTCTGACTAATAATCTGTGCCATTTTCACTGACAGCAGAAAAAGGTGTTGGGTTGTTATCACCTGTGCAACACTGTACGGATATACAAGTCCCGGAGGTGACGTGAAACAAGTTAACCGTCCTGCACCGGATCTGTATGCGCTGATAGGCATCGCGGTGACGGAATTTATCAGGGAAGGTAGGGTGTTCAGGATACATGACGTGACGCAGGTGCTGCACACGATGAAAGCTGACGCGCGTGATGAGGATTTCCGGCATCGCTGCGATGCCGCAATAAGGCTACTGGCAGATCTTATGCACTGAACCGATCCCCGCCTGCGCGGGGACCTCTGCGTCAGGCGTCGTCTGGCGTATAACCCACCACAATTTCCAGCGTTCTGCGCAGCACACTTGCCTGCGCTTCATCCTGTGTCGCTTCCAGCGCCATAATCAGACAAAGAATGATGGATTTGTTACTGACGCGGCCTTCACTGGCCAGCACGCTACGAATGATATCATTCAGTACCGCGGCTTCTTCACTCAATGCCACTCCGGCATCGCGAAAATGCGCCGCCAGTTCCGTGTCCGGCAGCTCAGAATAGAGAGAGTGATTCTCCGACATCGTTCTTTTCCCGTACTGTGAGCAATACAGTCAGATTATAATTTAACGGTCAGTTAATGCTTGCGGCTGCCGCCAGCCTGACCGTTGTGGCCAAACAGTGGATGCACGTTATCGCGATCCGGTTGTTCGCCACGCCGCTTTTGTCCAGCCGTCATGCTCGACCGGACTTCATCGATTGCCGTGCGAATCGCAGCTGCCTGCGCATCATCGCTGGCCTGCTGCTGCATAATGTGGAGCTCATCCAGCAACGCCTGGGTGGTGACTGGCCCGGAACGCTGCAGCAGCGTTAACGCCGCTTCGCCGATGATCTCATCAATAAGAGTCTGATGTTCGCTTCTGTTCATATCATAATAAATCTCTGCATGCTGCCTGCCCCAACCGGGAACGCGACAGAAAAACAGCGCCGCTATCCCGCGGCGCGATACAGCCCGTCACAAGTCATACATGCAGTGATACGTTATCAGAATGGCGTTTTCGTGTGTACAACCTGGACGCTTTCGCTTCGCTCTCAGCTTTCGCGCTCAAACAGCAGGCCAATCAGCTGGTGATAGTGGTGCTCTTCTTCCGTGGTAGAAGCGAGCTCCAGACGACGCAGCAGCTTAGTACACAGCGATTTACGGTTCAGATTACGGCCTTCACGCAGGATTTCGACCACGACCTGGCCCAGCGTCTCCTGCTGCGAAGGCAGCGTGGCTTTGCTAAAATAGTTGGCAATCGCCTCGACTGAGTTCGGAGTGTATCCGTTCTGGCGCATAAGTGACTCCCGTTAACATTAAGTTGTCAGAAAAATGTTCTGGCTAAGTTGTACAAGTTTTTCAAAATCTGTACAAGAGGATAAACAACTGAATGGGGGATTTTTGTTGCAAAAAGTGCTACCGAAAAGTTATTAACCCGCGCTTAAAGTGAAATTTTTTAACATCGCCGCTGCCCGATCAGGTCCACATTAATAATGAGTCGCTGGCGTATCGCGTCATTATCAGTTCTACCAAATCTGCCTGTCGCTTATTTCCTCTCGCACTAATAACCGTTACTGCTGGTTGCAGCCGTTGCGCTTAATGTGCACTGCCGCATCTCATTTTTTAGTACCCTGCGGCGCGGCCGCTGATAATATAAAATGCGTGCGGCGCAATGGTTCACTCCCTGAATTGCGCCGCTGCGTTAGCGATTAAGACTGCCTGCATGGCAGCTTAAGGATTACGCTGACTGCATTTACTTTAAAGAAGGCGGTTTAAGCTTCCGCCGTTGCGGTTTTGCCGCGGCGACTCACTTTTCCACCGCGCCTGCCCGCTTCTACTGCCCTTTCAGGACAATTTTTAAAATTCCCGCTGCTGACGCTACCGCCTTTTTTACCCGCTTCGCGAGCACGCTCGGTATTTTCTGCAAAATTACCTGCACCACCACGTCGTTGTGTCATATGTCACCCCATTGATTAAAATAATTAAGCAGTTAAACGACAGAATATCTCCACACAGAAACAATATGGATGGGATTGGCGATAAAACAACATTTAATATGCATATTTGCGCGGGCGAAAAGCCATGCGCAAATGGTTATTTTCACCGCTGCGCTTATAGCGGGTTGCTTGTAAAGATTTTTTTTTCAAACTTGTACAAAATAATTTTAGTGGTATAAAATCAATTAATTAACAAAAGTGTGATCTCCATCACAAGCAAGTATTAAGAGATTGTTGCTATTTTTCAGTTTTATCTGAATTTTCCGGGATGATGGAAATATGACCGCTCACTTCCAGCACCGCGTATTTAATTTGATCGATACGTTCCAGCCCCTGACCTGAACGAGCGGCTTCGAGGATATCTTCCCGACTGATGCCCGACATTTTTAGCCGCTGCGTTAATATCCGGCCATGCTCTACCAGAATCAGCGGCCCACCCTCCGCCATTTGTTCAAATAGCGGGAAGCGCGCTTTGAGTTTGCCCAGCACGATATCAATGGTGATTAAGGTAATGATGGTGAGGCTGGCACCGGTAACGGAAAAGTCATCACCCAGCAATGCCTGCTGTGTGGCTTCGCTAATAATCAGCAGCAGAATCAAATCGAATGAGGTCATTTGCAGCAGCGTGCGTCGACCGGCAATTTTAAATACCACCATTAACAACAGATAAATGGCGGCTGCGCGTAATACCGTTTCCATAACGTACTCCTTTTACGGGTAAATCCACTGCGATACCTTTACCGGTACCTGATGATTGACGTGCACACTCAGCGCCACCCGCCCAGCCGCCTGCGGCTGAATCCCCAGCCAGATCACATGGCCTTCTGCCGCCTCGCCGGCGTAAGTCAGCTGCAGCGTGTTATCCCGCGTAATGGCCTGTTGTGGCTGTGGCTGTAGCGTCTGAATCTGCAAATCGTCTAACGCGCCGCTGCCCAGCGTGACGGTGAAACGTTCGCCGCTCTGCGGTGCCACGCGAATCCGCAGGTTCATATTGCTGTCGATGCGACCAAAACGTTCATAGCGCAGGCTGACGGAACCATCAGCCGACTGCGCCTGCCCGTCACTTAATATGCCTTTGGAAAACAGCCCGCAGGCACCCAGGATCACAATCACTATCAGCACGTATTCACCGATACGCTGTATAACGCTCTCCCTGCGTTGCCAGCGCATATCCTCCTGTACCGGATAATCACGGCTGGCTAACTCATCTTTCTTCATGGCGTTATTCCTCTTACAGTTAATTAGCTGACATCTTATCGCTACGGTTATTTCCTCTTCGTCCTGAATTTTAAGCTTAGCGGTAAACGCCGGGATCCTCGGTAACAGTTTAATTCGGCTAAGCAGCGGTGCAGAAATTACGCCTATAATTCGGATGCCCGCCGCTGGCAATGCCTGAGAGCAGCGCCAGAGACGGCGTTTATTAATTTCACTCTGACAAGGAATACAGAATATGGATGAAG
Source organism: Pantoea sp. Cy-640 (assembly GCF_011752635.1). Lineage (NCBI taxonomy): Bacteria > Pseudomonadati > Pseudomonadota > Gammaproteobacteria > Enterobacterales > Erwiniaceae > Pantoea > Pantoea sp. Cy-640. The sequence goes on along the minus strand of NZ_VWXB01000001.1, from coordinate 327,915 downwards.
AACTGGTTAATTTAGCGACCGAAGTGGGTAATAAATTACTGGCCGCCGGCCTGAGCGTCACCACCGCCGAATCCTGCACCTCTGGCTGGGTCGGTTCCGCGCTGGCGGCCGCCAGCGACAGTAGCCGCTTTTACAGCAGCGGCTTTATTACTTACACCAATCAGGCGAAGCAGCGCGTGCTGGGCGTCAGCGCGGAGACGCTGGCGCGTGATACCGCCGTCAGTGAGGCCGCGGTACGGGAAATGGCCTGCGGCGCGAAAAAGCTCTCCGGGGATACGCTGGCTATTGCCGTCAGTGGCTATGCCGGCCCGGACGGCGGTGAGGACGGCACGCCAGCCGGCACCGTGTGGTTTGCATGGTGCCTGGCAGATGGCAGCGTGCACACCAGCCGGCAGTGGTTTTCAGGTGAAGGTGAAGAAGTGGTGCGCAAAGCGACCCTTTTTAGTCTGGCGGAATTGAACCGTCTGCTCGACGCTATTTAGCGCCGCTTCGCCGTTCAATGATTAAACGTAAATAAATAAGCCGGGCGGATAAAATTCCACCGGAGGAAAATGTGTTGAGCATAAATAATCATCAGGCAGGTCAAAAGCGAGACCGTAATATTTACCGGCTCGCTAAAAATAGCGTGGTTATTTTACACCACAATCTTCAGCCTTCTCATCCATATAGCGTTAGCGAGGCGTGAAAAATATAGCCGTCGCGCTTGTCAGTGAGGCAGGCTGCATTAGTATTAAGTGTGCAAAACATGCATGGCGGCAGATGCGTCATGTTATTTATTACTCATCACGAGGTAATAGTATGACAGAGCATAGAGGCGGTTCAGGTAATTTCGCAGAAGACAAAGAGAAAGCATCTGAAGCGGGTAAAAAAGGCGGACAAAACAGCGGCGGTAATTTCAAAAACGACCGTGAGAAAGCGTCCGAAGCCGGCAAAAAAGGCGGACAGAATAGCCATCGCGATTCCTGATGCGCTGTAACGCAGAGTAAGGAATGTCTCGGAGCAGGGAATGCTCCGTCATCAACAGGATGACAGGGATTTATTGCTTCGTTTCATTCCCTCTCTTAATCGCGTTATCACTTAATGGCTTCAGCCTCCCGTTAATCACCGATTCGGAGAATATTCCATGAAAGTTAAATCGCTACTCGATCTTTTTATTCACGATCTTTCGGACGTTTACAGCGCGGAGAAACAGATCACCCGTGCATTACCCAAACTGGTCCGGGCAGCCTCCGATGAAAGTTTAAAAAACGCTTTTCAGCAACATCTGGAAGAGACTCAGGGACAAATTGAGCGCCTCGATCAGGTCGTAGAGAGCCACGATGAGCTGCGCATTATGCGTATGAAGTGCCATGCACTGGAAGGCCTGGTAGAAGAAGCGCAGGAGCTGATTGAATCCACCGAAGCCGGCCCGGTGCGCGATGCTGGCCTGATCGGCGCGGCGCAGAAGGTTGAGCACTATGAAATCGCCACCTACGGCACGCTGGTGGCCATGGCGAAAAAGCTGGAGCTCAACCAGGCCGCAGAGTTGCTGGCCGCCACATTAGCCGAAGAAAAATCCACCGATGAAAAACTCACGGATATCGCGGAAAAGCAGTAACGCGACTGCCGTACAACGGAGGTAGATATGACGACCACATCCGCACTTTCGCATTATCACGACTGGCTGCGCGACGCTCACGCCATGGAAAAACAGGCTGAAACCATGCTCGAGCAGATGGCAAAACGCCTGGAAAACTACCCGCAGCTGCGGGCCCGCATTGAGCAGCACATCGAAGAAACCCGCCAGCAGCAGTCTTTGCTGGAATCCATTCTCGACCGTCACGGCATTTCCCACTCCAGCGTGAAAGATGTCATGGGGAAAATGGCCGCCATGGGCCAGGCCTTTGGCGGTACCTTCGCGGAAGACGAAGTGGTGAAAGGCGCTATCAGCGGCTACGTGTTCGAGAATGCCGAGATTGGCAGCTACACCAGCCTGATCAGCGCCGCCACGCGTGCCGGGGATCAGGAGAGCGTGGCCATTCTCAAACAGATCTGTGAGCAGGAGATCGCGATGGCGGACTGGATGTTAACGCATATGCCTGAACTGACCGATCAGTTCCTGCTGCGCAGCGAAGACCCGGACGCGAAAGCGAAACGCTGATTTTCTCTTTTCGTAAGAGACTTTTTGAGGTGAGCTATGTTTCGACACGTTAAGAAACTGCAGTACACGGTGCGCGTCAGTGCGCCGAATCCGGGCCTGGCCAATCTGCTGTTAGAGCAGTTTGGCGGTCCGCAGGGCGAACTGGCTGCGGCCATGCGCTATTTTACCCAGGGCCTCGGCGATGAGGATTTAGGACGCCGCGACCTGCTGATGGATATCGCTACCGAGGAGCTCAGCCATCTTGAGATTATCGGCTCGCTGGTTGGCATGCTCAATAAAGGCGCCAAAGGCAAGCTGGCCGAAGGCACTGAAGAGGAAGGCGAACTGTATCGCTCAATCACGGGTGCCGGTAACGATAGCCATCTGACTTCGATTCTTTATGGCGGTGGCCCACCGCTGACCAACTCCGGCGGCGTGCCGTGGACCGCGGCTTACGTGGATACCATCGGCGAAGTGACGGCAGATCTGCGTTCTAATATCGCCGCCGAAGCACGCGCCAAAATCATCTATGAACGTCTGATCAACGTCACTGACGATGTCGGCGTGAAGGATGCGTTAGGCTTCCTGATGACGCGTGAAGCCGCGCACCAGCTTTCATTTGAGAAAGCGCTGTACTCCATTCGCGACAACTTCCCACCGGGCAAGCTGCCGCCAATTGAGCAGTATGCGCACAACTACTACAACATGTCGGAAGGTGATGACGTGCGTGGTAGCTGGAACTCCGATGACAACTTCGATTATGTGGCCGATCCGCAACCGGCGGTGGATGGCGGCGATGGTCTGCCTTCTGTGACGCTGTCGGCGGATGAGCAGCGCGACATTGACGCGCTGGCCGCACGCACCGCGTCCGATCCGCTGATCGATCCGATCACCGGCGCGGAAGCGGGCAGCAAGAAGGCGCCCTGACGTTCAGTCAGGCCAGGCAGTGACACGTTTTTTTCTCGCGCAGTAACTGGCCCCTGGCCCACGGCGTTTCCCCTGACGGGAACGCCGTTTTTTTCGTCCGGCTGCCATAAATTCTTCCGAACAGCTTTCCGCCGGGATGCGTTTATACCTGTGTCCGGCCTGCTAAAAACTCAGGCATGTAAAGCAAAAAAGCTCCCGGGACAGGAGCTTTGATTCTGATAACGATGCGATTGCATATTGTTAACTGGCGATTCGAGCCTTAGCTGATGGCTTCTCCGGACCAATAACGTCCGCGTCTTTTTCTGCAAAACCTACTCTGGCAAGCTTCGCACCATCAATGGAAGACCAGAAAGCGACTGAACGTTTGGCAGCAGTCATCGCCCTGGATGAATCAATTTTTTTACTTTGCTTAATCATGATGCCTCCTGAAGTTCCTGCTGTGATCATAATTTACCCTACCCTTGTTTATTTATCAAACAGGATGCTGAATCCCTGCATTGATTCACTTTTCCTCAAAAAAACCGCCTCACTTTCTCGCGTATTTTATCTTGTATTTCTTCTACCGATGAGGACATTTTATCAGGAGCATCAAATACGAAAGCAAACCCATACGATCGGTATCGGGACTGAGCCTCGGGAACAGGGTCGCAGATATGCACGTCATCCAAACCCACCATTGCACAAAAAGTCGTGGCATATACCAGCGCTATAATAAAGACTTTACCTGATAATGATGTCTCTTTATCAGCAATAAAATTTTCCAGCATACAAATAGCAAACTCGTCACGCAGCATGTCATACTTACAAATAATAACAGCATGCAGTGCCTCGGGGTCTGCATAGTCAACGACCTTGAGGCTTATATCTAATATCCCTTTGTCATTTGCTGTCCCCTGGTAGCGCTCCATTCCCCACGCCCAGTTGAGCTTACTCCCCGTAACGCCTGCGGCAAGGGATTGCTTATCCGCTTCGCTCAATACGTCTGTGATGATATTTTTCCAGTTAAAGCTTTTAATAATACGTTGCGTTAAGTTGAGACAGTAATCGTGAACTTCCTGTATTGATAAATCGCTCACACCTATAGCCTTGCAACCGAATAAATATAGAACTATTTTAAGATAAACACATCCCGATTTAGATGATCGGAATCAAATGAGACTTTGAAATTAAATTCAGCGAGAGGTAAGTAAAAACCTTATTTATTTATATTACTTATACTGCCAAAAACGTTGAGCAAAATAGCGTTACTTTACTTTTTAATCTCACGGTTAAGTGGGTTTATGGTTTACTACTGATTATCCTTCAGACTGTTAATTTTTTCACAGGAATGCATGCGACCAGGCAGGCTTGCTGGCGTTTCGACGCATTAGACTGGGATACGGAAATGTCATAAAAATTTCGTCTCTCAGAGACCGGTCAGTTAGCAACTTGCTCCAGCTCTCACATTCGGCAATGCACAATCCTGCCGCTTGATCTTTACCACACTTCCGGCACATACTGTTTTTATATACAGTATTTTCAGGGTGCCGATGATGTATGCATTGGTCGACGTAAACTCTTTCTACGCCAGCTGCGAAACCGTGTTTCGCCCGGATCTGCGCGGCAGGCCGATCGTGGTGCTGTCAAACAATGATGGCTGCATTATCTCGCTGAGCCGCGAAGCGAAGGCGCTCGGCATCAAAATGGGTGCGCCCTGGTTTAAACATCGCGACGAGCTGATGCGTCATCAGGTGGTGGTGTTTTCATCTAACTATGCGCTGTACGGCAACATGTCGGCGCGCGTGATGGAGACGCTCGACCGGCTGGCACCGCGCGTGGATGTCTACTCGATTGACGAGGCCTTTCTTGATGTCAGCGGAATTGAAGGCTACACCTCGCTGACGCGCTTTGGACAGCAGGTACGTGACTGCCTGTGGAAAGAGACGCACCTGAAAGTGGGCGTCGGCATCGCGCCAACGAAAACCCTCGCCAAGCTGGCTAACTGGGCGGCCAAACGCTGGACCAAAGCCGAAAACGTCATGGACCTCTCTGATCCGGCGCGCCAGCGCGGACTGATGCAGCGGGTGGGCGTAGAGGAAGTGTGGGGCGTCGGCCGCCGTTTATCTAACAAGCTGAACCTGATGGGCATTCAAACCGCTCTGCAGCTGGCGGAGACGCCCACGGCGCTGATTCGCAAGCATTTCGGCGTAGTGCTGGAGCGTACCGTGCGCGAGCTGCGCGGCGAACCCTGCCTGGCGTTTGAAGAGGTAATTCCGCACCGGCAAAATATCCTCTGCTCGCGCTCGTTTGGCGATCGCATTACCGATTATCAGGATATGCGCGAAGCCATCGCCAGCTATGCGGCACGCGCAGCGGAGAAACTGCGCAGCGAGCGCCAGTATTGCCGCTACATCGGCACCTTTATCCGCACCAGCCCGCACGATCCGCATCAGCCCTACTATGCCAATGCCGCCAGCCAGACGCTGATTACCCCTACCGCCGACAGCCGCGACATTATTCAGGCCACGCTCAACTGCCTGGATCGCATCTGGATCCCCGGCAAGCGCTACCTGAAAGGCGGCGTAATGCTGGGCGACTTTTTCAGCGACGGGGTGGCGCAGCTTGATCTGTTTGCTGACTATCAGCCGCGCCGTAACAGCGATCAGCTGATGGCGCTGATGGATAAGATCAACGCTCACCAGCGCGGTGCCTTGTGGTTTGCCGGTCAGGGCATCCAGAAACCCTGGGCGATGAAACGCGACATGCTGTCTCCGGCTTACACCACGCGTATTAGTGACGTGCCGCGCGTGAAGGCCAAATGATGCTGCATGCGATCAGCCCAGGCCGTTTACGCATGATGAGCGAGCCGCGTCGGGCTAAGCCGCGCCAGGTTGCGCCAGAAATGTTAACAGAAAGCGGCTTGAATTCAGCGTGCTGAACCCCCACTCTAACGCTTTCGCCCTGACAGGAGTAAAACAATGGCAACCGAATATGCGATTATCGCGGGTGGCTGTTTCTGGTGCACCGAAGCAGTATTCAAAGATGTGATTGGCGTCGAGTCAGTCGAAAGTGGTTACACCGGCGGTGAACGTCCTAATCCCACCTACGAGCAGGTGTGCAGCGGCGCGACCGGCCACGCCGAAGCGATTCGCGTAGGCTTCGATCCGGAGAAAGTGAGCTACGGCGATCTGCTGGACATCAGCTTTGCCACCCACGATCCCACCCAGCTGAACCGTCAGGGTAATGATGTCGGCACTCAGTACCGTTCGGCTATTTTCCCGGCTAACGCGGAGCAGGAAGCCGAAGCGATTGCGGCGATTGCCCGCGCGCAGGAAGATCACAGCGAGCCGGTGGTGACCACTATCGAGCCGCTGAAAGCCTGGTACCCGGCAGAAGATTATCATCAGGATTACTGGGATGGCGCTGGTAAGCGCAACGGTTACTGCCTGGCGGTGATCCCGCCGAAGCTGCAGAAACTGCGGAAAAGCTTCGCTAACCGGGTGAAACAGGCTTAACCCGCCCGCTCTCCCCCACGGAAGGTCGTCATCGCTGACGGCCTTCCTGCATTTAGCGCGACCCGCTGCGGATTATCCGTCATAATAGCCCCCCGTTTTCCGCAGAGCACGACCATGATCTCACCACAGCAAGCCACGCCGGTGCGCAGGCGACCGATGAAGCTCAACACCCTGGTAACGCTGATGCTCAGCGCGGTGATTGTGCTGGTGCTGCTGAGCGTACACATGTTTTATTTCTTCCAGATTGGCGCCGCGACGCGCAGCCAGCTGGAGGATAAAGCCATGGCGGTGGCGCGCACGCTGGCGAAATCACCCGAAATTCAGCAGGCGCTGCGCCTGCCGCCCGACCGGGCCGCTATCCAGCCCATCGCCAAAGCGGTGGAAGAGAGCAACCATCTGCTGTTTATCAGCATCACCAACATGGATGGCATCCGCTACTCACACCGTAATCCGGAGCTGGTGGGCAAACACTTTATCGGCCCGGACATCGAACCGGCGCTGCGCGGCAACGAGAATGCCTCCGTGAATCAGGGCTCGCTGGCCAAATCGCTGCGCGTGTTTACCCCGGTGTACGACGCCCAGCAGCGGCAGATTGGCGTGGTGGCTATCGGCATCTCGCTGGAGGCGGTCACCGACCAGATCAACCAGAGTCGCTGGAGCATTCTGTGGACCATTCTGATCGGCACTTTTGCCGGCGCGGTTGGCACCTTCATTCTGGTGCGCGTGCTGAAGCGCATCCTATTCGGCCTTGAGCCTTACGAAATTTCCACCCTGTTTGAGCAGCGCCAGGCGATCCTTAACTCCGTCAAGGAAGGCGTGGTGGCGATGGACGATCAGGGCGAGGTGACGCTGGTCAATCAGGCGGCGCGCCAGCTGCTGAGCGATAAAATGGGCAGCAGCGTAGTGAGTACCGCGCGCATTTATGATGCTTCGGTGATCGACCAGCATCTGCAGGAAGTGCTCAACGGCGGTCGCGCACGGCGCGATGAGGAGCTCAACGTCAATGGCCGACTGCTGCTGAGCAACACCGTGCCGGTGCGCAGTCAGGGACGCATTATCGGCGCGGTCTGCACCTTCAGGGACAAGACCGAAATCAGCCAGCTGATGCAGCGTCTGACCGGCATGGTAAACTATGTTGATGCCCTGCGTGAGCGCTCGCACGAGTTCATGAATAAGCTGCATGTGATCCTCGGCCTGCTGCACATGAAAAATTATGCGCAGGTAGAAGCCTATATTCTGAAGACCGCTAATAACTATCAGACGGAAATCGGCTTCCTGCTGGAGAAGATCAAATCACCGGTGATTGCCGGTTTTCTGCTCAGCAAAATTAACCGCGCCTCTGATTGCGGCCATCGTCTGACCATCAGCGATGCCAGTTACCTGCCGGACAGCGGCAACGAGCAGCAGATGGCGGCGCTGATCACCGTGGTCGGCAACCTGGTGGAGAATGCGCTGGATGCGATGAGTGAGCAGACCGAGGGCGAAATCCACGTCATGCTGCACTATCAGAACGGCTGGCTGACCTGTGAAGTGAGCGATGACGGACCGGGTATTGCGCCGCAGCATCTGGCAACCGTGTTTGACAAGGGCTTCTCTACCAAAGGCGAGGATCGCGGGGTCGGCCTGTTCCTGCTGAAACAGCAGACGGAGCACCTCGGCGGCAGCGTCAGCGTGGAGTCCGAGCCCGGCGTGTTCACCCAATTTTTAGTCCAACTTCCGTGGGATGGAGGAACCAAACCGCATGATTAACGTGTTAGTGGTCGACGATGACGCCATGGTGGCCGAGCTGAACCGCAGCTTTATCGGCCAGGTGCCGGGCTTTCACTGCGTGGGTACCGCCGCAACGCTGCAGCAGGCGCGCGAGTTCCTGTTTAATAGCGAAACGCCGATCGACCTGGTGCTGCTGGATATCTATATGCAGCAGGAGAACGGGCTCGATCTGCTGCCGGAGCTGCGCCAGGCGCAGAGCTCAGTGGAAGTGATCATCATTTCGTCAGCGGCCGACGCGGAGAATATCAAAACTTCGCTGCACTACGGTGTGGTCGACTACCTGATCAAACCGTTCCAGTTCCCGCGTTTTGAAGAGGCGCTGACCGGCTGGCGGCAGAAAAAATCGCTGATGGACAATCAGCACTACTATCAGCAGTCGGACCTCGATCTGCTGATGCACGGCAGCCCCGCCACCCAGCACGACAACAAACGGCTGCCGAAAGGCTTAACGCCGCAGACGCTGCGCACGCTGTGTCAGTGGATTGACGCCCATCCCGGCCATGAGTTTTCCACCGACGAGCTGGCGGCAGAGGTGAACATTTCACGCGTTTCGTGTCGCAAATACCTGATCTGGCTGGCGCAGATTAATATTCTGTTCACCAGCATTCACTACGGTGCCACCGGCCGCCCGGTGTATCGCTATCGCCTGCAGCCGGAGTACCATTCGCTGCTGCAGCAGTACTGTCAGTGACGCAGCTGCCAGCTGAAATCCAGCTGGCTGAAGCGGAAATGGCGCGCCGGCGAGCAGATAATCTGCCGATCGCGGGTGACAAACACCGCGTCGATATCAGGCTGGCCGGCGAGATACGCCAGCCCCTGCTCTACGCCCATGCCGTACAGCAGTGTGGTATAGATATCGCCATCCAGCGAGCGATCGGCAATCACCGTCACGCTCAATAACGCATTGTCCAGCGGATAGCCGGTGCGCGGATCAAAGATGTGATGCCAGCAGCGGCCGTCGCGTTCAAAGTAGCGCTCATAAATCCCGGACGTCACCACCGATTTGCCCTGCACCTGCAGCGTACCCAGCAGCTCATCGTCCCGGCCAAACGGTTTTTTGAGCCCGATGCCCCAGCCCTGCGGCTGATGCGGCGGGCTGCCGAGCGTATGCACATTGCCACCGAGATTAATCAGCGCCTGCGCAACACCCTGCTGACGCAGAAATGCCTGCACCACATCGGCGATGTAGCCTTTCGCAATGGCACCCAGATCGATCTCCATGCCCGGCAGCGGCAGAAACACCGAGTGCTGTTCGGCATCCAGCACCACCTGATGCGGATCGGTCAGGCGCAGCAGCGTCTCAATCTCCGCTGCGGGCGGCACTTCACGCCCCTGAAAACCAATCTTCCAGCGTTTCACCACCGGACCGATGGTGAAGTTAAACGCGCTGTCCGGCAGGATGCTCACCGCGTGCGCCACGCTAATCAGCGCAAAAACCGGCGCGCTCACCACCACCGGATGGCGTCCGGCTGCGTGATTAATGGCCATCACTTCAGATTCGGCGCGGTTAACGGTAAACAGGTTTTCCTGCTGTTTGATCAGGCGAAAGACCTGGCTGGCCAGCGTGGGATTGTCTTCGAACAGTTTAAGCAGAATGGGCGAACCCATGAGGACGGCAGAATAGGAATGGACGCCAGCGTCGCTTGTCATTGTGGCCCCCGCAAGAGAACGATGCCCGCAGGGCGCGGGCATCGTGATAGCTTAGTTACCTAACGCCAGTTTAGCGGCATTACGGCCCGCTTTGATACCAAAGATAATGATATCGGCGACGGCGTTACCGCCGATGCGGTTCGCACCGTGGATACCGCCGACCACTTCACCCGCCGCCCAGGCACCAGGAATCACCTGTTTCTGCGCGTCAAGCACCGCGGTCTCGGTGTTGATGGTCACGCCGCCCATGGTGTGATGCACGCCCGGTGCGATACGAATCGCGAAGAACGGCCCCTGATTGAGCGGATGACGCAGCGCGGTGGCACGGCCAAAGTCTTCGTCTTTCTGGTTAATCACAAACTCATTGTAACGGCCCAGCGTGCTTTGCAGCGTTTCCTGATCCATGTTGAGTTTCACCGCCAGCTCGTGTGGCGTTGGCGCGCTAATCACAAAGCCTTTGGCGATGTATTCGTCCGCCGCTTTGTTGTTGGCACGTACCTGCTCATCGAACACGATCCACGCGCTTTTTTCCGGCAGCGCGATAATCTCGGCAGAAACTTTGTCACGGGTTTCCATTTCATTGTAGAAACGCTTACCGGCCTGGCTGACCAGAATCGCCCCGCCGCCGCGCATCGCTTCGGAAATCAGGTACGAGGTGGTCTGCTCAACGGTTGGGTGAATCTGGATTTCGCCCATGTCGACGGTCTCGGCGCCAATTTTCTGCAGCATGGCGATACCGCTACCGGTGGCGCCTTTGTGGTTGGTGGTGACGAAACCATCCAGCTCCGGACGGTATTTCACCACCATCTCGCGGTTGGCACTGAAGCCACCGGTGGCCACAATCACGCTTTTCGCATTCAGGATGCGGCTGTCGTTGTACTCATCGACCACTTTCACGCCGGTCACCGCACCGTTTTCAAACAGGATCTCGGCCACCGAGGTTTCCAGCAGCACTTCGATGTTGCGCTGGTTAACGTTTTTCACCAGGCCGCTAATCAGGAAGCCGCCCACCGCCGAGCGATCTTCCGGACGGTGCGTACGGTCAATGCTCATGCCGCCGGTGATGGTGATATCGCTCAGCTCAATGTCTTTCGCCGCCAGCCACTCAATGGCTTCTGGCGCACGCTCAACGAACTCACGCAGCAGCACCGGGTTGTTTTTGAATTTGCCGCCTTTCAGCGTTTCCTCGTAGAACAGCTCTTTGCTGTCTTCGATGCCTTTCAGTTTCTGATAACGGGTTTCCGCCGCGTTCATCCCCACCGACGCTTTGATGGTGTTACCGCCAATGGTGGGCATCTTCTCAATGATCACTACGCGCGCGCCGTCATCGTGCGCCTGAATCGCCGCCGCCAGACCGGCCCCGCCGGTACCAACCACCACCACATCGTAATTGACCGGCGCATTCGGGTTACCGCCCTCTTCAATCACATACTCTTTGCTGGAGGTAGTGAGCGCGCGCGATACTGCTTTCTTCAGCGCCTCACTCTGCGTGGTAGCACCGGTGATGGCATCGACGTGCGGACTGTTCGCCACCAGAATACGTTCACGCAGGCTTTCAAAGGTGCTGGTGAAATCGACGTCGAGGTTAGGATCCGGCACCAGCGAAATGTCGGTGATACGGTCGGTGTCGAGCGTTACGTTGATTTTCAGCTTCAGCGCTTCGGCTTCCACTTTCGCCTGGTAAACGCCGGCTTTGTACTTACGATGGCCATCGCTGACGTCACGGATCATCGCATCCACCAGCGAGAAGCGCCACAGCGGTTCCGGAATGGTCAGCGCTTCGCGTTTGGTGCTGTCGATGTACAGATCCATGTGCTCGTTTTTGATGATGCGATCGGCCCAGTCCGGATAGGCAATACAGGCTTTACCAATCGCCACCAGATCGAAGCCCGAGGCCAGCGCCAGTTCGGCATCCTCTTTGTTCACCACGCCGCCAACGCCAATCACCGGCACTTTCGCCAGCGTCGCCGAGCGCTGTTCAATGTATTTGCTGATTAACGGCGTCGGATCCTGGGTGTCGACAATCGACGGACGCAGCAGCTGGCCGACGGAGAAGTGCACGTAATCCAGCCCGCGCGCCGCCAGTTTTTCCAGCAGGTACAGCGTGTCGTCCCAGCGGATACCGGGCACTTCCAGCTCTTCCGGCGAGAAGCGATAGCCGATGATGAAATCCGCTGCGGCGAAGCGCTCCGCCATTTTGTGGGTGATTTCCAGCACTTCAAGTGGGAAGCGCGCGCGGTTGTCGCGGCTGCCGCCCCATTTGTCGTCGCGCTGGTTAGAGTTAGGCGAGTAGAACTGCTGAATCAGGTAGGTGTTAGCGCCGTGGATCTCCACGCCGTCGAAGCCGGCTTTGATGGCGCGGTTCACCGCATCACCAAACTTGGTGATCATCACCTCCACCTCTTCCGCCGTCAGCGCCTGCGGGGTGCTGGCACCTTCACGCGGCGCGGCGATAGCGCTGGGCGCGACCGGAGTTTTCCCGCCGATCAGCGCGGGCTCAACCATGCGGCCGCCGTGGTAAATCTGCAGAATGGCTTTAGAACCCTGGGACTTGATGGCGTGCGCGATTCTGGCCAGGCCAGGGATTTTGTTGTCGCTGTCAATGCCGATAGCGCCCGGGAACGCCGGACCGCGGTTATCGATAAAGGCGCACTCGACGATCACGGTGCCAATGCTGCCGGCACGCACGCGATAATACTCAACGAGATCGCTGGTCACGCCGCCGTCGTAATAGCCGGTACAGGTGGTCATCGGGGCCATCACCAGGCGGTTTTTCAGCACCGCCCCTTTCGGTAATGTCAGCGGATTAAGAATCGGGGTGAGCGTATTCATGATGAGCAACTCCAGAATTAAGAAATCGTGTATTCAATTCTTTGGCAGTTCGGAGGTCTTTATAATTAATTTAAGTGGTCCGACTTCATGGTATAAATATACCATTTTATTTAGTTACATAACCCAGAATGTTAGTTATATAAGTTTTACGCGTGAAAATACTTTTTATTGCTCATTGCTGAAATCCGCGCTCCGCTAAGTTTTAACCAATACTTGACAAAAATCAACTTTTTCCTTACATTTAAAACAAATAACGTAATATCAAAGAGATAAAAAGCATCTTTCGCCTGATTATGGCGGTATTTTTGCCGTTCCGTTCACTTTTAACACATATTTTACACCTGTTGGTTCATTTATTACGGCGCAAAACGTTAAAACAAAAAACCCGCTAATAATTTTATTGATCCAGATCAAAATAGATATTTTAATTAATCGCATCATAGCGTCATTCAATTGATAATTCGCGAAGCAAAATTGCAATAACGAAGATTCATGTAAAAGACACTTTAAAACGTCCTGGTTGATCTGCTACAAGCGTTTCGTAACTAAAAAAATCAACCCGACCGGGCCGTCAATCGCATTCCCATAACTTGCAGACCAAAACTATGAATACACAAACAACCCAGAGTGAACCCCTAAAGGCGCCACCTGCCGCACCGGGGAAAAAGAACCGGCTCGTCATGTTGTGCCTGCCGATCGTGGTTGCCGTACTGTTGCTGCTGGTACCTACCCCTGCCGGGCTGGAGCCGTATGCATGGCACTTCTTCGCCATCTTCGTCGGGGTGATTGTCGGCCTGATCTTCGAACCGCTGCCGGGCGCGGTCATCGGCCTGACCGGTGTGGTGATCATCGCGCTGTTCAGCCAGTACGTGCTGTTCAGCCCGGCAGAACTGGCCGATCCGAAGTTCAAAACGGCCGGACAGGCGTTTAAATGGGCGGTGAGCGGCTTCGGCAACTCCACCGTGTGGCTGATTTTCGGCGCCTTCATGTTTGCCGCCGGCTACGATAAAACCCAGTTCGGTCGCCGCCTGGCGCTGATTCTGGTGAAATATCTCGGCCGTCGCAGCCTGACGCTCGGCTATGCCATCACCTTTGCCGACCTGCTGCTGGCACCGTTTACGCCATCCAACACCGCGCGCAGCGGCGGGACGATCTATCCCATCATTGCCAACCTGCCGCCGCTGTACGGTTCTAAACCTAACGACCCAAGCGCACGCAAAATTGGTTCTTACCTGATGTGGGTTGCTATCACCGCCGCCTGTATCACCAGCTCAATGTTCCTCTCCGCGCTGGCCCCTAACCTGCTGGCGCTGGCGCTGGTAAAAAGCGTGGTTGGCTTTGATATCTCGTGGGGCATGTGGTTCCTCGCCTTCCTGCCGCTGGGGATCCTGCTGATTCTTACCATGCCGCTGCTGGCTTACTGGCTCTATCCACCAGAAGTAAAAGTGAATGACGAAGTGCCACGCTGGGCTAAAGCCGAGCTGGAGAAACTGGGTCCGCTGTCACGCAATGAAATTCTGCTGCTGGTGTTCGTGGTCGCTGCGCTGATGATGTGGATCTTCGCGACCGCATGGATTGAACCGGCGATGGCCGCCCTGCTGGTTATCGTGCTGATGCTGTGGACCGGCGTGCTGAACTGGAACGACATCACCAGCAACAAAGCCGCCTGGAACACCTTTGCCTGGTTTGCCACGCTGGTCGCGCTGGCTGATGGACTGGCGCGCGTGGGCTTCATCGCCTGGCTGGGTAAAGAGGGTGCGCTGCTGCTGCACGGCTACGACCCGCAGGTGTCAGCGGTGGTACTGCTGGTCGCCTTCTACCTGCTGCACTATCTGTTCGCCAGCACCACGGCGCACACCACCGCCCTGCTGCCTGCCATGCTGACCATTGCCGCCTCGATTCCGGGCATCAACATGCCGGTGTTCTGCCTGATGATGTGTACCTCACTGGGTGTGATGGGCATTATCACCCCGTACGGCACAGGCCCAAGCCCGATTTACTACGGTAGCGGCTACCTGCCAACCAAAGACTACTGGCGTCTCGGTACCATCTTTGGTGCCCTGTTCCTGGTGGCGCTGATGGTCATTGCCTACCCGTGGATGGTGATGATGTTCTGATGATGTTGCTTTGATGTTAAAAACGCAGCCGCGTAACAACGTTAAAGTGGTATGATACTCGCCAGTCAGCTCTTGCCGCGGACTGGCGAGAGAAAATCGAATAACAGATCGCCTAATTTGTCGCCCGTCATGCTGGCGGGCAACACGAAGCTAAGTGAGCCAACATGTCGAACAAACCCTTCTACTACCAGAATCCCTTTCCTCTCGCCAAAGATGATACCGAGTACTATCTGCTGAGCCGCGACCATGTTTCGGTGGCCAACTTTGACGGCGAAGAAGTCCTGAAAGTCGACCCGAAAGCGCTGACGCTGCTGGCGCAGCAGGCGTTCCACGATGCCTCTTTTATGCTGCGCGCGTCACATCAGCAGCAGGTGGCGTCGATTCTGGCGGACGATGAAGCCAGCCAGAACGACAAATACGTGGCGCTGCAGTTCCTGCGCAACTCGGAAATCGCCGCTAAGGGCGTGCTGCCGACCTGCCAGGACACCGGTACCGCCATCATCACGGGTAAAAAAGGCCAGCGCGTCTGGACCGGTGGCGGCGATGAAGCTGCGCTGTCTCAGGGCGTTTACAACACCTTTATCGAAGATAACCTGCGCTACTCGCAGAATGCGCCGCTTGATATGTATAAAGAGGTCAACACCGGCACCAACCTGCCGGCGCAGATCGATCTCTACAGCGTTGACGGCGACGAATACAAATTCCTGTGCATCGCCAAAGGTGGCGGTTCTGCTAACAAAACCTATCTGTATCAGGAAACCAAAGCGCTGATCACACCAGCGAAGCTGAAAAACTACCTGATCGATAAAATGATGTCGCTCGGTACGGCGGCCTGTCCGCCATACCACATTGCGTTTGTCATCGGCGGCACTTCCGCTGAGAGCACGCTGAAAACCGTGAAGCTGGCGTCAACCCACTATTACGATTCGCTGCCGACCGAAGGCAACGAACACGGTCAGGCGTTCCGTGACGTGCAGCTGGAACAGGAACTGCTGGAAGCCTCGCAGAAACTCGGCCTCGGCGCGCAGTTTGGCGGTAAATATTTTGCTCACGATATCCGCGTGGTGCGTCTGCCGCGTCACGGCGCATCCTGCCCGGTGGGCATGGGCGTTTCCTGCTCGGCTGACCGCAACATCAAAGCCAAAATTAACCGCGAAGGCATCTGGATCGAGAAGCTGGAAGACAATCCGGGTCGCTATATCCCGGAAGCGCTGCGTCAGCAGGGCGAAGGCGAAGTGGTCAGCGTCGATCTCAATCGCCCGATGAGCGAGATCCTCGCCCAGCTCTCCGCTTACCCGGTGGCAACGCGTCTGTCGCTGAACGGCACCATCATCGTGGCGCGTGATATTGCGCACGCCAAACTGAAAGAGCGCATCGACAACGGCGAAGGTCTGCCGCAGTACATCAAAGATCACCCGGTGTACTATGCCGGCCCGGCGAAAACGCCGGAAGGTTACGCGTCCGGTTCACTCGGTCCGACCACCGCCGGCCGCATGGACTCCTACGTCGATCTGCTGCAGGCTAACGGCGGCAGCATGGTGATGCTGGCAAAAGGTAACCGCAGCCAGCAGGTCACTGATGCCTGCCATAAACACGGCGGCTTCTATCTGGGTAGTATTGGCGGCCCGGCGGCGGTGCTGGCGCAGCAAAGCATTAAGAGTCTGGAGTGCGTGGAGTATGCCGAACTGGGCATGGAAGCGATCTGGAAAATTGAAGTGGAGAACTTCCCGGCGTTCATCCTGGTGGATGACAAAGGCAACGACTTCTTCCAGCAAATCCACAACCAGTGTGCTGCCTGCGTGAAATAAGCCGGCCAGCAATAAAAAAATCCGCGGCGTAAAAGCTGCGGATTTTTTTGTCTGCCAGACCCTGCGGCGCTCACACACCGCGCAGCTGCACATCCAGCAACAGATCGGCATCGTCGTCGTTCTGGCCAATCACGTAGATCGCCTGGCGGCCCGGCAGATTTACGGTAATGATATTCTCTTCGACCGCATCCAGCACTTCGTCGTGCTGCTCCTGAAAGTGGTACAGGGTGTTCATCTTCTCTCCTTAAAAACGGTGCGTTACTGTATAAACTCACGTCTCTTAATATCGACAAGACGCGTCTTAATAACAGGGGGAATAATCTGTTTTTTCTGTCAGCACTGTGACAGGGCTGTGTGACGTTGCCATGAAGGCGGCAGCGGCGCGCACCGCTGCCGGTTAAATCAGAAAAAGCCGAGAGGTTGCGTACTGTAGCTGACCAGCAAATTTTTGGTCTGCTGATAGTGATCGAGCATCATTTTGTGGGTTTCACGGCCAATACCGGATTTTTTATAGCCGCCAAACGCGGCGTGCGCCGGATAGAGGTGATAGCAGTTGGTCCAGACGCGACCGGCTTTAATCGCGCGACCTACGCGGTAAGCACGGTTAATATCGCGCGTCCACACGCCCGCACCGAGGCCGTAAATCGAATCGTTGGCGATGGCAATCGCTTCCGCTTCGTCTTTAAAGGTCAGCACGCCGACCACCGGTCCGAAAATCTCCTCCTGAAAAACGCGCATGCTGTTATCACCTTTCAGCAGCGTCGGCTGAATGTAGTAACCGCTGGCAAACGCCTCACCGATTTTCTCCACCCCGCCGCCGTGCAGCACCTGCGCGCCCTCCTGCTGAGCAATCTCCAGGTAAGAGAGAATTTTGTCGAACTGCTGCTGCGACGCCTGCGCGCCGATCATGGTCTCGGTGTCGAGCGGATCGCCACGCTTAATGGTCTGGATGCGCTTCATCACCGCCGCCATAAACGGCTCAAAAATCGACTCCTGCACCAGCGCGCGTGACGGACAGGTACAGACTTCACCCTGATTAAGGAAGCCCAGCACCACGCCTTCGGCCGCTTTTTCGATGAAGCTCTCCTCCGCCTGCATGATGTCTTCGAAGAAAATGTTGGGCGACTTGCCACCCAGCTCGACGGTGGACGGGATCAGGCTTTTTGCCGCCAGCTCAAGAATGTGGCCGCCGGTGGCGGTCGATCCGGTAAAGGCGATCTTGGCAATACCCGGATGCGAAGCCAGCGCCTCGCCGGCCTCTTTGCCGTAGCCGTGCACCACGTTAATCACGCCCGGCGGCACCAGGTCTTTAATCAGCTCCATCAACAGGGTTATGGAGAGCGGCGTCTGTTCGGCGGGCTTCAGCACCACGCAGTTACCGGCACCCAGCGCCGGCGCCAGTTTCCATGCTGCCATCAGCAGCGGGAAGTTCCACGGGATAATTTGTCCGACAACCCCAAGCGGCTCATGAAAGTGGTAGGCGGCGGTGAACTCGTCGATCTCTGCCGCAGTGCCTTCCTGGGCGCGCACGCAGCCGGCAAAGTAGCGGAAGTGGTCAACCGCCAGCGGCAAATCAGCCGCCAGGGTTTCACGCACCGGCTTACCGTTATCCCAGGTTTCATTGACCGCGATGGCTTCCAGATTGGCTTCCAGCCGGTCGGCAATTTTTAGCAGCAGCAGCGAACGTGCCTGCGGCGAGGTTTTGCCCCATGCGTCCGCAGCGGCCTGCGCGGCGGCCACGGCGTTGTCGATATCCTGTTTATCCGAGCGCGGGAATTCGCCGATGGTCGAACCGTTGATCGGCGTGGTGTTAACAAAATAGTTACCGTTCACCGGCGGAACAAATTCGCCGTTGATAAAGTTGCCATAACGCGATTGCAGATGGATGAGAGAACCGGTTTCTCCCGGAGCAGCGTAACGCATGGTGTTTCTCCTTGCGGGACAGAGTAGCGATTAACAACATTTAAACTTGTTATTAACATTGAGCGAACAATGCCAGCCTGTCAGATCGCTCAGCGGGAAACTGTGACCGCATCGAAGGAAAAGAGGGCATTAAGAAACTGCGCTGCCGTCACGCCATAACCTGCGCCTGTCGCAGACAGATAATTCCGAGTTTGGCCATAAGCGTGATGAAAAGCGGAACATGTGCGATTTGTGCGGTCAATATGAAGCAGACCCGTGAACAGGAGAACAAGATGCTGGCTTCAGCCCTGATGGTAATGCGCGCCAAAGCGAACTTCGTTCAGCAATTTATCCGCAATCCGCGCAAAATGGGCAGCATCACGCCCTCTTCAGCCGCCCTGTGTCGCGCCATGTGTGAAACGGTCAACTGGGAGCACAGCCTGCGCATTGCCGAGCTGGGCGCCGGCGACGGCGTGCTGACCCGTCATCTGCTGGCACATATGGCACCGCAGGCGCAGCTGGATGTGTTTGAAATCAGTCCCGAGCTGGTGAAAGGGTTACGTCGCTGGAACGATGCGCGCATGCAGGTGCGCGCCTGCTCGGCAGAGTATCTGTCCGGGGAGTACGACGTGATTTTTTCCGGCCTGCCGCTGCTGTCGCTGCCGCCCGTAACGCGCGACGCCATTCTCAGCGCAGTGCATGAAGGACTGGGGCCGCGCGGCGTGTTTGTCCAGTTTCAATACACCTCGCTGACCCAGCCCAGCCTGTCACGCTACTTCACCTGGCAGCGCCAGCGGGTGCTGAAAAATATGCCACCCGCCTGGGTTTATCGCTGCACGCGGCATTACGCGCCCTGAGCCTGCGCCTGCGGGCGCGTTTGCTGCCAGAAACGCTGCAGCAGCTCGCGCGCCCAGTCTTCGCCTGACAGCTGCGCGCCATCATCGCTAACGCCGGAAGGCAGGCAGGCGGTCATGATGTTATGGTCGAACTCCGGATGGAACTGCACTGACAGCGCCTGCGGCGAATAGCGCAGGATCTGACAACCATCCAGCGCTGAACGCGCCAGCACCTGTGCCTGCGGCGGCGGTATCAGCACCGACTGGCGGTGCGACAACCACGCCGGGAAGGCCTCCGGCAACTGTGCCAGCCACGGATCGCGGTGCGGGGTGCGCGTCAGGGTTTTCAGCCCGCGCTCCCAGCCGTTGGGGTTATCGCCCACTTTACCGCCCAGCGCATAGGCCATCAGCTGATGACCATAGCAAACGCCGAGCAGCGGCAGTTGCGCGTCGATGGCCGCACGAATCCAGGCGGCGGTGCGCTCGCTCCAGTCGGCGTGATCGGTCACCATCGCCCACGAACCGCTGAAAATCGCGCCGCTGATGCCAGAGAAAGCCGGCAGCTCTTCCCCGAGATGCGGCCGCACAATGACATAATCATCCGGCTGTAGCGCCAGGGCTGCAATAAACCACTGTGGTTGTTCACCAATTTTTGCCACCACCTGCGGCGGCGGCGTTTCCAGTTGAATCAGAGCAAGGGGTAAGGTGCGGGTCTGTGTCATGCCGAATACGGTCCTCAAATGATCGTGTTTCGGACATCCACTCTGACAGTAAATTTGCCCCCTGTCCTGGATTTTTCGGCATAAGCTAATGCCATTACGAAAAAAAGCGTCGCCCGCGTGCGCTAACCGATCGCCTTCGTGCCATCATTAGACGGTGACAACATCGATAAAACAAAGGACAGCAGCGTGGCGGTGCGGCATTTTTTTCTGGTTCTGATGGTGGTGTGCATCTGGGCGTTCAATAACGTGGCGATAAAGTGGGGATTGCTGGAGCTTCCGCCGCTGTTTCTGACCTGGATGCGCTTTGTGGTGGTGGCTATCGTGCTGGTGCCGTTTTGCCGCATCACGCGCGCCCAGCTGCCGTGGCTGCTAACGCTGGCGTTTACTTTTGGCTTCATGCACTTTTCGCTGCTGTTTGTCGGCATGCGCTATACCGATGCCGGCACCGGGGCCATTGTGGTCCAGTTGGGCACGCCGATTGCCATGCTGCTGGCGATGGTGGTGCTGAAGGAGAAACTGCGGCTGGTGCAGCTGTGCGGTATCGCCATCTCGCTGGCCGGGGTGGTGGTGCTCTCCGGCAGCCCGACAATTCCGGCGTGGTGGGTGCTGTGTATTCTGCTGTGCAGCGCCACTGGCTGGGCGGTGAGCAACATGATTGTGAAAAAGTCACCGCCGATTAAACCGCTGACGCTTACCGGCTGGATCTCCTTCCTTGCGGTGCCGATTGTCGGCGCGGCCTCGTGGCTGACTGAATCGCAGCAGTTTACCGCGCTGAGTCAGGCCGGCTGGCGCGGCTGGTTTGGCATCCTGTACAGCGCCCTCGCCTCGTCGATTGTCGCCTACACGCTGTGGTACGCGCTGCTGAAAAAATATAACGTCAACCTGATCATGCCCTACTCGCTGCTGACGCCGGTGCTGGCGGTACTGATGGGCGTGCTGGTGCTGGGTGACAGCATGAACAGCTTCAAAATCCTTGGAGCCTCGCTGGTGGTGCTGGGGACGGCGATTGCGGTGATTAACCTGCGTAACCTGCGCATGCATGCCCGCTTTCCGCGCCTGCGCCGCCGCTAATCCACTCTGCTATGCTTGAAGCTCGCGTGTTTTCCGGAGGTTTAGCATGGATTCTCAACGCGCTGCCGCATTGTGGCAGCAACTGTGGCAGGGATTGCGGGGTGCGGAACACGCGCCGACGATCCACTTTCTTCAGACCGACAGCTTCCCCTCGGCTTTTGCCGTTAGCGAACTCGCCGCCACCAGCATCGGCCTCGCCAGCCAGGCGCTGAGCGATCTGCTGGAGCGTCCGGCCCCGGTCAGCGTCAACGTCCGGCTGGCCTCGCGCTGGTTTCAGCACAGCCTGACGCCGCTGAACCGTCCGCCAGCCGCCCAGTGGGACGCGCTGGCCGGTGACTATCCGTGCGAGGATGGCTGGATCCGCCTGCACACCAACGCACCAAACCATCGCGCCGCCATGGCGCGCGTGCTGGGCGAGCACGCCGATCGGTCATCGCTGGCGGCGGTGGTGGCACGCTGGCAGGGACACGCGCTGGAGCAGGCCGTGGTCGACGCCGGCGGCTGTGCCGCCTGGATGCGCAGCGCACAGCAGTGGCAGCAGCACGCGCAGGGGCTGGCGGTAAGCGAAGAAGCGCTGATTGCTCAACGGGCAACCGGCGAAGCGCCCACGCCGGGCTGGGCGCTGCTGCCGGCGCGACCGCTGCTGGGCGTGCGGGTGCTGGATCTGACGCGCATCATTGCCGGACCGGTAGCGACCCGCTTTCTGGCCAGCCTCGGCGCGCAGGTGCTGCGCATCGATCCGCCCGGCTGGCGTGAACCGACGCTGGAAGAGGAGATCAACTGCGGCAAACGCTGCGCGCAGCTGGATATCACAACCCGCGCCGGGCGCGATCGGCTGATTACGCTGCTACAGCATGCGGATGTGCTGGTGCACGGCTACCGCGCGGACGCACTGGAAAAGCTGGGGCTGGATGCGGAGAGCCGTCAGCGGCTGGCGCCGGGGCTGGTGGATGTCAGGCTCAACGCCTGGGGCTGGCACGGGCCGTGGCGCAACCGGCGCGGTTTTGACAGCCTGGTGCAGATGGCCTGCGGCATCGCCGAACAGGGTATGCGCTGGCAGGCAGGCGTTAAACCGACGCCGCTGCCGGTGCAGGCGCTGGATCACGCCACCGGCTATATGATGGCGGCCGCGGTGCTGGAAGGATTACGCCAGCGCCGAATTAACGGCACCGGCTGGCAGGCGCGTTTGTCGCTGGCGCGTACCGCGCTGTTGCTTCAGCAACACGGCGCAGCGCCACAAGGCGAACAGCGTGGCATTACGCCGCAGCCGCACGATGCGCTGAGCGCGCTGGAGATCAATCGCTGGGGAATTGGCGAGCGCCTGCGCGCCGCGGCTTATCTGCCCGGTACGCCGATGCTGTGCGCGGCACCGGCGCAACTGCCCGGCAGCAGCCATCCCTGCTGGTGACGACTCAGGCGTCGTCGCCCTCTTCACGCAGTTCGTCATACATCGCCTGAATCGCCTCACGGCTCAGCGCCGCCAGCGTGCGATAAAACGCGGTGGTGGCGTGGGCTTCCACTTTACCGAGGAAGGCGCCGCACCACGGCAGCAGGTAGTCATCGAACAGCGCCAGCTGGGCCGCCGCCTCATCTTCTGCAGACTGATCTTCCAGCCAGGAGGCCGCCAGCAGCAGCACGCCAAAGTGATCGGCCGGCGACTCGCTCAGTGGCATACCGCGAGAGGTTAAAAACGCCCGCACCTCGGCTTCCTGCGGTCCGTTCGGCCACTGTGAGGCGTACGGCGGTACGCTGCAGTCGCTGCCGACGAACAGCGCGTTGTAATCCGCCGCCAGCGCCTGCGGATCGCTATTCTGCTGCAGCCGGGTCAGCAGTTCATCCTGCTCCAGCGGCCACTGATCTTTCAGTTTGCCTTCGCGCAGCAGGGTGAACAGCGGCACCAGCAGCGGGTCCTGCGGCTGGCGATTAAACAGCGAGCCGATGACGCGGCAGAGAATGGAAAACTCATTCATGCAACAGAATTCCTTGAGGCAAAAAAGTTAAAAGTCGGCAAATTCCGCAATGTGTTTGCCGGTGCGCTGTTCGAGAAAGTCGAGCAGGCGACGCGGCGTGACATTTAACACGCGATCCTGCGGAAAATCCACTTCGCGCGTAATACGCAGGCAGTGTTCGAAATCACCGAGGGTAAAGGCGGTGTGCGAATCGGAGCCAAACGCCAGCCGGCCACCGGCGTCACGCACCGCTTCCGCAATCGCGCGGCAGTTAGGTTCACTGCCCGGACGCGAATGGGTGAACGACGAGTTGTTGATCTCCAGCGCCACATCGTAGTGCGCGGCGGCTTCCGCGATGGCGCGAATATCCACCGGGAATTTTGGGTTGCCCGGATGGCTGATGATGTGCACCAGTCCGCTGGCCATGGTGGCGATCATCGCTTCAGTGTGGTGAGCCTTGTCGCGCGGTGCGTAGACCGGCTCATGGAAGCCGGCGACGATCAGATCCAGCGCATCCAGCATCGGCCCGCTGCAATCAATCTCACCCTGCTGATTTTTGATGTTGGCTTCAATGCCGCGCAGCACGCCGACGCCGTCAATCACGCGCGGCCAGATGCGCATATTGACAAAATGCCAGTAGTGCGGCGCATCGGCCATGTCCGGACCGTGATCGGTAATGGCGAACAGCTTCAGGCCGTTCTGTTTCGCCTGAGCGACGTAATCGTGCAGCGTGCTGTAAGCATGGGTGCTGGCCACGGTGTGCATATGTAAATCGACGGGATACATCCTCTTCTCCTCTGCTGAATTAATAGCCACGCTGGCGATCGACCAGACCGCGCGGCTGTTGGCCCTGCTCCAGTGCCGTGATGGCACCGGCAATATAGTCCATCGCCTCATGCGGCAAGGTGGTGGCGGCATTATGCGGGGTAATCATGACATGTGGATGAGACCACAGCGGACTCGCGGCCGGCAGCGGTTCCACCTGGAATACGTCCAGCGAGGCGGCGGCCAGCTGACCGCTCTCCAGCGCCGCCAGTAGATCGGCCTCAACCACGTGCGCACCACGCGCGAGGTTGAGGAAACAGGCGCCGCGCGGTAGCGCGCTAAGAAACGTGCCATCGATCAGGTTGCTGGTTTCCGGCGTGGCGGGCAGCAAATCAATCAGTATCTGCGTGCCGGCAAGGAATTCAGTTAGCTGCGCGCGGCCATGAAAGGTGCTGACACCGGCAATCTGCTTCGGCGAGCGGCTCCAGCAGCGCAGCGGGAAGCCCCACTGCTGCAGGCTCTCCAGTACGCTGCGGCCGAGCACGCCGGCCCCCAGCACGCCAATGGTAAAATTAGCACGTTCGCGGTCCGGCAGCGGCTGCCATAGCGCCTGTCGCTGCTGCTGTTGATAGTCGGCGAAGCGGCGGAACCAGCCCAGCACGCACCAGTTCGCATACTCCTGCATCTGGCGTGCCATGCCGGTGTCTTCCAGCCGGTAGAGCGGCACCGCATCAGCCAGCATCTCAGGGTGCGTGCGCAGCTGCCGCAAAATTTCGTCCACGCCGGCCCCCATGGCGAATACGCCACGCAGCGCCCGTCCCGCCAGCATCTCCACCGGCGGCGATCGCACAATGGCGTAGTCGGCAGGCGCACTGTCGCCCGGCTGCCAGTGGCGGATGCGCACTTCCGGCAGTCGCTGGCGCATGCCGTCCAGCCACGGCTGCGGATTCAGTGACGGGTGATACCAGATGATCTCCATACTGCTCTCCTTTTTTTTCTTTCAGCCTCAGTCAAATAGCGGCGCAGGGCAAGTAAAAACCCGCGCGGCACCGCAATTTTCCGGCGATTAATCGCGAAGGCTTCACATTTCCGCCGCTGCAAAAGGCTAAGCGGCGCGTTAACGTCTAAAGTTGTTCGGGTGGTCAATGCGTTAGCGCACCACCTTTTCGGACAAGGAGAAAAACCGATGATAAAAAATGTAGTGTTTACGCCTGCGCGTCTTACCCTATTGCTCAGCGCGGCGCTGCTGAGCGCGTCTGCTGTGCACGCTGAGGATAACAGCCGCATGCTCAGCGCCCAGCCGCAGCCGCCGGATGTGCGACTCGGCCCACTATTCAGTGCCGTGCAGCAGGCCAGATTTTATCCGGACCAGAAAACCTTTGCCGATGCGGTCCCCAAATATGACCCGGCGTCGATTCTCGCCGACTGGCAGATGCAGAAGAATCAGCGTAATTTCGATCTCAGGCGCTTCGTGGACACCAACTTCATCCTGCCCAAAGCGCAGGATAAATACGTGCCGCCCGCCGGCCAGAGCCTGCGCGCGCACATCAATGGGCTGTGGCCGGTACTGACGCGCAGCACGCCAACGGCCAGCCAGTACGATTCGCTGCTGCCACTGCCGAAACCGTACGTGGTGCCAGGCGGGCGTTTCCGCGAAGTCTATTACTGGGACAGCTACTTCACCATGCTAGGGCTGGCAGAGAGCGGCCACTGGGATCGGGTGCAGGATATGGTGGACAACTTCGCCAGCGAGCTGGACAAGTACGGCCACATCCCTAACGGCAACCGCAGCTACTATCTCAGCCGCTCGCAGCCGCCGTTCTTCAGCCTGATGGTGGATTTGCTGGCCAGCCACAAGGGAGACGATGTCTACCGCCAGTATCTGCCGCAGCTGCAAAAAGAGTATGACTACTGGATGGCGGACAGCGACAAGGTGGCTGCCGGCCAGGCGAGCAAGCGCGTGGTGAAGCTGAGCGACGGCACCCTGCTCAATCGCTACTGGGATGACCGTGACGTGCCGCGCACCGAATCCTGGCTGGACGATGTCAACACCGCGAAAAAAGCGCCTGAGCGCAATAAACAGCAGGTGTATCGCGATCTGCGCGCCGGCGCCGCCTCGGGCTGGGACTTCAGCTCACGCTGGTTCACCGATGCGCACAATCTGGCCTCGATTCGCACCACCCAGCTGGCCCCGGTGGACCTCAACAGCCTGCTGTTCCACCTGGAGCAGACGCTGGCGAAAGCCGCGAAGCTGGCAAAACAGAATGATAAAGCGCAGCAGTTTGCGGCGGATGCAGAGAAGCGCCAGGCGGCAATCAATCGTTACCTGTGGGATGACAAACAGGGCTGGTATGCCGACTACGATGTCCAGAAAAAGCAGGTGCACAATCAGCTCACCGCCGCCACGCTGTTCCCGCTGTATATGCAGCTGGCGGGCGACAAACAGGCGGAACGCACCGCTGCCGCCGTGGAAAAACAGCTGCTGAAACCAGGCGGGCTGGTCACCACGACGGTAAACAACGGCCAGCAGTGGGATGCGCCTAACGGCTGGGCCCCGCTGCAGTGGGTAGCGGTCGAAGGTCTGGAGCACTACAAGCAGAACCAGCTGGCGCAGCAGATCGGTCAGCGCTTCCTGCAAAATGTGCAGCAGACTTACGATCGCGAGCACAAGCTGGTCGAGAAGTATGTGGTCGACGGTGCCCAGCTGGGCGGTGGTGGCGGCGGCGAGTATCCGCTGCAGGACGGCTTTGGCTGGACCAACGGCGTAACGCTGAAGCTGCTGGATAAGTATTGTCCGAAAGATAAAACCTGTAACAGCACGCGCGACATCCCCTCAATGCCGACGCTAAACGCGGCGAAATAACCCTGACGTCAGGTGCGCCGCCGTGCGCACCTGCTTCTCAGGCCCGATGCCACAGCCAGGCGATGACCACGCCCGGTGCTGCGGCATCCCCCCTGCGCATCACACTTTTCCATTACTTATCTTTTACATCTTGAAACACCCCTTACTAAAAGATAATAATTCTCAATCTTAAAATGACTCTTTTTCTCATCATTAACCGCCGCGCTGGTGTGGTGCGGCTTTTGTTCTCAGCCAAAGGAATCATTATGACCGCGCTGTTCCCCCTCAACCGTGGCCGGCTGCTGTGCGCGCTGGCGCTGGCGTTTCCGGCACTCGGCGTAGCCGAACCCTCTCTGGTGGTCACCGCACAGCCGCAGGAGAGCGCCACCTCGCCTACGGCGGGCTATCTCGCCACCCGCAGCGGCGCCACGAAAAGCGATCGTCCACTCGTCACCACGCCGCAGTCCATTTCTGTGGTGACGCGTCAGCAGATTGACGATCAGGGCGCGCAGGATCTGAACCAGGCGCTGGGCTATACCCCGGGGGTTTTCACCAACTTTGGTGGCGCGGCCACGCGTTACGACACCATTTCGCTGCGCGGTTTCCACGGCGGTGACGTCGACAACACCTTCCTTGACGGTCTGCGCGTGATGAGCGACGGCGGCAGCTTCAACATCCTGCAGGTGGATAACTGGTTCCTTGACCGCATCGACGTAATTAAAGGCCCCTCTTCTGCCCTTTATGGTCAGACGGTGCCAGGCGGGCTGGTGAACATGGTCACGAAGCGGCCGCAGTTTGCTTCGCAGGGCCATTTACGCTTCGCCACCGGCAGCAATGCCAGTAACAGCGCCGCCTTTGATTACACCGATGCGATTAACGATCAATGGGCGTACCGCCTGACCGGCATCACGCGCAACAGCGATACCCAGTACGACCACACGCGCGAAGAGAAATACGCGCTGTCACCCCAGCTGCTGTGGCAGCCGGATGAAGACACCAGCCTGCTGCTGCGTGCTTATCTGCAAAAAGATCCCTCAGGCGGCTA
This sequence comes from Pantoea sp. Cy-640, assembly GCF_011752635.1. Lineage (NCBI taxonomy): Bacteria > Pseudomonadati > Pseudomonadota > Gammaproteobacteria > Enterobacterales > Erwiniaceae > Pantoea > Pantoea sp. Cy-640. Next base: position 300,066 of record NZ_VWXB01000001.1, on the reverse strand, counting down.
TCACGGCTCGGTGCCGGCGGAAGGCACACTCTATAGCCACAATGGTCGCTGGCTGAGCGACGGCTTCTATGAGGGCGACAGCGCGCTGGATCAGTTCAAACGTCATGAGCAGATTTACGGCTACGACTTCTCGCACCGTTTCGATGAGGTATGGTCGGTGCACAGCACCGGCAGCTACAGCCATTCCAGCGTGGCGCTCGACCAGGTGTACCAGATTGGCTGGAACAGCGACAATCCGGACCTGCTCAATCGCTACTACTCCGGTGAGCGCTCTTCGCTCAGCGCGTGGGCGACTGATAACCAGCTGCAGGCGGAGTTTGCCAGCGGTGCGCTGCAGCATCGCGTCACGCTCGGCGCGGAGTATCACCGCTATAAAAATGATTTGAGCGACGCCAGCGGCGCTGCCTCACCGCTGAATGCCTGGAGCGGCGAGGCCATCGGCAGCCAGCCGGATTACCTCTGGACAGCGCAGACGCGCCGCTACTATCAGAGCGGCCTCTATCTGCAGGATGAGATGGCGTGGCAGCGCTGGCATCTGGATTTGTCTGGTCGCTATGACCGCATCGTGTCAGAGAATGGCAATAGTCGTCGTCAGGACGATCACGTCAGCGGCCGCGCCGCGCTGCTGTACGCCTTTGATAACGGGGTGTCGCCGTACGTCAGCTGGAGCCAGGCGATTACCCCGGCTTCGCTGACCGATCCCGACGGGAATCAGCTGAAACCGACCACCTCAGAACAGTATGAAGCCGGGGTGAAATACCAGCCGAACGGCACGCGCGATCTCTACAGCGTGGCCCTGTACGATCTGACGCAGAACGATGTGGCCAACCGTAACGTGCAGGACGGCACCTACACCCCGTCCGGCAAAGTGCATGCGCAGGGCATTGAACTGGAGGCGCGCAGCCAGCTGACCGAACGGTTCAGCACCGTCGCCGGTTATACGCTCAACCATCTGCGCTTTAAGGATTCCGTGGACGGCAACGATGGCCATACGCCGTACGTCACGCCAAATAGCATGGCGTCGCTGTGGGGGCATTATCAGTTTGATTACGGCCTGAGCGCGGGTGCCGGGGTGCGCTATATTGGCCGCCAGTGGGCCGATAACGAAAACACCACCCGTTTGCCGTCGGTGACCCTGTTTGACGCCTCACTGCGCGCCGATCTGGGCGCGTGGCAGTCGAGCCTGAAAGGTGCCTGGCTGCAGCTGAATGCCCGCAATCTGACGGATAAAAAGTATCTGGCAGCCTGCTACGGCACCGGTTACTGCTATCGCGGCGCGGAGCGGACGCTGACCGCCACAATCGGCTACGATTTCTGACGACATAAAAAATCCGCAGCCCCGGACGGGACTGCGGATCTTGTTGAATCGTGATTTGGCGTCAGCTGCGGACTTTACGGTAGATCCACAGCACCACAATGGCACCGATCACCGCGACCACGAAGCTGCCAAAGTTGAAGCCGTCGACCCGGCCAAAGCCGAACAGGGTACTGATCCAGCCGCCCACCACCGCACCGACAATCCCGAGTACCACGGTCAAAATAAATCCGCCGCCATCTTTACCTGGCATGATCCATTTAGCGATAATCCCGGCAATCAGACCAAAAATAATCCATGAAAGAATACCCATTTGCTGCTCCTTACGTTATGAATCAAGGTGTTCATCGCGCTAAGTATAGCCGGGAATTTTTTCTCTGCTACATCAACATCATGATGAATTCGTTCACGCCGGCTAAAGCTTTTACCGCCCCGGTCGATAACCGACGAAGAGCAGTGGCACTCGTAAAATAGCAATCGGACAGGTGGAGCAGGACGTGAAAGACGCCGATAAAGAACAATATCTCAAGCGCGGTACGCTGGCGGTGTTGAACGTGATGAAGGATTTGTTGCGTTATCAAACCCTGCTGATGGTCAATTTCTCCCGTGGTCAGTTCATCAGCCGGCTGCTGGCCGCGGATGAAGATCGGGTGATTTTTGATCTCGGCAGCAACGCGCTGGACAATGATTTGGCACTGCAGGGTGGCGAAGTGAATATTGCGGCCGAAACCCACGGTGCCAAAGTGGAGTTTGGGCTGCAGGGATTAACCAGCATCGATTATGACGGCCTGCCCGCCTTTGCCGCCACGCTGCCCGACCTGGTGTGGCAGATTCAGCGCCGGGAATTCTTTCGCGTCAACGCGCCGCTCGAACCAGTATTCTACTGCCACAGCCAGTGGCCGGACGGCAGTACCGCGCGCTTTCGCCTGCAGGATCTGTCGCTTGGCGGCGTCGGCGTGTTGCTGGATGAGGCGCTGCCGGAAGGTCTTAACCGTGGCGATACCTTCAAAAAGCTGCGCGTTGAGCTGGGCGAATATGGCCAGTTCGAAGTGACCGCACAGCTGCTGCACATCGGCGAGCGCAGCACCGTGACCAGCAAGAACGAAACCCGCATCACGCCGCGGCTTAGCTTCCGTTTTACCGCCATCGAACCGGTGCAGGAGCGTCAGCTGCAGCAGGTGATTTTTGCGCTGGAGCGGCTGGCGCGCGACAAGGCCAATCGCTTCCAGTAAACCGCCGGCGTCCCGCGCGACGCCAGCGTAGTCTATGCTTTCTCCTTGCACATTCTTTTCACCGGCTCCCAGCAAGGAGATTCTCCCCAATGGAAAACTGGCTTTCTGCCCATCGTTTACAACTTATCTTTCTCAATCAAAACTTCTGGATTAATAGCGCCATCATCGTGTTCGGCACGCTGATTGTTTACTGGCTGCTGCGCACCGTCATCCGCTTTGTCTCTAACCGTATCGCCCACTATAGCGAACAGCGCCACGTGCGTTTCACCGGCATTCTGGTGGAGATTCTGCGCAGCACCAGTCAGCTGCTGCTGCTGATCTTCTCGCTGCTGATAACGCTGAAATTTGTCGATCTGCCGGACAGCTGGAGCGTCGCCATCGCCCACGGCTGGTTCCTGGCGCTGATTCTGCAGCTCACGCTGTGGATCGACGGCGGCATTCGCCTGTGGCTGCACTCGTTGCTGCGCGATCCGCTGCACGTGCGCAATCCGGTCACCACGGTGATCCTCGGTATTCTGCTGCGCGTCGTGGTGTGGGTGATGATGCTGCTGGCGATCCTCTCCAATATGGGGATCAATATCACCGCGCTGGTGGCCAGCCTCGGCGTCGGCGGTATCGCCATCGCGCTGGCGATTCAGACGGTGCTGAGCGATGTGTTCGCTTCGCTGGCGATTGGCTTCGATAAGCCCTTTGAGCACGGCGACTTTATTGTGTTCGGCGACATCGCCGGCTCCATTGAGCACATTGGCCTGAAAACCACCCGGCTGCGCAGTCTCGGCGGCGAACAGATTGTCTGCTCCAACACCATTCTGCTGCAGCAAACCATCCACAATTACAAACGCATGCAGCAGCGGCGCATCGTGTTTAAGTTCGGGATTAATTACGGCACGCCGGCGGAGAAAGTGCGGCAGATTGGCGGCATGGTGCAACGCATCATTGAAGGCGTGCCGGACACGCGTTTTGATCGCGCCCATTTCCTGTCGTTTGACGAATCGCAGCTGACGTTTGAGGTGGTCTATTTCGTGCTGAGCGCCGATTACAACAAATACATGGACATCCAGCAGGAGATTAACCTGCAACTGATGGCGCAGCTGGAGCAGAAGCAGATTCGTTTCGCCTTCCCGATGCGCCGCGTGGAGTTCACCGGCGGCGTGCTGCCGCGCATTAACCTCAGCGATGCCTCAAATGAGGCTGCGGCAGAGCGCGCACAGCACTGAGCCCCGCCAGCGGCATTAGCCGATGGTGCGATAGGCGGTGGTGACTTTCCACAGGTAGCGCGGCGCCTGGGCGGCCGGATGCTTGTTCTGCACGTGCTGGTAGAACTCATCCGGCGTCATAGCGTTGATCATTGCAATGGCGCGATCGCGGTCGCGCGAGAAGGTGCGCAGCAGCGCGCCGGCACCGTTGGCATAGGAAACAATGGTGGCATAGCGCAGCGTCAGCGGATCGCGAATGCCCGCCAGCGCGGAATCCTGCAGAATCCGGATATAGGCCGCGCCGATATCAATATTTTTCGCCGGGTCGCGCAGTTCGGAGTTACTCGGCTGGCCGTGGCGTCCCTGTGCGCGATACACCTCGCGTCCGGCGGTGGCGGCTTTGATCTGCATCAGCCCGACCGCGTTAGAACGGCTTACCACGGTTGGGTTGCCCCCGGATTCGACACTAATAATGGCGCTGATCAGCTTCTCATCAACGCCATAATGACTGGCGGCATCTTCGGTAAACAGTGACCATGCATCATTCACTTTCGACGGCGGCGCCTGGGTTAATGGCGTATTCTTCTCCGGCGTCACCGGTTTTTCCGGCTCGCTGGCACAGCCAGCCAGCAGCAAAGCAGACAGCATAAGTAGTCGAATTTTCACTGATTTTCGGTTCCGCTATAAGATTGGCGCAAGCTATCATAACCATGACGGTAAAAGGTAAAATTACCGTTTATCCTAAATACGTAAAAACCTTGTGCTACCGTGACTTCGGTAACGCATTTCGTCATCATCGGCAGGCCAACAGACAGCAGGATGGAAGTTATGCTCGCCCCTCGTTCAATACGCCTCATCGCCCCTTCCGGTTATTGTCACAATCAGGATGCCGCCCGCCGTGCGGTGGAGCGCCTGCAGGCGGAAGGCCATCAACTGCAAAACCCGGAAGCCATTACGCGCCGCTGGCAGCGTTTTGCCGGTGATGACGCGCAGCGCCTGCAGGATGTGAATGCGCTGGCGTCGCTGGCGTCGCTGCCGGATATCGTACTGGCGGTGCGCGGCGGCTATGGTGCCTCACGCCTGCTCGATCACCTCGACTATGTGGCGCTGCAACGTCGCCTGCTTAATCAGCCGGTCGCGCTGTGCGGCCACAGTGATTTCACCGCTATTCAGCTGGCGCTGCTGGCGCAAACCGGGCTAATCACCTTCAGTGGACCGATGCTGGCCGGCAATTTTGGCGCGGAGGCTTTATCTGAATTTACCGTCAGCCACTTTTGGCAGGCGCTAACATCTCCTACAGTCAATCTGGCGTGGCACAGCGCCAGTCCGAATCGCGGCCGCTGGCAGGGCACGCTGTGGGGCGGCAATCTGGCGATGATCTGCTCCCTGATTGGCACGCCGTGGCTGCCGCAGATTGAAGACGGCATTCTGGTGATCGAGGATGTGAATGAGCATCCGTTCCGCATTGAGCGTATGCTGATTCAGCTGCAGCAGAGTGGTATTCTGGCGCGCCAGCGCGCCATTGTCACCGGCAGCTTCACCAGCACCGCCCTGTCCGATTACGATAACGGCTTTGATTTCGCCACGGTGTGGCAGCGGTTGCGTGACGAGTACCAGATTGCAGTGATCAGCGATCTGCCGTTTGGCCATGATGCCGATACCGTGACGCTGCCGCTTGGCGCCAGCGCCACGCTTGAGATTGACCAGGGCGCCGCGCGGTTAGCTTTTACCGGCCATCCGACGTTGCGCTGACGTGTTGCCGCAGGAGACCGCTATTGAAGCCGCTGTACGAAGACTTGTGGATCTCCACGCCGGAATTTCCCGCCGAAGAGACGGCTAATGATTTAATGATGCACGGGTTTATGCTGCGCCATCCGCGCGGCAACCTGTTGATTGGCCGCGTTGAGCAGCTGCTGGATCATGAAGTGCTCGCGGACGCGGGCGGCGTGATTCGCCACTATTTTACCCACTGGCACGAAGCCGCGCCGGGCGCGCGGGCCATTCAGCAGCGCTTCAATAGTGCGCTGTATTGCCACAGTCGCTCGCTCGGCCCGGTGAGCCTGGTGATTGAGCCGGACGAAACCTTTACGCATCAGGACGTGCACTTTGGCGACTTTCACCTGCTGCCCACGCCGGGCCACACGCCGGGCAGCTGCAGCTACCTGTATCACTCACCGCTCGGCCAGACCTACCTGTTTGTCGGCGACACCCTGACGCGGGATTACCATCGCTGGATCAGCGTGCTGGTGCCGGACAGTAATCCTGCGGAGCTGCAGCAGTCGCTGGAGCTGTACCGCTCGCTGCGTCCGGATGTGGTGCTGATGAGCACCACGCGCGGACATTTCTCCTGGGCGAAGGTCGATTTACAGAGCTGGCTGGCCGCGATTGATGAAGCGGAACAGTCGCCGCTGGACCTGCGCCAGCAGCCACTGCTGTGATTACAGCGTCTTGCTCAGATAGTGACGCTGATGTTCGCGCGGATAGTGATCAAGGCTAAAACGTAGCGTATAGCCAAGCTTTTCATAAAACGGCCGCGCCTGAAAGCTGGCGGTATCCACCTGCGCGTAACGGCAGCCGCGTGCGCGGGCTTCCTGTTCGGCAGCCTGAATCAGCTGGCTGCCGGCGCCCTGCCCGCGTAACCCATCGCTGACCCACAGCATATCAATGCGTAACCAGTTGCCATAGGTTGAACCCGTAAGTCCCGCCAGCTTTTTCCCGGCGCCGTCTTTAATGAACACACCGATGGCTTTCATCTCATTGACGTCAATAAAGCGGCTGTTGAAGGCGTTCAGGCCGAGGCGCATTTCATCCAGATCCTGATGCGTGACGCTATCCGTAACGCTTAATTGCATGGTCGGCTCCTTGTGGCGGCATTATGAAGAGGGGTGCTGGCGGTCGTCGTAGCGCTCCAGCGACAGAATATCAGCATCGCGTTTTTCCGTGCGGTTGCAGGGCAACAGCTTATCGCTGTCGGCGTAGACGAAAAAGGTTTCGCCGCTGTTTTTATTCACGATCAGCTGATCGCCATTGCGGAAACGGGTAATGGCGACCTTATCGCCGTCCTGCAGACGCGTGCGCTGCTGCCCGGCGGCAATCTGGAAATGCCGGGTTGGCCACATCAGCGTGCTGAGCCCGTAGGCGGCACGCGATACCGTCATGGTGGGGCGGCCCGGGCAGGTAATCTGGAATTCGCTTTCGCTCCACGCGGGGGCAATCTGGCAGGCCATCAGGAGCGCGGCAAGGGTTATCGCCTTCATGGGGTTCTCCACTGAGGTTAGATCATGATTTTACAGGAATTTAATTGGCCAGAGGGTAACATACAACCGCCGCCGGTGCGGTAATCTGCGACCGCGGGTCAGCCAGTGCGGGCAGGAAGAACGCCTCCACATCGCTGATTTTGTGAGGTTTTATGCGATCGGGATATCTTTGTAACGAGTTAAGTAAAATGCGCTAAGATCGCGTCAGGAGGATGTTATGCGAGATGAACAGGCATTATTCGCGCGGCTGGCGCAATCGCCGTTTCGCCGCCGCTTCCATTTAGGCGCGAAAGAGCGACAGTACTGTATTGAGAAAGGCCCGGCGGTGATCGACCAACACGCGGCCGATTTTATCCAGCAAAGACTGGCCGCAGCCGAACCAAAGAATGATGGCAAACAGACGCCAATGCGCGGCCATCCGGTATTTATCGCCCAGCACGCCACGGCAACCTGCTGCCGCGGCTGTCTGGCAAAATGGCATGGCATTGCTGCGCATCAGCCGTTAACGGCAGAGCAGCAGCAATATATGGTGCGGGTGATTCACCGCTGGCTGGTGGGTGAAATAAATGGTTAAGACCGGAATGGGATGGAGCTACTCTGCCGCGACCTGCGCGGCCACCAGCATCAGCGCCAGTCCGGCATCGTCTGGATCGAAACGCTGCATAACTTCATGGATCGCCGTCACGCAGTTCATCACCTGCTGTTTTTTGTCGGCGTCTAACTTATCAATCGCGTGCTGAAGAATCATTAAACTGGCTTCTTCTTCTCTCATGGATTTACCCTTGTTTTGCTTACCTGGTGCGCAACGCTGGCAAGAATAACGTTTATCTGCTAGCAAAGTCACCCCTTTACATGCTTACCGCTTAACGATTAAACAAATGGCAAATGGGCAGTGGCGTCAGACATGCTATGATCGGATCAGTGGCGCGCATCGTCAGGCCAGCATAAATCAGGGAATGCACCAGGAACAGGACCATGTTAAGACTCAGTTTTCTACTCACAATTATCCTGCTGGCTGGCTGCAGCTCCACGCCGAAAGGCGTCGATTGCCCCGGCGAGGTCGCAACGCTCTATGGTCAGTCGCTGGGCCACACCGAAGGGCGCATTTTCGATTTGGTGAATTCGTTTTCGGTGGCGCGCGATGGCGTAACGCTGAGCAGCGGCGCACTGCACTCCACCGACCGTTTCCGCTATGTCCCTTCTGGCGTGACGCCGGAAGGCTTTTATGCACAGCGGCTGAGCGACAAGCAGTTCCGCCTGATCAACCCGGCGCGTAACACCATGATTACCTGGACGTGTCCATAAGCCGTGCGTGGCGCGCGCAGATGGTTTATTGTCAGCGTTTGTCATGCTGCGGACCTGCATTATGGAAAAGAGTCTGGACAATAACGGTTATATCGATTTCCCCTTTCCGGCCACCCGAGACGCGGATGGCTCGGTCAACCCTTGCGGTTTTGACCTGACGCTGGAAACCGATCGCATTGATGAGATCGCCGCCGGTAAACATTCTGAAAATTTGCGTCGTCTGCTGGAAGAGGTCAATCTGCAGGATGGCCTGTTTATGACGCTGGCCTGTGACTGGCAGCAGCGCGCAGATGGCGTGTGCGGCTTTCTCGATGTGGCGTTCCGCCCCACGCTGGACTGTAGCAGCGAAGAGACACAGAGCCTCGATCAGTTCTTTGAGATGTATCTGCGCCGCCAGGAGCAGCAGCACAGCATGCCACGCGACGCGCTGGTCAACTATGCGCGCGCGGTGCTGGACTGGAGCTGGTCGCCGCTGCAACAGCGCCATCGCCGTTATGAGAAGGTCACCATTCGCTATTACTGCCAGCAGGCGGACGATGCCGAATGGTGTTTTGATCATCTGCGCCACTTCCTGGTGAGCTGGTACCCGGCGTATCGCGGCCAGCAGTGAGGGCGTCCGCGTGACGCCCTGCGCCTACGGTCGTACCAGACGAATCGCGTGTTCCAGCATACGCTGTTCATCGCGTTCGTCGTGGGCGCGATCGTGGCGCGTACGCTGCAGCAAACGGGCAATCTCCTCCCGTCTGGTTTCATGACCGCACTCGGAAAGGACAATCACCGCATCACCAATCACCCGGCAAACTTCATCGTAATCGTCTTCATTCAGGATATCGCGTTTCATTTCTCCTCCGTTCAGTGAGCGCTGCGTGAGGTTCGCGCAGCTTAGCGTGGTCCTTACCAGGTATGGACAGCAATGCCGATTCCTGCAAACCACTGTTACATCCTGAAAAGGCACCAGGTTGCTGGTCTGCACTTCTCTGTCTACGCTGAAAGAGACATTCACCACTCTCAGGGAGTCAATATGACCGATAAAGCGGAAGCAAAATTGAATGAAGCGGCGGGTGCCGTACAGGAAAAATTTGGCGAGTTCACCGGTTCACGCCGCCATCAGGCACGCGGTGCCGCGCGACGCTATCCGGCGCAGGCCAGTTATGCGGTGCAGGATGCAGCAGACTGCGTGGTGAGATCGGTACGCGACAACCCGGCGACCGGGCTGGCCGTTGCCGCCAGCATCGGCGTGATTGTCGGTTTCCTGCTGGGCCGTAAATAATCCCCGGCGATCGGGGCCCGTGCGGCCCCGATACTCAATGCCGCTGCGGCACGCCGTCCCGTCGTTCCTGAATATGTTCATCCGGCGTCTCGGCGACATCTGCCGTACTGCTGTGCCCGGCCAGGTGGCGCCCATGCTGCCCCGCCATCACCACAGGCCCTACCGGTAATTGTGCACTGGCCGCCAGTGATAGCAGCAATAAAAACCATCCCGTCAGTAACGTTCTTCCCATCCTGCCCGCCTTACACGCTGATTAGTGAGCGCTCAGCTTGCCGGATGTCATGCAAATTAGCGTCAGCGCGACGCAAAGCTATGTCGGCAGTTGTGAATAATCAGGCCTGTGCGCGCCGCGCTTTGTAACGCGCCACCATGGTCATTAATGCCTGATAAATCAAACCGGCATACAGGCTCATGACAATCATCATGCCCGGGGTTTTGCCCTGTGCCTGCCAGGAAACAAACCACATAAAAATGCCCCACAGCAGGGAAAAAATCAGCCAGCCTTTTACAAACTTGATCACACCTTGCATAGCACCTCCGGATTGATGAAGGCTGAAGATAGCGGTTCAGCCAGCAAATGGCACGCGCGCCGGTGCCGGGATGTTAACTGTTTCAAAGTTTTACGCAAACCACTATCGCAGCGGGAAAAAGCCGTGGAAAACAGCACGCAGAACGCAGCATCAACGGGTGCCTGTCATGGCCGTCCCGGTTAGTTTGGCCATGACCCGCCGATGTGATGGCAGAGACCGCCTTGCATAAGTGTGTATTGTGTGTATAATTTCACCTACAGGAAGTCCGATGAAGAGCGCGACGCTGATTAAACTGCTGCAAAAGAATGGCTGGAAGCTGGAGCGCATACGCGGCAGTCATCATCAGTTCTCACATCCGGATTTTGCTCATCTGATCACCGTGCCGCATCCGCAGAAGGACATGAAGACAGGCACGCTGATGCAGATTCTGAAAGACGCCAGGCTGGATTGATCCATGCTGGTTTTATTCCGCTTGCTCAGAGGTGACATGATGCTGTTTCCCGCTTTGGTAGAGATTGACGCTGACGGCTCGGCCAGTGGTTATTTTCCGGATGTCACCGGCTGTTATTTTGCCGGTGATACGCCCGAGCAAACGCTGCAGGATGCGCAATCTGCGCTACATGCCCACTTTGAACTGATGGCGGAGAAAGGCTTGTTGATTCCGGAGCCGGCGCAGCACTGGCAGCAGGAATTTAGCCAGCCCGGCGTGTGGATCTACGTTGATATTGATGTCACCCGCTATCTGGGCAAATCCGAGCGCATCAATATCACTATGCCGCATCTGCTGATTGAGAAGATCGATAAGATGGTCAGTAATAACGCGCGCTACAGCAGCCGCAGCCATTTTCTTGCCGAGGCGGCACGCAAAGCGCTGGTCTCGTAGCAACACTATTGCGCACGCGTCGCTTATCGTCCGTGGCCGCTTTATGTTTGAATTCCCGCCTCAACCGGCCGGCATGTGGTTAAAATGAATTACTTACGCGACATACAAACGTTTATTGAAGGCAACACGGTGCTCTCCGCCACCTTCAGCCTGCTGCTGTTACTGGTTGCCGGCATGGTCACCCATCTGATCTGCAAGTTCTTCGTGGTAAAAGTGGTGCGCCGCGTGTTCTTTAGCACGCATAAAAACCAGGTGCCGCTGGATAAAGACGTCCGGCTCTCAGAAAAGCTGTCGAATTTTATTCCGGTGATCACTGTCTATTACCTGCTGCAGTTTATGCCGGACCTGCCCGAGCATCTGCTGATCGCGGTGAAAACCATCTGCGGCATTCTGTTTTTTGTTTATCTGTCGCTGTTCTTTAACGAAGTGCTGGAGATCGTTAATAACTCCTATTCGCGTAAGTCGAAGCGTAAGAACCACTCGATAAAAGGCTATATCCAGATCGGTAAGATCCTGGTGCATATCATTTCCGCCATCATGATTCTGGCTATCATGTCGAACAAATCGCCGGTGATCATCATCTCCAGTCTGGGTGCGGTCGCGGCGGTATTGATGTTAGTGTTTCAGCACACCTTGCTGTCGCTGGTGGCCAATATTCAGGTGTCATCGAACGATGTGCTGCAGCTTGGCGACTGGATTGAAATGCCGGATAACGGCATCAGTGGTGAAGTGATTGATATCGCCCTGCACACTATCACCATCCGCAACTGGGACAATACGCTGTCGCGGATCCCGACCAAAAATTTCCTGACTGAAACCTACACCAACTGGCAGGCGATGTTCTCCTCCGGCGCGCGGCGTATCATGCGCAGCTTTCATCTCGACCAGACCTCCATTCGCTTCCTCGATCAGCAAATGGTGCAGCAGATGAGCCAGATTCGCGGTGTCAGTGAGCAGCTTTCAATCCTGATGGATGGCCGCGATAGCAGCGTGGTCGGTGACCGCTGGTTTGCGGAAAACGGCATTACCAACCTCACGGTGTTCCGTCACTATCTCACCGCCTGGCTGGCACAGCGCGACGATATTAAAAAAGATATGTATATCGTGGTGCGCGCGATGAAACCCTCACCGGAGGGATTGCCGGTAGAGGTTTATTGCTTTACCTCCTCGGTGCTGTGGGTTGATTACGAAAATTCCCAGTCGGCGATATTTGAATTCATCTACGCCATTGTCGGTCAGTTTTCGCTGCGGATTTACCAGCATCCGGCCGGCAATGATTTCTGGCGTTTGTCGCAGGCGCGCGATAGCCAGATCGCTCAGTTACAGCCTCCGGCAGAATAAAGCCACGCATCGCACGGTCGTCATGCATGGCAAACCGGCGGTGACATGAAGTCCTTCCCGCTGCCAGCATAAAAAAAGGGAGCCCTGCGGCTCCCTTTCATATTGCATTTGCTCAGGGCAAATTACATATTCGCGATGATCGCGTCACCAAACTCTGAACATTTCAGCAGCTTAGCGCCGTCCATCAGACGCTCAAAGTCGTAGGTCACTGTTTTGGCAGCGATTGCGCCTTCCATACCTTTAACGATCAGGTCAGCCGCCTCGAACCACTCCAGGTGACGCAGCATCATTTCCGCAGACAGGATCACGGAACCTGGGTTCACTTTATCCTGGCCCGCATACTTCGGTGCCGTACCGTGGGTTGCTTCGAACAGTGCGCACTCGTCACCGATGTTGGCACCCGGTGCGATACCAATACCGCCTACCTGTGCCGCCAGGGCATCAGAAATGTAGTCACCGTTCAGGTTCATACAGGCGATAACGTCATACTCGGCTGGACGCAGCAGGATCTGCTGCAGGAAGGCGTCGGCGATCACATCTTTAACGATGATCTCTTTACCGGTGTTCGGGTTTTTGAACTTCATCCACGGACCGCCATCGATCAGCTCGCCGCCGAACTCTTCTTTCACCAGCTGGTAGCCCCAGTCTTTGAAAGAGCCTTCGGTGAACTTCATGATGTTGCCTTTGTGCACCAGCGTCAGGGAATCACGGTCATTGGTGATGGTGTATTCAACCGCAGCACGCACCAGACGTTTCGTGCCCTCTTCTGAACACGGCTTCACGCCAATACCACACTGCTGCGGGAAGCGAATTTTCTTCACGCCCATCTCTTCACGCAGGAATTTGATCACTTTGTCCGCTTCCGGCGTACCGGCTTTCCACTCGATACCGGCATAGATATCTTCGGAGTTTTCGCGGAAGATCACCATGTCGGTATCTTCAGGACGTTTAACCGGGCTTGGCGTACCTTTGTAGTAACGTACCGGACGCAGACACACGTACAGGTCCAGTTCCTGGCGCAGTGCCACGTTCAGGGAACGAATACCGCCACCTACCGGGGTAGTCAGTGGGCCTTTAATGGCTACGCGGTACTCTTTGATTAAATCGAGGGTTTCCTGCGGCAGCCAGACATCCTGGCCATAGAGTTCGACGGATTTTTCGCCGGTGTAAATTTCCATCCAGGAAATTTTTCGCTCGCCGTTGTAGGCTTTCTTCACAGCGGCATCAACCACTTTCAGCATCACCGGGGAAACGTCAACCCCAATACCGTCACCTTCAATGTAGGGGATGATCGGGTTATTCGGGACATTCAGTTTGCCCTGATCCAGGGTGATTTTTTGACCTTCCGCCGGAACAACTACTTTGCTTTCCATTAACCTCTCCTTCGAGCGATTTTTTGTTAATGATTTGTAAGATGCGCGTCAATACTACTTGAATATTTCCGCCACGCCAATCACCGCAGTTTCGCGCTATAATGCGCCGATTGTTACCAACTGCAAAGCCCATGCGAAAAACTTCTCAACGAATTCACCAGCATAAGCGCCCTGCTGCCCCGGCGCGCCAGCCCGCGCGGCGTGACACGCGGCCAAAAGGTCCGCGTCGCGTCATACTCTTTAACAAACCTTTCGATGTTCTGCCGCAGTTCAGCGATGAGGCTGGCCGCCGCACGCTGAAAGATTTTGTGCCGGTGAGCGAGGTGTATGCCGCAGGCCGTCTCGACCGCGACAGCGAAGGGTTGATGATTCTGACCAACGATGGCGCACTGCAGGCGCAGCTGACGCAGCCGGGCAAGCGCACCGGCAAAATCTATTACGTTCAGGTGGAAGGCGTGCCGCAGGAATCAGATTTATCCCGCCTGCGCAGTGGCATCACCCTTAACGATGGTCCAACGTTGCCGGCGGGCGCAGAAGTGGTGCCTGAACCCGCGTGGCTGTGGCCGCGCACCCCGCCGATTCGCGAGCGCAAAGCTATCCCCACCTGCTGGCTGAAAATCACGCTGTATGAAGGGCGCAATCGCCAGGTCCGAAGGATGACGGCGCACATTGGCTTTCCAACGTTACGCCTGATCCGTTTTGCCATAGGTGATTACCAGCTGCAGGATTTGGCACCGGGCGAATGGCGCGACATCAGCGACCGGACGTAGTTAATACATTTCGATAACGTCAGGTTAACTATTTGGGAGGAACGATGTTTAAACCTCATGTAACCGTCGCCTGTATGGTGCACGCGCAGGGCAAATTACTGGTGGTGGAAGAGCGCGTTGACGGCCGCGTTACCTGGAATCAGCCGGCCGGCCATCTTGAGGCCGATGAAACGCTGCTGGAAGCCGCGCAACGTGAGCTGTACGAAGAGACCGGCATCAGCGCGCAGCCCGACTATTTTCTCGGCGTGCAGCAGTGGATCGCCCCGGACCATACACCTTTTGTGCGTTTTCTGTTTGGCCTCGATCTGCCTGCCACCGTCACCACCACGCCACACGACAGCGATATTGACTGCTGCTGGTGGCTGTCGCCCGCGCAAATTCTCAGCGCAGAGACGCTGCGTTCGCCGCTGGTGGCCGAAAGCGTGCGGCTGTGGCAGCAGGGGGCCCGCTATCCGCTGCAGCTGATAGCCCCGTATCAGTGGCCGTTTCATGAGGGTGCGCACAACGCTTCCGCGTGATAGAATGCGCCGCCTGTTTTTATCGTAATCAAGAGTGCGTCATGTCTGACAACAGCCAGAAAAAAGTGATCGTCGGGATGTCCGGCGGCGTCGATTCTTCCGTTTCCGCCTGGTTACTGCAGCAGCAGGGCTATCAGGTTGAAGGCCTGTTCATGAAGAACTGGGAGGAAGACGATGGCGAGGAGTATTGCACCGCCGCTGACGATCTGGCTGACGCACAGGCCGTATGTGACAAGCTCGGCATCAAACTGCACAAAATCAATTTTGCCGCTGAGTACTGGGACAACGTATTCGAGCACTTTCTGGAAGAGTACAAGGCCGGACGCACGCCGAACCCGGATATTCTGTGTAACAAAGAGATCAAGTTCAAAGCGTTTCTCGAATTCGCTGCAGACGATCTCGGCGCAGACTACATTGCCACCGGCCACTATGTGCGCCGTGCCGATGTCAATGGCACCAGCCAGCTGCTGCGCGGTCTCGACGGCAATAAAGATCAGAGCTATTTCCTCTACACGCTCAGCCACCAGCAGATTGCACAGAGCCTGTTCCCGGTCGGCGAACTGGAGAAGCCTGAGGTGCGCCGCATCGCCGAACAGCTCGATCTGATTACGGCGAAGAAAAAAGACTCCACCGGTATTTGCTTTATCGGCGAGCGTAAATTCCGCGACTTCCTGGGTCGTTACCTGCCGGCCCAGCCGGGCGTCATCGAAACCGTTGACGGCGAAGTGGTCGGTGAACACCAGGGGCTGATGTATCACACCCTGGGTCAGCGTAAAGGGCTGGGCATCGGCGGACGCAAAGAGAGCAATGACGATCCGTGGTATGTGGTCGACAAAGATGTCGCGCGCAATACACTGATTGTGGCACAGGGCGGCGATCATCCGCGCCTGATGTCGGTGGGCCTGATAGCACAGCAGCTGCACTGGGTCGATCGCCAGCCAGTGACCGCAGCGCTGCGCTGCACGGTGAAAACCCGCTATCGTCAGAGCGACATTCCCTGCGAGATCATTCCGCACGGCGACGATCGTATTGAAGTGCGTTTCGATGAGCCGGTCGCGGCCGTCACCCCGGGCCAGTCCGCGGTATTTTACCTCGGTGACGTGTGCCTTGGTGGCGGTATTATTGAACAGCGCCTGCCGCTGACAGAAGCCTGAGTCGGCACTGCCGACGCGTCTACAGGAGTGAAGCGTGGCTAAAAACTATTATGAGATAACGCTGGCGCTGGCCGGCGTTTGCCAGGCAGCCCATCTGGTGCAGCAACTGGCACACCAGGGGCACTGCAACAACGCAGCGCTGCAGGTGTCGCTGCGCAGCCTGCTGGATTTAAATCCAGGCTCAACGCTGGCGGTGTTTGGCAACGATGAAGCCAACCTGCGCCCCGGGCTGGAAGCACTGATGGCGGTGCTGAACAGCGGCAGCCGGCAGGGTGCCAGCGCCGATTTGACGCGTTATACCCTGAGCCTGATGGTGCTGGAGCGTAAACTGCACGGTAACAAAACCGCGCTAAACACCCTGGCGCAGCGCATCGGCCAGCTTGATCGTCAGCTGGCGCATTACGAACTGGAATCAGACACCATCACCAGCGCCATGGCCGGCATTTACGTCGATGTGATCAGCCCGCTCGGCCCGCGCATTCAGGTGACCGGCTCACCGCAGGTGCTGCAGAATTCGCAGGTGCAGAGCAAAGTTCGCGCTGCGCTGCTGGCCGGTATCCGCGCGGCGGTGCTGTGGCAGCAGGTCGGCGGCGGTCGTCTGCAGCTGATGTTTGCGCGCCAGCGTCTGCTGCGCGAAGCGAAAACCCTTTTATCCCGGCTGGGTCCGGCGTATTAAGCGCCGCCCTGCCCTATATTGTTAACGATTCAGGAGTTGCACTGATGGAATTATCCTCTCTGACCGCCGTCTCACCTGTCGATGGTCGTTACGGCGATAAAGTCAGCCCGCTGCGTGCGATTTTCAGCGAGTTCGGTTTGCTGAAATTCCGCGTTGAGGTTGAAGTTCGCTGGTTACAGAAACTGGCCGCGACCGCAGAGATCAAGGAAGTTCCTGCATTTGATGCCGACGCAAACGCTTTCCTTGATGCAATTGTCGCCGGTTTCAGCGAAGAAGATGCGGCGCGTATCAAAACCATTGAGCGCACCACCAACCATGACGTGAAAGCCGTCGAATACTTTCTGAAAGAGAAAGTAGCCAACGTGCCGGCGCTGCACGCGGTGTCTGAGTTTATCCATTTCGCCTGCACCTCCGAAGATATCAATAACCTGTCACACGCGCTGATGCTGGAAACCGCACGCCGCGACGTGATCGTGCCGTTCTGGAACCAGATCATCACCGCCGTGAAGGGCCTGGCGCAGGAGTATCGCGACATTCCGCTGCTGTCGCGCACCCACGGTCAGCCGGCAACGCCGTCCACCATGGGCAAAGAGATGGCCAACGTGGCCTACCGCATGGAACGCCAGCTCCGTCAGCTGAGCAAGGTGGAAGTGCTGGGCAAAATCAACGGCGCGGTGGGCAACTACAATGCGCACATCGCCGCGTATCCGGAAGTGGACTGGCATCAGCTGAGCGAGCAGTTTGTAACCTCGCTGGGCATCAGCTGGAACCCGTACACCACGCAGATCGAGCCGCATGACTACATCGCCGAGCTGTTTGACTGCATCGCGCGCTTCAATACCATCCTGATTGATTTTGACCGCGACATCTGGGGTTACATCGCCCTGAACCATTTCAAACAGAAAACCATTGCTGGCGAAATTGGCTCTTCAACCATGCCGCACAAGGTTAACCCTATCGACTTCGAAAACTCCGAAGGAAATCTGGGGCTGGCCAATGCGGTGATGCAGCACCTGGCCAGCAAACTGCCGGTATCACGCTGGCAGCGCGATCTGACCGATTCTACCGTGCTGCGTAACCTCGGCGTCGGCGTCGGCTATGCCTTGATCGCCTATCAGGCCACGCTGAAAGGTATTTCCAAGCTGGAAGTGAACCGCGATCGCCTGCTGGACGAGCTGGATCACAACTGGGAAGTCCTGGCTGAGCCGATCCAGACCGTGATGCGCCGCTACGGCATTGAAAAGCCGTACGAGAAGCTGAAAGAGCTGACGCGCGGCAAGCGCGTGGACGCAGCCGGTATGCAGGCATTTATCGACAGCCTGGAGCTGCCGGAAGCAGAGAAAGTGCGCCTGAAGCAGATGACGCCAGCCAACTACCTCGGCCGCGCGATTCAGATGGTTGACGACCTGAAGTAATTCCTTGCTCTGAAAACTCAGGCTATGGCAAGTTGGTGTTACCTCAGTCACGCACGTCACGTGGTGGCTGAGGTTCCCCTGCCAGTGCATCACAGCGGAGTGTTAATCTGCGGTTTAGCTGGCGTAGCGTATACTTTTCGCCATCATCACTGAGTTGAAGGTAAGGAAATTCTATGCGTGTTCTGGTTGTGGAAGATAATGCCCTGCTGCGCCATCACCTCGCAGTCCAGTTACGTGACATGGGTCATCAGGTGGATGCCGCCGAAGACGCCAAAGAAGCCGACTATTTCCTGCAGGAACACATTCCCGATATCGCGCTGGTCGATCTCGGCCTGCCCGACGAAGACGGCATGTCGCTGATTCGCCGCTGGCGTGGCGATGCCATTCGTCAGCCGATTCTGGTGCTGACCGCGCGCGAAGGCTGGCAGGCGAAAGTTGAAGCGCTGGAAGCCGGTGCCGATGACTACGTGACCAAGCCGTTCCACATTGAAGAGGTCGCCGCCCGCTTACAGGCGCTGATGCGTCGCAACAGCGGACACGCCTCGCAAATTATCTCCATGCCGCCGTTCCAGGTTGACCTGTCGCGCCGCGAGCTTACGGTGAACGACGCGCCGGTCAAGCTGACCGCGTTTGAGTACACCATTGTTGAAACGCTGATCCGCAATGCCGGTAAAGTGGTCAGCAAAGACTCGCTGATGCTGCAGCTGTATCCCGATGCGGAACTGCGCGAAAGCCACACCATTGATGTACTGATGGGCCGGCTGCGCAAAAAAATTCTCGCGCTGCACCCGACCGAAGTGATCAACACCGTGCGTGGCCAGGGATACCGCTTTGATCTCTGATTTATGAAGCTGCTCCGCCGTCAGCGCCCTTTCTCCTTACGCGCGCGTTTCCTGCTGGCGACGGCGGCGATCGTGCTGTTTTTGTCGCTGTCGTATGGCATGGTGGCGGTCATTGGCTACGTCGTCAGCTTTGATAAAAATACCTATCGCGTGATGCGCGGCGAGAGCAATCTGTTCTTCACCCTCGCGCAGTGGAAAGACAACAAGCTCACCATCGCCCAGCCGGAACGCATGACGCTCAATTTCCCGACGCTGGTGTTCATCTATGACGAGCGCGGTAAGCTGCTGTGGCAACAGCGCGACGTGCCGGAAATCCGCAAAAACATTCGCCGCGACTGGCTGATGAAGCCAGACTTTTACGAGATCGATACCAGCAATCGCACCAGTATGGCGGCGATGGGTAACAATCCGCAGGCACAGCAGCGACTGCACGCGCTGGACAGTGACAGCAATGACACCTTCACCCACTCGGTGGCGGTCAACCGCTACGACGCGACCACCAATCTGCCGGCGCTGACCATTGTGGTGGTGGACTCGATCCCGCAGGAGCTGCAGCACTCAGACGTGGTGTGGTCGTGGTTTAGCTATGTGCTGGCGGCCAATCTGCTGCTGGTGATTCCGCTGCTGTGGCTGGCGGCACACTGGAGCCTGCGTCCGATTGGCCACCTGACTTCACAGGTGCGCGAGCTGGAAACCGGCCACCGGGAAAATCTTGACGACAACCCGCCGCAGGAACTGCGCAGTCTGGTGCGCAACCTCAATCTGTTGCTCACCAACGAACGGCAGCGCTACACGCGCTATCGCACCACGCTGTCGGATTTGACGCACAGCCTGAAAACACCGCTGGCGGTGCTGCAAAGCACGCTGCGCTCGCTGCGCGGTGGCAAAGAGCTGACCATCGAACAGGCTGAGCCGGTCATGCTCGAACAGATCAGCCGCATCTCGCAGCAGATTGGCTACTACCTGCATCGCGCCAGTATGCAGGCGGATCACAACCCGCTGCAGCGCGATCTGCATTCGGTCTCGGCCCTGCTGGATAGCCTGTGTTCCGCGCTCAATAAGGTGTATCAGCGCAAGGGCGTTGAGATCACGCTGGATATTTCGCCGGAGCTGACCTTTATCGGCGATCAAAATGACTTTATGGAAGTGTTGGGCAACGTGCTGGATAACGCCTGTAAATACTGCCTCGAATTTATTGAGGTCAGCGCGCGCCAGACGGAAAACGCGCTGCATCTGTTCATTGACGACGACGGCCCCGGCATTCCCGAAAGCAAGCGCGATCTGATCTTTGTGCGCGGCCAGCGTGCCGATACGCTGCGTCCCGGTCAGGGACTGGGACTGGCGGTAGTACGCGATATTCTCGAGCAGTATGCCGGTCAGGTAATCGCCACGACCAGCCCGCTCGGCGGCGCCCGCATGGAGGTGATTTTTCAGCGGCAGGAAGTTGAACATCACCGCGAGTAGAACCGGGCGCGGGCTGTTATACTTGGCAGCAATTATGGCCCTAACCGGAATCCTCGCATGGACTATCAGCTCGACATCAACTGGCCCGACTTTATTCAGCGCTACTGGCAAAAACGCCCGGTGGTGCTGAAACGGGGTTTCAAAAACTTCATTGATCCGATTTCTCCGGATGAGCTGGCCGGTCTGGCAATGGAAAACGAGGTGGACAGCCGCCTCGTCAGCCACAACAACGGCAAGTGGCAGGTCAGCCATGGTCCGTTTGAAAGCTACGATCATTTGGGTGAAAACAACTGGTCGCTACTGGTACAGGCAGTGAACCACTGGCATGAACCTTCTGCTGCGCTGATGCGCCCGTTCCGCTTTCTGCCCGACTGGCGTATCGACGACCTGATGATCTCGTTCGCAGTGCCGGGCGGCGGCGTGGGGCCGCACTTTGATCAATACGACGTATTTATTATTCAGGGCACTGGCCGCCGTCGCTGGCGCGTAGGCGAAAAAGTGCCGATGAAACAGCACTGCCCGCATCCGGACCTGCTGCAGGTTGAACCGTTCGACGCCATCATCGATGAAGAGCTGGAGCCGGGCGACATCCTGTATATTCCACCGGGTTTCCCGCACGAAGGCTATTCGCTGGAGAACGCGCTCAACTATTCAGTCGGCTTCCGCGCGCCTAACGGACGCGAGCTGATCAGCGGCTTTGCGGACTACATGCTGGCGCATGAGCTGGGCAGCTACCGCTTTAGCGATCCGGATGTGCCGGCGCGTGACTGCCCATCGCAGATTCTGCCGTCAGAAGTAGAAGGGATCCGCAAGGTGATGCTGGATGTGATTAATCAGCCGGAGCAGTTTAACCAGTGGTTTGGCGAATTTATTTCCCAGTCGCGTCACGAACTGGATGTGGCTCCGCCGGAACCGCCGTATCAGCCGGATGAGATTTATGACGCGCTGCAGCAGGGTGATGCACTGACGCGCCTCGGCGGTCTGCGCGTGCTGACGCTGGGCGACGCGGTGTACGTCAACGGTGAGCGCGTCGAGTGCGCGCATCCGTCGGTTCTGGCTGCGCTGGCCCACAAACACGTATTGACGCTGGAAGATTTCGGCGATGCGCTGGACGATCCTTCGCTGCTGGCTCAACTGGCGGCACTGGTGAACAGCGGATACTGGTTTTTTGCTGATTGAGTTGATCAGGTCCTCTGCGCCCGTTTCCCTCACCCCGGCCCTCTCCCGCCCGCGGGAGAGGGAGAAAACCGTGCGACGATTGCAGTAAAGCGCCGGCAACAAGATGCGTAAGAAAACAGGGGCACAAACAGGAGTTAAGGCAATAAACAAAACCTGATTCCCGCTTGATCGGTTCCCTCTCCCGCGAGCGGGAGAGGGTTAGGGTGAGGGCAAGCCCCGCTCAGCCCCTCTCCGCCCTACTTCTTCTCCGCCGCGAGCGCGGCCAGACGCACGATCACCTCAACCGACTTCGCCATCACATTCAGCGACGCAAACTCATGTTTACCATGGTAATTGTAGCCGCCGGTAAACAGATTCGGACACGGCAGTCCTTTCCATGACAGCGCCGATCCGTCGGTGCCGCCGCGAATGGGCTTCACGTTCGGCTCAATACCGCAGTCGCGCATCGCCTGCAGCGCCAGCTCAATGATGTGCGGATGCGGTTCCACCTTCTCCCGCATATTGCGATAGCTGTCGCTGATCTCTACCTTAATGGAGCACTCAGCCTGCAGGCCTTTACTGACGCGGCGACCAATCTCCTGCAGCAGCTGCTTACGCTGTTCGTAGCTGTCGGCATCAAAATCACGAATCAGGTAGATCAGCTCGGCGTGCTCTACCGATCCCTTAATAGTGTGCAGGTGGAAAAAGCCTTCATAGCCGTCGGTAAACTGCGGCTTCTCTTTGGCCGGCAGCTCGGCGTGGAAACGCATTGCCAGGTCCAGCGCGTTCACCATCACGTTTTTCGCACTGCCGGGATGCACGTTGTTGCCGGTGATTTTGACCAGCGCCGTCGCAGCATTAAAGTTCTCGAACTCAAACTCGCCGAGATCGCTGCCGTCAACGGTATAAGCCCAGTCAGCCGCGAATCCCTCAACGTCGAAGTGCGACGTGCCGCGACCAATCTCTTCATCCGGGGTAAAGGCCACGCGAATGGCGCCGTGCGGCACATCCCCTTTGGCCAGCTCGGCCATTGCCGTCATGATCTCAGCGATACCGGCTTTATCATCAGCGCCCAGCAGCGTTTTACCGTCGGTGGTGATCAGCGTATGCCCGGTCAGCTTGTGCAGCACCGGGAACATCACCGGCGAGAGCACTTCATCCCCGTTGCCCAGCGCGATGTCACCGCCACGATAGTTTTCAATGATCTGCGGATTGACATTTTTCGCGGTGAAATCCGGCGAGGTATCCATGTGGGAAATAAAACCGATCACTGGCGTCGGCCAGTCGACGTTTGCCGGCAGGGTGCCCATCACACAGCAATGATCGCTTAAGGTGACGTCCACAAAACCCAGCGCAATAAGCTCTTCCTGTAACTGACGCGCCAGCGTCCACTGCCCTTCGCTGCTCGGCACCTGCCGCGCCTGAGGTTTTGCCTGGGTTTCTACTGCCACATAACTGAGAAAACGCTCAAGTAATTGATCCATCTGTCATCCCTCTAAAGAACCTGCATTATTATCATGGGGCCTGATTATCGCCATGTTGCGTCAAATCATTATCCTTCAGGTTAGCCCTCTCAGCCCAATCGTGCGCTGAAATTCGCCCTGCCAGCCACCCGTCCGGCTGGCCCGATGAGCATACTCCAGCAATTTGCAGACTTTTCAAGGTTATTCCGTGTCTGAACATGGCAATGGCGCATTTTTCAGGTATTATCGCGCCCTTCATCACGGCAAGCTGTCGCCGGCGGCTATGCTGTAACCTGATTCTCATCAGACTGAGTGACTAAAATGACGCAAACACGCGCGCAACAGGCGCTGGTTACGCTTTCTGGCATCAGTAAAGCTTTCGATGGCAAAACCATCATCCCGGATTTCGACCTGACCATCGGTCATGGCGAATTTATCACCCTGCTTGGCCCCTCCGGCTGCGGTAAGACCACGATTCTGCGCCTGATCGCCGGGCTGGAAAACGCCGACAGCGGACGTATCCATCTGGATGAGAGCGACATCACTGAAACGCCCGCCGAGCATCGCCATATCAATACCGTGTTTCAGAGCTACGCGCTGTTTCCGCACATGTCGGTATTTGAAAACGTCGCGTTTGGCCTGCGCATGCAGAAAACCCCGGCGGCAGAGCTGACGCAGCGCGTCAACGAGGCGCTGGCGATGGTGCAGCTGGAAAGCTTTGCCGCGCGCCGGCCGCACCAGCTCTCCGGCGGCCAGCAGCAGCGCGTGGCGATTGCGCGCGCGGTGGTCAACCGGCCCAAAGTGCTGCTGCTTGATGAGTCGCTCTCCGCGCTGGATTACAAATTGCGCCGCCAGATGCAAAACGAGCTGAAAGCGCTGCAGCGCAAGCTGGGCATCACGTTTGTGTTTGTCACGCACGATCAGGAAGAAGCGCTGACCATGTCCGACCGCATCGTGGTGATGCGTGACGGGCGCATCGAACAGGACGGCACACCGCGCGAGATCTACGAAGAGCCCGCGAACCTGTTTGTGGCGCGCTTCATTGGCGAAATCAATGTGTTTGATGCGGAAGTGATCGGCAGCGCGCAGGCGCCGCAGGTACGCGCTCGCGTCGAAGGCCGCGAGTGTGATATTCACTGCCCGTTCCCGGTCAAACCTGGCGATCGGCTGCATGTGCTGCTGCGACCGGAAGATTTGCGCGTCGAGGAGATCGATCACGACAGCCGCAGCGAAAACCTGATCGGCTATGTACGCGAACGCAACTATAAAGGCATGACGCTGGAATCCACCGTCGAACTGGAGAACGGCAAGCTGCTCACCGTCAGCGAGTTCTTTAATGAGGACGATCCGGATTTTGACCACTCGCTGAACCAGAAAATGGCGGTCAGCTGGGTGCCAAACTGGGAGGTGGTGCTGCCGTATGAAACGGATGCGTAATCGTCTGCAGAAAGCCATTGTGGCGCTGATCGTCGGCTGGCTGACGCTGTTCGTGTTGCTGCCGAATCTGATGATCTTCGCCACCAGCTTTCTGACGCGCGACGACGCGCACTTTGTCAGCATGGTGTTCACCATGAACAACTACGGCCGGCTCCTCGATCCGCTGTATGCCGACGTGCTGCTGCACTCGCTCAACATGGCCTGCATCGCCACGCTGTGCTGCCTGCTGCTCGGCTACCCTTTTGCCTGGTGCCTGACCAGACTGCCGGCGCGTCTGCGTCCGCTGATGCTGTTTCTGCTGATTGTGCCGTTCTGGACCAACTCGCTGATCCGCATTTATGGTCTGAAAATTTTTCTCAGCACGCGCGGCTGGCTCAATGAATTTCTGCTGTGGCTCGGCGTCATCGACAAGCCGTTTCGCATCATGTTTACCCCGGAAGCGGTGATCCTCGGACTGATCTATATTCTGCTGCCATTTATGGTGCTGCCGCTCTACTCCAGCCTTGAGAAGCTGGATAAATCCTGCCTGGAAGCGGCGCGCGATCTTGGCGCCAGCAGGCTACAGACCTTCATCCGTATCATTTTGCCGCTGACCCTGCCCGGTATCGTTGCCGGCGCGCTACTGGTATTTATCCCGGCGATGGGGTTGTTCTACGTAGCGGATTTAATGGGCGGAGCAAAGAACCTATTGATCGGTAACGTAATCAAAAGCCAGTTCCTCAATATTCGTGACTGGCCGTTTGGTGCCGCCACCAGCATTGTCATGACGCTGCTGATGGGGCTGATGCTGCTGGTTTACTGGCGCGCAGCGCGTCTGCTGAATCACAAGGCGGCATTGCAATGATGGCGCGCGGATTACGCTACGGCTTCATGGCCGTGATTTATGCCTGGTTCTACATTCCGATCATCATCCTGATCGTCAACTCCTTTAATGCCTCGCGCTTCGGCATCAACTGGCAGGGCTTCAGCACCCAGTGGTATCGCCTGCTGGTCAATAACGACAGCCTGATTCAGGCGGCGCAGCATTCGCTGATCATGGGCGTGCTGTCGGCCAGTTGCGCGACGCTGATCGGCTCGCTCACCGCCGTGGCGCTGTACCGCTACCGTTTTCGCGGCAAGCCGTTTGTCAGCGGTATGCTATTTGTGGTGATGATGTCGCCGGATATCGTGATGGCGATTTCGCTGCTGGTGCTGTTTATGCTGCTGGGGATTTCGCTCGGCTTCTGGTCGCTGCTGTTTTCCCACATCACTTTCTGCCTGCCGTTTGTGGTGATTACCGTCTATTCGCGCCTGAAAGGCTTTGACGTGCGCATGCTGGAGGCGGCAAAAGATCTCGGCGCCAGCGAAGTGACTATTCTGCGCAAGATTTTCCTGCCGCTGGCGCTGCCGGCAGTGGCCGCGGGCTGGCTGCTGAGTTTCACCCTGTCGATGGATGATGTGGTGGTGTCGTCATTTGTCACCGGGCCCGGCTTCGAAATTTTGCCGCTGAAAATTTATTCCATGGTGAAGGTGGGCGTGTCGCCGGAGGTGAACGCGCTGGCTACCATTTTGATGCTGCTGTCGCTGCTACTGGTGGCAGCCAGTCAGCTGTTGCTGCGTGATAAAACCAAATAGAGGATAACCGATGAAAAAGTGGTCTCACTGGCTGGCGGCTGGGGCGCTGGCACTGGGTATGCAAAGCGCTCAGGCGGATGACAACAACACGCTTTACTTCTATAACTGGACCGAATACGTGCCGCCCGGGCTGCTGGAGCAGTTCACCAAAGAGACCGGCATCAAAGTGATTTATTCCACCTATGAATCCAATGAAAGCATGTACGCCAAGCTGAAAACCTGGAAAGCAGGCGCTTACGATCTGGTGGTGCCGTCGACCTACTTCATCGCCAAAATGCGCAACGAGGGCATGCTGCAGAAGATCGACAAGTCACAGCTGAGCAACTTCCGCAACCTCGATCCCGACCTGCTGAACAAGCCGTTTGATCCGAACAACGACTATTCCATTCCCTATATCTGGGGCGCAACCGCCATTGGCGTGAACACCGACGAGGTGGATGCGAAAACCCTGACCCAATGGGCCGATCTGTGGAAACCTCAGTATAAGCAGAGCCTGCTGCTGACCGATGACGCGCGTGAAGTGTTCCAGATGGCGCTGCGCAAGCTCGGCTACTCCGGTAATACGCAGGATCCAAAACAGATTGAAGCCGCCTATGAAGAGCTGAAAAAGCTGATGCCGAACGTACTGGCGTTCAACTCGGATAATCCCGGTAATCCGTTTATGGAAGGCGAAGTCAACGTCGGCATGATCTGGAATGGCTCCGCCTGGGTGGCGCGCCAGGCTGGCACGCCGCTGCAGATTATCTGGCCGAAAGAGGGCGGGATTTTCTGGATGGATAACCTGGCGATCCCGGCGAATGCGAAAAATAAAGCGGGCGCGCTGAAGCTGATTAACTTCCTGCTGCGCCCGGATGTGGCGGCTAAAGTGGCGGAAACCATCGGTTATCCGACGCCCAACCTGGCGGCAAGAAAGCTGCTGCCGCCCGAGGTGGCCAGCGACCCGTCACTCTATCCGCCGGCTGAAGTGATCAAAAACGGCGAGTGGCAGAACGATGTCGGTGCCGCCAGCGTGCAGTACGAAACGCTGTTCCAGAAGCTGAAAGCGGGACGGTGAGGTTCTGAGGTGGGGATTCGGTGCGGCCTGGCCCTCACCCTGCCCTCTCCCAGAGGGAGAGGGTTCATTCGTGCTGGATTCGGCATTGGGAGAGGGTTCATGCGTGCCGGATTCAGCCTGTGGGAAAGACCCTACTGGATTTAGCCTGAGTTTCAGTCCGGCGCGTTTTTCCCCTTCTCCCGCCGGGAGAAGGCCGGGATGAGGGGAAACGCGCAGCGCACTGACTATTTATACAAGCCGCGCAAAAAAGTATGCACGAATTCGGGCACCACTTCGCTGGCTAAGCCGTAATGCGCTTCAGCGAATTCGTTACCGACCTGACTGGGGGCCAGATTCAGCTCCACGGTGTGCGCGCCCTGCAGTTTCGCCTCGTGCACAAATCCAGCCGCCGGATAGACGTGGCCTGAAGTGCCGATGGCGATAAACAGATCGGCCTGTTCCAGCGCCTGATAAATCTCCTCCATGCCGAGCGGCATTTCACCAAACCACACCACGTGCGGACGCAGCCGCGACGGGAACTGGCAGCAGGTACAGCGATCGTCCGGACCGACATCCTCCGTCCACGCCAGCACCTGACCGCTGTGCTCACAGCGCACCTTCAGTAATTCACCGTGCATATGCAGCACGCGCTGGCTGCCGGCGCGCTCGTGCAGGTTATCGATATTCTGCGTAACCAGCAGGAAATTATCGCCCAGCACCTGCTCCAGTTCGGCCAGCGCTTTGTGCGCCGCGTTAGGCTGGATTTCTGGCTGCTGCAGCTGACGCCGGCGCGCATTGTAGAACCCCTGCACCAGCGCCGGATCGCGGCGAAAGCCTTCGGGCGTCGCCACATCTTCCACGCGATGCTCTTCCCACAGGCCATCTTCCGCGCGGAAGGTGCGAATGCCGGATTCTGCCGAAATTCCGGCACCGGTCAGCACCACCACGTGCGGCTGCGGATGGGCGGCAAGTTCGACCTGACGATCGCGCTCAAAGATGCGCTGGCGAAAGCGCTGATGCACTTTGCGGCGGTTCTTTTTGTAGCGGGCGAGTCGAAGGCGGCGGCGCGGTTGGCGCATAAAGGCTCCTTAATCTGCGGCGCTGAACGCCGCGCTGCGGGTGTTTTCCGGGTTACTCAGACCCGATAATAGCGGCTGGGTATGACGGCTGCATGCCGCAGACGCTGAAAATGTGCGCAGCCGCGAAGGCGGCTGCGTGTTTTGTCTTTACTGACCGCTCAGCACGCGGGCAGGATCGATGCGGCTGGCGCGCCGCGCCGGATACCAGCTGGCAATCAGGCTCAGGCCAATCGCCGTCGCCAGCACGATGGCCACATCCAGCCAGTGCAGCTCAGACGGCAGGAAGTCGATAAAGTAGATATCGCCCGCCAGCAGCTGATGCCCGGTAAGGTGCTCCACTACGCGCATCACCGGCGTCAGATTGAGCGCCACCAGCACGCCGACCACCACACCGCTGACGCTGCCCAGCAGCCCGGCCAGCAGGCCATACCAGATAAAGATGGCACGAATCAGGCCGTCTTTCGCGCCCAGCGTGCGCAGCACGGCGATATCGCTGCTCTTGTCCTTCACCGCCATCACCAGCGTCGACACGATATTAAAGCAGGCCACGCCAATCACCAGCACCATCGCCAGATACATAATGGCGCGAATCATCTGGATATCACGATACATGTAGCCGTAAGTGCCAATCCAGCTGCGGATGGTGACATAGGAGTGCGTGGCTTCGCCGGCATCGCGCACCAGCTTTTGTGCCTGGAACGGATCGCTCATCTTCAGCGCAATGCCGCTGACGCTGTCGCCCAGATCCAGATACTTTTGCGCATCGGCCAGCGGCACCAGCGCCAGACTGTGATCCAGCATGCCGCTCAGCTGCAGAATACCGCTCACCTGCAGACGAATACGTTTTGGCTGCAGCAGTTTGTTCTCGCCATCATTATTCGGGATCATGATGGTGATCCAGTCGCCCTGCTGCACGTTGAGCGATTTGGCGATGCCGCCGCCCAGAATGATCTGCTGCCTGCCGGCGCTGAACTGCGACCAGGCATCACCGCTGACAAAACGCGGCAGCGCGCTGAGCCGCGGCTCCTGCTGCGGATCAACGCCCTTCACCTGCAGCGCCTGCAGCTTCGCACCGCTCTCAATCAATCCGGTAAAGTTAACGTAAGGTGCCGCCGCGGCGATGCCCGGCACCTGTTCGATGGGCGCAATCATCGGCTGCCAGTTGCGAAATGGCTGATTAACCGCCTCAATTTCGCCGTGCGGTACCACGGCCAGAATGCGATTGTTGAGCTCCCGCTCGAAACCGTTCATCGCGCTCAGCCCGATGATCAGCACCGCCACGCCAAGCGCAATGCCGATGGTCGAGATGATGGAGATCAGCGACACCATGCCGCCGCGCCGCCGGCCGCGGCTGAAGCGCAGCCCGAGCAGCAGGGATAAAGAGGACGCCATCAGATCGCTCCCAGCGTCAGGTGATCGCTCAGCTGGCCGTCGCGCATTTCCATCTGACGGCTCAGGCGCTTCGCCAGATTGAGGTCATGCGTCACCACCAGAAACGCGGTGCCCTGCTGCACGTTGAGCTCGCCGAGCAGTTCAAAAATGGCGTCCGCGTTGCGCGCATCGAGGTTACCGGTGGGCTCATCGGCCATCACCAGCCGCGGCCGGTTCACCAGCGCCCTGGCAATCGCCACGCGCTGACGTTCACCGCCCGACAGCTCAGAAGGCCGGTGCGCCGCGCGCTTTTCCAGACCAACCGCCGCCAGCATCTCGCGTGCGCGCGCTTCCGCTTCGGCTTTGCCGGTTTTGCCAATCAGCAACGGCATTGCCACGTTCTCCAGCGCGCTGAAGTCCGGCAGCAAATGGTGAAACTGATAAATAAAGCCGAGTTCACGGTTACGCAGCTCTGCTTTGGCCGACGACGACATGGCGTTGAGCGATTTCCCGTCAAACACCACGTCACCGGAGGTCGGTGCATCCAGCCCGCCCAGCAGGTGCAGTAAGGTACTTTTGCCGGAGCCGGAGCTACCGACGATGGCCGTCAGTTCGCCCGGCTGCAGGCTAAAAGCCACATTGCGCAGCACATCGGTCTGCACGCTGCCTTCCTGATAGCGTTTGCACAGGTCACGACACTGCAACAAAGGGGTATTACTCATAACGTAAAGCCTCAGCGGGTTGAACGGCGGCAGCGCGCCATGACGGATAGAGGGTAGACAGCAGCGCCACGGCCATCGAGACCAGCGCAATGGTGATCACCTGCCAGACATTGATATCCACCGGCAGCGCCGCGCCATCAAGGAACAGGCCGATCACCGGCATTAAATTGTTGAGCTGGCTGGCCAGCAGCACGCCCAGCAGCGTACCGAGCAGCGCACCGATAATACCGGCGCTGGCGCCCTGCACCATAAATACCGCGACGATTTGCCGCCGCGTTAAGCCCTGGGTTTGCAGGATCGCCACTTCCGCCTGCTTCTCCATGATCAGCAGACCCAGCGAGGTAATGATATTGAAGGCGGCCACGGCAATGATCAGGCTGAGCAGCAGCCCCATCATGTTTTTCTCCATGCGCACCGCCTGGAACAGGTCGCCCTTGCGTTCGCGCCAGTCTTTCCATGTCAGCCCCTGCGGCAGCGGCTGCTGGCTCAGCGCATCGACATTCAGCGGCTTATCCAGCCACAGGCGCCAGCCGGTAATGTTGCCGAGCGGATAGCGCATCACGCGCGAGGCATCCTGCTGGTTCACCAGAATCTGATAGCCATCGACTTCGCTATTGGCTGCGTAGGTACCGGCAACGGTAAAGATGCGCTGGCTCGGCACGCGCCCCACCGGGGTAAACTGACTGACCGATGGCACCATCAGGCGCAGCTGATCGCCGCGCTTCACGCCCAGCTGCGAGGCCAGCAGTTCACCGAGAATGACCTTATACTGGCCCGGCTGCAGCACGCTCTGCTGGGTGTTGACCAGATAAGGCGTCAGCGGATCCGGTTCGTCAGGATTGATGCCCAGCATCACGCCCACCGACACGTTGCGCGCACTCTGCAACACCACATCGGCCGTGGTCAGCGGCGCGATCCGCGTCACGCCCTGCAGTTTGAGATCCTGCGCGCGCATCTGCTGCGGATTGATGCTGCCGGTGTCGCTGGTCACCAGCGCCTGCGGCATCAGGCCGAGAATGTTGCCTTCCAGCTCGCGCTCAAAGCCGTTCATCACCGACAGCACCGTCACCAGTGCCAGCACGCCGAGCGTGATACCAATAGTCGAGAGCCAGGAGACGAAACGACCGAAACGGTCTGAAGCACGTCCACGCATGTAGCGCAAACCGATGAATAACGCGACTGGTTGATACATGAGATCCGTCTTGGCCGTTGCCCAAAATTAAGTAGAGCGATGATAAAGGAGCCGTCTGCTTTATGAAACCTCTAACCCGCTGAGTCAGTTGCAAAGTTTCGTCAAAATGCGTCCTCCTGCGCGACAATGCACAAAATTACGACAAAATAGTGACGCTATTAGTACGATTATTCGTCAGCAGGTGGGTTAGACTTAGCTTGCAGTACCGGTTTTCGCATCACAGTAAGCGCAGTACGGAGGTTCTTACCATGAGCAGGTTTCCTAAAGGCAGTATCGTTAAACATAAATCTGGCGAGATCAAAGGCGAAGTGGTCAATGTCTTTGAGCAGGGAGACGCGCTAACCGGTTATTATGTGAAGTGGGACGATGGCAACAACAGCTACCATGTCGAGCGCGAGCTGTCATGGGCCAATGTGGATCGTCCTCGCATGCACTACACACAGCAATCCAGTAAATAACGTGACGTGGCCAGGTCGCCATCAATGACGACCTGGCAACCGGCCATACTGGCGGCCCTTCAGGGTGCCTCTGATGCAAGGTGCGCATTCATGCGCCCTGACATAAACTCAGAAAGGAGAGATGATCCTCACGGCGGAATGTGGAATGATGACGCCCTGGAAACTGAGGAGAGAATGTCGGACCTTATGTCGGAACAGCGTCGTTATACCCTGCCTGCTAAAGCAGGCGACCATCGTCAGCTCGGTCAGCTGGTCGGCGCCGCGCAGGCGGTTGAGTGTGCCAGCATCACCGAACGCCACAGCGGTCCGGTGTTAATGATCACCCCGGATATGCAATCGGCCCTGCGGCTGCAGGAGGAGATCAGGCAGTTTACCGATCTGCCGGTCACCAATCTTGCTGACTGGGAAACACTGCCCTACGACAGCTTCTCGCCCCATCAGGACATTATTTCCGCCCGTCTTTCTACGCTGTACCAGCTGCCCACCCTGACGCGCGGCATGCTGATTCTGCCGGTCAATACGCTGATGCAGCGCGTTTGCCCGCACAGCTTCCTGCACGGCCATGCGCTGGTGATGCAGCAGGGCCAGAAACTGTCGCGCGATGCCCTGCGCGACCAGCTGGAGCAGGCCGGTTATCGCCATGTCGATCAGGTGATGGAGCATGGTGAGTACGCGACGCGCGGCGCGCTGCTCGACCTGTTCCCGATGGGCAGCGATCAGCCTTACCGCATCGATTTCTTTGATGATGAGATCGACAGCCTGCGCCTGTTTGACGTCGATTCACAGCGCACGCTGGAGGCGGTGAGCGCCATCAACCTGCTGCCGGCGCATGAATTTCCCACCGACAAAGCAGCCATTGAGCTGTTCCGCAGCCGCTGGCGTGAAACCTTCGACGTGCGGCGCGAACCCGAGCACGTCTATCAGCAGGTGAGCAAAGGCACGCTGCCGGCCGGAATTGAGTACTGGCAGCCGCTGTTTTTCGAGCAGGAACTGCCTACCCTGTTTAGCTATCTGCCCGCCAGCACGCTGGTGCTGAACAGCGGCGATCTGCACGCCAGCGCTGAGCGTTTCTGGCAGGATGCTAACGCACGCTATGAAAATCGCCGCATCGATCCTATGCGCCCGCTGCTGGAGCCGGCCACGCTGTGGCTGCGCCCGGATGCGCTGCTCAGCGAGCTGAAAAACTGGCCGCGCATGCAGCTCAGCGCTGAAACGCTGCCGGAGAAAGCCGCGAACAGTAATCTGGGCTATCAGCCATTGCCGGAGCTGACGGTGCAGGCGCAGGCCAAAGCGCCGCTCGATCTGCTGCGCCAGTTCCTCGAACAGTTTACCGGTCAGGTGATTTTCTCGGTAGAAAGCGAAGGTCGTCGCGAGAGCCTGCAGGAGCTGCTGTCCCGCATCAAACTGCGCCCGCAGCCGATTGATCGCTTCGAGCAGGCCGATGAGCAGCCGTACAGCCTGATGATTGGCGCCAGCGAGCGCGGTTTTATCGACACCCAGCGCCAGCGCGCGCTGATTTGCGAAAGCGATCTGCTCGGCGAGCGCGTCAGCCGGCGGCGTCAGGACAATCGGCGCACCATCAATCCGGATGTACTGATTCGTAACCTCGCCGAGCTGCACCCGGGCCAGCCGGTGGTGCATCTTGAACACGGCGTGGGGCGCTACATCGGCCTGACCACGCTGGAAGCCGGCGGTATCGTGGCCGAGTATCTGATGCTCTCCTATGCCGGCGATGCCAAACTTTACGTTCCGGTGTCATCGCTGCATCTGATCAGCCGTTACGCCGGCGGTGCCGATGAAAATGCGCCGCTGCACAAACTGGGCAGCGATGTCTGGTCACGCGCGCGCCAGAAAGCGGCGGAGAAAGTCCGGGACGTGGCCGCTGAGCTGCTGGATATCTATGCCCAGCGCGCGGCCAAGGCCGGCTTTGCCTTTAAGCACGACCGCGAGCAGTATCAGCTGTTCTGCGAAGGTTTCCCGTTTGAAACCACGCCGGATCAGGCGCAGGCAATTAACGCCGTGCTCAGCGATATGTGCCAGCCGCTGGCCATGGACCGCCTGGTGTGCGGCGACGTTGGCTTTGGTAAAACCGAAGTGGCGATGCGTGCCGCCTTCCTTGCGGTGGAGAATGGCAAACAGGTGGCGGTGCTGGTGCCAACCACCCTGCTGGCGCAGCAGCACTATGACAACTTCCGCGACCGCTTCGCCAACTGGCCGGTGCGCATTGAGATGCTGTCGCGCTTCCGCAGCGCCAAAGAGCAGGCGCAGGTGCTGGAACAGGCCAGCGAGGGCAAAATTGATATTCTGATCGGCACCCACAAGCTGCTGATGAGCGATCTGAAGTGGCGCGATCTCGGTTTGCTGATCGTCGATGAGGAGCATCGTTTCGGCGTGCGTCACAAAGAGCGCATCAAAGCGATGCGCGCTGACGTCGATATTCTGACGCTCACCGCCACGCCGATTCCGCGCACCCTGAACATGGCGATGAGCGGCATGCGCGATCTGTCGATTATCGCCACGCCACCGGCGCGCCGTCTGGCGGTGAAAACCTTCGTGCGCGAGTATGACAGCCTGGTGGTGCGCGAAGCGATCCTGCGTGAAGTGCTGCGCGGCGGTCAGGTTTACTATCTCTACAACGACGTCGAAAACATCGAGAAAGCGGCGCAGCGGCTGGCCGAGCTGGTGCCGGAAGCGCGCATCGCCATCGGCCACGGTCAGATGCGCGAGCGCGATCTGGAACGGGTGATGAACGATTTTCACCACCAGCGCTTCAACGTGCTGGTGTGCACCACCATCATCGAAACCGGGATTGATGTGCCGAGCGCCAATACCATCATCATTGAGCGCGCCGACCATTTCGGTCTGGCGCAGCTGCATCAGCTGCGTGGCCGCGTTGGCCGTTCACATCATCAGGCCTATGCCTGGCTGCTGACGCCGCACCCGAAAGCGATGACCACCGATGCCCAGAAGCGACTGGAAGCGATTGCCTCGCTGGAGGATCTTGGCGCTGGCTTTGCGCTGGCGACGCACGATCTGGAGATTCGCGGTGCCGGTGAACTGCTAGGTGAAGATCAGAGCGGTCAGATGGAGACCATTGGTTTCACGCTCTACATGGAGCTGCTGGAAAACGCGGTAGATGCACTTAAGGCCGGACGTGAGCCGTCGCTGGAAGATCTCACCAGCAATCAGACGGAGATTGAGCTGCGCATGCCTGCCCTGCTGCCGGATGATTTTATTCCGGATGTCAATACGCGCCTGTCGCTGTATAAACGCATCGCCAGTGCGGCCGATGAACAGGAGCTGGCCGAGCTGAAAATTGAGATGATCGATCGCTTCGGCAAGCTGCCCGACGCCGCGCGTAACCTGCTGGACATCGCCGCGCTGCGCCTGGTGGCGCGCCAGCTGGGGCTGCGTAAAATCGAAGCCAGCGAAAAAGGCGGCTTCTTTGAGTTCGCGCCACAGAATCAGGTCGATCCCGGCTGGCTGATCGGCCTGCTGCAGAAAGATGCGAAGCAGTGGAAGCTGGATGGCCCGACGCGACTGAAATTCACCCGCGATCTCAGCGAACGCAAAACGCGCATGGAATGGGTGCAGAATTTCGTCGCCGAGCTGGCGAAGAACCGGGTTTGATCGCCCAGCCGTTACGCAGCAGCGCTATGCGACGCGCTGCTGCGTACGGTGCAGTAGCCTGAGCATAAAAAAAAGCGCCTTGCGGCGCTTTTTTTGTTACTGCTGCTGTGAAGTAGCTTTGCCCAATCAGGCCTGATTCGAATTCAGGATCAGCTGACCATTACGGTCGAGCGGGATGCGGGTGCCAGGGTCATTCTCCATGCGGATTTTGCCCTGCTGGTCGCCTATTTTATAGGTCACGTCATAACCCAGCATTTTTTCCTGTTTATCGTACACGGTTTTGCAGCGCTGCTCGCTGGTGGTGTAAGTGTCACGATCCTGCAACGCACCCTGCACCTGGTTACCGCCGTAGCCGCCTGCCAGCGCACCAGCTACGGTCGCGATATCCCGGCCGCGGCCACCGCCGAACTGGTGACCAATCACACCACCGGCCACGGCACCCAGTACGGAACCGGCGATGCGGTTCTCATCCTGCACCGGACGACGGTGCGTGAGGGTAACGTTGCGGCACTCCTGACGCGGCTGCTTGATACTCTCTTTGATTGGCGTTGCCGAAAGCACCTGAGCATACTGCGGGCCACGATCAAACACATCCATGCTGGCGACGGCGGCCACGCCCAACGCTGCTGCTACGCCGATTCCAATACCCGCTAACATTGATTTATTCACAGGAATGTCCTCCTGAAGTTGTTACCGCGCATTCCTGCCGCAACCCGATCCCGGGTTACCGAGGCATCACCGGCGTGCGCGCCGCGCCGTGTTCGTTGGCATAAGTTTTACAGATGGTCCGAAAATGCAACATCAGATTAATGGAGGAAACGCAGCGGAAAGCCAGCAGGACCAGCTTTTAGGAGAGTTCTGAGCGGCAGTGTCATTGCGCCGTAACCTGGCGCTGATTGAACGGCAATCAGCGCCAGGTTACGGCAGCCGGGCACGCAGCGGGCGGGGGAGACCGCCCGCCAGCGATCAATGCAGTTTGAGACGCGGACGCAGCACGCGGTTGAGGCTGCCGACCAGCATCATCAGACCGGTCTTGAAGTATCCATGGAGCGCAATCTGGTGCATACGGTACAAGGAGATGTAAACAAAACGCGCAATGCGCCCTTCTACCATCATCGAACCGCGCATCAGGTTCCCCATCAGGCTGCCGACGGTACTGAAGCGCGAC
This sequence comes from Pantoea sp. Cy-640, assembly GCF_011752635.1. NCBI lineage: Bacteria > Pseudomonadati > Pseudomonadota > Gammaproteobacteria > Enterobacterales > Erwiniaceae > Pantoea > Pantoea sp. Cy-640. Next base: position 263,200 of record NZ_VWXB01000001.1, on the reverse strand, counting down.
AGCGACACCAGCGAGCCGTGATCTTTATACACGTAGGCTTTGAGCGGCTTGCCTTTGCGCTGGGCGAGGATGTTTTCCAGCGCTCGCGACGCCATCTGGTGCGCCGACTGCGCGCGCGGCGGCACGAATCCGCCGCCCGGCAGCGCGCAGGAGGCGCAGTCGCCGATGGCGTAAATATCGTCGTCCAGCGTAGTCTGCAGCGTCTCTTTGACCACCAGCTGATTAATGCGGTTGGTCTCCAGCCCGCCAATCTCTTTCATGAAGTCTGGCGCTTTAATACCGGCCGCCCACACCATCAGATCGGCTTCGATGAATTCGCCCCCTTTGGTATTCAGACCGTTAGCTGCTGCGCTGGTGACCATGGTTTGCGTCAGTACGCGCACGCCAAGCTTGCTCAGTTCCTGATGCGCCGCTGCGGAGATGCGCGGTGGCAACGCAGGCAAAATACGCTCGCCGGCTTCCACCAGCGTAACGTTGAGCGCGCTGCTGTCGAGACCTTTATAGCCGTAGCTGTGCAGTTGTTTCACTGCGTTATACAGTTCTGCCGACAGCTCGACGCCGGTCGCGCCGCCGCCGACAATGGCGATATTGACTTTCTGCAGCTGTCCTTCGCTGGCAGAGAAGCGCAGGAACAGGTTGAGCATCTCATTGTGGAACCGACGCGCCTGATGCGGGTTGTCGAGGAAGATGCAGTGATCTTTCACGCCTGGCGTGCCGAAATCGTTCGAGGTGCTGCCCAGCGCCATCACCAGACGGTCATACGCCAGCTCGCGCTGCGGTACCAGCAGCCCACCCTCCGCGTCGCGGATCTCCGCCAGCTCAATGGTTTTAGCGTCGCGATTAATTTGCGTCAGCGAACCGAGCTGGAACTGGAAACCGTGGTTGCGCGCATGCGCCAGATAGCTGAGCGCATCAATACCTTCATCCATCGAACCGGTCGCCACTTCATGCAGCAGCGGTTTCCACAAATGGCTGTGGTTACGATCGACCAGGATGATCTCCGCCTTTTTCTTGCGGCCGAGTTTATGGCCGAGCTGCGTTGCCAGCTCCAGCCCTCCGGCACCGCCACCGACGATGACGATTTTTTCCATGCTTGTAGTCAATGAAGACCCCCTCAAAGTTGTAAACCAAAAGTTAATTAATGGTTACATAAAACCTTAATAAACATAGGGTTGGCGACGTTTAATCGCGAGCTGAGGGCAGAATAGCACGGCATAATCATCCGGAGATAAGAAAATTGATGTACATCAATCTTTGCACTGCATTATCAGAATGTTACACGTTTTGTGCGCCGCATCACACGGCGCAGCAGCACTCAGGCAAGGGTTTTGAACGCTTTGATGCGTTGCAGATGCGGGGCAATATTTTTGAATTTGTGGCTGGCCTCCTCGTCCCATACGATCTCGTAGTACGGGTGCAATGCGGCCGCGCTGCGCTGATTATCCAGCGCTTCATCGTGACGTGACAAAATGGTCAGGCAGCGGTCGCGGTTCTTTTCACGGAAGTTGCTGACGCATTTGGTGGCGATATCAAGATACTCTTCCGGCCGGTCGATCTTGCCTTCCATGTTTTCATCGGGAAACAGGTTGGGATTGAATATCGCCTGGCGCATGCCGCAAAGGAAGCCGATGCGTTCTGCCCAGTAGCCGCCCAGGCCGACGCCACAAATCAACGGATGCGCATCGCTGCCCTGCTGGAGCAGTTTGTCGCACTCTTTCAGCAGAAACTGCATGTCGTGTTTCGGATGGCGGGTGCTGTAGCTAATAAGTCTGACGTCCGGGTCAATAAACTGCAGCTGCAGCACCTTTTCATGGTTGCCCGGACTGTTGGAATCAAAACCGTGCAGATAGATGATCATGATTATCCTCAGCGTGGAGTGAGATCCGGGCAGCGGCGATTATCTGCCCGACGCTTTATGCGCCAGCCAGCGATCCTGCAGTTCACTGAGCTGACGGTGATTTTGCCGCCAGCGCTCGCTGGCCTGCAAACTCTGACGGTCAAAACGTCCCTGATGGTATAACTGCGTGACGCGCGTCGCCTGAATCGGCGTCAAATTATCCAGCACGCTCACCGCGCCAGCACGCTGATTGCACACCAGGATCATATCGCAGCCGGCATTCAGCGACTGCTGAGCCCGTTCCGCATAGCTGCCCATCACCGCCGCGCCCTCCATCGACAGATCGTCTGAGAAGATCACCCCGTTGAAGCCCAGCTCCTGCCGGAGCACCGTTTGCAGCCAGTAAGGCGAACCACTGGCCGGCAGCGGGTCCACTTCAGTATAGATAACATGCGCGGGCATCACCGCATCCAGCAGCTGCTCATCAATCAGCTGCTGGAAGATTGCCATGTCATGCTGGCGCAGCGTGGCGGCATCGCGCGTGTCGCGCGGCGTCTCTTTGTGCGAATCCGCGCTGACCGCGCCGTGGCCCGGGAAGTGCTTGCCGGTGGTTTTCATGCCGGCTTCGTGCATGCCGTGGATAAACTGGCGCGCCATCTGCAGCGCAATCGCCGGATCGGCATGGAAAGCGCGATCGCCGATGGCCGCGCTGATGTGGCCGATATCCAGCACCGGCGCAAAGCTGATATCGATATCCATGGCGATCATCTCCGCCGCCATTTGCCAGCCGGCCTGCTGCGCCAGCTCGCCAGCACGCGCCATGTCGTGCAGCGCGGCGAACGATTGCATCGCCGGCAGCTGGGTAAAACCGTCGCGGAAGCGCTGCACGCGCCCGCCTTCCTGATCGACCGCCACCAGCAGCCGGTTACGCGACGCCGCGCGAATCTGGCGCACCAGCTCCGCCAGCTGCGCAACATCATGGAAGTTGCGGGCGAACAGGATCAGTCCGCCTGTCAGCGGATGTTGCAGAATTTCGCGCTCTTCGGCGTCCAGCTCGTAGCCTTCGACGTCCAGCATCAGCGGTCCGGGCGTTGTCATTGTCATGTTTCGGTTCCTGAATTAAAGATCCTGCCAGCTGGCCTGCGCCAGCCGTTGCAATGTTTGGTCGTGGCTCTGCTCGGCGCGCAGCTGATACCAGCTGGCCATCAGCAGCTGCAGCCACGGCTGCCAGCGACGGCTTTGACGCCGCAGCGCCGTTGCCGACAGCCGCGCCTCGGCGGCATAGTCGGTTATCCAGTGATCGTGTTCAGCGCCATCCACCGCGCCGACAGCGGCCAGCTCCAGCGCCACGTCGCCATCCGCAGCATATTCCCAGTCAATTAAACGCAGGCCATCCGGCGTGGCAATCAGATTGCCAGAGTGGACGTCCATGTGCAGCGGTGCCAGCCGCAGCGGCGACGGTTCGCCGCGCTGCAGCAACTGGTTTAAGCGCCGCTGCCAGCGCCAGTGTCGCTGCTGACACAGCTGCCAGTAGCGCTGCAGCAGCGGCGCCAGCCGTAAGCGATAACCGGTCAGCGGCTGGTGATGCAGGCGCAGCAGCAGCGTCAGCACCGCTGCGCGTTGCGCGCTGAACTGATCCGGCGACAGCACCTCACCGGGCAGCCAGCGCTGCAGCAGCCACGGCGCCTGCCACGCCAGCGGCTGCGGCGCCAGCGCCGTGGCACGCAGCTGACGCAGGATGCGGTATTCGCGCTGGCGATCGACAAACGGGATGGGCTGTGGCGGCGTCCGGCGCGCCAGCAGATCGCCCTGATCGCTGCGTACCTGCACGCTGTTACCGCTCAGTCCTGGCAGCGCGAAAAAATGACCGGCAGCTTGCGCCGTCGGCCATTGTTGCTGAACCAGATGCTGCAGCCGGGGATCAGGGTTGTGCAACGCCGTTGCCCGACCAGATGATTTCGCCGGTCTGTACCAGCATCAGCTGCATTTGCAGCGCAGGGGCTTTCACATCGCCCTGCGCGTTGCTGTACAGCACATACTGCGCGTTGACGATGCGCGCCAGGCCAATCGCTTTGCTGCGCGAGTTGAGGCTATCCTCTGGCGACAGGCCGAGCGTTTGCTTCGCCTGATTAAGCTGATCGTTTGAGACCAGGCTGAACTTGCCGTTATTCGCCAGCGCGTTCTCAATCGCTGCCGTGGCTTTTTCCGTTTGCAGCGAGCCGTTGGTGCTGTTTTTGATGCGATCCACCAGCAGCACGCTGCCCGGATTGACGCCCGCCGACTGCACCATATTGGCGACTAACGGCTGGACGCTGGCGTTCCAGTTGATGGTTTTCAGCTTCGGCGGCTGCGGCACAGTTTGCGGCGGCGGCACCGGCTGCGCGGGTGGTTGCTCTGGCTGGGTTGGCGTGGTCGGCTGCGTCGGTTCAACCGGCGCCGGGGTTTGTTGTTTCACCACACAACCGGTGAGCATCAGCGCAAACAGTAGCGCGCCGGAACGTTGTACACTGCGAATCACAGGTTACTCCTCAAAGATAAAGATAGAGACGCACCTTGCTGGCGGTCGGGTTACCCATTTGCGAGGCCACTTCTACGCTGCCGTGCGCCGGTACGGTTTGAGTCTGCGCCGGCTCCTGCGGCTCAATCTCCAGCCCTTTGTCATCGTACCAGTAGAAACGATAGTGCACGGTGACCGGCGTTTCACGCAGATTTTGCAGCACGCTGGCGGCGCGCTGCTGGCCGTCACGGCTGGTCAGCGCAGGCTCATCGGTGATGATGCCCGCCGACAGTACGGCAGACTCCATCACCAGCGACTGGGAGGTGTTGATCATCGGCTTATCGCTGCTGCAGCCCACCAGGGTCAGCAACAGCAAGCCGCTCAGCCATTGACGCATCACAAGGTCCGCCTGAGGTTAGATGGCCAGCATCGGGCCCAGCGGCTGTCCGCCGACCAGGTGCATATGAATGTGGTAAACCTCCTGCCCACCGTGACGGTTGCAGTTGATGATCAGGCGATAGCCATCCTCGGCGATGCCTTCATCACGGGCAATTTTTGCGGCGGCGGTAACCATGCGGCCCAGCGCCTGCTCATGCGCCGCCTGTACATCGTTGGCGGTCGGAATCAGTACATTGGGGACAATCAATATGTGGGTAGGCGCTTTGGGCGCGATATCGCGGAAGGCGGTGACCAGTTCGTCCTGATAAACCACGTCGGCGGGAATTTCGCGACGAATGATTTTACTGAAAATGGTTTCTTCAGCCATGGTGCTGTTCCTTAAGCCTGAGTTCAGTCAGGCAGTATGCGTGAGGAATTCCGTTTCTTTCAACCTCAGGACCACTTTTCTTCATTAAATGGCTGCCTTTGCATCACTTTTTCACGCTGGCGCGGCGCGGCGGGCGGTTTCTGGCGGCGGTAAAATAAAAAACCCCTCGGATGAGGGGTTTTGTCGCACCGAAGTTGCAGTGCGGTGAAGCGGCGGCAGAGGAGTAAAGCGTCCCGCGACAGGGATGTCGCGGGCCGAGCCCCAGGGATGGTGTTGGCGTCTTTACGATCTGACGCCGCTTCACCGCACCGGCCCGGCCTGCCGTCATGTCACTTACATACTGCGGATATAATCATCCATCTCGGTTTTCAGGTTATCGGACTTGGTGCCGAAAATCGCCTGCACACCGGAACCGGCCACCACCACACCACGCGCGCCGAGGTTTTTCAGTTCAGCCTGATCCACCTTCGCTACGTCCGCCACGCTGACACGCAGACGGGTAATACAGGCATCAAGGTTAGTGATGTTCTCTTTGCCACCGAACGCAGTGACCAGCTTGCCCGCCATTTCACTGCCGGTCGCGCTGCTCTGCTCCATCGCCGTATCTTCACGACCCGGGGTTTTCAGATTCAGTTTTGCGATCAGCACGCGGAACACGGTGTAGTACACCAGACCGTAGATGATACCGACAATCGGGAACAGCCAGATTTTGCTGCTGTTGCCGCTCAGCACGATGAAGTCGATCAGACCGTGTGAGAAGCTGGTGCCATCACGCATGCCCAGCAGAATACAGATTGGGAACGCCAGGCCCGCCAGGATAGCGTGGATCACGTACAGGATCGGAGCCACGAACATGAACGAGAACTCGATCGGCTCGGTGATACCGGTCAGGAACGAGGTCAGCGCGGCGGAGATCATGATGCCGCCCACTTTGGCGCGGTTCTCAGGTTTAGCAGAATGCCAGATGGCGATTGCCGCAGCCGGCAGACCGTACATCTTGAACAGGAAGCCGCCAGACAGTTTACCGGCAGTCGGGTCACCCGCCATGTAGCGCGGAATGTCACCGTGGAAGACCTGACCAGCGGCGTTGGTGAATTCACCAATCTGCATCTGGAAAGGAACGTTCCAGATGTGATGCAGACCAAACGGCACCAGCGCACGCTCAACCACACCGTAAATACCGAACGCCACCACCGGGTTCTGATAGGCCGCCCACTGGGAGAAGTCCTGAATCGCGGTACCAATAGGTGGCCAGATGAAGGACAGCACCACACCGGTGAAAATCGCGGTCAGACCGGAAATGATCGGCACAAAGCGCTTACCGGCAAAGAAGCCGAGGTATTCCGGCAGCTTGATACGGTAGAAGCGGTTGAACATGTAGGCCGCAATCGAACCGGCAATAATGCCGCCCAGCACCCCGGTATCGGCGAGGTGTTTGGCTTCGATCTCGGCCGCCGGCAGATGCAGCACCAGCGGCGCGACCACAGCCAGGGTTTTCACCATAATGCCGTAGGCGACCACGGCGGCCAGCGCCGACACGCCGTCGTTATTGGTAAAGCCCAGTGCCACACCGATCGCAAAGATCAGCGGCATGTTAGCAAACACTGATCCACCCGCTTCGGCCATCACGTGGGAAACCACTTCTGGCAGCCAGCTGAAGTTAGCAGAACCAACACCTAACAAAATACCGGCAATCGGCAGAACCGATACTGGCAACATCAGCGATTTACCTACCTTTTGCAGGTTCGCAAATGCGTTCTTGAACATAGAAGCTCCTGAGTATGAGTGCATTTTTTAGCGCAGTGCGCATGGCAAAGGGGGAGGATCCTTAGCCGGGGTGACGCTGAGCGTCTTTTGATTTATTACGAAGGGTAAAATAAATGACGACACGTTACTTTGACGGCTATCACGTTTCACCAAACACAGCGCTGAAATTTCAGTCATTTCTTACTGACTTGCTGCTATAAACAGCAATAAATCACTGCCTGCGCCGCGAAACACGCAGCGCAGATGAGTGATTTCAGATTAATTACAGAGTTTGAAATAAAGCGCGTTAGCCGCCGAGTCGGCTCATCGGCACCTTAAACAGGCGGGAGAAGTTTTCCGTGGTGGCGGCCGCCAGGGTCGCAAGATCGACGCCCTTCACCACGGCCATATACTCAGCCACGTCGCGGGTGAAGGCAGGCTGATTTTCTTTGCCGCGATGCGGTACCGGCGCCAGATAGGGTGAATCGGTTTCAACCAGAATGCGATCCAGCGGTACATAGCGCGCTGCTTCGCGGATCTGTTCAGCGTTGCGGAAGGTCACAATGCCGGAGAAGGAGATGTAGAACCCGAGATCCAGCAGCTGCGCTGCCGTCTCTTTGTCTTCGGTGAAACAGTGCAGCACGCCGCCGCACCGCTCTACCTGCTCTTCACGCAGAATGGCCAGCGTGTCTTCGCGCGCATCGCGGGTGTGCACAATAATCGGCTTGTCCAGCGCAATGCCGGTGCGGATGTGCTCACGGAACGAGGCCTGCTGCTGCGCTTTGGTCTCCTGCTGGTAAAAATAATCCAGCCCGGTTTCGCCCAGCGCAATCACCTGCTCTTCCGCCGCCAGACGGCGAAACTCTTCCACGTCATACGGCGTTTCCTGATTGAGCGGATGCACGCCGCAGGCCAGCGCGATGTTATCGCGATCGCCGACCAGCTGTTTGATTTTGTAGTAATCCGGCAGCGTGGTGGCAATCGCCAGCATGAATTTCACATCCCGCGCCGCCGCTTTGGCAATCACGTCATCCAGATCGCGGTGCTGGGTTTCATAATCAAGGCCATCAAGATGGCAGTGCGAATCAACAATAAACATAGATCTCTCTTTTACCCTTAGCCGACCGTCGCGGGAGACAGCAAACGTCCCCAGGCAAGCAGACCGTCGGTCAGAATCAGTTCACGATTAAGCGCCGCCACGTGCAGCAGCTGCTCGCGACACTGCAGCCACTGCTGCACGCTGGCATTCAGCGCGCTGCTGCTGAACTGCTGCGCCAGCTGCGTCACCACGTCCGGGCGATCGCCATTACTCAGCCAGTTGCTGGCGCCCTGCTGCACTTTCATCGCATCCACCAGCAGCGAAAGCAGCCAGCCGAGGCGAACCGCCACATCGTCGCTGTTGAGCGCCGGCAACAGCTGCAGAATATCGCCGCTCAGTGCGCTGTTCAGGCTGTCGCACAGCGTTTGCCGTGCCTGCCAGCGGTCCGGCTGTAACAAGGCCAGCGCCGCAGCGGGTGCACCATTGCTCAGACGCAGCGCCGCGCGCAATATCGCTTCCGGCTGCGGCTGCTGTTTCTGCAGCCATTGCAGGCTGTGCGTCTCTTCCGGCGGCGAAAGATGCCATGTCATGCAGCGGCTGCGCAGCGTGGCCAGCAGTCGCGACGGCTCGCGCACGCTGAGGAAAAACCAGCAGTTGGCGGGCGGCTCTTCCAGCGTTTTCAGGAGCGCGTTGGCGGCGGCTTCGGTCAGTTGCGTTGCATCCGGCAGCCAGACAATTTTCGCGCCACCCTGCTGGGCAAAATGGTACAGCTTTTCACTGACGTCGCGAACCGCATCAATGCCGAGCGAGGCTTTCCCCTTTTCCGCTTCCAGCCGATACCAGTCCGGATGGGTTTGCGCCTGCATCAGCTGACAGCCGTGGCACTGACCGCAGCTTTTCAGTCCCTGCGGCTGCTGACACATCAGCCAGCGGCTGACGCCCCACACCAGCGCATCGTCGCCCATGCCGTCGATGGCCTGAATCAGCAGCGCATGATGTGCCTGTCCACTCTGATGGCGGGCAATGATCTGTCGGTACGACTGGTTCAGCCACGGATACCAGTTCATGCCGCCTGACCTGCCAGCCACTGACGCAGCACGGCCTTAAGTGACGCTGTCACATTCTCAATCGGTTGTGTCGCATCGATGGTTTTGATGGTTGGATCGGCAGCGGCCAGCGCCTGGTAGCGTTCGCGCGTGCGGGTAAAAAAGTTCAGCGACTCCTGCTCAATGCGATCCAGTTCGCCGCGCGCCCGGGCACGCTGCAGGCCAATCTCCGGCGTGACGTCGAGATAGAGCGTCAGGTCGGGACGAAAATCGCCCAGCACCGCATCGCGCAGCGTGGTCATCAGTTGAGTGTCGAGCCCGCGACCACCGCCCTGATACGCCTGCGACGAAAGATCGTGACGATCGCCCACCACCCAGGCACCGCGTGCCAGCGCCGGTTTGATGACGTTTTCAACCAGCTGCACCCGCGCCGCATACAGCATCAGCAGCTCGGCTTTATCACTCACCTGTTCGCCATCAATGCCCTGTTTCACCAGCACGCGCAGCTGTTCGGCCAAAGGCGTGCCGCCCGGCTCACGGGTAAAGACCACGTCTTCAATGCCCTGCTCATGCAGGACCGCAACCACCGCCTCACGCGCGGTGGTTTTGCCGGCGCCTTCCAGCCCTTCGATGACGATAAACTTACTTTTCATTTTTTTCCTTCATCGCCAGCCGGTAAACCTGCACGGCTTTATTATGACTGGCCAGATTGGTGGTAAAGGTGTGACCGCCTTTGCCATCCGCGACGAAATAGAGGTAATTGGTCTTCTCCGGATGGGCCGCCGCTTCCAGCGAGGCGCGCCCCGGCATGGCGATCGGTCCCGGCGGCAGACCGCTGATGGTATAGGTATTGTACGCGGTCGGGGTCTCAAGATCCTTGCGCGTCAGCGTACCGGTATAACTGTCGCCCATCCCGTAGATCACCGTGGGATCGGTCTGCAGTTTCATACCGGTGCGCAGGCGATTGATGAATACCGAGGCAACGCGCGCGCGCTCTTCGCTGACGCCGGTCTCTTTTTCGATAATCGACGCCATGGTGACCATCTGCTGCGGCGTTTTATACGGCAGACTGGCCATCCGCCCCTGCCAGATCTCATCCACCAGGTTGTTCATGCGCGCGTGCGCCCGCTCCAGCAGTGCCACATCGCTGGTGTTGGCAGTATACAGATAGGTATCCGGATAGAAACCGCCTTCCAGCTGGCTGACATCAAGCTTAAGCGCGGCCGCAACGCTGGCAAATTCATCATCTGGCAGCGTGTGTTTAAGGTATGGCGCTTTACGCAGCTCAGCCAGCCACTCTTTCAGCCGGGAACCCTCGACAAAGCGCAGCGGAAATTGCGCCTCTTTGCCGCTGGCCAGCAACTGCAGTAGCTGGCGCACCGTCATGCCGTTCTCAAGGCGATACGTCCCGGCTTTGAAGTTAGCCAGATCGGGCTCCAGCTTCAGCAACGGGCCAAACCAGATGCTTTGCGGAATGATGTGCTGGCTCTCCAGCTGCGCTTCCAGCACCACGCGACCGCTGCCGGCCGGCAGGGTGTACAGGGTTTCCTGGTGAATGGTTAATGGCGTCGCGGCAAAGCGTTCAATCTGCCAGTAGCTAAATGCGGCAGCCAGGCCAGCGATGACTACGGCGCCGGCAACTATTTTTTTCATTCGGGTCATGATGCTTCCATCGTCTGGCAACTGGCGAGCAGTTGCTGGTACAGCGTGCGTGCGGAAAAGGTGACGTCGTCAATTTGCCGCACGGGTAATACTGGCATCAGCGCGTTACAGATCACCACTTCATCGGCGCTTAACACCGCCGTTCGGCTGGCCTCCACCTGCTGGCAGTCGTGACCGGCCTGTGCCAGCTGCGCCAGCAGATAACGACGCATGATGCCATCAACGCCGGCCTGCGCGAGGCGCGGCGTGAAAATGGCCTCACCGCTGCGCCAGAATAAATTGGCCGCACAGCATTCCACTACCGTCCCGGCGGTGTCAAGCACCAGCGCTTCGTCAGCGTCGCACGCGTCCAGCTGCTGGCGAATCAGCACCTGCTCCAGCCGGTTAAGATGTTTGATGCCGGCCAGCAGCGGGTTCTGCGCCAGCCGCACCGTGCTGGTCACCAGCCGCGCGCCCTGCTGCTGCAGCGTGGCGTAGTGCTGTGGCCAGGGTGCGAGCGCGATGATACGCGTGGGTTGCGTGCAGCCGGCGCGACTGTAGCCGCGTCCGCCCGCGCCGGGCGTCAGGATCACTTTGAGCACTGCTTCGCGCTGGCCCGCCGCCGCGCGGCGCATCTCCTCCGCCAGTAAGGCGCGATCCGGCGCCGCCATCAGCAAACGCTGGCAGCCGTCCTGCAGACGCTGCAGATGCGCCTCCAGCAGCTGGATACGGCCCTCTTTGACTGCCGCGGTGGTGAAACAGCCGTCACCGAACTGCACCGCGCGGTCGCGGGCAGAAAGGGTGTCCTGTGCCACTCCGTTAATCCACATGCGCTTCTCCTCTGCCGCTGGCGTCAGCGTTGAATAGCACTGCGGCGCGTAACATTCCACGCCACTGCGTGACAAAATATAAAAAAGGCCCGCATTGCGGGCCTCTGTTCGGCTGGATAGCGCTTATACCTTGCGGAAGATCAGCGAGCCGTTGGTGCCGCCGAATCCAAAGGAGTTACACAGCGTGTACTCCAGTCCGCTGACCTGGCGCGCCGTGTGCGGCACAAAGTCCAGGTCGCAACCTTCGTCAGGATTGTCGAGGTTGATGGTGGGCGGAACCGCCTGGTCGCGCAGCGCCAGAATCGAATAAATCGCTTCTACCGCGCCCGCCGCACCCAGCAGGTGACCGGTCATCGACTTGGTCGAGCTGACCATCACGCTGTGCGCTGACGCACCAAACACCGACTTCACCGCCTGCGCTTCTGCTTTGTCACCGGCCGGCGTTGAGGTGCCGTGCGCGTTAACATAGCCAATCTGCGCCGGATCCAGCTGCGCGTCACGCAGCGCGTTGACCATCGCTGCGGCTGCACCTGAACCGTCTTCCGGTGGTGATGTCATGTGGTAAGCGTCGCTGCTCATGCCGAAACCAACGATTTCCGCATAAATCTTCGCACCGCGTTTTTTCGCGTGTTCGTACTCTTCCAGCACCACGATACCGGCACCGTCGCCCAGCACGAAACCGTCACGATCTTTATCCCACGGACGGCTCGCCGCCTGCGGATTATCGTTACGGGTAGAGAGCGCACGCGCCGCGCCGAAACCGCCTACGCCCAGTGGCGTACTGGCTTTCTCAGCACCGCCGGCCAGCATCACATCCGCGTCGTTATACGCGATGATGCGCGCCGCATGACCAATATTGTGCACGCCGGAAGTACAGGCGGTCGCAATCGAGATGCTCGGACCTTTCAGGCCGTACATGATGGTCAGGTGGCCAGCGACCATGTTAACGATGGTTGAAGGCACGAAGAATGGACTGATTTTGCGCGGACCGCCATTGACCAGCGAGGTATGGTTATCTTCGATCAAACCCAGACCGCCGATGCCGGAACCGATAGCCGCACCGATACGTCCGGCATTCTCATAAGTTACGACCAGACCGGAGTCCGCCATAGCCTGAATACCGGCCACAACGCCGTACTGGATGAAATCATCCATCTTGCGTTGATCTTTGCGCGAGATGTATTCATCGCAATTAAAATCTTTGACCAGACCCGCAAAACGCGTTGCGTAGGCACTGGTATCAAAATGGTCGATCAGGTTAATGCCGCTCTGACCGGCAAGGAGAGCACGCCAGGTAGACTCTACGGTATTGCCGACAGGAGACAACATGCCAAGACCGGTCACAACTACACGACGCTTAGACACGTTCGTCCTCCAGGGAGGGAAATAATGACGCTATGTGGGGCAAACATAAAACTCAGGCGGTCGAATGACCGCCTGAAGATATTCATTAACCTTTATGGTTATTGATATAGTCGATCGCTGCCTGAACGGTAGTGATTTTCTCAGCTTCTTCGTCTGGAATTTCAGTATCAAACTCTTCTTCCAGAGCCATTACCAGCTCAACGGTGTCAAGAGAATCTGCACCCAGGTCTTCAACGAAAGAAGCGCCGTTAACCACTTCGTCTTCTTTAACGCCCAGCTGCTCAGCTACGATTTTCTTAACGCGTTGTTCGATATCGCTCATACTATTTAATTTCCTATCAAAACTCGCTTTCGCGATGGTTTTCGTAGTGTATAAAATGTTGAAAAAGATGCAACAAAATCCCGGCTGGTCGAACCACGATTTTGCGTTATTCTGCGGTGTTTACCGCAGATAATGCAAATGATTTCGTGATTATCAGACCATGTACATGCCGCCATTGACGTGCAGCGTCTCACCCGTGATGTAGGCGGCTTCGTCAGAGGCTAAGAATGCAACAGCATTGGCAATCTCCTGCGGGTCGCCTAAACGACCTGCCGGCACTTCTGCCAGAATGCCCGAGCGCTGATCTTCGTTCAGTGCACGCGTCATGTCCGTCTCAATAAAGCCCGGAGCCACGACGTTTACGGTAATGCCACGTGACGCAACTTCTCGCGCCAGTGATTTGCTAAAGCCAATCAAACCTGCTTTTGCTGCCGCATAGTTTGCCTGACCCGCGTTACCCATGGTTCCAACTACCGAACCGATGGTAATGATACGGCCCACGCGCTTTTTCATCATGGCACGCATGACCGCCTTCGACAGGCGGAACACCGATGTCAGGTTGGTATCAAGGATATCCGCCCACTCATCGTCTTTCATGCGCATCAGCAGATTGTCACGCGTAATGCCTGCATTATTGACCAAAATGTCAACTTCGCCAAATTCGGCGCGAACTTTCTCGAGCACGCTCTCAATAGAGGCCGCATCGGTCACGTTCAGCAGCAGACCTTTGCCCTTGTCGCCGAGGTAAGCACTGATGGCTTCCGCGCCGCTTTCGCTGGTGGCAGTACCCACCACTTTTGCACCGCGTGCCGCCAGCGTTTCCGCGATGGCACGTCCGATACCGCGGCTGGCGCCGGTCACCAGCGCTACTTTACCTTCAAAGCTCATGATTTTCCTCTTATTCCTGGCCAAGCGCCGCAGCCAGTGACGACGGATCGTTCACCGCTGCAGCCGTCAGGCTGTCCACAATTCGTTTGGTCAGGCCGGTCAGCACTTTACCCGGACCGATTTCCAGCAGTTCAGTCACGCCCTGTGCAGCAATAAATTCAACCGCCTCAGTCCAGCGCACCGGGCTGTACAGCTGACGCACCAGCGCGCTGCGAATCGCCGCGGCGTCGCTTTCGCACTTAACGTCAACGTTATTGACCACCGGTACCGACGGTGCATTGAAGGTCACGCTTTCCAGCGCCACAGCCAGCTTATCCGCCGCAGGTTTCATCAGTGCGCAGTGTGACGGCACGCTGACCGGCAGCGGCAGCGCGCGCTTGGCGCCGGCCGCTTTACAGGCGGCACCGGCACGTTCAACCGCTTCTTTATTGCCGGCGATAACCACCTGACCCGGCGAGTTGAAGTTGACCGGCGAAACCACCTGGCCCTGCGCGCTCTCTTCACAAGCTTTGCGAATTGCCGCGTCGTCGAGACCGATAATCGCCTGCATGGCGCCCGTGCCTTCCGGCACCGCTTCCTGCATCAGTTTGCCGCGCAGTTCAACCAGCTTAATGGCGTCAGCAAAATTTAGCACGCCCGCACACACCAGCGCAGAGTATTCACCGAGGCTGTGTCCGGCCATCAGCGCGGGCTGTGCGCCATTTTTGCTCTGCCAGACGCGATAAATCGCGACCGAGGCTGCCAGCAGCGCCGGCTGGGTCTGCCAGGTTTTGTTCAGCTCTTCAGCCGGGCCCTGCTGGACCAGCTGCCATAAGTCATAACCCAGCGCGTCAGAAGCTTCACGGAAAGTGGCTTCAACCTGTGGATTTTCCGCTGCCAAATCGGCCAGCATGCCGACGGTCTGCGATCCCTGTCCCGGGAAAACAAAAGCAATTTGCGTCATCTTGCGTTCCTGTCAATCAAAGGCGAACCAGCGCCGAGCCCCAGGTGAAACCGCCACCAAAGGCCTCGAGCAAAATCAGGTGTCCGGGCTTGATGCGGCCATCACGTACCGCTTCGTCCAGCGCGCTTGGCACCGACGCTGCCGAGGTGTTGCCGTGTCGATCCAGCGTCACCACCACTTTATCCATGCCCATGCCGAGCTTTTTGGCGGTGGCGCTGATGATGCGCAGGTTGGCCTGATGCGGCACCAGCCAGTCAAGCTGTTCACGATCGAGATTATTCGCCTGCAGCGTTTCATCGACGATATGCGCCAGTTCAGTGACCGCGACCTTAAACACTTCGTTGCCGGCCATGGTGAGGTAAGCCGGCTCATCCTGATGCGCGCGATCCTGGTACGGCAGCGTCAGCAGCTTACCGTAGCGGCCATCGGCATGCAGATGCGTGGAGAGAATGCCCGCTTCTTCGCTTGCGCCGAGCACCACGGCACCCGCGCCATCACCAAACAGGATGATGGTGCCGCGATCGTCAGGATCGAGGGTGCGTGCCAGCACATCCGCGCCAATCACCAGCGCGTGCTTCACCGCACCGTTTTTGATGTATTGATCGGCCACGCTCAGTGCATAGGTAAAACCGGCACAGGCGGCGGCGAGATCGAAGGCGGCACAGTCGTTGATTTCCAGCATCTGCTGAATCATGCACGCTGAGCTCGGGAAGGCGTGGCTGGAAGAGGTTGTTGCCACGATGATCAGGCCAACGTCGCTGGCTGCCACGCCCGCCATCTCCAGCGCACGCTGGGCAGCGGTGAAGCCCATGCTGGCTACCGTTTCATCCGGTGCCGCAATGCGACGTTCACGAATACCGGTCCGGGTGACAATCCACTCGTCCGAAGTCTCCACCATTTTTTCCAGGTCCGCGTTGCTGCGAACCTGCTCAGGCAAATAGCTGCCCGTACCGATAATTTTGGTAAACATCTACGCTTTGTCACTCCTGGCTAATACAGCGTCAAGGCGCGCGGCAATTCTCTCGGGAACTTGCTTGCGCACCGCCTGCTCTGCCTGTTCTATCGCCACGGCAAACGCGCGTTGATTCGCCGCGCCGTGGCTCTTGATCACTGTCCCGCGCAATCCTAACAGACAAGCGCCATTGTACTGGTCGGGGTTGAGATGACCGAAACGTTTAGCCAGACGCTTTTGGATCCAGCGTCCCAGCCATTTCAGCCACCAGGCCCGTTTTTTTCCTTCACCTGACGATTTGAGCAGAGAAAGAAACATTCTTACCACGCCTTCCATGGTCTTCAACGTGACATTACCCACGAAGCCATCACAGACCAGCACATCCGTCTTGCCGGTGAGGAGATCGTTCCCCTCAAGGTAACCAATATAGTTGATCTGCGGCGAGGCCCGCAGCACCGCCGATGCGGCGCGGATCGTCTCCAGCCCCTTCGTCTCTTCCTGACCGATGTTGAGCAGCGCGACGCGCGGCTGGCTGATTTCCAGCACTTCTTCCGCCATCACCGCACCCATCACTGCAAACTGCACCAGCATTTCACTGCCGGAATCAACGTTAGCGCCCAGATCCAGCACCACCGTCTTGCCGTGCTGCTGATGCGGCAGCACGGTCATCAACGCCGGACGCTCAATGCCATCCAGCGGCTTCAGTAATAATTTTGCCAGGCCCATCAGCGCACCGGTATTGCCGGCACTGACGCACGCCTGCGCTTTCCCCTCTTTCACCAGCTCTAACGCCACGCGCATGGAGCTGCCGCGGCTGTTACGAATCGCCTGCGAGGGTTTGGCATCACTTGCAATAACCGATTCGGCAGGGATTACCTGCACACGCCCCAGTAACGAGGAATCCGCTTTGGCAAGAAATGACGAGATGATGTCGGGATCGCCGACCAGAAGAAGAACCAGCTGCGAATGAGAGGCCAGTGCCTGCAAGGCTGCAGGCACTGTCACGCAGGGACCGAAGTCCCCGCCCATGGCATCAACTGCCAGGGTCAAACGTGTCAAGGTATCGCCTTGCGTAACCGCAAAGAATTACTTGGTGATAACCTTGCGACCGCGGTAGTAACCATCCGCAGTGATATGGTGACGCAGATGAGTTTCACCAGAAACTTTATCTACTGACAGAGTGGTAGTGGTCAGCGCATCGTGCGAACGACGCATACCACGCTTAGAACGGGTTGGTTTATTCTGTTGTACGGCCATGGACCTTACTCCTATTACTTACGCTTTAAACTGGCTAATACGGCAAATGGGTTTGGTTTTTCCGCCTCTTCAGGCAGCTGGCCAAAGACCATGTCCGCGTCGGACACTTCACAGTGTTCAGAATCATGCACCGGAACGACCGGCAGTGCGAGGATGAGTTCATCTTCGATCACCGCCAGCAGGTCGATTTCACCGAAATCGTTGACATCGACCGGCTCGTAGGCTTCCGGCAGTGCCTCGGCCTGCTCATCAGAAGAGACAGGACTGAAGCAATAGCTTACGTGCACAGCATGCGGGAACGGTTGGTTGCAGCGTTGACATAACAACGTTACCTGCACATCGGCTGTTCCTTGCAGAACCGCGAGGCGCTGGTTGTCAACCGCAAACGACATGGCACATTCCACATCACTGTCCACACTCACGACCGTTTCGGCCAGGCGCGCCACCAATTCAGGTGCGTAAACACCGTGATAATCCAGGCGTTTTTGCGCGGCGCGGACCGGATCGAGCGTCAGGGGTAATTTTACCTTTTGCATAGGGCGCGCATATTAACTTTGTAACGTCATAGAGTCAAAGAAAAAGGCCGGTTTACAGCATCTTTCACCCGTTAGTCGCATCCAGTGCGGCGCATAGTTTAAAATGCCTGTCATCTTTACGCTATCACTTCTGCAAAAAAATGATGACACCGCTGGTTTTAGCCTCAACCTCTCCGTTCCGTCAGGCGCTGCTGCGCAAGCTCGGCCTGCCGTTTATCACTGCCGCCCCTGAAAGCGATGAAACGCCGCTGCCGGGAGAAGCCGCGCCGCAGCTGGTGCAGCGGCTGGCCATTGCCAAAGCGCAGGCGCTGGCCGCGCGCTATCCTGCGCACTGGATCATTGGGTCCGATCAGGTCTGTGTACTGGACGGTCGCATCGCCGGCAAGCCGCATACCGCAGAGAACGCCTGCCAGCAGCTGGCGCTGGCGAGCGGCAAAGCCATTACCTTTTATACCGGCCTGGCGCTGATTCACCCCGTCAGCGCGCAGCAGCATGTGCTGTGTGAACCCTTTACCGTGCATTTTCGGCAACTGAGCGCGGCAGAGATCGCGCGCTACGTCGAGCTGGAGCAGCCGCTGCAGTGCGCCGGCAGTTTCAAAAGTGAGGGACTGGGGATTTGTCTGTTCGAACGGCTGGAGGGGCGCGATCCCAATAGCCTGATTGGCTTACCGCTGATCGCGCTGAATGGCCTGCTAATGCAGGCGGGCATCAACCCGCTGGGCTGATGCCACGCTCTCAGGCTTTTTTCTGCTGGCGCAGCTGGGACAGGCAGTGCTTCAGTGCCTTATCCAGCGGCGCTTCCATACGCAGGCTTTCGCCGGTGTTGGGATGGGTAAACGTCAGCGCGGCAGCATGCAGGAACAGCCGCGCCAGACCGGTTGGTGCCAGCTGGCGATCGAATTCGCGATCGCCATAGCGATCGTCAAAGGCTATCGGGTGCCCGCCATGCAGGGTATGCACGCGAATCTGATGCGTACGTCCGGTCACCGGACTGGCTTTAACTAATGTCGCCAGGCCAAAACGTTCTTCAACTTTAAAGCGCGTTTCTGACGGCTTGCCCTCGGCGCTGATCCGCACCACGCGCTCGCCGCTTTGCAGAATGTTTTTCAGCAGCGGTGCCTGCACCACTTTCAGGTGCGATGGCCAGTCGCCGCGCACCAGCGCCAGATAATCCTTCTGCATGCCCTTCTCACGCAGCTGCTCGTGCAGCGAACGCAGCGCCGAGCGCTTCTTCGCCACCAGCAAAATGCCGGACGTGTCACGATCGAGACGGTGCACCAGTTCAAGGAAACGCGCCTCCGGGCGCAGCGCGCGCAGCCCTTCAATCACGCCGAAGCTCAGCCCGCTGCCGCCGTGCACCGCGGTGCCGGACGGTTTGTTCAGCACCAGCAGATAATCGTCTTCATACAGAATGCACGACTCCAGCGCCGCCACTTTATCCAGTTTGGGCGACACCGCCTGCTCTTCACGCTCGGCCACGCGCACCGGCGGCACGCGCACTTCGTCGCCGTCTTCCAGCTTATATTCAGGTTTTACGCGTTTCTTATTCACCCGCACCTCGCCTTTACGCAGGATGCGGTAAATCATGCTTTTTGGCACCCCTTTCAGCTGGGTGCGCAAAAAGTTATCAATGCGTTGACCGGCATTTTCAGCCGTGATGGCGACAAACTGTACGCCGGGATTCTCTGTTTTCATGGCGGCGATTCTAAATAGTGTCCCCGGATAGCGCCACCCCTTTTTCTGTGCTTAACTCTGACTTTATCGCCGCGTTACGCGGCCAGAATGCTGGCTTTTTCAACGATGCGATGATTACCCCTGCAAATGAACAGGTTAAGGATGAACAAACTTCACAGCTCGGTAAAAGTCGCCTTGCTATAAGTTGCTAAGCAATGGAATAATGCAGAGGTTTCTGTCCTGGAAAGAGTCAGGCAGGAAAAAGAGCGAAATTAAGGTATTTTGCCGGATGAAACGGACACGCAGCAATGGCGTAAGACGTGATGTTTAATCAGGCACTTAGCGGGCTGCGGGTTGCGGCCTGGACGACAGACTGGGATGTGTGGATTTTTGAATACTCTGTAGCACTTCCACCTTCAGGCGCTGGTTTTCCTTATGAAAAACAGGCCACCGACAAGATTTGCGCCCCTTTAGCCGCCGACAACCGTGAGGTTGACGTCAGTGCATGCAGACACGGGGCCATCGGTTGATTCTCGTCCAGGGTAACGATGCCCGCAGCTTTATCACTCATGTGAGAATAACGAGTAAGTCACGATGAAAAGAATGTTAATCAACGCAACTCAGCAGGAGGAGTTGCGCGTTGCCCTTGTTGACGGACAACGTCTGTACGATCTGGATATCGAAAGCCCCGGACACGAGCAGAAAAAAGCCAACATCTACAAAGGTAAAATCACCCGTATTGAACCCAGCCTCGAAGCTGCGTTTGTTGATTACGGTGCCGAGCGTCACGGTTTCCTCCCTCTGAAAGAAATTTCCCGCGAATACTTCCCTGCTAATTACAACGCGCATGGCCGTCCGAACATCAAAGATGTGCTGCGTGAAGGCCAGGAAGTGATCGTACAAATCGATAAAGAGGAGCGCGGTAATAAAGGGGCAGCACTGACCACCTTTATTTCGCTGGCCGGTAGCTATCTGGTGCTGATGCCCAACAACCCGCGCGCCGGCGGCATTTCCCGCCGTATCGAAGGTGACGACCGTACCGAGCTGAAAGAGGCGCTGTCAGCGCTGGAGCTGCCGGACGGCATGGGCTTGATCGTGCGTACCGCTGGCGTCGGCAAATCTGCCGAATCGCTGCAGTGGGACCTCAGCTTCCGTCTGAAGCACTGGGAAGCCATCAAAAAAGCCGCAGACAGCCGCCCGGCACCGTTCCTGATTCATCAGGAAAGTAACGTGATTGTGCGCGCCTTCCGCGACTACCTGCGTCAGGATATCGGTGAAATCCTTATCGATAACCCGAAAGTGCTGGAGCTGGCGCGTCAGCACATCGCCGCGCTCGGTCGTCCGGACTTCAGCAGCAAAATCAAACTGTACACCGGTGAAATTCCGCTGTTCAGCCATTACCAGATCGAATCGCAGATTGAATCGGCGTTCCAGCGCGAAGTGCGTCTGCCGTCCGGCGGTTCTATCGTTATCGACAGCACCGAAGCGCTGACCGCCATCGATATCAACTCCGCCCGCGCGACACGCGGTGGTGATATCGAAGAGACCGCCTTCAACACTAACCTGGAAGCCGCCGACGAGATTGCCCGTCAGCTGCGTCTGCGCGACCTCGGTGGTCTGATTGTTATCGACTTCATCGATATGACGCCTGTGCGCCATCAGCGCGCCGTGGAAAACCGTCTGCGTGAAGCGGTACGTCAGGATCGGGCGCGTATCCAGATCAGCCACATTTCACGCTTTGGTCTGCTGGAGATGTCGCGTCAGCGCCTCAGCCCGTCACTGGGTGAGTCCAGCCATCACGTCTGCCCGCGCTGTAGCGGTACCGGCACCATTCGTGATAACGAATCGCTGTCGCTGTCGATCCTGCGTCTGATTGAAGAAGAAGCGCTGAAAGACAACACCAAAGAAGTGCACGCCATTGTGCCGGTTCAGGTGGCCTCTTACCTGCTGAACGAAAAACGTGAAGCGGTCAGTGCCATTGAGAAACGTCAGGGCGGCGTGCGTGCCATCATCGTGCCAAACGATCAGATGGAAACGCCGCACTACTCGGTGCTGCGCGTGCGCAAAGGTGAAGAGACGCAAACCCTCTCCTATCACCTGCCGAAACTGCATGAAGCTGAGATGGCGCTGCCTTCGGAAGAAGAGCACGCTGAGCGTCGTCGTCCGGAGCAGCCAGCACTGGCCGCCTTCGTGATGCCGGATGCACCACCGGCTCCGGTTGAAGTGGGCGAAGAGAGCCAGCCGGCAGCGGTTGACGTCAAAGCCAAACCGGCGGTCGCAGCACCCGCGACGGTCAGCACCGGTTTTGTTGCGCGCCTGCTGGGTGGCCTGAAAAAACTGTTTGCTGGTGATGCGCCCGCCGCAGCCCCTGCTGAAGAGAAGACCGAAGCGAAAACGGCTGACGGTGAGAATACGCAGCAGCGTGGTGAGCGTCGTAACAATCGCCGCAACAACAACAATCGCCGCGAGCGCACGCCGCGTAACGGTGAGCATGCGCAGAGCCGTGAAGGCCGTGAGCCACGTGAAGCGCGCGAGCCGCGGGAACCCCGTGAGCCTCGTGAAGCCCGCGAGCCACGCGATCAGGATAACCGCCGTAACAAGCGTCAGAATGACGCGCGCGGCGAGCGTCCGGCGCTGACTGAAGAGCAACTGCAGCAGCGTGATGAGCAGCAGCAACAGCGTCGCGAACAGCGTGCTGAGCGCCAGCGTCGTCGTCAGGAAGAGAAGCGTGCGCAGCAGGAACCGCAGGTTGCTGAGCAGGTGCCTGTTGTTGATAGCGTTGATGACAGCGTTGCGCAGGAAGACGAACGCGTTCAGGTTATGCCGCGTCGCAAACAGCGCCAGCTCAGTCAGCGCGTGCGCGTAGGTGACAACGCTGAGGCGATGCCTGCTGAGCTGCCTGCCGCTGCCGTTACTGAAGCGGTGCAGGAAAACAGCCAGCGCGCCCAGCTGAAAGAGCAAGCCGAAACCGCTCAGGATGAGCAGGATGACAGCGAGAACCGTGACGGGGCCAACATGCCGCGCCGTTCACGTCGCTCACCGCGTCATCTGCGCGTCAGCGGTCAGCGTCGTCGTCGCTATCGTGACGAGCGTTACCCTACGCAGTCTGCGATGCCGCTGGAAACAGCAGCTGCCTCACCAGAGATGGCGTCAGGTAAAGTGTGGATCACCTATCCGGTCACGCAGACTCACGAGCACTTCACTTCTAACCAGGCGCTGAACGAAATGCCAGACTATGGCTATCAGGATGCCGCGCCGGCGGAAGAACTGCCTGTGGCTGTCGAAGCCGCAGCTGTGGCACAGCCAGAAACGTCAGCGCCAGAAGTGGTGCATCAGGCTGAACCGCAGGAGCACACTGAGGTGCCGGTGGTGAATACTGATGACCTGACGCCAGTGGCGGCACCGGTTGATCACCAGCCAGCAGTGATTTCCGCAGCCGATGAAGCGGTTGCACAGGAAACCGCAGCAGAAGCGCAACCGGCTGTTACGCCTGCCGAAGAGACGCCGCCAGTGGTTACCGAAGTGGTTACCGAAGCGGTTAGCGCAGCGGAACAGGCTCCGATCGAGGTGTCACCCGCAGTCGAAGCGCAGGTAGAAGAGGTGCTGTCCGCACCGGTAGCGGCCGAAGAGCCTGTCGCGCCAGTGACCGAACCGCACGCACCGGTTGCCGCCCGTGATACCGGGGTCAGCCATGCTGAGACCCGCTTCAAGCATCACGCTACGGCACCGATGACCAAAGCACCGGCACCGGCATGGGAACCTGAGCCCGTGCGTCACAGTGACTGGGTCCGTCCGGCCTTCAACTTCGAAGGACGCGGTTCAGCCGGCGGTCACAGCGCCACGCATCAGGCTACCGCACCGGCTACCCGTCCGGAAAGCGCGTAAGTCTCTGCTGTAGAGCACTACCGTCTCCAAACCCCGGCTGGTCCGGGGTTTTTTATTGCCCGCATTCTCCCCTCCCACCTGACTGAACACTCTGAATAAAAGCCAAAAAAAATCCCACGGCCCTCGCAGGCAGTGGGAAAAACTAAGCGTACCCGGTTTAAGTACGCTCAAATAGTCAGGTTTATTTATTCATCTGGAACAGCGACATCTTCGACATATCGCTAAAGGTGGTGTACGACGCCTGCAGCAGCTGCTGCTGCATGGTGTAGGTAGAAATGGCTTCGGTGTAATCGACGTTAACCAGCGTGCTCATCTGATCTTTCAGCGTCACCTTGCGGTCGTCACCTTTTGCATCCAGCGTATCCAGTTCGTCCAGCTGGGTACCAATCTCAGAACGCACCGCCAGCACGTTGTTCAGCGAGTTACTGAAGCCACGGTTGGCCTTGTCCATCGCCGCGCTGAAGGTCTGTTTAGTGGCATCGTCAGCGTCATTCTGCGGCACTTTCAGCGCCGCAATGGCGTCATCCAGCATATCGAACAGGTTAGTCTGGCTGGCGCTGCCATCCGGCTCCGGCTTGGCGTTGCTGGTCAGCTGGTCAAAAATCGAATTACCGGTATGGCCCACCGTCATGGTGCGTTCGCTGTCGACTTTCTGGGTGATCGCGTCGCTGCCACCGCTATAGATGATTTTACCGCTGGCATCTTCGGTGAACGGCGGCTTGTCGGACGCATAGCCGGCAAACAGGTAGCGGCCGTTCCCGTCTTTGCTGTTGGCCAGGTTGAGCAGCTGCGAGCGAATGCCCTCCAGCTGGGTAGCATAAGACGCGCGGTCATCGTCACTCAGCGAGCCGTTACCGGCGCTGATCAGCGTGGATTGCGCCGACTGAATCGCCGTCGTGACATCACTCAGCGTGCTCTCTTCCAGCGACAGTCCCTGATTCGCGAACGAACGCGCCAGCGCGAACTGGCTGTCGCGCGCCTGCGTCTGCGACAGCACCACGGCGCGCGAAGCGGCGATCGGATCGTCAGACGGATTGGTCACGCGGCGACCGGTTGACAATTGTTCACCCGCTTTCAGCCAGGAGGATTGCGCATCAGTGACGCCGCGCACCTGCTGGTCGAAAATCATATTGGTACTGAGTCTCATCGGTCAGGCCTCCCGTATTAACCGCGAATGCTCATCAGAGCATCGAAAATGGTATTGGCGGTTTGCAGTACCTGCGCGTTCGCCATGTAAAATTGCTGATATTTGCTCAGGTTGGCGTACTCTTCGTCGAGGTTTACGCCAGAAACCGACTGCTGACGTTCGGTCAGCTGCGTCACCACGCCCTTCTGGGTGGTAGCGGCGGTTTCGAGGTTTTTGGTTTTGTTGCCAACGGTGCTGACCAGGCTGGCATAACCCTGCGCCAGCGTGGCGTTACCGTTAATCAGTTTGGCATCCTGCAGGTCCAGCAGCTTTTGCGCGTTACGGTTATCGCTGGCGCCACCCGCAGCCGAAGCTGCCGCGATCTGCGATTCACTGGTGATAGCCACTGACATGCCGCTAATCACATCCTGCACCGGTTTGACCAGGAAGCTGTCTTTGGCGTTAGCCGTTCCATTTACCGTTAATGACAGTCCGTCAAAGCTCATGGTGGTATTGCCGGCACCGTCGCTGCCCATGGTCGGCGTCACTTTCACGTTGTCCGAAAGACGCGTCACCGACCAGTTGCTGCCGTCATAGCTCACGCTGTAGTTAGAGGCTTTCATCGCCCCGGTATCGGTCCAGCTGGCACTGACGGTAGCGGCAGAGGTGTTTTTGCTGTTGGTCACCACTGTCGGGCTACCAATATTGAAGAAGTTGATGCCGGTGTTGCCTTTGCTGTCATAGCCCTGGCTGTGCACCTGGTTGAAGCTGGTGGTGAATGCCGCTGCCAGCTGCCCGAGCTGGTTCTGCGCGTTATCCAGATCCTGGGTACGGAACGCCAGCAGGCCCCCGAGCGAACCGGTGGTCAGCGTTTTTTCCGGGATCTCAACGTTACCGGCCTGCTTATCGACATAGCCCACGGTAATGCGCGACGCATCGCTGCTGGAAGGCATGGCGATCAGCGAGGTGGTTTTGCTGCCGTTGACCAGCGTGGTGTTGCCCATCGAGACGATGTAGTTACCGTCCTGCTGCGACACGTTCACGCCGACCAGGCCATTCAGGTTATTGACCAGCTGATCGCGCTGATCGAGCAGGTCGTTAGGCGCAGAGCCGCCGCCGGTGGTCAGCTTGGCGATCTGCGTGTTAAGATCGGCAATCTGGCTGGAGTAGGTGTTGATCTGCTCGACGCTGGCTTTGATGTCCGTATTGACGCTGTTTTGCATGCTGGTCAGATACTGTGCGGTAGTCTGGAACTGGTTTACCAGTCCCTGCGCATAGCTCAGCATAGACTGGCGCGCAGAAGGATCGTCCGCGTTACTCACCACGTTCTGCACGTTAGTGAAAAAGCTCTGAATCGAGTCAGACAGGCTGGTGGTCGACGTCGACAGCAGATCATCAATATTCGAAATCTGGTTGTACTGTGAATTGACCGCGCTGTAGTTGGCGCTGTTACCGCGCAACTGGGCGGTAATAAACTCATCGTATTCACGCTGCACGCCGGTCACATTGACGCCGTTGCCATAATAGTTGCTGCCCTGCAGCGTGCTGTTGGCCTGCGACAGCAAAATCGTCTGGCGCGAATAACCGGCCACGGTGTAATTACTGATGTTGTTACTGGTGGTGCTTAATGCGGCCTGTGCGGCGCTCAGCCCGCTCATCGCGGAGTTAATTATGCTGGACATCTCGGTTCCTTTTTCCCGTTAACCGGGCTGGCAGTCATCAGTGCGATTGCGCGGGCCACAACGCCCGCGGCATGTGAAGGTTATCGGCGTGCTTAAGCGAAACTTGAGCGGAAAAATCAGAACAGGTCGGTGAAATCCTGGCTGTAAGCCTTAACCACTTTTTCGCCCATGTTTTTGAATTGCTGGATCATTCCTACCAGTTTCTGCGCATATTTCGGGTCAGTCGCGTAACCGGCCGCCTGCAGCGCGCGCGCACCCTGCTCGGCGCTCGGTGCGTTCGCCACCGCCGCATAACGTGGATTACTGGAGATCAACCGCACGTAGTCGCTGAGCGCTTCGAAATAGGAGCCATAAACGCGGAAGGTGGCGCGCACTTTCTTCGCTTCACCGCCCTCGTATTCCGTGGTCATGATGTCGGTGGTTTCGCCCTTCCAGTCGCCGCTGGCTTTGATCCCGAACACGTTGTAGCTCGGCTTGCCGTCGCGCGTCAGGATCTGCCGCTGGCCCCAGCCGGACTCCAGTGCCGCCTGCGCCAGAATCAGATGGTGAGGAATGCCGCTCTGCTGGCTGGCCACTTTCGCCGGCTGCGCCAGCTGGGCGATAAACTCATTGCTGTCACCGGGCAGGCTGGCCGGCGAGACCGGCAGACGCGGCACCGCTTTGCGCACCATCTGCTCCAGCTGCGTGGGCGCCATGCTGCTATAGATGAAGCTGTTATCCAGTTTAATCGGCACGGTACCGGCGCTTTCGTCCGGTGCCTGCGCCGGCTGCATCTGTTTGACAATGGTGTCGGCCAGACCCAGCCCGCGCTTGCCGATTTCCTGCGCAATCTGCTGATCGTACAGCGAGGTGTAAAGCCGCGTCTGATCGTTGCTCAGCATGCCATCCTGCGGCAGCGCTTCACGCATGCTCTTCAGCATCATCTGCACGAACATCCCTTCGACCTGCTTCGCCACCTGCAGCGCTTTGCCTTTCGGGTCCACGGCAGCCTGGCGTTTCAGTTCGTTCAGCGAGCGGCTGTCATACGCCGCGTTCATCAGCGATTGCGTATCGGTCATCAGATAATTTCCAGCTTCGCGCGCAGACAGCCCGCGCTCTCCATCGATTGCAGAATCGACATCAGCTCAATCGGTGTCGCACCCAGCGCATTCAGCGCCCGCACTACGTTGTTCAGGTTGGCACTGGCGTTAACCCGCTGCAGCGCGCCACCGCTCTGGCGCAGATCGATCTGCGTTTGCGTGGTGGCAACCGTCTGACCACCGGCAAACGGCGTATCCGGCTGGCTGACGTTCTGCTGCTGATTAACCGTGACCGACAGGTTGCCCTGCGCCACCGCACAGGTGTTAAGCGTCACTTCGCGATTCATCACCACCGAACCGGTGCGCGAGTTAATGATCACTTTGGCGTCTTCCAGCGGTACCGACACGTCGATGTTCTGGATCTCCGCCAGCAGACGTACCTGCGAGCTGTTATTTGGCGACACGCGGATTTGCACGGTACGGGCGTCCAGCGGCAGCGCTGACCCCACGCCACGGCTGTTGATGGCATCAGCAATGCGCTGCGCCATGGTGAAATCTTCGTTGTTAAGCTGCAGGTTGATGGTGTTCTGGCTGCCGAAGTTGCTCTGCAGCTCACGCTCGACGGTGGCGCCACCGGTAATGCGGCCGCCGTTGAGCTGGTTAACCTGCACACTGCTGCCGCCGGCCGAGGCACCCGCCCCGCCGACCAGAATGTTACCCTGCGCCAGCGCGTAAACCTGGTTATCGACGCCCTTCATTGGCGTCATCAGCAGCGTACCGCCGCGCAAGCTTTTGGCGTTACCCAGTGAGGACACCACCACGTCAACCGTCTGTCCCTGACGGGCAAACGACGGCAGTTTGGCGGTGACCATCACCGCCGCCACGTTTTTCAGCTGCATGTTGGTGCCGGCAGGCACGGTGATGCCCAGCTGCGACAGCATGTTACTCACCGTTTGCGTGGTGAACGGCGTCTGGGTGGTCTGGTCACCGGTGCCGTCAAGGCCAACCACCAGACCGTAACCAATCAGCTGGTTATCGCGTACGCCCTGCACGCTGGTGAGATCGCGGATGCGATCGGCCTGCGCCATCAGGCTGCTGATGCCGAGCAACAGGCCCAGGCCCAAACGCAGCAGTGTAGTGTTTTTCATCATGACCTCTTACATCGGCGAGACGTTCAGGAAGAAGCGCTGGAACCAGCCCATGGTCTGCGCCTCATTGATATAACCGTTACCGACGTACTCAATACGTGCATCGGCGACCTGCGTTGACAACACCGCGTTGCTGGCGCTGATGGTGCGCGGGTTCACTACGCCAGAGAAGCGAATAAATTCGGTGCCCTGGTTGATTTCAATCTGTTTCTCGCCGACCACGCGCAAGTTGCCGTTCGACAGCACCTGGTTAACGGTGACGGTGATGGTGCCGGTAAAGGTGTTGTTGGCGGTCGCGCCACCTTTGCCAGCGAAATCGTTTTTGCCGTTGGCATCGAGCGCGGCTTTTTCGCCGCCGGCGCCCACCAGTCCGGCCAGGCCGGTTGGGATGGCGCTCAGGCCAAAGCTGTTGCTGCCGTCGCGGCTGGCATTGGCTGAAGAGCTTTTGCTGGCGCTGACGTTTTCCTGCAGCGTGATGGTCAGGGTGTCACCAATGTTACGTGGACGACGATCCTCAAACAGCGGCTGATAGCCGTAGTTGAGCGGCGCCACGCCCTGAAAAATGGAACCGTTCACCACCGGCGGTGCGGATGGCGTCGGCTCAGCCGTCGTCGCACCCTGTACCAGTGGCGTGCGCGGCACCAGCGCACAACCGTTAAGGGTCAGTAGCAGCGTGGCTACTAACCAATGCCCAGGCTTGAGAATCACTTGCTTCGCCACGGAGTTCTGACCTTTTTCATGTTCTTAATCGGGCCAGACGCGCTGGCCCAACGATCCCGGCATTACAGCTGGGTTAACTTCTGCAGCATCTGATCGGAGGTGCTGATCGCTTTGCTGTTGATCTCATAAGCGCGCTGCGTCTGGATCATGGTCACCAGCTCTTCCGCCACGTTGACGTTGGAGGTTTCCACGTAACCCTGATACAGCAGACCGGCCCCGTTCTGACCCGGCGTGCTTTCGGTCGGCGCACCGGAGGCCTGGGTTTCCTGATAGAGGTTTTCCCCGACGCTATCCAGTCCGGCATCGTTCATGAAGGTGCTGAGCGTCAGCTGGCCAACCTGCGCCGGCTGCGTCTGCCCCTGCTGTGTCACCGTCACCACGCCGTCACGCGCAATGGTGATGCTGGTGGCGTTCGCCGGAATAGTGATGCCTGGTTGCACCGGGAAACCGGCGTTGGTCACCAGCTGGCCGTTCTGGTCCACCTGGAACGAGCCGTCGCGGGTATACGCAGAGGTGCCGTCCGGCATCTGCACCTGGAAATAGCCCTGACCGTTGATCGCCACATCTTTTGAGTTGCTGGTCTGCGACAGGTTGCCCTGGTTGTGCAGACGTTCGGTGGTCACCGGACGCACACCGGTACCGATCTGCAGGCCCGACGGCAGCGTGGTCTGTTCTGACGACTGCGCACCCGGCTGACGCAGGGTCTGGTACATCAGGTCTTCGAACACCGCGCGTGAACGCTTAAAGCCGTTGGTGCTGACGTTCGCCAGGTTGTTGGCGATGACGTCCATGTTGGTCTGCTGTGCGTCAAGACCGGTTTTCGCGATCCATAAAGAACGAATCATTGTGTTTTCCTTAAGCCTTAGCTGCTCATATTGAGTAGCTGATTAGCCCGCTGTTCGTTTTCATCGACGTTGGAGATCACTTTCATCTGCATCTCAAAACGTCGGGCGTTGGCGATCATGTCGACCATGGTTTCCACGGGCTTCACGTTGCTGCCCTCCAGCACGCCCGGCATCACCTGCACGGTCGCGTCATTCGGCAGCGCCGCGCCGCGCTGTGCCTGAGTGGCGGCGCTGGGACGGAACATGCCGTCATCACCGCGCGTCAGTTCCTGGCCTGTGGCACGTACCAGCTTCAGCCGTCCGAGCTGCACCGTGGCGTTCGGCGCATCACCGGCGTTAAGGGCGGTGATGGAGCCGTCGGCGGCAATGGTCAGTTGCGCGCCCTGCGGCACGGCAATCGGACCGCCATCGCCCATCACGGGATTGCCCTGAATGGTCAGCTGGCCGGTCGGGCTGATCTGCATGTTACCGTTGCGGGTATAAGCTTCGCTGCCGTCAGCGGTACGCACCGCCAGCCAGCCATCCTGCTGCACCGCCACATCGAGCGGACGCTCGGTATAATCGAGCGAGCCCTGCGACATATCGGCACCCGGTGTGGAAGCGGCGACCAGCGTACGTGTTGGCAGCGACCAGCCGTTGACCGGCACCGCGCGCAGCGCATTGAGCTGAGCGCGAAAGCCCGGCGTCGAAGCGTTGGCGAGGTTGCTGGCGGTGACAGACTGTTGCTCCATCGTCT
Organism: Pantoea sp. Cy-640; assembly: GCF_011752635.1. NCBI lineage: Bacteria > Pseudomonadati > Pseudomonadota > Gammaproteobacteria > Enterobacterales > Erwiniaceae > Pantoea > Pantoea sp. Cy-640. Next base: position 232,700 of record NZ_VWXB01000001.1, on the reverse strand, counting down.
GACTGGCCGCGCCCATCGCGGTATATATTGCGTGATCCATAAAGCAATCCCGTTAGCGTATTAACGAAGGTTGACCAGGGTGTTAAGAATCTGGTCCTGCGTTTTGATGGTCTGGCTGTTGGCCTGATAGTTACGCTGGGCAACGATCATATTCACCAGCTCTTTACTCAGGTCGACGTTGGACGCTTCCAGCGCGCCGGAGGTCAGGTTGCCGTAGGTACCGGTGCCTGCCAGACCGACTGCCGCCTGGCCCGAGGAGTTGGTCGCCGACCAGACGTTATCGCCTTCGGACTTCAGCCCTTCCGGGTTAGAGAAACTCGCCAGCACAATCTGACCCAGCAGCTGGGTTTTCTGGTTGGAGTAAGTCCCGGTGATGGTGCCGTCGTCGTTGATGGTGTAGCTGGTCAGATCGCCCGGTGCATAGCCATCCTGGGTTGGGTTACCGAAGTTGGTTTTGCCGGTGTTCTGCTGCAGGCTGCCGAGCACGCTGAGGCTGACCGCCTGGTTGGCCGCGGCACCGTTGGCACCCTGAATGGTCAGCGCCACGGTGCTGGCCGAGGTCAGGTTACCGCTGGTATCGAATACCATGTTGAAGTTACCGGCAGCCTGACCGGTGGTGGAATCAATCGCGTGCACCGTCCAGTTGTTGTCGGCCGTTTTGACGTAGTACAGATCCAGCGCGTGGTCGTTACCCTGCGAGTCGTACACGGTCACGGTGCTTTTGGCGTTGTAAGTATCCACGTTGGTCGCCGTGAACGCACCGCCGGTTGGCACCGCATCGGTTGAGTTCAGGTTGGATACCATGGTGGCGGTAGTGGTGGCGCGCGCCGACATCTGAGTGGTCGGAATGCTCAGCGCGACCGGGTTGGCACCGGCCTGAATGGTTGGCGGGGTGCCGTTAGCCGGATAGCCGGTTACGGTCAGGCCCTGGGTGTTCACCAGGTTACGGTTTTCGTCCAGCGTGAACTGGCCGTTGCGCGAATAGAACACGCCGCCGCTGGCGTCGGTCAGACGGAAAAAACCGTTGCCGCTCAGCGCCACGTCCAGCCCACGGCTGGTGGAAGTGGTGGTGCCGTCGTTAAAGTTCTGAATCACCGCTGCGACTTTGGTACCCATACCGACGTTCGAACCGGCGAACATATCGGCAAACGCGATGGTGCTGGATTTAAAGCCGGCCGTCGCCGAGTTGGCGATGTTGTTACCAATAACGTCGAGGTTGCTGGAGGCAGCGCCCAGGCCGCTCACCGCTTGTGAAAATGACATGCTATTTCTCCTGCTAAGAGGTTAGTCAGAGAATCTGACGAATTTCATCGAGGGTCGCGGAGCCCATGGTGCCGAGATCCAGTTTTGCGGTGTTATTCACGGTGCTGACGCCGTTGACATAGGCGTAGTTCAGCGGCTGTGCCACCAGTTGGGTGCTGCCATTGCTGGCGGCGAGTGAAACCGTATATTTGCCGTCCGGTGCGGCGCTGCCATCGTCCATCTTGCCGTCCCACGAGAAGGTGTGAACGCCGGCGCTGAGACCGCCGAGATCGATGGAGCGCACTACGCTGCCGTTGCCATCTTTGATGGTGACGCTGGTGGCAGTCGACGCGGTGCCCAGCTCCACGCCAAACGGCGTGCTGGTGCCGCTGCCGACCAGCACCTGGCTGCCCTTCACCATCACGCCATGGCCGATCAGCGTTGAGCTCTGCAGCGACTGGCTGGTGCTGATCTGACCGGAGATCGATCCCAGCGTGGTATTAAGTTTTTCAATGCCGCTCAGGGTGTTGATCTGCGTCAGCTGGGTTGTCAGCTGGCTGTTGTCCATCGGGTTAGTCGGGTCCTGATTTTTTAGCTGCGTCACCAGCATGTTCAGGAACTGGTTTTGCAGATCCTGCGCGCTGTTGCCGCTGCCGGTGCTGCTGCTGGAGCTGAGGACCGTGGGGTCGAGGTTGTCTTTAATCCCTACTGCAAGGCTCATAATGCGTCTCCGTTACTGACCCATGGTGAGGGTTTTCATCATCATTGACTTCACCGTGTTCAGCACTTCGACGTTGGCCTGATAGCTGCGCGACGCGGACATGGTGTTAACGGTTTCGGCGACCACGTCGACGTTAGGCATTTTGACGTAGCCTTTCTGGTCAGCCAGCGGATTACCCGGGTCATACACCAGTTTGGCGGGCGTCGGGTCGTTCACGACACCGGCCACTTTGACGCCGCCGGTGGCCGCGCCCTGAGCGGCATCGGTCTGGAAAATCACCTGCTTCGCCACGTACGGCTGGCCGTCCGGCCCGGTGACGCTGTCGGCGTTGGCCAGGTTACTGGCGCTGACGTTGAGCCGCTGTGACTGTGCGGTCATCGCAGAACCGGCGATATCAAAGATATTCAGCAATGCCATGATTATTGCCCCTGCAGAACGCTCATCATGCCTTTGATCTGGCTACTGATGAGGGTGAGATCGGTTTGGTATTTCAGGCTGTTATCCGCAAACTGCGTACGCTCGCGATCCATATCCACGGTGTTACCATCCGCGGCAGGCTGATCGGGAATGCGGTACAGCAGATCCAGTGCGGGCTGTGAATTGGTCTGCGCCTCAATGTGACGTGATGACGTGACATTGAGCGCCAGGCTGCTGCCTTCGGCACGGCCGTTCTGCATCACCTTGCTCAGCTGGCTGGCAAAGTCGATATCCCGCGCCTGGTAGCCCGGGGTATCGGCGTTGGCAATGTTAGACGCCAGAATCTCCTGGCGCTGCGCCCGCAGGTTTAATGCTTCAGTACCAAATCGCAGCGCGGCATCGAGTTTGTCGAGCATGCTTCCTCCGCGAATGAGAATTTCGAGCTGACAGCTTAATGGGACAAAAGCAAGGGCTATCGTCTGAATAGCAGCAAAAATCGTGGCTATTTTTCACCTTGAATTTTTGGTGCGCGGAGTAGACTCAGTGCCATCTTTTCGACAGGAGGCGTTGATGCGTACAACTTCTTCCCTGCTGGCTCTGCTGTGGCTGGCCTTCGCGACGCCCGGCTATGCCGCCGATCTCAGCGCGCAGCTGACTCAGTTCTTTCAGGCACGCGATCCGCAGCACGCCGCCGGTATGACGGTGGTGGTCCGCACGCCGCAGACGCAGTGGCCCGCCTGCGACACACCGCAGCTGCTGCTGCCGGGTAACAGTCGTCAGTGGGGCAATCTGAGTATTGCCGCCAGCTGCGGCCAGAATCGTCGCTATCTGCAGGTGCAGGTGCAGGTCACCGGCGAGTATCTGGTGGCCAATCGTCAGCTGGCGCGTGGCAGCAACGTCAGCGCCAGTGATTTCCGCCTGGAGAGTGGCCGGCTGGATACGCTGCCGGCACGCGCACTGCTCAGCAGCAGCAATCTGTCGGACGCCATTGCCCTGCGTGACATTGCGCCAGGCCAGCCGGTGACGGCCACCATGCTGCGCCAGCCGTGGCGGGTGAAAGCCGGTCAGAATGTGATGGTGATTGCCAGCGGCAACGGCTTTAATGCCAGCAGTGAAGGTCGTGCGTTAAACAACGCCAGCGCGGCGCAGACGGTGCGCGTGCGCATGAGCAATGGCCAGGTGGTAAGCGGTCGTGTCAGCGAGGATGGGAATATTCTGATATCGCTATAAAGCGTTAAAGAACGCTGTTGTTCTGCCGATAGAGATATCAACAATGATATTACCCTATGCTGACTCAGTTGGCTGATCCCCAACTGACCCTAACAGGAGCCACACCATGAGTATCGACAGAACGCAGCCTTTAAAACCGGTGAGCACTGTACAAACCCGTGACAGCAGCGACAACCAGGCAAAAGTGCGTCAGAACAGCGCACCGGCCGCCAGCACCAGCCAGAATGGTGCAGAAGTGACGCTGAGTCCCGCTCAGGCGCAGCTGATGCAGCCGGGCAGCAAAGATATTAACACAGCGCGCGTAGAGCAGCTGAAGACCGCCATTCGTAATGGTGAACTGAAAATGGATACCGGTAAGATCGCCGATGCGCTGATCGCCGATACCAGGGCGTTTTTAGAGGGTAAATAGTCCCGATGGATAATCTGCTGACCACCTTAGATAAAATGCAGGATGTGCTGAGTTCGCTTAACGTCGTGATGGATGAAGAGCAGCAGCAACTTTCTGCCGGACGGATTAATGGCAACCTGCTGCAGCGCATTACAGAAGATAAAAGCGCGCTGCTGACAACGTTGAATTATCTGGACGAGATGCGCCGCAAAACCGAGCTGTCGCTGGGTACCAAAGCGCCTTATCGTGGTCACAGTGATATCGCACGCCGCTGGCACAGCATTCAGCAACATACCCAGCGTCTGCGCGACGCCAATCAGCACAATGGCATGCTGTTGCAGCATCAGATGACCTTTACCGAACAGGCGCTGTCGGTGCTGAAACCGCATCAGACCCAGTCGTTCTACGGTCCGGACGGTCGTGGTTTAGGCCAGACCACGCTGAGCCGCAAAGGCTAAACGCAGCCGCGCTGCAGGTCCGCTGAATCAGGGTCGCCACACCGGGCGACCCTTTTTTAATGTGCGCTCACACCGCCGTGCGGCGGGCAAAATCGCGCGGGCGGAAGCCCAGTAAACCGAGCATCACGAAGTAAGCGCCGCCGCCAATGGCGCACACCGCCGCCAGCCGCAGTAACCGCCACCACATCTGCCCCTCTTCCCACGCCGGCATCACCTGCAGAATGCCCAGCAGCGCAGCAGCCATCACCGCGACGGCGACCAGCAGACGCAGCAGGAAACCGTGCCAGCCCGGCTGCGGCTGAAAGATTTGCTGTTTGCGCAGTTGCCAGTAGAGCAGCGCCGCATTCAGGCAGGCCGCCAGACCAATCGACAGCGACAGACCGGCGTGCTTCAGCGGGCCGATAAACGCCAGGTTCATCAGCTGGGTCATGATCAAGGTGGCGATAGCAATCTTAACCGGCGTTTTGATGTCCTGACGCGAATAGAAGCCCGGCGCCAGCACTTTCACCACGATTAGCCCCATCAGCCCAACCGAATAGGCAATCAGCGCGCGCTGGGTCATCGCCGCATCAAAAGCGGTAAATTTGCCGTACTGGAACAGCGCCACGGTGAGCGGACCGGAAAGAATGCCCAGCGCAACCGCGCTCGGCAGCGCCAGCAGGAAGCACAGACGCAGGCCCCAGTCCATCAGACGGGAATATTCATCGTGGTTGCCGCTGGCAAAACTCTTCGCCAGCGACGGCAGCAGGATGGTGCCGAGCGCCACGCCCAGCACGCCAGAGGGAAACTCCATCAGACGATCGGCGTAGTACATCCACGACACCGAGCCGGAGACCAGAAACGAGGCGAAAATGGTATTGATGATCAGCGAGATCTGGCTCACCGACACGCCGAGAATCGCCGGGCCCATCTGGCGCATCACCCGCCACACGCCGGCATCGCGCAGGTTGACGCGCGGCAGTACCAGCATGCCAATCTTTTTCAGGTGCGGCAGTTGATAAAACAGCTGCAGCAGCCCGCCCACGACCACTGCCCACGCCAGCGCCATCACCGGCGGATGGAAGTGCGGCGCGGCAAACAGCGCAAAGCCAATCATGCTGATATTCAGCAGCGTGGGCGCGAACGCCGGGACGGAGAAGCGGTTCCAGGTATTAAGAATCGCCCCGGCCAGCGACGCCAGCGAGATCAGCAGAATATAAGGAAAGGTGACGCGCAGCAGCGAACTGGTTAAGGCGAACTTGTCGGCGGTATCGGCAAAACCCGGCGCCGTTACCACGATTACCCAGGGCGCAGCGACCATGCCCAGCACTGTCACCACTGCCAGCACCAACGTCAGCAGGCCTGATACATAGGCAACAAACACCCGCGTGGCGTCTTCGCCCTGCTTGCTTTTATATTCGGCAAGAATTGGCACGAAGGCCTGTGAAAAGGCGCCTTCGGCGAAAATACGGCGCAGCAGATTGGGCAGTTTGAACGCCACAAAAAAGGCATCGGTGGCCATGCCAGCCCCGAAAACGCGCGCCACAATGGCGTCGCGGGCAAAGCCCAGCACGCGGGAAAACAGGGTCATCGAACTGACCGCAGCCAGCGATTTCAGCAAATTCATAATGAGTGGCGCATCCTGAAAAGTGTCGGATAAATGAGCAACTTAGCGCGGACATCCTGCGATGTCCGGCGATAGTCTACTGCTGCGGTGGGAAATGACCAGCATTGAGTGTTACAAGGGATTATTCCTGTACGGCGTCGCGCCACAGTTTTTCCACCAGACGCTGCGCCGCCAGCGCCTGTTCACCGCTGGTTTCAGGCATCGTCTGATTTTCCACGCACTGGATAAAATGGTGTGCCGCACCGCTGAAGCCACGCTGGGTCAGATGACTTTGCCACGCCGGCGGGACATCACTGCGCAGGCCACTAAGCGTCTCTTCACGCCAGTCGCGCATCTCATTAATTTCGATGTAACGCCCGTCGCAGATGGCGCTGACCACTTCACGCTGCGTGCCCGCGCGGCGATGCATACTGGTGGTAATTTGCAGCGATCCGGCCGAGAAATGGTGCTCACCGTAGAGCATTGCGCCGTCATCATGGGTGTCGATATGGCCGAGCTCCAGCCTGAGCTTGCCGCCGGCCAGCCACAGCGCGGTATCGACCACGTGCAGATAATCATCCAGCAGGGTAAAGCGCAGGTCGTGCGGGCCGACGCTGTCTGCCCGGTGTTTCTCAATGCGCAGCGAGGACGCGCCCGGCAGCTGCGCTTTCAGCTGCTGGTAGCGCGGTGCAAAGCGCCGGTTGAAGGCCACCATCAGTTTGCGTTTGCGCTTTTCCGCCAGCGCCACCAGCGTCTCGGCCTGCTGCAGCGTTTCGGCCAGCGGCTTATCGACACAAACATCTTTACCGGCCAGCAGCAGCGCCTGCACTACCTCAAAATGGCTGGCGGTGCTGCTGTGTACAAACACCGCATCGCTGGCCGCCGCCAGCGCATCCAGCTGACTAAAATAAGGAATACGGTAACTGTCGCAGATCGGCTGCGCCCGCGCCTGGCTGGGCGAGAACGCGCCCACCAGCTGCCAGCCGCTGGCCTGTGCCAGCACTGGCAGCCAGGCTTTCTGCGCGATACCGCCAAGCCCCACCACACCAATACGCAGCGTCATTTCACGCCTCCCGCTGCAGCAGTTGCTGCAGCTGAGCATCAAGGCGCGCCACCTGCGCTTCCAGCTGAGCAACGCGCGCGGCCAGATCGTCAGGTTCAGGCGACGCGGTGTGGCTCGCGGGTAGTTCGTCCGCCACCTCGCCGCCAAACAGATGCATATAGCGGCTTTCACGCTTGCCCGGCTCGCGCGCCAGACGCACCACCATGGGGCCGTCGTCGCGCGTCGTCAGCCCCTCCAGCGTGCGTTCCACTTCGGCCATGTCCTGAAACTCATGCAGACGACCACTGCGGGTACGCAGTTCGCCCGGCGTCTGCGCGCCGCGCAGGAACAGCAGCGTCAGCACCGCCACTTCGGCGGCATTCAGCTGCAGATTGCCAAACGCTGAGTTGCAGAAACGCTGTTCATATTTGCTGACGCGCTGACCGAAACCGCTGTTAGCGGTGACCAGATGCTTTTTCACCAGTTCATCAAGCTGAGCCTGCACCTCGCTTTCGCTCAGGTTCATTACCGGCTCACGGTTAGATTTCTGATTACAGGCGGTGACCACGCCATTGAGGGATAACGGATATTGATCCGGCGTGGTGACCTGCTTCTCCAGCAGGCAGCCGATCACGCGCAATGCCTGCGCGGAGAGAGCCATCTTCATTATGTGTTCCTTTTATTATTGTCCGCGACGATCCGGGTTCCATTCGCGCCAGGTAAGCGCCGTCAGCACATGATCCTGCCAGCGGCCATCAATCAGTAAATAGTCTTTGGCGTAGCCCTCTTTTTCAAAGCCGAGGCGCGCCAGCAAATCACCGCTGCGCTGATTGTGCGGCATATAGTTGGCCATGATGCGATGAATGCGCTGCTGGCGTTGCATGTAGCGAATCGCCGCCTGCAGCGCCTCAAACATCATGCCCTGCCCCTGCCACTTCTCTCCCAGCGAGTAGCCGAGATAGCAGGCATGAAACGATCCGCGCAGCACATTACTGAAGTTGGCGACGCCGCGCACTTCATGCTCTTCCGGGTCCATCAGCACAAAATAGAACGCGGAGCCCTGTTTATGCATGTCGGCAATTAAACCCAGGCGCGCCTGCCAGCCAGAGGGATAACAGTGGCTCTCATCGCGCACCGGTTCCCAGGGTTTAAGAAAGGCGCGGTTTTCGGCGTAGTAATCCGCCAGACGCCAGGCATCGCGTTCATGTACTAAACGCACCACCAGACGATCGGTGGTAAGCCGCACGCGCGGGCCAGCAGAGCGATAGCCAAACATCATGACTCCTGAAATCCATAACGAAAGAAAGATGTACGCCAGCGGCGTTACTTCTCACTATAACCGTCACCCCGGCTGCGGTAAAACCCCGCGCATCGCTCACGGCAATTGATTCCGATTAAGGATTAATTTCTCTTCAGGCTGGATAAAAAAATATCATCCTGAAAACGCTATTTTTCCCGCCGGAGCAGGCAGAAAATAGACCAACTGGTCACTTTTCCTTCTCACTTGCTCAGGATTCAGCATGTCACGGGTTGCGCGGGCACGACGCCTTGGAAAAACGTTTCTGTTAGTCGATAACATGCTGGTGGTAATGGGATTCTTTGTGGTGTTTCCCCTGATCTCCATTCACTTTGTGGAACAGCTTGGCTGGGCCGCGCTGCTGGTGGGCATTGCGCTCGGCCTGCGTCAGCTGGTGCAGCAGGGGCTTGGCATCTTCGGTGGGGCCATTGCAGACCGTTTTGGCGCACGGCCGCTGATCGTCACCGGCATGCTGATGCGTGCCGCCGGTTTCGCCTGTATGGCGCTGGCGCATCAGCCGTGGCTGCTGTGGCTGGCCTGTCTGCTGTCCGGACTGGGCGGCACGCTGTTCGATCCGCCACGCAGCGCGCTGGTGGTGAAACTGGTGCGGGCACGCGAGCGCGGACGCTTCTTTTCGCTGCTGATGATGCAGGACAGCGCCGGCGCGGTGCTAGGCGCGCTGATTGGCAGCTGGCTACTGGCGTGGGATTTCCGTCTGGTGTGCTGGGTCGGTGCGGCGGTGTTTGTCGTCGCCGCCATCTTTAACGCCGTGTGGCTGCCAGCATGGCGCATCTCTACGGAGCGTATCGCCATGCGCGAGGGAATGCAGCGCGTATGGCGCGACCGCCGTTTCCGCCTGTATGTCTTTACCCTGACCGGCTATTACATTCTCGCCGTGCAGGTGATGCTGATGCTGCCGGTCATGGTCAATCAGGTGGCGGGCGCACCGGCGGCGGTGAAGTGGATGTACGCGATTGAAGCGCTGCTGTCACTCAGCCTGCTCTATCCGCTGGCGCGCTGGAGTGAAAAGCGCTTCCGCCTGGAAACACGCCTGATGGCCGGACTGTTTCTGATGACCTTCAGCCTGCTGCCGGTTGGCATGACCGATTCGCTGCCGTCGCTGTTTTTGCTGATCGCCGTTTTTTATCTCGGATCGATCATCGCTGAACCGGCGCGTGAAACCCTGAGTGCCTCCCTGGCCAGCGCCCGGGCACGCGGCAGCTACATGGGGTTCAGCCGGCTCGGCCTGGCGATTGGCGGGCTGATTGGCTACTCCGGTGGCGGCTGGATGTTCGATATGGGCCAGCAGCTGGCCCTGCCGGAGCTGCCGTGGATGCTGCTCAGCACCGTCGGTATCATCACGCTGCTGGCGCTGTGGTGGCAGTTCCAGCCGCGCCAGGTGGCACCGGCGATCTTCAGCAGCTAGTTTGCCGGTTCAGGCGTTCTCTTCCATACTTCCCGCACGTCCGGAAAAAGGGTGACCTCCGTCACCCTGAGAATCACAGGAGAAACGGGATGAAACTTTACATCTACGATCACTGCCCTTTCTGCGTCAAAGCACGCATGATATTTGGCCTGAAAAACCTGCCGGTTGAGCTGATTGTGATGCTCAATGATGATGAAGCTACGCCGAAAAAGCTGATTGGCCAGAAAATGGCGCCGATTCTGCAAAAAGCCGATGGCAGTGCGATGCCAGAGAGCATGGATATTGTGCGCTTTGTCGATAATCAGGATCGCCAGCCGCTGCTGACCGGCAAGCAAAATCCCGCCATCGCCGACTGGCTGCGACGGGTCAATGGCTACATCAACAAGCTGCTGCTGCCGCGCATCGCCGAGGCCGCCTTTGCTGAATTTGCCACCCCCGAAGCACGTGATTACTTCCGCGAAAAGAAACAGGCCAGCCTCGGTGACTTTGCCGAACTGCGTAAGCATGCCCCGGGTTTCATCAAAAATATCAGCGATGATCTGCGCCAGCTGGATAAATTGATCGTCAAACCCAATGCGGTGAACGGCGAGTTGTCTGAGGATGACATTCATCTGTTTCCGCTGCTGCGCTCGCTGACGCTGGTTTCCGGTATCGAATGGCCGAGCCGTGTCGCCGACTACCGCGATAATATGGCGAAACAGACGCAGGTGAATCTGCTGTCGTCGATTGCGGCCTGATGGCGCTGTGATGAGAAGCGCGCGGCTGCGTTTCTCATCTCTCTCCTGGTGACACCTGGCCCTGAATCAGGCAGGCTTAAGGCTGTTTGGCCGTATCAACCAGGAAGAAGAAATGATGAAGAAGGCGTTTCCCGGGCTGTTTGCCCTGTTTTTTGCCGTGCTGCTCAGCGGCTGTAACCAATTGACGCAATACACCATCAGCGAGCAGGAAGTGAATCAGGCGCTGCAAAAGCGCAACAACTACGAGAAAGACATCGGCGTGTCCGGGCTGGTGAATGCCCATATTGTACTGACCGACCTGAGCAGCCAGATTGGCCGTGAAGAACCCGGCAAAGTGACGCTGTCTGGTAAAGCCAACATCAACGTCAGCTCGCTGTTTGGTCCGCAGCAGGCCGAAATGCAGCTGAAGATGAAAGCGCAACCGGTGTATAACGCGCAGCAGGGCGCCATCTATCTGCAGGACCTCGAAATCGTCGACGCGCAGGTGCAACCTGAGAAGATGGCGTCGATCATGAAAACCCTTACGCCGTATCTGAACGAATCCCTCAAGCGCTATTTCAATGAAAAACCCGCCTACGTGCTAAGCGCCGACCGCAGCAAAGGCGAGGCGCTGGCGAAGAAACTGGCTAAAGGGCTGGAAGTGAAGCCTGGCCAGCTGGTGATTCCGTTTACCGATTAACGTTGCAAGCGGCCGTTCTCAGTGGCGGCCATGCATAGCGTGGCAGGATGCCGGCATTATTCTGCCCGCGCCTGCCACGCTGCTACGCAATTTTCCGCGCCTGCGGTTATTTCTCTCCCGCACTGCAAAATCCCGTGCAAACGGTTGCCCGCCCCCTTATGATTAGTCCCCGGCCTAAACGAGCCATTTCGTTTTCACCTCAGCCGGAGCCTTTTTGAATGACAGCCCAACCCCAGCAAATCACGATTCGCCGCCCTGACGACTGGCACATCCACCTGCGCGATGGCGCGATGCTCAATGCAGTGCTGCCCTATACCAGCGCGGTGAATGGTCGTGCGATTGTCATGCCAAATCTGGTTCCGCCGGTCACCAGCGTTGCGGCTGCCGAAGCGTATCGCGCACGCATCATGGCGGCGCTGCCTGCTGAGCATCACTTCACGCCGCTGATGACCTGTTACCTCACCGATTCGCTTGATGCGGACGAAATCGAACGCGGCTTCCGCAGCGGGATTTTTACAGCGGCTAAACTCTATCCGGCACACGCCACCACCAACTCCAGCCATGGCGTCACCAACATTGCCTCCATTGCCAGCGTGCTGGAGCGCATGCAGGAAATCGGTATGCCGATGCTGGTGCACGGCGAAGTCACCGATGCGCACATTGATATCTTTGATCGTGAAGCGCGTTTCATCGAAACCGTGCTGCAGCCGCTGCGCCAGCAGTTCCCGGGTCTGAAAGTGGTGATGGAACACATCACCACGAAGGAAGCTGCAGAGTATGTGGCCGCCGGTAACGAACTGCTTGGCGCGACCATTACGCCACAGCATCTGATGTTCAACCGCAACCACATGCTGGTGGGCGGCGTGCGCCCGCATCTCTACTGTCTGCCCATTCTGAAGCGCAACATTCATCAGGAAGCGCTGCGTAACCTGGTGGCAAGCGGCAACCGGCGTGTCTTTCTGGGCACCGACACGGCACCGCACCTGCGCCACCTGAAAGAAGCCAGCTGCGGCTGTGCCGGTGTATTTAATGCGCCGACGTCGCTGCCCGCTTATCTGACCGTGTTTGAAGAGCTTGGCGCACTGGAGCATTTTGAAGCCTTCTGCTCTGAGAACGGCCCCAGTTTCTACGGCCTGCCGCTCAACGACGGTACCCTGACGCTGGTGCGTGAGCCGTGGACGGTGCAGGAGAGCATCACGGTCGCTGACGATACGCTGGTTCCGTTCCTCGCCGGTGAAACCCTTAACTGGCGCATCAAAGAATAATCATCTGCCGCTTGCCTTCGGGTATTTTATACTGTACAAATAACCAGTACATTATCCCGGAGGCGTTTATGCGTGTTGAAATTACCGTAGCAAAGACTCAGCCCCTTCCCGCCGGTGCACTGGATGCACTGAGCGCTGAACTCACTCGCCGTATCTCCCGCGATTTTCCCGACGACAATCATCACGTCAAAGTGCGCTATGCCGGTGGTAACCAGCTCAGCGTGTTTGGCGGCTGTAAAGAATCACGCGACCGCATCAGCGATATTTTGCAGGAAACCTGGGAAAGCGCTGACGACTGGTTTATTACCGATTAACCGCCACTGTGCCGTTTTTGCCGGGCCCGCCGCCCGGCTTTTTTGTTTTTATTTCCCGCTCGCCAGAAAAACCCGCGCCAGCTAGACTCTGATTAAACGATGTCCTATTCTTGCCTCGTCGTGCTTACAGGAGGTGTGTTGCACATGACTACTGAAAAACCAGAAGAGGCGATGACGTTTGGGGAATTACTGGCCTTCATTGCTGAACAGCAACGCCGTTTGACCGTGCTGGAAAATGCCTTTGCTACGCTGACCTTCTGTCTGGACGATCGCGCCAGTCAGCTGCTGGCTCACAATCTGACGCTCGAAGCGCAAAACCAGAATCATGACGCTCAGTTACAGCAGCATTTTGCCCGGCTGGCGGACGAGATCCATCGACGCAAAGGGCAGTTGCCTGCCGAGTCGCAGGGATAATTTCAGATTTTTACCCTGGCGTTCAGCCCGTTAAAGTTTTAATGCTGAGATGCCGATAATCGGTATGACGACACGTTGCGCTGCGACAATAAATACCCAGCTGCGTAAGGCGTTTATTTATTCGTTGAAAACCGGCTTTTGGCTGCTTTTATTTTGCTGTGTTTTTAACCAACACACTTTTTAACTACTGTACTGTTAATTCCATGTTATAATTATCTCGCTAGTGCAAGATACAGACGCATTGAACCTCGAAAGCACTTCGTTTAACGAGTAATAAGGAGGTTATAATGGACAGAAGTAAAGACGTCATCCAGACCCATCCGCTGGTGGGATGGGATATCAGCACCGTTGACAGCTATGACGCCATGATGATCCGCCTGCACTCGCTATCATCGCAGGACCAGAAAGAAGAAGAAGCTGACGTGGGCCCAACATACTGGCTGACAACTGACGTAGCCAGACAGTTTATCTCTATCCTCGAAGCTGGCATTGCAAAGATCGAGTCCACTGAGCAATACCTACGCGATAATCGCAAGCATTAATCATCACCATCGCGTGAAAAGGCACCCTACAGGGTGCCTTTTTCATGGGCGCGCTCTTTTGATATGCTATTGAAAAAAATCGCCGTTTTGCAGGAGTGATGTCGTCATGGTTTATGATCTGATTGTGGTGGGAAGTGGTTCCGTCGGAGCTGCCGCGGGTTTCTATGCGACCCAGGCGGGCCTGTCGGTGCTGATGATCGACAGCGCGCACCCGCCCCACAGCCAGGGGACGCATCACGGCGAAACCCGTCTGATTCGTCACGCTTACGGCGAAGGTGAACGCTACGTACCGCTGGTGCTGCGCGCCCAGACGCTGTGGGACGAGCTGGAGCGCCAGAGCGGCGAACGCATTATGCACCGCAGTGGCATTCTTAATCTGGCGCCAGCCAGCTCGGATTTCATTCACAACGTGATCGACAGCGCTAAACGCTGGCAGTTAGCGGTGCAGGTGTTACAGGCCGATGAGGTGCGTAAACGCTGGCCGCAGCTTAGCGTACCGGACGGCTACGTAGGCGTATTTGAACCCAACTCTGGCTTCCTGAAATGCGAACAGGCGGTGCGCAGCTGGGTACAGCTGGCGGAACAGGCCGGCTGCGCGCAGCTGTTTAACTGCCCGGTCAGCGCGATTGGCCGCGAGGGCGATCTGCAGCAGGTCACCACCAGCGATGGCGTATTCCGCGCGCGCAAGCTGCTGATCAGCGCCGGCACCTGGGTCAGTCAGCTGGTGGACAATCTGCCCGTTACGCCGGTGCGCAAGGTGTTTGCCTGGTATCAGGCCGATGGGCGCTACAGCGAAAATAACCAGTTCCCCGGCTTTACGGTAGAGATGCCGGATGGCAGCCATTTCTATGGCTTCCCGGCAGACAATAATGCCCTGAAAGTGGGACGCCACGATGGCGGTCAGCCGATGCAGACGCCAGCGGACCGCAAACCGTTCGGCAGCATCGCCGCTGACGGTAACGAAGCCTTTAGCTTCCTGCGCCAGTTTCTGCCAGGCGTAGGCGTGTGCCTGCATGGTGAAGCCTGCAGCTATGACAACACGCCGGATGAAGATTTTATTATCGATACCCTGCCCGGCGAGCCTGACCGACTGATCATCACCGGCCTGAGCGGCCACGGGTTTAAATTCGCCAGTGTGCTGGGTGAACTGGCCAGCGAATTTGCGCAGAATAAACCGTTCTCCTTTGACCTCACGCCCTTCTCACTTTCGCGTTTTTCCTGATCGTGTTGCTGCCGGTGCGGATCGCACTGGCAGTTATTGACCTTTCCTGACACAGATTTACTTTCCGCCCGCGTTTATGGCGCATTTGGTGTAGCAATAGCCATTGCCGCCAGGGCTAAAACTGCTATTTGCTTATCTATTCAGAATTATTGAATTACACCACCCGCCTTTCGCCATATATATCGAACCCGTAAATTCAAAGTTATAGAAAAGTAAGGACGATTGATTTTCTATTTCAGGTTGTAGATTCTCATTACCACTTATTTCCTGATAACGGCTTAACTATGTGGCGTAATTCTCCACGGCATTACGGTGCGTTAACCATTGCGTTGCACTGGCTGATGGCGCTGACGATTTACGGTATGTTCGCGCTGGGTTTATGGATGGTCGGACTTGGCTATTACGACGGCTGGTATCACAGCGCCCCTGAGATTCACAAAGGCATCGGCATCTTACTGTTTGCCGCTCTGCTGCTGCGCCTGTGCTGGCGCGTGATATCGCCGCCGCCGGCACCGCTCACCAGTTACTCGCCGCACGTACGCCGTGCCGCCCATGCTGCGCACTGGCTGCTGTATGGCCTGCTGCTGGTGTTGCTGATCAGCGGCTATCTGATCTCTACCGCAGACGGCAAGCCGGTCTCAGTGTTTGGCTGGTTTGAGGTACCGGCACTGTTTACCGGCGCGGGTGAGCAGGCCGATGTCGCCGGTGAGGTCCATTTATGGCTGGCGTGGGCTCTGGTGCTGTTGTCTGCCCTGCACGCCCTGGCCGCGCTGAAACACCATTTTGTCGATCGCGACATGACGCTGAAACGGATGCTCGGTTACCGCATCCCCTTAACCTCTGAAAAGGAAAAGTAATATGATCAGGAAAACCCTGCTGGCGCTCAGCGCCGCTGCCCTCTTTTCGACCAGCCTGAGTGCCAGCGCGGCTGAGTATAAGTTTGATAAAGAGGGTCAGCACGCGTTTGTCCAGTTCCGCATTCAGCATCTTGGCTACAGCTGGCTGTACGGCAGCTTTAAAGATTTTGATGGCAGCTTTACCTTTGATGAAGCCAATCCCGCCGCGGACAAGGTCAATGTGACCATCAATACCAACAGCCTCGATACCAACCATGCCGAGCGCGACAAGCATTTGCGCAGCGCAGATTTCCTCAACACCGGCAAATTCCCGCAGGCCAGCTTCAGCTCGACTGAGGTTAAAAAACAGGGCAAGGATTATAAGATCACCGGCAACCTGACGCTCAACGGCGTAACGAAGCCGATCACGCTGGATGCGCAGCTGATTGGGGAAGGCAAGGATCCGTGGGGCGGTTATCGCGCCGGCTTTGCCGCCAGCGGCGAAATTGTGCTGAAAGAGTTCAACATCAGCAAAGATCTCGGTCCGGCCTCGCAAAAAGCCGAGCTGATCATTTCAGTCGAAGGTGTGCGTCAGTAATCAGCAGTACAGCCTGGCGGGCAATGCGCCAGGCTGTTAAGCCATTACTTTTTGTCCGGCGCGGGGATCGCCATGGTCATGTTGAGTAAACCGCGCGATTTATTGAACACTTTGTTGCCATTTTCACGGCCAGCGCGGCGCGCGCGCTGCTCTTCCGGCGCCAGTTTCGACTCTTCCATGCACAGCGGGCTGCAGCAGTTCTGATACTTTTCCGCACAGCTCGGGCACTGAATAAACAGCAGATGGCAGCCGTCATTAACGCAGTTGGTGTGGCTGTCGCACGGCGCACCACACTGGTGGCAGCTGGAGAGAATATCGTCAGAGATACGCTCGCCCATGCGCTCGTCAAACACGAAGTTTTTGCCTTTGAAGCGCACCGGTAAACCCTGCTCGCGCGCGCGACGGGTATATTCGATGATGCCCCCTTCAATGTGGTAAACATCATCAAAACCGTTGTGCTTCATCCACGCACTGGCTTTTTCACAGCGGATGCCGCCGGTACAGTACATGACGATTTTTTTGTCTTTCTGCGCCTGCAGCATATCCACCGCCATCGGCAGCTGATCGCGGAACGTATCGGCTGGCACTTCCAGCGCGTTGTCGAAGTGGCCCACTTCGTATTCGTAGTGGTTACGCATATCCACAAACACCGCATCCGGATCGTCGAGCATGGCGTTGACTTCGGCCGCTTTAAGATAGTTACCGACGTTACTGGCGTCGAAGCTACCGTCTTCAATACCGTCAGCCACGATGCGATCGCGCACTTTCAGGCGCAGCACCCAGAACGATTTGCCGTCGTCATCCAGCGCGATGTTCATGCGCAGATTGTCGAGCGCCGGGTCAAAGGCATAGAGCATCGCCTTCATCGCCTCATAGCGACTGGCCGGCACGCTGATTTGCGCATTAATCCCTTCCTGCGCCACGTAGACGCGGCCGAATACCTTCAGCTGGGTTAAGGCAACATAGAGACGGTCGCGGAATGCCTGTGGATCGGCAATCTGGAAGTATTTATAAAAAGAGACTGTGGTACGCGGCTCGGTTTCAGCCAGCATACGTTCTTTCAGCTCTTTATTGGAAACGAGGTTGTGTAACACTGGCATGGTGAACACCTGTTAGCAATCAGAGAAATTTAGCGCGCATATGATACCTGAATTGAGCGTGATGCAAAGCCTCTGGTGCAATTCTCCTGCCGTCAGCCGCAATCGACGGGGTTCTGCGTTATGCTCGCCAATATCTGCGCAGAAATGCTGTTCGTCGTGCGCTGACGCATGGATGGTTGATTTCAGTCAGAGAGAAAAAATGGCATAATCCCGGCCAATTACAGAAACCGGACTCTCTGGTACACGACGCAGGACATTGATATTTCCATGACGCAACTTCCGCAATTTACCCGCGAACTCCTTCATCCACGCTACTGGCTGACCTGGCTGGGCATCGGTTTCCTCTATGTGCTGGTGCTGTTGCCCTACCCGCTGCTGTACGTGACTGGCTGCGGGCTGGGACGCCTTGCCATGCGTTTTATGAAGCGTCGTGTTCAGGTCGCGCAACGCAATCTGGCGCTGTGCTTCCCGGATATGCCGACCAGCGAACGCGAAGCCATGGTGAAGCACAATTTCGAATCGGTGGGAATGGGGCTGATTGAGACCGGCATGGCGTGGTTCTGGCCGGACTGGCGTATTCGTAAATGGGTCAGCACTAGCGGCCTGGAGCACGTTACCGAGGCGCTGGCACAAAAGCGCGGCATCCTGCTGATTGGCATGCACTTCCTGACGCTGGAGCTGGGTGCACGCGTGTTTGGCATGTACAACCCGGGTATTGGCGTGTATCGCCCTAACGACAACAAGTTACTGGACTGGCTGCAAACCTGGGGACGCATGCGTTCCAATAAAAGCATGCTGGATCGCAAAGATCTGAAAGGCATGATCCGCGCCATGAAGAACAACGACATCATCTGGTATGCGCCCGATCACGACTATGGCCCGCGCAGCAGTGTATTCGCCCCGTTCTTTGCCGTTCAGGAAGCCGCGACCACCACCGGCACGCATATGCTGATTCGTCTGGCCAATCCGAGCGTGGTGCCGTTTCTGGCACGCCGCCTGCCGCACGGCCGCGGCTACGAACTGAAAATGATGCCGGATATCCGCCACAAATTCTCACTGGAGAGTGAACTGGATACCGCTATCGTGATGAATAAAGTGGTAGAAGAGACGGTGCTGCTGGCGCCTGAGCAGTATATGTGGCTGCATCGCCGCTTTAAAACCCGGCCTGAAGGGCAGCCTTCACGCTATTAATCGGTTGCGGGGTATTATCAATGCCCCGCGTTATTTTCCGCACATTTGCCTTAATTCACGTGATTGTCTGCGCAGTGGCGCGCTAAAAAAGGCCCAGCCTGAACTGCTATGCCTTCCACTCGCTGACACTTACATCAACGACACCCTTTACGCTGCCTGCTGCTATCTTGCGCATTAATCACGGTTTTTTGCTGCTACGCCAACGCGTTCTCCCTCGCCCGCCGCTGCTTTTCAGTGCCTGAGTTTGTACGGCAATATGCGTAAAATATGGCGGGTGCGGATCTGATTTTGATGACTTCCAGGCCTTTTCCTATTTAATTTTACTCAGGCTTGCCGTCTTGTTTACTTATCTAATAAATTTTACTGATTAAACAAGTGTTTGTCTGAAAGTTAACCGCCATATTCTCTTTTGATTAAAAATTCATCTTTAATATATCTTTATGGAATTGGTTAGCCCGATCGAATCCAGTTAGTTTCGACCCTGACAGTTAGTTCGTTAACTGCGCGTTTAAAAATATAAAAAGATTACACACAGCAAATATATTCAGGACACATAATATGAATAAAGGTATCTACTACTACGTGACGATCAGTACCGATCAGGAGGGTTACCATCTGCTGCATCGGAAGGAGTGTAAACGTCTGCCGGTTAAGGAGGATATGGTGTTCATCGGTACGCTCTATAATTTAAATCAGGCTTTGGCCACCGCACGAATTAATTTTAAAAAGGTGAAACCCTGTATTAAATGCTGCATCCGTTATTCTGCACCCGTGTTACGCGAGTCGGTACGACCGGTTCTGCACTTTCCGCAAAAAATGATGTAACCGGCGCGGGTGGATGACTTTTTACGCATCCACCCCGTCATTGTTCTCTCCCGCCCTGACAGCCGCCAATTTTCGTCTATTCTTCTGTGAAATCCCTTTTTGCACTGACAAGGAGTTGCAGATGAGCCTGTATAGTACGTTAGAAGAAGCCATTGAAGCCGCACGCGAAGAGTTCCTCGCCAGCCAGCCTGAACTGGAGCAGGATGACGCCAGCGTCAGCCAGTTTGCGCTGCAGAAGTACGTGATGCAGGATGGCGACATTATGTGGCAGGCGGAGTTTTTCGCTGATGAGGACGGCCAGGGCGAATGCCTGCCAATCTGCAGCGGTGAAGCGGCGCAGGCGGTGTTCGACGGTAATTTCGATGAAATTGAGCTGCGCCAGGAGTGGCAGTCGGAAAATACCCTGCACGAATGGGACGAAGGCGAATTTCAGCTGGAGCCGCCGCGCGACCTGGAAGAAGGCGAGGCAGCGGCCGAAGAGTGGGAAGACGACGACAGTCCGTCAGACAACTGGGCGTAAGTTACTCGTACGGGCCGTGCTGTGCGTCAACCGGCAGTAGCAGCGTGTCCATCACCAGCGACAGCGGCAGATCGAGAATGGTCAGCACGCGCCACGGCCCGTCACGCACATCCCACTGCACGCCCGGATAATACTGGTTGCCGTGCCCCTGTCCGGGTACGGTCCGGCTGATAATGCTGCCACAGCCCGTCAGCAGCAAAATGGCGGCGCACAGCGCGATTAACTTCAGGTAATATTTCACTGCATTTACTCACCCTGAACTGACACCCCTGATTCTGATGTGCGTCAGTGACTGTTTAAATGTGCTCAGGAACGCTGGCACATGTCATCGCGCCATTTTAGCTGCGGGTGCAGCTAAACCGCTATGCCTTTACGCGTAAAGATTGTGTGAGGCGCGTTAAGCACTTCGCTGAAGCGCAGGCATAAAAAAAGCGGCATCGCTGCCGCTTTTCATCACTGTTAGCCTGTCAGGCGCGCTGAGGCAGCGCCTGCGGGTTAAGCGTGAGTTTCTGATAACTCTCAACCCACTGATGATATTTATCCGCACTTTCCCACAAGCGCGTGTGCACGCGCGCCAGCACCACCGGATCGCTGATCAGCTGCAGACGCTGTTCGCGATTCAGTTTTTCCGGCGCATCGCTCAATGCCTGATCGACGCGGCGATCGCGTGCGTGATCCAGCAGTGCACTCTGCTTATGGCGCGATGTCGCCATCGCCGTCGCCAGCGCGTTGAACGCCGGATTGAACAGCGCATGCATGAAGCCATGCTTCAGCGCACGTTCACGGTTCAGCTGCAGATAGTGATCGGTGTCGACCAGCTCTTTCGGCGGCTCATACTCTTCCGGGATCAGGAACAGCTTTGCACGCTTACTCTTCAGCCCGACCGTGGCACGACTCGACATCACCGAGACAAACGGCGACAGAATCAGCGAGAAGACGATTGGCGCCAGCCACCACAGGAAGTTGAGATCGAGCACGCCCATCCCGACGGCCCAGACAATGCCCAGCAGCATCTGTGAACCATGGCGACGGAACGCTTCGCTCCACGGCGTGGCATCATCGTCACGCTGCGGCGAGTTCCACACCACTTCCCAGCCAAGGAACGCGCTGACCACAAACACGGTGTGGAACAGCATGCGCACCGGTGCCAGCAGCACCGAGAACAGCATCTCCAGCAGCAGCGACAGGAACAGGCGGAATGCGCCACCGTACGGTTTGGCCCCTTTAAACCAGATCAGCACCACGCTGAGCAGTTTTGGCAGGAACAGCAGCACCAGCGTGGTGGAGAACAGCGCGATGGCCAAATCCGGACGCCACTGCGGCCACACCGGGAACAGCTGACGCGGCTGCAGGAAGTAGGTCGGTTCCATCAGCGTATGCACCACCTGCAGGGCGGTCGACAACGCAAGGAACATAAACCACAGCGGTGCCGACAGGTAGGACATCACGCCGGTCAGGAACACCGCGCGGTGCACCGGGTGCATGCCTTTTACCAGGAACAGGCGGAAGTTCATCAGGTTGCCGTGGCACCAGCGACGGTCACGCTTCAGCTCATCCAGCAGGTTCGGCGGCAGCTCTTCATAAGAACCCGGCAGATCGTAGGCGATCCACACGCCCCAGCCGGCACGACGCATCAGCGCCGCTTCCACGAAGTCATGTGACAGGATCGAACCGGCGAAGGAGCCTTCACCCGGCAGCGGCGCCAGCGCACAGTGTTCAATAAATGGCTGCACGCGAATGATGGCGTTGTGCCCCCAGTAGTGCGATTCGCCCAGTTGCCAGAAGTGCAGACCGGCGGTAAACAGCGGCCCGTAAACGCGGGTGGCGAACTGCTGACAGCGCGCATACAGCGTATCCATGCCTGACGCTTTTGGCGACGACTGGATAATACCGGCGTTCGGGTTCGCTTCCATCATGCGCACCAGACCGGTAAGACACTCACCGCTCATCACGCTGTCGGCGTCCAGCACCACCATGTAGCTGTAGTTGCTGCCCCAGCGACGGCAGAAGTCATCGATGTTGCCGCTTTTACGCTTCACGCGGCGGCGACGACGGCGATAGAAGATCTTGCCCGCCCCACCGACATCCCGCACCAGCTCCATCCACGCTTTTTGCTCGGCGATGGCGATGTCGGCATCGTAGCTGTCGCTCAGGATGTAAACGTCGAAATGCTCCGCGTTACCGGTGCGTTTCACCGACTCCCAGGTGGCGCGCAGACCGGCGAACACGCGTTCCACGTCTTCGTTACAGATTGGCATGATCAGCGCGGTGCGATGTTCCGGATTGAGCGGCTCATCACCGGTGGTCGAGTACGAGATGCTGTACTTATCGCGACCGATCAGCAGCTGCAGGAAGCCCATCAGCGCGGTCCAGAAACCAGCCGATACCCAGCAGAACAGGATGGCAAACAGGAACAGGATGCCAGTCTGCAGAATATACGGCAGGATCAGCTCCACCGACTGCAGCCAGTTCTGGTTAAACAGCTCGACCGGATCGAGCAGCGTCCAGCCCTGATACGGCAGAATGGTTTTCATGTACCAGGTGGCGACCACGGTCTGCAGAATGGTCAGAATCAGCAGCACGTAGCGACGCATGGAACCTACGTGGCGCCATTTGTCTTCCGCTTTCTGCTCTTCCACCGTGGCATAGCGTGGGTTGCCTTTTTGCCCGCGCAGGGAATCCCAGGCGCGCGCAATCGGATTAGTCCGCCAGGCTTCCGGGAACATCAGCGAACGCTTCACTGGCGGCATCGCCTTCAGCGTGGTGCGGTCGAGATAATCTTTACTGAGCTGCTGGCCATCGGCGAGCGAATCCGGCCACGCCATGGATACGCGCGACGAGACCGATTTCAGCGGCGCATCGTCCGGCCGTTCGCTGGCGGCGATATCCTGCCCCAGCGCGCTGTGAATGGCATGAAACGCCTGCGCATTCTGCAGCGAGGCGCTGAGCGTGGCGCGTGCTGCCGCATCAAGCGGCAGCGCCTCCACGTAAGATTGAGGTAAATAAGTCGATTTATTCATTGGCAGGTAACTGATAGCTCCAGGTTTCCGTCAATGTCTTGTCGCCGCTCACCAGCGCCGCACGCATTTCGGTCGGCTGCTTGTTGTCTTTCACGCGCAGACGCAGCACCAGACGCCAGCCTTTGGTGACCGGGTTGTAGCGTACGCTCTGCTCGACCACGTCGGCGTTGTTACCGACGCTGACCTGCGGCGCCACCTGGGTATTTTCCGGCAGCTTGCTCATCGCTTTACCGACAAAGTCCACGGTAAAGGCGATGGAACCATCCGGCTGACGCACCAGATTAGACTGCTTCACATCGCCCGCAGAACGCAGCGTGTCTTTCACCCAGGCCACATCGTCCTGGTGCAGCTGGTTTTCATCACGCGTAAAGTGCAGACGGTATTTGAAGTTCATCTCTTTGCCTGGCTCTGGCGGGCTCTCCGGCGTCCAGAAGGCCACGATGTTATCGTTGGTTTCATCTGCCGTCGGGATTTCCACCAGCTCTACGCGGCCTTTGCCCCAGTCGCCCTGCGGCTCAACCCAGCCGCTTGGACGCAGATCATAGCGGTCGTCCAGGTCCTGGTAATGGCTGAAGTCACGGCCACGCTGCAGCAGACCGAAGCCTTTCGGGTTTTCGATGGTAAAGGTGCTGACCGCCAGGTGTTTCGGGTTATTGAGCGGACGCCAGATCCACTCGCCATTTCCGGCGTGAATCGACAGGCCGTTCGAATCATGCAGCTCCTGACGGAAGTTGCTGACCGGCGACGGCTGGTTAGCGCCAAACAGGAACATACTGGTGAGTGGGGCTACGCCGAGTTTGCCGACGTTGTCACGCAGATACACTTTAGACTGCACGTCCACGGTGGACTCTTTGCCCGGCTGGATCACAAAGCGATAGGCACCGGCGGCGCGCGGAGAATCCAGCAGCGCATAAATCACCAGCTGTTTATCCTGCGGCTTCGGCCGCTCGATCCAGAACTCTTTAAAGCGCGGGAACTCCTCACCGGAAGGCAGCGCGGTATCAATCGCCAGACCACGCGCCGACAGGCCATACACCTGGCCTTCGCCAATCACGCGGAAATAGCTGGCACCCAGGAAGCTGGTGATCTCATCGTCTTTACCCTTTTTATTTAAAGGGTACAGCACTTTGAAACCGGCAAAACCGAGGTTTTTCACCGCATCGGCATCGTGTTTCACGTTGCCGAAATTGAAGTAGTCAGGGTTATATTTGATTTCACGTACCGAAGACGCGGTGACTTCATTGATTTTCACCGGCGTGTCGAAATACATGCCCTGATGATAGAACTCGAGCTTAAACGGCGTGCGCAGTTTGCCCCAGTATGCTTTGTCGTGGTTAAACTGGATCTGCTGATAGTCAGCAAACTTCATTTCACGAAACTGAGAGGGTAAATTGCTTTTTGGCGCTTCAAAACCTTTCCCTGCCAGCGCCTTAGCTTGCTTTGCCACATCATCAATGTTGAACGCCCAGCTATTGTTGGCGTACAACGCCAGCAGAACTGCTGCGCCTACCCAGCGCATCTTCACCAGCCCGCCATTATTCTTCACTTTAGTCAGCACATCCCCCCCTTTCGTGTGCTTAGATCAAACCCATTTATCTTAAAGGATTATTCGGTTTTCCGACAGCTTATGTAAAAGATTGTTCCCCTGATTCGTAAGCCGAAAGTGTACTTTTCGGATAATTAAACCCGGAAGATTAAGAAACAGATTCACCTGATAGTATACGCTGTTTACAGCCGGTAGAATTTCGTCCGGCATAATCCGGTTTCAGGGTGAAACCGGCAAGTAAACTGACAAACCGGAAGCTTATGAGTTCAGCCAAACCCGAACGTGAATATTTCCTCGACTCGATTCGAGCGTATTTAATGCTGCTGGGCGTGCCTTTCCACGTCTCGCTGATTTACTCGACCCAACGCTGGTCGGTTAACAGCCAGGACGCCTCACTGTGGCTGACGGTGCTGAATGATTTTATTCACGCCTTCCGCATGCAGGTGTTCTTTGTTATTTCAGGTTATTTCTCATATATGCTCTATCTGCGCTATCAGCCCAACCGCTGGCTGAAGGTGCGGCTGGAGCGCGTCGGCATACCGCTGTTAACCGCGGTGCCGCTCATTACCCTGCCGCAGTTTTTTATGCTGAAAAATCTCACCAGCAAAGTCGGCGACTGGGCAAACTTCTCGCTGTATGACAAGTACAACGCGCTGATGTGGGATCTGATTTCGCACCTGTGGTTTTTACTGGTACTGGTGATTCTCACCGCGTTTGGCATGCTGAGCTTCCGCTGGCTGCGCGATCAGCAGCGCCGCATCGATTATCAGCAGGTTGGCTGGGGCAAGCTGACGCTGGCCCTGCTGGCTTATGCGCTGGTGTGGTGCGCCTTCCGCCGGCTGATTTTCCACTTTGCTCCCGCGCTGTTAATGGATGGTCTGTTCAGCATTGCGGTGATGCAGTCGCTGTTCTTCCTGCCGTTCTTTATGCTGGGTGCGCTGAGCTGGAAACATCAGGCGCTGAAGGCGCTGTTTGTGCGTTTTAATCCGGTGATGTGCTTTGGTGCCATTGCGGTGTTTATCGCGTACAGCCTGAATCAGCGCTACAGCAGCGGTGAAGGCTGGCTGTACGAGCTTGATGCCATCATTTCTACGCTGATGGGCTTGTGTATGCTGAACGTCTGCTTCAGCTTCGGCCACAAGCTGCTGAACAGCCACTCGCCGCGCATCATGTATCTGGTGAACGCGTCGCTGTTTATTTATCTGGTGCACCATCCGCTG
Organism: Pantoea sp. Cy-640; assembly: GCF_011752635.1. Classification (NCBI taxonomy): domain Bacteria; kingdom Pseudomonadati; phylum Pseudomonadota; class Gammaproteobacteria; order Enterobacterales; family Erwiniaceae; genus Pantoea; species Pantoea sp. Cy-640. Next base: position 206,865 of record NZ_VWXB01000001.1, on the reverse strand, counting down.
ACCATTCTGTACGGCATCTACGTTACGCCACACATCAGCAGTAATACGCTGGGCTTCTTTGTCGGCCTGCTGATGGTGTTTGGCGTCGCCTTTGCCCTGTACGAGATTCATCTGCGTATCCCGCTGCTGCGCTTTTTGTTCTCCGGCAAGCCGCAGCGCAAACCAGAGACCTCCGCGCAGACGTAACGGCGTGCTTACCCGCCGGGCTGCGCGCGTTGCAGCCCGGCTATAGCAGCCACTCCACCGGCAGACGCCATACCAGCCGCACCAGCAAACGCTGCAACAGCGTGCACTGCGGCTCGTGCTTATGCACCACTTCCCGCGCTTCGCCGCTGTACTCCACCCAGTTAACGCGGCCCCACTTATCCAGCCGCAGTGCCCAGGCGCGGTCGCGCATGCCGCTGCTGAAGCGCTGATGGGTCTGCTGCGCCAGCGCTTCGCTCTCAATCACCAGCCCCATCTCCGTATTCAGCACCGCCGAACGCGGATCGAAATTAAACGAGCCAATAAACACTTTGCGGTTATCGACGGTGAAAGTCTTGGCGTGCAGGCTGGAGCCGGAATTCCCGGTCAGGCCGCGATCGTGCGGGGCATCCGCGGCATTGGCCTGCGGCTTCAGTTCGTAGAGCGCAATGCCGTGACGCAGCAGCTTCTTGCGCCAGCGCGCATAGCCGGCGTGAACCACGGTGACATCATTGGCGGCCAGCGAGTTAGTTAAGATGGCGATCTTAACGCCCCGCCGCTTCAGCGCCAGCAGCTGTGCCACCCCGGCACGGGTCGGGACAAAATAGGCCGAAATAATATCGAACTGCTGCTGCGGCGTGCCGATTACCTCCAGCATGCGCTGCGGCAGCAAAGAGGAGCGCTTCGCTTTGCCCAGCCCTTTGCGCGGATCGTCACTTAACAGCCGCGTGTGTGCCCAGGTCATGCTCAGCGAGCCCTGCTCCAGCTGGCTGACAAACGAGGATTTCTCCAGCCGCGCCAGATAGCGCTGCACCGCCTCGCTCTGCTGCCACTCCGGCGGTAAACGCACCGCTTCATGCGGCGGTGCGCCGCTGTCCACGACGCTGCGCAACGGCGATACCGCTTTGCTGTGCCAGTAGCGGGCGAAATCTTCCGCCACTTCATCTACCGCCGGCCCCAGCGCCAGCACGTCGAGATCGGTAAACAGCGGCTCATTACCGGTGCCAAAATATTCGTCGCCGATGTTACGGCCGCCCACCAGCGTTACCGCGCCGTCCACCGTCAGGCTTTTGTTGTGCATCCGGCGATTCAGGCGGGCGAAGTCAGTCAGATAGCCCAGCGCGCGCAGGGTTCGAAACGAGAAGGGATTAAACAGCCGCACGGCGATATTCGGATGCCGATCGAGTTCGGCCAGCGTTTCATCCAGCCCGGGCGTATTGTTGTCATCCAGCAGCAGGCGCACCTGCACGCCGCGCTCCGCCGCATCCAGCAGCGCGCTGAACAGCAGGCGTCCGGACATGTCGTTGTGCCAGATGTAATACTGGACGTCGATGGTGTGCTGCGCCATGCCCATCAGCAGATAGCGTGCCGCAAACGCATCCAGCCCATCGTTCAGCGGATGAATGCCGCTCAGTCCCGGATGACGGGCACATTGCTGTTGCGCATGTTCTCTCAGCCCGTCGCCCGGCCGTTCGCGTGAGGAACGCAGTGCCGCTTCGCTCATACTCAATCCCTGCTTACCCTGAAGCTGTTATTGTTGGTATCACCGCACGTAAAGGCAATCAGAGCCGTCTACTTCCGCGTCGGGTGCGGCGTTAATTTAGTCTAGACTTAGCCAGGCGTTCTGCATCCGGCGTTCTTCGTGAGGAGAAGATCATGACTCAGCTATCCCCGCGCCATCAGCCCCGGCTATTTCGCAGCTTTTTTCAGGGCAGCTTCCCCTGCTCTACCGCCTGCCGCAGCGGCGGGCGACGACTGGATATGGTCATCAGCAGCGGCCACGACATGCTGCTGGAGAAAGATTACGCCGCGCTGGCGCAGGAGGGATTGCGCACCGCGCGCGACGGCGCCCGCTGGCACCTGATTGAAGCCACGCCAGGTGAATACGACTGGCGCACCTTTCTGCCGATGATTCACGCGGCGGCGCGCCATGATTTACAAATCATCTGGGAGCTGGCGCACTTTGGCTACCCCGATCATCTCGATATCTGGAAGCCGGCGTTTGTGGAGCACTTTGGCCGCTTCGCGCGCGCCATGGCTCAGCTGATGCGGGATGAGGGCGTGGAGCAGCCGTTCTTTACGCCTATCAATCAGATATCCTTCTGGTCATGGGCCGGCGCCGATGTCTCGTGGCTCGATCCCTATGCCAGCGCACGCGGTCGCGAACTGAAACGTCAGCTGGTGCGCGCCTCGCTGACGGCCATGCACGCCATTCGCGACGTCTATCCGGACGCCCGCTTCGTGCTGACCGACCCGCTGGTGCAGATCGCCGCCGATCCGCATAACCCCGACAGCAAACCTTATGCCGACAGCCAGCATCAGGCGCAGTTTGAAGCCTGGGACTGGCTGGCAGGACGCGATGCGCCGGAGCTGGGTGGTCAGCCCGATTTTCTCGACATCCTGGGGCTGAACTATTATCCCGACAACCACTGGTTCTTCTCCGGCGACACCATTCCACCCGATCATCCGCAGCGTCAGCCGCTGCACCGGCTGCTGATGCAGTGCTGGCAGCGTTATCAGCGCCCGCTGCTGCTGGCAGAAACCGGCGCGGAAGGCGACGCGCGCGCGCCCTGGCTGCGGCATGTCAGTGAGGAAGCGCGGCTGGCCTTAGCGCAAGGCGTGGCGCTGGAAGGTATTTCGCTCTATCCGGTGGTGGAGTATCCGGCGTGGGCCGACGATCGGCGCTCGCCTGGCGCGCTGTTTGGTCTGGGCGATCCCAATGGCAATCGCACCCTGCACGAAGCGCTGGCGCTGGAATTACGCAGTCAGCAGATTAAATGGCGCACCCAGGATTAAGAGTGCTGCACCGGGCTGGCGGTTTTGGGCGGGCAGGTTTGAACATCCAGTGACGGATCGGCTGGATGGCGCACGTCCGTCAGCCAGGTCATGGTGAAAAGGAACACTACGCCGATCAGGCAGGCGGAAAGCAGTCCAATGATGGCGATCAGTTTGTCATCCCGGGATTCCATCGACATCTCCTTGCGGGCGTCCGTAGTCGGTTGCTGGCCTCAGCTCATCCATAATGTAAGCATCAGGACGAAGATTATAAGGGTAACCGAGGTCACTGCAAGTACCACAATGGCGAAGTGCGCATCATCCAGCGGTTGCCGTAAAGGTTCGTCGTGATCGTCAGGTGGCGCGGGTGAACTCATGATGACTCAACAGGAAAGAGGCGTTTTTCAGCGGGATTGCCGCACAGAGTGTAATGGAATAGCGGCCAACGTACAGCACTATTTCTGTCGGAAAAGACCACGGAGCGTCACTACGCCCCGTGGTGGCCGCTTAGAAATCGTAGCTCATGCTGATTTTCAGCGTGCGCGGGTCGCCCTGCGCGAGATAGGTGCCGGTGTCATCAACGTTTGACCAGTACTTCTCATTGGTGACGTTTTCGACCGCCACGCGCCACACCAGATCGTTCTGATTCACCTTCATGCGGTAACGCATACCCAGATCCAGCGTGGTATAGCTGTCCAGCTTGAGGGTGTTGGCCGAGTTGGCATACTGAGAGCCGCTGTGGTTGAGCAGCGCCGTGGCCGTCAGACCCTCCACCGGCTTGATGTCATACTCCGCGCCCAGCGCGTAGGTGTAGCGCGGCACGCCGATCGCCTGTTTGCCATCGTAAGTGCCGCCGGCGGTTTTCTTCATCACCGGATCGATCCAGGTGGCGCTGGCGTTGAGGCGCAGGCCCAGCACCGGCTCACCAAACACGTTGGCTTCCATGCCGCGATGGCGCTGCTCGCCATCCATGACGTAGACATTGTCACTGTTGATCAGGCCGGACGGTTTCTGGATTTCGAACAGCCCCAGCGAGCCGCCGATGCGGCCGAAATCCGTTTTCACACCGATCTCATTCTGCTTCGAGTGCGCCACGCCGGTCACGGTGCCATAGTTGACGGCGTCTTTAGGGGCCACTTCACCAGGCTGCAGCGCTTCCGTATGGTTCGCGTACAGCGCCACTTCTTTCCACGGCTTGTAGACCACGCCGTAGGTTGGCATCCAGCGGCCGTTGGTGAAGCGCGAATCAACGCTTTCCGCGCCGGTGTTGTAGTTATAGCTGCGCACCACCACTTTCTGATGGCGAGCACCGACGGTCACCAGCAGCGTATCGTCCAGTAATCCCAGCGTATCGCTCAGCAGATAGCCCTGGGTGCGGGTGCGCGACGTGGTGAGCGGATCGGAGAACTTGCCGCCGGCGAAGGTGGCCGCCGGTTCCGCCACGTCACCGCTGTGGTAGATATTAAACGGCGTGCCCACCAGCGACATGTCGTAGGCATTTTTCGCATTGGTGGTCAGCGCCGAGTAACCCACGTTGACTTTATGACTGACGAAACCGGTGTGGAACTCACCGCGCAGCCCCACCATGCCGCTCATGTTGTCCTGAATGCGGTTGGAGTAGAAGCTGCTGATGGTGCCGTCACCGTTGCTGTTGGTAATGGTCGGCGCGCCGTAGTTGCCGGTTTCATGGGCGTGCTGTGCGCCGAGGCCGGCATAGGCCGTCCAGCTGTCGGTAATATCGTATTCTGCTTTGGCGATACCGAATTCAGATTCCATATCGCTGTACACCCATTGCTGGCTGTAGTTGTGCGAATTTGACGGCACCGGCGGGATCACCCCGGCGCTGGCGAATTTCACGCCCTGTAAGCCGTCATGGAAGGTTTTCTTCTGATAGCCAACGTCCAGCGAGGTGCGCAGCCGGTCGCCGCGATAATCAAGACCGACCGAAGCCGCCGTGGTGCGTTTTTTCTCGCCGTCAACGCCGGTTTCACCTTCGCGATGTACGGCATTAACCCGCACGCCAAACTGATTGTTATCGCCAAAGCGGCGCCCCACGTCCAGCGTTCCGCCAACCTGAGACGAGGAGGTGTAATCGAGGCCCACGCGATTGATCGGCGTATCTTCGGCATGTTTCGGCTCGAGGTTGATCATACCGCCAACGCCGGAACTGGCTGCGCCGTTAACCAGACTGTTGGCGCCTTTGAAGATCTCCACGCGATCGATCAGCGAAGCGTCCATCACCTGGCGCGGCACCACGCCCGGCAGACCGCCGAAGGTCATATCATCGCCGTCGAGCGTGAACCCCCGAATGCGGTAAGTTTCAGCGAAATTGCCGTAACCTTTGACGTTCTGCACCCCCGCATCGTTGCGCACCACATCAGCGATGGTTTGCGCTTGCTGGTCCTGAATCATTTTTGCCGTATAGCCGATGACGTTGAACGGCACGTCCATGGCGTTTTGCTCGCCCAGCATGCCGAGGCGACCGCCGTGGGCAATCTGGCCGTCGAGAAAGGCCGGTACTAAGTCGTTGCCGCCGGGTTTGAATTCACTCTGCGGCGTGGCGGTGACGGTCAGCGTTTGCTGTTCGTTAGCGCCCTGAGGAGCATTACTGGTGTTAGTGGTAGCAGCCATCACTGGCAAACAACCGGCGCTGACCAGCATGGCCAGCAGCGTCGGTTTCATTCCGGGATTGAAAGGCGTTCTGCGCATGGTTATCCCCTGATGTAAATTATACTGAGAATCATTATTATTGCGGTTTGCGATTATGCGCAGCGTACAGCTAAATGCAAGCAATTTGCTAACAGTGATGTTCAGTGAGAGGAGAGGCAAGAACCGCCGCTAAACAAGGAAAGCGTTGCAGCAGTCACGTACCAACGTAACTGCCGCAGTGTTACCCCTGCCAGCCGCCGCCAAGGGCGCGGTAGAGATCGATTTGCGCCAGCAGCAGCGTGTTTTTCACCGCCACAATATTCAGCTGGGTGCTGAACAGCGTGCGCTGCGCATCAAGCTCATCGAGATAGGACGCATAGCCATTCTGATAACGGTTGCGCGCAATCCGCCACGCCTCGGCAACGTAGCGCTCCTGCGCCTGCAACTCTGTCAGCTGCTGCTGGCTGCGCGTGATGGCATCCAGTGCGTTATCCACCTCGGCAAAGGCGTTGCGCACCACCCTTTCGTAGCCGTACAGCGCCTGGTTGCGCGACGCCATCGCCACATCCACCTGCGCGGTCAGCGCTTCGCGGTTGAGCAGCGGTGCCAGCACGCTGCCGCCGATGCTCCACAGGCGGAACGGATTATCCAGCAGATCGTGTAGCTGGCTGCTCTGCAGCGTGCCGGACGCCGTCAGGTTGAGCGATGGCAGCAGCTGTGCCTGTGCCGCCGCCAGCGACGCGTCGCCCGCCAGCAGCAGGCGCTGCGCCTGGACTATGTCAGGCCGGCGATTCAGCAGCTGCGACGGCAGCAGCGCCGGCAGTGCGTGGGGTCGCAGCTGGTCGAACTGGCTGCTGCGCGCAATCTGGCGCGGATTCATGCCGACCAGAATGCTGAGCGCGTTCTCCTGCTGGGCGATCTGATGCTGCAGCTGCGGAATTTGCGCTTTCGCCGTCTGATACTCCGACGCCGCCTGCATCCATTCGAGCCGCGAGGTATAGCCGGTTTCGAACTGACGCTGCGCCAGGTTCAGCGAGTTCTGCCGCGTTTCCAGCGTAGCCTCGGTCACGCGCAGCTGCTCGTCGAGCGCGCACAGGCTGAGGTAACCGGACGCCACTGAACTGGCCACCGTCAGCTCGGCTGCCGAGGCCGCCGCACGCTGCGCCGCCAGTGTGGCTTCCGCCGCGCGGATGCTGTTGCTGCGGCTGCCCCATAAGTCGACCTCATAATTCGCCTGCAGCAGTCCCTGAAATACCGCACTTTCGTACGGCTGACCGGTCGCCGCTGACAGCGCACGCTGATGGGTTGCCGCCACGCCCGCCGACAGCGTGGGGAAGTTGTCGCCCTGCGCAGCGCGCAGCTCGGCGCGATACTGATCGACGCGCGACCGTGCAATGAGAATATCGCTGTTGTGCTGTAGCGCCTGGTTCACCAGCCAGTTGAGGCGATCATCACCAAAGCTGCGCCACCACTGCGCTTCCGGCGCGGCAGCGGGCCCGACCTGCTGGCGCCAGTCGGGCGGAATCGGCAGCGACGACGGTGCCTGCTCCACTTCGCGGGCGCAGCCGGTCAGCAGTAGCGCGATGAGCGCCGCGAGTAACGGCCGCTTCATAACGCATCCCGGTGTGGTTCGGCGGCGGTATCAATGTCGACTTCCACTGACATCCCGGGCCGCAGCTGCTGCAGATCGTCACCAAGAATTTTGATGCGCACCGGAATGCGCTGGGCGATTTTCACGAAGTTACCGGTGGCGTTATCTGGCGAGATGGCGCTGAACTCAGATCCGGCGGCGGGCGAGATAAACTCAACGCGGCCGTCAAAGCGCTTGCCGTCCAGCGCATCAACGCGGATCGACACCGGCAGGCCGGGGCGCACGCGCGCCAGCTGGGTTTCCTTCAGGTTGGCAATCACCCATTTATTATCCGGCACCACCGAGGTCAGCCGCGTGCCGGCAGTAACGTAGGTACCTTTGCGCACCGACAGCTGACCGAGCTGGCCGCTGTCCGGCGCGATAATACGCGTGTTGTCCAGATCGATATTGGCCAGCTCCAGTGCCGCCTGCGCGCTGGCTACGTCGCCGGCCAGCGCCGCGCGGTTGACGATGGTGGTTTGCAGATTCTGCTGCGAGACCGCCACCTGCGCCGCCGCCTGCCGCAGCTGGGCCTGCGCCTGCGCATTGGCTGCGCGCGCGGCGTCACGCTCGCGTACCGACAGCGAACCATCCGCCGCCAGATTTTCCACCCGCTTCAAATCCAGACTGCTTTTCAGCGCCTGCGCTTTGGCATTCTCCAGCGCGGCTTTATTGCTGGCGATAGTGGCTTCCGCACTCTTCTGCTGCTGCTGGTTGTTATTCTGCGCGGCAATCTTCATCGCCAGCTGTGCCTGCGCCTGATGCACGCGCTGGCGATAGATACGATCGTCAATGGTCATCAGCAGCTGTCCTTTGCGCACCGGCTGCAGATCAACTACCTCAACGTTCGTCAGATAGCCGCTGACCTGCGGGCTGATAAAGGTCACCTGGCCGCGCACGTAGGCGTTTTCCGTTGACTGGATGGTGCTGGTAAAGGGCCACAGCTGCCACGCGTATAAAATCACCAGCACGCCCACGATGGCGATACCGCTCCCGGCGGCGATAGAGAGAATGCGTCGGCGGTTGGTGCGCTCGCGCTCCGCAGCCTGTAGATCGTCCTGTTGACTCATGGTGTCTCCGTTCGGTTTGCTGGCGCAGCCTGCTGCTGTTGCTCAGTCAGATTATGTCGCGCCTGGCGCCAGTTAAGATAACGCAGCCGCGTCAGGCGCCACAGCACCCACATCAGCGTTACCATTGCCAGCGCGGCGGTCAGTAAATAGGTATCGTTATAAGCCAGCACGTTGGCCTGCAGCGTGGCCACGGTTTGTAGCTGACTGCTGCTCTGCGCGCTGAGCAGGCCGCTGTCCGCCAGCTGGCTGCGAAACAGCGCGCTGTACTGGCTGAGGCGATCAACCACATTGGGATCGAGCAGCGACAGCTGATCGCCCAGCAGGCTGGAGTGATATTTTTCGCGCCACGTCTGGAAGGTGCCGAGAATGGCGGAGCCAATCAGCCCGCCAAGATTCTGGCTCATGCCAAACAGCACGACAAAACTCACCAGATTTTTCGGCTGAGTCACCACGCCGCCGATGCCAAGCAGCATCGCTGGCCCAAGGAAAAAGGCACTGCTGAAACCGAGCAGAAACTGGCTGAAGTAGAGATTGCTGGCGCGCGTCAGCGGGCTGGATTGCGCATCCATTAGCGAGGCGACAATCATTACGGCCAGCGAGACCACGATTGGCCAGCTCAGATGGTTGGGTTTGATGGTCAGCGCGCTGGCAATCATGCCGCAGATCACGCCCGCAATGATCGCCAGCGCCAGCCCGCGCATCTGATCGTTGAGCAGGCCCAGCTGCTGCAGAAAGCCCACCGCACCGGTATTCTGCTCGGCCAGCACGATGCGCATCATGATCATCACGATGCCGAGCCGCACGATCATGCCATTGCTCAGCCAGCGGGTGTTAATCAGCGGGTTAGCGCGGTTATGCTCCAGCACCACCGCCGCGACAATCAGCACCAGCGCCAGCGCCAGACAGACGCCGAGCCAGGGTGTGCTGAACCACCACTCAATGCGCCCGAGCGACAGCACGCCGCACAATAACGCCATGCCCGGTGCCAGCAGCATAAAGGTGACGAAATCGAGCTTTTCGAACGCTTTGATGCGGTCGCCCGGCGGCAGCTTGACCACCAGCACGCAGCCCAGCGCAATCATCGCCAGGCCCAGTTCAAACAGATAGAGGCCGCGCCACTCCTCCAGCTGCAGCAGCTCGCTGGAGAACAGCCGCGCCAGCGGAATCGCCAGCTGTGAGGCAGTGATGCCAATCACCAGCGCTTTGAGACGGTGCTTCGCCGGCCAGGCCTGGATCTGATAATAGATGCCCAGCGAGCTGAGCGCCGCGCCCACCATGCCGTGCGCGGTACGCACGATAATCGCTGAGCTGAGATCGTTAGCGAGGATGTGAAAAAACGCCACGATGACGTACAGCACCAGAAAGGCTTCGGTAAACAGCCGCAGACCAAACTGCTGGCGGAACTTCACCAGCAACAGATTAATGGAGATATTGCCCATCACGTAGACCGCCGGCAGCCAGGCGATTTCATTGCTGTATGCGGCGAAGGTGCCCTGCAGATTGGTGAGGTTGGCGGTCACCAGCGCATTACTCAGCGCGCCGGTAATGGAGATCAGCAGGCCGATCAGGCCAAACGCGATGCGTTTCGATGGCGCATGCAGCGGTGTCGAGGGCGATCCCGGCAGCATCGGCTTTTCGTGCGGCAGCCATTCGCGAGGGGCATACGGGTTACGTTTCGCCACGGCTATACGTTTCCTAAGCGTTCAAGCAGCTGCTGCAACACGTTTTCGGTCACTGCCAGCGCGGCGGGATCGATATCGGCCAGCAGCTGCGCGCGCAGCGCATCCGCCTGCGTTTTCACCGTAGCGAACGCCTCGTTGCCCTGCTCGGTTAACACCAGCAGGCGCTTGCGACGATCTTCCTTTGGCTGCACCCGTGCCAGCAGTTGCTGTTTCACCAGCCGATCGACCAGCGGCACCACACTGGCTTCCTCCAGCCCCAATAGCTGTGCCAGCGCCTTTTGCGTCGGCGGTTCACTGGCGGTCGCTACGCTGGCAATTGCCAGCCAGCTACTCATACTCAAACCGCTCTCTTTCAGGCGACGATCGACCGCCAGCCGCCACGCATGGGCAGTAAGATGCAACAGACGGGAAAACGGTTGTGGATGGTCAGTCAAAGCATAGCGGCCTAATGGTTAGAGTTCTAACTAAATGGGAGGGTTATTATAAGCTAAGCGACGTGCGAATGAAAAGTTTGCTTACATCAGCAAATCTAGTCGTGCTACACGCAGATTACCAGTTTCACTTAAGTCGCAAAAAGGCCCGATCAGGCCGCGTGTACAGCTTGCCTGTATAACTTTTTTCGGCAAAATACCCTATATTATTAAGTAAATTAGCCTGATAAGCACGAAATGCACAAGCCGCCGCTTGTACAGATTAGGGGTTGCTGTATAACTTTAGCCGCCATGAATCGGTTAACGATTCGGTAACGAATGATGCAGTTGCGTCGCCTCTGAAGGTGTTGTGGATTTCCACCTTCAGAGGTGTCTTTTTGTGTTGGGTGGTGAGTCAGGTTTTTCGCGCCTGTCCGCGCGGAAATATTTCTTCCTGGTTGTGCTGGCCGCTGGGCCATCAGCCAATCTTAAGAGCTTACACATGCAAAATGCCGTCAATAGCAGCGATGTCCTCGCAGACAATTTCAAACAGGCCGTTAACAGTGAAACCAATGAGATGGAAGTCTTAGGCCATCTGATTGCTGAAATCCTGCACAGCGGTATGCCGGTGACCAATAAGGCCATTATTGCCGCCCTGATTGGCCGGCTGGAGCAGGAAGCCGATGTCGTCCAGCTGGATGTCTACCGTCACCTGCTGGAACTGGTGGTTCACCAGACTCCGGATGATTTTTCGCTGTAGCCGCAGCGGATTCCAGGGATGGAATCAACCTTATCGCCCCGTTTTACTGGCGCCTCGCGTCATCCCCCGGTAACATCGCCCGCGTTAACTTTTCCACTAAATATTGCTATGCCGTGACGGCATGCGCATCCAATAAAAGAGCCTGCAACAGATGAGTCAAACTGCCGATCGCCCCGCTGCCACAGCGAGCGACATCACGGTCGCACGTGTGCTGCGTTCACCCTCTCTTTTCACCCGCGAGTGCCTGGCCGGGGTGATTACCGCCCTGGCGCTGATACCGGAAGTGATTTCGTTCTCCGTGATTGCCGGCGTCGACCCTAAAGTCAGCCTTGTCGCTTCGGTGGTGCTGTGCCTGACGCTGTCGATTCTGGGAGGACGGCCAGCGATGGTCACCGCGGCGGCCGGTTCCGTCGCGCTGGTGATCGGACCGATGGTGCACGCGCATGGCGTGGAGTACATTCTGCCGGCGGTAATCCTCGGCGGTATGATTCAAATCATTTTCGGCCTTGCCGGGCTGTCGCGCATGATGCGCTATATTCCGCGCTCGGTGATGCTCGGCTTCGTTAACGCGCTGGGTATACTGATTTTCTTTGCGCAGGTGCCGCACGTCTGGGGCCAGTCGGGTCCGGTGTGGCTGCTGTTCGCCGCCACGCTGGCCATCGTGCTGCTGCTGCCCAAAGTGCTTAAAAGCGTGCCTTCGCCGCTGGTGGCTATCGTGGCTGTCACCGCTGTCGCGCTGCTGCTGGGCTATCGCGTGCCCAACGTCGGCGATGAAGGGCCAATGCGCGCCGGCCTGCCGGATTTCAATACCCTGCTGGTGCCGCTTAATCTGCAGACGCTACAGATTGTCTGGCCCACCGCGCTGTCGGTCGCCTTCGTCGGCCTGATGGAATCCCTGCTGACCGCCAAACTGGTGGATGACATGACCGATACGCCTTCCGGTAAGCGGCGTGAATCCTGGGCGCTTGGCGTCGGCAATATTCTGGCAGGCTTTTACGGCGGTATCGCCGGCTGCGCGATGATCGGCCAGACCATTGTTAACGTTGAGCTGGGCAAGGCGCGTACCCGCGTGTCCACCGTGGCCGCGGCGCTGGTGCTGCTGTTGCTGGTCACCGGTCTGAGCCAGATCATGGCGCAGATTCCGATGGTGGTGCTGGCGGGCATTATGATGGTGGTCGCGGTGAAAACCGTGAACTGGCACAGCCTGCAGCCGGCCACGCTGAAACGCATGCCGTGGTCGGAAACGCTGGTGATGGTGCTGACCGTCGCCGTCACGGTGTGGACCGGTAACCTCGCGCTTGGCGTGCTGGTGGGCGTGATGCTCGCCATGATGCTGTTTGCCCGCCGTATCGCTCACGTGATTCATGCCGAACGTCAGCTGAGCGACGATGGCCAGCAGGTGCACTACACGGTGCGCGGCCCGCTGTTTTTCGCCAGCAGCAACGATCTGTTTGAGCATTTTGACTACGGCCACGATCCGCAGCGCGTCACCATCGATTTGACCTACGCGCAGATTTGGGATGCCTCCAGCGTGGCGGCGCTCGACGCCATTGAGTACCGCTACCAGCGGCACGGCGCCAGCGTCACCTTCACCGGCCTGGATAACCGCAGCAGCGATTTCCGCGATCGCCTCAGCGGCAATCTCGGCTAGATGTGCGATCGGGACGCCCGACGCGGGCGTCCTGTTCGGCAGGTGGGCGGCGGGAAATCTTTCTGCGCTGCGCTATTTTCTGCTCTACGATGGCCGCGCTTCGCTTGCGTAAAGGCGGATTCGTGGCTTTGCTTATTTCTCAGTGCGTTAACGATTACGCGGTTCGTAACAGGAGGAGAGCAAGATGAGTGGTTTGATGAAGGCAGCCTTAGCGGCACTGACATTGGTTACCCTGGCCGGCTGTATGCAACACAGCGATGCGGTGGGCAGTGACGGACGTCCGCACGCACCCAGCAAGCAGTCAGTACCTGGCGCCAGCGAAGGCGAAGGCCCGGTCGGGCAGCCACAGGATTGAGATTAGCGGGACAGACGTTATGTCCCGTTTTTATTTGACTGCCAGACGTTCACTCCATTAATTCCGGCATAACTGAAGCCATGGTTAACGAGCTGGATCGTCTGGTAAGCGATGCAAAGCCCTTAACTCCCCCAGTAATCTCGCTGCTAATTGGCAAATCCCGATTGCGATTGCCCATTTCAAGAGATGGCGGATAAATCAGAATTTTATTCCGGCCAGCTGATCATTTCCTCCAGCTGCCTGAGAATGTCCGGGAAGTAACTCTCATTGATAGCCAGTTCGCCCTTTATCTGAACGCTATCAGCATGGTGTTCAGGACGAAGAACATATTCAATAATCACGATATCATCACCCGTGACCTTACTCAGAATCATATTGAGCTGGTTGAGCTGGCTGCGAAAACTAAAAGATTCAATTTCATGGCGGGCCATTACCGCCTTGTAGTATAGAGAAAATGTTGCGCGCAGTTCCTTCAGTTCGCCGACGGTAAACTCAGTCTGAAACTGCACCTTCACTCCGCTGACGGAAAACTCCACATAAGACTTAATCCAGTCCCAGAGGTGATTAACCGGATCGGTTTCGTTATCAACAACACGCTCAAAGGGTGAGATGGTGAAGACGAATCCTTCATTTCTAAAATCAAACATGCGTGCTTTCCTGCAGGTTAATCAAAATATTTAAAATGGGTGATCGTCCAGTCTGACTCTCGCACCACAACCTCAAGAGTGTATTTTTTATACTCTGTTATGTTTAGCTTGCGATTGAGTTTATACATCTCAGTTTCGTAGCGAAACATCCCTTCGCCTTTACGGGGATCCGCCATACGCCTGCCGTAACGGATAGCTTTTTCCTGGATATGTAATGGAACATAGCGCCCCGGTTCATACATATGCCGGGCTGCTGTTTCTGTCATTTTAAGGTTACCAGCAGATAAACCGGTTTTTAACCGCGCACGAAGAAACATGATAGTCGCCTGACTAAGTTTCACCCTGACAGCCGCGCGCGTAGCAGTTTCAAAAAGTACGCGGCCCGCGCGAAAAATACGGAAAACGCCAAAAGCGATAAGCGCAATATCGGTGGGATCAATCAAGGGGGCTTCAAGAGGAGCCTCTTCCAGGCGCAGAAAGTGACCCTGTGTATCATATATCTGCCACAGTCCTGGGGCCTGTGCGACTGAATAACCAATACACATGCCACTGGTTTCATCCAGTATGGGTTGTGCGTTATACGGCAATGTCCGGGGCCGAAGTTCAAAAAATACATCAGCCGGTAATGGCGACTGGAAGGTGTAATATCTACCCGGTTCTTTCGTTGCGGTTTCTGCAATCATCATCGTTCCCTCGTTTTTAACAGACTTGCGGTAGTACCACTGAATGTCAGAGCGACAATTCAAGATTACTCCCCGTTGCGTCATCAGCAAACCCAAATCATGTGCCCCTACCTCATCTGCGCCCTGGAGCATAACTTTGAGCGGGTAAGCGATAGGTGGCAGATAATTTCTGGACGTCCTTGTCGTAAATGCGAGCGGGGACAAGTGCCCACCTCCCCGCTATCAATTGCGATCTCTATCATCATTTTCAGCATCAAAATGTTGAACACCTGGCTGCGCATGATCGAAAGAACGTGATGGTTACAATGGTTGTGGTTGGCGGGCAGAAGTAGACCGTTTGATATTATGAAGTGATATTAGGAAAAATTTTCAGGCACAAAAAAACCGCCCTTGGGCGGTCACGACATTGCTACTTATTGCTTTGATTTTATTCGGTATTAAATATGGTGCCCGGGGCGGGACTTGAACCCGCACGACCATAAGCCGAGGGATTTTAAATCCCTTGTGTCTACCGATTTCACCACCCGGGCAGGGTGTAAACTGGAGGCGCGTCCCGGAGTCGAACCGAGGTGGACGGATTTGCAATCCGCTGCATGGCCACTCTGCCAACGCGCCTTTTAATCTGAGGTGCAAGCCGTCTGCGACGTATTGCAATATCTGGAGCGGGAAACGAGACTCGAACTCGCGACCCCGACCTTGGCAAGGTCGTGCTCTACCAACTGAGCTATTCCCGCATTTGCTTATGCTTCACCGAACTTGCTGATTTTATTCAGCTTCTTGCAGCCCTGCTGCCGTTCGATGCGATGCATTCTACTTATCTGACGCAACGAGTCAATAGAATTATCCACACACTGCGTCCGTTTGCTGCTTTTTGAATCGCATCGATCAGCTATCGAGCAAATCGCCGCGTGCCGCGCTTAAATACTGGAACATTGACCAGAAAGTCAGCACCGCTGCGATGTACAACGCCACCACGCCAACGCCCACTACGGTCGCGTCCGGACGCCACAGCAGCGCCACCAGCGACAGCATCTGCGCCGTGGTCTTCACTTTGCCAATCCACGACACCGCCACGCTGCTGCGCTTGCCAATCTCCGCCATCCACTCACGTAAGGCCGAGATGATGATTTCACGCGCGATCATGGTGGCGGCCGGCAGCGTGATCCACCAGGCGTGGAAATACTCGGCGACCAGCACCAGCGCCATCGCCACCATCACTTTGTCAGCGACCGGATCGAGAAAGGCACCAAAACGTGTTGTCTGCTTCCAGCGACGCGCGAGGAAGCCATCAAACCAGTCAGTGACCGCAGCAATGACAAACAGCAGCGCCGTCGCGAAGGGAGCCCAGTGAAATGGCAGATAGAACGCCAGCACGAAGAACGGGATCAGAACAACTCGAAACAGGGTAAGACACGTCGGAATGTTAAATTGCATATGCCAGTAACTGTCTGGTGTGAGTAGGATTTAACGTATGTTCCTACATTGCCCACCCTGTTTCAATGTTAGTGTTTCAGCGAGTAGTAGATTTTTTCCGCCAGGGCGAAGGAGATACCCGGTACTTTAGCGATCTCATCGACGCTGGCATTCATCAGCGGTTGCAGGCCGCCCATGTACTTCAGCAGCTGCTGACGCCGTTTGGGTCCGACGCCTTCAATGCTCTCCAGCGCGCTGGTGTTCTTCACTTTGGCGCGTTTTTTCCGGTGGCCCGAAATTGCATGATTGTGAGCGTCGTCACGAATGTGCTGGATAACATGCAGCGCCGGCGAGTCTGGCGGCAGCGAAACGCCCTCGCCTTCCGCCGCAAAGAACAGCGTTTCCAGGCCGGCTTTACGGTCGCTGCCTTTTGCCACGCCGAGCAGAATCGGCCGGTTTTTATCCCATGGCACATCCAGTTCCGCAAACACCTGCTGCGCCTGCGCCAGCTGCCCTTTACCGCCATCGATCAGGATCACATCCGGGATCTTTTCCGGTTCCAGCGCCTTGCCGTAACGACGGCGCAGCACCTGATTCATCGCCGCATAGTCATCACCGGGGGTAATTCCTTCAATGTTGTAGCGGCGATAGTCAGCGCGCAGCGGGCCGTCACGGTTGAACACCACGCAGGACGCGATGGTCTGTTCGCCCATAGTGTGGCTGATGTCGAAACACTCCATGCGGTTAATCTGCTCCAGTTTGAGGAACGCCGCCAGCGCTGCCAGACGCTGCTGGATGGTCGAGTGCTGCGCCAGCCGCGTCGTCAGTGCCGTGGCGGCATTGGTGCGCGCCAGCTTCAAATAGCGCGCGCGGTCGCCGCGCGGTTTGCTCTGAATGCTGACCTTGCGCCCGGCCAGTTCGCTCAGCGATGCGGCCAGCAGTTCCCGCTCAGGCAAATTGAAGTCCAGCAGGATATCCGCCGGTAAGGTACGCGCTTCGCTGCCCTGCAGATAAAACTGTCCGACAAACGTCTGCACCACTTCGGTGAGTTCCGTGTCTGCGGGCACCTTCGGGAAATAGCTGCGGCTGCCCAGCACTTTGCCCTGCCGGATAAACAGCACGTGCAGACAGGCCATGCCGGCGTCATAGGCCACGCCCATCACGTCGAGATCATCGCCCTGATTGGAGACGAACTGTTTCTCCGTAATCCGCCGCACCGCCTGAATCTGGTCCCGCAGGCGCGCCGCCTCCTCGAAGCGCAGGCCCACGCTGGCCTGCTCCATACGCTGCACCAGCTGATTAATTACCTGATCGTCTTTACCGGCCAGAAACAGCCGCACATAGTCGGTTTGCTGCGCATATTCCTCTTCGCTCACCAGGCCGGCGACGCAGGGGCCGAGGCAACGGCCAATCTGATACTGCAGGCACGGACGCGAGCGATTGCGGTAGACGCTGTTCTCGCACTGGCGAATCGGAAACACCTTTTGCAGCAGCGCCAGGGTTTCACGCACCGCATAGCCGTTGGGAAACGGACCAAAGTATTCGCCTTTGGCGTGTTTGGCACCGCGGTGCATCGCCAGGCGCGGATGCGGATCGCCGCTAAGGAAAATATAGGGGTACGACTTATCGTCGCGCAGCAGCACGTTGTAGCGCGGCTGATACAATTTGATGTAGTTGTGCTCCAGCAGCAGCGCTTCGGTCTCGGTATGGGTGACCGTGACATCAATATTATGGATGTTGCTGACCAGCACTTCGGTCTTACGGCTTCCCACCTGCGTGCGGAAATAGCTGCTCAGGCGTTTTTTAAGGTCTTTGGCTTTACCAACATAGATCACCGTGCCTGTCGCGTCATACATGCGGTAGACGCCGGGCTGACTGGTCACGGTGCTGAGAAAGGCTTTAGGATTGAAAACGTCACTCACTACTGATTAACGGCTCCGCATTGAACAGGCCATGGCGTATGGCCAGATGCGTTAACTCTACGTCACCACTGATGTTCAACTTGCTGAACATGCGATAGCGGTAGCTATTAACGGTTTTCGGGCTCAGGTTAAGCTGCTCGGAAATCTCCGTCACCTTTTGCCCTCGGGTAATCATCAGCATAATCTGCAATTCCCTTTCCGACAAACAGCTGAACGGTGATTCGGCGCGCTGCGGCTCAATCTGGCTCAGCGCCATCTGCTGAGCGATATCAGAGGCGATGTAACGCTGACCGGCGTGCACCGAGCGAATGGCGCTGACCACTTCCTGCGGCGCCGCCCCTTTGCTGAGATAACCTGCCGCACCGGCCTGCATGACTTTCGCTGGCAGGGGATTTTCGGTGTGGATAGTCAGCATGATGATGCGGATATCCGGATTGAAGCGCACGATTTTGCGCGTCGCCTCCAGTCCGCCAATGCCGGGCATGTTCATGTCCATCAGCACCACATCCACAGGATGAGTGCGGCACCATTTTACCGCATCCTCACCACAGGCCACTTCCCCGGCAATCACCAGTCCCTTCATATCTTCCAGTATGCGACGAATACCGGCGCGTACCAGTTCATGGTCATCAACAAGAAGCAGGCTGATCAACGGGACGTACTCCGCAGGTTAGTGGGGGAAAATATATTTCAGGGGCGTTATCTTACCGGGTTTCGCGTGGAAAGAACATCAGGGGCGCCAGATAAATCTCAAAACCAATGACCCATGTCAAATAGCAGGCAGCAGTGATGGTTTTTTTTAGCTGATGCAATACCATACTGGAATAAAATTGTTAAAATGTGACTAATATCATTAAGTTATAATTTATAACCCGCCTTCGCTTCTTCCCGCCGGCAGCACAAAAAAAATAATCTTTCCGTGGAAGTTTTTTGCGCACAAAAAATAACGAACGGCGCAATTAATTAACCGTCTGCGCGCGGGTCGATGATGTGGCCTAAATTCTTCCATCAAGCGTATGATATACTCTGTTTTTTATGCACGGGAAGAATGTGTGCGCACAAGGTCATTCCACAAAGGAGATAATGATGAGTGATGAAGATTTCGTAACATCGCGCGATACCCAGGCGCTGGCGGATGAAGTTGCCTGCCTGAAAATGATGGTGACGCTGATCCTGAAAGGCATGGGCCAGGCTGATGCCGGTAAGGTGATCATCAACATGGAGCGCTACGTTCAGTCCGCGCTGGCCGATAAACCGCAGGCCGAGGTGTTCAGCAACACCATCCGCCAGATTAAAACCGCCTACCGTCAGTAAGCGGCGTGCCCTGCGCATCCTGCGCGGGGCGTTAGCTGTGTGACTGCCAGTTGACCGACACGCCCAGCGAGGGCAGCACTTCTTCCGGACTGAAGCGACGCGTGCCGCGATACTTCTCCGCCAGCGCCGGCTGCTGCACCGGAATACGAATGGCAAACAGATTGTCTTCTGACTGGATCAGTCCCGGCGAGAGCGGCTCGTACACCACCTGATGCTGCTCAAACATTTTCTCCAGCATCGGCGTGGCCGAACTGATCAAATACTCCATCCCGCTCAGCTCTGCCAGCTGTACCGAATGCCATAAGATGTTCAGCGGCAGTTCGGCATCCACTTCAAGGCGGGCCGAATAGCGCGACATTTCCCACACTTTTTGCTGATCAAAAGGCAGCACCATGCCCTCCGGCACTTCAGGCTCGTGCCACGGTAACAGACGTGCGCAGCCACAAATGCCCTGACGCGCAGTCCAGGCAATCAGCCAGGTGACATCGGAACGATCGAAGCGATCGTACTCCTGCCCCGGCGTGCTGAGTCGCGGCGGAATTGACCAGCCCTCGCCACGCGCAAAGACGCTGTAACGATAGGTGCCCAACTCGGCCAGCAAAGAGGACGGCATATCCTTTAGCTGTGTTTGAATTATTTTCATCATGCGCCCCTGACATCCCCATGTTTGCAATGATTTATTAAGCGCCAGCCTGGCGGAGTTTCCGGCGCAGGGTAGACAACTGACTGCGGCTTAGGAACTACTAAAATTAGTAGTTGCCTTTTCGCTATATCAGGCCGATGGCTGCGGCATAACAGGCAATCTGCGTTTTATTGGAAACATTAAAACGCTTTTGCATATTCTTTTGGTGAAAATTTACCGTGTGTTCAGAAATAGCCAGAATGAGGGAAATTTCGGCTGAGGTTTTTCCCTCCGCTGTCCATTTCAATATTTCCAGCTCGCGCTGACTAAAATCATTCGATAACACCACCATTGAGCCGTCATTCAGACGGTCCAGCACACGCAAACTCAGTTCCGCCAGGAAGTGCAGTTGCACCTCCAGCTCAACGCGTCTGTGCTGGGTCTGGCTGGGTTGTTGCGATGCTATAGATAATATACCAATGGCACGATTTAGCGCCATTGCCGAGCATGAAAAGCCACTTACCAGCCCTGCTGCATTGGCTTCTGCCCATAAATTGCCTGCGCCGGTAAATAAATCACGCGTCCACTCCACGCCGCGACCGGGCTGCTGGCAGAGCATTAACACCGGATCCACCGCATAGTAATTTTCACTCTCGTAGCGTTTCACCCAGCTCTGCGGATAGGTGCTAAAGAGAAAAATACGCGGTCGGGTAAAAGGCACCGGATGCTGTACCAAAAAGGCAAAAGCATCAAATCCAAGGGCCTCAACATGTTTTTGCAGCAGCGATTTCAATTGCAGCACTTCAGAAAGCGCCTGAAATTCTTTTTCAGTTTCGCCTCGCCAGACGAAATAATTATCGATGGTCATTATTGCCCTGGCGCTGTTTCACGCCTTATTCATAACAGGATATCTGTGCCGATTAATGTAAAAAATAAATTAACCAGAGAAAAAATATTGATTGAAACCAGAGCGGCATTGCGGGCAAAAAGTGATAACTACCTTGTTGTCAATATGTTACCCAAATGAGAAATTAAACTATGGTGCGTTTGCCAGCGGCACCATCAGGATGATAAGTCGTGAGAATCAGAATAAGATTTTTCTGAAGAATTTTCAATCGTCCTGTTGATTAAACGCCAGACTTCGCAGATAAAACATTCGCCTCATCATTAATCGCTATTATCTTTGCCATTTCCCTTTTTTATACCGCCCGTCATAATCTTCCTGCTGATTAAGTCCGCAGCGCGGCTTAATTCCAGTTATTTCTGCAGTGTTTCCCTGCCGTGCCCCTGTGGCAGACATTTCCGGCACCGTCTTTTCCAGCTACGCTTTAGCAGAGGCGCAAGGTGGCAGGCACCAGCATAGCTCCGCAGGCTGGCGCGATTTCAGCAAACTGAGTGGGACTGACTATGTTAAACCAGCTGGCATTACCCTTTCTGGTCGTGGGCATGTGTACCGCCCTGATGATCGCTAAAGATCTGTTGCGTCACCCGCATCCGCTGGCGGTCATGAATATCATCTGGCCGCTCACCGGGCTGTACATGCCGTTTTTCGGCTGGCTGGCATGGTGGTATCTCGGGCGTAAACCGTCACGTCAGCGAAAACTGGCGCTGCTGCTGCCACCCGGATTAACCGGTTATGCCAGCTGGCAAACCATTTTTATTTCCACTTCGCTCTCTGCCGCCGCCTGTATATTCGGCGACATCATCACCCTGCCAATAGTCACTCTGCTCAAGCATTTTGCTATTAGCCCGGCGCTGTGGTTACAGGCGGTTATTTGCGTGATGATTTCGTTACTGGCGGGATTATTTTTTCAGTTTCTGGCCATTCGCCAGCGGGAACAACTTTCTATTGTCCGTACGTTATTATTAGCGCTGAAAACAGAAACCTTTCCGCTGCTGATTTATCAAACGGGAATCTTTATCTTTATGACGCTGGCCCTAAAATATGTGCTTAATCAACAGCTCAATCCCCTGCTCAGCGCCTTCTGGTTTATGTTACAGCTGGCGATGCTCACCGGATTTATTTTCTCCTGGCCGGCAAATCATTTCCTCATCAAACGCGGATTAAACCCGGCGGTGTAGTTTAGCGACAAAAGCCTGCGCCGCGCATGCCAAGGTGGAAATGGCTGGCATGCGCCGCATTGTAATCCGGCCCCAGCGCATTACCGAAGCTGGCACAGCCGTTGCGCCATAACGCGTGCAAACCGGCAGCGGCCTGCGGCGGTTGCTGCCAGTTTTTGCCTACCTGCAGCCAGCGCCCGTCCGCCAGCTGAAACCCCGTGATGTCCCACGCCTCCGCCGTCGCGTGTTCACTGCGGCGTCCTTCCTGGCGGTGATAAATATTGCGGCAGGCGTAACTGCCAACGTGCGCGATGCGGCGCAGCGGCGAGGTAATGCCGGCCTGCTGCAGCGCCGCATTGCTGCGCGTAACATACAGCGTGCTGGCCACCGCCATCGGACAGCTGGCAAGAAAACTGCTGCTCAGCGTGACCTCACCGAAGCGGCTGATGCGCAGCGGTTGATCAATCGGACAATCGCCCTGCAGCGGCGGCACCTCACGGAAACTGACTCTGCCCTGCGCGCTGGCCGCGCGCATCACCGCCAGACACGCGGCCGGATCGCTGCTCAGCCGCTGCAGCTTGTAGCGCGTCATCCAGCCTGGCGGATCGGTAACCTGGAGCGGTATAAACGGATTCCACTGTGGCGGCAGATGCGTTTTCAGCCAGGGTAAACTCCACCAGCCGCACAGGGCCAGCAGCACTATCGCGAGCAATGCGCGCACGCTGCCTCACTTTTTCCGGGTTCATCGAAATGACAAGTGTAGAACCCTGCGCAGCGCTGCGTGGTGCAAGCGGCTCATTTGCAGAACATTTACGCAAAATGACGGCACGGCGCGCCATGTAAATATTTACTGACACGGTAAAGCACGCAAAAGGGCACAAAGGTTTAAAAACCATTACCGAGAGTGGCCGCCTTTCCTCTATCTTATGCCCTCTTGCCCTGTGCAACAGCACGTTATTCAACAGCCAGCAGAGCTGACACAACATCAAGACAGGAAAGATATTTTTATGGTTGATCAATCTAAAGCGGCGCCTGCTGAGGCCGAACAGCCGGAAAAACTCCGGCGCAACCTGCATAACCGTCACATCCAGCTTATCGCTATCGGCGGTGCCATTGGCACCGGTCTGTTCATGGGCTCCGGTAAAACCATCAGCCTGGCGGGTCCGTCGATCATCTTCGTCTATATGATCATCGGTTTTATGCTGTTCTTTGTGATGCGCGCCATGGGTGAGCTGCTGCTCTCCAACCTTGAGTACAAATCCTTCAGCGACTTTGCCGCCGACCTGCTCGGTCCGTGGGCCGGTTATTTCACCGGCTGGACTTACTGGTTCTGCTGGGTGGTGACCGGCATCGCCGACGTGGTGGCGATCAGCGCCTATTTCCAGCTGTGGTTCCCGGACTTCTCGATCTGGATGAGCGCGCTGCTGTGCGTGTTTGTTTTCCTTGCCCTGAACATCGCCACGGTAAAACTGTTTGGCGAGATGGAGTTCTGGTTCGCCATTATCAAAATTGTCGCCATCGTGGCGTTAATCATCACCGGTATTGTGCTGGTTAGCCTGCACTACCCTTCGCCGAACGGAAGCCACGCGGCGCTGAGCAATATCTGGGATCACGGCGGCATGTTCCCGAAAGGGCTGAGCGGTTTCTTTGCCGGCTTCCAGATTGCGGTGTTTGCCTTTGTCGGCATTGAACTGGTGGGTACGGCGGCGGCGGAGACCAAAGATCCGCATAAAGTTCTGCCGCGCGCCATCAACGCGATCCCGCTGCGCATCATCATGTTTTACGTGCTGGCGCTGCTGGTGATCATGGCGGTGACGCCGTGGAACCAGGTCATGCCGGATCGCAGTCCGTTCGTTGAAATGTTTGTGCTGATTGGCCTGCCGGCCGCTGCCAGCATCGTTAACTTTGTGGTGCTGACCTCCGCGGCCTCCTCAGCCAACAGCGGCATCTTCTCCACCAGCCGCATGCTGTATGGCCTGGCGGAACAGGGCGTGGCGCATAAGGCGTTTGGCCGTCTCTCGGCGCGCGCGGTGCCGACCACCGGCCTGTTCTTTTCCTGCCTGTGTCTGCTGGCTGGCGTGGCGTTGATCTATCTGATTCCGGATGTGATGACGGTCTTCACCATGGTGACCACGGTCTCGGCGATTCTGTTTATGTTTGTCTGGACCATTATCCTGTGCAGCTATCTGGCCTACCGCAAACAGCATCCGCAGCGTCATGCGGCGTCACGCTTCAAAATGCCACTCGGCAAGCTGATGTGCTGGGTGTGCATGGCTTTCTTTGCCTTTGTGCTGGTGCTGCTGACCCTGCAGGAAGATACCCGCCAGGCGCTGATGGTGACGCCACTGTGGTTTGTGGTGCTGACCATGGGCTGGCTGCTACGCCGGCGTAAAGCCTGATCCACGTAAACGAAAAGGCCCGGTTATCCGGGCCTTTTTCGTTATAAGCGTTCTGTGAATTTGTGCCACGCCT
Source organism: Pantoea sp. Cy-640 (assembly GCF_011752635.1). Lineage (NCBI taxonomy): Bacteria > Pseudomonadati > Pseudomonadota > Gammaproteobacteria > Enterobacterales > Erwiniaceae > Pantoea > Pantoea sp. Cy-640. Next base: position 182,566 of record NZ_VWXB01000001.1, on the reverse strand, counting down.
GCGCCAGTGACGGCCGCAGCGAATCTTCCCGCTGTGGTGCTGCTGCCGGCGCTGCGGCGGGACCGAGATTAAAGGTAAAGGTGTAATCCGGCTCTTCCCCCATGCGCAAATCCACGATCAGCGTGTCGTTGCCCTGCTGGCGCATGGCATAAAATCCATGGCTGAACCACGCAACGCGTTCCGCGTGCCACTGGCCTTTAAACGGGGCAAAAAGCGCGGGATGGCGATCGTACCAGCGGATCTGTAAGGGACGATCGGGCGACAGCAGCGACCACCAGGCTTCCCCGTAGCGCTGCGGCGTGATAATTACCGTGCGCCACACCAGCGTGTTGAACGCGGTGGGCGTCACCAGCAGTTGCTGCGGCTGCACGTCCTGCTGCGTCAGCTGGTGCTCAATATGCCGGGTAGCAACACTTTGCGCCACCATGCTCCAGCCCAGGTACAGCGTGCTAATGAGCAATCCGGCCTGATTCCAGCGCAGCCCGCACGCATCCCGCCGCCACAGTGCGACGATCAGGGCGATCAGCAGCGGCAGCGTGTAGAGCGGATCGATGATGAACATGCTGCCGATGGCGAACGGGTAATCGGTCAGCGGCAGCCCGAGTTGCGTGCCGTACACCGTGGTCAGGTCCAGCAGCGGATGCGTGATCAGTGCCAGCCAGATGGCGAGGCACCAGGCGCGCCAGTGCTGCCGGCTGCGCGTCGCGCCAGCCACCAGCCAGCCAAATAACGGTGCCACCAGCATCAGCCACAGCAGCGCGTGGCTCTCGGTGCGGTGCAGCGTCATGTTGCGAATGGCATCGCCGTGGTCGATAAACACGTCGAGGTCCGGCAGCGTGCCCGCGACCGCCCCCGCCAGCGCCGCCTGCCACAGCGGCACGCGTTTGCCCATTACGGCCACGGTCACCGCCGCGCCCAGCGTTAGTTGTGATAGCGAATCCATGCACTCTCCTGGTCAGCCACGGGGATCAGCGCACGCGGATCCCTTCAATGATCATGCGCTGAACGTTATCCAGCGTCTGGGCAAAAAATTCCGCATCGTTTAGCGTCTGGCCGGTGATGGCTTCCACCTGGGACGCGAAATCAGCGTAGTGCTGCGTGGTCGCCCATAGCAGAAAGAACAGATGCTGCGGCTGCACGCCGGCAATACGCCCTTCGGCGATCCACTGTTCGATAATCGCTGCTTTGTCATCCACCAGCGCTTTTAAATCCCCCGCCAGCTCGCCCTTCAGCAGCGGCGCGCCCTGCAGCATCTCCAGACAGAACAGGCGGGATGCCTGCGGGTGGTCACGCGACACTTCCAGCTTGAGACGAATATAGTTGCGGATGGCCACCAGCGGATCCTGGTCATGACGCAGCGCACGCAGCGGCGCCAGCCACACATCAAGAATCTCTTTCAGTACCGCCACATACAGCACTTCTTTTGACGGATAGTAGTAAAGCAGGTTGGTTTTTGAGACGTCCGCGCGCTCAGCCACTTTATCCAGACTGGTGCCGTGAATGCCAAACTGCGAGAAGAAGGCCAATGCCGCTTCCAGAATAGCTGCCCGTTTCGCCGCAACGGCCCGCGATCGGCGTCCTGGCTTTTTTTCATCGCTTTTCACACTGTTACCTCTTCCATCCTGCGAAATCGCATCATAACAAACGCCCTGTTTCCTGCCTAATGCTGTGCCCTGCACCTTTTTCGCTCAGGTGACGCATGAAAAACGTGCAATTTGTTTTGACCAGATGGTCTGTTTTGGACCAGTCACTCAGGATTCACCACATCGCTAATTTTAACTGATTGTTATGTATCACTTTTAAAATTGTGGCACAGGCTTTGCAATTTTGTGATCGAGCGCCGCCCGCAGGATGCGTGCAGGAAGCAACGCAGCGCGTGAAGCAATCCATGTTCAATGCAGAGAGGTTTCACATGAAAATTGGCGTTTTCGTTCCGATTGGCAACAATGGCTGGCTCATCTCCACGCATGCCCCGCAATACAAGCCGACCTTTGAGCTCAACAAAGCGATAGTGCTCAAGGCTGAGCACTATCACTTCGACTTTGCCCTGTCGATGATTAAGCTGCGCGGCTTCGGCGGCAAAACCGAATTCTGGGACCACAACCTGGAGTCCTTCACCCTGATGGCCGGGCTGGCCGCGGTGACCTCACGCATTGAAATCTACGCCACCGCCGCCACCCTGACGCTGCCGCCCGCCATCGTGGCGCGCATGGCCGCCACCATCGACTCCATTTCCGGCGGCCGCTTCGGCGTTAATCTGGTCACCGGCTGGCAGAAGCCGGAGTATGAGCAGATGGGGCTGTGGCCGGGCGATGAATATTTTGCCAGCCGCTACAACTACCTGACGGAGTATGTCACGGTGCTGCGCGACCTGTGGGGCACTGGCCAGAGCGACTTCAAAGGTGAGTTCTTCACCATGAACGACTGTCGCGTCAGTCCGCAGCCGCAGAAGCCGATGAAGGTGATTTGCGCCGGGCAAAGTGATGCCGGCATGGCCTTTTCGGCGCAATACGCTGATTACAACTTCTGCTTCGGCAAGGGCGTCAATACCCCGACCGCCTTTGCACCTACCGCCGCACGCATGAAACAGGCCGCGGACAAAACCGGGCGCGACGTCGGTTCCTACGTGCTGTTTATGATTATCGCCGCCGAAAGCGACGAAGCCGCGCGCGCCAAATGGGAACACTACAAAGCCGGCGCAGACGAGGAAGCCCTCGCCTGGCTCACCACGCAGAGCCAGCAGGACACTAAATCCGGCAGCGACACCAATGTGCGCCAGATGGCCGATCCGACCTCTGCCGTCAACATCAATATGGGCACACTGGTCGGCTCCTATGCCAGCGTGGCACGCATGCTGGATGAAGTGGCGCTGGTGGAAGGCACCGAAGGCGTGCTGCTGACCTTTGATGATTTCCTGCAGGGCATTGAAGATTTTGGTGAACGTATCCAGCCGCTGATGGCGTGCCGCCGCGCGCTGATTGACGCCCATAAGGAGGTTGCATAATGAATACCGTCGTTTGTGCCCACAGCAGCAGCCAGCCTGCAGTGACTCTGCCGGCGCGCCCGGAAGCCATCGCCCTGCCGCCGGCGCAAAGCGCGCTGATTGTGGTGGATATGCAGAACGCCTACGCCAGCCAGGGCGGCTATCTCGATCTGGCCGGGTTTGATGTCTCCGCTACCCAGCCGGTTATCGCCCGGATTCATCAGGCGGTTACCGCCGCCCGCGCGGCGGGAATGCAGATCATCTGGTTCCAGAACGGCTGGGATAATCAGTATGTCGAAGCCGGTGACGCCGGTTCGCCTAATTTCCATAAATCCAACGCGCTGAAAACCATGCGTCAGCGGCCGGAGCTGCACGGAACCCTGCTGGCAAAAGGCGGCTGGGATTATGCGCTGGTGGATGAGCTGGTGCCGCAAGCCGGCGATATCGTGCTGCCCAAACCGCGCTACAGCGGCTTTTTCAACACGCCGCTCGACAGCATGCTGCGCAGCCGCGGTATTCGTCATCTGGTGTTTACCGGCATTGCCACCAACGTCTGCGTGGAATCGACGCTGCGCGACGGCTTTTTCCTCGAGTATTTCGGCGTGGTGCTGGCCGATGCCACCCACCAGGCCGGACCGTCGTTTGCTCAACAGGCGGCGTTGTTCAACATTGAAACCTTTTTTGGCTGGGTCAGCGATACCGACACCTTCTGCGAGGCGCTTAAATCGTAACCGCCGTTTCACCTGCACGCTTAATAATAAGGACTCTGAGTCATGCCTAAAACAGTGATTATTCCTCCCGGCACCACGACGCCGATCGCTCCGTTTGTACCCGGCACCTTAGCCGATGGCGTGGTGTACGTTTCCGGTACGCTGCCGTTCGATGCCGACAACAACGTGGTGCACGTCGGGGATGCGGCGGCGCAAACCCGCCACGTGCTGGAGACCATCAAAAAAGTGATCGAGACCGCCGGTGGCAGCCTGCAGGACGTCACTTTCAACTCGATTTTCATCACCGACTGGAGCAACTACGCGGCGGTAAACCAGGTGTATGCCGACTATTTTCCCGGCGACAAACCGGCGCGCTTCTGTATTCAGTGCGGTCTGGTGAAACCCGATGCGCTGATTGAAATCGCCAGCGTGGCACACATTGGCCGGCAGGAGGCGTAATGCATCTGGACATACAGGGATTAAGCGCGCCCGACGCGCCGACGCTGGTACTGTCGTCCGGGCTGGGCGGCGTGGCCGCTTTCTGGCAACCGCAGCTGGCGGCACTGACGCCGCACTATCGCGTGGTGACCTACGATCAGCGCGGTACCGGTCGCAGCCCCGATACGCTGCCGGAAGGTTACAGCATGGCGATGATGGCGGCGGAACTGGCCGACGCGCTGGCGAAGCACGGCATCGAACAGTATGACATCGTGGGCCATGCGCTTGGCGGGCTGATTGGCCTGCAGCTGGCGCTCGATTATCCGCAGCGCGTGGGACGCGTGGTGGTGATTAACGGCTGGCTGGCGCTGGATGCCCACACCGAGCGCTGCTTCCAGGTGCGCCAGGATCTGCTGCTCAACGTTGGTGTGGAAGCGTTTGTGCGCGCGCAGCCGCTGTTTCTTTATCCGGCCGAATGGCTGGCACGCCATCAGTCGCGCATCAGCGCGGAGGATGTGCATCACGTGGCGCATTTCCAGGGCATGGAGAACCTGCTACGGCGTCTGCACGCGCTGAAATCGGCCGATTTCCGTCCGCACGCCTCGCGAATCACCCAGCCGGTGCTGGCGATATGCAGTCAGGATGACCTGCTGGTGCCGTGGAGCTGCTCGCCACAGCTGGCGCAGGCGCTGCCCAACGGCAGCCTGATTGAGATGCCGTGGGGCGGCCATGCCATGAGCGTGACCGATGCCGACAACTTCAATGCGCTGCTGCTGCGCTGGCTGGCGGACACCGCCACGCCGGCTCGCCGCGCCAGCTAATCACGGAGCCGATGATGAGCGTACATGAACTGCCCCTGCTGCCCGAAGTGAGCCAGCAGGCTTTCCGCGATGCCATGTCCGGCCTGGGCGCGGCGGTCAATATCATCACCACTGACGGTCCCGCCGGACGCGCCGGTTTTACCGCCACCGCGGTGTGCAGCGTCAGTGATACGCCGCCGACGCTGCTGGTTTGCCTCAATCGCAACGCGTCGGTGTGGCCCCTCTTCCGCGATAACGGCGTGCTGTGCGTGAACACGCTGGCCGCCGGGCAGGAGTCATTGTCGACGCTGTTTGGCGGCAAAACCCCGATGACCGAACGTTTCGCCGCCGCCCGCTGGCACACGCAGCGCAGCGGCGCACCGCTGCTGCAGGGGGCGCTGATGGCGTTCGACTGCACCATCACGCAGGTCGTCAGCGTGGCGACACACGACATTCTGTTTTGCAACGTGATGGCGCTGGAGCGCCATGATGCCCAGCCCGGTCTGATGTGGTTTGACCGTCGCTACCATGCCCTTTCACGGCAGGACGCCCGCTAACGCCGCACCGTGCGGCCCGGTTCGACCACTACCCTGGAGAAGACGATGGCGAGTTCCTGGTTCCCCCGCTGGCAGAAAAAGTCAGCCATGAGCGATAACGGGCTGATTGCCCCGGACGAAACCCTGCCGCTCGGGCAGACGTTCGTGCTGGGCCTGCAGCATGCGGTAGCAATGTTTGGCGCAACGGTGCTGATGCCGCTGCTGATGGGGCTGGACCCCAATCTGGCGATTCTGGTTTCCGGTATCGGCACCCTGCTGTTCTTTGTCATTACCGGTGGTCGCGTGCCGAGTTATCTCGGATCGAGCGCCGCGTTTGTCGGCGTGGTGATCGCCATTACCGGCTTCAACGGTCAGGGGCTCAATCCCAACCTGGCGCTGGCGCTGGGCGGCGTTATTGCCTGCGGCGCGCTCTACACGCTGATTGGCCTGGTGGTGATGAAAGTGGGTACCGGCTGGATTGAACGGCTGATGCCACCGGTGGTAACCGGCGCGGTAGTGATGGCCATCGGCCTTAACCTGGCACCGATTGCGGTGCACAGCGTCTCCGCCTCGATGTTTGATAGCTGGATGGCGGTGATGACGGTGCTGTGCATCGGGCTGGTGGCGGTATTTACCCGCGGCATGGTGCAGCGGCTGCTGATTCTGGTCGGACTGATTGTCGCCTGGGCGCTGTACGCTCTGCTGACCAACGTGATGGGCTTCGGCAAGCCGGTGGATTTCAGCCGCGTGGCCAGCGCCGCATGGTTTGGTCTGCCGCACACCACCGCGCCGGTATTTGATATGCAGGCAATCGTGATGATCGCACCGGTGGCGATTATTCTGGTGGCGGAGAACCTCGGCCATATTAAAGCGGTGGCGGGCATGACCGGGCGTAATCTCGATCCGTGGATGGGACGCGCGTTCGTCGGTGACGGCCTGGCAACCATGCTGTCCGGCTCCATCGGCGGCAGCGGCGTCACCACCTATGCCGAAAACATTGGCGTGATGGCGGTGACCAAAGTCTACTCCACGCTGGCGTTTGTCGCTGCGGCGCTGATTGCGCTGGTGCTGGGCTTTTCGCCTAAGTTCGGCGCGCTCATCCACACCATTCCCGGCCCGGTGATTGGCGGCGCTTCAATTGTGGTGTTTGGCTTAATCGCCGTGGCCGGCGCACGTATCTGGGTGCAAAACCATGTCGATTTTAGCCAGAACAGCAATCTGATTATGGTGGCGACCACGCTGGTGCTCGGCGCCGGGGATTTTGCGCTGAAGATTGGCAGCTTTACCCTCGGCGGCATCGGCACGGCCACCTTCGGTGCCATCATCCTCAACGCAATTCTGCAGCGACGCGGTGCCGCGCTGACCCAGCCGGCGGCGCGCCCGCAGCCTTAAGGCTTCTGCGGTGCCTGCTCCGGCACCGCTTTTTTGCGCCGCAGGCGCAGTTCACTGACAATCACCCCGCAGACAATCAGTGCGCCGCCCAGTAGCGCCGCGGCCGGTAACCGTTCGCCGGCAATGCGTCCGACCACACCGGCCCACACCGGCTCGCCGGCATAAATCACCGTGGCGCGCGTCGGCGAGACGCTGCGCTGCGCCCAGTTCATGGTGACCTGAATCAGCGCGCTGGCCGCGCCGAGGCCCAGCGCGCTGAACAGCAGCGGCGCCGATAACGTGGGTAAAGATTCGCCGTTGGGCAGCATCAGCACGAAGGCGCAGGCCGAGGCCACCAGCAGCTGTACCAGCGTCACGCGGCGCACATCGACCTGTCCGGCGTAGCGGCTGATAAGAATGATCTCGGCGGCAATGGCGAGGGTGCTGAGCAGCGTGGCGATCTCACCGGCATTCAGCGTCAGGCTGCCATCCTGCGGACCTGCCACCAGCACCAGACCGGTGAACGCCAGCAAAATGCCCAGCCACGCCATCAGGCCCGGCGGCCGGCGCAGAAACAGCCATTGCAACAGCGGCACCACCGGCACGTAAAGCGCGGTCAGAAACGCCGACTGGCTGCTGGAAATGGTTTGCATACCCCAGGTTTGCAATCCGTAACCACCGGCAATCGCCACGCCAATCAGCGTACCCGCTTTGATTTCCAGCCAGGTAATGTGACGCAAATAGCGGCGAAAGAAAAAGGCCAGCAGCAGCGAGGCGGTAGCAAAACGCAGCCCGACAAAAAAGAACGGCCCCGAATGCGCCATGGCGCGATGCACCACCAGAAAGGTGCCACCCCAGACCATCGTGATAAAAATAAGTACCAGCTCCTGACGCGTAATACGCAGGCTGAGGCGGGAAGTGGAAGCAGACATAACGCACCAGAATAGAGGACTGGCGCACATTTTTGCTGATTAGCCGGGCAAATTGCAATCATTGTAACCGCCGGGCGTACCCGGCGGCCGGGGATACCGTCACAGACGCACTATTTTTTCGCGCGGCTGCGTCCCCCCTTTTCACCTGCTTCGGCAGCACGCTGCGGATCATTTCTGAAATTCCCGCCGCTGTTTTTACCGCCTTTACGACCCGCTTCCGCGGCCCTTTCGCGATCTTCCGCGAAGTTGCCTGATCCTCCACGATGTTGAGCCATCATTTCCTCCAGGTATTGAGCATAGGTGGTGAAGACATTTCACTGCGCTAACAGTGTCAGGTCAGGTGCGTAATATCTCGCCACACCCGCTTAAAGCATAGCCAATGGATGCGCACAATCAGGCACATATTCATACTTTGCAACAGATAAACCGCTTAGCATCGTTTTTATGACGAGATATTCAGCTGAAAAACAAGCGGTTAGCGGCAGAAGTCGCAGCGCGATCTCCGTGACTGTTCAATGGCTGACCAGCATAGCGCGCAGCCTCTTCTATACTTCTTTCTGTTCCTTACACCACAGGATGAAAACACGATGGCAAAAATTCTGGTGCTTTATTACTCCATGTACGGACATATCGAAACCATGGCTAACGCGGTGGCGGACGGTGCGAAGAGCGTGAGCGGTGCCGAAGTCACCATTCTGCGCGTGCCGGAAAGTATGGATGCCGAACGGTTTGCTCAGGTCGGCGGGAAGGTTAACCAGCCGGCGGCGGAAGCCAAACCGGACGATCTGCCGCAGTACGATGCCATCATCGTCGGCACCCCGACGCGCTTCGGCAACATGTCCGGTCAGATGCGTAATTTCTGGGACCGCACCGGCGGCCTGTGGGCCTCTGGCGCGCTGTACGGCAAGATTGCCAGCGTGTTTGCGTCTACCGGCACTGGCGGCGGTCAGGAGCAGACTATCACCTCGGTGTGGACCACCCTGGCACATCACGGCATGGTGATTGTGCCCATCGGCTACGGCACCAAAGAGTTGTTTGATATTTCGCAGGTGCGTGGCGGTACGCCGTATGGCGCAACCACGCTGGCGGGCGGTGATGGATCGCGCCAGCCCTCGGCGGAAGAACTGGAAATTGCCCGTTATCAGGGCCAATACGTCGCCGGTCTGGCGGTAAAACTGAAAGGATAAATTCCCAACAGGAGAGAGTTATGGCAACAGAACAGTTTAAAGCTCACCACGTGGGCGAATGGGCGACCTTACGTCACACCTCACCGGAAATCGCTGAAGCAATTTTCGAAGTGGCGAATTATGACGAACGGCTTGCCGAAGAGATCTGGCGCCAGCAAGGCAGCGATGAGGTGTTATTCCGCGCGTTTGAGAAAACCGACCAGGACGTCCTGACGTGGGACGATAAGCCGGTCGAACGTAAAAACATCTGAAGCACAGGCGGGCATGTCCCGCCTTCTCATTTTTAGCCGTCAGGGAGCCTTTATGTCAGCCTATCAAAGCATTAATCCGGCCAATAATCAGCTGCTGAAAACCTGGCCATCACACGATGACAGCTACGCGCAGCAGGCGCTGCACACCGCCGATGCGCTCTACCATTCGCCGTGGAGCAAAGGCGATATTCAGCCGCGTCTGCAGGTGCTGCAGCGTCTGGCAGAGTTGATCGACCAGCACAGCGAAGAGCTGGCCACTATTGCCAGCAAAGAGATGGGTAAGCTGATTGGCCAGAGCCGCGGCGAAGTAAAAATCTGCGCCAGCATCGCGCGCTATTACGCCGAACACGCGGCAAGGCTGTTGCAGGCACAGCCCTATCCCAGCGATGTCGGTGACGCCTGGCTCGAATACCATCCGATTGGCGTAGTGGTGGCCGTCGAGCCGTGGAATTTTCCCTATTATCAGCTGATGCGCGTGCTGGCACCGAACCTGGCACTGGGCAATCCGGTGCTGGCGAAACATGCCAACATTGTGCCGCACTGCGCCGACGTGTTTGAAAAGCTGGTGCTGGAAGCCGGTGCGCCGCAGGGCGCGTGGACCAATCTGTTTATCTCTAATCAGCAGGTGGCCGATCTGATTGCCGATCCGCGCGTGCAGGGTGTGGCGCTCACCGGTTCAGAGCGCGCCGGCAGCGCGGTGGCTGAGCAGGCCGGTAAGCACCTGAAAAAATCCACGCTCGAATTGGGTGGTAACGATGTGTTTGTGGTGCTGGACGATGCCGACATTGATGAAGCGGTGCGCCAGGGGGCGCAGGCCCGGCTCAGCAACTGCGGTCAGGTGTGTACCGCGGCCAAGCGCTTTATTCTGCATGAAAAGATTGCCGAAAGCTTTATGGCTAAGTTTAGCGCGGCGCTGCAATCCGCTACGCCCGGCGATCCGTTAGATGAAAAAACCACGCTGGGGCCGCTGTCGTCACAGGATGCACGTGACCGGCTGGTGAAACAGGTGGACGAGGCGGTGGCGCATGGTGCACGCGTGGAGTGCGGCGGACGGGTAATCGACGGCGTCGGCTGCTACTACCAGCCAACCATCCTGACCGGCCTGACGCCGGATAACCCGGCTTACTATCAGGAGTTTTTCGGCCCGGTGGCGCAGGTGTATGTGGTGGCGGACGACCGTGCTGCCGTGGCGCTGGCCAACGACTCACACTACGGTTTGGGCGGTTCCGTGTGGACGCGGGACATTGCGCGCGGGCGTAATATGGCTTCGCAGATTGAGACCGGCATGGTGTTTATCAATTCGCAGAGCGATACCGCGGCTGAGCTGCCGTTCGGCGGCGTGAAGCGTTCCGGCTATGGCCGTGAACTGTCCGATCTCGGGCTGAAGGAGTTTGCTAACCAGAAACTGGTCGTAGTAGCCGGTTAAACGGCATGAAACCACCGTTGAACTGAACGGTGGTTTTATTCGATTGACTGCGGTGCGCGTCAATGCGCAGCCGGTAACAACACAGCAGGGTCGCCGCACATGGCGACCCTGCTGGCGTTTTAGTTGCTGGCCGCTGCCGGCTGTTGCGCGGGTTTCGCGTCCGCCTCCGGCTTCGCCGGCGCTGCCTCAGCCTGGGCTTTCTGCGCCGCTGCAGCATCGGCTTTCGCCTTCTCGTCTGCGGCCTTCTGAGCGCTGGCCTTCTCAGCTTTGGCTTTGTCGTCCGCCGCTTTTTGCGCCGCGGCCTTGTCCGCCTTCACTTTTTCCTCAGCGGCTTTGGCGTCAGCGGCTTTCTGCGCTGCAGCTTTATCAGCTGCGGCTTTGTCAGCTGCCGCTTTATCCGCGCTGGCCTGATCCGCTTTGGCCTGTGCGTCATCGCTGGCTGCCGGCGCGGCAGCAGGCTGGGCGGCCGATGCCAGTGCGGCTGGCTGCAGCGGTGTACCCTGCAGCGCGTTGTTCAGCGCGCTGGTGAACTGATCCCAGCTGCAGTAGCCGTTGGCGTCAGTGTCACACCCCGCCAGCTGCAGCGTAACGCGCTTCGGTGGGTTCTTCAGGCTCAGCACATCGGCATTACGCAGCTGATCCGCCGTCTGATAGACATACTCCACTTTCAGCAGGTCTTTGTTGTTCTTCGCATCGTGCCAGCGTTCAAACACTACCTGGCCGCCGATCGGGGTTTTCTCGTCGTTACCCGGTAGCTCGTATGGCTTAACCTGCAGCGCGCTCAGCAATGACGCGATATTCGAATCGTGTCCGACCATCAGCGTGACTTTTGGCGCGGTGGCTTTATCCTGATCGACCAGCTGGCTGCGGATGTAATCCACCAGCGGTGCGGCAACGTCACGCGCCACTTCCGGCGCGGTAAACAGCGCATCCTGATAGCCATTCTTGATCGCCGCCAGCTCTTTCCACTGTTCCGGCGTTTTGATTTGTCCCCAGGCAACCTGATCCGCCGGGAAACCTTCGTAATACTGCAGCGTGAAGGCGTCGACCAGCGAGTTACCCACTTTCAGCGGGCCATTGACGCCGGGCTCTTTGCCATTTTCCGCGCTAAAGGTGTTGTCGCCGCTGCTCAGATCGCACTGTTTCTTACCGTTACAGGCCGGGGCTGATTTGTAATCGACGATTTTTTCCAGCCGCTGGAAGGCCGGCTTCAGCGCCAGCTTCTCATTGGCTGCGGTCATCGCCGCCAGCGCTTTCTTGTTAAACGCTTCGCTGCCATCGGTGATTACCGGATTGAAGATTGGGTCCATGGTGCCCATCGCATCCTGATGGGTGACAGCGATATCGCAGCCCGGGAAAGCACCGGTGACGAAATACTGCGCCGTCGCAACGGTGCGCTGCAGGCTGTTGGCATAGACAAAGATGTTGCTGCTGTCCGGACAGGTGCCGTTCTGTACCAGCCCCTGCTGGGCCAGCCACTGACGGGTGTAGTTACCCATGTAGACTTCCAGCACGCCGCCTTTGGTGGTCAGTTCACCGCCGGGCACATCCCACTGCGGCCAGCTTTTTTTCGTCGCCTGCTCCAGCACGCTGCCGTTGTTGGCCAGCGGGGCACGCAGGTTGTGACGACTCAGCATCAGGACCTGCTGCAGTTGCATGTCGCCATCCGCGGCATAAGCGCTCATACCCATCGGCAGCGCCGCGATCACTGACAGCGCGCAAAGACTCAGTTTCTTGATCATTGTGCCTATTCCATAATTCATCAGGGAAACACTCTGGCATTCAAGCGATTAGCTCGCCAAAGAGCGAATTACCGCACAGTGTAACCCAGCTTGCCTGAGAAAATCGCCAGATGTTTGCAAAAACCGTGCATCGACTATAGCAGTAAACGCGCTGGCCGTCGGGTTACGGCAGCAGATTGAAAAGCTTCAGGATGTTTTTCAGAAGGATGGAAAGCAGAAAAGCGAAAAGCCCGCATCGCTGCGGGCTTCTCTTATATGGCGGAGGAACAGAGATTCGAACTCTGGGATGGTTTCCCATCGGCGGTTTTCAAGACCGCTGCCTTAAGCCACTCGGCCATCCCTCCTGAAATCTTTTTGTCACCTCACACTGCGAGAGTGTGAAGTGGCGGAGGAGGAGAGATTCGAACTCTCGGATGGTTTCCCATCGGCGGTTTTCAAGACCGCTGCCTTAAGCCGCTCGGCCACCCCTCCGCAATGAGGCGCACTATAAACATCCCCCCGAACGATGTAAAGCATCCATTGATTCGTTCGCCTGAAAAACAGTCAAAAATGATTTTTTTGCCGTCTTAATCGTCATTCTGCTCAGTGAAACAGCAATTTATCGCGTAAAGATGGGTAAAACGCCTTTTCTGTCCTCTGACCGTTGCGTATTCTCAGGCCATATTTGGTGTTCTCTCTCTAACAGGAGCGCATGATGGACAGAATAATTAGCTCGTCACAGCAGCAGTCGCTACTCAGCACCCATAAAGTGCTGCGCAATACTTATTTCTTACTTGGCCTGACGCTGGCGTTTTCCGCCGTCACCGCCACGCTCAGCACCGTCTACGCCCTGCCCTCGCCGGGACTGATTCTGATGCTGGTGGGCTTTTACGGATTGATGTTTCTGACCTATCGCCTGGCGAACAGCCCGGCGGGTATTCTGGCCGCGTTTGCCTTTACCGGCTTCCTCGGTTACTGCCTCGGTCCGATTCTCAGCTCGTTCCTCACCGCCGGTATGGGTGATGTTATCGCCATGGCGCTGGGCGGCACCGCGCTGGTGTTCTTCTGCTGTTCCGCCTATGTCCTGACCACGCGTCGCGACATGTCTTTCCTTGGCGGCATGATGATGGCCGGCTTTGTGGTGCTGCTGGTGGCCGTGGTTGCCAATATCTTCCTGCAGCTGCCCGCGCTGCACCTGGCGATCAGCGCCTTGTTTATTCTGTTCTCTGCCGGTGCCATTTTGTGGGAAACCAGCAACATCATTCAGGGCGGTGAAACCAACTACATTCGCGCCACCGTCAGCCTGTATGTCTCGCTGTACAACATCTTTGTCAGCCTGCTGAGCCTGCTGGGCTTCGCCAACCGCGACTAAGACGTAAAGCACGCACCGTTAAACCCCGCTCCGGCGGGGTTTTTGCTTTTTATCCGCCGCCGCCTTTACAATAGGCGCGCTGACGATATGAGGAAACAACGTGATTTTTGCCGGTAAAGAGATTGCCACTGACGCGGAAGGCTATCTGAAAAATAGCGCCGACTGGAGTGAAGCGCTGGCGCAGGCCATCGCCCAGCAGGAAGCGATTGAGATGAGTGAAGCGCACTGGGAAGTGGTGCACTTTGTGCGTGATTTTTATCAGCAGTTTAATACGTCGCCGGCGGTGCGCATGCTGGTCAAAGCCATGGCGCAAAAATATGGCGAAGAGAAAGGCAACAGCCGCTATCTGTTTCGCCTGTTCCCGGAAGGTCCGGCCAAACAGGCCACTAAAATCGCTGGCCTGCCAAAACCAGCGAAGTGTCTGTGATCATCCGGTAGTAAACCGCGTCGGCCGCTCCGCCAGCTGATGCGGCTCCACCAGCACCTTATCGACCCGGGCACTGGGTGGTCCGCCCGCATTCAGCCACGCAATCAGTGACTCCACCTGCTGCGCTTCTCCCGCCGCCAGCACCTCCACGCTGCCATCGGCCAGATTATGCGCATAGCCGGTGACGCCCAGCGCTTCCGCCTGCGCCTGGGTGTAATAACGAAAGCCCACGCCCTGCACCCTGCCGTGAACCCAGATTTTATAACCTGTCGTCGCCATGGCGATCTCCCCTTTGTGCGTTGCATTTTGCCGCCATCCACCGGAAAATGGCGCCTCATTTTTTCAGGTAAGCATAGCAAACATGACCGTTCGATTGATTCTCGCTAAGGGACGTGAAAAATCCCTGCTCCGCCGCCATCCGTGGGTGTTCTCCGGCGCCGTTGCCCGTATGGAAGGTAAAGCCCAGTCGGGTGAAACCATTGATATCTGTGACAGCAACGGCAAATGGCTGGCCCGCGCCGCCTACTCTCCTCAGTCACAAATTCGCGCGCGCGTCTGGAGCTGGCAGCAGGATGAGTCAATCGACATCGCCTTCTTTGTGCGCACGCTGCAAAAAGCCCAGCAGTGGCGCGACTGGCTGGCAGAGCGCGACGGGCTGGACAGCTATCGCCTGATTGCCGGCGAGTCCGATGGACTGCCGGGCGTTACGATTGATCGCTTCGGTAACTTCCTGGTGCTGCAACTGCTGTCGGCCGGTGCGGAGTATCAGCGTCCGGCTCTCGTCTCGGCGCTGCAGCAGTGCTATCCCGACTGCGCCATCTACGACCGCTCTGACGTGGCGGTGCGCAAGAAAGAGGGACTGGAGCTGGCACAGGGTCCGGTAAGCGGTGAGCTGCCGCCTGCGCTGCTGCCGATAACCGAGCACGGCATGCAGCTGCTGGTGGATATTCAGGGTGGTCACAAGACCGGTTATTACCTCGATCAGCGTGACAGCCGTTTTGCCACCCGTCGTTACGCGGAAAATGCCCGCGTGCTTAACTGCTTCTCCTACACCGGCGGCTTTGCGGTCTCTGCTCTGCTCGGCGGCTGCCGGGAAGTGATCAGCGTGGATACCTCGCAGGACGCCCTTGACGTAGCAAAACAGAACGTGGCGCTTAACGGGCTGGATGTCTCACGCGCGCAGTTCCTGCGTGACGATGTGTTCAAACTGCTGCGTCGCTACCGCGACAGCGGCGAGAAGTTCGACATGATCGTCATGGATCCGCCGAAATTCGTTGAGAATAAAAACCAGCTGATGGGTGCCTGCCGCGGCTATAAAGACATCAACATGCTGGCGATGCAGCTGCTGAATCCGGGCGGCATTCTGCTGACTTTCTCCTGTTCCGGGCTGATGGCCACCGAGTTGTTCCAGAAAATTATCGCCGATGCCGCTGTTGATGCCGGTCGTGATGTACAATTTATAGAGCAGTTCCGTCAGGCAGCCGACCATCCGGTGATCGCCAGCTATCCTGAAGGGCTTTATCTGAAAGGCTTTGCCTGTCGCGTGCTGTGACTTGAAAACGCTGTCCCTGCCCCCATATCGGTGGCAGGGCAAAGTTTTGGGAGGTCACAATGATTGCCAGTAAATTTGGAATTGGACAGCAGGTCCGGCACCGTCTCTCCGGGGTGCTCGGCGTGATCGTGGATGTCGACCCGGAGTATTCGCTGGACGATCCGCAGCTGGATGAGGTTGGCGCGACGGAATCGCTGCGTGCGGCCCCCTGGTATCACGTAGTGATGGAAGATGAGGAAGGCGAACAGGTGCATACCTATATCGCTGAGATTCAGCTGGCCGGCGAAACCTCGTTCGAGCATCCGGAACAGCCCTCCATGGATGAGCTGGCCGCCTCGATCCGCCAGCAGCTGCAGGCGCCCAGCCTGCGGCATTAAGTGTACGGCGACGCCGCGTCGCCGTTTGTCTTTAATGCGTTACACCCAGCCGCGGGATTTCTATCTTCGGGCAGCGATCCATCACCACCGTCAGCCCGGCATCACGCGCCAGCACCGCCGCCTGCTCATTGATCACGCCCAGCTGCAGCCACAGGGTTTTGGCTCCGATAGCAATCGCTTCCTGCGCCACGCCCCATGCCGCTTCGGAATTGCGGAACACATCCACCATGTCGATCTTGCCCGGGATCTCCGCCAGCGTGCCATACACGGTCTGGCCCAGCAGCTGCTGTCCCGCCAGCTTCGGGCTCACCGGCACCACGTCATAACCCTGATCGAGCAGGTATCTCATTACGCCATAGCTGGCACGCTCAGTGCGATCGCTGGCACCGACCAGCGCGATGCGTTGGGTTTGCGTCAGGACATCGCGAATCGTTTGATCGTTCATGTTTTTCTCCTTGTTCACTCGCCTGAGTGTAGATGCCATTGCGCGCTAAAGTGCAAGCGCAGCGCACGAAAAGTTTGCGCGGCGACACGAATAAATATGTTAAAATGTAAATTAACTGCCATAATGTAATAATTTGCTACACATCGCCCTTTTTCCCCTGTTCCGGGAGTTGAAATGAAGCTGTCTCTGGCTGTTACGGGTTTGCTGTTGCTGCTCGTATCGGCAACCTGCCATGCCATTACCCTGAAGCTCGATCCGCAGATCGACCTGCTGGTGCTGGATGGGCGCAAAATCTCAGGTTCGCTGCTGAAAGGCGCGGACAGCCTTGAGCTGGAGCGCGGTCAGCATCAGTTTCTGTTTCGCGTGGATAAACCCTGCGCCGATGCCACTCACTTCCGCTCAGAACTGATGATTGTCACCTTCACCGCCGACGCCCATTCCGTAGCGATTCGCCTGCCGGCGCTGAATAACCGCCGCGAACGCAGCCTGTTTGATAAATCGTTAAATTTTCAGCTGATTGATGAGCGTGGTAATGAAATAGCCAGCATTCGCGATCGGTTGCCGGGTGAGAGCAGCGGCAATGTTGAACAGGCGATGATCAATTACAACCGTACGGCGCAGGCGGCCAGCGTGCCGCGCTTTGCGCTGCAGGCGGCCAGCGTACCGGACGCCAGTCTCAGTCTGGATATGGTATGGCAGGACGCCAGTAATTTGCCCGCGCTGCAACGCTGGCTGCAGCGTGTTGATGCCGCCACGCGGCAGCGTTTTATCAGTTGGGTGAAAACCCTACGCGCAAGTTGATAGCAGCTGAACGCCAGGGGTAAACTCGTGCATTCACTACGTTTGCACGCGCCGAAACAGGAAGCCCCATGGAGCAGACCGTTCGTACCCTGAAAGTTCAGAAACACATCGCCCTCGTTGCCCACGACCACTGCAAAGCCTCGCTGCTGGACTGGGTAAAAATCAATCAAAATGCGCTGCAACCTCACGTGCTATACGCCACCGGCACCACCGGCAACCTGATCAATCGTCACACCGGACTGGATGTGAATGCCATGCTCAGCGGGCCAATGGGCGGCGATCAGCAGGTCGGCGCGCTGATTGCTGAAGGCAAAATTGACGTGCTGTTCTTCTTCTGGGATCCACTCAATGCAGTACCGCACGATCCGGACGTCAAAGCGCTGCTGCGCCTGGCTACCGTATGG
This sequence comes from Pantoea sp. Cy-640, assembly GCF_011752635.1. Lineage (NCBI taxonomy): Bacteria > Pseudomonadati > Pseudomonadota > Gammaproteobacteria > Enterobacterales > Erwiniaceae > Pantoea > Pantoea sp. Cy-640. Next base: position 164,833 of record NZ_VWXB01000001.1, on the reverse strand, counting down.
AATATCCCGGTAGCAACCAACCGCGCCACCGCGGATTTCATTATCCATTCGCCGATGTTTGCCAGCGAAGTGACCATCCAGATCCCCGATTATCAGCGCTACCTGACGGAACGCCTGAAAGCCTGATGGCTCAGGCCTTCCGGCTCTGCGCAACGCCCAGTTCGCGCAGGTGTTCGACAAACACGGAAGGCCGCTCTTTATCAAACATCAGCCACACCTGCTGACGCGCGCGCGTGATGGCCACGTAGGCCAGACGCCGCTCTTCGGCATGCGGAAAATCCTCCGGCTGTGGTAGCAATCCCTCTTCCATGATCGACTCGCGCGCCTGCGCCGGGAAACCGTCACGCCCTTCGTGCAGCCCCAGCACGATGACAAAATCCGCCTGCTGACCTTTACTGGCGTGGATGGTCATGAAGTCGATACGCAGTTTCGGCCAGCGGGTTTTGGCTTTATCCAGCATCGCCGGACGCAGATGATGGTAACGCGCCAGCAGCAGTACGCGTTCGTCCGACTTCGCGTAACCGCTCAGCTTGTCGAGCAGCGCTTCCAGTTGCTCCTGCGGCAGCAGCGTAATGGATTTCTTGTTCCCTTTGCTCAGGCTGTTGAGCGGCTTGCGCAGCTGATGCGGATTCTGCTGCACAAAGCGGTTGGCAATGTCACCGATGCGATCGTTGAAGCGGTAGGTGGTATCCAGCACGCAGCGGTCGCCTTCGCCAAAATAGTGATGAAATGCGGTGGTCAGGCTCATCTCCGCGCCGCTAAAGCGATAGATCGCCTGCCAGTCATCGCCGACCGCAAACAAACTGGTGCGCTTATTTTGCTGCCGCAGCGCGCTGAGCAGCGCCGCCCGCTGCGGTGAAATATCCTGGAATTCATCCACCAGAATGTGCTTCCACGGGCTGATAAAGCGACCCTTCTCCAGCACAGCGATCGCCTGGTGGATCAGCCCGGAAAAATCCACCGCGCCCTCGGTTTTCAGTGCGCTTTTCCATGCTTTCAGCAGCGGTGCCATCAGCCTGACGCGCTTCGTGAAATTGTCGCGCAGCGGTTCCGGCACATCGGCAATCATCGCCGCCTGCGCGCCGCCGTGCATGCGCATCAGGCCGAGCCAGCGCTCCAGCCGCACCGCAAGACGCTGCGCCAGTTTGTCATCCTGCCAGAACGGACCTTCCGGCACGTCCCACGCCAGCTCTTCCCGCAACCACTGTCGCCAGCCGCTGGCCTGCGCCTTTTTGCTGTTGCACTGCTCACGCCAGTTTTCGATCAGCAACTGACGTCGTGCGCTGCTGTCACTTTCCAGCCGGCTGATGACCGGCTGCTTATTGCTGCCTTCACGAATGATGTGCAGCGCCAGCGCGTGGAACGTACGCGCCTGAATCGCGCTCTCACCCAGCCGCGTCTGGATCCGATCGTTCATCTCTTCCGCCGCCTGGCGACCAAAAGCCAGCAGCAGGATTTGCTCCGGCTGCGCCAGTTTGCGCTGTAACAGCCAGCCGGCGCGCGCCACCAGCACCGAGGTTTTACCGCTGCCCGCGCCGGCCAGCACCAGCAGCGCGTCTTCACCGTTGACCACCGCCTCACACTGCGATGGATTGAGCGGCGTGGTTTCGACGGTGGAGAAGAAGGCGTGATTGTCGCTGATCACCCGCGCGCTCCACTCGCGGTTGCGCTGCCGAATCGCGCTCTCGCCCTGCTCAAGCCACTGCTGGCAAAAGCGCCACAGCGTGCGGCAGTTATCAAACTCCTCCAGCCGTGCCAGCGGCAGCGGTAAGGCGGAAAACTGGCGCGTGATGGTCTCTTTTACCGCAGCCAGCTCGCTGCGCTTCAGCCAGCGATCCTGGCCGGTAAACGCGACGATCTCCTGCTGCAGCGCGCTCAGCACCTGCGCGCTGATTTCGCTCATCTCAAGGCTCCACTGCTGCCACGCCTGCTGCAGGTAATGGTAAAAACGCTGGGTTTCCTGCCACTCGGTGCCGTGCAACCGCACCACTTTCTCTTCCGGTAACAAAAACTCCAGCTCGCCCCACACCAGGCCGCGTTTGCAGGTAATACCGATCAACTGATTAAACGGGATCAGGTACTCGTGGCGATCGCCGCTGACTTCCACACCGGCAGCCAGCAATCGCACCCGGTTATAGGGATGCTGTGCCAGCCGTTTACCCATGGATGTTGCTTTTAGTTCCATCTCCGCACCGTCATGTGGAATTCAATTATCGCGCAGTTTACCTGTCAGACCCTTAGCGCTCCAGCCTTAAAACACGCTAAACTGGGCGACACATATTGCGGATTGCAAAAGGAAAATCGCGTTATGCGCACCGTGCTTAATATTCTGAATTTTGTTCTTGGCGGCTTTATCACCACCCTCGGCTGGTTGCTGGCCACACTGATCAGCATCGTGCTGATCTTTACCCTGCCGCTGACCCGCTCCTGCTGGGAGATTACCAAACTGTCCCTGCTGCCGTTTGGCAACGAAGCGGTTCACGTTGACGTGCTGCGCCCGGAGAGCAAAAACCACGTGCTGAACGCCGGCGGCACCTTCCTCAACCTGTTCTGGCTGATTTTCTTTGGCTGGTGGCTGTGCCTGATGCACATCTCAACCGGCATCCTGCAGTGTCTGAGCATCATCGGTATTCCGACCGGCATTGCCCACTTCAAAATCGCCGCTATCGCGCTGTGGCCGGTAGGTCGTCGCGTGGTGTCAGTGGAAGAAGCGCAGGCGGCGCGTGAAGCCAACGCGCGGCGCCGCTACTGAGGCTGAAGATGATGCCTGACGCTATGCCCGGCTGGCGCCGTTATCTGTTCAACAGCAGCCTGCGCTACCTGCTGCGCATCTTCTTCGCGCTGGCCGGCTGTGCCGCCGTTCCCTGGTGGCTGCAGCAGATTGAGTGGACCATCCCGCTGACGCTCGGCGTCGTGGCGGCGGCGCTGGCCGATCTTGACGATCGCTGGACCGGCCGCGTGCGCAACCTGCTCATCACGCTGGTGTGCTTCTGCATTGCCTCGGTCTCGGTCGAGCTGCTGTTTCCGCACCCGTGGCTGTTTGCTATCGGTCTGGCGCTCTCCAGCTGGGGATTTATTCTGCTGGGCGCGCTGGGGCAGCGCTACGCCACCATTGCGTTTGGTGCCCTGCTGATCGCGGTGTACACCATGCTGGGCATTGGCCTGTTTCCGCAGTGGTGGATGCAGCCGGCGCTGCTGCTGATTGGCGCGCTGTGGTACAACCTGCTGACCTTTATCGGCCACCTGATGTTTCCGGTGCGCCCGGTGCAGGAGCAGCTAGCCGCCAGCTTTTCCCAGCTGGCGCGCTATCTGGAAGCCAAGGCCAATCTGTTTGATCCTGACGGCGGTGAGCAGGATGACGCGGCGCTGATCGCCACCGCGATGGTCAATAGCCAGCTGGTGGCGCAGCTCAACCTGACGAAAACCACCATTCAGAGCCGTTTACGCGGCGACCGCGGCTCGCGCAGTACGCGGCGCAGCCTGCATTACTATTTTGTGGCGCAGGATATTCACGAGCGCGCCAGCTCGTCGCATCTGCAATATCACCTGCTGCGCGATGACTGGCGTTACAACGAGGTGCTGTTTCGCTTTCAGCGGCTGCTGAACATGCAGGCGCAGGCCTGTCGCCAGCTGGCAGAGAATATCGTGCTGCGCCAGCCGTGGCACCACGATAGCCACTTTGCGCGCAGCTTTGAACGCCTGGAGACCGCCCTGCAGCGCCTGCAACATAACGATCCGCAGGCGACGCACATTCGTCCGCTGTTCTGGTTGCTGCGCAACTTACGCGCCATTGATGCGCAGCTGGCGTCGATCGAATCAGAGCAGCGGCTGGCAGAACCGCTGACGCAGAGCGATCACCATCTGTCGCGCGAAGGCTTGAGTGGCTGGGCTGATATCCGTCTGCGCCTCAGTCGCCATCTGAGTCCGACCTCGGCGTTATTCCGGCACGCGGTGCGCATGTCGCTGGTGCTGTGCGTGGGGTACGCCTTCATTCAGCTTACCGGCCTGCATCGCGGCTACTGGATCCTGCTGACCAGCCTGTTTGTCTGCCAGCCTAACTACAACGCCACACGACGGCGGCTGGCGCTGCGCATTGGCGGAACCCTGGCCGGTATTGCGATTGGCCTGCCGGTGCTGTGGCTGGTGCCCTCTATCGAGGGCCAGTTGGTTTTGATTGTGCTGAGCGGCGTGCTGTTTTTTGCCTTCCGCCAGATTCAGTACGCGCAGGCGACGCTGTTCATCACCCTGCTGGTGCTGCTGTGCTTCAATCTGCTGGGTGAAGGCTTTGATGTCGCCCTGCCACGCGTGGTGGATACCTTGCTCGGCTGTGGTCTGGCCTGGCTGGCGGTGGCGTTTGTCTGGCCTGACTGGCGTTTCCGTCAGCTGACGACGGTTGCCGATCGCACGCTGAATGCCAACTGTCGTTATCTTGATGCCATCCTGGAACAGTATCATCAGGGTAAAGATAACCGTCTCGCCTACCGCGTGGCGCGCCGTGACGCGCACAACGCCGATGCGGAACTGGCGTCCGTGGTGTCCAATATCAGCGGCGAACTGAAGCAACAGCCGCCGCTGCGCGAGAATGCGTTCCGTCTGATGTGCCTCAACCACTCGTTTCTCAGCTACATCTCAGCGCTGGGCGCGCACCGGGAGCAGCTGACGCAGGGCGAACTGCTGACACTTTTAGATGACGCGGTATGCTTCGTCGAGGATGTGCTGCAGATCGATCGCGTCAGCGAAGCGCAGGCGGAAACGATGCAGCAGGCACTGATGCAGCGCCTGAGCGCGCTGAAAACCAGTGAGGAGGCGCAGGCACCGCTGGTGTTGCAGCAGCTGGGGCTGCTGATTGCGCTGCTGCCGGAAATTGCCCGCCTGCGCCGCACCCTCGCTGCCGCTTAAGGCAACAGGCGCTCCGCCGCGGCGTGCTGGCGGAGCGTTTCCTGATACCAGGCGCTCAACTCTTCACGTACCGCCGCCGGCAAAGCGGCCTGGTGATGGCCGGAAATGGCCCCTTCCAGCGCCAGCAGCGTTTTCAGGCCGATGTCTTTATTCACCGCCCGCAGCTTCAGCCAGCTCTGACGCGAGCCCATTTCATACAGTAAGCGAACAGAATTGATCCCGACTTTGTGCAGCATCAGCTCCATGCGCAGGCTGAGATTGGGCAGATCTTTCAGCCTGAGCAAGACAAGTCTGTTTGCCGCCTCGGCGCGCGCCGCAGACAGCGAACTGGCCGATAAGCGCAGCAGCTGATCGGCGTCCTGCCAGAGCTGTTTATCCACTTTGTAGTAGCTGAGCGTCACCGGCATGCCGCGCTTGCGGTATATCAACGGTTCCAGCGGGCGCTGTGCGGCATAGTGCTGTAGCGCCTCACTGGCGCGCAGATAGAGCGCATCCTCATTGATGTAAGCAAACACCACCTTTTCGACCGCCAGCGCGTAACCACCAAACTGGGTGCGCGATTCAATTTTTCCCAATGCCGCTAACTGGGCTTTGGACTGCTCAACCACCGGATTATTTTTCTTCATAACGTCCCCTTTTCCTCATTCCTTGCGCGGGAAATTTCCTATAAAAAGCTCAGAGATTCATCTGGTTAGAAGATAGAAAAAACGATTTAGCTGTTCAATGAATAAAAGCGGCAACGCGCGGATCTTGTGCGGAATTTGCGAGGCATTTTCAGAAATTGAGGTTGATCTTTATCCAGGAACTCATTACTGTATATTCATACAGTTCATTACTGAGTGATTAAAATATGCGTACTCAATACTCTGGCCCTGCTGATCGTGCTCACCGTTTCGCTGCGACGGGCTTAACGCAACCTTCTCTGGGTGGTATTACTGAACTGCGTTATAGCGAGCAGCCCGGCATCATGCCGCTGCTGTTACTGCCGGTCCTCAAGCAGCTGAGCACCCAGTCACGCTGGCAGCTGTGGCTGACGCCAGCGCACAAACTGAACCGCAGCTGGATGCAGCAGTCAGGCTTACCGCTGGAAAAGAGTATGCATATCACGGAATCCGAGCGTTTAAGCACGGTTGAGAGCATGGTGAAAGCGTTGCGCACCGGCAACTACAGCGTGGTACTCGCCTGGATTCCTTATGAATTGAGCAATGAAGAGCGCCTGGAACTTGAGCAGGCAGCCGCCGAAGGCGAAGCGCTGGGATTGATTATGCGTCCTCAGGGGCGGGATCTTGCTCTGTCCAGACAGCCAAACAGCGCAAAAATTCCCTCTGATTTGTTTCATTAAGTAAAACTAAGATTTTTCTCACGCTATTTTTTCACAAAGTTGCGGCTAAGCCACTGATTCTTTTCCCGCCAGCTATGACAATGGCTTAGCCGCATTTTTCTTTTCCGGTAGCGAAAATTTTGCCATGTCATTTGTTAAAATGTGTGTATAAATCCCTGTTTTTTTATCCGCTGACGTCACATCATACTTGTAAGTTTCCAATCTCGTTGTAGACTTTACCTCGCCAGGGTGCTCAATAACCTCCGTTTTTTCGGTAGAGTCATAAGCGAGCGTTTAGACCCGGCGAAGGATTACAACCAAGAGCAACCTTTTTGCTCATTGCCTATTTGGATGATAACGAGGCGCAAAATGAAAAAGACAGCTATCGCAATTGCAGTGGCACTGGCTGGCTTCGCTACCGTAGCGCAGGCCGCTCCTAAAGATGACACCTGGTATACCGGTGCTAAACTGGGCTGGTCTCAGTATCACGATACTGGTTACTACGGTAACGGTTACGAAAACAACGACGGTCCAACTCACGAATCTCAGCTGGGCGCAGGTGCTTTCCTGGGCTACCAGGCTAACCCATACCTGGGCTTCGAGCTGGGCTACGACTGGCTGGGCCGTATGCCGAACAAAGGCAACGTGACCAATGGCGCATTCAAAGCACAGGGCGTTCAGCTGGCAGCTAAACTGAGCTACCCAATTGCTGACGATCTGGACGTGTACACCCGTCTGGGCGGCATGGTATGGCGTGCTGATTCAACTCAGACCAACCCAGACAACGGCCGCATCAGCAACCACGACACCGGCGTTTCTCCGCTGGCTGCTGTTGGTGTTGAATACGCACTGACCAAAAACTGGGCGACTCGCCTGGACTACCAGTGGGTTAACAACATCGGTGACGCAGGTACCGTTGGTGCGCGTCCAGACAACAGCATGCTGAGCGTCGGCGTTTCTTACCGTTTCGGTCAGGACGAAGCTGCTGCACCAGTTGTTGCTCCAGCGCCAGCTCCGGCTCCGGTTGTTGAAACCAAGCGTTTCACTCTGAAGTCTGACGTGCTGTTCACCTTCAACAAATCTACCCTGAAGCCAGAAGGCCAGCAGGCTCTGGATCAGCTGTACAGCCAGCTGAGCTCAATGGATCCGAAAGACGGTTCTGTTGTGGTTCTGGGCTTCACCGACCGCATCGGTTCAGACCAGTACAACCAGAAACTGTCTGAGAAACGTGCTCAGTCTGTTGTCGACTACCTGGTATCTAAAGGTATCCCGGCTAACAAGATCTCTGCACGTGGCATGGGTGAATCTAACCCAGTTACTGGCAACACCTGTGACAGCGTGAAAGGCCGCAATGCCCTGATCGACTGCCTGGCGCCAGACCGTCGCGTAGAAATCGACGTGAAAGGTATCAAAGACGTTGTAACTCAGCCACAGGCTTAAGTTATCGCGCAATAAAAAACCCCGCTTCAGCGGGGTTTTTTTTGGCTTTTTATCACACACAATTTTTTGCTATTCGTTATCCGCGCCGCCTTTACCCAGAATCGCCTGCAGATCCTGCTTCAGCGTCGACATCTGACTGGCATACTTCTCTTTGCGTTCTGCATCTTCAATCAGCTGAACGATGGTCTCTGACAGGGTGCTGTTACGACGCTGCGCCAGACCGGCCAGACGCTGCCACACCAGATACTCCAGATCGATCGATTTTTTCCGCGTGTGCTGATGCTCTGCGTTGAAATGACGTTTACGCCGCGCGCGTATGGTCTGCTTCAGACGGTTTTCCAGCTCCGGATGGATATGCTTTGCGATCCAGTCACCGACCTCAACCGGGTTATTCTCCATCGCCAGCAACATCTCTACCGCCGCCTGCGCAGCGCTCAGCTCAATATGCCGGGTGATCAGCTCACCTTCCCGATGCTTTTTCACCAGGTATTTCCACTTCCATCCACTTTCAAGATTTTCGAGTTGCTGGTATTTCATCGGAATCTCATCGTGATCACGTAACAAACTAAGAATAACAGCTTTTTTCCCGGATGCAGCAAGGAAAAACATGTTGCGGCCATCACAGTTCAGGCCGGAAGTGCGCCGTGCTTAACCGGGTTGAATCCTGTATAATCGCGCTTTTCCTGAACCAGACTAATGCGAATATTTTGACCAGCACTCAACTTACGTGGCAAGCCCTGCAGCCGGATAGCTCACGCTACCAATCACTTTTCTCAACCGTCTCTCTGGAAGATAGCGATACGCTTGCCGCGGTTCAGCCGCGTCTGCTGAATGCGCTGGCGCATTTACATCATCAAACGCTGGGCTTTCCGCTGCTGCTGTTACGCAGCCAGGAAAACAGTGATTATCTGGCGTGGATTGCCGAGGCGGCGCAGCGCTTTCAGCCTGACGAGGACGCGCTGTACGGCGGTGATTACCATGTGATGGGCGACAACGTCAGCCTGCAACCGCCGGTCGATGCCAGCCGTCCCTTCACCAGCACCGGCGGCGTGCATTACGCCGACTGGATTGAGTCCGAACAGCTGTTTGGCTGCGTGCGTCAGTATAAAGATCGCGTACAGCTGGAGCCCGGTCTGCTGCATCAGGCTAACGGTGGCACGCTGATCCTGTCGATCAACACCCTGCTGGCACAGCCGCTGCTGTGGCTGCGCCTGCGCAAAGTGATCGAGCTGGGCCGCTTTGACTGGTATTCACCGGACGAGCGTCGTCCCCTGCCGGTGACCATTCCCTCACTGCCGCTGCAGCTGCGTCTGATTTTATGTGGCGATCGCGAGGCGCTGGCCAGCTTCCAGGAACTGGACGTTGAAGTGCACGAAATGGCGCTTTACAGCGAATTCGAAGAGAATCTCCAGCTGGTCGATGAGGATGACATGGCCAACTGGTGCCGCTGGACGCTATGCCAGGCGGAGCTGGCCGGCCTGACGCCACCCGAAGCTGATTTCTGGCCGCTGCTGATCCAGGAAGCGGTGCGTCTGACCGGCGATCAGGACACGCTGCCGCTGTGCCCGCGCTGGCTGCGTCGTCAGCTGCAGGAAGCCGCGCTGCACGGTGACACGCTGAATGGTGAGGCGCTGAAAGAGGCGCTGGAAGCACGCCAGTGGCGCGAGAGTTTCCTCGCCGACCGGATGCGCGATGAGATCCTGCTGAATCAGATTATGATCGAAACGGAAGGCGAAGTGGTCGGGCAGATCAACGGCCTGTCGGTGATTGAATTCCCTGGCCATCCACGTCCGTGGGGCGAGCCGTCACGCATCACCTGTGTTGTGCATCCGGGCGATGGCGAATTTACCGACGTGGAGCGCAAAGCGGAGCTTGGTGGCAACATCCACGCCAAAGGTATGATGATCATGCAGGCGTATCTGATTTCCGAGCTGGAGCTGGAACAGCAGCTGCCCTTCTCGGCATCGCTGGTGTTTGAGCAGTCTTACTCCGAAGTCGACGGTGACAGCGCCTCGCTGGCCGAGCTGTGTGTGCTGATCAGCGCGCTGGCAAACCAGCCGCTGAACCAGCAGATTGCCGTTACCGGTTCGGTGGACCAGTTTGGTAACGTGCAGCCGGTGGGTGGTCTGAATGAGAAAATCGAAGGCTTCTTCCACATCTGCCAGTCGCGCGAGCTGACCGGCAAACAGGGCGTGATTCTGCCTGCCAGCAACGTGCGCCATCTCAGCCTCAGCGACGACGTGGTAGAAGCGGTACAGCAGGGCCAGTTCCATATCTGGGCGATTGAGCGCGTTGACGAAGCGCTGCCGCTGTTAACCGGTATTGCCTGGCAGAGCGAAAGCGGCGACTCGCTGCTGAGCACCATTCAGGAGCGCATTACTCAGCTCAATCAGCAAGAAAACCGACCGCGGCCCTGGCCATTACGCTGGCTCAACTGGTTCAACCACAGCTGATTACATTGCCCAGCGTACAACTGTTCGCTAATATTCGGGCTTCACTAAAAGAAGGCATATTGAGAACATGGTAGATAAACGCGAATCCTATAGCAAAGAAGACCTGATTGCCTCTGGTCGCGGCGAACTATTTGGCGAGAATGGCCCACCGCTTCCGTCTGACAACATGTTGATGATGGACCGCGTGGTCAAAATGACCGAAGACGGCGGCAAATTTGATAAAGGTTATGTGGAAGCCGAACTGGATATCCGCCCTGACCTGTGGTTCTTTGATTGCCACTTTAAAGGCGATCCGGTGATGCCAGGCTGTCTGGGTCTGGATGCTATGTGGCAGCTGGTTGGCTTCTATCTCGGCTGGCTGGGTGCGGAAGGTAAAGGCCGTGCGCTGGGTGTGGGTGAAGTGAAATTCACCGGCCAGGTTCTGCCGACGGCGAAGCTGGTTACTTACAAAATTCACTTCAAACGCGTCATCAACCGCAAGCTGGTGATGGGCGTGGCCGATGGCGAAGTGTTCGTCGACGGTAACCTGATTTACACCGCGACTGACCTGAAAGTGGGCCTGTTTAAAGACACTTCAGCATTCTGACCCGCCAACAAAAACCTCCGCACGCAGCGGAGGTTTTTTTTCCTGTTTACAGACATCCGACGGTGCCTAAGCCACCGCCGACCTGTCCTCCATGGCTTGTCGCCAACCTCCCAACCAGTGAGACCGGGCATCGATCATTTGATAAGGGCATATCTCTTTTGAGCGGCCGGTAATGCCTGCCTGATAGCCTCGTGAATGTGCTCGTTCCAGGCGGTCTCTCTTCTGTCTCTTCATACCTCGTTTCCCTCATTTCAGGTCTGGTGGAATCTGGTGGAAAGAAAGAGTGGTGAATTAATGTTCAACCACAGTAATGTTCTAACCTGTGGTGGGTGAAAGGTCAATGCGCAAAATTCACGCCAATGTCATCAATTTGCCGTGAAATCGACACAAATCTCTCAGTGCCGCCGCCATATCTGGCTGATTCCGCAATAAAAAAGTCCCTGATTTGCGCGCCGTCACATAACGGCAAATCAGGGACTTAGCATAAGCATCGAACAAATCCTAATTTAGCGTCACCACGCTGTTAGCGATTTGCTGTGCCGTTTGCTGCCAGCCGAGCGCCAGCGTGCGCACCAGCGCATCGTAGCCATCTTCGGTCTGCGGCAGCGTCAGATTAAAGCCATGTTTGATAAGCCGGCCTTGATGTTGTAACAGCCATTCACCGCTTACTACCACCTTGCCGTCATAGCGGCCGTGGAAGCCGGTGACGTGCACGCTGAGCGTATCGTGCGTGTCACCCAGCGGCTGACTGGCCACCAGCCGGCCGGGCAACGCCTGGCCGAGGTTACTCACCAGTGTCTGCTGCAGCTGCTGGTCGAGCGGACTGGCCCACAGATTGTTGGCGGCAATCACGTACTTCACGTCGCTGGTTTGATAAACCAGCCCGTTGCCGGCGAGATAATCCGGCACGCTCACCTGTTCAACCCAAATCATCGGCTGGCTGGCGGAGGCGTCACTGCTGACGCGCGCCATATTGCTGCCCGCAGGCAGCTGGTAATATGTGGTGTCGATAGTGCTGCTGCAGCCCGCCAGCAGCAGCACAGCACCGATAATCAGCCCTTTTTTCACTGTTTCGCCCTCTTTGGCTGCGGATCCTGACCGGGTTTGGCTTCAAATACCAGCGCGTTGCTCTTACTGTTGAGCGTTTTCAGCACCGGCTGCAATTCGCGCAGCACCTGGTCAAGGCGCTGCATATCGCCCACCAGTTTGTTATAGGCTGGCGATCCCGGCTGCAGCCCCTTCATGCTGCGATTAAGCTCGCGCAGGGTTTGCTGCATATCGGCCGGCAGCGTTTTCATCGCCGGGTTGGCGGTGATCTGATTAAGGTTATCCAGCGTTTTCTGCAGCTGCTGCAGGGTGCGCTGGCTCTCTTTCAGCGTGCCGGTGGCCTGGTTGATCATCGGGTTGAGCGGCAGTGCGTTGATTTTATCCAGCGCCGCCATCAGTTTCTGCTGAATCTGGCTCAGACCGCCGCTCACGGTCGGAATCACTTCCAGCCCCGCCACTTCGTTCGGTCCTTTGTAAGCCGGTGCATTGTCATAGAAGTCGAGATCGACAAACAGCGCACCGGACAGCAGGTTGCCGGTTTTCAGCGTGGCGCGCAGGCCGCGTTTCTTACCATCCTGCAGATGCTGTTCAAGATTGAAGTCGCCACCCAGACGGCTGATAAAGCGGTCCGGCTCGATGCGGATCAGCACCGGCACACGGTAATCAGTGTTCAGCGCCTGATTCACGCCCGGGATCATGTAAGGCACCTGAGCCACGGTACCAAGACGAATGCCGCGGAACTCTACCGGAGCGCCGACCTGCAGACCACGAATCGAGTCGCTGAAGAACATCAGGAAATCAGTGTGCTTGGTGTACAGCGAATCCTGAATGCTGCGCTGGTCATCATACAGATGGTAGTCGTCCTGATTTTTGGCCAGCTCGCCGAGTTCCCAGCCGTCCGGCACGTCAAAGCTCACACCACCGCTAAACAGGGTCGTCAGCGAGCCCATTTCGACGCGCATGCCGGAAGCGGACATATCCACCGCAATGCCGCTGTCTTTCCAGAAGCGCACATTGGTGGTAATTAGCCGATCGTAAGGCGCGGCGATGAACAGCTGATAGGTCATCATGCGCTTGTCGGTATCAAAGGTGCTGGTTTCCACCGTACCGACGCGATAGCCGCGGAACAGCACCGGATCGCCCGGATTAAGCTGGCCGGCTTTTTTGCTGTCAAGGATGACGCGAATACCTTTGGCATCCGGCGGTGCCAGCGGCGGCGCGTCGAGCAGCTGATAGTGCTCTGGCTTATCCCCTTTGGCGCCGGGCTGCAGTTCAATGTAGGCGCCGGAGAGCAGCGTACCGAGGCCCGTCACCCCTTCCCGGCCAATCTGCGGCTTCACCACCCAAAACACGCTGTCTTTATGCAGCAGTTTTTCCATGCCGGCATTCAGGCGTGCGGTGATCTCCACATGGTGCAGATCGTCCGTCAGTACCGCACTTTCGACGGTGCCCACGTCGACGCTGCGGCTTTTAATGGTGGTTTTACCGGCAACGATGCCTTCGGCGTTTTCGGTGATCAGCGTGACCTGCGGTCCCTGATGGCTGAAGTGATAAAACAGAATCCATCCGCCGATTAACAGCGTGACGATAGGTACGATCCACACCGGCGACCAGCGTTTAATCTGGTCGACGTTAGCAATGCCGTGTTGGTTGTCCGTCAAGACGCGGCTCCTTACGTTCAGTTTCCTGTAGGCGATCCCAAATCAGGCGCGGATCAAACGTCATGGCGGCGAACATAGTCAGAATCACCACCAGCGCAAACAATAGCGCGCCTGGCGCAGGGTAAACACTCATCAGCTGGCCCATGCGCACCAGCGCAGAAAGCACAGCGATCACAAACACATCAATCATTGACCAGCGGCCAACAAACTCCACCACCTCATAAATCAGGTGCATCTTCTCGCTGTCGCGCCGGCCGCGGCCGCTGGCGTGCCAGCACAGCCAGCCAATCGCCACCATCTTCAGCGAAGGCACCATAATACTGGCGATAAAAATCACCAGCGCGACCGGCCAGGAGCCATCGCTCCACAGCAAAATGACGCCGGCCATAATGTTGGACGGATACTGCGAGCCGAGCGTTTCGGTCACCATGATCGGCATAATATTCGACGGGATATACAGCATCACCGAGGTGATCAGCAGCGCCAGCGTCCACTGCAGGCTGTGCTGCCTGCGCGGCGCAGCGCTCACGCCGCAGCGCGGACAGGTTTTCTCAGCAGCCGGCAGAATCGCGGTGCAGCACGGACAGCTGCGCAACCCCTGCTTCAGTCCGCTGATGCCCGCCTGAGGCGTTTGCGCCAGCGGCGGCAGCGGATCGATCCGCTGCCAGACCCAGCGGCGATCGACGCACTGAAACGCACGCAGCTGCAGCAGACAAAACAGGCACCACGGCCAGAAGCTGCTGCCAAGGCCAATTTCACCGTAGGCCATCAGTTTGACGAAGCTGACCAGCACGCCGGCCATGAAAATTTCGGCCATACCCCAGCTGCGCAATTGAAACAGAATGCGTGCCAGCCCGAGTCGCAGGCTGTGCGGCAGGCGCACCGGATTCACCAGCAGCAGAATGGCGATCATGCAGAAAGCCGGAATGCCCTGCACAAACAGCAGGAACAGCGTGGCGAGGCTGCGATAATCCTCGCGATCCATCACCTGCGGGATAGCCATCAGCGAAATCTGGCTGCTGAGACCGGCCACATGCATGCTGATAAACGGAAACAGATTGGCCAGCAGCAGCATAAACAGCGCCGCCAGCGCATAGCCGGTGGGACGTTTACGCGGTTCGTGCCAGTTAGCCACCAGCGTGGTGTGACAGCGCGGACAGCGCGCACGGCTGCCCACCGGTACGGCGGGCAGTTTTACGGTTAAATCACACTGCGGACAGAGCATCCAGTGCTGCGTCTGATGCGTGGCACACATGCTGACTCCCTCTGCGTTATGCGCCGTTTTTCAGCGCTTCCAGCTCTTCCCACCGTTCAAAGGTGGTTTCCAGCTCCTGCTCCGCCTGCGCCAGCGCATCCAGCACCGGCTGCGTTTTGTCGTGCGGCTGGCTGAAGAAGTCCGGATGACTCATCTGCGCCTGCAGCTCACCGATACGCGTCTCCAGCTGCTCCAGCTTTTGCGGCAGCTGTTCCAGTTCACGCGTCAGGTTATAGCTTAGCTTGCCTGCGCTGCGTTTGGGGGCGTCGGCTTTTTCTGCCGGTTTAGCCGCTGCGCTTTTGACCGGTGCGGCTTTGGTCTGCTTGTAAGCGGCGCGCTGCTGCTGCGCATCATGGTAGCCACCGACGAAGGTACCGATCTCGCCGTTGCCTTCAAAGATCCAGCATTCGGTCACGGTGTTGTCCACAAACTGACGATCGTGGCTCACCAGCAGTACGGTTCCCTGATAGCCATCCACCAGCTCTTCCAGCAGCTCGAGCGTTTCGACATCAAGGTCGTTGGTCGGTTCGTCAAGGATCAGCAGGTTGCTGGGCTTGAGGAACAGACGCGCCAGCAGCAGGCGGTTACGCTCGCCGCCGGACAGCGCACGCACCGGCGTCATGGCGCGTTTCGGGTGGAACAGGAAGTCCTGCAGATAGCCCAGCACGTGGCGTGGCTTGCCGTTGACCATCACTTCCTGTTTGCCTTCTGCCAGGTTATCCATCACGGTTTTATCCGGATCGAGCTCCGCGCGGTGCTGATCGAAGTAGGCGATTTCCAGTTTGGTGCCGCAGTGCACGCGACCGGCATCCGCCTTCAGCTGGCCGAGCATCAGGCGCAGCAGCGTGGTTTTACCGCAGCCGTTCGGGCCAATCAGGGCGATTTTGTCGCCGCGCTGCACCTGGGTGGAGAAATCCTTCACCAGCGTTTTGCCGTCAACGCCGTAATCCACGTTTTCCAGCTCAAAGACGATTTTGCCGGAACGCGCCGCTTCACCGACCTGCATATTGGCTTTGCCCATCACGTCACGCCGTTCGGAACGTTCACGACGCAGCGCTTTCAGCGCGCGCACGCGGCCTTCGTTACGGGTGCGACGCGCTTTGATGCCCTGGCGAATCCACACTTCTTCCTGCGCCAGCTTGCGGTCGAATTCGGCGTTTTGCATCTCTTCAACGCGCAGCGCTTCCTCTTTGCCGAGCAGGAACTGATCGTAATCGCCCGGCCATGACACCAGCTTGCCGCGATCGAGGTCGACGATGCGCGTCGCCATATTGCGGATAAACGAGCGGTCGTGCGAAATAAACACGATGCTGCCGTTGAAGGTTTTCAGGAAGCTTTCCAGCCAGTCGATGGTTTCGATATCGAGATGGTTAGTCGGTTCGTCGAGCATCAGCACGCGCGGGTTGCTGACCAGCGCACGGCCCAGCGCGGCTTTACGCAGCCAGCCACCGGAGAGTGACGACAGCTCGGTGTCCGGCTGCAGCCCGATTTGCTGCAGCACATCGTTGATGCGGCTGTCGAGCTGCCACAGGTTGTGATGGTCGAGAATTGTCTGCAGTCGCCCCATTTCGTTGAGGTTTTTCTCGCTCGGATCTTCCATCACCAGGTGCGATATGGCGTGATACGCCTTAAGGTGCTCAGCCTGTTCGGCCACGCCCTCGGCGACGAAGTCGTACACCGAACCGGTGATATTGCGTGGCGGATCCTGTTGCAGCCGCGCGACCACCAAATCCTGCTCATAAATAATGCGGCCGTCATCCAGCGGCTGTTCGCCGTTGATGATTTTCATCAGCGTCGATTTACCGGCGCCGTTGCGCCCAACCAGACAGACGCGCTCGCCCTCTTCGATATGCAGTTCGGTGTTATCCAACAGCGGCGCATCGCTGAACGACAGGTAAGCGCCATGGATACTGATCAGTGACATAAAACTTATTCCTTACCGGCGTGGCTTACCAGCCAGCAGTTGTGAATTTGACGGTTGCGCGCAAAGTCCTGCGACAGCGTTTTTTGCGTAATTTCCTGCGCCTGCAGACCCAGACGCTGCAAGCCGTCCAGATCCATTTTGAAGCCGCGCTTGTTATTGGAGAACATAATGGTGCCGCCGCGACGCAGCATGCGCTTCAGGTTCTGCAGCAGCATCAGGTGGTCGCGCTGCACATCGAAGTCATCTTCCATGCGTTTGGAGTTGGAGAAGGTCGGCGGATCGATAAAGATCAGATCGAACTGCTCATCGCTTTCGCGCAGCCAGCTCAGGCAGTCCGCCTGCATCAGGCGATGCTGGCGCCCGGTTAATCCGTTCAGGCGCAGGTTACGTTCGGCCCACTCCAGATAGGTGTGCGACATATCAACCGTGGTGGTGGATTTGGCGCCGCCCAGCCCGGCGTGCACGCTGGCGCTACCGGTATAGGAGAACAGGTTAAGGAAATCTTTCCCCTGGCTCATCTGGCCCAGCATCTGGCGCGCGATACGGTGGTCGAGGAACAGGCCAGTATCGAGATAATCCGTCAGGTTCACCAGCAGCCGCGCGTTAAACTCCTGCACTTCAAAGAATTCGCCCTTCTCGCTCAGCTTCTGGTACTGATTTTTGCCCTTCTGCCGTTCGCGGGTTTTCAGCACCAGGCGATTGGCCGGTATCTCCAGCACGCTCAGCGTGGCACCGATCACGTCAAACAGGCGCTGACGCGCTTTGGTCGCATCCACGGTTTTCGGCGGCGCGTACTCCTGAATCACTACCCAGTCGGCGTAGCGATCGACCGCCACGTTATACTCCGGCAGATCGGCGTCATACAGGCGGTAGCAGTCAATATTCGACTGGCGCGCCCACTTGTCCAGTTTTTTGCTGTTCTTACGCAGGCGGTTAGCAAAGTCTTCGGCAATCTGTGCGCCGCCTTCGGCGCTGTTCTCCGCCAGCTGGTAGTTCTTCTGTACGCACTCCAGCGGACCGTTTTTCGCTTTAAACTGGCGATCGGCGCGCAGCTGCAGGCAGCTGAGCAGCTCTGGTGAGGCGCTGAACAGCGACAAATTCCAGCCGCCAAACTGCTGTTTCATGATGCGGCCCAGCTGGCTGTGCAGCGCAATCAGCGCCGGCTCGCTCTCCAGACGCTCACCGTACGGCGGGTTACTCAGCACCGTACCGCGCATCGCTTCGCCCGCCAGCGGATTTTTCAGCTGCAGCACATCCTGCTGCGCAAAGGTGAACAGATCGAACACGCCGGCGCGGCGCGCGTTGGCACGTGCCCACTCCAGCACGCGACCATCATTATCATAGCCAAAGAAGCGTGACGTGGTGGCGGCCGTGCCGGCGCGCGCACGCTGCAGCGCGTCGCTGCGCACCTCCTGCCACAGCGCGCTGTTGTGGCGTTTCCAGCGGCTGAAGCCCCAGTGCGAACGCAGCAGGCCCGGCGCGCGATCGCAGGCGATCAGCGCCGCTTCAATCAGCAGCGTACCGGAGCCGCACATCGGATCGACCAGCGGCGTGCCGCTCTGCCAGCCGGAGCGCATCACAATCGCCGCCGCCAGGTTCTCTTTCAGCGGTGCCTGGCCGGTTTGCTGGCGATAGCCGCGCTGATGCAGTGCGGTGCCGCTCAGATCCAGCGCGATGCTAACGCGATCTTTGTTCAGCCACGCGTTAATGCGGATGCCCGGCTGCTCGCGATCGACACTCGGACGCTCCAGATTCTGCCGGGTAAAGCTATCGACAATCGCATCTTTGATGCGCAGCGCACCAAACTGGCTGTTGCGAATCACCTCATTGGTGCCGCTGAAGTGGATGGCGAACGTGGTGTTGCTGTCAAACAGCTCACTCCACGGGATGCTTTGCGCGCCGACGTAGAGATCGAGATCGCTCCAGACGCCGAATTCTCCCAGCGGCAGCAAAATACGTGAAGCCAGACGGCTCCACAGCAGGCTTTGGTACATTACGCGGTCGTCGGCTCGGAAGTGGACGCCGCCCTGCACCACCTGCAAATCCTGCGCACCCAGCGCGTCCAGCTCAGTTTTCAACAGCTCTTCGAGCCCACGCGCCGTACTGGCAAACAGAGAATTCATATCGTCACTTTTACTCTTGCTAAAATTGTTGCGCATTATAGCGAATCAGCGTCCTATGTCATAAAGTTAGCTTCTTTTTGTCTGTACGGAGTTGTGATGATTACCCTGTCTCGCCTGTATATTCACCCGGTTAAATCGATGCGTGGTTTGCAGCTGTCACACGCGCAGGTGCTGGAAAGCGGTCTGGCCTTCGATCGCATCTTTATGGTGACCGAAGCGGACGGGACCTTTATTACCGCCCGCCAGTTTCCGGAGATGGTGCGTTTCACGCCCGCCCCGCTGCCCGACGGGCTATTCATCACCGCGCCGGACGGCAGCCAGGCGCTGATCCGCTTCAGCGATTTCAGCGCCCAGCCGGCACCGACCGAAGTGTGGGGCAACCAGTTCACTGCGTGCATTGCGCCTGACACCATCAACCAGTGGCTGAGCGGCTTTTTCCCGCGCCCGGTGCAGCTGCGCTGGGTTGGCGCTGAGCCGTCACGCCGGGTAAAACGCTTCGACCAGGTCCCGCTGGGGTTCGCTGACGGTTTCCCTTACCTGCTGGTCAACATGGCGTCGCTGCAGGATCTGCAGCAGCGCTGTCCGGCCAGCGTGCGGCTGGAGCAGTTCCGCCCCAATCTGATCGTCAGCGGCGCCAGCGCCTGGGACGAGGACAGCTGGAAACGTATTAAGATCGGCGAGATCACCTTCGAGATGCCGAAGCCGTGCAGCCGCTGCGTGTTTACCACCATCGGCACCGAAAGCGGTCGCAAGCACCCGCAGGGCGAACCGCTCGCCACGCTGCAGCGTTTCCGCAGCGCGCAGGACGGCAGCGGAGATATCGATTTCGGCCTGAATCTGATTGCGCTTAACAGCGGCATCGTGCGCGTCGGCGATACGGTTGAAGTGCTGGAACGGCAGACGCCGCGCGCTTACGGTGCCGGTGAGGTGGTGGAAACGCTGCAGGCCGCCAGCAGCGCGCCGGCTGCCGTGACCATCGGCTATCAGGGTCAGCAGTTTGCTGGCGATAATCAGCAGGTATTACTGGAACAGCTGGAGATGCAGGGCTTTCGCATTCCCTATTCGTGCCGTGCCGGAATCTGCGGCAACTGCAAAATGACGCTGGTGTCGGGTGACGTGAAGGCGCTGAAGCAGAGCGCGGTGCGCGGCGATGGCACCATTCTCAGCTGCAGCTGTATTCCGAACGGAGATATCGAACTGGCGTAAGCGCTACACCGCGCGGGCAAACGGCGCGTTACTTTCCTGCAACTGCGGCTGCAGGCGATCGTTCATGATCTTGATAGCATCGCCGAGCTGCATCCCTTTGCCCGCCACCGTCAGCGCACTCTGCGCCAGCAGACAGAGCGCGGCATTCTCGCCGCTTTCGACCACCAGCAGCTGCGCCTGTTCGCCGCTGTCAGCCAGCGTTACCGCCACCATATCGCCCGCGACGGGCTGCCAGCTGTGCGCATGGCTGGTAAAGTGCCAGCTTTTCGGCATCAGCGGCTTAAGGAAACGGCTGGCCACCAGCGCGTTCAGCACCAGCTCGGCGCGCTGATCGCTTTTTAAGCCGCTCTGGCGACAGCGCTCTTCAAAAGTAAAATAAAGCGCAGCGTCATCAACGCAAAAACCGCTGTCATTAAAGGCATCGGGCGTCAGCATTTTGCGCGAGAAGCGCGAGCGAAATAACATTCCATCGGCCAGATCCAGCATCATCCGGTCATGCTCTGCGTCAAAATACCAACGCCAGTTGTCATCGGGTTTGATTTTCATGGGGTGCCCTGTGGATTTACGCTGCGCTAAACGGCGCTCAAATTTAAAATATTGCTTTAAGGAAAAAGCTGAAAATTGTACGAACAGGACAAAATATAAACGAGCCGGAGGGAGAAATAAACCCCCCGGCCAGGGAAAGTGAGAAATGTCTTAGAGATGGGTCACGATATCTTTAATTAAACCCGGACCTTTATAAATAAAGCCAGAGTATATCTGTACCAGCGTTGCGCCAGCCGCCATTTTTTCCCGTGCCGCGACCAGCGAATCAATGCCACCGACGCCAATAATAGGCAGACGTCCCTGCAGCTCCTGCGCCAGACGGCGAATCACCTCGGTGCTGCGCGACTGAACCGGACGGCCACTTAATCCCCCCGCTTCGTCGGCATATTTCAGCCCGCTCACCAGCGAACGATCGAGCGTGGTATTGGTGGCGATCACGCCGTCTATTTCGTGGCGCACTAAACTGTCGGCAACCTGGATCAATTCTTCTTCAGAAAGATCCGGCGCGATCTTCACCGCCACCGGCACATATTTCAGATGGCTTTCCTGCAGCGCCCGCTGTTTTAATTTAATCGCCGACAGCAGATCGTCCAGCGCTTCGCCATATTGCAGCGAACGTAATCCGGGGGTATTCGGTGAGGAAATATTGATGGCAATATAACCGGCGTGCGCATACACCTTTTCCATGCAGGTGAGATAATCGTCTTTGCCCTGCTCCACCGGCGTATCTTTATTTTTACCTATATTGATGCCGAGCACGCCTTTAAAGCGCGCCTTTTTCACATTCTCTACCAGGTGATCGACGCCGAGATTATTAAACCCCATGCGGTTGATGATACCTTCCGCCGCCACCAGCCGGAACATGCGGGGTTTGTCATTGCCCGGCTGTGCGCGTGGCGTCACCGTGCCCACCTCGACAAAGCCAAAGCCCATGGCGCCAAAGGCATCAATGCACTCCGCGTTCTTATCCAGCCCCGCAGCCAGACCCAGCGCGTTCGGAAAGGTCAGCCCCATACAGGTCACCGGGCGTGACGGTAGCGACTGACGAATCAGCCCTTCCAGCGGCGTGCCGCTGATGAAGCGTAACTGTTGAAAGGTGAGTTCGTGCGCGCGCTCTGGATCGAGCTTAAACAGCGCCGGCCGGACGATAGGATATAGCATGCACTCTCCTGAATGGCGGAAGCTTCGTGAAAGTCGGGTGCACGGGAATTTGTGCGCCAGAATGGTAAGGTGCTCTGGCGCAAAAGTAAATTACTCTGGGATGCAACAATTTGATCGGTATCAGCGTCGGGCGGAATAGCGTCCCAGACGATCGCGGCAGGCCTGTAAACCGCTGTAAATCGCCGGGCAATACCACAGCAGTTTCAGACGCGCGTTGTGCTGTAACACTTTACGCACCAGCTGATTCACCTGCGGCTGCCACTCGGCGGGTACCGTCATGTGATTTTTGCGGATTTGCGTCAGGCAGCCGTGCATCACCGTCTGGTAATAGTCATCCAGCAGCGCCTCATCGTGCGGCAGTTGCTGCTGCTGCAGGAACTGCTCACTGCCGGCGCGGGCGATAAAGTAATTTTTCACCCACGAGAAGTCGCGTGTGCTCTGCGACAGTGAACTCAGCATAAAGCGTTTGTAGTAGTAGCTCTGGCTGGTGCAGTACAGCGCGCGCGCCTGCAGATAGAGGGCGAACATAAAGGGCGCGTCTTCATGGTTTTGGATCGGCAGAAACTGCAGATCGAGCTGGTCAATCAGGCGACGCGAGATGATGCTGCTCCAGATCACCCGATGCGCCGACTGATGCTGAATCAGCGTGCGCAGCGTGGCGCTGCCGCCCGGCAGCAGGCCGCTGACGTGGCGCTGATGGATGGTCTGATAATGGCGCTGCGGCGCTGGCAGGTCGAAAAACATCTTCGCGCCAAAGCAGAACAGATCAATCTCCGGATGACGCGCCTGCACGCGGCGGAAATCGGCGAACAGTTCTGTCGAGACGAAGTCGTCGGCATCCATAAAATAGACGAAATCGCCGCTGGCTGCGGCCAGCCCCTTCATGCGCGCGGCACTGACGCCGCCGCGTCCGCCACTCAACAGCGTCACCTGCGGATGCTGCGCAGCAAACGCCGTCAGCCAGGCCACGCTGTCATCGCTCGAGCCATCATCAATAATGATGATCTCTTCCGGCGGCGATGACTGGCGAAGCAGCGACCCCAGGGTTTCCGGCAGCCAGGGCGCGCAGTTCCAGTTAGGGATAATTACCGAAACCGTCGGCGTGCGGCGTGATGTCATGCTCATCCTCTTTCCTCTGCGTTAACAAGCGGCGCGCGCAGGCGTTTTAGCACCAGGCTGTGTAACAGACAGCACACGCCAAGGTTAAATGCCCCGATCAGCCCCAGCCACAGCAGGTTGATCCAGCGATTCTGGTTCCACTCGATGGGCAACAGCGTGCTGAGCCAGGCAATCAGAGCCGACACCGCCCAAATCAGCGCTACGTCGCGCGTCAGCCAGCTGAAATGGATGCCCGGCGCAAAGCGGCGATGCACCAGCCACGCCCAGCCAACTAAATAGAAGATGTTCTGCCCCAGCCACAGCCAGCCGGTGCCCAGCGCCCCGTAATGGACGGCACACCAGATGTTGAGCGGCACCAGCACGACGGCAAAACAGGTGAATCCCTGCATGTGCAGTTTCAGATTGCCGTTAACGTATTGCAGGTGATACAGCAGGCCGCAGATCGCCTGGATGCCGCTGCCGAGCGCATAGAGGCTAAGCACAAACGCCATCTCTTCGACAATTTGCGGTTTCTGCGTCCACGCCCACAGTAGCGGTCCGGCATAGCAGGCAATGGTGATGCTGAGCGGGGCCATAAAAATTGCTACCGCCTGGGTGGTATAGCGGTAGAGCTTCAGCGATTCGGCATCGCCCTGCTGACGGGTTTTCATGCCGGTCATGCGCGGCACAATCGCCTGCATAATCGGACTGCTCAGCAGCAGGATCCCGGTCGCAGCCGTGGCAACCACGGTGAACGAGCCGTACTCGCTCAGCGGCAGGGTTTTTGACAGCACCAGCCGGTCAATCTGCGAAATAAAGGTCCACACGGCGCTGGAGAAGGCGGCGCTCAGCGCAAAGCGGATAAAGGGTTTAAGCACGCCTTTCAGATCGTCGCGCTTCTCTTTGCGCGCTGCGCGGGGCACCAGCTGACAGGATTTCCAGATACAGCAGGCGGCTTCGGCAATCGACACCAGCAATTGCCAGATAAAGAAGGTCAGCAGCGGATTCGGGAACAGCTGGATCACCAGTACCGCGCCAAAAGTACGCAGCGTGGTAATGATCAGGTTCACGCCGTTGAGCCAGACCTGATGCTCAAAACCGACAATCACGCTGCGATACGGGCTGGTACGCCAGCGAATCGCGGCGGTGATCACCATGATCGCCACGGCAACCACCACATCGCTGGCGGGCAAGTGCTGCGCATCCAGCCAGTGCGTGGCAATCCATGGCGTCGCCAGCCAGCCGAGCACCACCAGCACCAGGGTGGAGAACAGGAAGAAGCGGGTCAGCGTGGCAAACAGCGCCGGAAACCAGACAAATTCTGCCTGATTTGCCCGGTAGCGTGCCGCCTCGCGCATCAGCGTGGTTGAAACGCCCGCGTCAAGCAACTGCAGCCAGGTCAGCAATATAGAAAAGAAGCCCACGAGACCGTAAGCTTCCATACCTAAATGCTGAATATACAGGGGAACCACTAAAATACCTGACAGCGTCAGATAGATCTGGCCAACATAGTTGGCAATCGCGTTACGTTTGATAGACATAAAAACTCTGGCGTCTGGGTATTTTTCTCAGTGTTAACAGCGTGACACAAAAATACCTCAGCGCCCACGGGAGTAATTCTTAAAATTAACGCTGGCGCTATCTCAGCGGCTTTTTCTCATTTTCATCAGTGAGAAATAGAGGTCGGGCTGTTTCAGTAACAGTTTTTCCATTGTGCTCTGCGGTGAAAACTGATCGGCAAAGTAGCGCACCGCGTGCCGCACATTATTAGAGAACTGCGTTTCAGCGTTTAATTCCTGCTGTACCAGCTGTAATAACCCGCTGCGTAAATAACTCTGGCGATAGCGGTTTCGCTCCGGAATAAAGTGTGACAAACGGGTGACCTTTTCATACTCCGTCATAAATTGCTGATAGCTGGGCGGCGGATTAACCGTGGTGACCTCATGCTCCGCGCGGGCATCCAGCAGCCATACCGTTTGCGTATTTAACAGGCCGGCCAGCATCACATCCTGAATGCGTACCAGCGGAGCGGCATTTTTCACCAGCGCGGCGCGCAGGATAACGGCGTAATTATTCTGCTGCCACAGGCGCTGCGCCTGCAGCTGCTGGAACAGCTGCAGCGACGACTGCAGGCCGCTGCTCAGTGCACGCGGTGCCAGTGAAAGCAGCATGCAGTTGAGCTCCGGGCGCTGATGGCTGAGCGTTGCCACTTCCTGCAACAGTGCCGCAGAGGGCACAAAACCATCAGCGGCAAACAGTAAAAACGCGTCGTCGCTGACGCTCTCCGCCGCTGGCTGTGGCACAGCGGTAAACTGACTGTGCGCGGCATCCGGCTGCAGCAGATAACACAATAGTGGATTAACGTTATCAGCCGCGACGCGCGCAGGCTGATCGGCAACCGGCTCAGCCGGATGCACTAACAGAGCAGACCTTCCCATATTCCTCTCCCTAAAAATAATACTGAATAATGGCCAGACAAAAATCCGCCCAATTAAGGCGCAAATAAGGCAGTGACTTTTTTTTAGCGTAAGAAAACTCAATCAATTATAAACAGCCCGCCGACGGCATGACTATTGGCCCTTGCCAGACTGGCTGATAATTTACCGTTTATTGTTAAGCGCAACTGAAGCAATCCCGGTCATAGTGCAGAAGTGATACGTAATATCGGTAACAGGAAACGCGTTAAACGGTGCGATTTTAATAAAACGCCACGCTTTGACACACTTATTCGCTAATTTGAGACCAGCTTAAAATGGAACATTCTAAACAGCCACTACGAAAAATCCTGGTGCACGCTTTAAACTTACGTCAGCGTTTGTTTGCTACTCCTTAAATTACCTCATCTATTTCTTCTTAAGCCTGACGACAATGGCGCGCCCGGCGATATGTGTCGACGGTTACACCTCTGATTTAACCAGGCAACAGCGCTTTTAATCATTCTCACCTTGCCCGTGACGGAAGCCGCTAATGAAAACCCGGCAACCTGTGGGTGCAATTCAGATTAACCTTAGAGGCGCTTTTCCCTTCCTTTATAAGCGCGGGCTATTCCCGCCTGACGGCTATCCATTGCCGGATAAATCATTTACGCCTCGCCGCCTGCTCTGTCAGGATTGAACGCATCAGTTCTCAATAATTGCTAATCAATAACTTTCAGTTATAAGGAGTGACCATGCGGGTTATTACGCTGGCGGGGAGTCCGCGTTTTCCTTCACGTTCCACGGCGCTGCTGAGTGTGTGCCAGCGGGCGCTGGAAGCGCGTGGCGTTGAGGTGATTCCGTGGAACATTCACAACTTTCAGCCGGAAGATTTGCTGTATGCGCGCTTTGACTCACCGGCACTGACCGCGCTGAAAGCAGATTTAGCGCTCGCGGAGGGGCTGATCGTCGCCACACCGATTTATAAAGCCTCTTTCTCAGGTGCGCTTAAAACCTTGCTCGACCTGCTGCCAGAACGCGCGCTGGAACATAAAGTGGTGCTGCCGCTGGCCAGCGGCGGCAGCGTGGCGCACATGCTGGCCGTTGACTACGCGCTGAAACCGGTGCTGAACGCGCTGAAAGCGCAGGAAGTTCTGCACGGCGTGTTCGCCAACGATACGCAAATCACCCATTACGACCGCCAGCCTGAGCTGGATGCGCTGCTGAGCGAGCGCATTGATGAAGCGCTGGAAACCTTCTGGCAGGCGCTGCACCGTCGTCATCAACCCTATGCTCAGGCTGTATAAAGGAACCGCGATGAAAAGGATGTTAACCCGCTGGCTGCTGCCAACCGTTACCGCGCTGTTTGCCCTGACCCTCGCGGCTCAGGCTGCCGAAGCGCCGGTACAATTCCGTATCGGCTATCAGAAAGGATCGGTCAGCATGGTGCTGGCCAAATCGCATCGGCTGCTGGAGCAGCGCTTCCCGGCCACCAACATTCAGTGGATCGAGTTTCCGGCCGGTCCGCAAATGCTTGAGGCGCTGAACGTGGGCAGCATTGACCTGGGCAGCACCGGCGACATCCCGCCGCTGTTTGCTCAGGCCGCCGGGGCGGATTTGCTGTATGTCGGCTCGGAGCCACCGAAGCCGCAGGCTGAAGTGATTCTGGTGCCGAAGGACAGTCCCATCCACAGCGTGGCGCAACTGAAAGGCCATAAAGTGGCGTTCCAGAAAGGCTCCAGTTCGCACAATCTGCTGCTGCGCGCGCTGGAACAGGCCGGGCTGAGCTTTAACGATATTCAGCCGACTTATCTGACGCCAGCCGATGCGCGCGCCGCGTTTCAGCAGGGCGATGTTGACGCCTGGGCGATCTGGGATCCCTACTATTCCGCTGCGCTGCTGCAGGGCAACGTCCGTGTGCTGGTGGACGGCAGTAAGCTGAACCAGACCGGTTCGTTCTACCTCGCTACGCGCAGCTTTACTACCGATCACGGTGACTTCGTGCAGCAGGTGCTGCACACCTTTAGCGAAGCCGATGCGCTGACGCGTAGCCAGCGCCAGCAAAGTATCGATCTGCTGGCACAGGCGATGGGCCTGCCGAAGCCGGTGATCGCCAGCTACCTTGACCATCGTCCTCCGACCACCATTACGCCGGTCAGCGCCCACACGGCGCAGGCCCAACAGCAAACTGCCGATCTGTTTTATGCCAACCATTTAATGCCGGTCAAAGTCACCATTGCCGATCGCATCTGGCAGCCACAGCCGGCGCGGCCATAAGGAAATTTATCATGAGCGTATCCGTATTCTGGTTTCTTCCTACCCACGGCGACGGCCACTATCTCGGTACCGCCGAAGGCGCGCGCCCGGTGGACCACGGTTATCTGCAACAGGTGGCGCAGGCCGCCGATCGCCTCGGTTTTGGTGGCGTGCTGATCCCCACCGGCCGGTCGTGTGAAGATGCGTGGCTGGTGGCCGCATCCCTGATTCCGGTGACGCAGCGCCTGCGGTTTCTGGTGGCGCTGCGCCCGGGGGTGATTTCCCCGACGCAGGCCGCACGGCAGGCCGCCACGCTCGATCGTCTCTCCAACGGGCGCGCGCTGTTTAACCTCGTCACCGGCGGCGATCCGGAAGAGCTGGCGGGCGACGGCGTTTTCCTCGATCACCGCGAGCGTTATGCCGAATCCGCGGAGTTCACCCGCGTCTGGCGCCGGGTCAGCGAGGGTGAAACGGTTGATTACGAAGGCAAGTACGTCAAAGTGCGCGGTGCACGATTGATGTTTAAAGCGGTGCAGCAGCCACGTCCACCGCTGTGGTTTGGTGGCTCATCGGATGCCGCGCAGGATCTGGCCGCGGAGCAGGTGGATGTCTATCTGACCTGGGGCGAACCGCCCGCGCTGGTCAAAGAGAAGATTGAACAGGTGCGCGCCAAAGCGGCGGCCCAGGGGCGCACGGTGCGCTTCGGCATTCGTCTGCACGTGATTGTGCGTGAAACCAATGAAGAAGCATGGCAGGCGGCAGACCGGCTCATCGCCCATCTTGACGATGCCACCATTGCTAAAGCGCAGGCGGCCTTTGCCCGCACCGATTCAGTCGGTCAGCAGCGCATGGCCGCGCTGCACGGCGGACGGCGCGATCGGCTGGAGATCAGCCCGAACCTGTGGGCCGGCGTCGGTCTGGTACGCGGCGGTGCCGGGACTGCACTGGTGGGCGACGGTCCGACGGTCGCGGCGCGTATGCAGGAGTATCAGGATCTCGGCATCGAAACCTTCATTCTGTCTGGCTATCCGCATCTGGAAGAGGCCTATCGCGTAGGCGAGCTGCTGTTCCCGCATCTCGACCTGGCCGTGCCGGAAATCCCGCAACCCCGCGTGGTGCAGGCGCACGGTGAAGCGGTCGCCAATGATTTCACCCCGCAAAAAGTCGCGCAGAGTTAAGGAGTCGCATATGGCAAAGGTCAAGAAACAGCTGAGCAATGCCCTGCTGCCGTGGGCGCTGCCGGTGCTGCTGGTGGTGGTGTGGCAGGTTGCCTCACAGGCCGGCTGGCTGTCGACACGCATCCTGCCCTCGCCGGAGAATATTGTCATCACCTTCTGGCATCTCGCGGCCAGCGGTGAGTTGTGGCAACACCTCGCCATCAGCGGCTGGCGAGCGGCAATCGGCTTTGCCATTGGCGGTTCGATTGGTCTGATTCTCGGGCTGATTACCGGCACGTCGCGCACCGGCGAACGGTTGCTGGATACCTCGGTGCAGATGCTGCGTAACGTGCCGCACCTGGCGCTGATCCCGCTGGTGATTCTGTGGTTCGGCATCGACGAGTCAGCCAAAATTTTTCTTGTGGCGCTCGGCACGCTGTTCCCTATCTACCTCAATACCTATCACGGCATACGGAATATTGACCGCGGCCTGGTGGAGATGGCGCGCAGCTATGGTCTCTCCGGCTGGAGCCTGTTTATTCAGGTGATTTTGCCGGGCGCGCTGCCGTCAATCATGGTTGGCGTGCGCTTTGCCCTCGGTCTGATGTGGCTGACGCTGATCGTGGCCGAAACCATCTCGGCCAACTCCGGTATTGGCTATCTGGCAATGAACGCCCGTGAGTTTCTGCAAACCGATGTGGTGGTGGTCGCCATCATTCTCTATGCCCTGCTGGGCAAACTGGCCGACGTGACGGCACAGCTGCTGGAGCGTGTCTGGCTGCGCTGGCATCCGGCTTACCAATTGAAGGAGGAGAACGCATGAGCAACGCAACGCTAAGCCCGGCGCGCCTGAACCGCGGTACCCCGGTGGGCGTCAATGGCGTCACCAAGCAGTATGGCAATCGCACCATCCTGAATCATATCGATTTACATATTCCGGCCGGCCAGTTTGTCGCGGTGGTCGGCCGCAGCGGCTGCGGTAAAAGTACCCTGCTGCGCCTGCTGGCCGGGCTGGAATCCACCACGCACGGTGAACTGCTGGCGGGCAACGCGCCGCTGGCCGAGGCGCGCGAAGATACCCGCCTGATGTTTCAGGATGCGCGTCTGCTGCCGTGGAAGAAAGTGATTGATAACGTTGGCCTCGGTCTGAAAGGCCGCGAGTGGCGCAGCGCAGCGCTGGAAGCGCTGGCGGCGGTCGGTCTGGCCGATCGTGCACATGAGTGGCCGGCGGCGCTTTCCGGCGGACAGAAACAGCGGGTGGCCCTGGCGCGGGCGCTGATTCATCGTCCCGGCCTGCTGCTGCTCGATGAACCGCTCGGCGCACTTGATGCGCTGACGCGCATTGAAATGCAGGGCCTGATTGAGTCGCTATGGCAGCAGCATAATTTTACCGTGTTGCTGGTGACGCACGATGTCAGCGAAGCGGTGGCGATGGCCGATCGCGTATTGCTGATTGAAGAGGGTCAGATCGGGCTGGATTTGGCGGTGGATTTACCGCGTCCGCGCCGCAAAGGATCGGCGCGCCTCGCCGAGCTGGAGGCCGAGGTGCTGGATCGGGTGATGAAGCGGGGAACCTCAGAGCAGCTCCTGCAGTTCGCGCAGCAGCGTTAATTCAGGACGCGCGATAAATCGCGCCGCTACAGAGGATTGCAACTCTTTGTAGCGGCGCAATTTATTGCGCATTGTTTTCTTACGCGTTCAGCGCTTTGGTGATCTTCTCATACAGATCGCCGGACAGATTCTCCAGCCCTTTCAGCGTCTCCAGCGCCTGACGCATCAGCGCCTGACGGTCGGCATCATAACGCTTCAGACGAATCAGCGGCTCAATCATGCGCGCTGCCACCTGCGGGTTGCGGCTGTTGAGATCGGTCAGCATCTCCACCAGGAACTGGTAGCCGCTGCCATCTTTGGCGTGGAAGGCTGCCGGGTTGGCCGAGGCAAACGCGCCAATCAATGAACGGATGCGGTTCGGGTTACCCATGGTGAACGAGCGATGTGTCAGCAAGCTACGTACCTTGCTCAGCACGTCTGCCGCCGGGCTGGTGGCCTGCAACATAAACCACTTATCCATCACCAGACCATCCTGATGCCAGCGCTCGTCGTACGCCGCCAGCAGCGCATCACGGCATGGCAACTGCGCCGCCACCGCCGCTGACAGCGCGGCCAGCGCATCGGTCATGTTGCTGGCTTTGTCGTACTGCGCCTGCACCAGTTTGCTGGCCTGCTCCGCGTCCGCAAACGCCAGATAGCTCAGGCAGACATTCTTCAGCGCGCGCTTGCCGATCTCGGCATGCTCGACTTTGTAGTCGCTGCTCTGGTTGGCGAGATACACCGCATAGAATTCATCGCTCAGCTCATTCGCCAGCGTGCGCACCAGCGCCGCGCGGACTGCGGCAATCGCCAGCGGGTCGATCACCTCGAACAGCTCGGCGATCTCATTCTCTGACGGCAGCGACAGGATCAGCGCCATCAGCGCCGGATCGCCCTGCTCATCCAGCAGCACCGCGCGGAAAGCATCGGCGACGTGCAGCGGCAGCGACAGCGGCTGGCCCTGCTGATGGCGCGCCACGTTGAGGCGGATATACGTCGCCAGCAGACTTTGCGCGGCATCCCAGCGCGAGAAGTCGTTGCGCGCGTGGCGCATCAGGAAAGTCAGCTGCGCATCGCTCCATTTATAGTCGAGCTTCACCGGTGCGGAGAATTCCCGCAGCAGCGACGGCACCGGCTGGAAATAGACGTTGTCGAAAATAAAGGTCTGGAACTCGTCGGTGACGTTCAGCACGTGATGAACCGGATGACCGTTGTGCTGCAGCGGAATGACCTTGCCTTCGCCGTCATACAGTTCGATATCCAGCGGAATGTGCAGCGGCAGCTTCTCTTTTTGATCGGCGGTCGGTGGCGTGTGCTGCGTGACGTGCAGCGTGTACTGCTCCAGCTCCGGGTTGTAGTCATCACGCACCGTCAGCACCGGCGTGCCCGACTGACTGTACCAGCGGCGGAACTGTGACAAATCGACGTTGGAGGCATCTTCCATCGCCTGCACGAAATCATCACAGGTGGCGGCGCTGCCATCGTGACGCTCGAAATAGAGGTGCATCCCCTGCTGGAACTGCTCTTCACCCAGCAGCGTGTGCAGCATGCGAATCACTTCAGAACCCTTCTCATACACCGTCAGGGTGTAGAAGTTGTTCATTTCAATCACCTGATCCGGACGGATCGGATGGGCCATCGGGCTGGCATCCTCGGCAAACTGCGCGCCGCGCATCACGCGCACATTATCAATACGGTTGACCGCGCGCGAGCCGAGATCGGAGCTAAACTCCTGATCGCGGAAGACCGTCAGACCCTCTTTCAGGCTGAGCTGGAACCAGTCGCGGCAGGTCACGCGGTTGCCGGTCCAGTTGTGGAAATACTCGTGACCAATCACGGCTTCAATGCCGAGATAATCTTTGTCGGTAGCGGTTTCCGCCTTAGCCAGCACATATTTGGAGTTAAAGACGTTGAGGCCTTTATTCTCCATCGCGCCCATGTTGAAGAAATCCACCGCGACGATCATAAAGATATCGAGGTCATATTCGAGGCCGAACCGCTCTTCGTCCCACTTCATGCTGGCTTTGAGCGAGGTCATCGCCCAGTCCGCGCGGTCGAGGTTGCCGCGATCGACAAAAATTTCCAGCGCCACGTTACGGCCGGAACGGGTGGTAAAGCTGTCACGCAGCACATCGAAATCGCCGGCGACCAGCGCAAACAGGTAGCAGGGTTTCGGGAACGGATCCTGCCATTTCACCCAGTGACGCCCATCCTCGTGCTGGCCGCTCTCCAGCTTGTTACCGTTGGACAGCAGGTACGGATAGCTAGCCGCGTCGGCGATCAGGGTGGTGGTGAAGCGCGCCAGCACGTCCGGGCGATCGAGATACCAGGTGATATGCCGGAAGCCTTCGGCTTCACACTGGGTGCAGAGCGCCTCGCCGGATTTATACAGCCCTTCCAGCGCGGTGTTTTTATCCGGATGGATTTCATTAATGATGGTCAGGGTAAAGTTGTCCGGCAGCTGGCTGATAATCAGTGCGCCCTGCTCTTCGCGGTAGTGCGGCCACGGATTGCCATCCACCGCCAGCGACAGCAGGGTCAGCGCCTCACCGTCCAGACGCAGTTCAGCCTGCTGCGCGCCAAGGCGTTTTACCTGACTGACGGCGGTGACGCGCGTGGTCGCCGCATCAAGATCAAACGTCAGGTCGATATCGGTGATGGTGTAGTCCGGCGCCCGGTAGTCGTGGCGATATTTAATTTGCGGCTGTTGCGTCATAAATCCTTCTCGCATCGTTAATATAGTCAACCCTCAGAGTCTAAGCGGGTTGCGCCCGGGTTGCCACGCACAATGCGTGCGTTGCGCCAAAAGTCTACAATTCATTAACAATGGCACAAATGACCCTCGACCTGTCACCTGCAATTATGGTGTGATCGCGGTGATTACTGTTTTATACTCCTGCGTCTTTATGACTTTGTTGAATACCGGGCTCTGCTCCGCGGAAGAGGATGCTGAAACGCACCATGACTGGACACGCTTCCCCGATTTTGACCACGCTGCTTGATACCGATGCCTATAAGCTTCACATGCAGCAGGCCGTTTATCATCGTTACTACGATGTCCCGGTAACGGCAGAATTTCGCTGCCGCAGCGATGAGCAGCTCGGCCAGTATGCCGACGCCATCCGCACGCACATTACTGCCATGCAATCTCTGGCGCTGAGCGATGACGAATATCGTTACCTCAGCAGCTTACCGTTTTTCCAGCAGGATTATCTCGACTGGCTGCGTCAGTTCCGCTTCGATGCCTCGCAGGTTGAGGTGCGCGACGAACACGGACATCTGCGCATTCAGATTCGCGGCCCGTGGCGTGAAGTGATTCTGTGGGAAGTGCCGCTGCTGGCGCTGATCAGCGAAGTGGTACACCGTCACCGGACGCCGGAAAGCGGCGCGGAACAGGCGGTGGCGCATCTGCAGCAGAAGCTGGTGCACTTCCGTGAGCAGGTGGGCGATCTCGATATGTCGCGCTTCCAGCTGATGGACTTTGGCACGCGCCGTCGCTATTCGCGCGCGGTGCAGGAAGCGATTGTCAGCACGCTGAAAAACGAATTCCCGTGGCTGCTGGGCACCAGTAACTACGATCTGGCGCGCCGGTTGCAGCTTAACCCGGTCGGAACCCAGGCACATGAATGGTTCCAGGCGCATCAGCAGATCAGCCCGGTACTGGCCAACAGCCAGCGCGCGGCACTGCAGTCGTGGCTGGATGAGTACGATAACCAGCTCGGCATTGCCCTGACCGACTGCATCACGATGGACGCCTTCCTGCGTGATTTCGGCCCCGGTTTTGCCCATCGCTATCAGGGCCTGCGCCATGATTCGGGCGATCCGGTGGAGTGGGGAGAAAAAGCCATTGCGCATTATCAGCGGCTGAATATTGATCCGCTCAGCAAAACGCTGGTGTTCTCCGACAATCTCAACCTCGATAAAGCGCTGGCGCTGTATCGTCATTTCGGTCAGCGTGCGAACGTGGTATTTGGCATCGGCACCCGCCTCACCTGCGATATTCCCGGCGTCACGCCTTTGAATATCGTGATCAAACTGGTGAGCTGCAACGGTAAACCGGTGGCCAAACTCTCCGACAGTCCCGGTAAAACCATCTGCCAGGATAAAGCCTTCGTGCGCGCCCTGCGCAAAGCCTTCGACCTGCCGCTGGTCAAACGCGCCAGCTAATTGGCCTAAGCAGGGTGCCTGCGCCCTGCTCTGCGCCAGAAAATCTCTTTATTCTCCGGCAATTTTGCTTGTTTCCTGGTGGCTCGCAAGTAACATAGCTAAACCCCGGAATGGGGCTTATTTCACTCCATCTTCATTTATATAGAGAGATTTTTATGAGCGTAGTGCCTGTAGCGGATGTACTGCACGGCCGTGTCGCGGTTGACAGTGAAGTCACCGTACGTGGTTGGGTACGTACCCGAAGAGATTCCAAAGCCGGTCTTTCCTTCATCGCCGTTTATGACGGTTCCTGCTTTAATCCCGTTCAGGCCGTCGTCAATAATTCTCTGAATAATTATCAGGATGAAGTGCTGCGTCTGACCACCGGCTGTTCGGTGAGCGTCACCGGTAAAGTGGTGGAGTCGCCGGGTGAAGGCCAGGCATTCGAACTGCAGGCGACCCAGGTTGAAGTCACCGGCTGGGTGGACGATCCGGATACCTATCCGATGGCGGCTAAACGTCACAGCATCGAATACCTGCGCGAAGTGGCGCACCTGCGTCCGCGCACCAATATTGTCGGTGCCGTGGCGCGCATACGTCATACGCTGGCGCAGGCGCTGCATCGCTTCTTCCATGAAAACGGCTATTTCTGGGTTTCCACGCCGCTGATCACCGCCTCTGACACTGAAGGTGCCGGCGAGATGTTCCGCGTGTCAACGCTGGATCTGGAAAACCTGCCGCGCGACCCGCAGGGCAAAGTCGATTTCGATAAAGACTTCTTTGGTAAAGAGGCTTTCCTGACCGTTTCCGGCCAGCTGAACGCCGAGACCTACGCCTGTGCGCTGTCCAAAGTGTATACCTTTGGTCCAACGTTCCGTGCCGAGAACTCGAATACCAGCCGTCACTTAGCGGAATTCTGGATGCTGGAACCGGAAGTGGCGTTCGCCACGCTGGACGATGCGGCTGCCCTGGCGGAAGCGATGCTGAAGTATGTGTTTAAAGCGGTGCTGGAAGAGCGCGCTGATGATATGGCGTTCTTCGCCGAGCGCGTGGATAAAGAGGCCATCGCCCGTCTGGAGCGCTTCATCACCACGGATTTCGCCCAGGTAGACTATACCGACGCCGTTGACATTCTGCTGAAAAGCGGCCAGAGCTTCGAGAACCCGGTGTCATGGGGCGTCGATCTCTCTTCCGAACACGAGCGTTATCTGGCGGAGAAACACTTCAAAGCGCCGGTAGTGGTGAAGAACTACCCGAAAGATATCAAAGCGTTCTACATGCGTATGAACGACGACGGCAAAACCGTGGCGGCGATGGACGTGCTGGCGCCGGGCATCGGTGAAATCATCGGCGGTTCCCAGCGTGAAGAGCGTCTTGATGTGCTGGATGCGCGCCTCGCTGAAATGGGCCTGAATAAAGAAGATTACTGGTGGTATCGTGACCTGCGTCGCTATGGCACCGTGCCACATGCCGGCTTCGGTTTAGGTTTCGAACGTTTGATCGCCTATGTCACCGGTGTACAAAATGTAAGAGACGTTATCCCGTTCCCACGCACGCCACGTAACGCGAATTTCTAAGATTTAAGATTAAATATAAGAAATTCATATATATATTGAGGTCGGCCCTGCCGGCCTTTTTTTATTTTTGTAAATTTTGAGTTCTCTCACAAAGTTCCCGGTATTTTACAAATTGTAATACAATTTTGCTTTTTGATACGTAATTACGAGAATTGAATCATTTTCGGGCTAGAATTAGCAACCCCGTGATGGAAAGATGCGTGCAGACACAGGAGACATCAAACTTCTTTCAAGGTTCCCGTAAAGGTTTCTTGACGGCAGTGGCAGATGTCCAAATAACTCCAATGAGGGTAATAAATAATGATGAAGCGCAACATTCTTGCAGTGGTTATCCCTGCTCTGTTAGCTGCCGGCGCAGCAAACGCAGCAGAAATCTATAACAAAGATGGCAACAAACTGGACCTCTACGGTAAAGTTGATGCGCGTCACCAGTTCTCTGATGACTCAAGCTCAGACGGCGACAAATCTTACGTTCGTTTCGGCTTCAAGGGTGAAACTCAGATTACCGACCAGCTGACCGGTTACGGCCAGTGGGAATACAACATTCAGGCTAACGTGACTGAGAACCAGGGCACCGAAGGCTCTAAAACTCGTCTGGGCTTTGCCGGTCTGAAATTTGGTGATGCGGGCTCCTTCGACTACGGCCGTAACTACGGTGTTCTGTACGACGCAATGTCTTACACTGACCAGCTGCCAGTATTCGGTGACGATACCCTGTATCAGGACAACGACAACTTCATGGTTGGTCGTTCAAACGGTCTGGCTACCTACCGTAACAGCAACTTCTTCGGTCTGGTTGATGGTCTGAGCTTTGCCGTGCAGTATCAGGGCAAAAACGAAGGCCGTGACGTCCTGAACCAGAATGGCGACGGCTGGGGTTCTTCTGTAGCGTATGACACCGGTATGGGCATCAGCGCTGTAGGTGCATACTTCTCTTCTGACCGTACCGATGCACAGGTTCTTGATGGCAACGGCGATAAAGCTGACGCTTACGGTTTCGGTCTGAAATATGACGCGAACAACGTATACCTGGCTGCATTCTACGGTGAATCACGTAACACCACGCCTTACGGTGGCACCAACACCCAGACTGCTAACAAAGTTCAGGCTTTCGAAGTGGTTGCTCAGTACCAGTTCGACTTCGGTCTGCGTCCATCCATCGCTTACCTGCAGTCTAAAGGTAAGGACCTGAGCGGCGCGACTGGCAACGGTTCAACCTTCGCTGGCGGCGATGCTGACCTGGTTAAATACATCGAAGTGGGTACCTACTACTACTTCAACAAAAACATGTCCACCTATGTTGACTACAAAATCAACCTGCTGGACGACAACGACTTTACCCGTGCGAAGGGCATCAGCACCGACGACGTGGTTGGCGTTGGCCTGGTTTACCAGTTCTAAACTGCCGATTCGAACTGCGTAACACCTCAGAAACGGAGCCTTCGGGCTCCGTTTTGCATTTCAGTGATCGGGCTCCCGATTAGCGCCATTACTTTATACGCCACAGTTATTTCTTTTTTATGTCAGCGGTTGGCAAGCGTTGCGTCTGACGTTAACCTGATAGCTCATTTTGCTAAAGTTCACCCAAACGGAACTGACTCATGTTTGAATCAATCTCTGCCGCACCAGCCGATCCTATTCTGGGACTGGCTGACCTGTTTCGCGCCGACGACCGCCCGAATAAAATCAATCTTGGCATTGGTGTTTATAAAGATGAAACCGGCAAAACGCCGGTGCTGACCAGTGTGAAAAAAGCTGAGCAGTATCTGCTGGAGAACGAAACCACTAAAAACTACCTCAGCATTGATGGTCTGGCTGATTTCGCGCGCTGCACGCAGGAACTGCTGTTTGGCAAAGAGAACTCGCTGATTAGCGCTGGCCGCGCCTGCACCGCGCAGACGCCGGGCGGCACCGGAGCGCTGCGCGTCGCCGCGGATTTCCTCGCTACGCAAACCAACGTCAAACGCGTCTGGGTGAGCAATCCCAGCTGGCCGAACCACAAAAATGTGTTCAACGCCGCCGGTCTGGAAGTGTGTGATTACCAGTATTACGATGCGGCGACCCACAGCCTCGACTTCGACGGCATGCTGGTCTCACTGCAGGAAGCGCAGGCGGGCGACGTGGTGCTGTTCCACGGCTGCTGCCATAACCCGACCGGTATCGATCCTACCGCTGACCAGTGGCAACAGCTGGCGCAGCTGTCGCTGGAGAAAGGCTGGCTGCCGCTGTTCGACTTCGCCTACCAGGGCTTCGCACGCGGTCTGGATGAAGATGCTGAAGGCCTGCGCATTTTCGCTGCATCCCATCAGGAACTGATCGTTGCCAGCTCCTACTCGAAAAACTTTGGTCTGTACAACGAGCGTGTCGGTGCGCTGACGCTGGTAGCGGCAACGGCCGACGTGGCGAAGACAGCATTCAGCCAGGTGAAATACAGCATCCGCGCCAACTACTCTAACCCGCCGTCGCACGGTGCTGCCGTGGTCGCCACCATTCTCGGTAACGACGCGCTGCGTACCATCTGGGTGCAGGAGCTGACCGACATGCGTCAGCGCATTCAGCGCATGCGTCAGCTGTTTGTGAATACCCTGGCGGAGAAAGGCGCACAGCGCGATTTCAGCTTCATCATCAAACAGAACGGCATGTTCTCGTTCAGCGGTCTGACCAAAGATCAGGTGGTGCGTCTGCGTGAAGAGTTTGGCGTGTATGCGGTGAATTCCGGTCGCGTTAACGTGGCAGGCATGACGCCGGATAATATGTCGGCACTGTGCGAAGCGATAGTCGCCGTGCTGTGACCAACGAAAAATGGGCCTGATGGCCCATTTTTTTTATTGCAGGAAAGGATTACTGACGCGCTCGTGGCCGAGGGTGGAAATCGGGCCATGGCCGGGGACAAACGTCACATCATCACCCAGCGGCAGAAGTTTATCCCGTATGGCCGCGATTAGATCGCTGTGGCTTCCCTGCGGGAAATCGGTGCGCCCG
Organism: Pantoea sp. Cy-640; assembly: GCF_011752635.1. Taxonomy (NCBI): domain Bacteria; kingdom Pseudomonadati; phylum Pseudomonadota; class Gammaproteobacteria; order Enterobacterales; family Erwiniaceae; genus Pantoea; species Pantoea sp. Cy-640. Next base: position 125,991 of record NZ_VWXB01000001.1, on the reverse strand, counting down.
ACGCCACCGTTAAAAATCACATCACCGGAGATCAGCAGACGGCCAGCACGATCAAAGAACACGATATGGCCCGGCGTATGCCCTGGACAATGCAACACTTCCAGCGTCACGTTGCCCAGCTGTACCGTTTCGCCCTCTTCCAGCCAGCGATCTGGCGTCAGCGGCGCGCACTCCGGCAAACCAAACATCCGGCTTTGAGTGGGCAGGTTATCCAGCCAGAAGGCATCGGCTGGCTGCGGCCCGACGATCGGCACCTGATAGTGCTGCGCCAGTTCCGCAGCGGCACCGACGTGATCGAGATGGCCGTGGGTCAGCAGGATTTGCGACGGCGTTAAGCCTCGCTCCGCCAGCACGGCAATAATGGTTTCGGCATCGCCGCCGGGATCAACCAGCGCAGCCTGTTGCGTCTCGTCATCCCAGATAACGGAACAGTTCTGTGAAAAGGCGGTGACCGGAATAATCAGGTAATTCATAGCGCTCCATGACCGACACACGCAGCGCTGCCGGTATCAGGACCAGTGCCTTGCAGGCCCGGTATCAATGTGTACGAAGTTGCTGCGCGGGTAATATCCTACACCACCGGCGCGCATAGATAACGCCGCTTTGCGAACATTGCTGAGAGAAATGCCCTCAATGTGGAAATCCATCGCCTGTCCTTTGGTGTGATAGCTGTGTTTAGCCACGCCAGGGCCCGATTCACGCAGCATATTATTGGTCGCCAGCGTACGGTAGCCGGAGATCAGCTGCACCGGTTTGCGCGTGTTGAGCAGCGTCTGCAAACGATACAGCTGGTCAAACAGATGCGGATCGATGTGTTTAACCTGATTGGCGCGGTAATCACGGAAGAAGTGGTTTAAGCGAGCTAACTCATCCTTGTCATAACTCTTACCGTTAAAAAACTCAGTTTTGAGGGTTTCACCGGTATGCATGTTACTGAGTGTTAATACCCGGGGGCGGGAGGTGGAAACTGACGCCAGCGCTGCACCCGGCAGCAGTGACAATCCAGCCGCTGCGCCACCCAGCAGCAATAAACGACGACGTTGAGAATCAAAATTAGCCATGAAGCGGGGTTACCTAATCTAAAACGATAAAAATATGTGCAAAAAGTACACAAGGCCGAACAGTAACCGCAGCCTGGAGAGCAGTCAACCCGCAATCTGTCACAGAATGCGCAAAACCGGTCTGAAATCAATTTTCCAGACCGGTCTTGCCATTTTCTTTAAGGGAAGGATAACAGGGAAATCAACGCTTAGAGCAGCAGCTGCCCCGCTTTGGTCAGCACCTGGCTGCCGGAGCGCGCCGGGTTATCATAATTGTAAATATCTGTACGATACTGCGGCTGGCCGTCGTCCGCCACCCAGGCCGTAAGGTAGTAGAGATTAACCGGAATGCGATGGCGAATCGGCACGTAGCGCGTATCGCCCTGCTTCAGCGTGTCGGAGATACGGCTGTCGTTCCAGCCCGCGTCCTGCAACAGCAGATCGGCCAGTTCAGAAGCTTTGTTAACGCGCACACAGCCGGAGCTGAGCGCGCGGATATCACGCTGGAACAGGCCATGGTTCGGCGTGTCATGCAGATAAATCGCATCTGAACTCGGCATGTTGAATTTATAGCGGCCCAGCGAGTTGCTGGCACCCGGCGCCTGACGAATGCGATACGGGAAACTGGCGGCGGACACCATGTGCCAGTCAATCATCGACGGATCGATCACTTCCGCATCAGCGCTCCAGCCCGACAGCAGCGTGTAGCCGTGCTTATACAGATAGCTCGGATCCTGCTTCACCTTCGGCACGATATCCTGGCGCACCAGCGTGGTGGGCACGTTCCACGGTGGATTGAGCACCACATTATTGAGCGCGCTGCGCATCAGCGGCGTTTTGCGGTCCGGACGACCGACAATCACCCGCGAGGACAGGATGGTATTGCCGTTGTTGTAGTAGGTCAGGGAATAGTTGGGAATATTCACCATGATGCCGTTGTGCATGTCATCCGGCAGCAGACGCAGACGCTGAATATTCAGCGCCAGCAGCGCCGCACGCATCTGCGGGGAAACATTCAGCCACTCGCGGGTACGCGGGCCGATGGCACCATCGTCTGCCAGTCCCTGCCAGTGCTGGAAGCGTTTAACCCCCTCCACCAACGTGTTGTCGTAGACATTATTGCTGGCAGCTGGAGTGACCGTGCTGATGTTGCCGCTGGCCTGCGGTACCTGCGCCGGCAGATCGCTGACGCTGGTGGCCGACGGGCTGACGGCCACGGGCTGATCGCTCTGACTCACCGGCTGCGGCGCCGTCGGGACGGCATCGTCGGCTGGCGTGGGCGTCGCGCTGTGCGTGCCGGTCAGCATCCCGGTGCGCTGCAGAATCTCACGCAGCGCCGGCACATCATCGCTGATCTGACCCGGGCGCAGCGTGCCCTTATCGCGCAGCTGCGGCCACGGCCGGTTATCGGTCAGCAACGCTTTTAACGCGCTGTGCATCGGTGCGTACTGCGGATGCTGCGGTTGCAGCGACACCACAAAGGCGCGACTGCCGCCGCCGTTCACCGCATTCTGCCACTGATTGATGGCGGAGAGTGACGGCATGGTCAGCTTGTAGGGCACATTGCTGTACAGCCAGGTTTCGCCCTGGGTCGGTACGTTAGCGACAAACTGCAGATAGCCAAGCATAGCGTCGCTCAGCACCACGTCCCGCGCAAAGCCTTTAATATCCGGATTGGTGAGCAACTCTACCCAGCGGGTAAACTGCGGCTGTACGCCGGAGAGCGCCACTTCTGCCAGCTGCTGCTGGAAAGCCTGCACGGCGTCGCGATCCTGCCACAGCGGCGCCATGTTGCGTGCCGCATAGATGCCGGCGAGGCCGGGCAGATAAAAGGGTCGTTCGCTGGGGCTAAATGCCTGCTGAATTTGCTGCTGGCTGGCGGCCACTGATAGCGTGCTGTGCGGCAGCGCGCCGACGTCTGCCGCCTGGCTGATAGCCAGCGGTGCCGCCATCAGTGACAAACTGAGTGCTATTGCAGCACGATTAACTCTGCTCTTCTTGTTCAGCAACATCCCTGCCCCCTTCTTACCAAAGACACAGCATCCTGAAAACGCCGTGTACCGCCTGTACTCTTATGATTGAGTATAAAATAAAAAACGGCATCCGCCTCGCAGGGCCGATGCCGTTTACAGATTAACCGCAGCCTGAATTTTTAACCAGATTTGCTGCTAGCTATTTTCAGTGGCCACGCCTGCGCCGGGATTTTCCTGTTTCACCGGCGTCGGATCGGCGGAGAAACCGCGCAGTCCGACCACGTGCACATGCTCCGTATTGTTAAAGACTTTACGTACCAGCTTATAAGTGGTGCCTTTTTCCGGACTGATATTCTCTGGCGCGGCGATCACCAGCTGCATTTCCAGACGCTCGCACAGTTCGAACAGCGTGGCGATGGAGCGCGCATCAAGACGCGCGGCTTCATCGAGGAACAGCAGGCGGCACGGTGAAATATCTTTACCGCGCAGACGCCGTGACTCCTCTTCCCAGCTCTGCACCACCATCACCAGAATCGACATACCGGTACCGATCGCTTCACCGGTCGACAGCGCCCCGCTTTCGGCGCGCAGCCAGCCGTCTGAGCCGCGGTTCACTTCCACTTCCATCTCAAGGTAGTTGCGGTAGTCGAGCAGCTCTTCACCGATGGTCTGCGCCGTGCGCTGGCCCATATCAATCTGCGGATTGAGACGCTGATACAGCTTCGCCAGCGCTTCCGAGAACGTGAGTCGATTGGTGGTAAACAGATCCTGATGCTGTTCATGCTCTTCCGACAGCGTATCCAGCAGCATGGCGTGCGTTTCGCGTACGTTGACGTTCAGCCGCACGCTGCGCACCTGGCCAAAGCTCACCGCCTGCAGGCCCTGGTTCAGCTGACGGATGCGGTTCTGCTCGCGCTGAATGGTTTTGCGGATGATATTGGCCGCACTGCGCGAGCTGATCGCCAGCGTCTGCTCACGCGCCGTCAGCTCTTCGGTCAGACGGTTCAGCTCAATCTCCATCTGCTCGATGGCTTCAACCGGATCGTCGGTACGAATAATGTCCTGACGGATACGTTCACGAAGATGCTGATAGACGGCGATAAAGAACTGAATCTTGCGCTCCGGCCGTTTTGGATCTTCCGACATGCGCAGCACATCGCGCAGGTGTTCATTATCCGCGACCGCCAGGCGCAGCGCACCGAGGGCCTTATCCGACATTGAGCGTAGCTCGTCGCCACTCAGGTAAGCCAGTTCGCGGCGATGCAGACGGCGCTCGACGCCGTTCTCTTTCACCAGGCGCAGCACGGTGCACCAGCCCGCTTTGGCGCTGACCACCTGCTCACGCATCAGGTGATAATCGCGCTCCAGCTTGCGCAGTTTCTTCTGCAGGCTATCCATCTCGGCTTCGCAGAAGGTGAGCTGTTTCTCCAGCTGATTGCGACGCGCACGGTTGTGGCTGAGCGCCGTGTAGAGTTCGTCACGCCGGCTGCGCGCACGCTCCTCGGCGCTGGCATCAGCGTGCACGCCAATATCCTGCATCTCCTGCTGCAACTCTTTCAACATGTCGCGCTTGGCGTCGTACGAACTCTTCAGCGATGCCAGCACCTGGGAATACTGCGTCAGCTGCGCCTGATGTTCGCGCAGGCGTTCACGCGCGCGGCTGCGTTCGCCTTCCGCCTGCTCCAGACGCTGGCGCAGTTTTTCGTTGAGATCGCTGTTACCGGTCAGCATGCCAGCCGAATCTTCATAGCTGAAGTGCGCGCGGCGCTGCACCACTTCGGTCAGGGCAAATGCCTGCTGACGCGCTTCGCGCTGCTGCTGCTGCGCCTGCTGATAATCACGCGTCAGCTGTTCGTGCTGCTGCGGATCGCTCTGCAGCACCGCCACCAGCGGCTCCAGCTTGCTGAGTTTCGCCCCGTGCTGATGCAGGAAGCGCGCGGCTTCCTGAGCTTCTTCCACCCGCTCACGAATCTCTTCGCAGCGGTCGGCCAGCGAGTCGTCAAGCAACAGGTTAACGCGCGGCAGCAGGCGGTTGAGCTGCGCCACGCCCTCTTTTGCCTGCTCGAACTGGGCACGCTGCTGCTGGTTGTCATTCTCGTGCTGCGCCAGCGCACGCTCCAGCTCGCCACGACGGCTATTGAGCTGACGCATCTGCGCTTCCGGATCTTCGTCGAAAGCCACCGCCAGGTGGCTGCCGATAAAGCGGCTAAACGACTGATGCAGACGCTGGGTTTTCTGCACGTCAAATGACAGCGTGGCAAAACGCTCGGCCAACTGGTCGCGCTCATTGTTCAACAGCTCCAGCTGATTTTCCCGCGCCGCGCGACCAAACAGCGGCACTTTCGGGAAGCGCGAATAACGCCACTGGCGCTCCGCCACTTTGACGACGACCGCATTTTCCAGCTCGTCGACGCTGAAGACGCTGTCATCAAACGACTGCGGATCGCCTTCGATCAGATAGAGATCTTCCGGACACTCTTCCAGGCCGTCGAGCATCTCGCGCACCAGCGACAGGTCCGGTACCACAATGGCGTGACGCGATGGGCCATACAGCGCGGAGAAGTACGGCGCATCATCCAGCGTCACATCATCGTAAATTTCTGACAGCAGCACGCCGCCAAACCGCTCCGCCAGCTGGGTCAGGCGCGCATCTTCCGCGCCGCCCGGCTGGCTGAGTCGCGCAATCTGCTGCTCGACTTCACGCTTGCGCGCCGCCACTTCATCACGCTCGACGGTGGTTTCACGCTCGCGCTCCAGCAGCTGCTGCATATATTCGGTGATCTGCTGGCTGCTGCTCAGCGTCTGGCCGGTCTGCTCGCTCAGCTGGGTGAGAATCTCCTGCGCCGCCAGCCAGTGCGGCGCCCGCGCGGTCAGCGCAGTGATGCGCTCGCGCAGCTGCTCCAGCTCCTGGCGCATCAGCATGCGGCGTTCACCGGCGTCGGCCACGCTTTCGTTCAGCTGCTCTATCTGCGCTTCCAGTTCACGCTGCAGGCCTTCCAGCGCGTCAGCGTCATACTGCTGGCCCTGACGTTTACAGAAGTCGGCCAGCAGACGTTCGGCGTCATGCTGCTCGCGCAGGCGGGTTTCCAGTTCGTTGAGACGCAGACGCAGCGAAGAGAGCTGTTCGGCATGATGGCGCTGGTTAGCGGCATCGCGCAGCAATTCGCGCCCGACCTGCCACGCATCCTGCCGGCTTACCTCGCCAGCAATACTGGTGACCAGCGCCAGCGCCTGTTCAAACTGGCTGTGCGCCGCTTCCGCCACGCTCAGCTTCTGCTCCAGGCGCAGCAGCCGTTCGGTGGCCTCTTCTTCGCGCGCCTGGAAGGTTTCCTGCCACTCTGCGGCGTTGTCGATGGTGAGGTCCGGCAGCTGGCACTGCGCCCGCGCTTTTTCCAGCGCCTGCAGCGCCTGCTGATACTGAATGGCGCGGGTTTGCTGCACATCAAGCGCCTGCTGAAAATCGGCCAGCTGGGTTTTCAGCTCGTCGACTTCAATTTCCGCCGCTTCAGCGCGCGCTTCGTTCTCTTCCTGCACCTCACGCGCTTCGGCCACCACTTCATTCTGCTCTTCGAGACGATAAGTCAGCTCTTCCAGATCGGCGTCGTAACGCGCGATCTTCTCCTGCTGACGCATCGCTGTCTGGACCAGATTAAGGTGATCGCTCGCCGCCTGATAATCGGTTTCCAGATCGCTCTCTGCGCCGTTGTGCTCAGAGAGTTCGCGCGCCATTTCAATGTGACGATACTGTTCTGACGCCAGCTGATTGCGGCTGGTGAACAGCTCGTTACGCAGCTGCAGCGCACCGTCGAGATGGATGCGACGCTCGTTGGCGTGGCGCATGTAGTCAGCAGAAACGTAGCTGGTGGCTTCAGAGATCAGATGCTTAAACAGATCGCGGTCCGACTGCGTGACGCGAATTGCTTCCAGCGTCATGCGGTTTTCGCGCAGCGCCGCTTCCATATCCTGGAACGCTTTACGCACGCCGCCGTTTTCCGGCAGCAGGTAATCGCGCAGCGAGCGGGTAATGGCGCTGGAGATACCGCCATACAGCGAGGCTTCGATCAGACGGTAGAATTTGCTGCGATCGCCGGCGGTGCGCAGACGACGCGGCACCACGCCGAGCTCAAACATCATGGCATGGTAGTCCGTGACCGAGCTGAACTGGCGGAACTGCACGCCCTCCTGCGCTTCCACCCGCTCCTTCACTTCTGCCAGCGGCAGCACGCGCGCCTGACGGCTGCCGAGAATTTCGGTCAGCATATCGGTTGGCAGCGTATCGGTCGGCAGGCCGTGAATACTGAACGGCTTGATGTCGACTTTCTTATCGCGTCCGGCCACCTGCTGCAGGCGCACGCCAGCCACCACGCGCTGATGCCGCGAGTTGACCACATCCAGCACCGCATAGCAGACGCCCGCGCGCAGTTTGCCGTGCAGGCCCTTGTCGCGCGAGCCGGACGTGGCACCGGCTTCGGTGGTGTTACGGAAATGCAGCAGGGTTAAGTCCGGGATCAGTGCCGTAACAAACGCCGCCATGGTGGTCGATTTACCGGCACCGTTACCGCCGGACAGCGTGGTGACCAGCTCATCCAGATCAAAGGTGCGGGCAAAGAAACCGTTCCAGTTGATCAGCGTGAGCGATCGAAATTTACCGCGTTCAATCATGCCTGTTCATCCTCCGCGCGCTCGCTCGCGTCGTGTTCGCTGTCATTTTCTGCCTCGTCGCTCTCACTGGCGACCGGTGCGTTCTCCAGCGTCATCGCTTCACCATCACGAATCAGGCGCAGCTGCGCTTCACGTGCGTCGTCACCGCTGCGCACATCCGCACCAAAGCGGAAGACGGACTCCATGATGCGGAACTTGCTGCTGTCGTTGCCCATAAACCACACCATGCCGAGACGGCGCAGACGGCTGAGCGACGCACGCATCTTCTCCTGCAGTTTGGCGCGATCCAGGTCCGACCCGGTGGAGCGCTGGTTAACCAGCTTGAGCAACCTGCTTTCATCCGCCAGCGACAGCAGCTCGTCGTACAGCTCCTGCTGGGTGAAAATGCCCTCGTTGGCCAGCCGCTCCGGGCTCAGGTAGAGATAGCAGAGAATTTTACCCACCATCATGTCGAGCTCGGACAGCACCGAGCGCGGGATCAGCGTGGTTGAGCGCGGACGCAGATAGAAAAACCCTTCCGGTGCGCGAATCAGCTCGACGTTGTAGCGCGCATAAAACTCTTCTAAAAACGGCTGGTAATCCATCAGAAAAGCGTGATTATCCAGCTCTTCAATACCAATGTGGCGGCCGGCGCGTAACTGGCTATCAAGCGCGGGAAAAATCGGGTTTGCCAGTGCCAGCGCCAGTTTGACCGGCATCACTTGTTCAATATTTGTCGATGACATGTGCCTGCACCTTGGCTCCGTAATCATTGATGGTCTGCCATTCCGCAGGCAGACCGGCTAAATCGGCTTCGGCCACGCCGAGTCGCACCGCCTGATCGATGACGATGCGTGCGAGGTCGAAGTGGCGCGCGCGAGGATACTGCGCCAGATAGTCACGCATCACCGTGGCGAGATGCAGCGGCTTCTGCTGCTGCTTGTAAATCTGCAGCGCTTCTTCAATCATCGCCGCCAGCTGCTCGCGGATTTCGTTAAACTCTTCGTACTCCATCTCCGGCGGCAGCTCGCCCATCACCTCGTCGTTACGCAGCGTCATCTCTTCATCGCGCATGTCATACAGACGGTCGGCATTGGCGTAGGTCAGCGCCCACGGCTGATCGAAATAGTTCTGCACCGACTGGCGTAAACGCTGCGCGAACACGCGGTTTTTATCCATGTCGATGGCGGTACGAATAAATTTGTGCACGTGGCGGTCGTAACCGATCCACAGATCGATGGCCTGCTGGCCCCAGCTGATAATGCGATCGAGCTTGTTTTGCAGGTCAAACACCAGCTTGTCGACAAAGCCCAGATCCGGGCTGCTCAGCGTGGCGTCCTGAATCCGCAGCAGATTAGCCTGCAGCTTGTCGCCTGCCGCTTCCAGCGTATCCTGCAGTTCGCGCAGCGTGCCGGAGGTCTCCGACAGCAGCAGCTCACAGCTGGAGATGGCCGCGCGCCAGTCTTTATTCAGCAGATCGGCGATATCGCTTTTTACCGCCTGCTGCTGTTCGTCCATCAGGCGCTGCGTCATGTCGATGCTGTCAAAGATTTCCGCGACCGAATATTTCAGCGGCGCAAAGACGTTGCGATGCCAGTGAAATTCGTCGCCATCTTCCTCGGCGGCGTCGGCGGCGCGCTTCAGCTCCTGCGCGACAATCGACAGCTGCATCGACAGGCGCAGCGTGGAAAATTCGCGCTGGCGGATGTAATAGTCGGTGATGCCGATCGCCAGTGGCGTCAGACGATAGATGGCGTGACCTTCGGTCAACTCGCTGGTAAAACGGTTAAGCAGGCGCTGACGCACCATGTCGTTGATGGCGTTGTTGGCACGGACCTGAACGGTTTCGTGGGTTTGTTCAAACGCTTTGCTGACGTGACGAAAGGCGTCAATCAGCTCACCTTCACTCATCTCGCCGTCCATGCGCTCCCCGTTGAGGGTGGCGATGGCCAGCAAAAACGCCAGACGTTCTACCGGCAGCGCAAGGGAAAAGTCATTCTTGCGCGCCCATGCCACCAGTTCGGGGACCGTCTGGGAAAATTCGCTCATAGTTGATCCTTCTACCTGGGTTTGCGCGCAGTCACGTGGATATAGCGCCCTAAACTCAAAAAGGGCTCCTGACGACAGTAGCGCCGTTCCATCTCAATAATTTCCTCAACGCTCTTCCCGGCGCCGGGCTGCGGCTTCATGTAGTCACTGAACACGCGGATACCGGCACGCTGCTCGGTGATAAATCCGCACTGCGTCAGCCAGCGCTGTACATCGTCAGGATCGCGGGGGAAATCCGGCGACAGCGTGCGTTTTTTGCGCTTGTTCATGTTGGCGCGCAGATAGCCGAAATTGCCGAGCGTCAGGGTGCGGAACGTCAGGCCGTGCGCGTTATAAAACATCAGCGACAGCACACCACCGGGTTTCAGCGTATGCCACAGCGCCTGCAGCACCGCCAGCGGATCCGCCACCCACTCAAGCACAGCGTGAAACAATACCAGATCCACCGGCTTATCCAAATGTTCGCCAACCTGCTGCGCGCTAATTTGTTTGAATTGCATGTTGTGGCTCACACCTGCGCTGTGCGCATGGGCGGCGGCCAGCTTAAGCATCTCGCCCGACAGGTCGCACAGCAGTACCTGGTGCCCCTGCGCGGCGAGGCCGCTGGAGATCTGACCGACGCCACCACCGGCATCCAGCACCGTCAGCGGGCCGGCGGGCAGCGTCGGCAGAATGGCGTTCAGCTCATCCCAGATGATCGCCTGACGCACCTGGCCTTTACGGGTGCCATAAATATTTTGCGAGAATTTATCCGCCAGATCGTCAAAGTTACGATCCTGCATGGTGATGGCTCCGCTTTGCTGCATTCAACTTGTGCTATTTTGTCACAGGCTCGACAAGAATGAACCTTTCATGCCGCAGTAACTGTCTGGCTGCTGTTTTTTCGGACAAAAGGAGACGTTTTCGATGTTTTTTGCCTTAAAAAAATGGATTGGCGCGATGCTACTGCCTTTGCCATTGCTGTTAACGCTTATGGCGGCAGGACTTTTACTGCTCTGGTTCAGCCGCTGGCAAAAAAGCGGCAAAATCCTTATCTCATTGAGCTGGCTGATGCTGTTACTGCTGAGTCTGCAACCGGTGGCCGATCGGCTGCTGGCCCCGCTGGAAAACCAGTATGCCACGTGGAATGGCAGCGAGCCGGTGGACTATATCGTGGTGCTGGGCGGGGGTTACACCTATAACCGGCAGTGGGCACCAAGCTCCAACCTGCTGAACAACAGCCTGCCGCGCGTGACCGAAGGCGTTCGCCAGTGGCGACGCTATCCTCAGGCCAAAATGATCTTCACCGGTGCCGCTGCGGGCTACAATCCGCGCAGCAACGCCAGCATTGCCGCTGACGTGGCGCGCAGCCTTGGCGTGCCCGACGATGCCATTATTGTGCTGGATCAGCCGCATGACACCGGCGAAGAAGCGCTGGCGGTGAAGCAGACCATCGGGCAGCATCCGTTTCTGCTGGTAACGTCTGCCAACCATCTGCCACGCGCCATGCACTTTTTCCAGAGCGCCGGCCTGAATCCGCTACCGGCACCGGCTAACCAGCTGGCGATCACCTCACCGATCAGCGTCTGGGATCGCACGCTGCCCTCGCCGCTGTGGCTCAGCCATAGCCAGCGCGCGGTGTACGAAACGCTGGGGCTGATCTGGCAGCGGCTGCGCGGCAGTGGCGAACCTTCAGCCGAGCCAGGGGAGTAGCTGCGCGCGGGCATGGTCAAAGCGCGGCCGGTCAAACTGGCCGCTGCTGACCAGCGTGTCAACGCAATCCCACAGCTGATAGAGCCAGCGGCGCCAGACGAAACCGTCATCCACCGGCGCACGCTGTAAATAGTGCTGCAGCAGCGATGCTTCAGCACCGTTTTCCGCCAGGCGCATCAGCTCATACTCACGCGGGGCCCACAAAATGGTGCCCGGCTGGGTCATCGCCACCAGCTGATCGCTGTGCGGGTCTTTCAGCATACTGGCGAGACGCAGATTGCCATGCATTAGCACGCACGGGTCGTCAAAGCCAGCAAACAGCTGCGCCAGCTGTTCGCGACTGCGGAACAGAATCTGACGATCGGCGTGGGTAAATCCGGGGGGCGACAGATAGCCCAGCGTGGACCACAGCACTTCAACCCGCTGGCGATACCATGCCGGCCAGCGATTTTCCTGCACGCTGTCAACACTGCCGACCAGGCCATGGCTGTCAATGCGGTGCCACGCCAGCAGCCCTTCGACAATCTGTTCACACAGCTGCTCCCAGCGCGCTGCCGTGCGCGCCGGCGCTTCGGCCGATACGCCATTTAAGCGCGCCAGCAGCAGCATTTCATGCGCCGGTGGTTGCTGACTCAAAACCAGGCCGTACACCGTGGGCAGCGTAATCAGTCCTTCATGCGCCAGCATGGTGAGTTTTTTCGCTTCGAGCGCGGCGCGTCCCTGATGACGAAAATATTTGGCCACCAGCGGCATCGGCTTGCCGTGGTCATCATAGAGGGCGTAAAGCCGCGATTGTGCCTGTTCGCTGATGGTTTCCAGCCGGCTAACGCCTTCGCCCAGCACCAGCGCCAGTTCTGCACGGAGTTGTTCCATGGAAGAGTCCTCCGGAGTTAACTCATTGCACCATCCTGGAGGTCATGACGGCGCGAAACTTAGCGCCAGATCAAACTTTGCGGCCAGCCGGGTCGCTGGCCAATGACGATTATGCCTGCATCGCTTCTCGCACGCGCAGCAGATCGTCCGGCGTATCCACACCGACGCTCGGCACGGTGGCCGCTACCGCCACGTGGATCTTTTCGCCGTACCACAGCACGCGCAGCTGCTCCAGCAACTCGATCTGCTCCAGCGCACAGGGTTGCCATGCCACATAGCGACGGATGAAACCGGCGCGATAGGCATAAATACCGATGTGGCGCAACAGCGTGTCGCCAATCTGCTCACGCGACTGCGCGTAACGTTCGCGATCCCACGGAATGGTCGCACGTGAAAAATAGAGCGCATAGCCGCTGGCATCGGTGACTACTTTTACCGCGTTGGGATTGAACGCCTCTTCTGCCTCGTGAATCGGTACCGCCAGCGTGGCCATGCCAGCATCCGCCTGGGCCAGATTGTCCGCGACCTGACGCACTATCTCCGCCGGAATCATCGGCTCGTCGCCCTGCACGTTCACGATGATGGTATCGTCAGCAAACTGATACTTTTCAATCACCTCGGCCAGGCGCTCGGTACCAGATTGATGGTCGGCACGCGTCATGCAGACTTCCCCGCCGGCAGCGGTCACTGCCGCCGCCACGTCAGGATGATCGGTGGCCACAATCACCCGCCCGGCACCGGACTCGCGTGCACGCTCCATCACGTGCACCACCATCGGTTTACCGTGAATATCCAGCAGCGGTTTGCCCGGCAGGCGCGTGGAGGCGTAGCGTGCCGGAATAATCGCCACGAAACTCATGGATGAATCTCTTCAACGGACAGAGTGCGCGCTTCTACTTCCAGCAATACCGGAATACCTTCACGCACCGGGAACGCCAGTCCGTCGGGTTTGCAGATCAACTCCTGCTGCTCTTTGTTGTAATACAGTTTTCCGTTGCAGACCGGACAGGCCACAATCTCAAGTAAACGGTGATCCATACTTTTCTCCTTTCAGGACCGATACGTCAGAGGATTAGCATACCATAGCGCAATCAGGGACGGCGCGCCGCCATCGGCTTATATGCTGACGTGCCAGCGCGTGGACCAGGCGGCCCGCAGCGCATCAGGCGCGTTTTCCAGCACCACTTCGCTGGCGCCCTGCCAGGCGGCGAAGCGGTTAATGGCTTTATGCACATCAGCGAGAAACTGCTGGCTCACGCGCACGCCGGGCTCCAGCCAGAAGGCCCGCAGAATCAGGCGCTGCGCCTGGCGCTCCATTTTGGCATCGACGCGCCCTTTCAGTACGCCGCGGTGCAGCAGCGGCAGGACAAAATAGCCGTATTTACGTTTGTGCTCCGGCGTATAGCACTCGATGCGGTAGTCAAAATTGAACAACTCAAGCGCGCGGCGGCGATCCCATACCACCGGATCAAACGGTGACAGCAGCGCGCTGTGCGTGGCGGCCTGCGGCTGTGCCAGCTGCGGCAGCAGCGTATGGTGCAGCCACATCTCGCCCAGTTGCTCAACCTCAACGCGCTGAATCACTCCCTGCTCAGCGGCCTGCGCCAGCCAGAGTGCGATGGGCGCGCGTTTCAGTCGGTAGTAATCGGCCAGCCAGCTGGCGCGGAAAATGCCGAGGCTGCGCGCGCTGTGATCCAGCATCTGCATCACCGCCTCGTTCTCGCTCAGCGCATGCTGCTCGTCGCGCCAGTGCGGCATCACCCGACTACGCAGATCGTAGACACGCTGGAAGTTACGGCGCTCGACAACCATCAGCTCACCAGCGCTAAACAGGTTCTCCAGATGTCGCTTGTGCGGCTTCCACGCCCACCAGCCGGGTTTGGTGTGCTTGTCGCTGGCAAAATCAGCGGCGCGTACCGGACCGGTGGCAGCGATATGTTGCAGCAGATCGGCGATCTCCTGCTGATGCTGATCCACCCATTGCTGATTGTATTTCCAGCCCAGGCGCTGCGGAGCCAGCATGCGGTGACGCAGCAGCGGATAATCTTCAAAAGGGATAAAACAGGCTTCATGCGCCCAGTATTCAAACAGCGCGCCCGCCGCCAGCGTTTGCTCCAGCCACTCAGCAGGAAAAGCGCCCAGCCGGCTGAACAGCACCAGATACGGACTGCGCGCGACCACATTAATGGTATCGATTTGCAGCAGCGACATCTGCCGCACACAGGCGTGAATATCGGCAAAACGCGCCTGACGGCGCGGCGGACGTAGCAGGCCCTGGGCAGAGAGGTGCAGGTTGCGGGCGGTTTGCAGAGAGAGGGAATGCGTGCTGGTCATTACGTCGTCCCTTTGGATGGTTAGCGCGACCGGGCGTCGCGCGCAGCCGTACAGAGTTGCGTCAGATCGGCCAGTAATGCGGCCAGTGGCGCGCCCGCCAGATGCGCATCCACCGGCAGATACCACCAGTTAGCGCGGGCAAAATGGCGGCATTTGACCGCGTCTTTTTCCGTCATCAGCAGGCACTGTGCATCCTGAGTCAGGCTGCGTAACTCTTCTTCGCTATAAGCGTGGTGATCGGCAAAGGCTATCTCTGCCACCGGCTGCACGCCCTGCTGCTGCAGCGTAGTGAAGAAACGCGGCGGATGACCGATGCCGGCCATCGCGACAATTGGCGGCAGCTGCGTCAGCGCAGCCTGTTCGCCGGTCAGCAGATTGACCGCCAGACCCGGCTGCAGCGTCATGGCGATCTCGCCAGTCTGTGCGCTGCCCCCGTTGACTACCACGGCATCAACCTGCTCCAGCCGCGATTCGCGTTCACGCATCGGTCCGGCCGGTAACCACCAGCCGTTGCCAAAGCGACGCACGCCATCCACCACCACGATTTCGCGATCGCGCTCTAACGCATAGTGCTGCAGGCCATCATCCGTCACAATCACATCCAGCGGATGCGCCGCCAGCAGGGCCTCGATTGCCAGCCGGCGTTGCGGTGCCACTGCGACCGGCACCTGGGTGCGCTGGGCGATCAGCACCGGTTCATCACCAGCCTGTTCCGTCGCGCTATCCTGATTGACCAGCAGCGGATAGCGCTCCGCTTTACCACCGTAACCGCGCGACACCACACCCGGACGCAGCCCCTGCTGTTGCAGCGCCTGCACCAGCCAAATCACCAGCGGTGTTTTACCGTTGCCGCCCGCGGTCAGGTTGCCAACGACAATGACCGGACAGGGCGCGCGCCAGCGGGTACGCCAGCCGCGCTGATAGCTCAGGCGAATCAGCCAGGTGATAGCGCCATACAGCAGACTCAGCGGCCACAACAGCAGCCACAGCGGCGAGCGTCCGCTCCAGATACGTTCAATCATTGACCGAACTGCAGTTTGTGCAGCTGCGCGTAAGCGCCTTTCTGCGCCAGCAGCACCTCATGGGTGCCGCGCTCAACGATACGCCCATCCTCGACCACCACGATTTCGTCGGCCTTTTCAATGGTGGAGAGACGGTGCGCAATCACCAGCGACGTGCGGTTCTTCTGCAGCTCGTCCAGCGCCGACTGGATGGCGCGTTCGGATTCGGTATCCAGCGCCGAAGTGGCTTCATCGAGAATCAAAATCGGGCAGTCACGCAGCAGCGCACGGGCAATGGCGATACGCTGACGCTGGCCGCCAGACAGCAGCACGCCGTTTTCACCAATGACCGTATCGAGACCGTTATCCATCTTGTTGATGAAGTCCATGGCGTGCGCCATGGTCGCCGCCTGCTCGATTTGCTCGCGGGTATATTCACCGTTGCGCGCATAAGCGATGTTATTGGCGATGGTGTCGTTGAACAGATGAACATTCTGCGAGACCAGCGCCACCTGATTACGCAGCGATCGCAGGGTGTATTCCCGCAGGTCGTGACCATCCAGCAGAATCTCGCCCTCATTGATATCGTAAAAACGCGTCAGCAGGCTGGCCATGGTGGATTTACCCGAGCCGGAACGGCCCACCAGCGCCACGGTTTTACCCGCGGGCAGCGTGAGATTAATATCACGCAGCGCCGGAATGTCGCGGCCCGGATAGGTAAAGGTTACGTTGCGGAATTCAACATCCCCTTTCGCACGCGTGATTTCGCGCTTGCCGTTGTCGATCTCCTGCTCGCTATCCAGAATAGTGAACAGCGTCTGACAGGCCGCCATGCCGCGCTGGAACTGGGCGTTGACGTTGGTCAGCGATTTCAGCGGGCGCATCAGGGCGATCATCGACGAGAACACCACGGTAATGGTACCGGCAGTCAGGGTATCCATCACGCTCGGGAAGCTGGCGGCATACAGCACAAAAGCCAGCGCCAGCGATGCGATCAGCTGGATCACCGGATCGGAAATCGAAGAGGCCGAGACCAGTTTCATGCCCTGCTGGCGCATTTTATTGCTCACCTGCGAAAAACGCTCAGCTTCCACTTCCTGTCCGCCAAAAATCAGCACTTCTTTATGCCCTTTCAGCATCTGCTCAGCACTGGTGGTCACCTGCCCCATGGTGTTCTGCATATTTTTACTGATGCTGCGGAAACGCTTGGATACGGTGCGGATGGCAAAAGAGACCAGCGGTGCCAGCAGGATCAGAATCAGTGACAGCTGCCAGCTGTAGTAGAACATCATGATGAACAGGCCAATGATCGATGCGCCTTCGCGTACCACCGTCACCAGCGCGCTGGAGGAGGAAGAGGCCACCTGTTCAGAATCGTAGGTAATTCGCGACAGCAGCGTACCGGTAGACTGCTGGTCAAAGAATGCAACCGGCATGCCCATCATGTGGCCGAACAGGCGACGGCGCATGTTCATCACCACATTGCCGGAGACCCATGAGATGCAGTAACTGGAGATATAACTGGTTACGCCGCGGATCAGCATCAGGCCGATGACCGCCAGCGGCATCCACAGCAGAACGGATTTGTCGGCTTTGCCGAAACCATCATCCAGTAAAGGTTTCAACAGGGAGAGCATTAGGGTGTCGCCTGCCGCATTGAGTATCAGCGCCACGGCGGACACAATCAGGCCAGCCTTGTGCGGTGCAATCATCGGCCAGAGTCGGCGAAATGTCTGCCACGTTGAGAGGTCTTTGTCTTGATGCATTATTTATTCACGCTGTTTGAAATAGCCGCTCATTCTACCTGGAATCGCGTTTGACGCCAAACCACTGATGATACCAGCGGGGGATTATTTGCTCTCTTAACCCCTTAATCTGCCAGCGACCCTGCCGTATCGCGATGTGAATCTGGCCTGATTGCGCAGTGTCATACCAGCGATAGCCCTGCTCACGGTAACGCTGGACCACGGCGACGGCGGGCATACGCCAGGCGTTATAGCGCGCCAGCGAAGCCAGCGCCGCCTGCCCGGCAACACTCCGTAACAGTAAAGGGCCGGAGGAGCTCCGGCTGCCATGATGGGGCACCTGGATAACCGTAGATTGTAAGCCGCCCTTTTCCAGGGCGACCAGCTTGCGCTCCGCCTCCAGCTCGATGTCCCCGGTCAGTAACAGGCTGAACTGACCATCATCCACACGCACCACGCAGGAGTCATTATTTTGCCCGGAAGTCTGCGCGCGCGGTGGCCATAGCGCGTGAAAGTGCAAACGCCCCCACTGCCACTGCTGGCCGCGATAGCATGGCAGATGCCCGGGCTCGCCGAGCGCGCTGCGTACCCGCAGACCAGGCTGCGCCTGTTGCAGCGCGGCTAATCCACCACGGTGATCGAGATGCTTGTGGCTCAGGATCACCCCTTGCAGTTGGCGCCCGGTGTAGTGCAGCCAGGGTAACAAAACCCGCCCGCCTGCATTGTCCTCTGCCCAGCCGGGTCCGCTGTCATACAGCATCACCTCATTTCCCTGGCTGATCGCCACCGCCAGACCATGTCCGACATCGATCATGTCAATCTGCCAGTCGTCCTGCTGGGCATTGCTGCGCCAGAACCACAGCGAGAGCAACAGCGCGCAGCAAGGCATCAGCGCCTTCGCGAGCAAGCCGCTGCGCCACAGCGCCAGCCCGGCCCAGAACAGCAGCACCGCCGGCAGCGTATCGCTCCAGCGCCACCAGCCGGCGGGCAGCCACGCCAGCCCCTGCATCACCAGGCTGACCGACAGATCGGCCAGCTGCCATAGCGGAACGGCGATTGCAGGCAGCGGCAACAGCATCGCCAGCAGAATCAGCGGTACGGTAATCAGCGACACCACCGGCACCGCCAACAGGTTGGCCACTAGCGCGCTCAGGCTGAGCCCGTGGAACAGAAAGATCTGAAGCGGCGCCATCAGTATCATCATGCCCAATTGCAGGTGTAGCAGTCGCAGCATGAGCCAGCGACGCGGCTGACGGAAACGTGGCGGCAGAGAAAACCACTGAAACCACAGTATCAGCATCGCCACGGCCAGCGCCGACAGCCAGAAGCTTTCTGACAGCACCGTCAACGGATCAAGCCATAACAAACTCCCTACGCAGAGCGTCCACACCTGCCAGTTGCTCAGCTGCCAGCCAGCTATACGCGTCGCCAGCCACAGCGTTAACGCCAGCATCGCGCGCTGTGCCGGCGGATGACTGCCGGAGATCCAGCAATAGGCTGCCGCTGTTAACCCGCTGATCAGCAGCGGCATCAGATAGCCGATTTGCCTGGCAGGTAACACTAACTGGATGACGCGCGCCAGTAGCCAGCCTACGCTGGCCGCCAGCGCGATATGCATGCCGGAGATGGCCATCAGGTGTGCGGTACCGGTTTCGCGCAGCAAGGCTCGCTGGGCCGGGGTCATCGCGTCACGCACGCCAAAGGCCAGTGCCTGTATTATTGCGGGCTGCGTTAACCCGGTGAAACGCGCCAGATGATGATCGATAAAACGCGTCCGCCAGCTGCAGCGCAGAGACTCAGCCTGCTGGCTGACAATACGCCCCTGCAGCGCGCTGTGGTTAGCAATGGCAAAACGCTGCAGATCAAATTCGCCCTCGTTGAGCCGGGCGTGCACCGCGCGTAGCCGCAGCTGCATCTGCCAGCGCTGTCCCGCACACCAGGCGACCTCATCGCTGACATTACGCAGCGTGACAAACAACGGTGGAAAGACGTAGCGGTCACTTGCCCGGACTATCTGCGCCGTGAGCTGGTTCTTCGCGGGATTCACTGCAGTTATCTGAAGCGTGGCCGCCACCGGTGCCACGGTCAGTTGCTCGAGGGTATCGACCGTCTGACGCGCCTCGATCAGTGCCCAGCTCAACAGCAGCAAGCCCAGTCCGGCGTAGCGCAAAAGCATTACTGACGTACACGCCAGCAACAGTGCGCTTATTAATAGCAGCACAATAGTGCTGTAAGCGGGGATGTGCGGCAGCATACCCAGCGGCAGCGCCGCGAGGAGCATCATTCTGGCTACCACTGTTATTGTCACGCGCACGCCCTCTTCTGTCATTGCCGCGCATTGTGCGCGCTGGCAGAGGCAAAAGCATGCGGCTAAATGTCGATTTCAGAGAGGCATTACGCGCAGTTTATGGTGGTTGCAGGAAATAAACAGCAATATGGAAGCAGGATCGCAAGCCTGAACGCGAGGCAAAAAAAAAACGACACCTGCAGGTGTCGCTTTTATCGTTCGGTAACGGCTTAGCCGTAGATATTTGCACGGTCACGCAATTCTTTGCCTGGCTTGAAGTGGGGAACGTATTTACCTTCCAGTTCCACTTTGTCACCCGTTTTCGGGTTACGACCAGTGCGCGGTGCGCGGTAGTGCAAAGAAAAGCTGCCGAATCCCCGGATTTCAATGCGCTCGCCCTGGGCCAGCGTAGTGGCCATGTGCTCGAGCATCTCTTTGACCGCATCCTCAACGACTTTCGCCGGGATATGAGTATGCTGGCCAGCAAGTCTTTCAATCAGTTCTGACTTGGTCATGTAACCTCCGGTTAATCCCTGTTTGGAAAGGTATGACAGCTTTTACCGAAACCGGACGATTTTCACCGTCCGGTGCTTCGGGTCGATTACTCGCCTTTAGCCGCTTTGAACGCTTCAGCCATTGCGTTAGAGAAGTTGCCATCTTCCTGTTTGGTGTTAACAGTGTTGATAGCTTCTTTCTCGTCAGCCTGGTCTTTAGCACGAACAGACAGGCTCACAACGCGGTTCTTACGGTCAACGCCGGTGAATTTCGCTTCAACGTCGTCGCCTACGCTCAGAACCTGAGTGGCGTCTTCGATGCGGTCCAGAGAAGCTTCAGAAGCGCGCAGGTAACCTTCTACGCCGTCAGCTAATTCTACTGTAGCACCTTTAGCGTCAACTGCAGTGACTTTACCCGTCACGATTGCGCCTTTCTTGTTCAGGGTGATGTAGTTGTTGAATGGATCTTCAGCCAGCTGCTTCACGCCCAGAGAAATACGCTCACGCTCTGCGTCAACCTGCAGTACAACGGCAGCGATTTCGTCGCCTTTCTTGTACTCACGAACGGCTTCTTCGCCAGTCGCGTTCCAGGAGATGTCAGACAGGTGAACCAGACCGTCGATGCCACCGTCCAGGCCGATGAAGATACCGAAGTCAGTGATTGACTTGATTTTACCTTCAACGCGATCGCCTTTGTTGTGGGTCTCTGCGAACTGCTGCCATGGGTTAGATTTGCACTGCTTCAAACCCAGGGAGATACGACGACGCTCTTCGTCGATGTCCAGAACCATAACTTCAACCACATCACCTACGTTGACAACTTTAGATGGGTGGATGTTTTTGTTGGTCCAGTCCATTTCAGACACGTGTACCAGGCCTTCAACGCCTTCTTCGATTTCAACGAAGCAGCCGTAGTCAGTCAGGTTGGTCACGCGACCGGTCAGTTTGGTACCTTCCGGATAACGCTTAGCGATAGCGACCCATGGATCTTCGCCCAGCTGTTTCAGGCCCAGAGATACACGAGTACGCTCGCGGTCGAACTTCAGCACTTTAACAGTGATTTCGTCGCCCACGTTGACGATTTCGCTTGGATGCTTAACGCGCTTCCACGCCATATCGGTGATGTGCAGCAGGCCATCAACGCCACCCAGGTCAACGAATGCGCCGTAGTCAGTGAGGTTCTTAACGATACCTTTGACTTCCATGCCTTCCTGCAGGTTTTCCAGCAGCTGATCGCGCTCAGCGCTGTTTTCAGATTCGATAACCGCGCGGCGAGAAACCACGACGTTGTTACGCTTCTGATCAAGCTTGATTACTTTGAATTCAAGCTCTTTGCCTTCCAGGTGCAGGGTGTCGCGGACCGGACGAACGTCAACCAGTGAACCTGGCAGGAACGCACGAATACCGTTGAGCTCAACTGTGAAGCCACCTTTAACTTTGCCGTTGATAACACCGGTAACAGTTTCAGCGTCTTCGTAAGCTTTTTCCAGCGTGATCCAAGCTTCGTGACGTTTAGCTTTCTCACGGGACAGCAGGGTTTCACCGAAGCCGTCTTCTACTGCATCCAGAGCAACGTCAACTTCGTCGCCCACCTGGATTTCCAGTTCGCCGGCTGCGTTCTTGAACTGTTCTGCAGGGATAGCAGATTCAGATTTCAGACCCGCATCAACCAGCACGACGTCTTTGTCGATAGCAACAACGACGCCACGAACGATGGAACCCGGACGGGTTTCGATTTCTTTCAGGGACTCTTCAAAGAGTTGAGCAAAAGATTCAGTCATATTGATAATCTTAGGATTCTTCAATTTAACGTCCACCTGACGTCATTGTCGGATGGGGTTGTTTCACATGCCCTGCACCGCTTCCCTGGCACAGGGTTACTACAATTCGGTCGCCGAAAAGATTAAATGCCCAGCTTCTGGCGGGCATAATCTAGTGCCTTTTCAATCACTTGCTCAATGGTCATGCTGGTTGAATCCAGCACCAGAGCATCAGCGGCTGGCACTAAAGGCGCGATGGCGCGGTTACGATCGCGGTCGTCGCGTTCCTTTATCTCGGATAAAAGGCGATCAAAGTTAACACTAAAGCCCTTTTCCTGCAACTGTAGCATACGGCGATGCGCACGCTCTTCGGAGCTGGCATCGAGGAAAATTTTAACGGGCGCGTCCGGGAAAACCACGGTGCCCATATCACGTCCATCGGCGATTAAACCCGGCTCCTCGCGGAAAGCACGCTGTCGGCGCAGCAAGGCTTCACGCACGCGCGGAAATGCCGCCACGCGCGACGCCGTATTGCTCACTTCCTGGGTGCGGATTTCGCCGGTGACATCCTCACCTTCAAGCACTACCTGCATTTCACCGTCTACCGACAGAAAACGCACGTCAAGGTGCGCCGCCATGGGCACCAGCGCTTCTTCCGACTCGATATCCACCTGATGATGCAGCGCGGCCAGAGCCAGTACGCGATAAATAGCCCCTGAATCCAGCAGGTGCCACTGCAACGACTCCGCCATCGCTTTACATAAAGTCCCTTTACCCGCGCCGCTTGGGCCATCAATGGTAATTACCGGGGCGATTGCCGTCATTGTTCTCTCCTGTTGCTGCGTGCTGATGATCAGCCTTCTTGGCTGTCTGGATTGCGCGGCATTATACGCTGCCCGCGTCCGCTTGGTTACCCTTTAGCGTAGACAGCGCCAGAAATTTCGACAGTTTCAGAACAATTTCCCGCCAGTGAGGCCAGCAGAGGGTTCAGAAGCCCGGCACAGCGGTACCGGGCGGGCGGATTAGGATGCGTGGCTGATTTTTGCCAGCTGCTGGAAGTAATCCGGGAAGGTTTTTGCCGTACAGCCGGGATCGAGAATGGTTACCGGCGTGTCGGACAGCGCAACCAGCGAGAAACACATCGCCATGCGGTGATCGTTGTACGTGCCGATATCGGCGTGCTGTAACTGCGCAGGCGGTGTGACGCGAATAAAATCGTGCCCCTCTTCCACTTCCGCACCAACTTTACGCAACTCGGTCGCCATGGCCGCCAGGCGATCGGTCTCCTTTACGCGCCAGTTATAGATGTTGCGCATCAGCGTGGTGCCCTCAGCAAACAGCGCGGTGGTAGCGATCGTCATCGCCGCATCCGGGATATGGTTCATGTCCATATCAATGGCGTTCAGCGCACCGCGCGTGCAGGCAATATAATCGTCGCCCCACTCAATCACCGCTCCCATCTTCTCCAGCACATCGGCAAAACGGATGTCGCCCTGCACACTGTTGCGGCCAATGCCGGTAACGCGCACCGTGCCGCCTCTGATTGCCGCAGCGGCAAGGAAATAGGACGCTGACGACGCATCGCCTTCCACCAGATAATAACCCGGCGACTGATACTGCTGCTGACCTTTCACCACAAAGCGCTGATAGTGCTGATTATCAACGTCCACGCCAAAGCAACGCATCAGGTGCAGAGTGATATCAATGTAGGGTTTGGAAACCAGCTCGCCTTTGATGGTGATCGTGGTGTCGTTCTGTGCCAGCGGCGCGGTCATCAGCAGCGCCGTCAGGAACTGGCTGGAAACGCTGCCATCGACACTGACTTCGCCGCCGGTAAATCCGCCGTTCAAACGCAGCGGCGGATAATCGGTCTGTTCGAGGTAATCAATGCGCGCGCCGCCCTGCCGTAATGCATCGACCAGATGGCCGATCGGACGCTCTTTCATGCGCGGTTCGCCGGTCAGCACCACCGACTGCTCGCCGAGGCACAGTGCGGCCGCCAGCGGACGCATCGCGGTTCCGGCATTGCCCAGGAACAATTCCAGCGGCTGTTCGGCACGCAGCGGTCCACCATTGCCGACCACTTCACACACGGTGCGATCGGCTGACAGGGTATAGCTGACGCCCAGCGCCTGCAGCGCATTAAGCATGTGTTTAACATCATCGCTGTCGAGCAGGTTGGTCAGGCGCGTGGTGCCGTTCGCCAGCGCGGCCAGTAACAGGGCGCGGTTTGATACGCTTTTTGAGCCCGGTAAGTTTACCGTGCCGTCAACGCGGGCAATCGGCTGTAAAGTCAGGGAGTCCTGCATGTGAAACCAAATCTCCAGAAATACGAGACCCTGTCCAGTGACAGGGTCTGATGCCAGCCGGGCAGGCTGGCACTAAAGTAGATAATTAACCGTGACGACGTTCGAAGTCGACCATGAATTCGGTCAGCGCTTTAACGCCTTCCAGCGGCATCGCATTGTAGATCGAGGCACGCATACCGCCAACCACACGGTGCCCCTTCAGCGCATGCAGGCCCGCCTTCAGTGATTCTTCAAGGAACACCTTATCCAGCGCAGCATCGGCCAGCTGGAAAGGCACGTTCATCCGGGAACGGTTTTCACTGGCGACGTCGTTACGGTAGAAGCTGCTGCTATCAATCACGCCGTACAGCAGATCGGCTTTCGCCTGATTAACCTTGTCCATCTCCGCTACACCGCCCTTCTCTTTCAGCCATTTGAACACCAGGCCGGAGAGATACCAGGCAAACGTCGGCGGCGTGTTAAACATCGAATCGTTTTCGGCCAGCACTTTGTAGTCGAGAATGGAGGGCACCCAGCGCTGCGCTTTGCCCAGCAGGTCATCACGCACTACCACCAGCGTCAGGCCAGCGGGACCGATGTTCTTCTGCGCGCCGGCATAAATCACGCCGTAGCGGCTGATGTCGAGCGGGCGGGACAGGATGGTCGAAGAGAGATCGGCCACCACCACTTTATCGCCGAAGTCTGGCTCTTCATCGATGGCAATCCCGTCGATGGTTTCATTCGGACAGAAATGCACATAAGCCGCATCATCGCTGAGCTGCCATTCACGCATCGGTAACAGTGCGCGTTTACCCTCACGGGTGGTTTTGATGTCAATGGCGTTCGGCGAGCAGAATTTTTCTGATTCTTTAATAGCACTGTGCGCCCAGTAGCCGCCGTCGATGTAATCCGCGCGGCTGGCATCGCCCAGCAGATTGCCCGGGATTGCCGCGAACTGCGCACGCGCGCCGCCATGGCAGAATAATACTTTGTAGTTGGCCGGGATTTTCAGCAGATCGCGAAAATCCTGCTCCGCCGCTTCCGCGACTTCAATAAACTCTTTGCTGCGGTGACTGATTTCCATCACCGAGGTGCCTAAGCCATGCCAGTTTGTCAGTTCTTGTTCTGCACGACGAAGCACTTCCACCGGTAGCATTGCCGGTCCGGAGCTAAAATTATAAACCTGCGCCATTTCCCCTCACCATTGTCATATCGAACGGTTATGAATACCCCATCGGTTTTATCATTGCCTCCGGATGGCTGCAATCATTTATCCGGCAGCGATCACATTTCCAGAGGCCGCTCCACCGCAGCTTATGTCACAAATGTAATAAGCCACGGAATTTTGTGAGGCAGCCCGGTGAAGTAAAATCAGACAGCTGCCAGAGTGCGAAAAAGCCGTAACAATGCGTTGAGAAATTTGGCGGAGCAATAGCGAAGCAGGCGCAAAACCCGTATTATTGCGCGCTTTACGCCCAACCATCGACTTGAGAGAGCGCCACCATGACGCAAACGTTTATTCCAGGTAAAGACGCCGCACTGGAAGACTCCATCGCACGCTTCCAGCAGAAACTGCAGGATCTGGGTTTCAACATTGAAGAAGCTTCCTGGCTGAACCCGGTGCCGCACGTCTGGTCAGTGCACATTCGCGACCGCGACTGCCCGCTCTGTTTTACTAACGGTAAAGGCGCCAGTAAAAAAGCGGCGCTGGCCTCAGCGCTGGGCGAATATTTTGAGCGCCTCTCAACCAACTACTTCTTTGCCGATTTCTGGCTGGGCGAAACCATCGCTAACGGCGACTTCGTGCACTACCCGAACGAGAAATGGTTCCCGCTGACCGACGATGACAGCCTGCCGGAAGGCATTCTGGATGCGCGCCTGCGTAAGTTTTACGATCCGGAACAGAGCCTGAGCGCGTCCGGTCTGGTGGATCTGCAGTCTGGTAATGCCGATCGCGGTATCTGCGGCCTGCCATTTACCCGCCAGTCCGATCAGCAAACTGTTTACATTCCGATGAACATCATCGGCAACCTGTATGTGTCTAACGGCATGTCCGCTGGCAACACCCCCAATGAAGCGCGCGTACAGGGCTTATCCGAAGTGTTTGAGCGCCATATTAAAAACCGCATTATCGCGGAATCCATCAGCCTGCCGGAAATTCCTGAAGCGGTGATGCAGCGCTATCCTGACGTGGTAGAGGCCATCAATCGTCTTGAAGCGGAAGGTTTCCCGATTTTCTCCTATGACGCTTCGCTGGGCGGCAACTATCCGGTGATCTGTGTGGTGCTGTTCAACCCGGCTAACGGCACCTGCTTTGCCTCTTTTGGTGCCCATCCGGACTTTGGTGTCGCGCTGGAACGTACCGTCACCGAACTGCTGCAGGGCCGCGGCCTGAAAGATCTCGACGTGTTTACCCCGCCCACCTTCGATGATGAAGAAGTGGCTGAACACGCTAACCTTGAAACCCACTTCATTGATTCCAGCGGTCTGATCTCCTGGGATATGTTCAAAGACGATGCCGACTATCCCTTTGTCGACTGGAGCTTTGCCGGCACCACCCATGAAGAGTTCGATACGCTGATGGCGATCTTCCGTGCGGAAGATAAAGAAGTGTATATCGCCGACTACGAACATCTGGGCGTTTACGCCTGCCGCATTATCGTACCGGGCATGTCTGATATTTACCCTGCAGAAGATCTGCTGCTGGCGAATAACAACATGGGTGCATCGCTGCGTGAAACGCTGTTGTCCCTGCCGGCAACCCAGTGGCAACCTGAAGAGTATCTGGCTCTGATCGAACAGCTGGATGAAGAAGGTCATGATGACTTCACTCGCGTGCGTGAACTGCTGGGGCTGGCGACCGGCAAAGACAACGGCTGGTTCACGCTGCGTATTGGTGAGCTGAAAGCGATGCTGGCGCTGGCCGGTGGAGATCTGGATCAGGCGCTGATCTGGACGGAATGGACCATGGAATTCAACCAGTCGATCTTCAGCCCTGAGCGTGCCAACTACTATCGCTGCCTGCAGACTCTGCTGCTGCTGGCGATGGAAGAAGATCGCGATCCACTGCAGTATCATCGCGCCTTTGTGCGCATGTATGGCGAAGCCGCCGTCGACGCCGCTTCGGCTGCCATCAGCGGTGAGGCACCGTTCTACGGTCTGCAGGTGGTTGACCGCGATCTGCACGCGTTCCCGGCGCATCAGGCACTGCTGGCCGCGTATGAGAAATTACAGGCGGCAAAACGTCGTTACTGGTCTGCGAAATAAATCGGCGCATTTTTTCTGTGACCAATTAGCCTGAAAATTAACGGGCACTGGCAGTATCCAGTGCCCTTTTTTTATGCCGCTGAAAATTCATCGGGCGCAGAAAATAATAAATAACAATTCACTATCATTGATAAACAGCATTTAACAAAATAGCCCTTAAGCCAGCCGCACCTTCAACTTATTTTGCATAAATTAAAAATTATTTATTTAATAATTTTCAATGCCTTAATTGATTTTTTGCTCGTTTTGCGGCTTTGCTTAACCCTGCCGTTTCGGCAAATATGATCCACATCAACTCCTGACCTATACTCCTTTGTTAGTATCTTTACAGACAATTTCTGGAGAGCGTTAGTGTGAAAGCTGACAACCCTTTTAATTCATTATTACCGGCGGCGATGGCAAAAGTCGCAGAAGATGCCGGTGTCTATAAAGCGACGAAACATCCCTTAACCACCTTCTTTCTGGCTATCACTGCTGGCGTCTTTATTTCCATTGCCTTTGTGTTTTATATCACCGCCACCACCGGCAGCGGCACTATGCCGTACGGCATGGCCAAATTGATCGGTGGCATCTGCTTCTCACTGGGTTTAATGCTGGTTGTGGTCTGCGGCGCTGATTTGTTTACTTCAACGGTGCTGATTGTGGTGGCTAAAGCCAGCGGACGCATTACCTGGCTGCAACTGGGTCGTCACTGGCTCAATGTCTACGTTGGCAACCTGTGCGGCGCGCTGTTTTTTGTGGCGCTGATTTGGCTGGCCGGTGAGCATATGGTTGCTAATGGCGCATGGGGATTGAATGTCTTACAAACCGCCGACCACAAAATGCATCATACGTTTATCGAAGCGGTAAGCCTCGGTACACTGGCTAACCTGATGGTGTGTCTGGCGGTGTGGATGAGCTACTCCGGCCGCAGCCTGCTCGACAAAATGGTAGCGATGATTTTACCGGTTGCGATGTTCGTAGCCAGCGGCTTTGAGCACAGCATCGCCAATATGTTCCTGATCCCGATGGCCATCATGATTCGCGATTTTGCCAGCCCGGAATTCTGGCAGATGACCGGTGCCAGCGCGGCGCAATTTCCTGCACTGGGCATTGGCGATTTTATTGTTAATAACCTGATTCCCGTAACCATCGGCAACATCATTGGCGGCGGTCTGTTAGTCGGGTTGACCTATTGGGTTATCTATCTGCGCGACGGTGAGTCCGCGCACTGAGTCATTAAGTACGGGCGTGCTGAGCAGCGCGCCATACGTTACAGTCTCCCTAAATAAGGCAGGTATATCATGTCCGAACTGAATGAAAAAATGGCGTCAGCCTGGGAAGGATTTAGCGCCGGTGAATGGCAGAACAGCGTCAACGTCCGTGACTTCATCCAAAAAAACTACACGCCGTATGAAGGTGACGAAACATTCCTCGCCGGCGCGACGCCAGCCACCACCAAACTGTGGGACAGCGTGCTGGAAGGCATCAAAATTGAAAACCGTACCCATGCACCGGTTGATTTCGACACTGATTTAGCGTCTACCATCACCTCACACGATGCGGGCTATATTAACAAATCGCTGGAAACCATCGTTGGTCTGCAGACTGAAGCCCCGCTGAAACGCGCCATTATCCCGTTTGGCGGCATCAAAATGGTGGAAGGCTCCTGTAAAGTTTACGGCCGCGAGCTGGACCCGGCGCTGAAGAAAGTTTTCACCGATTACCGCAAAACCCACAACCAGGGCGTGTTTGACGTTTACACCCCGGATATCCTGCGCTGCCGTAAATCCGGCGTGCTGACCGGTCTGCCAGATGCGTATGGCCGCGGTCGTATTATCGGTGACTACCGTCGCGTCGCGCTGTACGGCATCGACTTCCTGATGAAAGACAAAGTGGCTCAGTTCAACTCACTGCAGAGTGACATGGAAAATGGCGTTGATCTCGAAGCCACCATTCGCCTGCGTGAAGAGATTTCTGAACAGCACCGCGCACTGGGCCAGATCAAAGAGATGGCCGCCAAATATGGCTTTGATATCTCTCTGCCAGCCACCACCGCGCAGGAAGCAGTACAGTGGACCTACTTCGGTTACCTCGCAGCAGTGAAATCACAGAACGGTGCCGCGATGTCATTTGGTCGCGTGTCCACCTTCCTCGACGTTTACATCGAGCGCGATATCAAAGCCGGTAAACTGAGCGAAGAGCAGGCGCAGGAACTGATTGACCATCTGGTGATGAAACTGCGTATGGTGCGCTTCCTGCGTACGCCGGAATACGATGAGCTGTTCTCTGGCGACCCAATCTGGGCCACTGAATCACTGGCTGGTATGGGCGTTGACGGTCGTACGCTGGTGACGAAAAGCACCTTCCGCTTCCTGAACACGCTGTACACCATGGGTCCATCACCGGAACCAAACATGACCATCCTGTGGTCTGAGAAGCTGCCGGTTAACTTCAAAAAGTATGCGGCAAAAGTCTCCATCGACACCTCATCGCTGCAGTATGAGAACGATGACCTGATGCGTCCGGACTTTGACAATGATGACTACGCCATCGCCTGCTGCGTGAGCCCGATGATTGTCGGTAAACAAATGCAGTTCTTCGGCGCACGTGCCAACCTGGCTAAAACACTGCTGTACGCAATCAACGGCGGTGTGGATGAGAAGCTGAAAATGCAGGTCGGCCCGAAAGAAGCGCCAATCACTGATGATGTGCTGGATTATGACACCGTAATGGCGCGCCTGGACCACTTCATGGACTGGCTGGCAAAACAGTACGTCACGTCACTCAACATCATCCACTACATGCATGATAAGTACAGTTATGAAGCCGCGCTGATGGCACTGCACGACCGTGACGTTTATCGTACCATGGCGTGTGGTATCGCAGGCCTGTCTGTCGCCGCGGACTCACTTTCAGCGATTAAATATGCCAAAGTGAAACCGGTCCGTGACGCCGATGGTCTGGCAGTGGACTTCGAAATTGAAGGTGAATATCCGCAGTTCGGTAACAACGACCCGCGCGTGGATGATCTGGCCTGTGACCTGGTTGAACGTTTCATGAAGAAAATTCAGAAACTGCAGACCTACCGTAATGCGGTGCCAACGCAGTCGGTACTGACCATCACCTCCAACGTGGTATACGGTAAGAAAACCGGTAACACCCCGGATGGTCGTCGCTCCGGTGCGCCATTTGGACCAGGTGCCAACCCAATGCATGGCCGTGACCAGAAAGGTGCTGTCGCTTCACTGACTTCCGTGGCCAAACTGCCATTTGCCTACGCCAAAGACGGTATCTCTTATACCTTCTCTATCGTACCGAATGCGCTGGGCAAAGATGATAACGTGCGTAAAACCAACCTCGCTGGACTGATGGATGGTTACTTCCATCACGAAGCCAGTATCGAGGGCGGCCAGCACCTGAACGTTAACGTCATGAACCGTGAAATGCTGCTGGATGCCATGGAGCACCCTGAGAAATATCCACAGCTGACCATTCGCGTTTCCGGTTATGCCGTACGTTTCAACTCGCTGACGAAAGAGCAGCAGCAGGATGTGATTACCCGTACCTTTACTCAGTCGCTGTAATCCTTCTCACTGTAATCGAAAGGCTCCTGCGGGAGCCTTTTCTCCACAAGCCTGTTTTGCCAGTCTGCTTTTGCAGGCAGTCTGGCAAAACCGACTTACATCCCCAGAGCACAACACAGATTGTGCCGCCTGCTCGCCAGGCTGAACCGGAGAATACATCGCAATGTCAACCATCGGTCGTATCCACTCGTTTGAATCCTGCGGCACCGTTGACGGTCCCGGCATCCGTTTTATCACTTTCTTCCAGGGCTGCCTGATGCGCTGCCTGTACTGCCACAACCGCGATACCTGGGACACTCACGGCGGTAAGGAGATCACCGTCGATGAGTTGATGAAGGATGTGCTGTCGTATCGCCACTTTATGAATGCGTCTGGTGGCGGCGTGACAGCATCCGGCGGTGAAGCCATTCTGCAGGCTGAATTTGTGCGCGACTGGTTTCGCGCCTGCCAGGCCGAGGGCATCCATACCTGCCTCGACACCAACGGCTTTGTGCGCCGTTACGATCCGGTGATCGATGAACTGCTTGATGCAACTGACCTGGTGATGCTCGATCTCAAGCAGATCAACGATGATATTCATGAGATTCTGGTCGGCGTGTCAAACCACCGCACGCTGGATTTCGCCCGCTATCTGCAAAAGCGCGGTAAAAGGACATGGATTCGCTATGTGGTGGTGCCGGGTTATTCGGACGATGACGATTCGGTGCATCGCCTTGGTGAATTTACTAAAGACATGAGTAACATTGAGAAGATCGATCTGCTGCCTTATCACGAACTCGGCAAGCATAAATGGATTGCGATGGGTGAAGAGTACAAGCTGGAAGGCGTGAAGCCGCCAACGAAAGAGACCATGGAGCGGGTGAAAAATATTCTTGCCGGTTACGGCCATAACGTCATGTATTAAGACGGTTGGCCTGTAGCTGAAGCTTTACCGGCAAGAAACAGAGGGGTTACCGCCGGGACATTTGCGACAGGTTGCGAATGTCCCGCTTAAGCACCGCCGTCAGGCATGCGCCACCGGTGTTGCGTGCTGATCGGCTTTACGCAGCAGCATCACCAGATAGACCAGCGCCACCACCGCAATCATCACAAACAGCAGGCGATCGGAATAGTTCTGCATCAGCATCGCGGTCATCCCCGGCCCGACCAGACTGCCAACGGTATAACTGAACAGCAGCGCCTGATTCATCGCCACCAGTTCATGATGCGCCACTGTTTCACACGCCCAGGACATCGCTACCGGATAAAGCGTAAAGCCAGCCAGCCCCAGCACAAACAGTGCCGGTGCCATTGCCGTTCCGCTCAGCATAGCAATCGCACCCAGAATCACCACGAATACCTGCACGCGCAGCACCATCAGGCGACCAAAGCGGTCGGCAAGACGTCCTACCGGCCACTGACCGACAATCCCGGCACTGACCAGCAGCGCCATCCAGTAGCCTACGGTGGCATCGCTCATGCCCTGATGCGAAAGATAAAGCGGCATCAGGCCGTAAAGCGAACCGAGAACGATACCGGAGATAATGCAGCCGTTGATACCTAACCGCGAGCTGCGGCGGCGCAGCATGCTCCAGATCCGCCCGGTTGAAGCTTCTTCAGTAGCCGCACCGGCGTTGACCTGCACAAACACCACGGGCAGTACGGCACAGACGATCAGCGCGCTCACCCAGGGAATGACGTGCAGCAGTTCTGTCGAGACACGGCTCACCAGCAGCTGACCGGCAACGGTGCCGAGGTAGTAGATGATCATGTAAGCTGCCAGCAGCTGACCGCGATTGCGCACGGTACCGCTGCACAATAGTGCGCTCTCAACCACCACCCAAATCAGTGCACAGCCTACGCCCGCGGTGAAGCGCAGCAGCGTCCAGCTGTAAAAGCCGTCCAGCAGCACCATGCCCATGGTTGCCAGCGCAAACAGTACGCTGGCAAGGTAAAAACAGCGGTTAAAGCCATAGCGATTAATCAACCAGCCCGCCAGCAAGGTGCCCAGTAAGTTACCGGTGTAATAAGCAGAGCTCGCCATGCCCACCTGCCAGGTCGGCAGTTGATCGTGGGTGAGCCACAGCGGCACCAGCGTATTAAGCACAGCAATAGACACCGTCATCAGCATTAAGCCGCAAAGCAGCAGCAGGACGGGGCGCGACCAGGTTGACATAGGGAATAAAACCAAAAGAAATGAACAGATTTGCGCGCAGTTTGCCATTGGCGATGGCAAAGTCAATGTGCAAAAAAACAGCGCCGCACATTTTGCTGCTGAACAATTTATTATTTTTATCTTCAGCGGGTTACAGGACTTGAGAAAGGTCTTATGTCTGAATCTATCTACATGAATTTATACATTTTTGATGGTTTGACGCGCAGCGATGACGATAACGTTTATTTCTGATTAATTCCGGTTAAAAAATAATGACTGACGCGCTTAAGAAATAAAAACCCGGCCTGAGCCGGGTTAGTGCATGAATGCCTGTTAGCCGATATATTCCAGCCCGCCCATATACGGGCGCAGCACGTCCGGCACCGCAATGCGACCATCTGCCTGCTGATAGTTTTCCAGCACGGCCACCAGCGTACGCCCCACCGCCAGGCCTGAACCATTCAGCGTGTGCACCAGACGCGGTTTTTTGTCCGTTTTACTGCGGCAGCGAGCCTGCATGCGGCGCGCCTGGAAATCCCACATATTCGAGCAGGAGGAGATTTCACGGTAGGTGTCCTGTGCCGGCAGCCAGACTTCCAGGTCATAGGTTTTGGCTGAGCCGAAGCCCATGTCACCAGTGCACAGCAGCACTTTACGGTACGGCAGGTTCAGCAGCTGCAGCACTTTCTCCGCATGGCCGACCAGCTCTTCCAGCGCGTCCATGGAGGTTTCCGGTGCGACGATCTGCACCATCTCCACTTTGTCAAACTGGTGCATACGGATCAAACCGCGCGTGTCGCGGCCGTAAGAACCGGCTTCGGAACGGAAGCAAGGCGTGTGGGCAGTGAGTTTGATCGGCAGAGATTCCTCTTCAACGATCTCATCGCGCACCAGGTTAGTCAGCGGCACTTCGGCGGTCGGGATCAGCGCATAGTTACTGCTGCCTGCTTCTTCGCCCAGCGGTTTGGTATGGAACAGATCCTCACCAAATTTTGGTAACTGACCGGTACCGTACAGCGTCTCATGGTTCACCAGATACGGCACGTAGGTTTCCAGATAACCGTGCTGCTGGCTGTGCAGATCGATCATGAACTGGCTCAGCGCGCGATGCAGACGGGCAATCTGGCCCTGCATCACGATAAAGCGCGAACCGGTCAGTTTCACCGCCGAGGCGAAATCCAGCCCTTTGACCGCTTCACCCAGCTCAACATGGTCTTTCACCGGGAAATCGAACTGGCGCGGCTGGCCCCAGCGGCTCACTTCCTGGTTTTCGCTGTCATCTTTACCCAGCGGCACTTCATCGGCCGGCAGGTTCGGCAGCGCAAGCGCAAAGTCACGAATTTCGTTCTGCAGGGTATCCAGCTCTGCTTTCGCCGCATCCAGGCGTTCGCCCAGCGCGTTCACTTCCTGACGCAGCGGCTCGATATCTTCCCCACGTGCTTTGGCCTGACCGATGGATTTGGAGCGGGAGTTACGCTCAGCCTGCAGGTTTTCAGTTTCTACCTGCAAAACCTTACGACGCTCTTCGAGGGAGCGCAGCGTATCCACATCCAGTTTAAATCCCCGGCGTGCCAGTTTTTCTGCGACTGCGTCTGGCTCATTACGCAGCAGATTGGGATCGAGCATGCTTATCCTGTGTAATAAAAGGTTGATTGAACGAATGGAGGGATGCATTCCACCGGAATGCATTGAAATCCTTGCTCACCTTACCGTAACGCGTTTATCAGCGGTAGCGTTTTATCGGGCTATTTTGATCCTGTTCAGCAAGCCAGGCGAGTTTTTCACCGATCTTGCTTTCAAGGCCACGATTGGTGGGTTGATAGTAGCGCGTCTGCGCCATTTCCGGCGGGAAAAACACCTCGCCGGCCGCATAGGCATTGGGTTCGTCATGCGCATAACGGTACTCTTTGCCGAGGCCCATCTCTTTCATCAGCTTCGTCGGTGCATTGCGCAGATGTTCCGGCACATCGTAATCCGGGAACTCACGGGCATCACGCATCGCCGCTTTGAAGGCGGTATAAACAGCATTGCTTTTTGGCGCGCAGGCCAGATAAACAATTGCCTGGGCAATTGCACGTTCCCCTTCCGCAGGCCCGACGCGGGTAAAACAATCCCACGCGGCAATTGCTACCTGCATCGCGCGCGGATCGGCATTACCAACATCTTCCGAAGCAATCGCCAGCAGCCGCCGCGCCACGTACAGCGGATCGCCACCGGCAGTGATGATGCGCGCATACCAGTAAAGCGCCGCATCCGGGGCTGAACCGCGAACCGATTTGTGCAGTGCCGAGATGAGATCGTAAAAGCGGTCGCCTTTGTTATCGAAACGCGCCGCGCGTTCACCCGACACTTCATTCAGCAGCTGTGGCGTCAGCTCCCGCTGTCCCTGCGCATTGAGCTCAGCCATATCGGCCATCATTTCCAGCGTATTCAGTGCGCGTCGTGCATCACCATTGACCAGTTCAGCGATCATGCGCCGGGTATTGTCCGGTAACAGAATATCGCTGTCGCCGTAGCCGCGCGTTTTATCCTGCATCGCCTGATCCAGCACCTGTTCAATATCCGCGCTGGTCAGCGATTTAAGCAGATAAACGCGGGCGCGCGACAGCAGTGCCGAGTTCAGCTCAAAGGAGGGATTTTCCGTGGTTGCGCCAATGAAGGTGATGGTGCCGTCTTCAATGTGTGGCAGAAACGCATCCTGCTGGCTCTTGTTGAAGCGATGCACCTCATCAACAAACAGAATAGTGCGACGCCCCACCTGGCGATTCTGCCGCGCGCGCTCAATGGCCTCGCGAATCTCTTTAACGCCGGAAGTCACCGCTGAAATGCGTTCGACGTCGGCTTTGCCGTAATGCGCGATAATCTCCGCCAGCGTGGTTTTACCGGTACCCGGCGGTCCCCATAAGATCATGGAGTGCAGTTGACCCGCCTCAATAGCGCGCGGCAACGGCTTACCGGCCGCGAGCAGATGCTGCTGACCAATATATTGCTGCAGCGTCGCTGGCCGCATACGCGCAGCCAGCGGTCTGAACTCATTTGACGGTGCAAAATCCAGCGACAGGTTACTCACCCTCACCTCACTGACGTTGATCGTCCACCGTTACCCCTTTTGGCGGCGTAAAGGTGAATTTATCCGGGCTGATAGCGCCGTTTTTCTGGCTCTTCAGCTGATAGCTGCTGCGCTGTCCATCCTGCTCAATCGCGCTGAACTGATTGATGGTGCCTGCGGAAGTGACATTGATGGTGAACTGTTTCAGGTTGCCATCGCTGCTTTTAGGCGTCAGCTCAAAATTATCCCCCTGCTGCTTAATGTTGTACTGCTGCCAGTCAGAGGGCTGGTTACGCGCAATCAGCATAAACGGCGTGTTGCTGGTGGCATTCTGCAGCAGGCTTACGCTCGCCTGTTCCACAAAAGGATTATAGAACCACAGATTTTTACCGTCGGAGATAATCACGCTTTCGTCCGGTGCGGTCATATGCCAGTTAAACAGGCTCGGACGTTTCACCCACAGTTCGCCTTCGCCGTCCTGCACGTTTGCGCCGCTGCCGTCAGTCACCTTCTGGCTGAAGCTGGCATGGAAGCTGTTCACTTTATTAAGGCGCTGCTGCAGATCGCTGGAAGCATCCGCCAGGGCAGAAGAAGCAACAAAACCGGCCAGCAGGCCACAGGCAATAACGCGAAATTTCATCTGATACGATTCCTTATTCATGGTTTCCTGACACTTACTGCATTAACCGTAGTCGCCGCTCCGTCAGTTCGACAGGAGAAAAAGCCGAAAGCTCCCAATGATATGGGGATCGGACCACAGATAAACAACGGGCCAGTTTACACTGGCCCGGTATAACACTGCGGAGAAAAGTCTTACATTTCGTGAGGTGGCGGTGACAGCACTTCACGGTTACCGTTGTGGCCCGGCTCCGAGACAATGCCCTGCGCCTCCATCTGTTCGATAATCCGCGCCGCGCGGTTGTAGCCGATACGGAACTGGCGCTGCACGCCGGAGATCGACGCGCGGCGTTTCTCCACCACGAACGCCACCGCCTGGTCAAACAGCGGATCCAGCTCTTCATCGCCGTCCAGGCCGCCACCACCGCTTTCACTCTCTTCACCGGCGGTAATGCTGTCGATGTACTGCGGCCGCCCACGCGCTTTCCAGTCCTGCACCACCGCATGCACTTCCTGGTCACGCACAAAGGCGCCGTGAACACGTACCGGCATGGAGGAGTTAGGTGGCATATAGAGCATGTCACCCATACCCAGCAGGGATTCCGCACCGCCCTGATCGAGAATGGTGCGCGAGTCAATTTTACTGGACACAGTAAAGGCGATGCGCGTCGGAATGTTGGCCTTAATCAGGCCAGTAATCACATCCACCGACGGACGCTGGGTAGCCAGCACCAGGTGAATACCTGCCGCACGGGCTTTCTGTGCCAGACGCGCGATCAGCTCTTCGACCTTCTTGCCCACCGCCATCATCAGGTCAGCGAACTCATCAACCAGCACCACAATGTACGGCAGTTTTTCCAGTACCGGCGGCGTGGTGTCCATGCTGTCGCCCGGTTTCCAGAACGGGTCCGGAATTGGCCGGCCCATCGCGGCCGCCTGCTCAATCTTCTCGTTATAGCCGGCCAGATTACGTACGCCCAGCGCAGACATCAGCTTATAGCGGCGCTCCATCTCGACCACACTCCAGCGCAGCGCGTTGGCCGCGTCTTTCATGTCGGTAACCACTTCCGTCAGCAGATGGGGAATGCCCTCATACACTGACAGCTCGAGCATTTTCGGGTCGATCATGATAAAGCGCACTTCTTCCGGCGTGGCTTTATACAGCATGCTGATGATCATGGTGTTAACGCCAACCGACTTACCGGAACCGGTGGTACCGGCCACCAGCAGGTGCGGCATCTTCGCCAGATCGGCCACCACGGGCTGACCAGAGATATCTTTACCCAGCACCACCGATAGCGGCGAAGGGTTGTCGCGGAATTTATCGCAGTCCAGCACCTCACGCAGGTAAACGGTCTGACGATGTTTATTGGGGAGCTCCAGGCCGACATAAGGCTTGCCCGGAATCACCTCAACCACACGCACCGCAACGGCAGAGAGCGAACGTGCCAGGTCGCGCGACAGATTAGAAATACGTGCGGCCTTGACGCCCGGCGCCAGATCCAGTTCAAAGCGGGTGATTACCGGCCCTGGAGAGATGCCCACCACTTCGGCTTTCACGCGGTAATCCGCCAGACGCGCTTCAACCAGACGCGCGGTCTGTTCCAGTGCGAACATATCCACCGGCTCCTCTTCCGCCGGCGGCGACGTCAGCAGATCCAGCGTCGGCAGCGGCGTGGAAGGTTTCTCTAGCGGCTGTTCGTGACGTACCAGGAAGGGGTGGAACAGGCTGTCCTGCGCAGGGGCGACAGGCTTCGGCGTTTCAGCCGGCGCGGCGTAAACCTCGTCGTCTGGCGTTGACCACGGGCTGGTTTCCTCACTCAGCGATGCGGGTACCGCCGGCTCAGGTGCCGCTGGCTGCTGCCACTGGGCCGGAGCGTCCGGCTCTGGCGTGGCGGCAATGGTAAACAGCGGTTCGCTCGGCGTGTCATCAACCAGATCTTTCATCGGAGAGAAATCAAACGCGGCTGAGGTATCCAGATTAAATACCGGCGCGCTCTCCTGCTCAGGCTGGCTGTAACGCTGTTGCTGCTGCTGAGCAAACTGCTGCGCCAGCTGAGCCTGCTGCAGCGCCTCTTCATCTTCTTCCTCTGCCGGCTGCTGCTGCCAGCTGTCGCCGTACCGCTGCTGCTGCTGCGAATGGAACGCTTCGCGCAGCTGGGCTTCCTGCAGCGCAGCATTGTCATCATCGTGCGGCTGCGGCACTTGCCAGCTGGCGCTGATTTCCGGCTGCTGCTGATCGGCCTCTTCACGGGCCTTCTCTTCTGCCATGCGTTGCGATGGCAGTTTGATACCGTATGAGGCCAGCTCACGCCGGGTTGGCAGCTTAACCTTGTTAGGACGCGGCAATTCCGGGCCGATGCCCTGTTTCACCTGCGGGTTGTAATCGCGCTCCGGCACCACATCAAAGGCTGGCGTGTAAGCCGCAGAGCGGGCAGCAGCGGCGGCCGTCGCTGAACCGAGTGCGGCAGCGGCTGCCGTATTCAGCGGTGTGGCGCCCTGATCGGCACTTTGCCAGTTACCCATGCGCGGGCCATCGTCTTCTTCAGCGAGCGAGAAGGCGTCGGCGGCCGGTGACGCAGGCACTTCGAAGCGGTATAACGGAGGAGCCGCTGGCGCAGGTTCTGCTGGCGGAATAGCTGGCGCCGCAGGCGCAGGGGCAACGGATACCGATGCCGGAGCAGCCGCAGTCAGCTGTGACGGCGCAGGTTGCGGAGCTACGTTTACCGGCGGTGCGGATGGCTCAGGCGCAGCGACGGCCGGCGCCTGACGTGCGGCGTCACTGGTGGCGGCCAGCGCAGCCGCGGTAGCCGCACTGGCTTTCGCCAGCAGGGGATCGTCGCTGGCGACTTCAGCCACAGGTTCCGCTACCTGTAGGGGCTTAGCCAGCAGTACGTCATCTTCGTCGTCCTGAGCCGGCGCAGCGCGCAGTGGCGGAACCGCTTCGTCGGGGTGCGCCTCGTCGTAGTCGTCTTCTTCCTGCCAGGGTTCATCATGGCGCGAGCGGTTGCTGGCAAAGGTCAGCACGCCCATCACCACGCTGCCGATCTTCTCGGCAATCGCCAGCCAGGACCAGCCGGTATAAAGCGTGATACCCGCCGCCCAGACGCACAACAGCGTCAGCGTGCCACCGGCACCGCTGAACCACGGCGCCATCGCATTGCTCACCAGGCTGCCAATTACGCCGCCGGAGGCAAAATACCAGATATCGTCCACGTTCAGCGCAGCCAGTCCGCAGGTAGTCACCACCAGCGCCAGCACGCCAATCAGCCGAAGGCCCACCGCAAAATAGTCGATGTAATCCTGGCGATCGCGCTGACGGAAGGTGATCCAGCACAGACCAATAATTACTGGCGGAATGGCGTAGGCCATCACACCAAAAATAAACAGCAGGGTATCGGCCAGCCATGCGCCCACGCTGCCGCCCAGATTGTGGATCGGCTCGTGCCAGGCGGTTTGTGACCAGCTGGGATCGGAGGGATTAAAGCTAACCAGCGACACCATCAGATAGATGGCAAACAAGGCCACCAGGATGAGCAACGCTTCCAGCAGCCGACGTCCGCTGCTCAGTGGTTGTAATGAAACGTCTTTATCTTCTGTATATTCCTGGCTCAAGAGAACTCTCCAGGTGCCTGTAAATTAAGAAGGCAACAGCGCCAGGCTTGCCTGACGCTGGTCCTGTATGAATTCACAGGAGTGTACCGAAATCCTGCAAGCTTTGCACCTGCCCTGCGTTACCGGGTCTTAATCACCAGACGATTGCTCTGTTTGACCTCTTCCATCACCACGTAGGTACGGGTGTCGTTGACGCCCGGCAGGCGCAGCAAGGTCTCACCCAGCAGTTTACGGTAGGCGGACATATCCGGCACGCGGGTTTTCAACAGGTAGTCAAAGTCACCGGAAACGAGGTGACATTCTTGAGTTTCCTCAAGTTTTTGTACGGCGGCGTTAAATTGTTCAAACACATCCGGCGCGCCGCGATTCAGAGTAATCTCAACGAATACCAGCAGTGAAGCATCGAGATAGTGCGGGTTCAGCTGCGCGGTGTAGCCCAGAATGAAACCCTGACGTTCCAGGCGACGTACGCGTTCAAGACAAGGTGTTGGCGAGAGGCCGACACGTTTTGAAAGCTCAACGTTGGAAATACGACCGTCTTTCTGCAGTTCATTCAGAATATTTCTGTCGATCCGATCCAGATCTTTTCCGGGGCGTTTCTTGTTGTCTACCATTATTATTGTCTCTCTTAATTCCTTCCCTTTACCTGCCAAACCCTGAAAACGTTCAATGTTCAGGGCCTTACTGAAGTGAAGTCTTTAAGCCTGTGCAGTAACGCGACCATCCGTATGACGCATGCTGTCTGTCCACATCATGCGTCATTACCAATGTCAGGCTGAGTTTATTTGGCGAAATTGCGCAAAACAGAGCTGAAATTCTGTTTCGAACCGCTAAATTTTCTCTGCTTCTGACAATGTTTTCGCAAAAGCGCAGGCGATTGTCAAAGTAAAACATCCAAATTCAGTACAAGATGCCAGACAGCGTACTGGGTTGCTGTTTTTAAATGAGAATTTTTATACAGCTGCACCACAAATTGCCGAGCAATGCCCCCTTTTGGCGCAGCGAACGTGCAGAATTGCCATTCATCGTCTACGCCGCTTGCAGTGATTGTTAACAAAATTGCTGAAACCTTTTTTTGCGACAGTAATTTCCCTACAATCGAAAACTATGTTGTCAGACACACACTGAGGAACGCATGAGTACGGCCAAACACAGTAAGCTGCTCATTCTGGGCTCCGGCCCTGCCGGTTACACCGCAGCGGTTTATGCCGCCCGCGCTAACCTGAACCCGGTTTTGATTACCGGACTGGAAAAAGGCGGCCAGCTCACCACCACGACTGAAGTCGAAAACTGGCCGGGCGACCCGCACGATCTGACCGGCCCTGCGCTGATGGAACGCATGCAGGAGCATGCTGAGAAGTTCAACACCGAAATCATCTTTGATCATATTCACACGGTTGATTTGCAGAACCGTCCGTTCCGCCTGACCGGCGACAGCGGCGAATACACGGCGGATGCGCTGATCATCGCGACCGGTGCTTCAGCGCGCTACCTTGGCCTGCCGTCAGAAGAGGTATTCAAAGGCAAAGGGGTTTCGGCCTGCGCCACCTGTGATGGTTTCTTCTATCGCAACCAAAAAGTCGCGGTTATCGGCGGCGGTAATACGGCCGTTGAAGAGGCGCTCTATCTGGCGAACATCGCTTCCGAAGTGCACCTGATTCACCGTCGTGACAGCTTCCGCGCTGAGAAAATCCTGATTGACCGCCTGATGGAGAAAGTGCGTAACGGCAACATCGTGCTGCACACTGACCGCGCGCTGGATGAGGTGGTAGGCGATCAGATGGGTGTCACCGGGTTGAAACTCTCGTCAACCAAAGGTGAAGCCCCGGTCTCGCTGGAAGTGGCGGGCCTGTTTGTCGCCATCGGTCATAGTCCGAACACGGCGATTTTCGATGGCCAGCTGGATCTGGAAAACGGCTATATCAAAGTGCAGTCCGGCCTGCAGGGCAACGCGACGCAGACCAGCGTGCCGGGCGTGTTCGCTGCCGGTGACGTAATGGACCACATCTATCGTCAGGCCATTACCTCTGCCGGTACCGGCTGTATGGCCGCGCTGGATGCGGAACGTTATCTGGATGGTCTGGTTAAAAACGATAAGTAAGTTGTTAATTATCTGATCATAATTGCACTGAGGCGGCCACTTTTGGTCGCCTTTTTTATCGCCTGCGTGCTACAGTTCTGCCACCCGTCTGTCCGGCATTTAGCGTCGGATTTTGCCTCTCGTCACGGTGATCAAACGGCTTCGCATGAACAAATCACGGCAACACGAACTGCTGCGCTGGTTACGCCAGCAACGTCATCATGGCGCACGCAGCCTGCGACTGGCTTCGCTGGCAGGTTTTGCTGCGGCGTTAATCCTCATCGCCCAGGCCTGGCTACTGGCCTCCCTGCTGCAAAAACTGCTGGTGGAACAGCAACCCCGCGCTGAACTGGTGAGTGATTTCCTGTTACTACTGCTGTGCTTCGCACTGCGCGCCGCGCTGCACTACGGTCGTGAGATGGCCGGTTTCAGGGCCGGCGTGGCGATTCGCCGTGCACTGCGGCAACAGGTGCTGGACCGGCTGAACGCGCTCGGTCCGGCCTGGATTCAGGGCAAACCGGCCGGGAGCTGGGCAACGCTGCTGCTGGAACAGATTGAAGAGATGCAGGAATATTACGCGCGCTATCTGCCGCAGATGTCGCTGGCGGTGTTTGTGCCCTGCGCCATCCTGATCGCCATTTTTCCGATTAACTGGGCCGCCGGACTGATTCTGCTGGCGACCGCACCGCTGATTCCGCTGTTTATGGCGCTGGTCGGCATGGGTGCGGCCGATGCCAATCGGCGTAATTTTCTTGCGCTGGCGCGCCTGAGCGGCGATTTCTATGACCGGCTGCGCGGACGCGAAACGCTGCGCCTGTTTCACCGCGCGGACGCTGAGCAGCAGGCGATTGCCGCCACTACCCAGGATTTTCGTCAGCGCACCATGGAAGTGCTGCGCCTCGCCTTTCTCTCCTCTGCGGTGCTGG
Organism: Pantoea sp. Cy-640; assembly: GCF_011752635.1. Classification (NCBI taxonomy): domain Bacteria; kingdom Pseudomonadati; phylum Pseudomonadota; class Gammaproteobacteria; order Enterobacterales; family Erwiniaceae; genus Pantoea; species Pantoea sp. Cy-640. Next base: position 82,559 of record NZ_VWXB01000001.1, on the reverse strand, counting down.
AGTTTTTCGCCTCGCTGGCGATTGCCGTGGTCGCGGTCTATTTCGGCTTCTCGTACCTGGGTGAACTCAATTTTGGCCACTACGGCACCGGCGTGACGCTGTTTGCCGGTTTCCTCGCGCTGATTCTTGCCCCCGAATTTTTCCAGCCGCTGCGCGATCTTGGCACCTTTTACCATGCCAAAGCGCAGGCGGTGGGCGGTGCAGACGCGCTGGATACCTTCCTGCGCGAAACGCCCCAGCGCGCGCCGCAGGCGGCCACGCAAACGCTGGATGCTGACGCGCCACTTTCTCTCCGGGCAGAGGATCTGGTGATCATGACCGCCACCGGCGAGGCGCTGTCACAGCCGCTGAATTTCAGCCTTACTCCCGGTCAGCGCGTGGCGCTGGTCGGACAAAGCGGGGCCGGAAAAAGTGCGCTGATGAATGTCCTGCTCGGTTTTCTGCCCTACCAGGGTTCACTGTGCATTAACGGCCAGGAACTGCGCGACATCAGCCGCAGTAGCTGGCAGCAGCAGCTGGCCTGGGTAGGACAAAATCCGCAGCTGCCGGCGACGACGCTGCGTGACAATCTCCAGCTTACTGACACGCCGCTGGACGAGGCCACGCTGACCGCCGTGCTGCAGCGCGCTGGCGTCAGTGAATTTTTGTCGCGTCTGCCACAAGGGCTGGATACGCCAGTTGGCGATGGCGGCATCGGCCTGTCCGTTGGGCAGGCACAGCGCATCGCCGTTGCGCGGGCGCTGCTGAAACCGGCCCGCCTGCTGCTGCTGGACGAACCGGGATCCGGGCTCGACAGCCAGAGTGAGCAGCACGTGATGGGCGCGCTACAGCAGGCCGCACAGCAGCAAACTACGTTAATGATTACCCATCAGCTGCACGCCCTCGACCAGTGGGATGAGGTGTGGGTGATGCAGGCCGGACAACTGGTGCAGCAGGGCCACTGGCAACAGCTGATCGCTGAAGCGGGCCCGCTGCGCGAGCTGGCGCAGCATCGTCAGAAGGAGATTGCCTGATGCGCACGTTACTGCCTTTCCTGCGCCTGTATCGCCGCCATCCGTGGCGTTTAGGTCTTGGCGTGGTGCTGGCGATTGTCACGCTGCTCGCCAGCATCGGCTTGCTGACGCTGTCCGGCTGGTTTCTTGCTGCCTCCTCGCTGGCTGGCGTCGCCGGCCTGTACAGCTTCAATTACATGCTGCCCGCAGCCGGCGTGCGTGGCGCAGCAATCACCCGCACCGCCGCGCGCTATTTTGAACGGCTGGTCAGCCATGACGCCACTTTCCGCGTGCTGCAGCATCTGCGCGTCTTTACCTTCAGCCGGCTGATGGCGCTGGCACCGGCGCAGCTGGCGCGCTTTCGTCACGGCGAACTGCTGAACCGCTTTGTCAGCGATGTCGATACCCTCGACCATCTCTATTTACGCGTTATTTCTCCGCTACTGGGTGCGGCGGTGGTGATTGTGGTGGTGACCTGTGGCCTGGCGCTACTCGATATGCGACTGGCGCTGCTGCTCGGGGCGATCATGTTGCTGACGCTGCTGCTGATGCCGCCGCTGTTCTGGCGACTCGGCGCGCGCACCGGCGCGCACATTGCCCGTTACCAGGCTCGCTGGCGCCTGCAACTGACGCACTGGCTCAGCGGACTGGCCGAGCTGCAGATTTACGGCGCGGCGGCGCTGTGGCGACAGCGGCTGGATCAGGAAGAACGTGCGTGGCAACAGGCGCAGCAGCGCCAACACCGGCTGCAGGCGCTGGCGCAGAGCCTGCTTACGTTGATCGCCGGCAGTACCGTTACGCTGCTGCTGTGGCTGGCCGCCAGCGGCGTCGGTAACAATAGCACACCGGGTGCACTGATTGCCCTGTTTGTATTTTGCGCGCTGGCCGCGTTTGAAGCGCTGGCACCGGTGGCCGGCGCATTTCTGCCACTGGCGCAGGTGACGCACGCGGCGCAGCGCGTGCAGGAGATCATCGATCAACCGCCAGCGATTCACTTCCCGACACAACCGGTCGCGACGCAGCGCGGCCTCAGCCTGACGCTGGAACAGATCGATTTCAGCTATCCGCAGCGGCCAGAAGCGGTGCTGCACAACTTCTCTCTGACGTTAGCAGCCGGTGAACATCTGGCGCTGCTGGGCCCGACCGGCTGCGGGAAATCCAGCCTGCTGGCGCTGATCACGCGCGGCTGGGAAGCGCAGCGCGGCACGATTCGCCTGAACGGGATTGATCTGACGGCGTGGGACGAAACCAGCCTGCGTCAGCGCATCAGCGTTGTCACGCAGCGCGTCCATCTTTTCAGCCAGACGCTGCGCGCTAATCTGCTACTGGCAGCACCACAGGCCAGCGATGCACAGCTGATTGACGTATTGCAGCGGGTTGGGCTGGCGCATCTGACGCAGCACAGCGAAGGACTGAATGCGTGGATGGGAGAAGGCGGCCGGCCGCTGTCCGGCGGTGAACTGCGCCGGCTGGCGATTGCCCGTGCGCTGCTGCACGATGGCGATCTGTGGCTGCTGGATGAGCCGACCGAAGGTCTGGATGCTGCGACCGAGCAGCAGATTCTCACGTTGCTACAGCAGGTTAGCCAGGGAAAAACGCTGATCATGGTGACGCATCGCCTGAGCGGACTGGAAACAATGGATCGCATCTGTGTGCTTGACGGTGGGCAGATTATCGAATCCGGCAACCATGACGAATTAATCTCAAAAGCGGGACGCTACTGGCGTTTCCAGCAGCGCTTTGCGCTATAGTCTATGCGTTTAGCCTGAGGGTGACCGACGCCATGAGACTGGTACAACTTTCCCGGGATTCGCTCAATTTCCCGCCGCCGGAGATGGCGCTGCGAGAGCCAAACGGCCTGCTGGCCATGGGCGGCGATCTCTCCCCTGCCCGCCTGATGAATGCCTATCAGCGCGGTATTTTTCCGTGGTTTTCGCCCGGCGATCCAATTTTATGGTGGTCGCCAGATCCACGCGCGGTCCTGCTGCCGGAGTCGTTTCATCTCAGCCGCAGCATGGCGCGCTTCCATCGCCGTTCGCCCTATCGCGTCACCATGAATCACGCTTTTGCACAAGTGGTGGAAGGTTGCGCCAGCGGGCGTCAGGAAGGCACCTGGATCACCTTTGAAGTGAAACGCGCCTGGCTGCGCCTGTATGAGCTGGGCCATGCGCACTCAATCGAAGTCTGGCAGGATCAACGCCTGGTTGGCGGCATGTATGGCCTGGCGCTCGGACAGATTTTTTGCGGCGAGTCGATGTTCAGCCGGGCGGAAAACGCCTCCAAAACCGCGCTGTGGGTTTTCTCACAGCACTTTATTGCGCATCAGGGACGGCTGATCGATTGTCAGGTGCTGAATCCGCATACCGCCTCGCTGGGCGCAGTTGAAATTCCGCGTGTCGACTATCTGCAATACGTGCAAACGCTGGCGTGGCAACCGGTGCAGACCGGCTGCTGGCAAACACAAACCCTTTTTTGACCGACCCCGCAGATGTTTTGCACACAATTCCCGACAAAAGTGATACAATAAGCGAGTTTGGTATGTCGTCCGCGCTTCGCTGTGGCGAGCCGGAATTGCCAGGCTGGGAATCTCACCCTGTTCCCGAAGCTGTTTCAGTTGTGCACCCGATGCCGATTGCTGCAGATTCTTAGCCCGCTAATCCCCCGCAGACGTCAAAAACACCCGAATTTATCCGTAATGCACGCGCAGCGGCGCGACGCACGGCGAAGCGTTGGCAAAAACAGCCAACGTTTCTTTACATAAATCATGGAATTCGGCATTATCTTGCCGGTTCAACAGTTTGGTAGTTCACCCAGAGGATTCGATGGCCAAAGAAGACAATATTGAAATGCAAGGTACCGTACTGGATACGTTACCTAACACCATGTTCCGCGTAGAGCTTGAAAACGGGCACGTGGTTACCGCTCATATCTCCGGTAAAATGCGTAAAAACTACATCCGCATCCTGACGGGCGACAAAGTGACTGTCGAGTTGACCCCGTACGACCTGAGCAAAGGCCGCATTGTCTTCCGTAGTCGCTAAGTTGTTGCACTCGCCTCGCGTTTGCTGATGTAAACTAAGCGCGAAAAAAAAGGCCGGATTTTAATCCGGCCTTTTTCTTATCTGCGCACCCGCTTAATGCACGGTGCCCTCGGTTTTGCGTTTTTCCGCGCTCATGAAGTGGTAGGTGAGCTGGTTTTTCTCTTTATCCAGTCCAACCGACACCGATCCGCCATCTACCAGCGAGCCAAACAGCAGCTCGTTAGCCAGCGGTTTCTTCAGGTTTTCCTGCACGGTACGCGCCATCGGACGCGCGCCCATCGCTTTGTCGTAACCTTTTTCGGCCAGCCAGTCGCGCGCATCATCGCTGACTTCCAGCGACACACCTTTCGCATCCAGCTGTGCCTGCAGCTCAACAATAAATTTATCCACCACCTGATGGATCACCTGAGTATCGAGGTGACGGAACCAGATAATGTTGTCGAGACGGTTACGGAACTCCGGCGTAAAGATCTTTTTGATCTCTTCCATCGCGTCGGTGCTGTTGTCCTGCTGTATCAGGCCGATGGATTTACGCTCGGTCTCGCGCACCCCGGCGTTGGTGGTCATCACCAGCACCACGTTGCGGAAGTCCGCTTTGCGGCCGTTGTTATCGGTCAGCATCCCGTTGTCCATCACCTGCAGCAGCAGGTTGAAAACATCCGGATGGGCTTTCTCGATCTCATCCAGCAGTACCACCGCGTGCGGATGCTTGATGACGGCATCAGTCAGCAGACCGCCCTGATCAAAGCCGACGTAGCCCGGAGGCGCACCAATCAAACGACTGACGGTGTGACGCTCCATATACTCGGACATATCAAAGCGCAGCAGTTCAATGCCCAGCGCCTTCGCCAGCTGCACGGTGACCTCGGTTTTACCGACCCCGGTCGGACCCGCAAACAGGAACGATCCGACTGGCTTACGCTCCTGCCCCAGACCCGCGCGGCTCATTTTGATGGCTTCAGTCAGCGCTTCAATCGCGTTGTCCTGACCAAACACCAGCATTTTCAGACGGTCGCCGAGATTTTTCAGCGTATCGCGATCGGTGGCCGAAACGCTCTGCTCCGGAATACGCGCGATGCGCGCCACCACGGATTCGATGTCCGACACGTTGACGGTTTTCTTGCGCTTGCTCACCGGCACCAGACGCGCACGCGCGCCGGCTTCATCGATCACGTCAATCGCCTTGTCCGGCAGATGACGGTCATTGATGTATTTCACCGCCAGCTCAACCGCCGCACGTACCGCTTTGGCGGTGTAGCGCACATCGTGATGCGCTTCGTACTTCGGCTTCAGCCCGTTAAGAATTTGTACCGTCTCTTCAACCGATGGCTCAGTGATATCAATTTTCTGGAAACGGCGCGCCAGCGCACGATCCTTCTCAAAGATATTGCTGAACTCCTGATAGGTCGTGGAACCCATCACGCGGATTTTACCGCTGGAAAGCAGCGGCTTGATCAGGTTCGCCGCATCCACCTGGCCGCCCGATGCCGCACCGGCACCGATAATGGTGTGGATCTCGTCGATGAACAGAATGCTGTTGTTATCCTGTTCCAGCTGTTTCAGCAGCGCTTTAAAACGTTTTTCAAAATCACCGCGGTATTTGGTACCGGCCAGCAGCGAACCGATATCCAGCGAGTAGATGGTGCACTCTTTCATCACTTCCGGCACGTCGCCCTGCACAATGCGCCAGGCGAGCCCTTCCGCAATCGCAGTTTTACCGACGCCCGATTCGCCCACCAGCAGCGGGTTATTCTTACGACGACGGCACAGCACCTGAATGGCCCGTTCCAGCTCTTTATCGCGGCCGATCAGCGGGTCAATTCCGCCGACGCGAGCAAGCTGATTAAGATTGGTGGTGAAGTTTTCCATACGTTCCTCCCCGCCTGCTTGCTCTTCGTTAACCGGATTTTCCGCGCTGTTCTGCGGCTGGCCCGGTTCGTCTTTACGCGTACCATGGGAGATGAAGTTCACCACATCAAGGCGGCTCACTTCGTGTTTGCGCAGCAGGTAAGCCGCTTGCGACTCCTGCTCGCTGAAAATGGCGACCAGCACGTTCGCACCGGAAACTTCACTGCGACCGGATGACTGGACATGGAAGACCGCACGCTGCAGCACACGCTGGAAGCTGAGCGTCGGCTGAGTGTCGCGCTCCTCTTCGCTGGCAGGCAGCACCGGCGTGGTTTGTTCGATGAAGGCTTCGAGTTCCTGACGCAGAGCCGCAATATCCACCGTACAGGCTTCCAGTGCCTCTCTGGCCGACGGGTTGCTGAGCAGCGCCAGCAACAGATGTTCGACGGTCATAAACTCGTGACGGTGCTCGCGCGCTCTGGCGAAAGCCATGTTTAAACTGAGTTCCAGTTCTTGATTGAGCATTTGGCACCTCCCCCAATTATCGCTCTGACGGACTGAATCCTATATGGAGACAGCTTCAGGCTTTTTCCAGCGTACACAGCAACGGATGTTGATTTTCCCGCGCGTAATTGTTCACCTGGGCGACTTTGGTCTCCGCCACTTCTGCAGTGAATACACCACAGATTGCCTTTCCATGGTAGTGAACTTTCAGCATCAGTTGCGTTGCACGTTCAACATCATAAGAAAAGAACTTTTGCAGAACGTCAATAACAAATTCCATAGGTGTATAATCGTCATTATTCAGAATGACTTTATACATTGAAGGCGGCTTTAACCCTTCGCGTACTTTGTCTTCGGCCAGATGTTCAAAGTTAAGCCAGTCGTTTGTGTTTGCCATAATGTTCCGTTGAAATTCTGCGTTACGGTAGCGCACATTTCTGTGCTCTCACCTCAAGTTTAACACGCCTGTCAAGCCGCTTTTCCTGTGGCAAAAATCGGTCCTGAAAGCGCATGCGCGACCTGTATCACAAAATTTGCAATAGCGTTAACTGCCTCAAATTTTGATGAATTTCTCCCCGTGCGCCAGGGCCGTTTGCTTGACGATAAGGTCCGTTTCTCTACATTCTACTTACACAAGCTGATTGAGTTTTAAACAAACTCGACTCACAGCTTCAATGACCTCACCTACTTATCAAAATGTCTTGCGAGGGAAGTAAAAGCATGGAGACGGGTACTGTTAAATGGTTCAACAACGCCAAAGGCTTCGGCTTTATCTGTCCGATTGGCGGCGGCGACGATATCTTCGCACACTACTCCACGATTCAGATGGAGGGATACAGAACGCTGAAAGCGGGCCAGCACGTTCAGTTCGATGTCCATGAAGGGCCGAAAGGCAACCATGCCAGTCTGATTGTGCCCTGTGAAGCATCGTCACTCTCCTGACGGGCGCGCGTCTGCTCTCATTCTGACCACTCCCGAAAAAAAATGCCAGCCGCAGACGCTGGCATTTTTCTTTGGCGTCCCGCGTCAGTGTTACTCTGCCCGACCGCGCGCCAGCCACATCACGCGGCCAAACAGCTGATCGAGCAACGGCGGAATCGCCTGCGGCCCGCGTTCGGCCGCTGCCATCGCCACCGCAATCGCCAGTTCCGGCTTCGAGCTGTGATGAATGGCTTTGGTAATAATACGCCGCGCGTTCATCGGCACGTTTAACGGCAGGTGCGCCATCTGGTGATAGACATCACTAAAGCCCTGCTTATAAAGGAAGTGTTCGATGTCGGGCGCCGGGAACTGCGTGAGATGGTCGCTCTCCTGCTCATGCGCCTGCAGCTGGCTGCGCGCGGTGGCGGCATATTTTTTTCCGGCCTCGTCGCCGTCAGTCAGCACGTGCCAGGCAATGCCCATGCGGCGCGCATATTTCAGCAGCGGCTTAAGCCCGGACTGCGCAAACTCAATCACCTTCACGCCTTCCGCGGCAAAATGGTAGCCGCGCTGCCGCGCCAGCTCATTGATGATCCACACTTCGGTTTCACCCTCTACCAGCAACCAGCAGCGGGCAAACAGCGCCGACGGCCGATTAACGCGGATGTGAAAGCCGATACGGCGCGCTTCTTCGGCACTTAATCCTTCCGGCCCGATACGCCACGCCGCCACGCGATCGGGTTCGCGCACCAGTCGGCAGATTTGCTCCAGCGCCACCTGTGAAAGTAGCTCACCGGAGTTCGTGGTGGCGATTTTTTGCAGCGGCATCAGCGCCAGCAGATTCCACGCCACCGACAGCATGATGGGATGCAGCCGCGTTTCCGGATCCTCCACCAGCAGCAAGGGGCGCGCGCCTGCGGGCAGCGCATCGCTGCCGTGCGCCTGCAGCAGGAGCGAGAACATGCGCAGCAGAATCACCTGACGACTGCGCGATTCGGTACCGGCGATCAGCTGATTGAGCTGATCGAGCGAACGCCAGCCCTGACTGCCATCACGCAGCTCCGGCGCAACCCGCGCGGCGCCCGTGTCCGGTTGCTGGACCAGAAAATAGTGCGCCATCAGCTGCTGCATGGTATGCAATCCCTGGCGCAACAGCTCGTCGCTCAGGGTTTGCGGCCGCGCCACCAGATCGCGCGTCAGGCTATGCATCTCCTGCGCCAGCGCGCTTAGCGTATCAGCGCGCCGCTGCGTGTCGTTGTCGTTATGACGCGACCGCCGGCCAAAGCGCGCATCACGCAGGCGCAGCACCGGATAGTACGCGCGCAACTGCGCCAGCGCGGCGTCGGTGCCCGCCAGCGGCAGCACCTCGCCACGCGCGTCAATAAAGCGCCAGCGGGTTTTGACTTCGCTGCCCTGGCGCGTCGCCAGCGTACTGAAGCGCAGGTAGCGCCCCGCGTCATCCTGCTGCCAGAACGGCGCAAACAGCGCTTCATGCTCATCGCCCTGCGCGCGAAAGCGAAACACCAGCTGCAACTTATGCCGCCGGGCTTCCACCTCACCGGGCGGAAAATGGAAGTCCTGTTCGGTGAACCTATAGGGCTCAGCGGCCGGTGCCAGCAGCAGCGTTAGCGCATCCAGCAAACTGGATTTACCCCACGCGTTTTCCCCAATCAGCAGGTTGGTGTCGGTCAGCGGCAGCGATAACCGGTTAATGCCGCGAAAGCCGTGTATATCGATATGTTCCAGAATCATCGCGCAGTCCCTCCGTGCTTTGCCAGAGCATGGTCCGCCGCGCTGCGTTGGTCAAGTCGGCAGCGGGAGAAAAGGTTTACACTTCAGGCATTTTCCATTAGCGTGGCGTCTCGCAAAAAAGGACGTCATTTTCATGTATACCGGACTGCTTATCATTCTGGTGCCGCTGATGGTGGGCTATTTGCTGCCGTGGCATCAGCCTGCGCTGTTGCAGCGCGTTAACCGCCTGCTGAGTTTGCTGATTTACGCCATTCTGTTTTTTATGGGTACCAGCCTCGCCTTTCTCGACAATCTCGGCACCAATTTGCTGATCGTGTTTAAAACCGCGCTGATTGCCGCGGGTGCCATTCTGAGCTGCTCGCTGCTGGCGCTGTGGCTGCTGGATCGCCGCTGGCCGTGGCGGCAGCAGCATCGCCAGCAGAATCTGCCGTCGCGCTGGCACATGGTGCTGGAGTCACTCAAGCTGTGTGTGGCGGTGCTGGCCGGTTTCCTGCTGGGATTAACCCAATGGGCGCCGCTGCGCCATGCCTCCACCCTGAGCGAAATTGCGCTGGTGGTGCTGCTGTTCCTGGTTGGCGTGCAGCTGCGCGGCAGCGGCATGACGCTGCGCCAGATCACTCTGAACCGGCGCGGCATGACGGTAGCGCTGGTATCCCTGTGCGGCTCGCTGGGCGGCGGGGTACTGGCAGCGTGGCTGCTCGGCGTTTCGCTGTCAACCGGACTGGCGCTGGCCAGCGGCTTCGGCTGGTATTCGCTGTCCGGCATTCTGATGACCGAAGCGTACGGCCCGGTGATCGGCAGCGCCGCCTTCTTTAACGATCTGCTGCGCGAGCTGGCTGCGGTGCTGCTGATTCCGGTGCTGGTCAACCGCTACCGCAGTATGGCACTCGGGCTGAGCGGTGCCACGTCGATGGATTTTACCCTGCCGATTCTGCAGCGTGCCGGCGGAATGGAGATTGTGCCTGCGGCCATCGTGCACGGTTTTATCATGAACCTGCTGGCACCGATCCTCATCGCCCTGTTTTCCGCCTGACGCGCAGCGCATTTTTTCACGCCCGCTGCGCTGCGGCTTCGTCTACGCTTTCTCTCTGACATGTTTTTTGCCATCCGACTGGATGGCCAACACCAGATAGGAGCGAACGATGAAGCAAACAGTGGCGGCCCTGCTGGCCAAAACGCTGGAGAGCGCCGGCGTAAAACGCATTTGGGGCGTAACCGGTGACTCCCTCAACGGACTGAACGACAGCCTCAACCGCATGGACACCATTGAATGGATGCCAACGCGCCATGAAGAAGTGGCCGCTTTTGCCGCCGGGGCGGAAGCACAAATCAGCGGTGAGCTGGCGGTGTGCGCCGGCTCCTGCGGCCCTGGCAACCTGCACCTGATCAACGGCCTGTTTGACTGCCATCGCAACCATGTTCCGGTGCTGGCGATTGCCGCGCACATTCCTTCCAGCGAAATCGGCAGCGGCTATTTTCAGGAAACCCATCCGCAGGAGTTATTCCGCGAGTGCAGCCATTACTGTGAGCTGGTCTCCAATCCGGAACAGCTGCCGCAGGTGCTCGGCATTGCGATGCGTAAAGCCATCCTCAATCGCGGCGTATCGGTGATTGTGCTGCCGGGTGACGTGGCGCTGCAGGCGGCGCCGGAGAATGCGCGCAGCGAATGGTATCCGCCGCAGCTGCCGCAGGTGGTGCCGTCGGTCAGTGAACTGACGCGTCTCGCAGAAACGCTCAATGAGGCGAAAAATATCACCCTGATGTGCGGCAGCGGTTGCGCCGGTGCTCATGCGGAAGTGGTAAAGCTGGCCGAAACGCTGAAAGCACCGGTGGTGCACGCCATGCGCGGCAAAGAGCACCTCGAGTACGACAACCCGTACGACGTCGGCATGACCGGGCTGATCGGCTTCTCATCCGGCTATCACGCCATGATGAACGCCGACACGCTGGTGCTGCTCGGCACCCAGTTCCCTTATCGCCCGTTCTACCCGGCGGACGCGCGCATTATTCAGATTGATATCAATCCGGCCAGCCTCGGCGCGCACAGTCACGTCTACATGGCGCTGGTGGGTGACATCAAAGCCACGCTACAGGCGCTGCAGCCGCAGCTCACCAGCCACAGCGACCGTCATCACCTCGATCGCGCACTGGAGCATTACGCGGATGCGCGCAAAGGGCTGGACGATCTGGCGACCGCCAACGATAAGCAGGCGATTCACCCGCAGTATCTGGCCCAGCAGATCAGCCACTACGCGGCTGATGACGCCATCTTTACCTGTGATGTCGGCACGCCAACGGTGTGGGCGGCGCGCTATCTGAAAATGAACGGCAAGCGCCGTCTGCTCGGCTCGTTTAACCACGGTTCGATGGCCAACGCCATGCCGCAGGCGCTGGGCGCACAGGCCATCGATAAACAGCGTCAGGTGGTCGCGCTGTGCGGCGATGGCGGCTTCAGCATGCTGATGGGCGATTTCATCTCGCTGGCGCAGCTTAAGCTGCCGGTGAAGCTGGTGATCTTCAATAACAGCGTGCTCGGCTTTGTGGCGATGGAGATGAAAGCCGGCGGCTATCTCACTGACGGCACCGATCTGGAGAACCCGGACTTCGCCGCCATCGCCACCGCCTGCGGCATCAAAGGGATCCGTGTGGAGAAAGCCTCGGAGCTGGATGGCGCGCTGCAACAGGCGTTCGCCCACGACGGTCCGGTGCTGGTGGACGTGATCACCGCCAAGGAAGAGTTGTCGATGCCACCGCAAATCAAAGCCGAGCAGGCTAAAGGTTTCAGCCTGTACATGCTGCGCGCGATCCTGAATGGCCGCGGTGATGAAATCGTCGAGCTGGCGAAAACCAACTGGCTGCGGTAAAACGAAGAGACTTGCCGGATTAATCACCATGCGGGCGCTTAGCCCGCTTTTTTATGTCAGGAGAACAACGTGATCGATTTACGCAGTGATACCGTGACCCGCCCGAGTGCCGCGATGCTGGATGCGATGATGGCGGCCGAAACCGGCGATGATGTCTATCGCGATGATCCCACCGTCAATGCGCTGGAGGCTGAAGCGGCGCGCCTGAGCGGTAAAGCGGCTGCGCTGTTCTTCCCTACCGGCACCCAGGCCAACCTGGTGGCGCTGCTGTGCCACTGCCAGCGCGGTGATGAGTACATCGTCGGCCAGCAGGCGCACAACTACAAATATGAGGCTGGCGGTGCCGCGGTGCTCGGCAGCATCCAGCCGCAGCCGATCCTCGCGGCTGCCGACGGCACGCTGCCGCTGCACGACGTGGCGGCCGCCATTAAGCCGGACGACATGCATTTTGCCCGCACCCGCCTGCTGAGCCTGGAAAATACCCATCACGGCAAAGTGCTGCCGCTGAGCTACCTTGAACAGGCGTGGCAATTTACCCGCGAGCGCCAGCTGGCGCTGCACATTGACGGCGCGCGCATCTTTAATGCCGTGGTGGCGCAGGGGGTGCAGCTGATCGATATCGCCCGCTACTGCGATAGCCTGACCATCTGCCTGTCGAAAGGACTGGGCACGCCGGTCGGCTCCCTGCTGTGTGGTGATGAAGCTTATATCGAGCAGGCGCGGCGCTGGCGCAAAATGACCGGCGGCGGCATGCGCCAGGCCGGCATTCTGGCGGCTGCCGGTCTCTACGCGCTGCAGCACAACGTGGCGCGTCTGCAGGAGGATCATGACAACGCCGCGTGGCTCGGCGCGCAGCTCAGCGCTCTTGGTGTGGAAGTGGTGAGCCAGCACACTAACATGCTGTTCGTGAAAGTGCCGGCGGAGCAGGTCGCACCGCTACAGCGCTGGATGCAGGCGGGCGACGTGCTGCTCAGCGTAGGACCGCAGACCCGCATCGTCACCCATCTGGATGTCAGCCGCCAGCAATTACAGCAGCTGGTGGCGCGCTGGCAGGCCTTTCTCCAGCCGTAACGCCGCAACGCGCGGCTACGGTGCCGCGCCGTATTTCGCCAGCAGCGCACGGGCGATGGCCAGCGTCTCGGCATCGGCTTCGCCACGGTAATCACGCGGGCGGAAATGCATCTGAAACGCCGCAATCAGTTTGCGCTGCATCTGCGGCGTTGGCGCAGCGGCAACGTCATAACCATAGCGCTGCAGCGCAGTCAGTAGCGTTGCAGCCTCGACCGGGGCATCCGGCGGCTGGTTAGCCAGATAGCGCTGCACTGTGGCGGCATCCGGCCACGCTCCCAGCCCCTGCCGGGCCAGCTGTTGCCACGGAAACAGCGGACCGGGATCCTGCTTGCGCTGCGGCGCGATATCACTGTGCCCGACAATATTTTCCGGACTGATGCCGTAACGCTGGCTGATATCGCGCACCAGCGCGGTCAGGGCCGTGATTTGCGCGGCGGTGAACGGCTGCCACTGCCGGCCGGTCAGCGTGCGGCGATAGCCGGCATTGACGATTTCGATGCCAATTGAGGTGTCATTAATGCGCGTTGCGCCGCGCCAGAAGCTCGGTCCGGCATGCCACGCCAGCTGGTTTTCAGGCACCAGCTGCCAGATCACCCCAGCGCCGTTTTTCTGCGGCGGCTGCTGCGGAATCAGATAGTGCGCGCTGACGTTGCGGTCCGTCAGGGTCGCCAGCGACGAGGGAAAGTCCTCCGCCGTGTAGTGGATTACCACCACTTTGATGCGCGGTCTGGCCCCCTGCGCCGGGTGCGCGCTATCGACCCAATAGCCGTTGCGCGCTTCCAGCGTCGACTGGCAGGCGCTGAGCAGCAGCGCCATCGCCAGCAGTAATACCGCACGCATTAGCGCACGATCACCGCAGTACCGGTAACGCTCACCATCAGCATGCTGCTGTCTTTGCCCACGGTTTCGTAGTCAATATCAATGCCAACCACTGCATTGGCGCCCAGCGCTTTCGCCTGTTCTTCCAGCTCTTCAAAGGCGATCTGCCGCGCTTTGCGCAGCTCTTTCTCATAGGCACCGGAGCGGCCGCCGACGATATCGCGGATGCCGGCAAAGAAGTCGCGGAAAATGTTGGCACCGAGAATCGCTTCACCGGTCACAACGCCGCAATATTCAGTGATGCTGTGCCCTTCCAGGGTTGGCGTAGTCGAAAATTTCATCGTTCTCTCCTGTGGTGATTCATGAGGCGATAGCTCGTACGGCGTAAAAGCACGGCTATACTCTATGCTAAAAATGGCGCTTTGCCAGTGAACAATAAGGAAATCGAGATGAGAAACAAAGCCTTTGCGCTGCTTGTTCCCGCTGCATTGCTGCTGAGTGCCTGTACCACCGTTGAGCCGGTGATCAAGGACAACGGGCCGCGTACCGCACCCTGCGTTGACGGCGGTCCGGACAGCGTGGCGCAGCAGTTCTACGATTTACGTGTCAGCCAGCCAACTCAGGGATTGCCGGACAGCACCACGCTGGCAAAATATCGCCCATACCTGAGCGACAACCTGTATCAGAAACTGCTGCATGCCAGCAGCCAGAGCAACCCACCGGCAGCGTGGCGCCAGGGCGATCTGTTCTCCAGCCTGGCACAGGGGCCCACTGCCGCTGACGTGGCCAGCGCCTCCAGCATTCCTAACCGCGACGCGCGTAATATTCCGCTACGCGTGACGCTGAGCCGCGGCGATAAAAGCTGGCGCGATGAAGTGCTGATGATCCACGAAGGCACCTGCTGGGTGGTGGATGATGTGCGCTACGTCGGCGACTGGCCACACGCCGGTGGCGGCTCGCTCAGCCAGCTGCTGGAAGAGAAAAAATAGTCGCGCATTTTTTCCGCACTCAGCCGCAACCATTAGCGCGCCGCACCATTGCGGCGCCGCTAAGCTTCCGCGCAACAGCCGACGCTTACCCGTCAGCCCCTTTCCCCGCTGCCCTGCCCGATTTTGTGCTACGCTTTTGCTGTTTAATTGCTCTTTAATAAATTTTAACCCACCTCAATTGCATAACTATTCTGGTGACGTTAAGATTTGCGACACTAATTGCTATTCATTTTTTGCGCATGAGTATTCAACTAAACGCCATCAACTGTTTTTACGGTGCCCATCAGGCGCTGTTCGATATCAACCTGGCCTGCCCGCAGGGCGAAACGCTGGTGTTGCTCGGCCCGAGTGGCGCGGGTAAAAGTTCACTCCTGCGCGTGCTCAACCTGCTGGAGCTACCGCGTTCCGGTAGCCTGCAGATTGCCGGCAACCACTTCGATTTCAGCCAGACGCCGTCCGACAACGCGATTCGCGAACTGCGCCAGAATGTCGGCATGGTGTTCCAGCAGTACAATCTGTGGCCGCACCTCAGCGTGATGCAGAACCTGATCGAAGCACCCTGTCGTGTGCTCGGGCTCAGCAAAGATGCGGCACGCGCGCGCGCCGATAAACTGCTGGAACGTCTGCGCCTGACGCCGTACGCCGATCGTTTTCCCCTGCACCTTTCCGGTGGCCAGCAGCAGCGCGTGGCAATTGCGCGCGCGCTGATGATGGAGCCGCAGGTGTTGCTGTTTGATGAACCGACCGCCGCGCTTGACCCGGAGATCACGGCGCAGATCGTCAGCATCATTCGTGAGCTGGCGCAGACGCAGATCACGCAGGTGATTGTCACCCACGAAGTCGAGGTGGCGCGCAAAACCGCCAGCCGCGTGGTGTACATGGAGAACGGCCGCATCATTGAACAGGGCGATGCCAGCCACTTTACACAGCCGCAAACCGACGCGTTTGCTCATTATCTTTCGCACTAAGTCAGGATGCTTCTAATGAAAAAAGTTGTACTTGCTGCACTGCTTGCCAGCCTGAGCCTGAGCGCTTCTGCCGCGCAGACCCTGCGTTTCGCGACCGAGGCGTCTTATCCGCCGTTTGAATTTGTCGACTCCGACAACAAAATCCAGGGCTTTGACGTCGATCTGGCCAATGCGCTGTGCAAAGAGATCGATGCGACCTGCACCTTTACCAACCAGGCCTTCGACAGCCTGATCCCCAGCCTGAAATTCCGCCGTTTTGACGCGGTGATGGCCGGCATGGATATCACGCCAGAGCGTGAAAAGCAGGTGCTGTTCACCAAACCTTATTACGACAACTCTGCGACCTTCATCGCGCAGAAAGGCAAGCTGGCGGACGTTGCGGCGCTGAAAGGCAAGCGTGTGGGCGTGCAGAACGGCACTACGCACCAGAAATACCTCTCTGACAAGCACAGCGACATCACCATCGTGCCTTACGACAGCTACCAGAATGCGGTGCTCGACCTGAAGAATGGCCGTATTGATGCGGTGTTCGGGGATACCGCCGTGGTTAACGAGTGGCTGAAGCAGAACGCCAACCTCGCCGCGCTGGGTGAGAAAGTGACCGACAAAGCCTACTTCGGCACCGGTCTCGGCATCGCCGTGCGTCAGGGCAACAGCGAACTGCAGCAGAAGTTCAACGGCGCGCTGGATAAGATCAAAGCCGACGGCACCTACAAAACCATCTACAACAAATGGTTTCAGCAGTAATTTCTGATGAATGAAATGATTCCACTCGCAAGCGCCGCCGGCATGACCGTCGGCCTTGCCGTTTGTGCCCTGATCGCCGGCCTCGCGCTGGCGATGATTTTTGCTGGCTGGGAATCGCTGCGCTGGAAACCGCTGGCGTGGATCGGTACCGGGCTGGTGACGCTGATTCGCGGCCTGCCGGAAATTCTGGTGGTGCTGTTTATCTATTTCGGTGCCTCGCAGCTGCTGCTGACGCTGTCGGACGGCTTCCAGCTCAATCTGGGCCTGTTTACCCTGCCGGTGCAGATGCAGATTGAGAACTTTGATGTCAGCCCGTTCCTGTGTGGCGTGATTGCGCTGGCGATGCTCTATTCGGCTTACGCCTCTCAGACGCTGCGCGGTGCGCTGAAAGCGGTGCCGTCCGGCCAGTGGGAATCAGGCCAGGCGCTGGGCATGAAAAAGTCAGCGATTTTCTTCCGCCTGATTATGCCGCAGATGTGGCGCCATGCGCTGCCCGGACTCGGCAATCAGTGGCTGGTGCTGCTCAAGGATACGGCGCTGGTGTCGCTGATTAGCGTCAACGATCTCATGCTGCAGACCAAAAGCATTGCGACGCGCACCCAGGAGCCGTTTACCTGGTATCTGGTGGCTGCCGCGATCTATTTAGTGATTACGCTATTCAGTCAGGCGGTGCTGCGCCGTATTGAATCACGTACCACGCGTTTCGAGCGGGGGGCCTGACGCATGCTGGCGTATTTACCTGAGCTACTGAAAGGCCTGCATACCAGCCTGACCCTGACGGCCGCCTCACTGGTCGCCGCGCTGCTGCTGGCGCTGCTGTGCACCATTGTGCTGGCGCTGAAGCTGCCGCTGCTCAACTGGCTGGTCAAAGGCTATATCACCCTGTTTACCGGCACGCCGCTGCTGGTGCAGATTTTCCTGATCTATTACGGTCCTGGCCAGTTCCCCAGCATTCAGAATGTGCCGTGGCTCTGGCATTTATTGTCGCAGCCGTGGCTGTGTGCCATGCTGGCGCTGTCGCTTAATAGCGCAGCCTACACCACACAGCTGTTCTACGGCGCGGTGCGCGCCATACCGTCCGGGCAGTGGCAGTCCTGTGCCGCGCTGGGCATGCGCCGCCGCGATACGCTGCGTATTCTGCTGCCGTACGCGTTTAAGCGCGCCCTCTCCTCTTACTCCAACGAAGTGGTGCTGGTGTTCAAGAGTACTTCGCTGGCCTATACCATTACGCTGATGGAAGTGATGGGCCATGGCCAGCTGCTGTATGGCCGCACCTACGATGTCACCGTGTATGCTGCCGCCGGTCTGATTTATCTGGTGGTTAACGGCCTGCTGACGCTGCTGATGCGCCTGGTCGAGAAGCGCGCGCTGGCGTTTGAGCGCCGCAACTGATCGTCTGACGCGGCGCGAAGGAAGCGCCGCGCCCTTCCCCGCTATATCTGATCGCAGCGAAATAAATTTTTAATCATATTTATTGCATACAAATGCATTAACTGGCATCGTGTAAATCGTTTCGCCTCTGGCATGGTTTACAGGAGCCTTATAATGAAAAAATGGATTGTTGCGGCAGTGATGGCAACGCTGGCAATGAATGCTTATGCGGCAGAGAAAATTCGCTTTGCTGCCTCAGCCACCTATCCCCCGTTCGAATCACTCGACCAGAATAACCAGATTGTCGGTTTTGATATCGACCTCGCTAAAGCGCTATGTCAGCAGATGCAGGCCGAGTGCACTTTCACCAACAATGCCTTTGATAGCCTGATTCCTTCGCTGAAATTCCGTCGCTATGACGCGGTCATTTCCGGTATGGATATCACCGCCGAGCGCAGTAAGCAGGTCGATTTCACCCAGCCCTACTACGCCAATTCGGCAATCGTCATCGCCCACAAAGGTGAATATAGCGACTTTGGCCAGCTGAAAGGCAAACGCATCGGCGTGGAAAACGGCACCACCCATCAGAAATACCTGCTGGAGAAGCATCCGGAAGTGATCGCGGTGGCCTACGACAGCTACCAGAACGCGATCCTCGACCTGAAAAATGGCCGGCTCAACGGCGTATTTGGTGACAGCGCAGTCGTCAATCAGTGGCTGAAGGCCAATGCGGATTTGAGCGCGGTCGGCGAGCATATTACCGACAGCGACTACTTCGGCACCGGGCTCGGCATTGCGGTGCGCAAGGGCAACAGCGCGCTGCTGCAACAGCTGAACAGCGCGCTGGCGGCGCTGAAAGCCAACGGTCGCTGGCAGCAGATCAATCAGAAGTGGTTCCCGGAATAAGCATTATGGAGTTGCGTGGCGCCGGGCCTGCCAGGTTCTGCACGTCCTCAGCGCAGCCGGGCGCTACGCGATTCCACCCTTACAACGCAGTAACGTCAGCACCTCGAAATGTGCGGTGTGCGGGAACATATCGAACAGCTGCACGCGGCTGATGTCATAGTCGGCCAGGCGCGCAATGTCCTGCGCCATGCTGGCGGGATTGCAGCTGGAATACAGGATGTAGTCCGGCGCCATGCGGCTCAGCCAGGCGCACAGTTCTGCACCAATACCGCGACGTGGCGGATTGACCAGCACCAGCTGCGGCACGCTCGTATGCCCGGTGGCAAACTGCGTGGAATCCAGCGCGGCAAAACTCACCTGCTCTAACCCCAGCTGCTGCGCCGACTGCTGCGCGCAGGCGATGGCTTCCGCACTGATTTCAATGCCGGTCAGCTGCATCTGCGGCGTGGCACAGTGCAGGCCAAAGCCGCCAACGCCACAGAACAGATCCCACATGCTGTGCACCGGCAGCTCCGCCACCCAGTCGCGTGCCGTTGCGTACAGCGCAGCCGCCACCTGCGGGTTAGTCTGGAAGAAACTTTGCGGACGGATATACAGCGGCACGTCGTTGAAGCGTTCCGGCAGCGCCTGCTCAGGCGTCAGCGCCATCTCCTCCTCGCCCTCCAGTATCGCCATGTGCACCGGCTGAATATTGGCGGAGATCACCTGCAGCTGCGGCAGCTGCTGTTGCAGCCACGGCAGCGCGGCGCGCAGCTGCGCCAGTTTGCTGTGCGAGCGCAGGACAAAACGCAGCATCATGCCGCCCTGGGTACTCTCCGTCAGCAGCAAAAACTTCAGCTCGCCGCGTTTGCGCGCCACGTTGTACGGCGTCAGACCGGCACGGGCGATAAACGGTTTCAGCACGTCGAATACCGCCGCGAAGCTGGCGGGATAGAGCGGACAGGCGCAGAGATCCACCGGCTCGCCGTCACGCGCCACCATGCCGAACAGCGGTTTTTCCACGCTGCCGCTCACCACCATCTTGGCTTTATTGCGAAACCCCTGCTGCGCCGAGGTAACCGGCGGCCGCCAGTCGGCGACCGGCATGCCGTCCAGCAGCTGCGTCAGCTGCGTCTGCTTGTCGTTCAGCTGTTGCGGATAGGGTTTTTCCAGCCACTGACATGAGCGACAGCGGCCGGCCTGATAAAGCGCGCAATGCATGGAAAGGCCTGTATTGAGAATCGGGAGCAAAAACGGGGGCCGATTGTATCACCGGCTGCGAAAAAATGCGCGACTGCTGGCCGGCACAAACAGCAGCAGCAGCACCAGCACATCCGGCAGTTTCTGCAGCAGCGTGTGGTGAATAATCTGCGCGTTATTCTCGCCGGGAATGCTAAAAATCTCCGGATAGATCCAGCCCACCGACGCCATCAGCATGTACAGCAGCACCACGATCTGCGTGGCCACGTAGCCCCAGCGCCCGGCATTACTGCCGCGCATCAGGGTAAAGGCACAGCGCAGTTCAAACAGGAAAATCAGCTGGCTGGCGATAAAAATCAGCGTGGAGTCCCACGCCTGCGCGCTGCGGTGCACGAAATTGGCGATTTCGTCATAGCCCAGCTCATTGGCCAGCATCAGCACGCTGATACAGCGCGTGGCGATAATGGCGCTGCCGGCAATGGTTACCGGCACGGGCGTGGAGGTTAACACCAGGTTTTTCAACGTTTCCGACATTGCGCGCGCTCCATAAGAAAAGGCTGACAGAGTCAGCCTTGCTTATATTGGCAAATGTTGCGTCACTCAGCCACGTTTTGCTTTCTGAATATCGCGCAATCGCTGTTTTTCTTCGTGCGCCATAAAGCGCCAGGCAATAAAGCCGACCAGCCCGACCACAAACAGAATCAGCGAGGCCAGCGCGTTGATCTCCGGATTGACGCCGCGCCGCACCGTGGCAAAGATCGCCATCGGCAGCGTGGTAGCGCCCGGCCCGGTGACGAAGCTGGAGATCACCAGGTCGTCCAGCGACAGAGTAAACGCCAGCAGCCAGCCGGTAATGATCGCCGGGGCAATCATCGGCACGGTAATCACGAAGAACACCTTCAGCGGCGTAGCGCCGAGGTCCATCGCCGCTTCTTCAATTGAGCGATCCAGCTCGCGCAGCCGCGAGTTGATCACCACCGCCACGTAGGCGGTACAGAACGTGACGTGCGCCAGCCAGATGGTCAGCATGCCGCGATCGCCCGGCCAGCCAAAGGTGTTGCCCATCGCCACGAACAGCAGCAGCAGCGACAGACCAGTGATCACGTCGGGCATCACCAGCGGCGCGGTGAGAATGAAAGCAAAGCCGCTGTGGCCGCGAAAACGCCCGAAGCGCACGATAATCACCGCCGCCATGGTGCCGAGCACCACTGCCATGGTGGCCGACAGCGCCGCGATGGTCAGGCTCAGGCCAACCGCATCCAGCATCGCATCATCCTGGAACAGCACGCGATACCAGTGAAACGAGAAGCTCTCCCATACCGTCACCAGCTGCGAGCTGTTGAAGGAGTAAACCACCAGCAGCAGCATTGGCGCGTACAGGAACAGGAAGCACAGCGCCAGAATCGCGGTGCGCCACGGAGAGCGGATTACCGGTAGCTGATTCATCCCTTCTCCCCCATTTCACGGTTTTGATGTTTGTGGAACCAGACGATAGGCAGAATCAGGATCAGCAGGATGATCACCGCCAGCGCCGAGGCCACCGGCCAGTCGCGGTTGTTGAAGAACTCCTGCCACAAAATGCGCCCAATCATGATGCTGTCCGGTCCGCCGAGCAGTTCCGGGATCACGTACTCGCCCACCGCCGGGATAAATACCAGCATTGAGCCAGCAATAATGCCGCCTTTGGTCAGCGGCACGATGACGCTGAAGAAGGTTTTCAGCGGGCGCGCGCCGAGGTCGAGCGACGCTTCCACCAGCGAATAATCAATACGCGTCAGCGCGGTGTAGATCGGCAGCACCATAAACGGCAGGTAGCAGTAAACGATACCGATATACACCGCCGTGTTGGTGTACAGGATGATCAGCGGATGATCGATCACGCCAAGCCACATCAGGAAGCGGTTGAGGATTCCGTTGTTGTTCAGCAGTCCCATCCACGCATAGACGCGCACCAGGAACGAGGTCCACGACGGCAGGATTACCAGCAGCAGCAGGATGGTGCGCATGGAGGGCTTGCTGTGCGCCACCGCCCACGCCAGCGGATAACCGATCAGCAGACAGATCACCGTTGAGATCGCCGCCACCTTCAGCGAGGTGAGATAAGCTTCGGCGTACAGCGGATCGTCGGTCAGCGTCAGGTAGTTGCCCAGATTGAGCACCAGGTTGAGCTGGTCGTCCGCCCAGGTCACCAAATCGGTGTACGGCGGAATGGCGCGCGCAATATCGGCGAAACTGATCTTCAGCACGATGAGGAACGGCAGCATAAACAGCAGGATTAGCCACAGATAAGGCAGCGCGATCACCAGCTTGCGACCGTGCTGCATTTTCATGCGCGTGCCCCAGCGCTGCAGCGGTGTGCCCGCTACCTCCGGCTCGCTGCGTTGAGAAATCTGGCTCATAGCGCCTCCTTAAACCGTCAGGACCACACAGCTGTCGGCATCCCAGCACAGGCGCACTTCATCGCCCCAGGTGGGCGCGCCTTTCCGGTAGCGATGCGCATTCTGCAGCTGGGCGCTGATCATCTGGCCGCTGCGCAGCCGTACGTGGTAGATCGACAGATCGCCGAGATAGGCGATGTGCACCACTTCGCCCACAGCAAAGTTGCAGCCGTCGGCCGGCACCTCGTCGCACAGCATCACTTTTTCCGGCCGCAGCGCCACGTGCACCGGCACGTTGTCCACAATCGACACATCGGTCTGCACCTTGAGCGGATGCATCAGTCCCGGACTGTCGATCACCACGCCCTCGTCGCGGCGTTCGCGCAGCAGGCCATCAAACACGTTCACTGAGCCGATAAACTCGGCGCTGTAGCGGCTGGTCGGGTGCTCGTAAATCTCTTCCGGCTCGCCGATCTGCACAAATTTACCGCGGTTCATGATGGCGATGCGGCCCGCCATGGTCATGGCTTCTTCCTGATCGTGGGTCACCATCACGCAGGTAGCGCCTACGCGCTCCAGAATATCCACCACTTCGTGCTGCATGCGGTCGCGCAGTTTTTTATCCAGCGCGCCCATCGGTTCGTCGAGCAGCAGCAGCTTGGGACGTTTCGCCAGGCTACGCGCCAACGCCACGCGCTGACGCTGGCCGCCAGAAAGCTGGTGCGGCTTACGTTTGGCGTATTCTTCCATATGCACCAGCGCCAGCATCTCTGCCACGCGGCTGCTGATTTCGCCTTTCGGCAGTTTGTCCTGCTTCAGGCCAAAAGCGATGTTCTGTTCCACCGTCATGTGTGGAAACAGCGCGTACGACTGGAACATCATGTTGATGGGCCGCTGATACGGCGGCACGTGGGACAGATCCTGACCATCCAGCACAATCTGGCCACTGCTGGGAATTTCAAAGCCGGCCAGCATCCGCAGCAGCGTGGACTTGCCACAGCCGGAAGCGCCCAGCAGCGCGAAAATTTCGCCTTTGTAAATGGTCAGGCTGACATCATCCACGGCGTGCTGGCCGTCAAACGATTTCGTCAGGTTGCGGATTTCCAGCAGCGGCGTTAACGCCTTAGCCGTTTTATTTTGGGGGCGGGGAATCGCGTCGTTCACTCACATGTCTCCGGCGCTAAGCGGGATAGCGCGGCACAGCCAGCCGCTAAATGACACAACAGAGGCCAGCACCGCGCCTCTGTTGTCGTTTACCGATAAGGGAATCCGTTCAGAACGAATTACTTACCACTTTTTACTTTAGTCCATGCACGGGTACGCGCACGATCCAGTTTCGGATCCTGGACCTTGAGCACAAACAGTTTGGCCATCGCTTCCGGCGTCGGGAAGATACCCGGATTGTTGCGCACATCCGCATTGATCAGCGGCAGCGACGCTTTGTTGCCGTTGGCGTAGTTCATCTTGTTGGAGACGTCGGCAATCACTTTCGGATCCATGATGTAGTTCAGCCACTGATAAGCCGCATCCAGGTTTTTCGCGTCTTTTGGAATGGCCATCATGTCGAAGAACGCCAGCGCGCCCTCTTTCGGTACGCTGTAACCGAGATGGACACCGTTGTTGGCTTTCACCGCGCGATCTTTCGCCTGCAGAATATCGCCAGACCAGCCGATGGCGACGCAGATATTGCCGTTGGCGAGGTCATTGATGTACTGCGAAGAGTGGAAGTAGCGGATATTCGGCCGCAGCTTCAGCAGCAGATCGGTCGCCGCGCCGGTGTAATCTTTCGCGTCAGAGCTGTTTGGATCTTTGCCGAGGTAGTTCAGCACGGTGGCAAAAATCTCTTCTGGCGCATCGAGGAACGAAACGCCGCAGCTCTTCAGTTTTTCCAGGTTTTCCGGCTTCAGCACCAGATCCCAGCTGTTCACCGGCGCATCGGCGCCCAGTGCCGCTTTGACTTTATCGATGTTATAGCCAATACCGGTGGTGCCCCACAGGTAAGGAATGGCGTATTTGTTACCCGGATCGTGCTGGGCCACTTTCGCCATCAGATCGGGATCGAGGTTTTTATAGTTAGGCAGCTTGCTCTTATCCAGCTCCTGGAACACACCCGACTGCAGCTGACGCGCGAGGAAGCTCGACGACGGTACCACCACGTCATAGCCGGTGCTGCCGGCCATCAGTTTGCCTTCCAGCACTTCGTTGGAGTCAAACACGTCGTAGACCACTTTGATGCCGGTCTGCTTTTCAAAATTGGGCACGGTGTCGGCCGAAATATAATCGGACCAGTTATATACGTGCAGCGTTTTATCCTCTGCCTGAGCGCCCACGGCCGCAGCCATCAGCACACCTGCAACCACACCTGGCAACCATTTTTTTGACTGGTTGATCATGTTTTTCTTCCTCCTGAGCGGGTCATCACAACGCTGCATACACGCGATCCGGTCGTTGCGTTGTCTGTTAAATTACAGCCACACAATGAATCAATATTCAGCGGGAGTTTAATAGCAAAAACCTATAGCTGCGCCGTAGTTGCACGTATCAGACAGCCCCGCAAGAATAGCCCCCCTGATTCCTGCGTGCCAGATCCCAGCTTAAAAAACGCCTTTTTGCGATAAGTTATGCATGTTTCTGCTATGCACTCTGGCACTAGCGGCATAAAGCACGACTAATATCTGGCAATAAAGGGCAAAATGCAGAATAAAAAGTGGTGGGCCTGAAATGAAAACTGCCGCAAAAAGCGGCAGTTAGCAGGAGGGGAAAATCAGTGCAGCATGCTGTGGCTGCTGACGCTCGGCGGACGCTCCTCATCTTCGCCCATCATCAGCAGATGATTAGCGAACGCTTCCATGATCACCATCGAAATCCCCTCTTCGCTCTGCTTCATGAAGTGGGTGAACTGACCAAAGGTGATGCCGGCGCTTACGCTGATTGACTGGCAGACGATCAGCTTCGGCAGGTTGTCATCCTGTATATCGATAAAGGCTTTCACCGTGAGCGAACTGGCATTGATTTGCGACAGTTCGCCTACCAGCGGGATCAGCGCGGTGGGCTTTACTTCTGCCAGCGCCGAGAAGAGGATAACGTTATCCACCAGGTCGATTTTCGCGTCAAACACCCCGTCAAAATTCTGCATATGCGGCAGATGCAAAGCCTGGCAGGCGTCGCATTCGAACCAGGTGATATTTTGTTGATCCAGCCAGCGACGCAGCATGTCGATGTCAGGAACGACCAGTGAATCCATCGTTGTATCCTGTGGGGTGAATAAATAAGCGCCTTAGCTTACGGAAAAACAGTCGCAGATGCCACGAAAACCGCGCAAAAGCGCGGTTCAGCCCCCGGTTTTCGGACGATAACCGGGACAGGCGTGCTGCTCAATCCAGCAGATCATCATGGCGGCAATGTCTAAACCGGTGCTGCCTTCGATGCCCTCCAGCCCCGGAGAAGCATTGACCTCCATCACCAGCGGACCCCGGTTGGCGCGCAGAATATCCACGCCCGCCACGGCTAATCCCAGCGTCGTGGCCGCTTTGACCGCGATCTCGCGCTCCTGATCGGTAATGGTGACGGCGCGGGCGCTGCCGCCACGGTGCAGATTAGAGCGGAAATCGCCCTCTTTCGCTTCCCGCTCAATCGCCGCCACCACTTCGTCACCAATCACCAGGCAGCGGATGTCGCGCCCGCGCGCCTCTTTGATAAATTCCTGCACCAGAATATGCGCATTGAGACCGCGAAACGCATCGATCACGCTCTCTGCCGCCTGGCGGGTTTCCGCCAGCACCACGCCGATCCCCTGCGTCCCCTCCACCAGTTTCACCACCAGCGGCGCGCCGCCGACCATGGCGATCACATCCTGCGTATCATCCGGCGACGAGGCAAAGCCGGTAACCGGCATGTCGATGCCCTCGCGCGCCAGCAACTGCAGCGAGCGCAGCTTGTCGCGTGCGCGGGTAATGGCCACCGACTCGTTGAGCGGATAGCTGCCGAGCATCTCAAACTGGCGCAGCACCGCCGTACCGTAAAAAGTGGTGGCGGTGCCGATGCGCGGGATCACCGCGTCAAAATGGCCGAGCGCCTCACCGCGATAGTGCACCGCCGGCGAGTCGGAGTTGATGTTCATGTAGCAGGAGAGCGGATCGATCATCTGCACCTGATGGCCACGCGCTTCCGCGGCTTCACGCAGGCGTTTACAGGAGTAGAGCGCGCCGTCACGGGTGAGAATGGCCATCTTCATTGCAGCGGTCCCTGTGCTTAGCGCGTTGCCCAGCCCTGCTGATGCAGGTAGTCCAGCATGAACGGTCGCGTTTCTTTAATGATCAAACGCTGAATCAGTTCACTCCAGTTTTCCGAGCGCTGATTGCTGTCGCGCTGCTGATAGTAAGCGGTGATCTGCTGGTCATATTGCGCCAGCACCGCTTTATCTAGCGGCTGGTAGCGGTTTTCGTGCACCAGCATCGCCTGTGGCATGCGCGGCTTGACGTCCGGTGACGCGTCGGGATGGCCGATGCAGAAACCAAACAGCGGCAGCACAAACTTCGGCAGCCCCAGCAGCTCCGTCACCTGCGCGATGCTGTTGCGAATGCCGCCAATAAACACGCCGCCTAAACCGAGCGATTCCGCAGCGACCATGGCGTTCTGCGCCATCAGCGCGGTATCGACACAGCCCAGCAGCAGCTGTTCGGCACGGCCCAGCTGAGCCTCAGGGCAGATTTGCTGGTGGCGGTTGAAGTCGGCGCAGAACACCCAAAACTCCGCTGCGGCGCTGACCCACGGCTGGCCGCCGGTGAGCTGCACCAGCTGCTCGCGCAGGGCGCGGTCGGTGATACGGACAATGGAAGAACATTGTAAAAAACTGGAGGTCGAGGCCGCCTGCGCCGCAGCGATAATCGCGCTGCGCTGGGCGTCATCAATCCCCTGCTCAGTAAAGGCGCGAATGGAACGGTGGCTGCAAAGCAAATCAATAGTCGGCGTCATAATCCTCTCCGGTTACTTCTTTTTGTCGGTGTGATTGAACAACTGCGGTGCCATCGCCTTTGCGGTGCGCCACATCATCAGCCACGCTGCCGGCAGCATCAGCGCAATGCCGAGGAAAAACAGCAGCGTTGCCAGCGGTTTTTTCGCCATGAATGCCGGTGCCGCCAGCCAGTCGTTGACCAGCAGCAGCGCGCCAATCACTGCCAGCACGCCCAGCGCTTCCAGCAGTAGCACGGGTTTGGGCAATGTCGCCAGATTACGCATGGTTCAGGGCTCCTCAGTGTTCATCTGTTTCTGCTGCAGGTGATACCCGAATACTGTAGTACGGCATTGTGACCGGGTATAGACAGCGCGCATTAGAGTAACAGGCAATTTCTGCTTTTCTTAAGCAGGATGGGCGGGCATGATGTGACGCATTATTCACGCTGTAATGTGAGACAAGTCACAAAACAGCAGCGGAAGGAGAGAAGCAATGATTGCAGTGATTTTTGGCCGTTCCAGCTGCCCTTACTGCGTACGAGCAAAAGAGTTAGCCACGAAGTTAACCAGCGAGCGCGACGATTTTAATTATCAGTACGTCGATATCCAGGCGACCGGCATCACCAAAGCCGATCTGGAAGCGCGTGCCGGCAAACCGGTTTCTACCGTGCCGCAGATCTTCCTCGACGACCAGCACATCGGTGGTTACACCGAATTTGCGGCGTGGACTAAAGAAAACCTCGGCATCGAAGCCTGATCTGACGGGCCTGCGGGCCCGTCTTCGCTTCACTCAGCTGGTGCGCATCGCCAGCATAATGCGCAGCAGGCGCACCAGCAGCGCACCGCATCCCGCCCAAAATAGTGCACTCAGGCTCCACGCCGTCACCAGCAGCAAGCTGTGCGTCATCGGCATCACCAGCCACACCCACGTCATGCCCAGCAGCGTCCCGCCCAGCGCGATCCACAGTGTGCCGATCAGCGGACTGTCCGGCTGCAGCAGCGCCACCACGATGCCCGGCAGCAGAAACAGCAGCAGTTCCGGCTGTCCACGCACCGCCTGCGTCGCGGCGGCGGACCAAAAATGATGTGCAAAAATAAACACCAGCGTATAAAGCATCACGCCCAGAACCGATGCTGGCCAGCGATTATTGCGCTGCAACATACCTCTCCTCAACTTTGACGTTAACAATATTGAAACTTTTAACTGCCCTGATGCGCTTACGTGGAAATAAAAAGAAACAGCTGAAGGCAGAAGGAATGAAAACTGCTGATAGCTGAGGGTGTTAATTATGATTAGAATGGCGCCGCTTTATGTGGGTCACAGATTAAGAACATTCGGTGACCGGGCCGTGCGCTGCCGTCACAAGATAGCGAAAAAATCCCCTCCCATCAACCCGTTACAGGTAAATAAGAAGTTAAACCGTGAACATTAACGTCGCAGAATTGTTAAGCGGAAATGACGTTCTGTTATTATTTGTCGTATTAGCCCTCGGCCTGTGCCTGGGTAAATTACGCCTTGGCTCCGTACAACTCGGTAATTCTATTGGTGTGCTGGTGGTTTCGCTGATTCTGGGTCAGCAACACTTCGCGATTAATACTGACGCCTTAAGTCTGGGCTTTATGCTGTTTATTTTTTGTGTCGGGGTGGAAGCCGGTCCCAACTTTTTCTCCATCTTTTTCCGCGACGGTAAGAACTATTTCTTTCTGGCGATCGTCATGGTGGTCAGCGCCCTGCTGATTGCGCTGACGCTCGGCAAACTGTTTGGCTGGGATATCGGCCTCACCGCTGGCATGCTGGCCGGCTCGATGACCTCAACGCCGGTGCTGGTGGGCGCAGGCGATACGCTGCGGCAAAGCATCAGCGACACGCAGCTGCTGGGGCGCATGCAGGATAACCTTAGCCTGGGTTACGCCCTCACCTATCTGATTGGGCTGGTCAGCCTGATTTTCGGCGCACGCTACCTGCCGCGCCTGCAGCATCAGGATTTGCCGACCTGCGCCCAGCAAATCGCGCGCGAGCGCGGTCTGGATGCGGACAGCCAGCGTAAAGTGTTCCTGCCGGTAATTCGCGCCTACCGCGTTGGTCCGGAGCTGGTTGAGTGGAGCGGCGGCAAAAACCTGCGTGAGCTGGGGATTCACCGTCAGACCGGCTGCTACATTGAGCGCCTGCGGCGTAACGGCATTCTCGCCAGCCCGGACGGTGATGCCGTGCTGCAGCTCGGCGACGAGATTTCCCTGGTGGGCTATCCGGATGCCCATGCGCGTCTCGACGCCAGTTTCCGTAATGGTAAAGAGGTGTTCGATCGCGATCTGCTCGACATGCGCATCGTCACCGAAGAGATCGTGGTGAAAAACCACAACGCGGTGAATAAACGCCTGAGCCATTTAAAACTGACCGATCATGGCTGCTTCCTCAACCGGGTGATTCGCAGCCAGATTGAGATGCCGATCGACGACAGCATTATGCTCAACAAAGGCGATGTGCTGCAGGTGAGCGGCGAAGCGCGCCGGGTGAAAAGCCTGGCCGATCGCATCGGCTTCATTGCTATTCACAGCCAGATGACCGATCTGCTGGCGTTCTGCGCCTTCTTTATCATCGGCCTGATGATCGGCATGATCACTTTCCAGTTCAGCAACTTCAGCTTTGGCCTGGGCAACGCCGCCGGGCTGCTGTTTGCCGGCATCATGCTCGGCTTTCTGCGCGCCAACCACCCGACGTTCGGCTACATCCCGCAGGGCGCACTAACCATGGTGAAAGAGTTTGGCCTGATGGTGTTTATGGCCGGGGTTGGCCTGAGCGCCGGCAGCGGCCTGCAGCACGGTCTCGGCAGTGCGGGCGCGCTGATGCTGCTGAGCGGCCTGCTGGTGAGTCTGTTGCCGGTGGTGATTTGCTATCTGTTCGGCGCTTACGTGCTACGCATGAACCGCGCGCTGCTGTTTGGTGCCATCATGGGGGCGCGCACCTGCGCACCGGCCATGGAGATCATCAGCGATACCGCGCGCAGCAGCATTCCGGCGCTCGGCTATGCCGGCACCTACGCCATTGCCAACGTCTTGCTGACGCTGGCGGGGACGCTGATCGTCATCATCTGGCCGCTTTTGCCTGTTTAAAAATATTTTTACACGCGTCAGAACTAATCGGACGCGATGCAGTCTGAATAAGTGCCACTGCTTTTCTTTGAAATCCCCAAATTGAGGAGCCCGTTAGCCTTCTGCTAGCGGGTTTTTTTATGCCTGCCGCGCGCGCCCTTAAGGTTTCCCTAAGCGTGATTTGCCACCCTGTCACTCTGGTTTCGCTATTTGCAAATATTCATGCAACTTTCATCAAAGTTAAACACTCCAACAACCCGCAGTGAGATTCGGAGCGCGGCTATTTATTCTCTGTCCGCGCGCTTCTACGCTATCAACCTTATTTTGCTGGCAATTCTGGCGCTGGCGTTTCTGTGGTGGTCGCGTCACGAAAGCCTCGACATCGCCATCAGCCAGCGCTGGTTTGATCCGCTCACCCGGCGTTTTCCGTGGCAGCACAACCGCTGGCTGGATCTGATTAACCATCGGCTGATGAAGGATGTGATTATCGCTGGCGCGGTGCTGCTGTTACTGCGCGGCCTGCAACAGCGTGACGCCCGGCGCGTGCTGGTGGCCCTGCTTTTTGGCATGGGGCCGCTGGTGGTGGGCATGCTGAAGGCGCACAGCGCGCACTCCTGTCCGTGGGATCTGGCGCTGTTCGGTGGCAATGCCGCGAGCTTTCCGCTGCTGGCGGCGGTGCCGGCCAACAGCGGCCCGGGCCAGTGCTTTCCGGGCGGCCATGCTTCCAGCGGCTTTGCGCTGATGGCGCTGTTTTTTTTGTGGTGGCCGGAGCGTCCACGCCGCGCGCTGCTGGCGCTGGCAGTGGGTATCGCCTGTGGCCTGCTGATGGGCTATGGCCAGGTGATGCGTGGTGCGCACTTTTTCTCCCACAATTTGTGGGCGGGCTGGTGGGTGTGGCTCAGCCAGCTGCTGATTTTTGCCGCAATTTCTTTTTGGGTAAACAAGACGAGGACGAGGAAACGTGATGGAAGCTCTTAACCACACCCTCTTTTTATGGATTAACGCCACGCCGGATTCACCCGCGTGGCTGCTCAGCCTGGCGACCTTTATCGCCAAAGATGTGATTGCTATTGTACCGTTGCTGATTGTCGCCCTGTGGCTGTGGGGACCGCGCGATCAGCTGCAATCGCAGCGCGCGCTGGTGCTGAAAACCGGCATGGCGCTGATTTATGCGCTGAGCATCTCCTGGTGCGTGGGCCAGCTGCTGCCACACCCGCGCCCGTTCGCCATTGGCTTTGGTCACCAGTTCCTGTCACACGCCGCTGATGACTCCTATCCCAGCGATCACGGCACCACGATTTTTACTTTCGCGCTGGCGTTTATTTTCTGGCACCGTCTGTGGTCCGGGGTGGTTTTGCTGGCGATTGGCAGCGCTATTGCCTGGTCACGCGTGTATCTCGGCGTGCACTGGCCGCTGGATATGCTGGGCGGTTTTCTGGTGGGGTTGCTTGGCTGTCTGGCTTCGCATCTGGCGTGGCAGCTGTACGGTCAGCGCATGCTGGCGCTGACGCATCAACTCTACCGCGCCCTGTTCGCGATGCCGATTAAAAAAGGCTGGGTGCGCGGATAAACTCAGCCGGCAGGCGGGTTAGCCACGGGCTGACCCGCCGTCCTGAGATTAACTGAACCACTTACCGAACCAGCCGTTGAATTTCATCATAATGAAATCCCAGATGCGGCCAACAAAGCCGGCTTCCGGTACATCCTCCATCGCCACCAGCGGACGCTGCTCAATGGTTTTGCCATCCAGCTGGAAATCGATAGTGCCCACTACCTGATTCTTTTTCAGCGGCGCTTCCAGCTGCGGTGCGTTGAGGGTAAAGCTGGCCTTGAGATTTTTCATCTGCCCTTTCGGGATAGTGATCGCCGCATCCTTCGCCACGCCGAGGTTGACCTGGTTGTTTTCGCCAAACCACACGCGCTGCTGGGCAAACGGTTTATCCGCTTTAATCGGCGTAACGGTTTCATAGAAACGGAAGCCCCACGTCAGCAGCTTCTCACTCTCGCGAAAGCGAATGGCATCGGTCTGCGCGCCCAGTACCACCGAAATCAGGCGCATGTCGCCGTCGACCGCTGAAGCAACCAGATTGTTGCCCGCCCCCGAGGTATGCCCGGTTTTGATGCCGTCAACCTTGAGGTTGCTGCTCCACAGCAGCCGGTTGCGGTTCATCTGTTTGATATTATTAAAGGTAAATTCTTTTTCGCTGTTCAGCGCATACTCTTCCGGCACATCACCAATCAGGCGCTGGCCGATAATCGCCATATCGCGTGCGGTGCTGTACTGGCCTTCGGCGTCCAGACCGTGCACCGTCATGAAGTGGGTGTTTTGCAGGCCAAAGGCTTTAACATAATTGTTCATCAGGCCAATAAAGGCATCCTGACTGCCGGCGACATAGTCCGCCAGCGCGATACAGGCATCATTCCCCGACTGGATCACCACGCCCTTATTCAGTTCCGAGACCGGGATGCGATCGCCCGGCTTGAGGAACATCAGCGACGACCCGCGCAGTTTCGGATTGCCGGTGGCCCACGCATCCTGGCCGATGGTCACCATGTCGTTACTGGTGATTTTGCCGGATTTCAGCGCCTGGCCGACCACGTAGCTGGTCATCATTTTGGTCAGACTGGCGGGATCAAGACGCTGGTCGGCATTGGACTCTGCCAGCACTTTACCGCTGCTGTAGTCCATCAGAATCCAGGCCTTTGCCTCAATCTGCGGTGCCGCGGGTGCCTGCTCGGCCTGAGTGGTGACAGGGACGAAAAGCAACAATAATGAACTGGCCGCCAGTGGCCGCCAGACTGAAGTCAGGGATGTTTTTCTCATGAGCGTGACCCAATTGTCCTTGTAAAATCACGGATTTGTGCAGGTAAGACATGTCTTACCAAACGCTAACGGTTCACGCCGGTGAAAAAAACCGCCAAACCGTAAAGTTTTTTAGAGTTTGTTAGAGTAACCCTGGCATTAAGGCCGCTGCGCTGCCAGTGCGCGGGCGTCAGGCCAGAGGAAAAATTGCGAGAAATTCCGAATTTTCGCAGAACAGTTAAGCCAGTCACAAAATTCCGCTAACCTGATGCCAGTCAGCCCGAGGAGAATCATGATGGACTTAGCCGTTTTCGATCTGGATGAAACCCTGATTTGTGAAGACAGCACCAGCCTCTGGCTGCGCTGGCTGGTTTCGCAGGGGTTTGCACCGGAAGAGATCATTCGTCAGGAGCAGGCGCTGATGGCGCAATACCACGCCGGCAGCCTGTCGATTGAAGAGTACATGCGCACCACGCTCTCACCGCTCACCGGCATGGCGACGCTCACCGTCGCAGGCTGGGTGCGGCGCTTTATTCATCGCGATATCCTGCCGCGCGTCTTTCCCGCCGCGCGCGAACGCATTCAGTGGCATCAGCAGCGTGGCGACACGGTAATGATTATTACCGCCAGCGGCGATCACCTCGCCGTGCCAATTGCGGAACGGCTGGGCGTACACGGCGCGCTGGCGATTGGCGTGGAAGTGGTCGATGAACGCTACAGCGGTAAGATTTACGGCACCGCCACTTACCGTGAAGGCAAAGTTTCACGACTCAGCGACTGGCGAGCGCTGCAGCAGGATCGGCGTTTTGAGCGCACCTGGGCGTACAGCGATTCGATGAACGATCTGCCGCTGCTGTCGCATGCCGATCATGCATGGGTGATCAACCCGGACGCGCTGCTGCAGCAGGAAGCGCAGCAGCGTGGCTGGCAGGTGTGTAACTGGGTGCGCTGATTAACCGCGCGCGGCGCTGGCGGCATCCGCCAGCCCGACTTTCAGCAGCTTGCCATTGGCCTCATCGGTCAGCACATACAGATAACCATCCGGCCCCTGACGGACATCGCGGATGCGTTCGCCACGGTCGCCCAGCAGCCGCTGCGCCTCTTCGACCTTCTCGCCGTTAACGCGCAGTCGGATCAGACTTTTATCTTTCAGCGCACCGATAAACAGCGAGTTTTTCCACTGGGGAAAGCGCGCGCTATTGTAAAACGCCATGCCACTGATGGCCGGCGATTGCGGCCAGTAAAACAGCGGCTGCTCAGTGCCGGCAACGGCGCTGCCCTGCGCTTCCGGCACTTTCTGCCCGCTGTAATCAATGCCGTATGTCGCCAGCGGCCAGCCATAATTTTTGCCCTTCGCCGCCAGGTTCACCTCATCGCCGCCGCGCGGGCCGTGTTCACTCTCCCACATCTGCTGCGTCCACGGATTAAGCGCCAGCCCCTGCGGGTTGCGCACGCCGTAAGACCAGATCTCCGCGCGTGCGCCCTGACGATGGTTAAACGGATTATCCGCCGGCACCTTGCCGTCCTGCGTCAGGCGAACAATTTTGCCCGACAGTTTGTCCAGCTGCTGCGCGCTGCGGCTGGCAAAGTTATCGCCGAACGCGATGTACAGATAGCCCTGGCGATCAAACGCCAGTCGCGTGCCGATGTTGGCACCGCCGGACAGTTTCGGCGTTTGCTCCAGCACCACCTTAAAATCCTGCAGCTGACGGAGATCTGCGCTGAGCGTGCCGTAACCCACTACGCCGCCCGCGCGGCCGGTGTCATCGGCGGTGGTGTAACTGAGCCACACCCGACGGCTTTGCGCGAAGTCCGGCGCCAGCACCACATCCAGCAGACCGCCCTGGCGGTTGGCCCACACGTTGGGTACGCCGCTAATCGGCTGCGATAGCCCCCGGCCCGGCTGCCAGCTGCGCAGCTGTCCGGAACGTTCGGTAATCAGCAGGGTTTGCTGGTCGGGCAGAAACGCCACCGACCACGGATGATCGAGCTTGTCCTGTAACACCTGCACCTGGACATCGGCCGCCAGCGCGGTAAAGGAACCGCTGAGCGCGCCAGCCAGCAGCGCAACACGCCATAAACGCATGGGATTCTCCTTTTCACAGTCTGCCGTTAAGGGTAGTCAGCCAGTAAGAAAGGATGTGCAGGATTTACAAAACATTAAGCCCGGCGCAGTAGCCGGGCGGATAGCAGGCAGGATTATTCGAAGCAGGTTTCCGGGTTTTCCGACAGTGAAATGAAGGATTCACCGCCTTTGGTCAGGGCAATAATGCCGCCGCTTTCAATATCATAAACCCAGCCGTGCAGGCGCAGCTTGCCTTTGCGCAGCGCGACCGAAACGGAAGGATGCGTTTTGATATTATTGAGCTGGGCAATCACGTTCTCTTTCACCATTTCGTTGAGGCGTTTTTCAACCGATTCGTAGTTGCGCTCTTCCACCACCGCTTTTGCCGCATTGGCGTAGTGCAGCCAGTGATCAACCGCCGGCATGCTCTCGAGATCGGCGTTGGACGCAATCGCGTTCATCGCACCGCAGTTGGAGTGACCACAAATGATAATTTCGGTTACGCCCAGCGCGACCACCGCATACTCGATAGTTGCTGACACGCCACCCGGCTCCGGACCAAACGGCGGGACGATATTACCGGCGTTACGAATCACAAACAGCTGGCCCGGCTCCGACTGTGTCACCAGCTCTGGCACCAGACGGCTATCAGAACAGGAGATGAATAAAGCTTTAGGATTCTGGTTGGACGCCAGACTCTTGAAAAGATCCTTCCTTTCAGGAAACACATTCTGTTGAAAATTCAGAAAACCTTTGACGATCTCTTGCATTTGTCTGCTCTCACATTATCCACTTCAGCCCCGGCAGAGAGAAACTCACCGCTGGCGCGCTTTAAATTCTGTAATGTCGATAATAACTTACAATTATCAACCCGATATTTAAGCAAAATCGACCCGCTTGCACAACCCGGATGTCCGCCATGCTCACTAAGCGTATACCAAACAAAATGTTGCGCCAGGTAAACGCCCTGCCCTGATATATAAGATTATTAGATTGACAATATTAGATTTACTCTTTATTTTCTAATTATCCCTTGCAGGGATGGCAGGTGAAAAGAGGTGCATTGTGGTTGAAGTATCCTGGTCTAAACGTGCCCTGAAACACCTGATGAAGATCGACAAACGCTATCAAAAAAGCATCTTTGAAAAGACATCCCAGCTGATCGCCTTTCCGGCTGTCGCACTGGATATCAGAAAGCTGCAGCAAAGTGATAATCGTTACCGTCTGAGGGTGGGCGATTATCGGGTTATCTTTGCGTTGATAGAGGGTGAACCTGTCGTTCTTGAGATTGTAGAAGTTGCACGCAGAACCTCTCATACTTACTGATACTCTGCGGGGGAAACCCCGCAGCTATGCACCTGATGACATTGGCCGCGACCTGACGCTATTCGGATAAACTATGTCAAAACAGTATATTTATGATGAAGCAGGCAAACCCCAATTCGTGGTTCTGCCTGTCGCGGAGTATGAAAAGCTGCTTTCAGATGCGGAAAGCAGCTGGACAACCCTCGCAATTGAAGCAGATGAACATGATGATGAAACCGTGCCGCATGACGTGGTTGGCATTATGCTCAGCCAGGATATCAGTCTGCAGGCGGCCTGGCGTGTTTACCGTAACCTCTCGCAGCAGTACGTTGCCGAACAATTAGGGACTACGCAAAGCGCAATTTCCCAACTGGAACGCAAAGAGAGTAAACCGCAGAAAAAAACGCGCGAGCGCTTAGCGCGACTTTATGGCTGCCGTGCCGAACAATTATTGCTGTAATTCCCCCGGCCACCGTTTGCGTGGCCTTTTTCTCTGCTTTCGACAGCGCTTCCCTATACATTTTCCCCGTCAACCTCTGTACAATCGCGCTCCTGTCCACCTTAATTATGATGAATTTTTATCCTTATGAGCCATGTCAAAAATCCGCCGCGTGTAGGCTTCGTCTCTCTCGGCTGCCCAAAAAACCTCGTTGACTCTGAACGCATCCTGACGGAGCTGCGGACAGAAGGCTACGACGTGGTGCCACGCTACGATGATGCGGAGATCGTCATCGTTAACACCTGTGGATTTATTGACAGTGCCGTACAGGAATCACTGGAAGCGATTGGTGAAGCGCTGAACGAGAACGGCAAAGTGATCGTCACCGGCTGCCTCGGCGCCAAAGTGGATCAGATTCGCGAAGTGCATCCGAAAGTGCTGGAGATCACCGGCCCGCACAGCTACGAGCAGGTGCTGTCGCACGTGCACACTTACGTGCCAAAACCCGAGCACAACCCGTTCCTCAGCCTGGTGCCGGAACAAGGCGTGAAACTGACGCCGCGCCACTACGCTTACCTGAAAATTTCCGAAGGCTGTAACCATCGCTGCACTTTCTGCATCATCCCGTCAATGCGTGGCGATCTGGACAGCCGTCCGATTGGCGCGGTACTTGATGAAGCTAAACGTCTGGTGGAAGCCGGCGTAAAAGAGCTGCTGGTGATCTCGCAGGACACCTCCGCGTACGGCGTCGATGTTAAACACCGCACCGGTTTCTGGAACGGTTCGCCGGTAAAAACCAGCATGGTCAGCCTGTGTGAGCAGCTGGCGAAACTCGGCGTCTGGGTGCGTCTGCACTACGTTTATCCGTATCCGCACGTGGATGATGTGATCCCGCTGATGGCCGAAGGTAAAATCCTGCCTTACCTCGATATTCCACTGCAGCACGCCAGCCCGCGCATCCTGAAGCTGATGAAGCGTCCGGGCGCGGTTGAGCGCACGCTGGAGCGCATCAAACGCTGGCGTGAAATCTGTCCGGAGCTGACGCTGCGTTCCACCTTCATCGTGGGTTTCCCGGGCGAAACCGAAGAAGATTTTCAGATGCTGCTCGACTTCCTGCGTGAAGCGCGCCTCGATCGCGTTGGCTGCTTCCAGTACAGCCCGGTTGAAGGCGCCACGGCTAACCAGCTGCCGGATCAGGTACCGGACGACGTCAAGCAGGCGCGTTTTGACCGCTTCATGCAGCTGCAGCAGCAGATCTCCGCAGAGCGTCTGCAGGAGAAAATCGGTCGCGAGATTCTGGTGATCATCGATGAAGTGGATGAAGAAGGCGCGGTCGGCCGCAGCATGGCCGACGCCCCGGAAATCGACGGTGCGGTCTACCTGAATGGCGATCGCCAGGTGAAGGTCGGCGAGGTGGTGCG
Organism: Pantoea sp. Cy-640; assembly: GCF_011752635.1. Classification (NCBI taxonomy): domain Bacteria; kingdom Pseudomonadati; phylum Pseudomonadota; class Gammaproteobacteria; order Enterobacterales; family Erwiniaceae; genus Pantoea; species Pantoea sp. Cy-640. Next base: position 44,133 of record NZ_VWXB01000001.1, on the reverse strand, counting down.
GGTCAAAGTCGAACACGCCGACGAATACGACCTGTGGGGCACGCGCGTTTAACCGTACTTTTGCTGGTGCGCTTTTTTGCGCGCCAGATAATCGTTATCGGCGCGCAGCCGGTCCCAGCACGCTTTGAACACGGCCGCCGCAGCGGCCTTTTCTTTCTCTACCGTACGCGGCAGCTCTTTGCCGTCGGCACCGTATTTCCGTCCGCCCTGATGATTGCTGTAGCGGCGCGCGCGGGTGTACCCCATCTGAATAAATTTGCGCGCCATATCCATACCGACAAAATCATCCTGCGCGCGATACGCCTCGAACAGCTGCATGATTTTTTCTGATGACTGCTGCGCCAGCTCGACGGTGCGAAAGCGCCAGTGCGGCAGAATTTCGCTTTTATAAGGTTCCACCATCAGCACCCCCTGCTCGCCGCGTCCGACCTGATACAGCTCCGGATGCTGACGGAAGTCGAGCTGTTTAAAATCCTGCTGGTAATTGAAGGGTTTCATCCCCTGGCCTCCTGTCCGTAACCATTACTGCGGTGAATTATTTCGCTGCCGCACTTTAGTGATGCTTTTTTCCACCGATAACATAACTACCGGCTCATTTGCTAAGAGATGCTCACATGTTCAACAAGATGAAAATTGTGACCGCCATTGTGGTTATTCTGGTGGTATTCACAGCCATGCAGGCCATATCCGGCTCGCTCTTTTTCTCCTCGCTGCGCGCGGGACAACATAATTTCACCGCCAGCAATCAGTTGTCTCATCAGCAGCGCGAGCTGGGCGACGGCTGGCAAACGCTGGTGAAAACCCGCGTCACCATCAATCGCGTGGCGATCCGTATTCTGAAAAATCAGACCGACGAGCAGTCGCTGGCGGCGATCAACAAGTTGCTGCTGGCAGCCGGTGCCTCGCTGGAAGCGGCGCAGCAGCACTTCAATCAGTATAGAAGCTATCCGCGCATCGACGGCCAGAGTGCGTCGACCGCCGATCTGATCGACAATAAATTCAAAGCGTTTGCCGCGCTGCTGCAGCAGTCCGCCGTGTTTCTGAAAGCCAATAACTACGCGGCCTACGGCAACCTCGATGCGCAGCAGGCGCAGGATGAACTGGAACAGGCTTATCAGCAGTGGCGCGATGAAAACATGCAGCTGATCAATCAGCGCAGCCTGCAAAATGACAGCAACTATCAGCAGGTGCTGATCATGATTGCCGTCATCGCGCTGGTGGTGGTGCTGATGGTGGCGGCTGTATGGACGCTGGTACGCCGCGTGCTGCTGGCACCGATGCAGCAGGTGCAGCAGCAGATCGAGCGCTTTGCCGAAGGCGATTTGTCAGCCAGCCTGCAGGTGGCAGGCCGCAGTGAAATGGCGGCCATTGCCGCCAGCCTGAATCATATGCAGCAGGCGCTGCTTGGTACCATTAATAACGTGCGCGACAGCGCGGATGCCATTTTTGGCAGCGCCAGCGCCATCGCCAATGGTAATAACGATCTCTCGGCGCGGACCGAACAGCAGGCTGCCTCACTGGAAGAGACCGCCGCCAGCATGGAACAGCTGACCGCGACCGTGAAGCAGAATGCTGACAACGCGCGTCAGGCCACGCAGCTGGCGAAAACCGCGTCGGACACCGCCGATAAAGGCGGTAACGTGGTGGAAGGCGTGGTGAAAACCATGCGCGACATTGCGGACAGCTCGAAGAAAATCGCCGACATTACCAGCGTCATTGACGGTATCGCTTTCCAGACCAACATTCTGGCGCTCAACGCCGCGGTAGAAGCGGCGCGTGCCGGTGAGCAGGGGCGCGGCTTTGCAGTGGTGGCGGGCGAAGTGCGCAATCTGGCCCAGCGCAGCGCGCAGGCGGCGAAAGAGATCAAATTGCTGATTGAAAACTCCGTGCAGCGCGTGGATCTCGGTTCGCAGCAGGTCAGCAGCGCTGGCGATACCATGCAGGAGATTGTCAGCGCGGTGACGCGCGTCACCGATATCATGGGCGAGATTGCCTCGGCTTCCGATGAGCAGAGCCGCGGTATTGACCAGATTGGCCAGGCGGTGAATGAGATGGATCGCGTGACGCAGCAAAACGCCACGCTGGTGCAGGAATCGGCCAGCGCCTCGGCGTCGCTGGAGCAGCAGGCCAGCCGGCTGTCATCAGCGGTGGCGCGTTTCAACACCGGCGCGCGCCCACCCGCAGCAGTAACAGAGCGGGTGGTGAAACCGGTGCTGCCCGCCCCGACCCGCGCCCTGCCCGCGGCGGTGAGCCACGGTAACGATAACTGGGAAACGTTTTGATGCGCTGAAGTGTTAATAAAATCAATGACCTGAATAAGGGTCATGCGCCAGGCATTGCAGTTATCGTAGCGGCGCAATTTATTGCGCGATGAATCGCGCCGCTACAACTGCAATGCGGTGTTCACCCTCAGCTCTTCAGTTTCGGGTCCAGCGCGTCGCGCAGGCCGTCGCCCAGCAGGTTGAACGCCAGCACGGTGAGAAAAATCGCCAGGCTGGGGAAGATCGCCACGTGCGGCGCAATCACCATATCGGCGCGCGCTTCGTTGAGCATCGCGCCCCACTCCGGCGTCGGTGGCTGCGCGCCCAGGCCGAGAAAGGACAGGCTGGCAGCGGTGATGATCGAAGTACCGATACGCATGGTGAAATAGACCACAATCGACGATACCGTACCGGGCAAAATGTGACGCATGATAATGGTCCAGTCGGAAGCACCAATACTGCGCGCCGACTCGATATAAGTCTGATGTTTCAGCACCAGCGTATTGCCACGCACCAGACGGGCAAATGCCGGAATACTGAAAATCGCCACTGCCACAATCACGTTGCTCATGCCGCTGCCCATGATCGCCACCACCGCGATCGCCAGCAGGATGCCGGGAAACGCAAACAACACGTCGCAGATGCGCATGGTGATACGATCCCACCAGCCTTCGTAATAGCCCGCCAGCAGCCCCAGCACGGTGCCGATCACCGTGCCAATCGCCACCGAGAAGAAGCCGGCGATCAGCGAAATGCGCGTCCCGACCAGCACCCGACTGAAGATATCGCGCCCAAGGGAATCGACGCCAAACAGATGCATCCACGACGGCCCTTCGTTGAGCCGGTCGTAGTCAAAATAGTTTTCGGCATCAAACGGGGCGATCCACGGGGCGATAAACGCCACCACAATCAGCAGCAGCACAAACGCGCCTGCCAGCAGCGCCACATGCTGACGGCGAAAGCGCCGCCAGAATTCACGCCACGGCGTGCGAACCCGGTTTTCCGTCATCAGCGGCAGGGATTTCAGTGCCGCATCGCGTCGCCAGTTCTTCAATTGCGACTCCTTACCTGTAGCGAATAGCCGGGTTGATCGCCGCGTAAAGCATATCGACGATCAGGTTAATCAGAATGAACTCCAGCGAAAACAGCAGCACCTCGGCCTGAATCACCGGGTAATCGCGCATCTCCACCGAATCCACCAGCAGACGGCCCAGTCCGGGCCAGTTAAACACCACTTCCACCACAATCGAGCCGCCGAGCAGAAAGCCGAACTGCAGCCCCATCATGGTGACCACCGGAATCATGGCATTGCGCAGCCCGTGTTTGACCACCACCAGCGATTCGCGCACCCCTTTGGCCCGCGCGGTGCGCATATAATCTTCCTGCATCACCTCAACGAACGAAGCGCGGGTAAAGCGCGCCATCACCGCGGCCACGGCGGCACCGAGCGTAATTGACGGCAGAATGTAGTGCTGCCAGCTGTCGGCGCCCACCGTTGGCAGCCAGCCGAGCTCGACCGAAAAGACCTGCATCAGCAGCATGCCCAGCGCAAACGCCGGAAAGGAGATGCCGGAAACCGCCAGCGTCATGCCGATGCGGTCCGGCCAGCGATTGCGCCATACCGCCGAAACGATGCCGATCGCCATGCCAAACAGTACCGCCCACACCATGCTGCTTAGCGTCAGCCACAGAGTAGGAAAAAAGCGCGCGGCAATTTCGGCAGAGACCGGCCGCTTTGACACCATCGACTGACCAAAATCACCCTGCAAAGCATTGAGGATAAAGTGCCAGAACTGCTGAATCAGCGGCTGATCGAGCCCCAGCTCCTGACGCACCAGCGCCACCACTGAGGCATCCGCTTCCGGTCCGGCAATCAGGCGCGCCGGATCGCCCGGCAGCAGATGCACGAACAGGAACACCAGCACTGCGACAATCAGCAGCGTGGGAATCAGCCCGAGCAGGCGTTTAAGAAAATAGTTGAGCATGCGAAATCCCGCGCAGCATCGGCCAGCCCCGTAAGGCTGGCCGCGTCTGTTACTTCAGATCCGCCTCATCAAAATTGAATGAGGTATCGGGCATGACGTAAAAACCGGTCAGGTTTTTATTGTTCGCAGACAGCAACTGCTCCACCACCAGCGGAATCCACGGGTGATCGTTCCAGATGCGGTCCTGCGCGTCTTTATACAGTCTGGCTTTCTGGTCGCGATCGGTGGTCTTCAGCGCATCCGCCAGGTCTTTATCCACCTGCGGGTTGCTGTAGAACGCGGTGTTGAAGATCGCCGGTGGCCACGAGCTGGTAGCGAACAGCGGCGTCAACGCCCAGTCGGCTTCGCCGGTGGAGGCTGACCAGCCGGTGTAGAACATGCGCACCCCGCTCTCTTTCTGCCCTTTACTCTCCACTTCCGCCGCGCGCTGGCCGGCATCCATCGCCGTGACTTTCACCTTCACACCCACCTGCGCCAGTTGCTGCTGGGTAAACTGCAGCACTTTCTGCGCGGTGCTGTGGTTATGCGATGACCACAGCGTGGTTTCGAAACCGTTCGGGTAGCCCGCTTCCTTCAGCAACTCGCGCGCTTTGGCCGGATCGTATTTGATGGCCGGATAGCTCTGGGCAAAATCAATGCGCGGCGGCACGATGCCAGTGGCTGGCGTGGCGTAACCGGCAAAGGCCACTTTAGCCAGCGCCTGGCGATTGATGGCGTACTCCAGCGCTTCACGCACTTTCGGGTTATCGAACGGCTTTTGCGTCACGTTGAGGCTGATGTAACGCTGCATAATCGACGGTGTGGTCACCACATCCAGCTTGCTATTGCCCTGCAGCAGTTTGGCCTGCTCTAACGGCACCGGGAAAGCAAAACTGGCCTCACCGGTTTGCAGCATCGCCGCGCGGGTGTTGTTATCCACCACCGGACGCCAGGTAATGCTGTCGAGTTTTGGATAGCCCGGCTTCCAGTAGCCCGACCACTTTTTCACTTTGACAAAGTCGGTCTGGTTCCAGGTGTCAAAGGTATAAGGTCCGGTGCCTACCGGATGGAAACCGATGTCCTTGCCATATTTTTTCAGCGCGGTTGGCGAGATCATTACCGCAGCCGGATGTGCCAGATTGTTGATAAACGCTGAGAACGGCTGCTTCAGGGTAATTTTCACCGTGGACGGATCGACCACTTCGGTAGTGGCGATATATTTAAACAGGTTATAGCGCTTGAGATGGTTGTCCGGATTGCTGGCGCGGTCGAGGTTGACCTTCACCGCTTCGGCATTGAAATCCGTGCCATCCTGGAATTTCACGCCCGGACGCAGTTTGATGGTGTAAGTCAGCCCATCGCTGCTGGCCTGATAGCTTTCGGCCAGTACGTTGACCAGCTTCATGTCTTTATCGAAGCCGAACAGGCCCTGATAGAAAGACTTGGCCACCGCCTGCGACAGCGTGTCGTTGGCGTCGTACGGATCCAGCGTGGTGAAGGTCGACGCCACGGCAATCACCGCATCTTTGGCCGCCCAGGCGGGCAGCGCCAGCGCCGAACTCAACAACCCGGCAGTGATAACCCCTTTTCGCATGATATGGTGCATCGTTATCGTTCTCCTGTAGTCCCTGTCTTGCGCGCCCTGCACAGAGGGCGCGGTTGGTTGCTGCTCAGGCGCCGCTAATGGCATGGCGGGCGACAAAATGGCCCGGCGCCACTTCCAGTAACGGTGCCACTTCCGGCTCATCACCCAGCGGGCGAATCGGGCTGGGAATCTCATCGACCATCAGCGCCCGCTCGCGGTGCCGATGCGCCGGATCGGCCACCGGCACCGCGGCCATCAGTTTTTTGGTATAAGGATGGCGCGGCTGTTCGAATACCGCCTGACGCGGCCCCATCTCCACAATCTGTCCGAGATACATCACCGCAACGCGATGGCTGATGCGCTCCACCACCGCCATGTCGTGCGAAATAAACAGGAAGGCGATGCCAAATTCACGCTGTAAATCCAGCATCAGATTGATGATCTGCGCCTGGATCGACACATCCAGCGCGGAGACGGACTCGTCGGCGATCACCACTTTAGGATTGAGCGCCAGCGCGCGTGCGATGCAGATACGCTGGCGCTGACCGCCAGAAAACTCGTGCGGGTAGCGCTGCGCGTGTTCGGGTAGCAGACCGACGCGTTCCAGCAGCCAGGCGACGCGTTTCTCTGCCTGCGCGCGCCCCATGCTGCGATGCACCAGCAGCGGCTCCATAATTGAAAAGCCGACGGTAAGGCGCGGATCGAGCGACGCATACGGATCCTGAAAGATAAACTGAATGTCGCGGCGCAGCGTGGCCAGCGCCCTGCCCTGCAGTGCATCAATGCGCTGGCCGTCAAAGGTGATGCTGCCGCCCTGGCTGGCGACCAGCCGCAGCAGCGAGCGTCCGGTGGTGGATTTGCCGCAGCCGGACTCGCCCACCAGCGCGAGGGTTTCGCCTGCATAAAGATCGAAACTGACTTTTTCCACCGCGTGGACGCGACGCTTAACCCGATTGAGCAGCCCGCCGCGAATATCAAAGCGCGTAACCAGATCGCGCACCTGTAAAATCGGCGGACGATCGTGACGCACGGTATCCTGCGGCGTGCTGGCCTCTTCGCGGCCGTTGGTATGCAGCAGCGGGAACTTCGCCGGCAGCGGCTGGCCGCTCATCGCCCCGAGCTTTGGCACGGCCGCCAGCAACGCGCGGGTATACGGCTGCTGCGGCGCGTCGAAAAGCTGCTGCACCGGCGCGCGTTCAACCACATCGCCGCGATACATCACCTGCACGCGATCGGCCATCTCCGCCACCACGCCCATATCATGCGTAATAAAAATGACGCCCATCTGCATCTCTTTTTGCAGCACGCGAATCAGCTGCAGAATCTGCGCCTGGATGGTGACGTTCAGCGCGGTGGTCGGCTCATCGGCAATCAGCAGCGCCGGCTTGCACGACAGCGCCATGGCAATCATCACGCGCTGGCGCATACCGCCGGAGAGCTGATGCGGATAGCGCGACAGCACATTGTGCGCTTCCGGAATGCGCACCAGATCCAGCATGCGTCGCGCTTCGGCCTGCGCCTGCTGGTGACTTTTCCCCTGATGCAAACGAATAGATTCGGCGATCTGTTCACCGACGGTGAATACCGGGTTGAGCGACGTCATCGGCTCCTGAAAGATCATCGCCATGTCCGCACCGCGCACCCGGCGCATCTGGCTGGCGGACGCACGCATCACATCCAGCACCTCGCCGTTGCGCCGCCGCAGCAGGATTTCACCGCTGACCGCGCCGCCGGCCTGTGCAATCAGACGCATCAGCGCCAGCGACGTCACCGATTTGCCCGAGCCCGATTCGCCCACCAGCGCCAGCGTTTCTCCGCGGTGCAGATCGAGCGAAAGCTGCCGCACGGCGTCCGTCACGCGCCCTTCATGCTCAAAGCGCACGCAGAGATCGCGTACCGCCAGCACCTGCTGCGGCGCAAACTGCTGCTGTAGATCCGTCATGCCTGCTCCTTAGCTGTCGCGGTAAATCGCCACCTCAACTTCGCCGCCCACATAAGCGAATCCGCGGTACATGCCTTCGCTGTTAAACGGCAGCGCCACGTTGCCGTGGGCATCAATGGCAATCAGCCCGCCGCTACCCTCCAGCTCCTGCACTTTGTCATGAATCACGCTGGCGGTGGCCTGTTGCAGCGAACGACCACCATATTCCATCTGCGCCGAGACATCGTAAGCCGCCAGCGTACGAATAAACACTTCACCGGTACCGGTACAGGAGACCGCCACGGTGGCGTTGTTGGCATAGCAGCCGGCGCCCGCCAGCGGTGAATCGCCGACGCGGCCCGCCTGCTTGTTGGTCATGCCGCCGGTGGAGGTGGCGGCCGCCAGATTACCCTGCAAATCGAGCGCCACCGCGCCCACGGTGCCAAATTTGCGATCCGGGTCCAGCGGATCGCTCCCCTGCGCCGCGCCATCATGATCCAGCAGCATTTGTTCGCTGCCCAGCGCGCGCTGCAGCTGCTCCCAGCGTTCTGGCGTCGAGAAGAAATCAGGCTCGACCGGCGTCAGCCCCTGTTGCGCGGCAAAGGCTTCCGCCCCGCTGCCAATAAAGAGCACGTGCGGACTGGCTTCCAGCACTTTACGCGCGGCAAGAATCGGATTGCGGATACGGCTGACGCCAGCGACGGCGCCGATATCCAGCGTACGGCCATCCATCAGGCTGGCATCCAGTTCATGGGTGCCCTGATGGGTGAACACGGCACCTCTGCCGGCATTGAACAGCGGGCACTCTTCCAGCAGCCGTACCGCTTCGGTCACGGCATCCAGCGCGCTACCGCCGCTGGCCAGAATCTGCTGACCGGCGCTGACAATCGCGGCCAATTGCTGACGATAGTGCTGCTCTTTTTCGGCGCTCATTGCCGCACGCGTAATCGCGCCGGCACCGCCGTGAATTGCGATAACTGCTTTAGCCATAACCGTTACCCTGTCAAGGAATCAGAGCCAAAAACACTGATTTAGAATGGTTTTCATCTTTTTTTGGCAATTTTCGACTATAGAAAGCCCCTCCCTGCTTGTAAAGCAGAAAGTGTATCAGCGGTCATAACCTTTTAATGTGGATTATGCTTTTTTGTGAATTAAAAGAGAGAACGCACCAGCTTTAATATTATGGCTGGCGCGCTTACGTCTGGCACCGGCAAGGCAGTGAACAATCTATTTTCCCTTACTTTCTGTGTGGCTTCAGTACCGGTTAAAAATCGGGTAAGTTAAAGGCCCATTCATGAAAAGGAATATTCAGTGGAAGATGAAAAAGGGCTAAGGATTGCACTCTCCCCGGTGCAGCTGGCAGCCATCCTTTCAGATCGCAGCGTCAGCGAGGGTGAAACGACCAGCAACCGCATTTTTGGAGGACTCGGGCTCGCTGGCGGAGTGATTGAGCTTTTTGGTGCTGGCGCACTGTGCGTCGTGCCTGAGCCCACCATGCTGACCAAAGCTGGCTGCGTCTTTGTCGGCACTCACGGTCTCGACACGCTTCAGGCCAGCCTGCGCCAGGTATGGACTGGCAGACAGGTCGCTACCGACACGTTTAATTCGGCCGTGTCACTCGCAGAATCGCTCGGCGCTGACCATCAGACCGCCATGAATGTCGGCCTGACGGTAGATATCGCCATTCCGATGGCATTTGCCTTTGCAGCCGGAGCAGAGCGCGTCATCGCGGTGCGTGCCGGGCGGGTCAAAATCGCCGAGCATGAGTCGCTTTCAGGGCGAGCACCCGGTGGGCACACGATTGAGCGACATATCGGCAAAACGCCGGATGAGCTGCGGGAGAGGCTTCGTAATCGGCCTCGTCTCGATGAAGCCAGTAGCTTTAAGTCTCTGAGCGAGGCGGAAGCACTGATCAGTAAGGTGCTGGCAGATAACAAGCATCAAATTCAGATGTGGGTGAAAAATATCCCTCCAGGCCTGCAAGCCCGTATGCGCCTGAGTCGGCGTTTTTCACATCCTGTTGGTATAGTCGTGAGTAAAGGGCGTGAAGAGGTTGAGATCTGCTACGCCGTTCGCGTCATACTGGATTTTAAGCCCTACAACGGCAAACCTTACTTTATCATTACCGCTTTCCCGGAGTTATGATGGACCGTATCAGTATCAGTGAACTGGATAATTTTATTGGCATCTGGTTTGGGCAGGATTATGACCTGTTTGAACCGGGTGATGAGATCGAGCCCAAAATCGAGGCGTATATCAGAGAAGCGCATAAAGGAAACCTGCACGCCATACTGGCAGACATCGAGCTGTTTCTGGCAGAGTGCGATGACGTCGAATCTGATTTCCGTGACCGCTATAAAAGAGAGTTTGTTCCGGCCAACTGGGATACCACTGCGGGCGCGTTTCTGTCACTGGTGCATAAGAAAGTATCTGCCGCACTCACATCATAACGTCAGCACGGTTGTTAACATGACTATCACTTTCAGTCTGAACAAAGCATGTTCGCCGGCGGATTCGTCACCGCACACTAATTTCCATTACCTTTAATCTCGCATGTGACTCAGCCGACAACAGCCACCATAATAGGCAGCATTCGCCTTTAACCCGACAGAGATGGACATGGAACCTTTTACCGCCGGACTGATTTCCCTTGAAGACGCGCAGCAGAAAATGCTGCAGCAGCTGCAACCGATTAGCGATTGCCTGAGCGTCGCGCTGGCCGATGCCGCCGGGCGCATTACCGCGAAGCCGGTGATTTCGCCGCTGGACGTGCCGCCGTTCGATAACTCCGCGATGGACGGCTACGCGCTGCGCCTGAGCGACCTGTCCGCTGACCGCGTGTTGCCGGTAGCGGGCAAAGCGTTTGCCGGCGCCCCGTTTAATGGCGAGTGGCCAGCCGGCAGCGTGATTCGCATCATGACCGGCGCACCGATTCCCGCCGGCTGCGACGCCGTGGTGATGCAGGAGCAAACCGAACCGCGTGACGGCGGCATTGTTATCACCGCGCCAGTGCGTGCCGGGCAAAATATTCGCCGCATCGGGGAGGATATTCAGGCCGGTAAGCAGGTACTGGATGCCGGCGTGCGGCTCGGTGCGGCGGAGCTGCCGCTGCTGGCGTCGCTGGGTATTGCGGAGGTCAGCGTGCTGCGTAAGCTGCGCGTGGCCATTTTCTCCACCGGTGACGAACTGCAGGCGGTGGGCCAGCCGCTGGCTGAGGGCCAGATTTATGACACCAACCGCTTCACCGTGGCGCTGATGCTGCGCAAACTTGGCTGCGAGGTGATCGACCTTGGCGTGATCGCTGACGATCCCGCGAAGCTGCGCCAGGCCTTCAGCGAAGCCGATCGCCAGGCCGATGTGGTGATCAGCACCGGCGGTGTATCAGTGGGCGAGGCGGATTTCACCAAAGCGATGCTCGAAGAGCTGGGCGCGATTACCTTCTGGAAGCTGGCGATCAAGCCCGGCAAGCCGTTTGCCTTTGGCCGTCTGGCCAACAGCTGGTTCTGCGGGTTGCCGGGCAATCCGGTGTCGGCGGCCGTGACCTTCTATCAGCTGGTGCAGCCGCTGCTGGCCACGCTGACCGGCCAGACCACGCGCATCATGCCGCTGCGCCAGCGCGCGCGCGCAACGCAGCGTCTGAAGAAAGCACCGGGCCGGCTCGATTTTCAGCGCGGCATCCTCAGTCGCGGCGATGATGGTGTACTGGAAGTGCGCAGCACCGGTGCGCAGGGCTCGCACGTGTTCAGTTCCTTTGCGCTGGCCGACTGCTTTATTGTGCTGGAGCGCGATCGTGGTGACGTTGAGCCGGGCGAATGGGTTGATATCGAGGCCTTCAACAGCCTGCTGGAGGGCTAATGCACACAGAGCTGAGCGATGAAGAGATGCTGCGCTACAACCGGCAGATTGTGCTGCGCGGCTTCGATTTCGACGGCCAGGAACGGCTGAAAGCCTCACGGGTACTTATCGTTGGCCTGGGCGGACTAGGCTGTGCTGCCGCGCCCTATCTTGCCGCCGCCGGCGTCGGCCATCTGACGCTGCTGGATTTCGATCGCGTCAGCCTGAGTAATCTGCAGCGCCAGATTCTGCACAGCGATGAGCGCATCGGCATGGCAAAAGTCGCCTCGGCCCGTCAGCAGCTGGCGGCGCTCAATCCACACTGCACGCTGGAGGCGATCGATGCGCAGCTGGATGAAGCCGCGCTCGGCGAACTGATTGCGCGTCACGATGCGGTGCTGGACTGCAGCGACAATGTCACCACGCGCGAACAGGTGAACCGCGGATGTTTTCAGCATCGGGTGCCGCTGATCTCCGGCGCCGCCATTCGTATGGAAGGCCAGCTCAGCGTATTTACCTGGCAGCCCGGCGAGCCCTGCTATCGCTGCATCAGCCGCCTGTTCGGCGAGCAGACGCTGAGCTGTGTCGAAGCCGGCGTAATGGCTCCGCTGGTCGGCGTGGTGGGTGCGATGCAGGCGATGGAAACGCTGAAGGTGCTGAGCGCCTTTGGCCAGCCGGCCAGCGCGCGACTACTGATGTACGACGCGATGAGCGCCGAGTTTCGCAGCCTGAAAGTTGCGCAGGACGCGCAGTGTGAAGTGTGTGGCCAGCGTGAGGAATAACGCCGGGGCGTGACATAAGCGTCAGGTATTGCTGAGCGGCGCAATTTATCAGGCGATAAATTGCGCCGCTGATGATGGCGACTGCTAAACGGCTACGCCGTTATACGATGCCCTGGCTGCGCAGGTAATCTTCGTAGTTGCCGGTGAAGTCAACGATGCGATCGCCTTTCATCTCGATGACGCGCGTCGCCAGCGAGCTGACGAACTCACGGTCGTGCGAGACGAAAATCAGCGTGCCTTCGTACATCTCCAGCGCCATGTTCAGTGACTCAATCGACTCCATATCCAGGTGGTTAGTCGGTTCGTCCATCACCAGGATGTTTGGCTTCTGCATCATCAGCTTGCCAAACAGCATGCGGCCCTTCTCACCACCGGACAGCACTTTCGCTGGCTTCTTGATGTCGTCATGGCTGAACAGCAGACGACCAAGAATACTGCGCACCGCCTGCTCGTCGTCGCCTTCCTGCTTCCACTGGCTCATCCAGTCGAACACGCTCAGGTCGTCAGCAAAATCTTCGGCGTGATCCTGCGCGTAGTAACCAATGCGCGCATTCTCCGACCATTTCACCGTGCCGCTATCCGGCTGCAGTTCACCGACCAGCGTTTTCAGCAGGGTGGATTTACCAATACCGTTGGCGCCGAGGATGGCCAGTTTCTCACCCACTTCCAGCAGCAGGTTAAGATTTTTAAACAGCGGACCGTTATCAAATCCTTTGGTCAGCGCTTCCACTTCCAGCGCATTACGGAACAGCTTTTTATCCTGCTCGAAACGAATATACGGGTTCTGACGGCTGGAGGCTTTTACCTCATCCAGTTTGATTTTATCAATCTGCTTCGCGCGCGAAGTGGCCTGCCGTGATTTTGAGGCGTTGGCGCTAAAGCGGCTAACGAAGGATTGCAGATCGGCAATTTGTGCTTTCTTCTTGGCGTTATCCGCTAATAAACGCTCGCGCGCCTGGGTCGCCGCCGTCATATATTCGTCATAATTGCCGGGATAAACGCGCAGCTCACCGTAATCCAGATCCGCCATGTGCGTACACACCATATTCAGGAAGTGACGGTCATGCGAAATGATGATCATGGTACTGTCACGTTCGTTAAGCACCTGCTCCAGCCAGCGAATGGTGTCAATATCCAGGTTGTTGGTCGGTTCGTCGAGTAACAAAATATCCGGGTTAGCAAATAATGCCTGCGCCAGCAGCACACGCAATTTCCAGCCTGGGGCAATTTCACTCATCGGACCGTAATGCTGCTCCACCGGAATGCCCACGCCGAGTAATAATTCTCCGGCGCGTGATTCGGCACTGTAACCGTCCATTTCACCGTAGGCGACCTCAAGGTCGGCGACTTTATAGCCTTCCTCTTCGCTCATTTCCGGCAATGCATATATGCGATCGCGCTCCTGCTTCACCGCCCACAATTCCTGGTGCCCCATAATCACGGTATCCAGCACGCTATATTGCTCGAAAGCAAACTGATCCTGGCGAAGCTTACCGATGCGCTCATTAGGGTCGAGGGAAACATTTCCGTTAGTCGGAACCAGGTCGCCGCCCAGTATTTTCATGAAGGTCGATTTACCGCTGCCGTTCGCACCGATTAAACCGTAACGATTACCGCCGCCAAATTTAACGGAGATATTCTCAAACAGTGGCTTACTGCCGAACTGCATAGTGATATTGCTGGAAACTAACACGGCATTGACCTTTGTTACGCAGTGGAGGAAAAAACAGCGGGCATTATGCCAGAAGCGGCCTGGATGAGCCACCTCTGCACCCGGATACGCAAAGGCAAGGCGGAGAACACCTTGTTGCCAGAGGTAAAATAATTGCGACCGTGCCGGACAGGTTATCCACGGCGCGGGGAATGAACCGCCGCCCGTGCCCGGAGCGAGGCCAATAAAAAAGCCGGAGACGCTGACACCTCCGGCTCCCGCTTACAAGGATTGTGCAGATTATTTGATCAGGAAGCTGTCGAGGCTTTTACCTGCATCCAGCGCTTTTTTAATCGCAGCTGGGGTACGGCCCTGACCGGTCCATGATTTCTCTTCACCGTTTTCGTCGGTGTAAGAATATTTCGCCGGACGCGGCGCACGCTTGGCGCGTTTTTTACCGGTTTCCAGTGCACCCAGTAATTCGTTCGGGTCGATACCGTCTGCCAGCAGCATTTCACGGTATTTAGACAGCTTCTCTTCTTTTTCGCGGTTCTGCGCTTCTTCCGCTTCAACTTCGTCACGGCGCTCAGTTACCACGACGGTTAATTTTTCCAGAATTTCTTCCAGATCGCTCAGTGGCAGTTCACGAGCCTGTGCACGTAATGTGCGAATGTTGTTCAGAACTTTAAATGCGTCACTCATCACAATGTCCTTGCTTAAGGGGGTTAAATAAACTGTAGTGGCAAGATTACCCAATTCAAATAAAAAAATAAATTAATTTTGCAGACCGGATTAATCCGAATGGATTAGCCTATTCCAGTCAGGCGCGTTTAAACCCAATGTGCGGCGTGAATTAACGGTGAATTAACATCAGTGGTTCAGTACCACCGGCTGGAACTGGAATCGATTTCATTGCTTATTCACGCGTAGGAAACAAGCGTTTAGCGCTTATTGTGCGCTGAGGCAGTAGTCAGCATAAAGGTAAAAAAACATTAATAGTGTAAGTAAAATCCGTTTTTAACGCGGATGGCATTAGCGTCACAGATGCGAGCAATATCTCATTTTGCCATTAAATAAATAAAAAAAGGCCGGTTGTTAACCGGCCATCATGCAAAAATCGTATGTCTGTGGTTATCCGCTTTTCTTCACTGCCGGTCGCAATAGCTGGGGCGCCGGCGCATCAGACAGCCGGTCGTGCAAATAATGTTCAATCTGCTCCAGCGAACGATGGCGTGTTTCCGGTACCCAGCGAATAACAAAAATCGCGCCGCCTATGCCAATCAGCGCGAAAATAAAGAACGCGCCGGATAAGCCAACCGACGCCAGCAGAACCGGGAACAGCAGAGAAATAAGAAAATTGGCGATCCACAACGCAAATACCGCGCCGCCCATAAAAATACCGCGTAACCGCGTCGGGAAAATTTCTGACAGCAGCAGCCAGGTCACCGGCGATAACGCGCCCTGCTGGAAACTCAGAAACATCAGCATACCCAGCAGCACCATATAACTGCGCAAGATATCCGGCTGACCGTTAACTGTTTCCGGCATCAGGTAACTGACGGTGCCAATAAACACCAGACAGGCGGTACAACCAAACTGACCTATCATCGTCATGGTGCGGCGACCGATGCGCCCCAGCAGCCAGATCCCCACAAAGGTCATTAATACCGAGACCGCGCCATTGGCAATGGTGGCAAACAGCGCAGCGTCATTGCTCATCCCCACCGCTTTCAGCATGGTCGGCGCGTAGTACATGATGGTATTCACGCCGGTCAGTTGCTGGATGGCGGCAATACCGATACCGATCAGGAACAGTTTGATCAGCCACGGCTGGCGCAGTTCCCGCAGACGCGGACGCTGCTGTTGCTCGTCCGACAGCGTCTCTTCGATCTCCATCATCTCCCACTCAACGTCTTCGCGCGCGCGGGTGCGTTCCAGCACCTTGCGCGCCTCAGCGAGACGGCCTTTCATGGCATACCAGCGCGGCGTGTCCGGCATAAACATCATCCCGAACCACAGCAGCACCGCCGGCAGCGTGGCGACCGCCAGCATCCAGCGCCAGGTCGTGTCGCCCCCCCAGGCTGCGTTGAAGCCGGCGTTCGACATATAGGCCAGCATTTGGCCGGAAACGATCATCAGCTCCTGCATGGTCACCAGCTGACCCCGTTTGTTGGCTGGTGCCATTTCGGCGATATACACCGGTACGGTGGCGGACGCACCGCCCACGGCCACGCCAAGGACCAGGCGGAAGAAAATCATCCAGCTGACATCAGGTGCCAGTGCGGTACCCAGCGCGCCGAGTGCAAAAATAATCGCCAGTACCAGAATAATTTTTCTCCGCCCGACCGCGGCGGCAAAGTGACCGGAAGCCAGTGCGCCAAACGCCGCGCCGAACAGCAGGCTGCTGGTCACCAGCCCGGTGGTAAATGGGGTGAGATGCAGATCGTCGCCCATGAATAACAGTGCGCCGGAGATCACGCCGGTGTCGTAGCCAAACAGCAAACCACCAAGGGTGGCAATCAGCGCAATGACTTTCACAAAAGGCTCGGTGCGCGTGCTGCTATTTGGCCCTGATGCCGGATTGGGCGTCATCCAGGTTTCGCGGGACATAACCAACTCCTTTCCTGAGATAAGAAGCCTTAAAATAGATTATTTCCACCACAATAAATAAATATGAAATTTAAATTTTGCGCCACGGGTCATTATCTTTGCCTTTAATTGAGATAATGATCACAAAACCAGATTCAGAGCGCAGAGAACACAGTGCAAATTTTGCACAACAAACAGAAGGGAGAATATTTATTTCATGGAAGGCGTTGACCGCACGCAGTGAATGCGGTCAGCGATGTCAGATTAATTGACTGCGGTGGCCGGACCAAAGACGTCATAGTCCGGCAGCGTCACCTGCTGATACGGCTCCCAGCCGCCGCCCAGCGCTTTATACAGCGCTACCAGGTCCAGCGCGCTTTGCATGCGCGCCTGGGTGGATTGCGCCTGCGACTGTGCCAGCTGACGCTGAGCATCCAGCACCTCAAGGAAGGTAGAGATGCCCTGTTTGTAACTGTCACTGGCGAGGTCAAAGGCGCGCTGCAGTGCGCCAGTGGTCTCATCCAGCGCGGTAACCTGTTGCTGATCGGCGCGGTAGCTAACCAGCGCATTTTCCACATCCTGCAGCGCCGTCAATACCGTCTGGCGATAATCGAGCGCCGCGCTCGCCTGCTGCGCACGCGCCAGTTTCACGC
Organism: Pantoea sp. Cy-640; assembly: GCF_011752635.1. Taxonomy (NCBI): domain Bacteria; kingdom Pseudomonadati; phylum Pseudomonadota; class Gammaproteobacteria; order Enterobacterales; family Erwiniaceae; genus Pantoea; species Pantoea sp. Cy-640. Next base: position 26,893 of record NZ_VWXB01000001.1, on the reverse strand, counting down.
TGGAAACCAGACGTCCGCCCTGAAAAATCGGGATCGACAGCGCCGGGCCGACGCTGAAGAAGTGGCTGCTCCAGTCGTCAAGGTAGCTGGCATCGGTATTGCGCACGCCCAGCTGCCCGGTGAGCGACAGGCTGGGGAACAGGTTCGCGACTGATACGCCGATATTGGCGGTCTGCGCATGCAGATTCGCTTCAGCCTGGCGGATGTCCGGACGACGGCGCGCCAGCGTCGATGGAATGCCCACCGCCACCAGCTTCGGCAACGCCGGCAGCGCTTTGCTGCTCATCAGTTCGTTATCCAGCGCGCCCGGCGTTTTGCCCAGCAGCACTGCCAGCCCGTTCATCGCCTGACGTTCCTGGGCCTGATACTGCGGCAGCTGCGCGTTAAGGGAGGCCAGCTGCGCACGGGCATTCTCAACGTCGGTGAGCGGCGCCAGACCGTTACGCTGCTGACTTTGCGTCAGCTCCCAGGTTTGCTGCGCCACGTTGATTTGCTGTTGCAGCGTTGCCAGCACCGCCTGCGCGCCGCGCAGCTGCAGATACGCGCGCGCGACCTCAGCTTCCAGCGACACCAGCGCATCGTTACGCTGCTCGATCGCCGCCTGCTGCTGCGCGTCCGCCATCTCCATCTGGCGTCGTACTTTGCCCCATAAATCCAGTTCCCAGCTGGCGTCAAAGCTGCCCTGATACAGCGTGACCGAATGGGTCAGGCCGTTGAGCTGATCCGCCACGTCATCATCCACCTGATCGTATACCCCGTTGGATTTCAGCATGCCTTTCAGGCCGAGCTGCTGACGCGTCACTTTGGCGGAGCCGTTAAGCGACGGGAACAGCCCGCCACGTGCCTGCGCCAGCTGTTCGCGCGCACCGGCGATGCGCAGCACCGACTGTTGCAGCGTCAGGTTGCCGGCGATGGCGCGCTCAATCAGGCTATCGAGCTGCGGGTCGTTAAAGCTTTTCCACCACGAAGGATTGGTCGCGGACGCCAGCGGTTTTGAGGCTTCCTGAGAGGGCAAATCACGGTAGCTACCGGGCGTGTGCGCCTGTGGCGGCTGATAATCGGGCCCGACGGCACAACCCGCCAGCAGCATGGACAGCGCCAGCAGCGTCAGCGACGGCGTAACGCGCGAAGAGGTGATCATGTTAATGTGCTCCTGCACTGCCTTCGCTCTTGATCGGCGAAAGCAACCAACAAAAAGGAATCAATAGCACGGCGACAATGCTCAGGCCCATGAACACGTCGATGTAAGCCAGAATACGCGCCTGGGCAATCATCTCCTGATAGAGCTGACCGCTGGCCAGCGTCAGCGGATCGCCCACCGCACTGGTAAAGTCACGAATCGCCTGCGCCCAGTGCTGCAGCGTGAGGTTGAACTGCTCATTGAGCGGCGACATGTTGTGCACCATGTGGGCCGATCGCACCTGTTCACGTTCGGTGATGCCAGCTGTGGCCAGCGAAATGCCGATCGAACCGGCCACGTTACGGAACATGGTGAACAGTGCGGAGGCATCCGCATTCAGGCGCTGCGGCACGGTGATAAAGGCAATGGTGGTGAGCGGCACAAACAGGAAGCCGAGACCAATCGACTGCGCGCTGCGCATCAGCACCAGCGTGGTGAAATCCACGTTGGGCGTCAGGGTGCTGGAATAGAAGAAGGCCAGCGCCAGACAGGTAAAGCCAAAGGCGATGATGTAGCGCGTCTGCACAATCGGCATCAGCTTCAGCACCAGCGGGATGGTGAGCACGATCAGCACCGCGCCGGGCGACAGCACCAGCCCGGACCAGGTGGCGGTATAACCGAGATCCTGCTGCGCCAGCTGCGGTAACACCACCGAGCTGCCATAAAGAATCATCGCCATGCCCGCCATCAGCAGACCGGCCACCCAGAAGTTGCGATCCTTCATCACCGTGATATCCACCACCGGCTTGCGCGCATACAGCAGCCAGTAAACCGCACCGACGATGCCGACGGCCGCCAGCATGGCAAACAGGCGAATAAAGTGTGAAGCGAACCAGTCTTCGTCTTCACCGCGATCGAGAAACACCTGCAAACAGCCGAGACCCAGGGTAATCAGGCTGATGCCGATATAGTCGATTTTCAGCCGGCCCTTCGCCCACTTGCGCTCCCACGGCGGATCTTCCAGCAGCTGATAGATCGCCAGCACAGTGAGGATCCCCACCGGAATATTAATAAAGAACACCCAGCGCCAGCTGTAGTTGTCGGTGATCCAGCCACCGAGCGTCGGGCCAATTACCGGCGCGACAATAATGGCAATCGATGACAGGCCAAAAGCCTTGCCGCGATCTTCCGGCTTGAAGTAATCCAGCAGCACCGACTGCTGCACCGGTTGCAGCCCGCCGCCGAAGAAGCCCTGCAGCACGCGGAAAAGAATGATTTGCCACAGCTCGGTGGCAATGCCGCACAGGAAGGAGCAGATGGTAAACATCACGATGCAGATCAGGAAGAACTGCTTGCGCCCAAACAGGCGGCTGAAAAAGGCCGAGATCGGCAGCACAATGCCGTTGGCGACCAGATAGGAGGTCAGTACCCAGGTGGATTCATCGTAGCTGGATGACAGCGACCCGGCGATGTGCGGCAGCGCAACGTTAACGATGGTGGTGTCCAGAATCTCCATGAACACCGCCAGCGTTACCGTGATGGCAACCAGCCAGGGATTGCTGGCCGGACGCCAGCTTTCGCTCGCACTCATTCCACCGTCACCTTCGGTTCAACCGACAGGCCAAGCGGCAGCGGATGATTCGGGTCGAGCCCTTTATCAATCACAATTTTCACCGGCACGCGTTGCACAATCTTCACGTAGTTACCGGTGGCGTTCTCGGCCGGGAAGGTAGAGAAGCGCGAGCCGGAGCCCATCTGCACGCTGTCGACGTGCCCTTCCAGCTTCATGTCCGGCCAGGCATCAACGCCAATCTCCACTTTATCGCCCGGATTCATGCGCGCCAGCTGCGACTCTTTGAAGTTGGCGGTGATCCAGATATCCGGCGATACCAGCGAAAACAGCGCGCTGCCGGCCTGTACCAGCGTACCGGGCTGCACGTTGCGTTTGGTGACGAAACCGTCATACGGCGCGCGTACTTCGGTGTATGAGAGGTTAAGCTCGGCAGTGTTGAGCTGAGCCCGGGCTTGCTCGACCTGCTGCTGCCGCGCTTCAACATTGGTTTCCTGCTGGCGAATCTGCAACTGCACCTGCGAGGCCACTTCGACCTGCGCTTTGGCGCTCTGCAGCTGCGCTTCAGCCGAGCGTAACTGCGCAGCGGCGGTATCGATATTGCGCTGCGAGGTCGCGCGCGGGTCAACACCGCGCTGACGACGGTAATCCGCCTGCGCATTGAGTAAATTGGCCTGCGCCCGCGCCTGGTCGGCCAGCGCCTGATCGCGCTGCGCCGGATATTGCACCCGCGCCAGCGCCAGCTGCGCCTGCGCCTGATGCAGCTGCGCCTGCGCCAGACCGAGCTGTGCTTTGGCCTGATCGCGCTGTGCGGCGTTATCACGCGGGTCGATCAGCACCAGCAGATCGCCCTTCTTCACCCGCTGGTTATCTTTTACCAGCAGCTGCACCACGTAGCCCGACGCTTTGGGCGCGATGGTCACGGCATCGCCTTCGGTGAACGCATCGTCGGTGGTTTCAATGTTGCGCGTGCTAAACCAGAACCAGAATCCCACCAGCAGCATAATCACCACCACAATCGCCAGAATGATCAGCGGCTTTTTGCCGGGGCGTTTACGGGGTGATTGCTCGTTATCCTGACTGGAATCTGACGTGTTGTTGTCTTTTTGCTCATCGGCGGATGGCGGATTGTGGTTTTCACTCATAATTTGTCATCACTGGCTGGTAATCCCGATCCCCGGGCGAAACGGTCAACTTAACCTTAGATGGGAAATTGACAAATGCCAGTGTAACTTTACATAAGCTAACATCCGACGCATTTTCTGCCACATCACTTAACGCGCTGATAAATCAGCGCGTCTTGCTAAGGCGGACAGGTTGGTCAGGGTTAACGCAGCAGCTGTAACAACAGCCAGCCGCACAGCATCGACCAGGCAAGCATCGGCAGGGAAAACAGATGGAAACGCCACCACACTTTGGCGTCCTGTGCCATGCGCAGCGCAATCAGGTTGGCCAGCGATCCCGGCAGCAGACCAAAGCCGCCGATATTCACCGCCCAGGCCAGCACTTCGGAAGGCGGGACTTTTTGTAACAGCAGAATGGTGGCCGGTACGTTGCTGATCACCTGTGACAGGCCAATCGCCAGCAGATAGATACCGCCCTCGCCCAGCTGACCGATGGCGGCAAAATGCGGCTGCAGAACTGGCAGGTGCATCAGTAAAAAGACATCAATGAACATCGCCACGAACACCAGCAGCAGGCTCCAGTCGATGGTCGCCAGCACCTGACGTGCCATCAGCAGAAAACAGGCCGCAACCAGCAGCAGCGCCCAGCCGGTGAGTTTCAGCTCCAGCGCGACGATAAACACCACATACAACAGGACGCTGACGATAAACAGCGGTTTCTGCCACTGCTGATTGCCCGGAGCATCATGCTTCTCAATGCTGCGCGCCGGGAAGCTAAACCACGTCAGCACCACCAGCGTCAGCATCAGCATCGCCGCCAGCGGCGCCATCTGACCGATAAAACCGGCCACGCTGAGCGTGCCGTGGCTCCACAGCAGGATATTTTGCGGGTTGCCGACCGGCGTCAGCAACGAGCCGGCGTTGACCGCCAGCGCTTCAAAGATGATCAGCCGGGAGATGGGCAGGCGCGAGAACTTGCGCAGCGTCAGCGTAAGCGGCACCAGGATAAACAGCGCCACATCATTGGTCAGGAAGGTCGAGAGCAGCGCCGCCGCGCACACCATAAACAGCGCCAGCGTGCGTTCGTGCTGGAAGCCCTGCGCCAGCCGCGCACCGAGCACATCAAAATAGCCGCTGTTTTCCAGCCCTTTTGTCAGCATCAGCAAACCGGTGAGCGTCATGATGGTGTGCCAGTCAACGGCGGCGGGCAGCTGCGGCCAGCGGTAATCCGCCAGCGGCAACAGAATCACGCCCAACAGCAACAGTAAATGCAAAACGCGGTCACGCATTAAGGAACGAAGCACGATGGGCATGATGGCAGAAGGCCTTGTAGGTTAGCGATTCTCGTAAAATTTCTGGAACACGGCGAGGGTTTCATCACTGACGTGATGCTCGAGCCCTTCGGAATCCCGGCGGGCGGTTTCCGGGCTGACGCCCAGTGCCAGCAGAAAGGTTTCAACGATGTGATGGCGCACGCGGCTGGCTTCAGCCAGCTTCTCGCCTTCCGGGGTGAGGAACACGCCGCGATACGGCACCTGCTCAACCAGACCGGTGGTACTGAGACGCTTCAGCATTTTGGCCACGGTCGGCTGCGAAACGCCCAGGCGTGCCGCCATGTCGACCTGGCGCGCCTCGCCAAATTCACGAATTAAATCAGAGATTAACTCAACGTAATCATCAATCAGCTCACGGCGATGCGCTTCGCGTACCTGGCGAAATCCTTCGACATGCTCCTCAATATCTTTCAGCGGCCCCTGGGGCATGTGGGTGGCGCTTTTCGCACGACGACTCATTCAGCTTCCTCTTTATTATCTGCCGCACTTTACCTGCGGTGCGGGCTGGCTGCGCTCATTGTAAACCAGGCACAAATAAGCACAAATTTTTCCTGAATAGTGTTGGCTAAAGAGTATAGCCAGTGCTATCTTTGTACATGTTGTAAGCGAATAGCCTACAAAGGAGGCAACGATGAACGAACCCTGGCTGTTGCTGCTCCTTTTCCTGCTGTTTATTGCAGGGCTGTGCTTACTGTTGAGTTACCCGTTTTCCAGGAGGTAAAGATGAGCACGATGAAAAGCTGCCTCGACTGCGGCAAATGCTTCCAGACCGTACAAAGCAAACCGGCTTTTGAGCTGAAGTCGCTGTTGTGTCTGTTTAGCCGCTCGCCTTTTGCCCTGCGCCTGATGCTGCTTGAGAAACTGACCGGCAAAAAAATCGCCGCGCAGCCCTGCCCGAATCTGATCTGGCGCGGCTGAGTTTCCTCAGGGCTTCACAGTCTGACCCGCTGCCTGCAGCGGGTTTTATTTTGCCTGCGAGAAACGCCCTTCACGGCAGCGTTTTCAGGCATAAAAAAACGGCCCGTAAAGGGCCGTTTCTGTGCAACTCTGGTCTAAGCAAAAACTTAGAAGCTGTAACCTACGCCAGCAATCCAGGTGCCCACGTCGACGTTACGGATGCGGCTCTGCTCGTAGCCCACGTCCAGAGCAACGTTCTGGATTGGGTTGAACTGCATACCTGCGCCGTAAGAGAAGCCTACGTCGCTGCTGTCGGTTTTAGACTGACCGGCAGTCTGGTTCTGCTGGTATTTGCCGTAGCCGATACCTACTACGCCGTAGATGCTGGCCCAGTCGTTCAGACGGTAAGCCGGACCACCGGTGATGCCGTAGTACTGACCTTTGTTGTACACGCCATCTTCAGTGCGATCTTTTTCTGTGTAGGTGAAAGAACCGATCCAACCCAGTGGGTTAGAACCGTCTTCGTAGCGGTATTTCAGGTTGAAGCCGTTAGCTTTGTTAGCAACGCCCTGATAGTCGCTCTGCGCGTAGCCGGCAGAAACGGTGCTCTGTGCCATGGCGGAACCAGCGGAAACTGCCAGTACACAAGCCAGTGCTGAAAGACATGCAATTTTTTTCATAACCACCTCAAATGTGAATATACTTCTCTCCTGACAACGCTAAAAATATAACAAAACTTAGCAAGAAACTCTGCCCGCATTTTGTTGTCTAACAGATTGTTTGGTGTAACAGAAAGTTAATGAACTTTCGTATGTCATTCATTTTTCTTATAAAAAGCATCATCTTTCTGCAATAATCCTGCGCACAGAAAATTATCGGTTTAAGTAAATTCCTAAACTAACCTGACATTTCTTTACGGAAATGGCCCTGAAAACGGTGATTTTTCAGCCAGTCGCTGGCGCATTTTTTCCGCCGTCGCGCTTTATTCGCTGGAAATTTCGCCCGAAAAGCGGTGTGAATGAGTCGTCACTGACGCCAGGATAATGCGAGGCGACCGCGCCCGATGATAAAGCGGCGACAGAAACCCCGCATCATTACCTCAGCCGCCTCCTTATTTCCCGCCGATTGCTTTACACTGGCTACTCGTTGCCTGGTTATTCATCATCACAGGAATTGATCACAGGATGTCTGCACCTCTTTCCCACCCCAAACTGGCGCCGGTAGTGCTGCCGGTTGCCGTATTACTGATCGCCATGCTGTCGCTGCAGGGCGGCGCATCGCTGGCGAAATCGCTGTTTCCCACCGTCGGTGCGCCTGGCATTACCGCGCTGCGTCTGGGACTGGGCACGCTCATCCTGTGCGCGATTTTCAAACCCTGGCGCCTGCGCTTCAGTGCAAAGCAGCGCAAGCCGCTGCTGATGTATGGACTGGCGCTGGGCTGCATGAATTACCTGTTCTATCTCTCGATCCGCACCGTGCCGCTGGGCGTCGCGGTAGGGCTGGAGTTTCTCGGCCCGCTGACGCTGGCGCTGGCCGGCGCACGCCGTCCGCTGGATTTTCTCTGGGTGCTGCTGGCGGTCACCGGCCTGTGGTTCCTGCTGCCGATTGGTCATGGCCTCAGCCATATCGATCCCACCGGCGCGCTACTGGCCGTGGGTGCCGGCGCCTGCTGGGCGGTGTATATTCTGGCGGGCCAGCGGGCAGGCGCCGAACACGGCCCGGCCACGGTGGCAATGGGCTCGCTGATCGCCTCAGTGATTTTTGTGCCGCTCGGTCTGACCTTTGCCGCGCCCGGTATCTGGCAGTGGGAAATTCTGCCGCTGGCGTTGCTCATCGCCCTGCTCTCCAGCGCCATTCCGTACTCGCTGGAGATGATGGCGCTGACGCGTCTGCCGGCGCGCATTTTCGGCACGCTGATGAGTCTGGAACCGGCGATGGCGGCGCTCTCCGGCATGCTGTTCCTCGGCGAGCTGCTGACGCTACAGCAATTGCTGGCGCTGCTGGCGATCATCGCCGCATCTGCTGGCTCGACGCTCACCATGAAACAGAAAGCGGCACATATAAATGAAGTGGATATCAACACGCCGCAATAAGCCGTACAGGTCAGCCGGTTATTTAACCGGCTGTATATAGACACATTCTCATTATCATTTCTTAAATAGCCGCACGGTAAGCTGTTATTATTTTGCAACATGATAGAAGAATAATTAACATGCACCCTAAGCTACTGATTTAAATTAACTTTAATAAAATCGTTATTTTCACGGCTTAACATTAAGCTTTAGCTATTCCTGTCATTGATTTAATCAATCCTGCAGAGTGAAAAACTGCTGCTATACTTATTCCCGTGCTTGATTAGGACAACCATCAATAAGAGGACATTAATGATGAGTACCGCAAAACTGGTTAAAACAAAATCTTCCGATCTGATTTATACCCGCAATGACGTGGCTGATAGCGAGAAGAAAGCTACCATCGAGGTGCTCAACCGTCTGGTCGTGGAATTTATTGACCTGTCGCTGATCACCAAGCAGGCGCACTGGAACATGCGTGGCGCGAACTTCATTGGCGTACATGAAATGCTGGATGGCTTCCGTACCGCGATTACCGATCACCAGGACACCATTGCAGAACGTGTGGTACAGCTGGGCGGCGTTGCGCTGGGCACCACGCAGGTGGTTAACGACAAGTCACCGCTGAAAAGCTATCCGCTGAATATTCACAGCGTACAGGATCACCTGAAAGCGCTGGCCGATCGTTACGCCGTCGTGGCTAACGATACGCGTAAAGCCATCAGTGAAGTGAAAGACGAAGATACGGCTGATATCTTTACTGCCGCATCGCGTGACCTTGATAAGTTCCTGTGGTTTATCGAATCAAATATCGAGTAATGATCAGACAGGCGGGTTATCCCGCCTTTTTTATGCCTGCTATCCGCCCGGCTTTTTTGACGCCGTTAACAATTCCTTAATCCTTTCTTTCCCTTATTATCACTCTGATGCACACTGTGCCTGCACCACCACAGCACAATGCACCATTTTGGTGATTCATTCTGGTGCAAACTTTTCCCGACGTGCAGAATCGTGTCAGCCTGCCCCGGCATTCTGTTGATTTCCGCGTTTGAGAAAAGTTGGCATAATTTTTTCATATGATGAGCCGTACATCAGGCCACCAGGCCTGACGGGTAATAAGGAAAAAAATGATGAAGTCGTTGATTAAAGTCTCCGTGGCCGCGCTGGCGCTGGCCTTCTCGCTTTCCTCCACTGCAGCAGACAAGAAACTGGTGGTCGCTACCGACACCGCCTTCGTTCCGTTTGAATTCAAACAGGGCGACAAGTACGTCGGCTTTGATATCGACCTGTGGGACGCTATCGCTAAACAGCTGAAGCTGGATTACACCCTGAAGCCGATGGATTTCAGCGGCATCATTCCGGCGCTGCAAACCAAAAACGTTGACCTGGCGCTGGCCGGCATCACCATTACCGAAGAACGTAAAAAAGCCATCGAATTCTCTGACGGCTACTACAAAAGCGGCCTGCTGGTGATGGTGCGTAACAACGAAAACGACATCAAAGGCATCGACGATCTGAACGGTAAAGTGGTGGCAGTGAAAAGCGGCACCGGTTCGGTGGATTACGCCAAAGCGCATATCAAAACTAAAGACCTGCGCCAGTTCCCGAACATCGATAACGCGTACATGGAGTTAGGCACTAACCGTGCTGACGCCGTGCTGCACGACACGCCAAACATCCTGTACTTCATCCACACCGCTGGCAAAGGCCGTTTCAAAGCCGTCGGTGACTCCATCGAAGCGCAGCAGTATGGCATCGCTTTCCCGAAAGGCAGCGACGACCTGCGTGAGAAAGTGAATGGCGCGCTGAAAACCCTGCACGACAACGGTACCTACAACACTATCTATAAAAAATGGTTCGGCAGCGAACCTAAATAATTCAGGCCTGACGCCTTTTTATCAGCAGGGAGCTTTGTTCTCCCTGCTTTTTACATTTCCACTGCAACAGATTCTGGAGTCACACCATGGAGTTTGACTGGAGCGTCATCTGGCCCGCCTTACCGATCCTGATCGAAGGCGCCAAAATGACCCTGCTTATCTCGATCCTCGGCCTGATTGGCGGCCTGGTTATCGGCCTCGTGGCCGGTTTCGCCCGCGCCTACGGCGGCTGGATCACCAACAACATCGCGTTAGTGTTCATTGAATTGATTCGCGGCACGCCGATCGTGGTGCAGGTGATGTTCATCTACTTCGCCCTGCCGATGGCCTTCCCGGACCTGCGCATCGACCCGTTCACCGCCGCCGTCGTGACCATCATGATCAACTCCGGTGCCTACATTGCGGAGATTACCCGCGGTGCGGTGCTGTCGATCAACAAAGGTTTCCGTGAAGCCGGCCTGGCGCTTGGCCTGTCGCGCCGCGAAACGCTGCGCTACGTAATCATGCCGCTGGCGCTGCGCCGCATGCTGCCGCCGCTGGGTAACCAGTGGATCGTCAGCATCAAAGATACCTCGCTGTTCATCGTGATTGGCGTGGCGGAACTGACCCGTCAGGGCCAGGAGATCATCGCCGGTAACTTCCGCGCGCTGGAGATCTGGAGCGCCGTTGCCATCATTTACCTGGTTATTACGCTGGTGTTGAGCTTTGTGCTGCGCCGTATTGAGAAAAGGGTGAAAATCCTGTGATTGAATTTAAAAACGTCTCGAAAAACTTCGGCCAGACTCAGGTACTGCACGACATCAACCTGAAAATTAATCAGGGTGAAGTGGTGGTAATCATCGGGCCGTCCGGCTCCGGTAAATCTACCCTGCTGCGCTGCATCAACAAGCTGGAAGAGATCAGCAGCGGCGAACTGATTGTCGATGGCATGAAGGTTAACGATCCGAAAGTGGATGAACGCCTGATCCGTCAGGAAGCCGGTATGGTGTTCCAGCAGTTCCATCTGTTCCCGCAGATGAGCGCGCTGGACAACGTGGCCTTTGGTCCGATCCGCGTGCGCGGGGCGAAGAAAGACGCCGCACACAAACTGGCACGTGAGCTGCTGGGCAAGGTCGGCCTCGCCGAGCGCGCGCACCACTTCCCTTCTGAGCTGTCTGGCGGCCAGCAGCAGCGCGTGGCGATTGCTCGTGCGCTGGCGGTGAAGCCGAAGATGATGCTGTTCGATGAGCCTACCTCGGCACTCGATCCCGAGCTGCGTCACGAAGTGCTGAAAGTGATGCAGGATCTGGCGGAAGAAGGCATGACCATGGTGATCGTGACCCATGAAGTGGGCTTCGCACAGAAAGTGGCGTCGCGCCTGATCTTTATCGACAAAGGTACCATCGCGGAAGATGGCAATCCGGACGATCTGATCACTAACCCGCCGAGCGACCGTCTGCGTGAGTTCCTGCAGCACGTCTCTTAATACGGCGTAAAAACAACAAAGCCGCTGCGGATCCCCGTAGCGGCTTTTTTTTTTACCTGAGCAGCGCTTAGCGTGCCAGCCGCTGCGCGCGCGTGGCGGGCGGTAAAAATGTCCAGGCGATAAAGCGGCTCTGCTTCTGGCCCTGCGCCATGTCGACGATGCGTACCTGATAAGCGTCGTGCGCCTTCAGCCGGTCGCGCAGCTCGGGCAGATGCTCTTTGCGCGACACCAGCGAGGTAAACCAGACGATGCGATCGCCTAATGCGACGCTTTCATCGATCATCCGGCCGATAAACGCACGCTCACCGCCGTCGCACCACAGCTCGTTATGCTGACCGCCGAAGTTAAGCGGTGCCTGCCTGCTCAGGCCGAGATTGCGCACTTTACGCTGGCTGCCGGCCGCCGCATCGGCCGCCGAGGCGTGGAACGGCGGATTACACAGTACCGCGTGATAGCGTTCATTCTTGTGCACCACGCCAGCAAAAATCGCGCTCTCGTGCTTCTGACGGCGCAGGCGAATGGCGCGCTGCAGGCCGGGATTACTGGCCACAATCTGACTGGCGGCGTTAACGGCGTCCGCGCTGATGTCGGTGCCGGTAAAGCGCCAGCCATACTCCGCGTGACCGATCAGCGGATAGATGCAGTTGGCGCCGCAGCCAATATCCATCACGTCGAGATCGCGCGGCAGCACGCCACCGTTATCGCTGGCCAGCAGATCCGCCAGCGCATGGATATAGTCAGCGCGGCCTGGTACTGGCGGCGTCAGATAGCCTTCCGGCAGCTGCCAGTTCAGGTTATAAAACAGTTTCAGCAGCGCCTGGTTCAGCAGCAGCACCGCGTGCGGATCGGCGAAATCAACCGACAGCTCACCGTAACCGTTGGGGCGCACTTTGTCCGCCAGCGGCGGATGCGCGGCAGTCAGGGCAGCAAAATCATAACGGCCCTGATGGCGGTTACGCGGATGAAAGAGCGCGGTAGCGGCAGGCTTGTTCATAGATTCTCCGGACATTAATGCGCGCGTAAGATACGCTGGATGACGGCAGCGCACAATCCGCCAGGAAAATTTAGTGCAACGAATTTAAATCTATTCTCCCTAAAACTGCATCCGCAATACTGCGTCCAGCCGCCAGCGCCGCCGGAACACGCAGTATAAAGGACGAATCAGGAGCGCAAATGCGTCAACGTTACACTTATCAGCCACGCAGTGGACACGGTCTGCCTCACGATCCGCTCAACGCCATCGTCGGCCCGCGCCCGATTGGCTGGGTCAGCTCGCAAAGCGCCAGCGGCCAGCGCAATCTGGCGCCCTATAGTTTCTTTAACTGTTTTAACTACCATCCGCCAATCATTGGTTTTGCCAGCAGCGGCTGGAAAGACAGCGTGCAGAATATCAGTGAAACCGGCGAGTTTGTCTGGAACCTGGCGACGCGTCCGCTGGCAGAAGCCATGAATGAGAGCTCCGCCTCGGTACCGCCCGATCACGACGAGTTTGCCCTCGCCGGCCTGACGCCGCTGGCCGCTTCCCACGTTAACGTCAGCATGGTAGCGGAGAGCCCGGTCAACTTTGAGTGTCGCCTGACGCAGCTGATTCGCCTGCAGGATGCACAGGGAGGCGAGCTGGAGAGCTGGCTGGTACTGGGCGAAGCGGTGGCGATTCATATCGATGAAGCGCTGCTGGAGAACGGCATCTACCAGACCGCCAAAGCGCAGCCGATTCTGCGCGCCGGCGGTCCTTCCGCCTATTACGCGATCAGCGAAGATCAGCGTTTTGATCTGGTGCGCCCGGACGCGCGCCGCGGTTAAATCAGGACACTGGCGGCGCGACACCTCGCGCCGCTAGCAGGCCAGCGTCTGTAACACCTTCACCGTCCGGGCTATCTCCGGTGCCAGCCAGCGATCCTCCTGCCAGGTGGCAACCTCAGCACGCAGCGCGCGTAGCGCCCGGCCCGTGCCGCTGGCCAGCTGCGCCTCACCGTGAAAATCCAGCGCCTGCGCCGCCAGCAGGTACTCAATCGCCAGCACCTGCCAGAGGTTATTCAGCAGCCTGAGCAGCTTGAGCGCCGCGCCGGTACCGAGGCTGAGGTGATCCTCCTGCAGTCCCGAGGTGACGTAATTGTCCAGCACCGCCGGCTGCGCCAGCTGACGATTCTCCGCGCACAGGGAAGCCGCCACGTATTGCGCGATCATCATGCCGGAGTTGACGCCCGGCTGCGCCACCAGAAACGGCGGCAGCCCGCTGACCAGCGGATTGACCAGCCGATCCAGCCGGCGCTCGGCAATGCTGCCAATCTCCGCCATGGCAATCGCCAGCAGATCGGCCGCCATGGCGACCGATTCACCGTGCGGATTGGCCTGCGACACCACGCGCCAGTTGTCCGGCGTGCCCAGCACCAGCGGATTATCGGTGCAGGCGTTTAGCTCGATCTCAACCTGACGCGCCGCGTGGGCAAACTGATCGCGGCTGGCGCCGTGCACCTGCGGCATCGAACGCAGGCTGAGCGCATCCTGGGTGCGTATGCCGCAGCTCGCCGCCAGCAACGGGCTGTCGCTCAGCAGCACACGCAGACGCTGGCCGCTGTGCTGCATACCGGGGCTGGCTTTCAGCGCAATCACCTCGGCGTCAAAGGCCGCCAGCTGACCGCGCAGCGCTTCGAAGCTCATCGCGCCGGTGACATCCGCGCAATCCAGCAGCCGCGCCGCATCGTCCAGCGCCAGACAGCTCAGCCCGGTCATGCACGGCGTACCGTTGACCAGGCTCAGGCCCTCTTTGGCACCGGGGCGATACGGCTGCAAGCCAGCCAGCCGCAGCGCCTGCTCCGCCGGCATCACCTGTTGCTGGTACTCAACCTCGCCCACGCCAATCAGCGCCAGCCCGATATGCGCCATGTGGGTGAGATAACCGACTGAACCCTGCGATGGCACCTGCGGCGTGATCTGCTGATTGAGCAGCGCCAGCAGATGCTGCACCAGCGCCACCGAAACGCCGGATTTGCCGTGGCTGTAGTTGGCGATGGCCGCACACAGAATGGCGCGCGTCTGCTCGCGCGTCAGCAGCGGACCGACGCCGCAGGCGTGGCTCAGCAACGTATTGCGTGACAGCTGGCTGAGCTGGTCTTCTGGCAGGGTGATGTTACACAGCGCCCCCAGCCCGGTGTTGATGCCATAGGCAATCTGGCCGCTGGCAACGATCTGTTCGACGATCTCGCGACCGCGCGCAATGCGCTGCCAGGCGGCGGCGCTCAGCGTCAGTTCGGCGTTATGTCGCGCTACCTGTACCAGTTCCTGCCAGGTCAGCGGCGCATCGCCCCAGACGACGGTCATACTGGCTGCTCCGCGTGATGGCTCTGATGGCTGGAGATAAACTGCTTAAAGCGCGATGAACCGCTGGCGCCAAACATTGCTTCCGGCGTGCCCTCGCAATCGATGTTGCCCTGATGCATAAACACCACGCGATTAGAGACGTTGCGCGCGAAGCCCATCTCGTGCGTCACCACCAGCATGGTGCGCCCTTCTTCCGCCAGGCTGCGCATCACCTTGAGCACCTCGCCAACCAGTTCCGGGTCGAGCGCCGAGGTTGGCTCATCAAACAGCATCACTTCCGGGTCCATCGCCAGCGCACGGGCAATCGCCACGCGCTGCTGCTGGCCGCCGGAGAGCTGCGCCGGGTAAAAATCCTTGCGGTTAAGCAGCCCGACGCGATCCAGCAACTGCTCTGCCTGGACGATACAACTCTTTTTGTCGCGCTTCAGCACATAGTGCGGACCTTCAATCACGTTCTGCAGCACCGTCATGTGCGACCACAGATTGAAGCTTTGAAACACCATGCCCAGCCGCGAGCGCAGGCGTTCAATCTGCTTAGGATTCGCCGCCAGCTGATGGCCGCGCGCGTGGCGCTTCATTTCAATGGTTTCGCCGCCGACGCTCACCACGCCGGCATCCGGCGTTTCCAGCAGATTGATGCAGCGCAGCAAGGTACTTTTGCCCGAGCCGCTGGCACCGAGAATTGAAATAACATCGCCCTGATGCGCCTGCAGCGAGATGCCCTTGAGCACCTCCATAGCGCCAAAGGATTTATGGATATCAGTGGCGGATAAGGTGACTGGTGAAGTGGAATGCATATTACTCTCCGGCAAGCGGTTTAACGGCGGGCAGCGGCTTTTTTTCAGCGCGGTGCACCGGGGTCAGACGGCGCTCTAACAGCGCGTACAGCTGGACGATAATAAAGTTGAGAATCAGGTAGATCGCCGCAGCGCAGACAAACACTTCCATAGTGCGATAGGTACGCTGGATGATCTGCTGCGCCACGCCGGTGACATCCCACACCGTGACAAGGCTGGCGAGCGCGGTGGATTTCACCAGCAGAATCGCCTCGGTGGAGTACGCCGGCAGCGCATAGCGCAGCATGATCGGCGCGATGATGCGGCGCAGCAGCAGCCAGCGTGACATGCCGCAGGCCAGCCCGGCTTCGACCTGACCTGCCGGCACCGCCAGCAGCGCACCGCGCAGGATCTCAGCGGTGTAAGCGGCGGTACACAGCGACAGCGCCAGCACCGCGCAGATAAACGGCTCGCGCAGAAACGGCCAGACGAAGCTGTGGCGAATCACGCCAAACTGGCCGAGCCCGTAGTAGATGAGAAACAGCTGAATCAGCAGCGGCGAGCCGCGAAACACCAGAATATAGCCGCGCGCAAAACCGCTCAGCAGCCGCCAGCGGCTCATGCGCAGCGCCAGAATACCCAGCGCCAGCAGCCCGCCGCAGACAAAGGCGCTGATAAACAGCCCGAGCGTCACCGGCAGCGCCGCGCTCAGCTTAAGAAAAGTGTCGGCAAGAAAAGCGAAGTCGATCATGCTGCTGCTCCTTAGTGCTGTGCCGCAGTGCGACTTTGCCATGCGCGGCCGAGGCGCGATTCCGCGCGGCGAAACGCATGGTTCGACAGCAGTGTCAGCAGCAGATAGCAGCCACCGCCAATCAGGTAAAAGGTGAAGTAATCGCGCGTTGAACCGGCCGCCACCTGGCTGGCGCGCATCAGCTCGACGATGCCGGTCACTGACACCAGCGCCGAATCTTTCAGGCTCATCTGCCAGACGTTGGACATCCCCGGCAGCGCGTAGCGCACAATCTGCGGGACGAGGATGCGCTGGGCGATACGCCAGCGCGGCATCCCGATGGCTACCGCCGCTTCGACTTCGCCCTTCGCCAGCGCCAGGCGCGCAGCGCGATACACTTCACCCTGATAGGATCCGGAGATGAGCCCGATAGCCAGCGCGCCAATCAGGAACGGCGGCGCTTCAATAAAGCCGTCAGCACCAAACAGCTGGCCGACCAGCGTGATCAACCCCGATCCACCGAAGTAGAACAGGTAGATCACCAGCAGTTCCGGGATGCCGCGAAACACCACCGAATAGCTTTCACCCAGCCAGCGCAGCCAGCGCTGGTGCGAGAGTTTCGCCGCCGCCACGCCGGAACCGACCACGGCGCCAATCATCAGCGCCGCCAGCGACAGCAGCAGCGTAGTACCGGCGGCGCTCAGAATCAGGCGACCCCAGCCATCTGCACCAAAACTCAGCAGGCTCATCATCTTTCACCTCACTTACGGCGTTACGTCAGTTTTAAACCACTTCTCGCTCAGCTTTTTCACCGTGCCGTCCGCCAGCGCAGCGTGAATGGCGGCATCGAGTTTGGCCTTCAGGTCGTTATCAGCCATGCGCACGCCCATCGCTTCGCCTTCCCCCCAGATCGGACCGCCCAGCTGCGGGCCGCTGAACGTCAGGTTGCTGTTCTCTTTACGCGCCAGCATCGACTGCGCGAAGGTCACGTCATCAAACACCGCATCGATGCGACCCGCCTGCAGATCGAGAATCGCATCCGCCGAAGCGGTGTATTCGCGCACGTCGGCCACATCTTTGAAGTATTTATCGATAAACGGCGTATACACGGTGCCGGAGGCAATGCCGATGGTTTTGCCCTTGAGCGCCGCCTTCAGCGGGGCGATGGCCGCATTGATGGCCGCCTCGTCGTCGTGCAGTTTGATGATGTTCTTATCGGCCGGCAGCAGCGGGTTATCTTTGCTGGTGATGAAGGTCGCCGGCGTTGACGCGTACGGCGTGGTGAAGTTGACCACTTTTTTCCGGTCCGGCGTAATCACAATCGCATCCATGATGACGTCATATTTCCCGGCGTTCAGTCCGGCAATCATCCCGTCCCAGTTCTGCACCACCAGCTTGCACTGAATGCTCATGCGCTTGCAGAGATCTTCCATCAGTTCAGGTTCGAAGCCGCCCAGCTTGCCGCCCGGCAGCGTCAGGTTCCACGGCTCATAGCTGCCTTCAGTGGCGATGGTGATGGATTTCCACTCTTTAGCCTCGGCAGCCACGCCGGCCAGCATCAGGCTGGCAAACAGCGTGGTAAGGCAAAAACGGCGAAACGGGGCACGGTGTGTCATACGTCTTCTCCTGGTGGTTAACAAATCTGGCTGTCTCTGTTGGCTGATACAGCGCAAATGACATTTCATGTATATACAAGTTAGCTTGCGGCAGATCATTGTCGGCATAAGCTTTTTGTGAGCCAGCCAGAATAAATAGTCATCATTGCCGCGCGGTCTTTACTTGTACATACAAGCTAGCAAGGGCTGTGCCAGATCGGCTAAGACGGTAAACGGAGGGGATCGGCGTCAGGCGGACCGCGTTGTGCACACTTTCAGGGCAGAGGTTGCACAGCATTGGGGAGTGAGGCAGCGGATGTACATCCGCCACATGAGAAACGGGGTCACCGTGATGGCGACCCGCATCAATTAAACGGCTTTCCCCGCCTGCAGAAACGCCTGCAGCAGCGGCTTCAGCACGTGCTGCAACCGCGTGGCGCGATCCTGCTGCCAGGCAAACGGCGGCACCTCATCCATGTAATTCAGCTGCGCCAGCTCCAGCTGCACCGCCTGCACGCCCTGCGCTGGCTGGCCGTAAGCGCGCGTGATGTAGCCGCCTTTAAAGCGTCCGTTCACCACCCAGCTGTAGTCGCTTTGCGCGGCGCACACCTGCTCAATCGCCGCGATGCTGGCCGCCGAACAGCTGGCGCCATCGTTGGTGCCGATGTTCAGGTCCGGCAGCTGGCCGTCGAACAGGCGCGGAATCACCGAAGCGATGGAGTGCGCATCAAACAGCAGCGCATAGCCATGTTCGGCTTTCAGCCGCGCCAGCTCCTGCTGAATCTGCTGATGATAGGGTTGCCAGATAGTCTCCAGATAGCGCTGACGCGCCGCGCTGTCCGGCGTCATGCCGGGTTTGAAGGTTGGCGTGCCATCAAACAGCGTCTCCGGATAGAGCCCGGTGGTGGCCGTGCTGTACAGCGGCTGATTGTCCGGCGGACGGTTGAGATCGATCACGAAGCGCGAGTAGTGTCCGATCAGCACGCTGGCACCGAGGTCGCGCACAAAGTCGTACAGCAGCGGAATATGCCAGTCGGTATCCGGCAGGCCGCACGCGGCCTCGCTCAGCCCGGCGTCAACCTCCGGCGTCAGTTGGGTACCGGCATGCGGAATACTGACCAGCAGCGGCAGCTTACCGGCGGTGAAATGAAAAGGGGTCATTGCGCTTCTCCACGATAGATAACCTGGCACGGCAGTTCGCCGCCCAGCCAGTAAACCAGCTCAGCCGGGCGAGCCAGCGGCCAGTGGACAAAATTGGCTACTTTGCCTGGCTCCAGCGAGCCGTGCGTGGCCTGCAGGCCAAGCGCCTTTGCGCCCCACAGCGTGACGCCGGCCAGCGCTTCCTCCGGCGTCAGGCCAAACAGCGTACAGCCCATGTTCAGCATCAGCCGCAGCGACAGCGCCGGTGACGTGCCCGGATTGGCATCGCTGGCCAGCGCCATTGGCACGCCGTGCTGGCGGAACAGTTCGACCGGCGGACGCTGCGTCTCGCGCAGCAGATAGAACGCTCCGGGCAGCAGTACCGCCACCGTGCCATGCTCCGCCATCGCGCGCGCATCCTGTTCGGTGGCATATTCGAGGTGATCGGCAGAGAGCGCGCCATAGCGCGCCGCCAGTGCGGCCCCGCCGAGTGCCGACAGCTGTTCAGCGTGCAGCTTCACCGGCAGGCCGAGCGCTTTGGCGGCATCAAATACCGCGCTCACCTGCTGCGGTGACAGCGCCAGGTGTTCGCAAAACGCGTCGACCGCATCCGCCAGCCCCTCCGCTTTCACCCGCGGTAACAGGTGCTGACAGATAATATCGATCCAGCCCTGCGGGTTATCCCTGAACTCTGGCGGGAAGCCGTGCGCCGCCAGGCAGGTGGCCTGCACATCGGCAGGCACCGACTGCGCCAGCTCGCGGATAGCGCGCAGCAGAGTGAGCTCGCTCTCTTCGTCCAGCCCGTAGCCGGATTTAATTTCCACCGTGGTAACGCCTTCGGCCAGCAGGCGATCGAGCCGCCAGCGCGCCGACGCCACCAGCTGCTGCTGGCTGGCCGCGCGCGTGGCGCGCACCGTCGACAGGATGCCGCCGCCCTGCGCGGCGATCTCCGCATAGCTCACGCCGTTGAGCCGCTGTTCGAACTCCTGGCTGCGATCGCCGCCAAACACCAGATGCGTGTGGCAATCCACCAGACCGGGCGTAATGATGCCGCCGTCAAACTGCTGCTGCCGGCGCGGGGCAAAGTCCGGTAATGCGCTGCGCGGGCCGACCCACACCAGCTCGCCGTTATCCACCGCCACGGCGCCATCCTCAATCAGGTTATAGCGACCGTCACGCATGGTGACCACATCGGCCCCCAGCCACAGGCTGTCGATCTGTTTACTTGCCATCCCACTCCCCTTTTGTCTGGCGATTTACACTGCGCCTCAAAGTATGTATATGTATATACAACTTTCCGCCATTGAGGATCAACCATGGCAGTTTATTTTGCCCCACGCGCACGGCTGGCCGACGGCTGGCAGGAAAACGTGCTGATCGCGACCGACGATCAGGGATTTATTCGCGCCCTTACCGCCAACAGTACGCCCGGTGACGCCGTGCGCCTGGCCGGCCCGGTGATTCCGGCGATGGCCAACCTGCATTCCCATGCCTTCCAGCGCGCCATGGCCGGGCTGGCGGAAGTGGCAGGCGATCCGCAGGACAGCTTCTGGACGTGGCGCGATCTGATGTACCGCATGGTGCAGCGCCTGTCGCCTGAGCAGGTCGGTGCCATCGCCACCCATCTCTACATTGATATGCTCAAGGGCGGCTACAGCCAGGTGGCGGAATTTCACTATCTGCATCACGATCCGCACGGCCAGCCGTATGCCGACGATGCGATGCTGCAACAGCTGATGCAGGCAGCGCACACTGCCGGTATCGGCCAGACGCTGCTGCCGGTGCTGTACAGCTACAGCGGCTTCGGTGCGCAGCCGGCCAGCGACGGTCAGCGACGCTTCATTCAGCACACCGATGCCTATCTGCAGCAGCAGCAGCGCGTCGCGCAGTGGAGCGCGCAGCAGCCGCTGATCAACCACGGCCTGTGTTTCCACTCGCTGCGCGCGGTGAGCGAAGCCCAGATGCATGAGGTGCTGGCCGCCAGCGCTGCGCATCTGCCGGTACACATTCACGTTGCCGAGCAGGAAAAAGAGGTTAATGACAGTCTGGCATGGAGCGGCGAACGGCCGGTGGCGTGGCTGTATAACCGCTTTGCCGTTGATGCACGCTGGTGCCTGATTCACGCCACCCATCTCGATCAGCAGGAGATCGCGCGCATGGCGGACAGCGGCGCGATTGCCGGGCTGTGTCCCACCACCGAAGCCAATCTCGGCGACGGCATCTTCCCGGCGGTGGAGTATATCGGGCGCGGCGGGCGCTGGGGCGTTGGCTCCGACAGTCACGTTTCGCTCAGTGCGCTGGAGGAGCTGCGCTGGCTGGAGTATGGCCAGCGACTGCGCGATCGTCGCCGCAACCGCATCACGCTAACCGATCAACCCTCGGTCGGCGATCTGCTGTGGCAGCAGGCGGCGCAGGGCGGCGCGCAGGCCTGTGGCATTGCCAGCGGTGAGCTGGCGGTGGGCAAACGCGCCGACTGGCTGGTGCTGGAGGAGGATGCGCTGCTGGCCAGCGTCAGCTCCGCCGCGCTGATCAATCGCTGGCTGTTTGCCGGCAGCAGCCAGCAAATTCGAGACGTGTTTGTTGCCGGACAGCCGGTGATTCAGCAAGGCCACCACGTGGCGGAAGAAGCGGCCGCCGCTGGCTTCGCCCGGGCAATGCGGGCGCTGCAATGATCGCGCGCTTTGACTACGCGCAGCTGCCGGTCAGCCGCTGGCGCAACGGCGGCGGGGAAACGCGCGAAATTATCAGCTATCCGCCGAGCGCAGCAGAGTTCCAGTGGCGCGCCAGCATCGCCACCATCGACGCCGACGGGCCGTTCTCGCCCTTCCCCGGCGTCGATCGGGTAATTACCCTGCTTCAGGGCGATAGCGTGCTGCTGCGCTGTGAACAGGCCGAACAGCCGTTGCTGCCCCATCAGCCGTGGGCCTTTCCCGGCGAATGGGCGATAGAGGCGCAGGTCAGCGGCAGCTGTCAGGACTTCAATATCATGACGCGGCGCGACGCCTGGCGCGCGGCGGTAAGCGTGGAGCAGCAGGCGGTCAGCGGCCTGCATGGCGTGGCGTATGTGCTGGCCGGTACATGGCGCAGCAGTGCGGGCGAGACGCTGCTGGCGCAGCAGGGAATGTGGTGGCTGCAGGAGCAGCAGCAGCTGGTGCCGCAAACGACAGAGGCCAGCCTGCTGTTTATCGCGCTTAGCCGTGTCCCCTGAAGCGGCCCAGCAATTTGTAGCGAGAGCCTGGATAGAGCAGGCGCGCATAGGTGACGATTTTGTTGTCGCTCCACGTCTGACGGCGGATAAGCAGGCACGGCTCATGCTCGTCCAGCGCCAGATGCTTACGCTGGCGCAAATCCGGCAGTACCGCTTCAACGATATGCTCACCGGCGGTCAGCGGGGCGACGCGCATCAGATAAGTGTACGGCGTCAGGCTGTGATAATCCTGGCTGAGGTAGTCAGGCGCGACCAGCGGATTGACCAGACGATCTTCCAGTTGCACCGGCAGCTCATTTTCGTAGTGCACGATCAGCGAATGATACAGCGTCTGGCCGGTGGAGAGTCCCAGCACCGCCGCCTGTTCCGGATCGGCCTTCATCTGACCTATCGAGAGAATTTTGCAGCTGTGCGTGTGGCCGCGCTGGGCAATTTCATCGGCGATGTTATGCACTTCCAGCATTGCGGTGTAGCCCTTCATTTCCGCAACAAAGGTCCCGACGCCCTGCATGCGCACCAGAAACCCTTCGCTGGTGAGTTCGCGCAGCGCGCGGTTGATGGTCATGCGGCTGACGCCCAGTTCATTGACCAGCTCGCTCTCCGACGGCACCCGCTGGTTGGCTTTCCAGTGACCTTCGCGGATCTGGCTGACGATTGCCTGCTTAACGCGCTGGTAAATGGGCGCGGGTTCATCCCCCATCGCTGCCGCCAGCTGTGCGATTGCCGTTTGCTCCGCCATTTCCTGTTCCTTTTCCAAATGATGTGTGAAGTTTACTGTCTCGCCGCCTAAATGTATATACATCCAATGGTGCATAGCCTGCCCACATGGTGCAGCTGCCGCCCGCTTTTGGTGCAGCGTACCAGGCTGAAGGTTGCCGCACCCGCATTGCGGCACGTTTCACAGAATACGATCAATCTGGCACAGCGCTTGCTACTTGTATAGACAAGATTAGACACTTATGCTTCACTCACAACACTTATAGCGCCTCTGGCGGATGCCATCGCATCTTGCGCTCCGCCACAACGTGGCAGATCACTTGTATAGACAGGAGTAGACTATGTCAGGTTCGGTTCAGGCAATTCGCCTCGTTCCCGGTGAAGTGGACCTCGCCACCTTACGCCGTATTTATCAGGAGAAGGTGACGCTGCAGCTGGCAGAGGAAGCGCGGGCGGATATTGACCGCGCACGTGAAACCGTCGAGGCCATCGTCGCCTCTGGCAAAGTGGTGTACGGCATCAACACCGGCTTCGGCAAGCTGGCACAAACGCAGATTCCCGCCGAACGCCTGGCGGAACTGCAGCGTAACCTGGTGCTGTCACACAGCGTCGGCCTCGGCGATCTGCTGCCGGACAACGTCACCCGCCTGGTAGTCGCCAGCAAAATCATCAGCCTGGCACGCGGCCACTCGGGCATCCGTATGGAACTGATTGACGCGCTGCTGGCGCTGTTCAACGCCGGCGTGATGCCGTGCATCCCGGCGAAGGGATCGGTTGGCGCGTCCGGCGATCTGGCGCCGCTGGCGCATCTCTCCCTGATGCTGCTCGGTGAAGGCCAGGTGCGCATTGACGGCCAGCTGGTGCCCGCCAGCGAAGGCCTGGCTCGCGTCGGCCTGCAGCCGATTGTGCTGGGACCAAAAGAGGGTCTGGCGTTGCTCAACGGCACCCAGGTCTCTACCGCGCTGGCGCTGCGTGGGCTGTTTGAAGCCGAAAATCTGTTTGCCGCCGGGCTGATGGCCGGCGCGCTGTCGCTGGAAGCGATTAAAGGCTCGGTTAAACCGTTTGATGCGCGCATCCATCAGGCGCGCGGCCAGCACGGGCAGATTGCCGTCGCCGCTGCGGTAGCGACGCTGCTCGAAGGCAGCGAAATTCTCAGTTCGCACAGCAACTGCGGGCGCGTGCAGGATCCCTACTCGATCCGCTGCGTACCGCAGGTGATGGGTGCCTGTCTCGATAACCTCAGCCACGCCGCGCGCGTGCTGCAGATTGAAGCCAACGCCGCTTCTGACAACCCGCTGGTCTTCAGCGACAGCGGCGACGTGATCTCCGGCGGTAACTTCCACGCCGAGCCGGTGGCCTTTGCCGCCGACATCATCGCACTGGCGATAGCCGAAGTCGGTGCCATCTCCGAACGCCGCCTGGCGCTGCTGCTCGACACCGGTCTCTCCGGCCTGCCGCCCTTCCTGGTGCGCGACGGCGGTGTGAACTCGGGCTTCATGATTGCGCAGGTTACCGCTGCCGCGCTGGCCTCGGAGAACAAATCGCTGGCGCACCCGGGCAGCGTCGACAGCCTGCCGACCTCAGCCAATCAGGAAGATCACGTATCGATGGCCACCTACGCGGCACGCCGCCTGGGCGAGATGTGCTTCAACACCGCTGCCGTGGTCGGCATTGAAGCGATGGCAGCAGCGCAGGGCATCGACTTCCACCGCCCGCTGCAAAGCTCTGCCGCGATCGAACAGGAGATGAGCCGCATTCGTGCGCAGGTCGCCTTCCTCGATCAGGACCGTTTACTGGCGCCGGACATTGATGCCATGCGCCTGTGGGCCAGCAGTTACGTCTGGCCTGAAACCCTTACTGCGCTGCTGCCAAGCCAGCGTTCTACTGCTAATTAAGGAACCGATGATGAGCGAAACTTTGACTCAGGCTGTTGCCCGTGAAATCCGTGCGCCGCGCGGTAATGAACTGCACTGCGCCAACTGGCTGATTGAAGCGGCATACCGCATGATTCAGAACAACCTCGATCCTGACGTGGCCGAACGCCCGGAGGATCTGGTGGTGTATGGCGGAATCGGCAAAGCCGCGCGCAACTGGGCGTGCTTTGAACAGATTCTGCGCTCGCTGCGTGCGCTGCAGCCGGAAGAGACGCTGCTGATTCAGTCCGGCAAGCCGGTCGGTGTGTTCCGCACCCATGCCGATGCGCCGCGCGTACTGCTGGCCAACTCCAACCTGGTGCCGCACTGGGCGACGTGGGATCACTTCCACGTGCTGGATAAGGCCGGGCTGATGATGTATGGCCAGATGACCGCCGGTTCATGGATCTATATCGGCGCGCAGGGCATCGTGCAGGGTACCTTTGAAACCTTCGCTGAAGCCGGTCGCCAGCACTACAACAGTGACCTGACCGGCCGCTGGATCCTCACCGCCGGTCTGGGCGGCATGGGCGGCGCGCAGCCGCTGGCGGGCGTGCTGGCCGGTGCCTGCGTGCTGGCGATTGAGTGTCAGGAGTCGCGCATCGATTTCCGTCTGCGCACCCGCTACCTCGACCATAAAGCTTACAGCCTGGATGAGGCGCTGGCGCTGATCAAAAACGCCACCGAAGCCGGCCAGGCGATCTCCGTGGGCCTGCTGGGCAACGCGGCCGAGCTGGTCCCGGAACTGGTGCAGCGCGCGAAAGCGGGCGGCATGAAGCCTGACATCGTGACCGATCAGACCTCCGCGCACGACCCGATCAACGGCTATCTGCCGGTGGGCTGGGACGTGGCACGCTGGGAAGCCGAGCGCGTCAGCAATCCGAAAGCGGTAGAGAAAGCGGCACGCGCCTCCATGGCGCAGCACGTACAGGCGATGCTCGACTTCCACCACATGGGTGTGCCGACCGTGGATTACGGCAACAACATTCGTCAGGTAGCGCTGGATGAAGGGGTGAAAAACGCCTTTGATTTCCCGGGCTTTGTGCCGGCGTATATCCGTCCGCTGTTCTGCGAGGGTAAAGGCCCGTTCCGCTGGGTGGCGCTGTCTGGCGATGCGGAAGATATCTATAAAACCGACGCCAAACTGAAAGAGCTGTTCCCGGAACACAAAAACCTGCACCGCTGGCTGGATATGGCGCAGGAGCGCATCGCCTTCCAGGGCCTGCCGGCGCGTATTTGCTGGCTGGGGCTGGGCGAGCGTCATAAAGCCGCGCTGGCATTCAATGAGATGGTGCGCAACGGCGAGCTGAAAGCGCCGATCGTGATTGGTCGTGACCACCTCGACTGCGGCTCGGTAGCGTCACCTAACCGTGAAACCGAGGCGATGAAGGATGGCTCGGATGCGGTGTCAGACTGGCCGCTGCTGAACGCGCTGCTGAACACCGCCGGTGGGGCCACCTGGGTGAGCCTGCACCACGGCGGCGGCGTCGGTATGGGCTTCTCGCAGCATTCCGGGGTGGTGATCGTCTGTGACGGTACGGCTGAAGCGGATGCGCGCCTTGGTCGCGTGCTGTGGAACGACCCGGCCACCGGCGTGATGCGTCATGCCGATGCGGGTTACGAGCTGGCGCAGACCTGCGCAGAGCAGCACGGTCTCAATTTGCCGATGCTGAAGTAGTTCCAGGTGCGCATCAATGCGCACCCTACGGGATGTTACCCCGGCTGGGCAATGCCGCAATGTGCGGTCTGTTAAGCCTTAACACTGTTCGCAAAGGTTGCACTGTACAAGGTCGGCATTGATGCCGACCGCGTGCAGCGCCAGCACGGCGGTATCCCCTCGATCCCTGTAGGGTCGGCATTTAGGTACAAACCGGCCACATGGGTAACACTTTAGACCGGGCACATGAGTAACAGTTATAAACGGCATAGCAGAGGAGACTCACTATGCCCTGGACTGAGACTGTTACCATGCAACGCCTTGAATTCATCCTCGCCTGCCAGGCAGGCGGGGAATCCATGACGCAGCTGTGTCAC